>JAXHNG010000023.1:0-29508 GCA_034520805.1 Lysobacterales bacterium | reverse complement strand
CTACGCGGATAGGCCATGGAGTCATGGTGGCTCAATACCCGCGGCCGGAGAATCCTGAAAACGTCGCGGTCGGTTGGTTGTAGGAGATTTCCTGCAGATCGTAGGTGTCCCGGATTCCTAGGATTCCTAGGAGTCCTCCTGGATTCCGCCGGATTCCCTTCGCGGATTCCTCCGTCCTTGAATTTTGGGGGATGGGGCGCTACGCTTTTTTGGGGATATTCACGTTTTTAAAGTTCGCGCCAAGCCGTGGCGGCTCAATGGGGTGCGAATCCCATGTGGAGGTAAGAATGGAAAAGGTCGGCGATCGTGTGTTCTTGATGATTCTTGCGGCGGGGCTCACCTTGTTTGCGGGTCAGGCAAAGGCAGCAGACTATACAGTTAGCGATGAAGCTAGCTGTCTGTCCTTTGCGTCAGCGATTGGAACCACAGCCGGTTGGAATTCTTCTGAGTTTTGCACCGTCATCGGTGGAACTTTGGCTGCGGCAGATAGCGTGACTTTCTCGGGATCCGTTGTTTTCCGGCCGCAATCCGATCCCTTCACCAATCTCGGCACGATTACGATCGATTCCTCGGGCAGAGGCTTCTATGGTGCCAGTCTTCTCACCAATGAAGGCACGTTTGATATCGTTGCTGCGTCGGATCCTGAAAATTATAGCGATATTGTTAATGAGGGCGTATTTAGAACGGTCCCCGCTTTTGAAAACTATGGAAGTTTTACCAATGCCTGCGGCGCAACCATTGAAGGGACCATCTTGGGCAACGCCGTGATCGATGAATGCGGGGTCAGTGTTAGCCCAGTCGGCGGCCTTCTCACCAGCGAGGCAGGTGGTACGGCGGATTTCGACGTTGTGCTCGATTCCGAGCCCTCAGCGGACGTGTCGATTGATTTTTCGACCAGCGATACCAGCGAGGGGCTGGTTTCCACTGGCGGTGGTGGCCAGCAGTCTTCCATTACCCTGACTTTCACAGGCGCGAACTGGGATGTCGCGCAGACGGTGACGGTCCACGGTCAGGATGACTCGGTCAACGACGATGATCAGGCCTATGCCGTGCAGAGCTCCGCGACGAGCTCTGCTGAGCCGGTCTGGAACGGGGTTCCCGTGTCGGATGTGTCGGTGACCAATTCGGATGACGATGAGTCATCGATAACGATTTCACGGGCCAGCGGCTTGGTGACCAACGAAGGCGGCGCGAGCGACAGCTTCACCATGGTGCTCTCCAGCGAACCGACGGCTGACGTGACGATCGACCTCAGTTCGTCTGATACAAGCGAAAGCACGGTGTTGCCTTCAACCGTGACGTTTACGAACGCCGATTGGAATTCCGCGCAAACAGTGACGATAACCGGCGTTGACGACGATCTCGCCGATTCCGACCAGGCTTACATAATCGTAACGGCGCCGGCAGTATCGGCTGATTCAACCTATAGCGGACTGGATCCTGTCGATGTCGGCGCGCTCAACCGTGATGACGAGACTTCAGCAGATGATGGCGATGGCGACAATATTGATGACTTGGTGGAGGACGCAGGACCGAATGCCGGCGATGGCAACGGCGATGGGATTCTCGACTCTACGCAGCCGGACGTAGCGAGCTTCCCCTCGGCGGCCGCCGACTCGGGGATGCAAGGCTATATCACCTTGATGTCGACCTGCCAGCTAAGGGATGTCAGGGCTGTCGCCAAGGACACGCTCGATCCCACGCCGTTGAATCTCCCCTACGGCTTGGTCGAGTTCCGCGTACCGTGTATGAGTACTGATTTGACGGTGCTCTACCATGCCAGTGATTCCTGGGCCGAGGACACCAGCTACTGGAAGTTCGGTCCAACGACTCCTGGTGTGGCGTCCACGACCAAGTGGTACCGGTTCCCGAGCGCGATTTTCGACATCGTTGACGTATTTGGGGCCGAAGTCGCCCGGGCCAGGTTTAGCCTCACGGACGGTGGCTACGGCGACGCGACCGGTACCGACGGCCAGATCATCGATCCGGGAGCGGCTGGCACCGGCAGCTCGACCTTTCAAGTGCCGACGTTATCTTCGTGGGCGCTGCTACTGCTGGCATTCGCGATCGGAGCTGTTGGATATGGCCTACTTCGAACACGTGCCTTGAAATCTGCGCGCTACATCTAGGGCAAGAAGCAGAATCTAGGAGACATATATGGACGCCGCCCTCTCGTCAAGGGAAGTTCGCCTCCTGATTGTTGCTGCCGCTCCAATCGCCGGTTAGCAGCGGCTCTTGGTTTCCAGCACGCGTCGCATCTATTTTCGAGGGTAAAAACCAGGACACCCACGATTTTTGTGCCTGAAACGGGGCCGCCGCCAATGGTTCGGTCGCTGAATGGGCCGAGATTGTCTTCCGGAATGAGGTGATTCGGCGCTCTGGGCAACAAAAAGCCGTTCGAAGGCCGGATCTCCCGACAAGCAGATAGGCGGAGCGCCCGGATCGACCGGTTTATGTTTTGTTGGTGGTAAGGGCTACCAGGGAACTGGCCGTTCCCGGAGCTTCTTGAGAGCGCATTCCCCCGAAACGCCTTTCATCCACGCATGATGGCACTCCCCACCTGCTTCTTGCGCGTGTCGCGCAAACCGCAACTGCTCCATTGCCTATGCTGCTGCCCCAGATCGGCAGCTTTCAGCATGAGGGCTTCCGCCGATCCAGTGGCCCGGTAGTAGCGGCTCTCGGTGCCCTGCACGCGTCGCATCGTAAGCGCCTACGAACCGGCACCCTTCTCAACGGCTTAGAGATCACTATGCTGACGCCATCGATATCCACGATGGAGCAAGCAAGTGAGCAGACGTTACCTCAAGGCCGAGCAGTGGCGTGAGCTGATCGCACAGCAGGCCGCCGGCGCGGCGTCAGTGGCTGAGTTCTGTCAGCGCCATGGTCTGACGACGAAGTCTTTCTACCGACGCCGCAAGGCGCTGCGCGAAGCGGATGCGCACCAGGGCATGGTCGCGGTCGCGCCGCCGGTATCATCGCAGCCAACCAGCCAGATGGCCGTGTCCTGGCGCGGTGTCGCGTTGGCTCTGCCGGGGTCGGCCTCATCGAGCTGGGTAGCGCAACTGATGCGGGAGCTGGCCGATGCGTCTGTTTCGTGACCTGCCCACGGTCTACCTGCACCGCGACGTGGTGGACTTTCGCAAGTCCATCGATGGCCTGGCGGCCATCGTCGAGCAGCAGATGGCACTCGACCCGTTCGCCGATGCCCTGTATGTATTCTGCAACCGCCACCGCGACCGGCTCAAGGTGCTCTACTGGGATCAGACCGGATTCTGCCTGTGGTACAAGCGCCTGGAGAAGGCCAAGTTCAAGTGGCCGCGCAAGCACGCCGATGGCGTCATTCGCTGGGATGAGCGCGAGTTCAACTGGCTGCTCGAAGGCTTTGATGTGATGCGTATGCAGGGCCATCAACAACTGCATTTTTCGGCCACCAATGCAGTGATTAGCGGTGACTCATGCTATTGATTCTGCTATACTTTCTGCATGTCGTCGGCCACACAAAAAGCCTCTTCTGCAGATCCTTCAACGGCCGATCAGATCGCCACTTTGCAGGCGCGCATCAGCGAGCAGGAAGACGAGCTCAGCGCCAGGGAAGCCCTGCTGGTAACCCACGCCGAGCGCATCCGCCAGCTCGAAGAGATCATCCGCACTTTCCAGCGCAAGACCTTTGCTGGCACCAGCGAGCAAGCCAGTGCAGATCAGCTGGGCTTGTTCAACGAAGCCGAGGAGATCGAGGCTACCGAAGCGCCCGAAGTCGCCGTCAAGCCGCATTCCCGCCAGCGTCGGGGCCGACCAGCGCTGCCGCCGGAGTTGCCGCGCGAAGAGATCGTCTACGACCTGTCCGAGTCCGACAAGATCTGCCCCCACGATGGCGAGGCGCTCGAACACATCGGCGAAGAGACCTCCGAACAGCTCGATATCATCCCGGCTCAGGTCAAGGTCATCCGCCACGTTCGGCTCAAGTACGCCTGCCCGGGCTGCCAGCAGCATGTGGCCACCGCGGCCAAGCCGGCCCAGCCGCTTGGCAAGTCGATGGCCGCGCCGGGGCTGCTGGCCTACATCGCCACAGCCAAGTATGTCGACGCCCTGCCGCTGTACCGCCAGACCCAGCAGTTCGCGCGGCTGGGCGTCGAACTCGACCGCACCACCTTGGCCAACTGGATGGTCCAGTGCGGCAAGCTGGTCCAGCCGCTGATCAACCGCCTGACCGAGCAGATCCTCGAGGCCCCCGTCATCGGCATGGACGAGACGACCGTCCAGGTCCTTGACGAACCCGACAAGCCGGCACGAAGCACCAGCTACATGTGGGTGATGGGCGCCGGCCCGCCGGCCCAGCGCCTGCTGGTCTATCACTACGAAGCCAGCCGTTCGGGCAACGTGCCGCTCGAGCGCCTTGAAGACTTCGGCGGTGCCCTGATCGCCGATGGCTATTCTGGCTATGGCGCGGCCTGTCGAACCCACGGGATCACCCGGCTGGGTTGCTGGGCGCATGCCCGACGCAAGTTCTTCGATGCCGCCAAGCTCCAGCCCAAGGGCAAGACCGGACGACCGGATCAAGCACTGGCCATGATCGGCAAGCTCTACCGGGTCGAGCGCGAAGCCCGTGAGCTGGATGCCCACCAGCGCCACGAGCTACGCCAGCAACAGTCACAGCCGGTCATTGACAAGCTCCAAGCCTGGTTGATCAAGACGCTACCCCGGGTCGCGCCCAAGACCAAACTGGGCGAAGCGCTTCATTACCTGGACAAGCAATGGCCCGCGCTGGTGCGCTACCTCGACGATGGCCGCTACCCGATCGACAACAACGCCATCGAAAACGCTATCCGGCCGTTCGCCATCGGCCGCAAGAACTGGCTGTTCTCAAAAAGCCCGGCCGGCGCCCGCGCCAGCGCCAACCTCTACAGCCTGATCGAAACCGCCAAGGGCCACGGCATCGAACCCTATGCCTATCTGCGCCACGTATTCAAAGAACTCCCGCTGGCTGAAACCGTGGATGATATTGACGCATTGCTGCCCGACGCGGTCAAGGGTGGGGTTTCTTAGGCGCTTACGTCGCATCCATTCTCGGGGGTGGTTGGCTACACTCCAAAGACCATCAGGAGGCGCTTCTTCGGCTGTGGACAACTTGCCCCGCTTCTCGGGGTGGGCCTGCAGTCCCGTCCAGCGCACAAGCTGGATATAGCTGGATTCGGTCAGGTCGGAGAGCGTATCGACGTCTAGACCGGCGACGGGTTTGAGTGCCTGTTCATGAGATTTATGGCCGAGTGCTTTGCCGATTGCAGATCGAGCCGGCTCGATCCGATACCGGACGGAGGTGTGCTCAGAGTCGCGAAGCGCTTCACACATGCCGGCCCGGACGGGATTGAGGTCGACGTAGGCCATGCAAGACAGCACGGCTTGTTCGTCGAGCAACGCCTGGCACTTGAAACGGCCTTTCCAGAACTGGCCCGTGCAGCCTTCCTCACGATTGGCCATGCGGGCAATCGGCTCGTTGAGCGCGCGCTTGAACCAGCTAATCGAGCCAAGGCGCTGGCGGATGACATCCAGGCGTTCGGCATTGCCCAGGAGGGCGAGGGTGGCCCGCTCTACGCAGGCCAGATCGTCACGATCGCTGATCGAGCCTGGAAAGACCGCCAGCCAACGCTCTGCGACTTCGCGATCTGTCCATTGCCAAGCCGTTTGCGGGTCGCTGCGAAAACCAGGGCACCCTGGATTCGCCTCCCTATCTTGCCCTGAGGGTGAGGATGCATTATCTTCAACGATATGTCATTGCATGGTTTGGTGACGCACCAGCTATCAAAGCGGTTTGCATCAAAACTTCGAGGGAAAAAAGATGAAAGTTAGAGGGATTTTTTGTGGACTCGCGTTGGTCTTGGGATCAACACAGCTGCAGGCTGTCAGTTTTCCGGGGCCAGACGGATTTGGATACCTTGGAACGGAGATCCCTCTCAACCTTCGGGATGTTAGCGCAACGGGTTTCGATGCCGGACTGGACAACGCGGATGATGACACCTCCGTTGTTCCTGTTGGTTTCTCATTCGAGTATTACGGCGCCACTTACACCGAAGTAGAGATATCCAGCAATGGATTTGTCTCATTTACCCAGACGGGTGGCTCCGAGTGCTGTAGTGGAGAGTCAATTCCAGACTCCAGTACCCCCAACAATATGATCGCTGGATTCTGGGAAGATCTTGATCCGGGTGAAGGTGGCATAATTCGTACCGAAACGCTCGGTTCCCCAGGCAGTCGACAATTCGTCATCGGGTTTTACGACGTGCCCGACAATGATGACCCTGCGAATGTCGTAAATACGTTCGAAGTGATCCTCCACGAGACCACCAACGATATTGAACTCGCCATTCAAGATGTTCAGTTTGACGATGTGGACGACAAGGTAGTCGGTATCGAAAACGCCGATGGAACGGATGGCATTGAGGTGATCTTCGTGGAAAGTGGTGACCCCGGCTTTTCCAACGGCGATTCGATCATTGCTGATCAGGGATATTGCTTCAGCGCAGGAGGGACGTTGTGTGGTATCGCGCCTGCCGCACCAGCCCTCGCGGTTCCGGTGTTCAATGCATGGAGTGTCGTGATCCTGTCAGGTCTCCTGACGCTTATCGGTTTGCTGGCTGTTCCTAGAAGCTGAGAGAGTTGGCAAGGGCTGGCGCTCGGCTCATTCCGCCGGTCAATCGGAAGTCCAGGCCAAGAGAGAGTTCTTGAAGATCCTATCCTCGGTCCACCAGAAAACCAGGACATATATGGAAAGCCAGGACAGCGACGATTTTTGTGCCTGAAACGGGGTCGCCGCCAACGGCTCGGCCGCTGAATGGGCCGAGATGGTCTTCCGGAAAGCGGTAATTTGGCGCTCTGGGCAGCAAAAAGCTCTTCGTAGGCCGGATTGCCCGGCAAGCAGGCAGGCGGCGCGCCCGGATCGACCGGTTTATAACTCGTTGGTCGTAAGGACTACCAGGGAACTGGCTGTTCCCGGAGCTTCTTGAGAGCAAATTCCCCCGAAACGCCTTTCATCCACCGCTGCCCCAGATCCGCGGCCTTCAGCATCAACGCTTCGGCAGAGCCAATCGCCCGGTAGTAGCGGCTCTCGGTCCCCTGGACGCGCCGGATCCACTCGCGGGGATGATTGGCAACGTGCCAGAGCCCTTCGGGCGGCGCTTCTTCGGCAGCGGAAAGCTTGCCGCGCTTCTCGGGGTGCGCCTGCAGTCCTGTCCAGCGTACAAGCTCGATGTAGCTGGACTCGGTCAGGTCGGACAGCGCGTCGGCATCCAGCCCGGCGACCGGTTTTAGCGCCTGATCCTGAGAGCTACGCCCAAGCGCCTTCCCGATGGCAGATCGAGACGACTCGAGTCGATACCGGACTGAGGTGTGCTTGGAGTCCCGAAGCGCTTCACACATGCCGGCCCGAACCGGATTGAGATCAACGTAGGCCATGCAAGACAGCACGGCTTGTTCGTCGAGCAACGCCTGGCACTTGAAACGGCCTTCCCAGAACCGGCCCGTGCAGCCATCCTCGCGATTGGCCATGCGGGCAATCGGCTCGTTGAGCGCGCGCATGAACCAGCTGATTGAGCCGAGACGCTGGCGGATGACTCCCAGTCGCTCGGCATTGCCAAGGAGGGCGAGGGTGGCCCGCTCCACGCAAGCCGGATCTTCTCGGTTGCTGATCGAGCCCGGAAAGATTGCCAACCATCGTTCTGCCACTTCCCGATCAGTCCACTGCCAAGGCGTTGTTGGATCACTACGAAGCACCACATGGAAATGATTCGACATGACCGCGTAGGCATACACGGATACAGCAAAGCTGTCTGCGAGCTGGAAGATGCGATCCTCGATCCACTGCCGGCGATGCTCGAAGTTCTTACCCGAGTGCTGGTCTTTCGTGGTGCGAATCACTACGGTAGGCTCACGGGTCGGATACCTCGAAACGATCAGCGTGGATCTGGTCGGGATTGAAGCTGGCGGTCACGGCACAGTTCTCGGTGATATTGGCCGCGATCCATTGATCCCCCGAGTCGCGCTGCGGAGTGCAGGTATCACCGGTCACCGAACTGATCAACCAGCCAACTTCAGGGTTGATGGTGAAGCCGGCCGTGCCGCCTTCCGGAACCGACTGGGTTGTAGGCGTGATGCTGCCCTGCCCAGCGGCTACCCCGGCCGTTACCTCGAACATGGCCCCAAGATTGTTGAGGCTGAAGTTTGCGGTGGCCAGGCTGCCGCGGGTGTCGGCAGTCACGGCATAGGTTCCCACCACGTTGTTGGCCGCGACGGCGAGGCTTGCTTGACCGCCCGCGATGGACACCAGGCTGGTGGGCGTGGCGAGGCTGGCACCGGATTCGGGTGCCGCAAAACTCACCTGTCCGCCGTCGACGGGCTCCCCGAAGGCGCTGCTTACCTCCAGCACCAAGGGGTTGGCGAACGCGGTGCCGACCGTCGCGTCTTGCCCGCTGCCACTGACTGTTGCCAGCGCGAAGCCGCGCGATTCGAATGCGCCGATATCGCACAGCCCGACTTGCGGCCGCTCGATATCGCGCTGGTCGCGGATGACGGCATTGAGGTCCAGTGTGGTGCAGGAAACGGCGGCATCGATGGCCGGACTGCCGGGCAGCAGCGCGTGTGTGCGCGTGCCGCCGCCGTGGTCGGCCAGTGACCCGATACGCGGGTCGGTGCTGGGCGTTATGTTGGAGCCGAACCGGTCAGCGCAGCTGTTGCTGTCGTCAAGGTTGTTGCCAAAGGCATTCCAGACCGATGGCCCCAAATCGATATTCTCGCTGCAGCGTGTGTTGCGCAGGATCGTGTTCTTGAGGTTGACGGTCGAGGTGGATGAGTAGATGCCGGTCTGGCCGAAGATATTGTCGAGGGTGGACTGTTCGATATTGAGCGTGGCACCGGATTGTATAAAGGCCGCTCCTCCCAGGGACGCGACGGAGTTCCCCGATACGGTGGCATTGCTCAGCCTCGCGTTACCACTGGTGAACAGCGCCCCGCCGAAGGTTGCGGTGTTGCCCGAGAGTGTGCCGTCTCTGAACAGAAGGTTGCCTGCGCTGAAGATTGCGCCGCCGCGCCGGGCGCGGTTGTCGCGCATCTCCACCTCACTGGCAATCATCACGCCGTCCTGCAGGTAGATCGCACCGCCATCGCGCGCGCTGCTGCTGCCCGCGCCATCGGCACAGCCATTGGCGAGCGTGAGCTGCCTGAACCCCAGGTTGCCAGACTGGACCAGAAAAAGGCGGAACTCGTCGGGAGTTTGCACACCATCAAAGCTACAAGCATTGCCCGACTGGATCGTCGCGCCATTGCCGCGGATCACGATGACCGAGCTGATCGCCGGCAAACCGGTATTTCCGAACGGTGCGCTTATCGCGGCATCGGTGAGGGTGAACACGGCGCCGCTGGGCAGGTTGATCACGTCCTCTAGGAAGGTTCTGCCAGGCTCGCAGTCGCCGTGCGCGAAGCTGGCCGAGGTCGCGTTGGCATTCTCGATCGCTTCACGCAGCGAGCACAGGCCATCGCTCTGTACGGAAACGACGCCCACGCCGTCGATGGCATCCACTTCGATAATCGTTCCCAAAGTTGGCGGTGTATGAAGCTCAAAGGCGCCGATATCGCAAACCCCGCCCTGCGGACGCGCCACACCGCGCTGGTCGGTGGCGACGGCACTGCCGTCGATGGCCGTGCAGAGGTTTGCCGCATCAATCGCCGGACTGCCCGGCAGCAAGGCGTGGGTTTGCGTGGTGCCGCCGTTGAAGGCGAGCGGACCCAGATTGGCGCTGGTGTCGAACACAAGCGCAGGCGACAAGAACAGCAGCACGCAGCTGCTGCCGCTGTCGAGACCGCTGCCGCTGAGCGTCCACTGGGCCACCGGAGCAAGCTCATTGACGTCCGCACAGCTGGAATTCTCCATGATGAGGTTCCTGGCGTTGATCACGCCAAAGAAGAAGCCCTTGATTCCTCCGCCATCGGGCGACAGGTTGTCGGACAGCGTCGACTGCTCCAGATTCAAGGTGCTAGCCGTGACGAAAGCTGCCCCACCCATGCTGCTGGCAGAGTTCCCCGAGAGCGTCGAGTTGCGCACGGTCGTTAAGCCAGCCCCGACCCCCAGCGCGCCACCGAAGGCAGCCGCGTTGCCGGACAGCGTGCTTGAATCCACCAGCAGTGCCGTTCCCACCTGCAAGATGGCGCCGCCGGTGCCGTTGGTCTGATTGTCGCGCAGGTTGCTTTGACGCACGATGAGCTGCCCACCGGTCACGGCTATCGCCCCACCGGCAGCCGCATCGGTATTCGGGTCGCCGTCGGCGCAGCCACCGGCAAGGGTCACATCCTCAATCGTGAGTTCGCCCTTGTTTTCGATCAACAGCAGCCGAAGCTCGCCCGGATCCAGTATCCCGTTGAGATTGCAGGTCGGAGTGCTTGCGCGTTGAATGGTGGCGCCCTGGCCAACAATGGTGACTGGCGTGGAGATGGTCGGCAAGCCGGTCCGTCCAGACTCGGCGGACAAGTAACCGTCGCTGATGGAGAACACGGCGTCTGCCGGGAGCACAATGGTGTCGGCGCTGCCGCCCGGCTCGCAGTCGGTATGGTTCACGCCGATGCTATTGGCGTTTTCCAGCGCCTCGCGCAGCGAACAAAGACCGTCGGCCAGCACCGGCACCACACCGACGCCACCGGCCGTATCGACATGAATCGTCCTCGGCCCCAGATCCACCTCAAAGGCGCCGACCTCGCAGCCGGCGCCCTGCGGACGGAATTCGCCGCGCTGGTCGGTGACCACGAACGGGTCGGAGACGATGACCGCGCTGTCCAGCCGAGTGCAGGAAGGGGCCGTGTCAATGGCCGGACTGGCAGGCAGCAGGGCATGCGTACGCGTTGGCCCGCCGTTGTCGGCCAGTGGGCCGAGGTTGAGGGCGACATTGGCCGTGACGTTGGCACCGAAGCGGTTCGCACAGCCGCTGCCGCTGTCGAGGTTGTTGCCAAAGGCGGTCCAGGTAGACGGCTCGATATTTTCGAAGCAGCCGACGTTGGAAAAAAGAGAGTTCTTGATACTGATGCTTGCGTCGTCCGAGTAGATCGCCGTGGTCTGAATGGAGCCGCTGCCGTGAACGGTGGTGTGCTCGAGACTGAGGGATCCGCCAGCCTGAACATACAGCGTGTCACCGACCGAATCGGTCATGTTGCCCGACAAGGTCGAATTGAAGACCTCCGTCAGTCCATCGACGTAGAGAGCGCCGCCGCGCATCGCCATGTTGCCGGACAGCGTGCTCGCTTCGATGGCGATTGCCGAGCCGTTGATGCTGTACACGGCGCCCCCCAGTCTCGCCTGATTGTCGCGCAGGGTGGTGCGGCGCATGATCACAAGGCTTTCGTCGACGTAGATGGCACCGCCGTTGCGCGCGTTGCCGGTGCCATCGGCGCAGCCGTTGGTCAGGGTAAGATTGTTCGTGGTCAAGTTGCCTTGCTGAACCAGCAGAAGCCGGAATTCGCCGGCCGTATGCGTGTTGTTGCGATTACAGGCGTTGCCCGATTCGATCGTGGCGCCATTGCCTTGGATGCTGAGATCCGAAGTGATGTAAGACAGACCGGTGTGACCCAGCCCATCTGCCACGGCCGCATCCGTCAGGGTGAAGACCGCGCCGATCGGAAGCACGACATCATTGGAAGCCTCATCCCCGGCAGCGCAATCGGGATGCGTCTGTGTGGCGGTGTTGGCGTTGATGATCGCCTCGCGCAGCGAGCAGAGCCCGTCGTTGGCAATGACGACCATGCCGGCACCGCTGACCGGGTCCAAGTCCACGGTGAGGGTTGCGGCGTTCGTTTCCTGAGCGACGAACAGGGCAATTGAGCCCAGCAGCACTGCAATTGCCGACAGTCCATGACGGTTGGATCGGGTGGAATTCTCGTTCATTAGCCTTGTCTCGCTGAGGTTCTCGACAGTTGCCCAGGCGTCGCGCAGTCGAGCTGCAGGACGCCGGTGAAGCCGCGCGTTTGTGCCGACTTCATACAAAGGTGAAATCGGCAGCACGACGGCCGGGGCGGAGACCAGCGAACGCGATGCGATGGCCACGACATTTGTCATCAGCCGTATCACGGAGATCAGGGAAACGGGAATCCTGGAAGAGACTCCCAAGAGGGACCGCGGTAATCCGCGGAATGCGCTGAACGGTGTCATCGATTGCTCCCCTTCTTGACCTGGACGACTCATTCGCTCTCCGCCAGGCCACGGGAGGGCGCGATCGATGTGACTTCCTTCAAGGAGATTATACTGGTCTGTGATGCTCGTCAATTTGTAACGAGCAAAAAGGTCCAAGCCTGTGCAAGCCACACTGGAAAAACCAGGACACCCACGAATTTCGCAGTGGGGCGGAAAACCAGGAAAACCAGGAAAACCAGGACACCCATGATTTCCGCGCCTGGAACGGGGTCGCCGCCAATCACGAGGCTGCTAGATCCTCCGAGATGGTCTCCCAGAGAGGGGTGAATTGGAGCTCTGGGCAGACCCCGATCTGCTCGAGATCCGGGCGAGATCCGATGGCGAACCCCGGTATCTCGCAATCGGCCGCATCGGAGATCGACATTGGTCTGCTGTGATAACGCGAAGGAATGGAAACATCCGTCTCATATCTGTCAGGCGGTCGCGCATAAGTGAGGTCAAGCTGTATGAAGGCTGAAGAGTTCGAAAGAAAGTTTGATCGTGGCAAAGAGGACGCAATCGAAGACCTTGATTTGTCGACGGCCCGTCGTGCCAATCAGGAGTCGAAGCGAATCAACGTCGACTTCCCAGCCTGGGTAGTCGAGTCTCTGGATCGCGAGGCCGCTCGTATTGGTGTGACGCGACAATCCATTATCAAGGTTTGGCTGGTCGAACGCTTGAAGATGGAGGAGGCCGACAGGTCAAGCTGATTGTCTTGGGACTCGGAGTTGATGGTCCGGGGTCTGCGCCATGACTGAACGAGCAATCCATGGAAGACCAGCTTCGCGATATTGAATCGGCTTTGATGCGCGCCGCGCAGCGGGCGCGAGAGCGTGCGCGGGTCACAGGAACTCGGTTGGTGCTGAGCCGCAATGGTGTACTGGAGTTTGTGCCGCCGGAGCGCCTGGACCCGAACGCCCAGGAAGTGGCCGAGCGTTCCAGTCCGTACAACGCTCAGGGATGACCACGTTCGCAGTGAAGTAAGCGGGTACATCGGAAGTCGACCCGATGATTTGCTCGAACGGCCACGATAATTTCCTACGCACTTCCAAGCTCCTGACTGACTGACGGCTCCCCTTCTTTGCATGAACCTGCTGATCGGCTTCATGAGAACAGCAGGTGGGCGCGATGCAATTCGCTCCTGGGACAGGCGCCCTGAAGGCGAGCAGTGCTCATTACCAACTCCACCGCCCCGAGCGAACGCTTCTCTAGAAGGGTATCTGCAAAACGCTCATGGCCGAGCAATGACGAATTTTCGAGTCCGGATGGGCCGCGCGAGTGCTAAATCTGACCCGCTTGGCGCGCCGAACGGGTCAAAAGCGACCTCAGGCAGGCTGTTTATACTCTTGGATTTCGGGAAATAGGGCGTTTATATTTCCTATACGCCGGACAAGATCAGCCACTGGTGGTCCAGACCAGCCTGTATAAAATTTTTTTAAATTCCCTATTGACAAAGCCGCTTCCGCCGAGGCAGTCTCGTCGCTAATGAGCAACGCATTCGACAAAAACGCCAACGTGACCGGGCCGGGAAATGGCCCGAGCTTTTCGCGTGTTGCCGAATTTTCGTCGCCTGTTAACGCGCTAGTCGTCGTACTTCTGCTGATTACCGTAACCGGTAGCGGGTACTTCTAGCGCACGTAAAACCTCCCAATCAGACGCCAGAAACCCCGCTACCGAAAGGAGCGGGGTTTTTTTTTGCCGGTGCCTGGTCTGGAAATACGGAACCAGACTCGATGCAAAGCGACAAGATCAAGACAGGACCCGACCACGCACCAGCGCGGGCGATGCTCAAGGCCACCGGATTGAGCGATGCGGAAATCGCCCGACCAATGGTCGCAGTGATCAATACATGGAGCGAGGTCACACCCTGCAATATGCACCTGCGCGCGCTTGCAGATCCGCTCAAGCAGGGGGTTCGGGATGCGGGCGGCACGCCGATCGAGTTCAACACCGTTATGGTCACCGACGGCATTTCCATGGGTTCGGAGGGGATGCACGCTTCCCTGATGTCGCGCGAAACGATCGCCGACTCGATCGAGCTGGCGGTCCGCGGCCACTGCCTGGATGCGGTCGTCGTCCTGGTCGGCTGCGACAAGACACTGCCAGCCGCGGCAATGGCACTGGCGCGGCTCGATCGTCCCGGCCTGGTGTTCTACGGCGGCTCGATCATGCCGGGCCGTATGGACGACATCCCGATCACCATCCAGGACGTGTTCGAAGCGGTCGGCGCGCGCGCCGCCGAAAAAATAGACGATGCGACGCTCGAACGCGTGGAAAACGCGGCCTGTCCTGGCGCCGGGGCCTGCGGCGGTCAATTCACCGCCAACACCATGGCCATGGCCCTGACGGGGCTGGGGCTCAGCCCGATCGGTGCAAACGATGTCCCCGCCACGCATCCGGACAAGGACGAGCAGGCAAGACGTTGCGGCGCGCTTGTCATGGACATGTTTCAACGCGGCCAAAGCGCGCGCGGGCTGATCACCCATGATTCGCTGAGCAATGCTGCCACGCTCGTCACCGCGACCGCCGGCTCGACCAACGCCATCCTGCATCTGCTGGCCATCGCGCGTGAAGCCGGCGCTGACTTTCTGCTTGACGAGTTCGACGCCATCGCCCGGCGCACGCCGATCATCACAGACCTCAAGCCCGGCGGTCGCTACATGGCGCCCGATCTGTTCGCCGCCGGCGGCACGGCGTTGGTCGCCAGGCACTTGTTCGAAGCCGGGTTGCTCACCGATGCACCCACCTGCACTGGCCGGGACCTGTTCGATGAAAGCCGCAACGCCCGTGAAAAGGCGGATCAGCAGGTGGTGCGTCCGGTCGATGCGCCATTCAAGCCGCGCGGTGGTTTCGGGGTGCTCTACGGCAACCTTGCCCCAGAGGGCTGCGTAATCAAGCTCGCCGGACATGGCCGGCTCAAGCACACCGGTCCGGCCCGGGTGTTCGACGGTGAACAGGCCGCATTCAAGGCGGTCCAGGCCGGGCAGATCCAGGCCGGAGATGTCGTTGTGATTCGCTACGAAGGCCCCCGGGGCGGACCCGGCATGCGCGAGATGCTGGCCGTCACCGCCGCGCTCGTCGGCCAGGGCCTGGGCGACGAGGTGGCGTTGATCACCGACGGCCGCTTCAGCGGCGCAACTCACGGCTTCATGATCGGCCATGTCTGCCCCGAGGCCGCCGACGGCGGACCACTGGCCTTGCTGACCGACGGCGACACGGTCCGAATCGACGTCGACGCGCAAAGCCTCAACACCGATGCCGATCTGGCCAGCCGCCTGCCCGAATGGCAATCACGGCCACCTGCCGCCACGCAGGGCGTCTATGCGCGCTACATCGCGCAGGTCTCGAGCGCCTCGACAGGTGCTGTGACCGCATTTCCGTTCGCATCCAGTACCGACCCCAGACCCCTCCAACCAGAACCGAAGGAAAACGCATGAAAATACTGACCGAAGCAGACCACCAGCGCAACGCGCTCGCCGGCAAGACCGTCGCCATCATCGGCTATGGCAGCCAGGGCCGTGCCCATGCCATGAATCTCCGCGACAGCGGTCATGAGGTGATCGTCGGCGCCCGCCTGAATGGCCCGAGCTGGCAGCGCGCCGGAACCGAAGGCTTCCGCGTCGTCGAGCCTGACAAGGCCGCGGCCGATGCCGACCTGGTAGCAATGCTCGCACCGGATATGGCCCAGCCAGGCATCTATCACAGCCTCGAGAACACGATCAAGCCGGGCAGCACCATGCTCTTCTCCCACGGTTTCAACATCCACTACGGCAGCATTACGCCGCGCCCGGATATCGACGTGATCATGGTCGCCCCCAAGGGTCCCGGGGCACTCGTGCGGCGTCAGTACGAACAAGGGCGCGGCGTCCCCTGCCTGCGCGCCGTAGCCCAGGATGCCAGCGGCCAGGCCGAGGAAGTCGCACTGTCCTACGCCCACGGCATCGGCGGCACGCGCGGCGGCGTGATCGACACCAGCTTCCAGGAGGAAACCGAAACCGATCTCTTCGGTGAGCAGGTCGTCCTTTGCGGCGGCACCGCCGAGCTGGTCATCCGCGGTTTCGAAACCCTCGTCGAGGCCGGCTACCAGCCCGAGGTGGCCTACTTCGAATGCCTCCACGAGCTCAAGCTGATCGTCGACCTGCTGCACGAAGGCGGCATGGCGCAGATGTATGAATTCATTTCCGACACCGCGGCCTACGGCGACCTGACGCGTGGGCCGCGCATCATCGACGAGTCGACACGGGCGCGGATGCGCGAGGTTCTTGGTGAAATCCAGAACGGCCGCTTCGCGCGCGACTGGATCCTCGAAAACCAGGCGGGCCTTCCTCAGCATCGCGCGCTGATGCGACAGCGCGAGGCGCACCAGATCGAAGCTGTCGGCAAAGCACTGCGCGCCCGGATGAGCTGGCTGAAACCGGAGGAAAAAGCACCGGCGAGCCCGCCTGAACCCAACCGAAAAACCCAGGCGGCCTGACGGGAGATATGTCAATGAGCTTGCCCGAACATACACCCGGACCTCACCCCGATTCGCCCCCCGCCGCAACCATCAGCGGCGCAAGGCTGCTGGTCCGTTGCCTGCGCGAGCTGGGGGTAGACCTCGTGTTCGGCTATCCGGGCGGGGCGATCATGCCGCTCTACGACGCACTGCCCGGCTCAGGCATCCGCCACATCCTCACCCGCCACGAACAGGGTGCCGCCCTGGCCGCAGACGGCTATGCGCGAGTCAGCGGACGGGTCGGGGTCTGCCTGGCAACTTCCGGCCCGGGCGCAACCAACCTGGTCACCGGCCTGGCCAACAGCTTCCTCGATTCGGTGCCCGTGGTGGCCATCACCGGTCAGGTCGCCAGCCCACTGATGGGCACCGATGCCTTTCAGGAAGTCGACGTATTCGGCATCACCATGCCGATCGTCAAGCACAGCTACATCGTTCGCTCGACGGCCGACATCCCGTACATCATCGCCGAGGCCTTTCACCTGGCGGACACGGGACGCCCGGGGCCGGTACTCATCGACGTTCCCAAGGACGTCACGGTCGAGCAGATCTCTGCTGACGAAGCTTCCCTGCCGGAGTTCATTCAGGAAAAGGCGATGGTGCCACCGACCATTGCGCTGGTCACGGAGGTCATGGCCGCTGCCCGCAAACCGCTGTTCTACCTGGGCGGTGGCGTCGAGATTGCTTTTGCCGAAGACCCGGTGCGCGAACTGGTGGACAAGACCGGCTTCCCCTGTGTGAGCACGCTCAAAGGTCTGGGTTCGGTGCCAACAGACCACCCGCAATTGATCGGCATGCTGGGCATGCACGGCAGCAAGGCCGCCAACCTGGCCATCCAGGAAGCCGATCTCCTGATCGTCTGCGGCGCGCGATTCGACGATCGCGCCACCGGAAAGCTCGACGAATTCGCGCCCAATGCCCGGGTCATTCACATGGACTGCGATCCGGCCGAGATCGGCAAGCTCAGACGCGCCGACATCGGCGTGCCCGGCGACCTCGTCGCCAACCTCCAGGCCCTGGCCGGGCAATTCAAGGCCGACGATCCCGACCGCATCGCGCCCTGGATTGACCATTGCAATGCACTTTGCCGGAAACACGCCTGGGACTACGACGCGCCCGGCGAAAAGATCTATGCCCCCAAGCTGCTCAAGGACATGTCGGAAATGGCCGGCGATCGCGACGACCGTCGACTGATCGTGGCTTGCGACGTGGGCCAGCATCAGATGTGGGTCGCTCAGCACTGCCGCTTTCGTCATCCCCGCACGCACCTGACTTCGGGGGGGCTGGGCACGATGGGCTACGGCCTGCCGGCAGGCATCGGCGCCAAGCTGGCCTGCCCCGACGATCTGGTCGTAGTCGTGTCCGGGGACGGCTCGATCATGATGAACATCCAGGAACTGGCGACCTTGAACCGCTACGACATCGATGTCCGGATCATCCTGCTCGACAACGCGTCGCTGGGCATGGTCCGGCAGTGGCAGGAACTGTTTTTCCAAGGCAATTACAGCGAGATCGACCTCTCTGACAACCCGGACTTCGCCGATCTGGCGCGCGTATTCGGACTGGCCGCCCGGACCATCACGCTGCGCTCGGAAGTCGATGCCGGACTGGACTGGCTGTTGAACGCCAACGGTCCGGCGCTGCTGCACGTCCATATCGATCCCCGCGCAAATGTCTGGCCGCTCGTGCCGCCGGGCAAGAACAACGCAACCATGATGGAAGGAGACCCAACATGAACGACCGCATCCAGGCTCGACCCAGCACCCGATTCGACATCCGCCTGAGCAACAGCGAGGGCGCCCTCGTTCGTACGCTCGGGCTCATCCAGCGGCGCGGCTTCACGGTCAGTTCGGTCGCCATGCGCACCCACGGCAATGAGCTGCGCGTGCGTCTCACGCTCGCGCCTTGTGAGCGCTGCCCGGACGTCCTGGGCCGCCAGATTGTCAAGCTGCACGACGTCACGGCTGTCGACCGCCTGAAAGACCGCGCCGGCCCTCGCCCGCGCCCGCAGCTGCGACGCGCGCTCGCCGGCCTTTTCTCGACGCGACCACCCACGGCGGTCGAAGGAGCCGAAGCATGAGCGGGGGCGTCGCCATCTTCGATACGACGCTGCGCGACGGCGAGCAGTCGCCCGGCTGCAGCATGAGCGTGGCCCAGAAACTGCGCCTGGCGCGCAGCCTGGCCGAACTCGGCGTCGACGTTATCGAGGCCGGCTTCGCCGCGGCCTCGCAACAGGATTTCGACGCCGTCAAGCAGATTGCCGAACTGGTCGGCGGCACGCGGATCTGTGCGCTGGCGCGTTGCAATCCCGGCGATATCGATCTCGCGTCTCGGGCTCTCGCGCCTGCCGAGAGCAGCCGGATCCATGTGTTCATCGCCACCAGCCCGATTCATCGCGAGCACAAGCTGGGGCTGAGCCAAAGCGAAGTGATCGCCCGCGCCGTCGACGGTGTCAGACGTGCGCGCGAATATTGCGATGACGTCGAGTTTTCCGCCGAGGACGCCACCCGGACCGAACCGGAATTCCTGGCCGAAGTCATGGCCGCCGTGATCGAGGCCGGTGCCGGCACCGTCAACGTCCCGGACACGGTGGGCTACACCACCCCGGAAGAAATGCACGCCTGCATCAGCCGGCTGCGCGCCGAGGTGCCCGGCATCGACCAGGTGGTGATCTCGGCCCATTGCCACGACGACCTTGGCCTGGCCGTGGCCAACAGCCTGGCTGCCGTTCGCGCCGGCGCCCGCCAGGTCGAGTGCACGATCAGCGGCATCGGCGAGCGGGCCGGAAATGCAGCGCTCGAAGAGCTGGTCATGGCGCTGAGAACCCGCAGCGACCTGTTCGACCTCGAGACCGGAATCGACACGCGGAAGCTCTACCCGATATCCCGCCAGCTCGCCGCGGTCATCGGCAGCTTCGTGCCACGCAACAAGGCCATCACTGGCGACAACGCCTTCGCCCACGAGGCCGGCATTCATCAGCACGGCATGCTGGCCAACCGCGAGACCTACGAAATCATGCGCCCGGAGGATGTCGGCATCAGCCGATCGACGCTGGTCCTGGGCAAGCATTCCGGCCGGCATGCGCTGGCCGATCGAGTGCGGGAACTCGGCTTCAGCGTCAGCGACACTGAGCTCGAGCGCCTGTTCGGCAGCTTCAAACAGCTGGCCGACCGCAAGCGTCAGGTATTCGACGCCGATATCGAGGCACTGGTGGTCGGCGAAGGAAGCGACTCGGCCGGGCCATGGACACTCGAGCACTTCCACGCCACCAGCGGTCTGGGTGAGAACCAGCTGGCCAGCGCCGCGGTAGTCGTCAGCGGTCCGGACCAGGTCAGGCACCAGGAAGCAGCCACCGGCGATGGTCCGGTCGACGCCGCTTTCAAGGCATTGGCCCGCGCGACCGGGGTCGCCTTCGAGCTCGAAGGCATGCGGTTGCGATCGATCACCGAGGGCGAGGACGCCCAGGCCGAGGTCGAGGTCCGCGCGCGTATCGACCGCGCCGCCTACGCCGGGCGGGGTGTCGCCACCGATATCGTGGCCGCCTGCGTCCAGGCCTTCGTTGAAATTCTCAATCGCGCCGCCCGTAACACCACAGCGGCCGAAAACCCGCCGGCACCGGTCGCGGAGCTTCATACATCCCACTGATTCAGAGGACTCCAGCAAATGGCAATTCAGGAAAGCAGATACATCTGGCAGAACGGCCACCTCGTGCCGTGGGCAGAAGCAACGGTGCACGTGCTCAGCCACGCGCTGCACTACGGCTCAAGCGTCTTCGAGGGCATTCGTGTATACGCCACCCCCGATGGGCCCGCGGCATTCCGCCTCGAAGACCATATCGATCGCCTGTTCGATTCGGCACGCATCCACCGCATTCCCATGCCGTTCGACCGGGAAGCCCTGCTTGCGGCCTGTCGCGATGCCGTGGTCGAGAACGAACTCGAATCCGCCTATATCCGCCCGATCGTTTTTCGCGGGTACGGCGGCATCGGGGTGGTCGCCGACGATGACGTCGCCACCGATGTCGTGGTCGCGGCGATGTACTGGGGCCGCTATCTCGGTGAAGACGCCATGGAACAGGGGGTCGAGACAGCGATCAGCTCCTGGCAGCGGCCCGCCCCCAACACCATCCCGACCATGGCCAAGGCCGGTGGCAACTACTTGTCCGGCAGCCTCATCAGCGGCGAGGCCAAGCGTCATGGCTATGGCGAAGGCATCGGGCTTTCGGTCGATGGACTGGTCAGCGAAGGCGCGGGCGAAAACCTGTTCGTGGTGCGAGACGGAAAGCTACTGACCCCGCCTGTCGCCTCTTCGATCCTGGGCGGCATCACGCGCGACAGTGTCCTGGCCCTTGCAAGCGATCTCGACATCGAAGTCCGCGAGCAGTCGATGCCGCGCGAAATGCTCTACCTGGCCGATGAGATGTTCTTTACCGGCACGGCGGCCGAAATCACTCCGGTGAGGTCGGTCGACGGCATAACCGTGCGCGCCGGTGGTCGCGGCCCGATCACCGCCGCCATCCAGCAACGCTTCTTCGGCCTGTTCGACGGCAGTACGCCCGACCGCCACCACTGGCTGACCACTTTCGAGCCTCGCCAACGCACCCAAGAAAAGGAAGTACCCCATGTCGCAAACGCTGTTTGACAAGGTCTGGGACGCCCACGTCGTCCTCGCGCAAACCAACGACGCCCCGCCGGTGCTCTATATCGACCTGCACCTCGTGCACGAGGTGACCAGCCCGCAGGCGTTCGCCGAGCTCGATCGCCGCGGGCTCAAGCTGCGCTGCCCTGAACGCACCGTGGCGACCATCGACCACTCGATTCCGACTTGGCCGGCCGACTTGATGGGCCAGCGGCGCTACGCCACGGAGGCCGCCTGGAACCAGGTCGAGCGCTTCGAGGAAAACTGCGCCCGCCATGGCGTCGAACTGCACGGCTGGGAAAGTCCCGGGCGGGGCATCGTGCACGTCATCGGTCCGGAAATGGGCTTGACCCAGCCCGGCATGACCATTGTTTGTGGCGATTCGCATACGGCCACCCACGGCGCGTTCGGTGCGCTGGCATTCGGCATCGGTACCACCGAGGTCGGTCACGTCATGGCCACTCAGTGTCTGATCCAGAGCCGCCCGAAGAGCATGCGGGTGACCGTCGACGGTCCGCTGCCGTCCGGCGTCACGGCCAAAGACCTGGTGCTGCAGATCATCGCCCGGCTGGGCACCGGAGGGGCCACCGGTCACGTGATCGAATTCGCCGGCACCGCCATCGAAGCGCTCGACATGGAAGGGCGCATGACGATTTGCAACATGGCAATCGAGGCCGGCGCACGGGCCGGCATGATCGCGCCCGACCAGACCACCATCGAATGGCTGCGGGGGCGCCCGGCGTGTCCGCAGGGCGATGCATTCGAAGCCGAGGCCGAACGCTGGCTCGCCCTGGCCAGCGATCCTGGCGCGCGCTACGACCGGGAAGTCTCGATCGACGCTCGGGAAATCGCGCCGACGGTGACCTGGGGTACCAGTCCGGACATGGCCGTGGCCATCGACCAGCCGGTGCCGATTCCGCGCGACGACAGCGCGCGGCGCGCGCTCGAATACATGCAGATCACACCCGGCAAATCCCTGATCGGGCACCCGATCGACGTCGTGTTCATCGGCTCGTGCACCAACTCCAGGCTCGGTGACTTGCGCGCCGCGGCCGAACCGCTCCGCGGCAAACACGTGTCACCGGGCGTGCGCATGCTCGTCGTGCCCGGCTCGGAGACGATCCGCCGCCAGGCCGAGGCCGAAGGGCTGGACCGGGTGTTTCTCGCCGCCGGTGCCGAGTGGCGTGAATCCGGCTGTTCGATGTGTATCGCCATGAACGGCGACCAGGTCGAGCCGGGGCAGACCGCCATCAGCACCTCCAATCGCAACTTCGAAGGCCGCCAGGGTCGCGGCAGCCGCAGCCTGCTGGCCAGTCCCGCCACAGCGGCCGCCTCCGCCGTGGCTGGCTGCGTCACCGATCCGCGTCCCGCCAGGAAGGAACCGCAAGCCGAACAGTGGCAGCACCCTGGCGTCCCCTCGCCGCGCCACCTGGGAGTCCGCATATGAGACCGCTTCGCCAACTGGATTCAACCACGCTGGTCTTGCCAGAAAACAATATCGATACCGATCAGATCATCCCGGCACGCTTTTTGACCACGGTCGAACGCGAGGGTCTCGCCCGCCACGCTTTTGCCGACTGGCGCTTCGACGATGCGGGACAAGCCAGGGACGATTGCATCCTCAATCGCTCCGAAGCGGCCTCGGCCGAGGTGCTCGTCGCGGGAGACAATTTTGGTTGTGGCTCATCGCGCGAACATGCCGTCTGGGCACTGGCCGATTTCGGCTTCCGCGCCATCGTCAGCAATCGCCTCGCCGACATCTTCCGCGCGAACGCACTCAAGAATGGCTTGCTGGCGATCGAGGTCGATACGGACACGCACGCCTGGCTGCTGGCAAACCCGGGCGCCCGGGTGCGTATCGATGTCGAAAGCGGTCGACTGCAAACCGACGGCGGACCGCAGACGACTTTCGAACTCGAACCTTTCGCGCGCACCTGCATGCTCGAGGGCGTGGACGCACTTGGCTTCCTGCTCGCCAAAAGCGCCGAAATCGAAGCCTGGGAGCAGGGCCGAAACCGACAGGAGACCGCCTGATGCAAGCCACCATCGCGCTGCTGCCCGGTGACGGTATCGGGCCGGAGGTCATGACCCAGGCCCGGCTGCTCCTGCAACAGGTCGCAGCGCTGGGCGGTCACCAGTTTTCCTTCCAGACGCGGTCGATTGGCGGAGCCGCCATCGATGCACTGGGCCAGCCCCTGCCCGGCAACACCCTGGCGACCTGCCGCACCGCCGATGCCGTGCTGCTGGGGGCGGTCGGCGGTCCGCGATGGGACCGGATCGAGGGCGCGATGCGGCCGGAACAGGGCCTGCTGGCATTGCGACGCGAACTCGGCCTGTATGCCAACCTGCGCCCGGTCGCACCGCACCCGGCCTTGTTCGCGGCCAGCCCGATCAAGCCGGATCGCCTGGAGGGCGTCGACCTGCTGGTCGTGCGCGAACTGACCGGCGGCCTGTATTTCGGACGCAAGCTCGAATGTGCAGACCTGGCCGAGGACGTCTGTTGCTATAAGCGCGAGGAGATCGAACGCCTGGTTCGTCGAGCCGCCGAACTCGCCAGCCAGCGGCGCGGCAAACTGACCCTCGTCGACAAGGCCAACGTGCTGGCCACCTCGAGGCTGTGGCGGCGGGTAACCACCGAACTGGTTGCCCGTGAATATCCCGACCTCGAGTTTGACACGATGCTGGTCGATGCCGCCGCAATGCACCTGATCTCGCGCCCGGCTCAGTTCGATGTGGTGGTGACCGAAAATCTTTTCGGCGACATCCTTACCGACGAAGCGTCGATGTTGGCCGGATCGATGGGCATGCTGCCGTCGGCCTCGCTGGGTGATGGCGGGGCCGCGCTGTACGAGCCCATTCACGGCTCCGCGCCTGATATCGCCGGGCAGAACCGGGCCAATCCGTTCGGCATGCTCCTGTCTGCGGCCATGATGCTGCGCCACTCACTCGACCTCGAAGAAGAAGCCTCGCTGGTCGAGCAGGCGGTTGGCGATTGCCTGTCGGCCGGGCAATGCAGCACGGACCTCGGCGGGACGCTCGGCACCGATGCGGCCGGCGCTGCGGTCTTCCAGCGCCTGACACGGGCGGCGGCGTGACGCCCTCGCCCCACCTCATGGACCTGCTCAGACGCATCATCAGTGCGCCAGTGCACCAGGTCGCGCGCGAAACGCCTCTCGAGCAAGCTTCCCTGCTCAGTCAGAATCTCGGCCGCGAGGTCTGGCTCAAGCGCGAGGATCTGCAGCCGGTCTTTTCGTTCAAGCTTCGCGGCGCCTATGCCCGGATCTGCCGGCTCGACGAGCGCGAGCGGGCATGCGGTGTGCTCGCCGCCAGCGCCGGCAATCATGCCCAGGGCGTGGCGCTGGCCGCCACCAGGCTGGGCCTGAGCGCGGTGATCGTCATGCCGGTCACCACTCCATCGATCAAGGTCGACGCGGTTCGCAGGCTGGGCGCCGAGGTCGTGCTGGAAGGCGACGGCTTCGACGCAGCCAGTCGCCGGGCCGCGGAATTGCAGCGCGAGTCCGGGCGGACCTTCATCCACCCGTTCGACGACCTCGATGTGATCGCTGGCCAGGGCACGGTAGGCACGGAAATCCTGCGCCAGGCGCAGGCGCCGCCCGATGCGGTCTTCGTGCCCGTCGGCGGCGGTGGCCTGCTGGCCGGCGTCGCGGCAGCGATCAAGTGCCTGGCGCCGGCGACCCGGATCGTCGGCGTCGAGCCGGCCGGCGCAGCCAGTTTCAAGGCGGCTCTGGAAGCCGGCGAACCGGTCGACATCGGGCCGGTCAGCCTGTTCGCAGACGGCGTGGCCGTGCGCAAGGTCGGCGCGCACCCCTTCGAAGTCGCCCGTGGCCTGGTCGATGAGATCGTGACCGTGGGCACCGACCAGATCTGCGCCGCAGTCGGCGAGGTATTCCTCGATACACGTATCGTCACCGAGCCGGCCGGCGCGCTGGCAGTGGCCGGCTTGCGCGAGTATGTCAAAAACGGCGGCGACGGGCAGCGCCTGGTGGCGGTCAATTCCGGCGCGAACATCAGCTTCGAGCGCATGGCGCACGTCGTCGAGCGCGCCGAGATCGGCGCCGGACACGAGGTGCTGTTTGCCGCCACCATCCCGGAGCGCCCCGGCAGTTTCCTCGAATTCTGCCGCACCATCGGCAATGTTTCGGTATCGGAATTTAACTACCGCTGTTCCTCGACTGCCCGGGCGCACGTCTTCGTCGGCCTGCGTCCGGCCGAGGGCAGCGCAGAGCGCGCCGCCCTGTTCGAAACGCTACGCGGCTCTGGATACTCGATCGAGGACCTCACTGACAACGCCCTGGCTCGCGACCACCTTCGTCACATGGTGGGTGGCCATTGTCCAGTGCCGGCGCGCGAAGTCCTCTACCAGTTCCGCTTCCCGGAACGTCCCGGTGCGCTCGAGCAGTTCCTGACCTGCCTGGCCGGACGGTTCTCGATCAGCCTGTTCCACTATCGCAACCACGGCGCCGACTATGGCCGGGTGCTGGCCGGCTTCCTGGTGCCGGAGAACGAACAAAAGGATTTTGACCGGCTACTGGCTCGAATCGGGTATCCATGGAGCCGGGTCGAGGAGACGGCAGCCAGCTGGTTCCTCGGCAGCCCGGCCCCGTGGCCTGAACTGGCCCACGGATGAGGTGTACAGCTGGACAGCCGTCACCGATCGCGTTGTAATCGCAGCATGGTCTCCGATGTCATCGTTATCAAGGTTGGCACCCACGTGGTGACCGAAAACGGTCGCGTCAACGAGGAGCGGCTCAGGCGGCTGGTCAGCGATATCGACGGCCTCCTGGACGATGGGCGGGCGGTGGTTCTGGTGTCCTCCGGCGCCGTTGCCGCAGCGCTGGACTGTTTCGAGACACACGCAACGGACTCGGAGGTCGAACGCCGCCAGGTGGCCTCGGCGGTGGGACAAGTCCGGCTGATGCAGACCTACCAGGCCCTGTTCAGCGAGCACAACCGGGTATGCGCCCAGGTCCTGGCCACGCGCAGCGATTTCAGGGATCGACAGCACTATCTCAACATGCAGCGTTGTCTTCATGCACTCCTGGCGCGGGGCATCGTGCCGGTAGTCAACGAGAACGACGTGGTCGCGGTGACCGAACTGATGTTTACCGACAACGATGAGCTCGCCGGTCTGCTCGCGGCCATGCTCGGCGCAAGCCGCCTGTTCCTGCTCTCCAATGTGCCCGGCGTTCTGGATGAAAACGGTGAGGTGATCGCCGACTGGCAGGATTCGGCGGCCCGGCCCATGGCTGCGCTGCCCACACATTCGGACTTCGGGCGCGGCGGTATCCACACCAAGCTGCGAATCGCCCGCCGCGCCGCATCTCTCGGCACCGAGACATGGATTGCCGATGGCCGCCAGGGTGGAGTCGTCCCCGCGCTGCTCGCCGCGACCGGCCAGGGCACCCGTTTTCGCGCCGAGCGTTCCGCCAGCTCGGTCAAGCGCTGGGTGGCGAGCAGCCGGGGCCACGAAAAGGGCGACGTGCTCATCAATGCCGGCGCAGCGCGCGCCCTGCGCGACCCAGAGCGCCTCGCCAGCCTTTTGCCAGTTGGTGTGGCCGCCGTGCGGGGTGATTTCGAGAAAGGCGATATCGTTCGTATCGAAACCGACGACGGCGAGCTGGTCGGCTGGGGGCGCGCCCAGTACGGCGCCGAGGCAGCCCGCCAGCACCTGGGCCAACACGGGGCAAAGGCCCTGGTTCACTACGACTACCTGCATATCGAGTCACCATGAATCACGAGACCCTTCTGCAATCGATCCGTGAAACACGCGAGGCCAGTCGGAGCCTGTCCGGGGTCGGCGACGAGCAGCTCTCAGCGGTGATCGTCGAACTCGCCCGCCTGGCCCGCGAGCAGCGCTCGCGCCTGCTGGCGGCAAACCGCGAGGACCTCGATCGCATGGATCCTGCCGACCCGCGCCACGACCGGCTGCTGCTCGACGAGCAGCGGATCGAGGCCATTTGCGAAGATCTCGAGCAGGTCGCCTCGCTGGACAGCCCCTTGGGCCAGGTCCAGCAGCACCGCCGCCTCGACAACGGTCTCGACCTTAGACGAGTTTCGGTACCCCTGGGCGTGGTCGCGGTCATTTTCGAGTCACGGCCCAACGTGACCTTCGACGTCTTTGCCCTGTGCCTGAAATCGGGCAACGCCTGCGTGCTCAAGGGCAGTAGGGATGCTGCAGCCTCGAACAAGGTTATCGTGCAACTCATTCACGAGGCCCTCGCGAACAACGGCATGGCTACAGAACTGGTCTGTCTGACGCCGGCCGAGCGCGAGGCTCTGCCAGTGGTGCTCGACGCGGTAGGACTGATCGACGTGGCCATTCCCCGCGGCAGCCAGGGACTGATTGATTTCGTGCGCCGGCATGCGCGGATCCCGGTGATCGAAACCGGCGCCGGGGTCGTGCATACCTACGTGGATGCCAGCGCCGACGAGAGCATGGCCGAGGCCGTTGTTTTTAACTCCAAAACGCGACGGGTAAGCGTATGCAATGCGCTGGACACGCTGTTGCTACACCGGGAAAAACTTCCGGTGCTGCCGAAGCTGCTTGAGCGCATGGGGCGGGATCACGGCGTCACGGTGCACGCCGACCGGCAAGCCTTCGAGGCGCTGGAGGGAAATTACCCGGCGCGCCTCGAGCGGGCAAAGGACGAAGACTTTGGCCGCGAGTTCCTGTCGCTGGCCATGGCCGTCAAAGTGGTCCCCGACCTGGAGGCCGCACTGGCTCACATCGCGCGCCACTCCTCACGCCATAGCGAGGCGGTGATCGCCCAGGATGAGCAGGTGATCGACACCTTCCTCATGCGAGTGGACAGTGCGGCCGTCTACGCCAATGCCTCCACGGCTTTTACCGATGGCGGCCAGTTCGGCATGGGCGCGGAAATCGGCATCAGCACCCAGAAGCTGCACGCGCGTGGCCCCATGGCCCTACCCGAGCTCACCAGCTATAAATGGGTCGTTCGCGGAACAGGGCAGACAAGATCGTAAGGAACCTCTGAAAAAAACCAGGACACCCACGATTTTTGGCGCTCTGCGATTTCCCGATCCGACCACTGCCAGGACACCCGAGGATCGCTATGCAGCACTACATGACAGTGATTTGACACGCGCTTGACGGCACACCTTGGGTCTTCTTGTGCTATCGCGCAAACCGACCCGGCGGCTTAGCCTGCACGCACAACGGCTTCGCTCAGGGGCTTCTTGCCTTCGGCAAATCGCCCCGTCGCTCTCGCCTGTGCTACGGCGTAGGCGTAAACCGAGACTGCGAAGCTTTCGGCCAGCTTGAAGAGTCGATCCTCGATCCAATGACGCCGGTGCTCGAAGTTCTTACCCGAGTGCTGGTCGACACCGCAGAAAAACGCTCGCCGGACGCAGCGGCGGGAGCAGCATAGGCAATGAAGTGCTCGCGGTTTGCGCGGAGCGCGCAAGAAGCGAGTGCTGAATGCCGTCATGCGTGCAAGAAGCCGGGCTCCTCGTCGCTGACCAGTTGGCTGCGCGGATAGGCCATGGAGCCATGGTGACTCAATACACGGCACCCAGAAATCCGGCAAACGTCGCAGTCGGGTGTAGCGAATTTTCTACAAATCGTGGGTGTCCCGGATTCCCCCGGATTCCCCCGGATTCCCCGTAAATCTGGTCCGCGTGGCGCTCCGATCGGGTCAAAAGCGACCTCGGGCAGGCTGCGTATACTCTTGGATTTCGGGAAATAGGGCGTTTATACTTCCTATACGCAGCAAGCGCGTGACGACTATGCGTCTACAGTGCGTATAAAGTGCGAAAAATTCCATGCCAATGGAAGCAACGCCATGACCACTGCGCCATTCGCGAACGTACTCGAGTCGATGCGCTAAGTCGGTTCATCAAGGTTTTCCGCGACAAGCGTCGCCGACGCCCTCGGCCTGCAGTGCCAGGACCTCGCCGCGCAGTGCTTGGAGGCAAGACTAATGCGCATCACCAAGAAAACCCTATTGCTGGCGTCCGCCGCGTTGTTTCTAGGCTGCTCGGGAGACGATGGTGACGTTGGGCCGGCGGGTCCGCCCGCTGCTGATGCTGTCGACAGCGGAACAATTCAGGGAACTGTCCTCGATATCGGTGGTAGTGCCGTTCCAGACGCGACTATTCAAATTGACCCGCCGACTCAGACGGTCACTAGCGATGTAAA
>JAXHNG010000022.1:0-226528 GCA_034520805.1 Lysobacterales bacterium | reverse complement strand
AGCGGATGGACCCGGGCAACGGAAAGAATGGAGAAGAACGGCAGAGTTTTCGAACTCGACCGACAGCATTTGGGTGAGTGAATTCCATCGAAGAGAAGATTTCAACTAAGGTCTACTCTGCGGATCCATACGCCCCCTGGCAGCGGGTAAGCAAGGAAACCGCTAATGCTCGGCTGCGCCGCTGGGTTCCTGATCAGTCGATTTGAGCAAGCTGACACCGCACGAGCTTTGTCGCATCATTTAGCGTATGAACAAACAGCCCAGAGATCGCCCAGGATGGCGGCTAACCTAGGAATTACACCGCTAAGTGAGTGTCGCGGCTATTGTGTGAATTCACGGCGTCCAGGCTGCTGCAGTTGTCTCTGTCAGCGGGGTTGCGGCGTTTCGAATCTGTCAGAAAACAAGGAATCCAGGAAAGTGGTATCAACACTTTCCCCCAAGATGAAGACGCCACGGTCACTGAGTGAGTTTCCAAAGTCTTCGATATTGACACTAGCGCTGGAACTGAAATCCTTGTTCAGGATAAAGATCTCGCCAAACCTCGAACCGACAAGCACTTCATCGCCAATGAGGTCCACATCATAGAGATTTTCTTCTAGATCGAGCGTATGAAGAATGTTTCCGGAGCTATCAATGCGCTGGATATCACCATCCCAATCGGCGATAAAGATGTCGCCATTCGAATCCACTGCGATGCTGCGATGTTCGGTAAAACCGAAGATGTCCTGCAGGTTGATGGTAGCTAATTTGGAAAGTGAGACGATGTTGTAAACATCAATCATACGACCACTAGGAGAGCCTCCTGGGTAGAGAATGTAAAGACCGCCGTCACGTCCGATGGTCAGGTCGATTGGTTCAATATCTTCAGCAAATCGGACCGTGGGCTCTTGCTCGGAAAGATCAAATCGAACGACTCCCTGTGCAGCTCCGTCACCTGCCGTCTCCATGTCGGTGACAAATACGAACTGACCGTTGCTGGCAATGCCACCATAGCTGCCGTTATTGACTGTAGTCCACCCTGAAAACTGAAAATGATTCCAGCTCCCGTCTTCGAAGTGGCTCAAGACAGGATCGAATGTCCCGTTGTAGACAACGTAGCTGCCGTCGGCCAGCCTTATACCATCCCTCGCAGTCTCGGTAATGCTTTCCTCCAGCGGATATGGAATGGTGAGGATCCCGCCGAGTCCCGAATCTGAGGCTACGCCAATTACGAAATCATCTTCGGGAGAATTCCTTTCAGCGATAAATCCATAGTCGGTTGCGCCTGCGGAGGTCGCCACCAGACCGGCCAAGCATAGAAACTTTGAGTAGGTTCGCATCAGCTCGTCCTTGCTCTGGGCTATGTGTGGGGGATCAAGCATCGGAACGTACGGCAAGGATGCATGACTGTCAACCTAGTAGTAAAAACTGGGGCAGCAGCTAAATGACCGTACCCCGCTAATCCGAGCCATGCAGCATGTGGGATTTCCCGATATTCTGGCCCAAGGGAGGTCCCGAAATGAAGCGCAAACGGGATACACAAGAACAGATCACCTCGATCCTCAAGGAACACGAGGCTGGTGCGTCGGTGCCGGACATCGCCCGTCGTCATGGCGTTGCCGAGAACACCGTCTACCGCTGGAAACCCAAGTTTGGTGGCATGGAGGTGTCCGAGGCCAAGCGGTTGCGTGAGCTGGAGAACGAAAACGCCAAGCTGGAACTAGGAACCAATAAAACTATAAAACTGGGACAGCCAAGATTTTCTTTAGCTCAGCCAGCTCAGCCCGCCTCATCGCGATGGCCTTGGAGTCCCAATCTGTTGGATCTGACGTCTAGGTGGCCGCGATTTGCCGTTTTGGAGAGTCCTCAGCTTGACTGGAGCCGAATTCGCGCACGGGCTAGCGTCCGGCTTGCTCCGGTGAATAGGGAGGCTAGTTTGGGAAAGGGTTACCAGGACAGCGGCTGTTCTCGCAGTTTCTTGAGCGCGAACTCTCTGGAAACCCCTTTCATCCAGCGTTGGCCGAGGTCTGCAGCCCTCAGCATCAGTGTCTCGGCCGACCCGATCGCCCGGTAGTAGCGGCTTTCGGTCCCTTCGACGCGTCGCATCCACTCTCGGGGATGGCTGGCGACGCCCCAGAGGCCTTCGGGTGGCGTTTCTTCAGCTGCGGACAGTTTTCCGCGCTTGTTCGGATTTGCCTGGAGTCCAGTCCAGCGGACCAGGTCGATGTAGCTACATTCCGTGAGGTCGGAGAGGGTGTCCACATTGAGCCCGGCGACGGGCTTGAGTCCTTCATTCTGGGGCTCTCTGCCCAGGGTCTTCCCGATGGCGGATCGAGCCGACTCGAGTCGGTGCCGAACGGAGGTATGCCGGGAGTCACGTAGCGTTTCGCACATACCGGCACGGACCGGATTGAGGTCCACATAGGCCATGCAAGACAACACGGCTTGCTCGTCCAGCAGCGCCTGGCACTTGAACCGACCCTCCCAGAATCGTCTCGTACATCCGTCCTCGCGGTTGGCCAGGCGCGCAATCGGCTCGTTGAGAGCGCGCATGAACCAGCTGATCGAGCCCAGACGCTGTCGGATGACGTCCAGGCGCTCCGCGTTGCCCAGCAGCGCCAGGGTGGCTTTCTCAACGCAGGCCGGATCATCGCGATCGCTGATCGAGCCTGGAAACAGCGCCAGCCAGCGCTCGGCGATTTCGCGGTCAGACCAGATCCGGGCCTGCTGCGGGTCGTTGCGCAGGACAATGTGGAAATGGTTCGACATCACGGCGTAGGCGAACACGGAAACCGCAAAATGCTCAGCAAGTTCGAGGATGCGGTCCTCGATCCACTGCCGGCGGTGCTCGAAACTCCTGCCGCTACAGGAATCCCGGCCGCAAAGAAAGGCGCGCCGCACACAGCGGCTGACGCAATGGTAGAAGCCGGGCTCTTCGTCGCTGACAAGATGGCTGCGCGGGTAGGTCATGCAGACAGACTGCCGCAGCGTTGAGGCGCTGTGAATTAGTAGATTGCCGTCTCTTGGCGTAGGAGATATCCTACAGATCGTGGGTGTCCTCGATTTTGGACCTACGACGATGCCGGCTTCCGTATTGCCGAGACCACGCCCTCCGATGCGAGGAGATTCCGCTGGGACGGCGAGACGATGGCGTTCGAGACCAACGTCCTCGGCAACCTGCTGATGCGCTACGACCACGGCCCGGATCGTCTGCTGGCCGAGACCGAAGCGCGAAGCACCCGCACCTGGCTGACCGACGCGCTCAAGACCCCAGTAAAGCGCCTGACCGACACCGGCACCACCTACTCGGTGACCCGCTATGACGAGTATGGCGAGGTCGAGGAAGAGACGTCCCCCGACATCCCGAGATTTGGCTTCACCGGCCACCAGAGAGGCCCCGGCGAGGCCCCGGACCTCTACTACGCCCAGCAGCGTTGGTACAACGCCGCGACCGGGCGGTTCATCTCGGAAGACCCCGTCTGGGGTGAGCCCAAGCGGCCGTTGAGCCTGCATCGGTATCTGTATGCCTACGCCAATCCGACGGTGTTTGTGGATCCGGATGGGCGGATGGGGCTTCCGAATTCCTGGAGTGAGATGCCTGGATATGAGGCGCCAGAGCCTTGTGAGCTATGCTACGTCGATGGAACGCCCGAGCGAAAGGCTGCGGCTTATGCGGCATTGAGTGCAGGCGAACGTGCTGAAATGGCTGGTGCTACGGTAGGCATGTTGAAGAGAGCTGGTCAGGTCCCCGTGAATGCCGTAATGGGCGCGGCAGGGGTCGTCAATGCTGGTGTAGACGCGCTCTCGGGTGGCCGGTTGTATGGTGGGAGCGCGCAGAAGTTGGCAGATGGTGTCACGTCCGCCGGTAACTTTCTTGCGAATCCGATTGACAATACGCGGGCGCATTTTGAGCAAATCGACGCTGAGGTCCAGTTCCTCCGCAACCAAGGCCGACACTACGAGGCAGGGGTTGCTGGTGCGCAAGGAGCCGCCGATCTTGTTGAGGGTTCACTTGCGCTCTCGGGCGCTGGCTCACTGGGAACGTCTCTGGCCCGACTGAGTGGAAGAGCAGCGCGAGACGGCGCAGCGCAGTTTGGGAGAGAAGTTGCGGGATCGCCTACTGCGTATTATGTGCAAGAATCTTCGATTGGGTTCATAACAGAATTATGGAGACCGCAGGTTAAATTTAGTGCCTCCACAAGCCCACAAGATCTGCAGCTTAGAGTGATGACTGGTCCGAATGGCAGTGTCAGAATCCGGGGGGGGGAAGAGGTCGATTCGAGTCAGTGAGCCAAAGTGTTGGACGCCAGTTCAGAAATAGTCAGGGCAGTCGGGCTTCGGCAAGGACAGTTGATTCTAGATATGAGGACTATCGATCCTACGATGAATTGGCCCGCGCTGAAGCGCTAGCTGACGACGTGCGTCGGGTTCGTCCCAGAACAGTGACAGAGAAAGTGGTTGAGGGCGTCAGGGTCTTAATGGAAACTGTGACTGAGGCCGCTAAATCGTCTGGAGGGCATCCAGGAGTGGGGCCATGAAAAGCGTTGCCAATTTTTGGAGCGTTCTGAAGAGTATTCCAAATTCTATCGCTTTTACCTTTAGGTCCCAAAGGGCATTTACTTTGGCATCCAACGAAGAGTATCGACGCGCCTACGAAAACTTTCGTCAAGCAGAAAAGCTCACTGGTTTTCTTCTTCCTAAACAGGCGCTATTGAAGCTGTTCTTGCTTTATAAGATGGGAGAATTTGAGAAGGCTTATGAAGAAGCATGCGAGGTTGAGAGAAATATATGCTCCTCGAGCAGCAGATACCTAAATTGTGACGAAAAGGAGTACTTAAGGCGATTCTCTGTGACGATAATGTGGTCGTGTGGGGTTAGGTTAGGCATGCCTGTTGAGGAACTACCAAGCCTCGCTTTCAAAACCTCCGATTTAAATGAAAGAAGGGTGAATCCTGTCATAAAGAAGGATTTCCCTCTGATCAATCCTAGCGACTTTTTAGACGAGGGAGGGAAATAGGGGTGCGTCAGGTCTCAGCATAATTATGACACCTGAAAACCAGAGGACCAAAAACCGGGACGGCCTTGATTTTTCTGGCCAAAGCCATTTGGTAGTCCCCCCATTTTGGTGCGCGTCAGAAGTAGAGCCTAGGCCATACAAGCCAACTTCTGTTTCGGGTGATTACTGGGGCCCCAGCTCATGACGTCAAGTACATGGCAAGATTGATTTACTCGTTACATTGAGTAAAATAACTCAACATGATGAGTAAAAACAGCAATACATTTCGCCGGTTCCAGGCCGCGGAGCTTTCCAGGCGCCTGGCGGAACCACGGCGTTGGATCCAGATCGTCACCGGAGCGCGGCAAGTGGGCAAGACCACGCTCGTTCAGCAGGTGACGGATGCCATCCACTTGCCGGTGCGATTTGCCAGTGCCGACGAACCCTCGCTGCGAGATCGCGACTGGCTTGTGTCGCAGTGGGAGGCGGCTCGGTTCGAGTTGGCGGAATCCGGTGGGATCCTGGTCGTCGACGAGGTTCAGAAGGTCGAGCAGTGGTCCGAGGTCGTCAAGAGGCTGTGGGATGAAGATAGCCGCAAGGAGCGGCCACTCAAGGTCGTATTGCTGGGCTCGGCGCCGCTATTGCTTCAACAGGGGCTCACCGAGAGTCTCGCTGGGCGTTTCGAGACGCTGCATCTTCCTCACTGGTCCTTTTCTGAAATGCGCGAGGCTTTCGATTTCTCCCTCGAAGACTACCTGTACTTTGGCGGGTATCCCGGTGCCGCGCCGCTGGTCGGTGAGCCGGAACGCTGGCGCCGTTACATTCTGGATGCGTTGGTCGAGACCACGATCGCCCGCGACGTCTTACTGCTCACCCGGGTGGACAAACCGGCCTTGCTGCGTCGTCTGTTTGAGCTGGGGTGTCGTTTTTCCGGGCAGGTACTGTCCTATACCAAGATGCTGGGGCAGCTTCACGACGCCGGAAACACCACGACACTGGCCCACTACCTGGAACTCCTTGAGGCCGCCGGCATGCTGGCCGGCCTTCAGAAGTACGCCGGCAACGCCGTGCGCCAGCGCGCTTCCAGCCCGAAACTGCAGGTATTCAACACGGCGCTGATGACCGCCCTTTCCGGGATGAGCCCGGAGCAGGCCCGCGCCGACGGCGAGTTCTACGGTCGGCTGGTGGAGTCGGCCATCGGTGCCCACCTGGTCAATGAGGCCGCGCGTGGTGCCTGCGAACTCTACTATTGGCGCCAGGGTGACCGGGAAGTGGATTTCGTCGTGCGGGCGGCACAGCGACTGTATGCCATCGAGGTTAAGAGTACGGCTCGGCGCGATGGCCTGTCGGGAATGGCTGCCTTTCGAAAGATCTTCGACCCGGATCGAAGCCTTCTTGTTGGCGCTGACGGCATCGACCTGGCCGAGTTTCTCTCCCGTCCCCTGGAAGAGTGGATCGATTCCTGACCGTGATGGGGAGCGTGCTGCAACAGGAAAGCCCATGCAATGTCTTCCCCGGGTTTTCCTCGGCCCTAAACGCGTACTCTTTCCATCAGGGGCTCGAAACGGTAGATTGCGCTACGTCGACCGGAAGCCTCCCGGACCGTTTCGAGCAGCCCCTCCTCGAACAGTACCCGGGTGAAGCGGCGCGCCGTTGGTGCCGGAATGCCCGCTCTCTGCGCAAACACGCTATTGCGAAACACCGGCCAGGTGAACAGGTAGTCCAGTGCGGCCACGGAATACCTTGAACCGAGCAGGTCGGCGAAACGCAACTTCATTTCATCGTAAAGCTCTCGGATCGCTGTTGGCCACCTCCAGATTGCGGGTTGCTTGCCTCGCCACGGCGGTCAGGAAGAAGCCACACCACCCCTCCCAGTCGGCGTCGGCCGAGACACTCTGCAGTCGGGCCAGATACTCGTCCTTGTTGTCCTCGAAGTAGCGGCTGATGTAGAAGTGCGGCGCAGCAATCTCGTCACCGCGCCACAGAATCAGGGTGATCAGCATCCTGCCGACCCGGCCGTTGCCGTCCTCGAAAGGGTGCAGCGCCTCGAACTCCACGTGGGCCAGCGCGGCCCGCAGGAGCAGGGGGATTTCCTGGTTCTCGATCAAACGGAACAGATTCTCCATGCCGGCGGAGAGCTGCTCGGGCGCGATTGGGACGAAGCTGACACTGCGTGTGCCACGGTCGATGACGTAATTCTGATTGCGCTTGTAACGTCCCGGCGACTTCCCCGCGCCGCGGCCAAGCGACAGCAACTGCTGGTGTATGCCCTTGACCAGTGACTCGGAAAATGGCCGGCCCTCTTCGAGCTGTCGTTGTGCCGTGTTCAGCGCGCGGCGGTACAGCGCTGTCTCGATCACGTCGGAACGGTACTCCCCGGTTGCGCTCGCTTCGTCGTCGCCGAATTCGGCCTCGAGCTGCAGGATCTCGTCCATGGTGCTGACGGTGCCTTCCATGCGTGACGAGACCACGGCTTCCTGCTGCCTCAGCGGGGCAAGGAAGATCTCGCTGTTGTGCATGCTCTGTAGCATCTGGTCGTAGCGCGCCAGAGCCGCCGTTGCCTCCAGAAGGGGGCGCATCAGGCGGTCATAGGCCAACTCGGTCGGCGGGAACTGGCCGACGTGGTAATGAACCGCCTTGCTGAGATCAAGCGTCATCAGAGCACCGATTCGAGGTACGAGCGATTTTGATGATCATTTTGACACATTAATGATCAGGAAAGCAATTTGTTGATCATGCGTGAGCGGCAAGTAAGTTTGATTCTCAAATTCCGAGAAAAATGATCAACGATCGACTTTCCCGTTCATGCGTGAGCAGCAAAGTGCCTTGCCGATCAAAAACCAGCGCGCATACGTGTCAAATGGACCGATTTCTGGGGTATTCGTGCGCTTCAGAGCCATCTTCGGCGCTTTCATGTCCATCGTATCGAGGGGCGACGGCCCCAACCATCAAAGCTCCCCGGCAAATGCGCGCCCCTGCAGGGAGGCGAACAGGATGTCGAGTTCCTCGAGGTGGCGCGCGGACGGGACTTTGTCAGCGGCCAATTGCACCTTCATGCGCCGGCCAATTGCATCTTGCTCGTGCCTTTACTAGTCCGGGCTGTGCCATTGCGGGGCAAAGAAGGATCGACGTCCAACTTGAGTCATCCATGCTCTGCGGGATAGCACATCGGCATCCGCGAGGTCGCCGATCAGATCTGGCTGGTAAGCTTTATGGAATAGACATCGGATTCTTCGACGAGAACAAAAATCGGGTTGAGCTCGCGCCCAACCCGTTTTCGTCAAAAGTGTTACCGATGTCTCCGGTAAGCACCTGGATTCGGTGGTGGGCGATGCTGGGTTCGAACCAGCGACCCCCTGCCGTGTGAAGCCCAAAGTGTGGACTCCTGTCCGGGATGCGGGTCTTGCGCAATCTCAAGTCCGTCAAGCGGCGAGCCATACTGCCGGACTTGTATCGTTGTGTGCACCGGAGGCTCAGAACAGTTCGCGAAGGAGATCCAGGCCATCCGAGGACTGAATACTCCTCTCGAACGGATCGAAATCAATTGGAAGCGCAGTTGCGCGCCGGGGCAGGGTGACCGGTGGGGACGGGCCCAAGGCGACCGGCGCGCTCGTGCGCGGATGCTGAATGGAGTTGGGAGAGTCCGCCAAACGGTCTCAGATATGGCCTGTCGCAGAGAAGTCCGGGGGCTGTTAAACCTGGGTTCAGATCAAGACTTGTCCGGCGTGTAGAATTCGAGTACGACAACCGCATCGCCGGGTTCCGGGAAAATTGAACCCAGCTTGTTGAACGACGAAGTGTAGAGTAGTGCTCATGAGAAGATATCTGTCAGCAATCGCGTTCGCGTTTTTTCTCTCCCCGCAGCCCAGCGCCCATGCCCAGAATGAGTGTCGGGTAAGTGATTATCAGGATCTCATAGCCGACACCAGGGCGGCCCTCCAGTCAACCAGAGGTGAGCCCCACTATGCGCCATGTGCCGAGACGTCCAGTACGGATGCCCAGCTGTTCATCGATAACGTCAAAGATCTCATCAGCGGAATTCCGGAAGGTGAAATCCCGAATGCCTGGGAAGCCTTCTTCACGGCACTGATCACACCGTCGGAAACCGGAACAAGTTCAGAGTTTTGTCCAACTTCCTTGACTCAGGGCGCCTATCAACGGTTCAAGCAGTACACCGATACTATTTCGAGAGAGTGCTCCAACTACGTTGAGATGCTTGTAGCGCTCGAGAACTGAGTCTGGCGCGCGAGACGCTGAGCTGAATTGGTTGAAGCGGGTGCGACTCCAAGATAGTGAGCAAATACTGGAGCCGGGCTGACTGTAAGCATTTGGAGTTTGCCAGACTCATGATATGCGCTCCGTCTTCACCGAGTCTGATCTGGTGCCGTGTACAGCCGGGCTCTGCCATATTACCGGTACCGTGCTTGGGGCACGTCACTGCATCAACATGCAGGTAGTGCAACGATTATCTCCCCGGATGCGGCAGACTTTTTACCCATGGCGGTGGCCTGCTTGTTCTGGTTGCTTCGTCAAAAACCAATTTACCAGAGAGGAACCACCGCCTCCTTTTTGCGAAAAATACGTTACGTCACTATTAATCTTTATCACTCGCGATTCTATTACCAATTTCTGCTGCATGCCTAGGACTATCTGGATCATAGTTTGAATTAATACAACCTTCTATTCCATTTACGTGATCATCGCTAGTCAGCACATCTTCGTGCACGCTATTATAAAAAACTGCTACCTGACAATAGTAAGAATAAGAATTATGAGACTGGGCGAAATCTTCCCAGCCAAAGTTATGGAAATGCTCATGTGTTAGGGCCGATTGAAACCTTTTTGAACTAAAATCTCTTGTTCTATCATCATTAAACACAATGAATGGCTCCTGATAGATACTTGTTTGCCCATTATAATTTTTTAATAAAGGCCTAGGTTTAGTTGGGTTGGACGCATAAGCATTTGTTCCCTCTAATTTTTCTACGGAAATCTCCTCTGCTTCACCTGCTGCACAAAAAATTTTAGGCCGACCCCGTTCGATATGATTTGGAAATCTACAGCTCTGCCTCATATCTACCTGATATCTATTAGCAAAAGAACGTAAATCACTGCATGGATCAGTTTCATTTTCAGCACCATGAATCAAATCACCATTTTTTGCTCGGTACTCATAGGTAATAGAATTACTTTCCTCCCAGTTATTAGGGTCATATAAATTTACAAAATCTGGAACATGACCTAGAATAATTTGAGTAGGCTCACCGGTCCAATTTTCAATTTCATCTTTTTCTAACTCAATAAACTTCGAAAACGTTTTCACCAACCCATCCACAACCGCTTGCTCTACATCAAAGCCAAACCGGCCCGGTTCAAAACACTCTTCATGAATTAGCATTCCGGTTCTGGAAATACGAAAATCATCAAAGCGCTCTAGGTTTTTACTTGGGTTTTCCATGCCCTGGTATTCCTTTTGGATGCCTTTCATGTCATCTAAAAGCGATTTAAATCGTGCGGCCTCTTCGCTATAGCAAGCAAAACAAAAGCCACCTTCCTCAGTGATGACAATATTTCCCTGTTCATCTTCTGTTTGCGCTTCTGCGGCGCTTGCAATGGCGAGAGAAAGGGAAATGGCGGCCGGCGAGAGGAACGACATGGTGCGCCTAGCAAAGCAGTCCCGTATGGGGTTAGCGCGACTGGAGTGATTGCTGGCGAGTTTTTGCATTGGCTCTCCCAGAGTAGCGCTGCTCTCTCTCCGTAATTGGTACTCGACGGGCTTGCTCATTGGGCTCTTTCAGGTAAAGAAATCACCGCTTCCCCGCCCAGTCATCGGCGGTGCAGAGTTCGAACAAATTGACAAGCAGCCTACGGTCTATCTCATCGAAAATAATGGCCACGTCTCCATGGTCATTGCCGGCAGATTCGGAAGCCTCGAACATAGAGTGGAAAGGGCTGGTACCTCCACGATCGCACGGTCTTTCATGAACCGAGAGTAGCTTAGTGGCCCTGAATTGCGAATAGGAGCTGATGCCGTAACGGTGGCGATCCAGGTGCGCTCTTAGCCAGATGAAGAACGCCTCAACCGAGTCCATTGGAAAATCTGTATTGCTTTGACCGCCAACATCTCGCAGGCGGCTCTTTATCTCCATTGCGAAATCGATTGATGCGGCTTCTACCGCCGTTCCGGTTGCATTTCCGCGCAACACCGCTCTAAGAGGTCGAGGTTCTTTAGGATTCGCAATGAACACATGGCAGATGACCTGGTTTATTCGATCGCCTGCATTAGCAAGCTCGAAGTCGGCTGAGGCTGCTCCGCGGGAGTCAATGGAGAGCGTGCTCCAAGTCCTCGCGTCCGGCTCCATAAGAGTAAATTCAAAGTCGTTAGCGTGCTTGTAGCCGCCTTGGCCTGGCACAAAGTCCATGATCCAGTACTTGGGGGAGCCTGCGTTGATGCGAGATTGGTCAACGGTTAAATTCATCGTATCAGGGTCGCATGCATGACCTCACGCCCGGTTTGGTCCCAACACGTAAGGCCGCTGAAAGTCAAAATCGTTGCCGGATCGTCGGCGTGATTGGTAATCGAAGCGCATCCGAGCAGGCCGCATAGCGAAAATAAACTGCAAACATTTCTTTTCATGAGTATAGTCGGCGAGTGCGCGGCGGTGGTCTTTTCCAACTCAAGACTCGGCTTCTTGTGACATTTGATTAGTCTACAGTTAGATTTCTGCCTGTAGAAGCCAATGTCTGCACGCCAGGATCGGAGCGCGTGGCAAACATACTTTATGGTTAAAGCGCTTCGCGTATGCGGCTGGCAGTACTCCTATCTATTCGGTCAGGTTCCCCAAGCGAGTTGCAAGCGTCGACTGCGTCACCCCAGTCTTGCCCAGTGATTTTCGTCATACCCCAATCATCATAAAAACAAGCCGCCTCGCACATCGTCGCAAAATCATTTAGCGGATAAGTGTAATGATGGACATTATGCGCGTGCAGCGTGTGGATAAACTCATGGCCAAGGGTGGATATCAGCTCCCCTCTACTCACTCGCCTATCGGGATGTATGGATATGTAAGGTCCATTGTAAACTTTGGTCTGCTCCTTCCAATTTATAAACGTCATATCATAGCGAGTGCCTTGAGCCGTCGTATCCGTATCAGAGCTGGTAAGGTCGTATCCCATTTTTTGTTTTTTCGCGACGTCATATGATCCAAACTGGCAAAAAACTTTTAGGAGTTCATTTTTATACTGTCTCAAATCCTGGCAATGCCCATGTACAGTCATTTCGTCATAAAACTCAAACGTGCTTATATCCTCACAAGCATTATTTACTATCCTGCGTGTACCATCATGATCTCCGTAAGCTTCAGGGATCCAACTGACCTCTCCATCCAAAACATTCATCATCTCAGGTATATGAAGCCTTTCGGCGGCACCACCAGGTTGCCATTGATTTATCTCAGTCTGACAAACGGCAAACTTTGCGATGGATTCTTCTACGGCAGACTGGATGCCGCCTAATTCCTGCAGTCTCTCGTCCTGGAAGCATTGATCGTGAATCAATACGCCAGCACCGATTGGGAGCTCCCTGAAATCGCTGTTAGGATCATCGGGGAGAGGCGGTCTTGGCTGCGAGGTAAAGCCGGTTCCTTCCTCGTTGAGGTCCTTCGTAAAATCTTCGAACCGGCGATTTGCGGCCGAAACGTCAAGTTGTAGACCGAAAGTCTGACATTCCTGGCTGCGGACTCGGTCGATCAGTGCATCTGGCACGGTATGACCCGCATCCTGAATCTTTTTGAGCTCGCCCCAGTTAAGTCCCTGCTTGAGAAGGGAGCGGCAGGATGCTTCAGTGAGCGACTCCGATTGGGCTGTCAGGAGTTCGTTCATGACGCCTCGCCAGTAAGACCGATTGCCAGTGACCTCCACCATGGCGTCGGTAAACTGAAAAGCGATCTCGACATCGTCCGGGAACCACTCCTGACGAATTTCGGAGGCGGCCAGATCGATTTCCGGGGTGATCCCCTTTTGCATATTTGCCGTGACTTCAAGCCAGAGACGCCGATCGTCCGCTGCCGATACTCGGGTCATCAAATCAGAAAAGGTCATCTCGGTAGTGGGTGTCACTACGAGGTAGCGAAGCGCCTGGCCCAGGTCGGAGTCCGTAACCTGTTTGAGTAGCTCGAGGCCGGCAGGTTCATCCATCCTGACTAGCTCGGCCATTTCCTGGAAGCAGATATAGGTGTCGCCCGAGAGCGGCTCGTCACGATAATGCTCGGGCGCGCCGAACGCGAGGACTTCGAAGTACTCTTCATTTGCTGGGGACTTAACGTCTTCTGGGGGCGTAGGGCATTCCGTCTGTGCTTGAGCAAGGCCTGTTATGGCGATCGCCAGAAAAAACGCGGCGGTCAGAAGGGATGAGTGAGCAAAGGCGCTCCTCGCTGGTCTCGTGCGTTCCGAGTGCCTGACGAGACCGCTTGACGGCCATGGGCGGAAGCGTTTTAGTTGACTCATGTCGTGCCCTCCTTGTGTTGCTGGCATTCGTGGTCTGAGCCAGCAAGTCGTTGCGTTATTTCAACCCCTCAAAGAGTCCTTGCGGACACCTGGACCCAAAGGTCGGGTGCCAGTCGAAACGACGCGCTTCACGTAAATAACGGTTGGTGTACTTCATGCCAATATCCCGGCGTCTTTGTAGCGTCCAGGCCGTTGCATGGCAGAGTGCGGCGGCGAACGCTTCGGAATCTTTTGGCAGGTAGTCGGCCGCAAGGTTGGCCAACTCCGCGGCGGTGTAGCGATAACTGTAGCGCGAGTGGGGTAGCTGTTGCGGGGTGCCGTCTGCGGTGACTTCTCGGCTGGATAGCAGTAATTCGCTCGTACCGGAGCCGGTGGTCGCGAGTCCGAAATCCAGGCGCGGTTGGTAGTTGCCCGAGTAAACGGCCCAGTCCGGTCGGGTTTCGTAGGAGAGGAGAAAGAGCCCGTGCCAGCGGGTCATGTAGGCGGCGGCGAGGAGTCGGTCGGCGCGTTCTGCATCCGTCTCGCTTTCGGGGGCGGTCATGAGTCTGGCGTAGCGGCCGGCTTTTTCATTGAGGCTGGACCAGGTGAAGTAGTCCCTGGCCTCTTCAAAGCGGCCCGCTCGCATCAACCTTCTGGCCAGCAGGTTCTTGAGCGCGGGAAAAACGCCGTCCACGGGCGAGGCGAAAAACGGCCATTTGTCCATGGCGTCGATGCGCTCGAGAGAGATCTTGTCTTGTTCATTTCGGGGCCAGTCGGGGAGCTGCGGCAGGTTCTCCGGCAGCCGGCTGACGACTTCCACCAGCTCGTCGACCGTCAGGACGTGCTCGGCGACATAGGCCGCGTCCAGCCAGTACACGCCGCCGGCGGTCAGCAGCAGCTCCAGGCTTTTCTGAACGCGGTCGCGCGTCAGTGCCAACAAGCCAGCCTCCGCGGCGACGCGGCACCCGGGGTTGCGCGAGAGCCTCAGCGGGTTTTGCCCATCCCACCGCGTCGTGCGGCCGAACTTGTCGAGCGCCGACTGGAACTTGTCCGCCGCCGCGTCGGGTCGACCGTCTCGAAGCGCAAGCTTGGCCTGCACCCAGTTCGACAGGCCGGTGTCCGTCAGCGCGGCGAACCGGGCAGCTTCCTCGTAGCGGCCCTGTCGGTAGGACAGCGCCGCCAGTCGGTCGGTGGCCGGCAGTTCGGCGGGCTCGAGGGCTTCGAATGACTCGAGCATCATGCCCACGATCTCTTCGCGTTTGATGCGCTGGTCGTCTTCAACCCTCGGGCCGGATCCGACGGTGCGGTAGGCGTCCCAGAATTCTCCGCGGCCGCTGGATTGCACCGGGTCGAAGTGGGTGTAGGCGTAGAGCAGCGCCAGCTCGCGACCGATGGGGAAGCTCAGCAGTTCCTCGAAGGACGCTCGATCGGTTCGCGCGCGCCGGGTCAGAAAGAACAGCGACATCACCGCGCCTTGATCGCCCGCGGCGGCCTGCTGGGCGTAGAGTTGGAAGGCTTGCTCCACGTCGTCGGCCCGAAACAGGATTCTGGCCTCCTCGCCGAGGCTGTCCACGCCCAGCGACAGGGGATCGGGTTCGCCGTCGCGTACGCGATCACGCGTGCGCTGAAACAGGGTCCGGGCTTGGGCCAGTTCGCGCGCCTTGGGTTCTTCCGCGATGGCCCAGCCGTCCTCGAGCAGGGGGGCGGCGGCCACGTTGCCGAGCATGTACTGCGCGAGGATGGGCCAGGGCGCGTTGTCGGTTGCCGTGAACTCGGCAGATTGCCGGAATTGCTTTTCGGCCTGATCGAGTTCGCCGGCGTACCACGCCACGGCGCCGGCAACGTAGTGCACGGCCGACTGCGGCAGCCGGAAATCGTTGGGCGCGGCCACGACGTCCGAGGCCGACGGCATGGCGTAGAGGCGCCGGATTTGCCCCAACTGATCCGGCCCGAGAATCTGCTCCTCGAGCACCTCGCGCTTGCGGCTCCAGTGAGAGACCCACTCGCCCCGTACCGTTGATCTGTAGGTTAGCCCCGGCGGTGCCGGGACCAGGCGCCGCGCTTCGTAGTCGAAGCTGCCGGCCCACAGGGAATCCAGGCTCTTCTGCCGGTCCTCAAGGAGCTCGGAGCCGTAATAGGGCCCGCAGGCCAGTGCCGGCAGCGCACCGAGCGCGAGTGCCGCGGCCAGCAGGCCGCGGGAAAGCGTCTTGCGCCAGAACGTTTCGCTTGTCGTCATCCAACCCCCTGGGTTGCCGAGTGTCTAGATTAGCCCGACCGGCTGGCGTCTTCCAAGGCCGAGTAGGCCTGGTTGCCGTCCCCAGCGTGCCGACAAGATCCTGTGCGGCCGCACTAATCATTGTCATTGGCGATCGCATCGCGGATTCGGCCCGCCTGCACCGGGCTGTCGAGATCGTACTCCGATTGGATACAACGCCGCGAAGACGCCTCCAGGTCGAAGACGTCCAGAACGTCCCGATGGGTCGAGTCGTAAAAGATGGCGACCTGGCAGAGGTAGGGATAGGCATTGTGATCCTTGGAGAAATCGCGCCAGCCGAAATGGTGAAAGTGTTCGTGAATCAACGCCGACTGGAATCGAGAGCCGCTGAACTTACGGCTCTCTTGCGGGTTGAAGACGATGTAAGGCTGGTGATAAATCCGAGTGCGACCCTCGAAGGTCTTGATGAGCGGACGGGGCTGTTTGGGATTGGACGCGTAGGCGTGGGCGCCATCGGAATCATTGTCGGCAATCGGTTCGACCTCGCCCAACTCACAAAACAGCTTCGGCCTGCCTTTCTCGATCTGGTCTGCAAGGCTACAATCAGGGCCGAGATCGATGCCGTACTGATTGGCCATCGGCGCCAGGTCTTCGCAAGGGGCGCTGGACGCAGACGAGGCGAATTCATCGCCGTCACCAAAGCGGTAGGAATAGGCTACATCGGGTTCTGACGACCAGTTTTCAGGATCGTAGAGCTCGACGAAATCAGGAACGTGGCGGCGACTGATCGCGGTAGGCTCTCCCGTCGCGTTGGCAATGGCGAGCTGCTCCAGCGCGATTAGCTTCGTGAATGTTTGCGCCAGTGCATCCACAACAGCTTGTTCGACATCGAAGGAGAATCCATCTTCGGCGAAGCATTCCTCGTGGATCAGCATGCCGGTGCTGGAAACCCGGAAATCCCCCAGCGCCTCAAGCGACCCGCTCGGGGCCTGCATGTCCTCGTATCGCGCTTGGGTTGCCTTCAGCTCCTCCAGCCACTCGATGGCTCTGCGGTTGTACTCGCTGTAGCACTCGAAGCAAAACGACCCGTCATCACGCATCTGGAAGTCGCCCACGACGTCGGGCTTGAGCCCGACATGATCGCACTCGCCGCTTTCCAGTCGAGCTTCGATCGCCTGCAGGACCGGGATAGCATTGCTTTTGTTGATCCCCAACCGCTCGTAGCTAATTCCGGCGCGGAGCAGCTGGTCGCAGGAGAGGTTTTCGATATAGGTGACGGTGGTATCGGGGTTTTCCGAGGCGATACCTGCAAGGATCCGGGCTCTAGTCTCTACTCGGTCATCGTTGGGAGCTGACCAAGTGGCCGTGCAACACAAGAGGCCTAGGATGGCCCAAAGGGGCGGAATCGGCGGTCTCTTGCTCACTGGTCTTCCTCCATACGATGTTACCCGTGACGAGTTGGCTAACCAGCCGAGTCGGTCGTGGTTTCATCTGGTGTCTCGGCGCAGCGAACCCAGCCGGCGGCAATCGATTCGCCGGCCTTCAAGAGCCCCGGCTGTGGATGGGAAATGCGTCCACCTTGACGGTCTGCCACGAAACCGTTGACGGTCTCACCAACTTGGCAGCCAGGCGGCAGTTCAATGCTCTCCGGCCAGGCGCCATCGTGGGGGCCGTGGTTGATCACAGTGGCATCGTAGGTGTCGCCGCCTTCCCGGACAGGTTCGAGCGCCAGCTCGATTTCGGATTCCGGGAATTGGCCCTCCAGGATGGTCTGAAAAGTCCCCATGCTGATCACGCTGCGATCCCCTTCGATGGGGAGACGATACCAGGCGATACCGGCCATTTGCTTGGGTTGGTCCAGCTGGATGTTCCACTGCCACTCGACCAGTTCCTGGGGGGCGGTGAACAGCCAGCGTTCTTCCGCTGCGCGTGCGGGCACGGGCGATTCGGCCTCGAGGAACTGGATTTCGCCCGCAGCGTCCAGGCCGGCGCGGAGCTGGTAGGTGGGGAGTGCGGTAGAGAAGGGTGTCTGTGAGATTTCGCTGAAGGCTCGGACCCAGCCTTCGGCGTCGCTACCGTCCATCAGGCCGGACGGGTCGCCGGAGACGGCGTGAACCTGCAGGGTGTAGTGGTCGACCTGGTCGAGCAAGCGTTCGATTTCGGGCGCGTGACGCCAGTCGGGCAGGGCGGTGATCCACAGGGCCAGGTCTTGCGGCAACTCGCGGCGGAGTTCGCCCAGCCAGCGCGCGTAGTCGCCGACGGCCGCGGTGGCGGTGTCGTGGTCGATTTCCACCGCATTGACCTGCGCGCCGGCGGCTCGGAAAACCTGGATTTGACCAGTGAGCACCTCGGCCACGGCACTGGGCTCGGCCGAAAGCCGGCTGCCGTCCAGCCGGGCGACCGGGACGATCCGCCGGGCGCGAAACACATCCCGCCCGGGTGCGAGATCGACAACCAGCGGGGGATCGTCCTGGCGCCACTGCGCGCTGAGAATCCGGAATCGGTCCACGTAGGGACTCGCCTGACGGACCGCCGTCAGCACCGGTTCGGACCAGACGCGCTGCCAGACGTAGACGTCTTCATCCCATCGCGGCTGAGGCTGCTCGCAGCCGAGCAGTGCGAATGCCAGCGCGAGAGCCGCGGTTGGCAGGCTGGCGCTCATCATTGGCGACACTCCGAAGCCCGCTCTCGCCACTTGCCGATAACGGGGCTGGTCGATCCGGCCTGGGCATCGAACCGTGGATCATCACCACCCTGGAACATATCGCAGGGCAGATTAGCAATAAACGCTGCGAGCGCCCGAGAGGGCGGCTGCTCGTTGGCACCGATGATGACTGCTTCGATCTGGCTGGCTTCGGCCTCGTGAGCGACCAGTTCCGGTGCGATGCCGCGGTCGATCATCTTGTCGAAAGCCGCCAGGGACGGCAGGAGCGCAAATTGCATGGCAGCAGCATAGCGGCGCACCGCCGGGGACTCGTGTGCGCCCATCCGCGTCAGGTAGTAGCTTGCGGTGATCCGATCCTTGGATGCCAGGAACCACTCGATCTCCTGATGCAGCTTGCCGGGGTTGCGCAACGCCGCGCGCTGCGCCAGACCCCAGGTCTCGCTCGAAACCAGAGCCTTCGGCAGTCCCAGCTCGACCCAGTCCCCCAGGTTGTCCTCAAGCTGGCGTCGCCACGCATCGGAGAGCTGCCGCCAGTCCGGATGCGACGCGTTGACGATTCGCATCACGCTCAGAGGTGAGAGGCGCTCGGGCTCGATGAGTGCTCCGATGTCGCGTTGCTGACCGGCGTCCACCTCGGCGACCAGCGCGTCCAGAAATTCTCCCGATTGCTCCGGGAGCCATTCCCGCATCCGGCAAATATCCACCCGATAATTCAGTTCCGAGAGCCGCCCGGAAGTCAGCAGCGAAGGGTTCTCCATGATGATCTCGCTGGCGACCGATTCCCAATGCGCCGGCTCGCGGGAGAGCTGGCGCAGGGCCTCCACGTAATACATTGCGACCAGAGGGTCCTCGGGGGCAAGCGAGCGCAGCCGACCCATGTCCAGTTCATCCACAAAGATTGGCGGGCCGGCTAGAAGTGCCGACAAGACGTCGCGCCAGAGTTTCTGGTTGTCGGCCTCATGAAGCAGGTCGATCAACCCTACAAAGCTGATTTCTTCGACGGGTGTAAGCAATAGCACCTCAAGAATCCTGCCCTCAGGTTTATGGGCAAAAGCTTGCTTCAACTCGCTCTCGACTCCGGGGCGAGACCTGGCCAAGCGAATCGATTGCGGCAAGCACTCTTGCAGTGAAGGCGGGATTTTGTCTTGGAAGTCGTTGATGCCAATGACGGAGATGTATCGAGATGATTGGCCGCGCTGCTCGCCTGGCTTGGCAACGGAACAATGAGCGAGCGCATCATCGGTAGACATTAGCACAGTGAATGCCCAGACGGCGGAAATCAAAAAAATTGCAAACTGAGCCACTTCACAATCCGTTATATAGGTGAAATATTCCGCACCGTGGTGCAGCGCCTGTTAACGATGACTGAACGAAGATATCCTTCACTTTGTCTTGCCGAGTATTTGGCGCCCGACTGTAAACAGTACGCTATCCATGCGAGCTTCTTGAACCGACAAAACCAGCAATCGTAGCGGTAAAGTTTTGTCAATACATACCCCAGATGGGTGAAGTGCAAATGCACTGGACTGTGCCACAATCACCAACAGCTCTGGCACGTCTGTTTGCTGGCGTGACTCCTATACCTTTTGCCACTTGCTTTGAAGTCGCATGCCAATCGAACCAGCACAATGCCATCTCAACTGCATGCACGGATTCTCTCGCGCCGCTCGTCGCAGGTCGGGTAGGCCGGATGACCCGAAGGCACGGGTCCGCAGCGACCAACGGACTTGATCAGGGCGGCCAGGCCAGCGCGATCATTTCTGTGCATGAGAAGCCGAGCAGCAGTGCAGTCGGCCTGAAGTTCATTGTGCTGAATCATGCGGCCGCTCAGGTTATGCATACCATGCTTGTGGATGACATGGCCGCATTCATGGGCCAGCAAAGCCCGAACAGTTGCCGGATCGCCCGACAGCGCACTGGCGATCGTGATCACATATCCGTTGGGGCCAATGTTGATCCCGGCATTTCGCGGTTCAAAAGGCACGATATAGGCTGGCGCGGAACAATAGAGGTTCTGGATCTGCTGTGGCTGCCAGTGCCGACCATGCCATTGCGCGCTGGCGCTAACGGTAAGGAGTAACAGTGTGACTGCGGCGAGCGCCGGGGCTGTGATCAAACGAATTCTGCGTTGCATTTCAAATCTCCTCGATGAAATTGAGTCTCGTGTGAAAGAGCTCATGGCGGGATCAGAAAAATATTCCCGATCTCGCCATGTCGGTTATGCATTCACTTGATGAGGAAAGACCATGACTCGATTTAAAGCTCTGATTTGCCTTGTTCTCTTGATCGTCGCTACGCAGGTATCAGCGTTCTGCAGCGGCGCGGAGACACGCCTGATCTCGGAGCAAGCTGATCGGCATGACGTGCCGCGGGACTACATGTTGGCCATGGCGAGCGTTCTTACGGACTGTGAGCCGGGTTATGCCGATCATGAAGGGCGTATCGGGCTGATGGCCGTCAACCCCGACCTGCTGGGGACGAACGTCGGATCAGACCCGGAATGGCTCTTCTATCCCACGGTCAACGCAAAGGCTGCCGCCCGCCTGCTCCGAAGGCTGCTCGACGAGTATTCGGATTGGGAGACGGTGCTGACCGTCTATTTGCAAGGCAATACGCGCACCAGCGGATTCACTCGGCAGCGGATCCAATCCATCTTTGGATTGGCACACGGACGGCATTGCATATCGCCGCATCGCGGCTGTCCGGATCTGGATGACTTCGGTCCCCGTTGCCGGCCCGCTGTGTGCTCACGCGAGCATGGGAACTGGCAGCCTTTGTATGGTCGTTCCGGAAGGGCTCGACGCTGGTGAACTGGAAAATCCTCGCTGGAAAAGATATGGTTGCAGCTATCGCAGGACATGCAGCAGTGTCGGCGAGAGGGAGTCCGGTTGCAAGATGCTGCGCGGAACTGCGTTGGGGTCCAGCCAGTCGATCCGGGCCTGATCCCTGGCGACGGAGGCTGCATACGAGGGGAGAGGCATGACGACAGTCGGCCGCTACAAGATTCTCAAACGCCTCGGCGGAGGCGGTTTCGGTGAGGTATTTCTGGGCGAGGACCCGGCCATCGGTCGCCAGGTCGCGATCAAGGTATTCAAGCCCGCCGATGAAAACCTGATTGCCTTTGCCACCTCTTCGGACGAGGAAGGGCTGGAGATTCTGCGAGCGCGTTTTTTGAGTGAGGCGAAGATTCTGGCTTCACTTCATAACCAGCGCAATGTGGTCGAGGTTCTCGAATACGGCGAGCTGGACGATGGCGCGCCTTTCTACGTCATGCCCTACCTGCCGGACTCCCTGGCCGATGAACTGGGCCGGGATGTCTTCGACAGCCTGGCACTCGAGGAGCTGCCCGAAAACCAGCGCCCGCGTGCGCTGCCGCTGGACCGGGCGCTGGATGTTCTCGGTCAGATCCTCAACGGCCTGGCTGCTGCCCATGGCAAGGGCCTGATCCACCGCGATATCAAGCCATCCAACATCATGCTGACCGAAGATGGCGAGGTGCGCATCGTCGACTTCGGCATTGCCAAGGCCCCGGACGGCCAGCATTCCACGGTTTCACATCTTGGGCTGGGCAGCCGCAACTACATGGCCCCGGAGCAGCGCGAGAGCGCCAAGCACGTCGACGCCCGGGCCGATGTGTATTCGGTCGGCCGTCTGGCTTACCGCATGTTGACCGGCAAGCTGCCGGTGGGTCAGTTCGCCGATCCGAATGTGGCCGTCCCAGCGCTGGGCCAGGCGATGAATGATGTGGTGCTCAAGGCGCTGAGCGAAGACCGCGCGGAGCGTCCGGCCGATGCCGGCGAACTGCTGGCACGCTTCGAGCAGGCCCGGGCCGGGGTGGGCGAAAGTGACAACGCCAGCGACACCGGCACCTGGGTCGGCGAGGGCGAGGCCGGCATGCGCGACGAGCTCAAGCCGCTGCGGGCGAAGATTGCCGAGGTGGTGGGTGCGCATGGGGTGCTCACCAATGAAGACCGAGAGGGGCTTTCTGCGCTGGCGGCCATTGCCGAACTGAGCGAGGAAGACCTCGATCGGCTGATCGAGTCGATTATCAAGGAAGACAAGACCCTGGCAGCCAAACAGCGCCTAGCGCGCGCGATTCGCGCGCGTGTCAAGGTGCGGCAGGGTCCCTTGAGCAATACGGTTCAGGCCAGTTTTGTCGAAGCGGCCGAAGCCGTCGGCTGGGACCGCGGCAAGATTAAGCAGCTGATGGAACAGGCGGTCGCTGATTTGGCTGGAGAAGGTGGGACCAAAGGAGGTAAAGGTAGAAGCGCCGCAGGATCAGCATTCAGGCTCCCCATAAAGCCTATTGCCATCACGTCCGCCGTGGTGTTGGTCCTGGTGGCGGGCGGCTGGGGCGTCTACGAATGGCGCCAGGGCCAGATCATCGCCGAGCAGGCCGAACGCGAGCGCGCGGCGGCAGCGGCCGAGGCGCAAGCGGCCTGGCGCGAAGCGCAGGCCGAAGACAGCATCGAGGGCTACAACGCCTATTTGTCGCAATGGCCCGATGGGCTCAACGCCGAAGGCGCCCGCGGGCGCATCGAGCAGCTCGAGGCGCAGGGCGAGAGCATCATCGCCCGGGTGCAGGATTATCTGAACCGTCTGGACTACCGGGCACCCGAAAGCGGCGTTCTAGACCCAAGAACGGAATCGGCGATTCGCAGCTTCGAAGAAGCCCAAGGCCTGCCGGTAGCCGGCACGGCCGACCAGGTCTTGCTCGAAAGCCTGGTGACCGAATACGATCGCCGGGATGAGGCCGCCTGGGCACAGGCCCAGGATGAAGATACCGAATCCGCGTTTGAAGCCTACCGAAGCGAATTCCCGCAAGGGCAGTACATCGATCAGATCGACGAGCGTATTGCGCAGGTCCAGGATCGCGAGGCCTGGGAGTCGGCGGTGGCAGAGAACACCAAATCCGCGTACCAGCAATATGCGCAGAACCACCCGCAAGGGCAGTACAGGGACCAAGTCGCGGGCAGGATCGAGGCTATCCATCAAGCACGGGCTGCGGAAGAGCGGGCCGCGCGTGAAGCTGAAGCTCGCAGTCGCTTGATTACTGGCATCCAGACCGAGCTACAGCGCCTGGGCCGCGATGTGAGCGTGGACGGCGTGTTGGGGCCGGGCACCACTGAGCAAATCCGTGCTTTTGAGAAGGCCACCGACCGTGCCGAGACCGGCGAGGCGACGGACACCCTGCTGGCGCACTTGAAAGACGCCGACAAATGGCCGGTTCCCGAACCCGGCGCGGTGTTCCGTGACTGCCCCGAGTGCCCCGAGATGGTGGTTGTTCCGGCCGGCAGTTTCCAGATGGGCAGCGCCAGCGGCGAAGCCAATCGACGAGATAATGAAGGCCCACGCCATCAAGTCAGTGTACCGATGTTTGCGCTGGCAAAAACCGAGGTGACGGTGGGCGAGTTCCGGCGTTTTGTCGACGCGACTGGCTACCGCACGGATGCGGAGAAGAATGCCGGCGGCGAACGCGGCTGTTTCAGCTGGAAGAGAGACGTGGCGCTTTATTACGTGGCGGGCCGCAGTTGGCGCGACCCGGGCTTCAGCCAGAACGATAACCATCCGGTAGTGTGTATAAGCTGGAATGATGCCCAGTCTTACGTAGACTGGTTGAGTGATGAGACCGGCGCGGACTACCGTCTGCCTAGCGAGGCCGAGCAGGAATACGCGCTGCGCGCAGGCAGCACGAGCGCGTATCCCTGGGGCAGTAGCGCCAGTTCAGCGTGCACGTATGGCAACGTGGCGGATCGAAGCGCGAAGGGTCAGTTTAATAATTGGATGATCGTCGAGTGTGATGACGGGCAGGTATCTACTGCCCCGGTCGGTCGCTATGGAGTTAATGCGTTCGGTCTTTTGGACATGAGCGGCAACGTATGGGAGTGGGGCGCGGACTGCTGGAACGAGCGCTACAGTGGTGCCCCCAGTGACGGCAGCGCCTGGAGGTCGGGTGATTGTAGCCGAGTTGTTTCGCGGGGCGGTTCTTGGCGCAGCTCCGGCGAAATCCTGCGTTCGGCCGCCCGCATCAGGATCCCCCGCGATCTCCGCAACTTCTATGTCGGACTCCGTCCAGCCAGCTCCTTGTAATGCTTTGCTCTTGGTCCTTTTACCCTTTGCGTCCGGCGCAGCCGGGCGGGCGGTTTGGGGACGCATCCCCCATCGAATTTGAATTGAACGGGCAGCAGATGTGATGAACCAAATCAGCCGCTACAACATTCTCAAGCGCCTCGGTGGCGGCGGCTTTGGCGAAGTATTTCTGGGCGAGGACCCGGCCATTGGCCGCCAGGTCGCGATCAAGGTATTCAAGCCCAAGGACGAGAATCTGATTGCCTTTGCCACGTCTTCGGATGAGGAGGGGCTGGAGATTCTGCGAGCGAGGTTTCTGAACGAGGCGAAGATTTTGGCTTCGCTGGACGAAGAGCCGAATATTGTCGGTGTGCTGGAATACGGCGAGCTGGAAGATGGCGCGCCATTCTATGTCATGCCGTACCTGCCTAACTCGCTGGCTGACGAGCTGGGCAAGGACGTGTTCGATGTCAGCGCGCTCGAAGAACTGCCCGAGGAGCAGCACCCACGTGCCTTGCCGATGGAACGGGCGTTGGCTTACCTCGAACAGATCCTGACCGGCCTGGCTGCCGCGCATGCCAGGGGCCTGATTCATCGCGACATCAAGCCTTCGAACCTGATGCTGTCGGAATCCGGCCAGCTTCGCATCGTCGACTTCGGCATCGCCAAAGCGCCGGACGGCCAGCATTCCACGGTTTCCCATCTGGGTCTGGGCAGTAGAAACTACATGGCGCCCGAGCAGCGAGAGTCGGCTAAGCATGTCGATGCGCGGGCCGACGTCTATTCGGCAGGCGTGGTGGCCTATCGCATGCTCACCGGCAAACTGCCCACCGGCCGGTTCTCCGACCCAAACGTTGCGGTGCCGGCGTTGGGTCGACCAATGAATGATCTGCTGCTTGGCATGCTGGCCCAAGACAAGGCAGACCGGCCGAAAGATGCGGCAAAGGCGCTGGCCGACTTTCAAAAGGCGCGACCCGGGGTTGGCGAGGAAGAAAATGCCACAGACACCGGCACCTGGGTCGGTGAGGGCGAAGCCGGTAGCCGCGATGAACTGAAGCCACTCAGGGCCAAAATAGCCGAGCTGGTCGCCGAAAACGGCCAGGTCGCCGAAGCCGACCGTCCCGGTCTCAACGCGCTGGCCTCCATAGCCGATCTGAGTGCTGAGGATCTGGATCGTTTGATTAACGATGTGATCGATCAGGACAAGAGTCTGCGCGCCAAGCAACGCCTGGTTCAGTCACTTCGGCGCGAGGTCAAGGTTCGCTCAGGTCCGCTGACCGACAGCCAACTGGCGTCCTACGACACCGCTGCCGAAGCCGTGGGCTGGGACCGAAATAAGATCCAGATGCTCATGGAGCAGGCTGTGGCCGAGCTAAGGGGAGTCGGTTCCAGCGAGACGGCCAACAGATCGAAGCGGACCGGCGGCGCCGGCTTTTCCCTGCCCATCAAGCCCATCGCTGCTGCCGTGGCGGTGGTGCTGGTCCTGGGTGCCGGCGGCTACGGGGTCTACGAGTGGCGCCAGGGCCAGATCATCGCCGAGCAGGCCGAGCGCGAACGCGCAGGGGCAGTGGCCGAGGCGGAAAAAGCCTGGCGAGATGCGCAGGCCGAAGACAGTATCGAGGCTTACAGCGGCTACCTGGCTCAATGGCCGGATGCTCTGAACGCTGAAGACGCCAGATCGCGCATCGAGGAACTGGAAACCCAGGGTCAGAGCATCATCGCGCGGGTTCAGGACTACTTGAATCGGCTCGGATATCGAGTCCCCCAGAACGGCGAACTCGAAACCCGCACCACCGAATCGATCAAGAGCTTCGAAGAAGCCCAGGGCTTGGTGCTGACCGGCAGCGCGGATCAAGTGTTACTGGAAAGCCTGGTCCGTGAATACAATCGCCGCGACAATGAGGCCTGGCAGCAGGCCGTGAACGAGGACACTGAATCAGCCTTTGAGACTTACCGAAAGGAGTTTCCCGACGGCGGATATGTCGACGAGGCCGATACACGCATCGCACAAGTGCGAGACCGAGAAGCTTGGCAGTCTGCATCTGCCCGGAATAGTGAAGCCGCCTATCGCCAATATGCCGAGAACCACCCGCAGGGCGCATACATCGAGCAGGTGGAACCGAAGATTGAGCAACTCCGCCAACAGGCACGCGCCAGGGCGGCGGCAGAGCAGCGTGAGCGAGATGAGGCAGCCTGGGCGCAGGCCAGCAACGCAGGCACGATTAGTGCTTATCGGCAGTACGCCGAAGATTTTCCGAGCGGTCAATACGTCACCGAGGTCGATCAACGAATTGCCGCTATCCAAGAGCGCGACGATGCGGCATGGGCGCACGCTGAAGAAGAAGGTGATACTGAGGATTTTGAGCACTACCTGCGAGCGTGGCCGGAAGGGACGCCATGCAGAAATGGCGAAAGAGCAGATTGAATCGAGAAAGGAACTGATTCGGAATACGCAGATTGAATTGATGCGACTGGGGCGAGACGTTTCTGAGAACGGCGTATTGGACAAGGCTACAGCAATGGCGATTTCAGAGTTTCAGAGATGGACGGACCGCGAAAGAACATCACGCCCGAATTCAGCGCTTCTTGAGGTGCTAAAAGCTACCGATGATTGGCCGTCTCCTATACCTGGAGAAGTGTTCCGCGACTGTCCCGATTGTCCGGAGATGGTGGTGATCCCGTCCGGCAGCTTCCAGATGGGCAGTCCATCCAGCGAACCACAGCGTGACAGTGACGAGGGGCCGCAGCACCGGGTGAGCGTACCCGCCTTTGCGCTGGCGAAAACGGAAGTGACGTTTGCGCAATGGGATGCCTGTGTATCGGATGGCGGCTGTTCCCATCGTCCTGAGGATCGGGGCTGGGGCCGCGGCAACCGCCCGGTGATGAATGTGAACTGGAACGATGCACAGGAGTACGTTCGCTGGCTGAGCCGCAAGACCGGTGCAGATTACCGCTTGCCCAGCGAAGCGGAGTGGGAATATGCGGCCCGTGCGGGTACGACGACGCGCTTTAATACCGGCAACTGCATCACCTCCGACCAGGCCAATTTCAACGGCAATTACCCTCCGAGTGGCTGTTCGGGGGTCAGCACCGCGAGCGCACGGTAGCGGTGGGCAGTTTCGGGGCGAATGCCTGGGGCTTATACGACATGCACGGCAACGTGAGGGAGTGGGTTCAGGACTGCTGGAACGACAGCTATGCAGGTGCCCCCGGTGATGGTAGCACTTGGATGTCGGGTGATTGTGGCCGTGCCGTGCTGCGGGGCGGTTCCTGGATCAACGGCGGCTTGCTCCTGCGTTCGGCCTCCCGCCTCAGGTCCGCCCGCGGCTACCGCAACGGCAACGCCGGCTTCCGTCTAGCCAGATATCTATAACGGATCATGGAATCATTAATACGGATCAAGGAGTCAAGGAATCATGGCGTCATGGATCAAAGAAACGGATCAAGGAGTCATGGAATCACAGCATCACGGATCAAAACCTCCAGATTCGTGGGGTTGCGTTTTTCCGTGATGCCGTGATTCCAAGACTCCATGATCCGTATTTCTGATCGGTATCCAAAAAAGCTGGACCAATCCGGCCATGATGTAAACAAATACGAGCGGGAAAACATGAACATGCCCTGGCTGAAATTGATGATCACGCTAATTATGGCCTGGCCGCTGCTGGTCCAGGCCCAGGCGGTACGTACGTTGGCTGACTATGACCGCACAATTGCGTCGCAGGGCGACGATCTGCCGGTAATTATCGGACTGAACGTGCCGCAGGCCAATCGCGCAGCGGCACGCGGCGAATGGGAGAACCTCAACGATTATATCGACCGTGTTCAGCGCGAGCTGACCGAGGAGATGGGCTGGCGCAATTTCAACGACATCGTTCGCTATGAACACCTGCCTGCCATGGCGCGGTCGATTGGCCGCAAGGACGCCGAACGCTTGCTGGCCTCGCGGCATGTGGACGCGCTGTACGCTAACCGCGTCAATCAGCTTTACCTGCGCGACAGCATGGAAATCGTGGGGGTCGCGGAAGCACTGGCGCAAGGCGGCGACGGCAGTGACCAGGTCGTCGCGGTCCTCGATACCGGCATCGACCCGGCGCATCCGTTCCTGCGCGGCAAGGTTGTCGATGGCGCCTGTTTCTCGCTGGTGGGCAGTTGCCCAGGTGGCAGTCGGTTCGAAGACGGCGTCGGTGCCGCCACACCGCTGGCCCGCCATGGCAGCCATGTCGCCGGCATAGCGGCCGGACGCAACGATGAATTCTCGGGCATTGCTCCCGAAGCCCGATTGATCAGCCTGCAAGTCTTTTCCCGCATCGACGGCAGATTCGGGGCAGCGGACTCCGATGTGCTTCGCGCGCTCGACTGGTTGTACAGTCGCCTGGACCGGTATCCGGTGGCCTCGGTCAACCTGAGCCTCGGGAGTAATGCCGGCTATACCGAGCACTGCGATTCCGATAGCCCGTACACGGCCATATTTCGTCGCTTGCACGAGGCCGGAGTGGTGGTTGTTGTCGCCAGCGGGAACGAGGGCCGTACCGGCGGCGTTGGATCGCCGGCTTGCGTGTCCTACGCGGTATCCGTGGGTTCGACCGACAAGTCTGGAGCCGTTTCGGACTTTTCCAACAGCGGCCCGACACTGGACATCATCGCCCCGGGCGACGATATTGAATCGGCCGTGCCCGGCGGCGACTTCACCCGGCTGTCGGGCACATCCATGGCCGCGCCTCATGTCGCCGGTGCGGTTGCAGCGCTTCGCAGTCTGTATCCACAAACCGACGCCGATTTGCTGGTGCGGGCACTGACCGAGAGCGGCCAGACGTTCCGCGACCCGCGCAACGGCCACACCAGCGCCCGTCTGGACCTGAGCGCGGCGATTCAATGGCTGCGCCGCGAGCAGCAGCCCGAACCGGTTCCAGAACCGGAACCCGCGCCGACCCCGACGCCAGAGCCGCAACCCGAACCAGCGCCCAGGCCCCGGCCCGTGCCAGAACCGGAACCGGAACCTGCACCGGTCGATCCCGACTTGCCGTTGTGCCGCGAACGGATCGACGGCATTCTGATCGAGCGCGCACCGCCGTGTCGAGAACAGGGCGATGGATCATGAAACCATGCGCATTGAACCGCCTATTGCCTTTGATCTTGGTGGCCCTGGTCGCGGCCTGCGCGGCAACGCCCCGTGACCGAACGCTATTAAAGGAACCCGAGCCCGCGCAGCCGCCGTGCGATGACTCACAGAAAAACCGCGACTGATCGCGCCATGGACTGGACTGCTGAGAGATTTTCGCAATCACAACAGGAGAAACAACGATGAACCATTACAAACTTTTTCTGATTCCGCTGCTGGCACTGTTTCTTTCCGCTTGTGCCAATCAGCCGGCGATCGCTTCCAGCGATCCCAACCTGCTGATCATGAGCGAGGATGAAGACAAAGACTCAGTACCGAGGAAAAGCCGGCCGTTCGTAGCCGTCATGAATGCACTGTCCGAACAACTTATCCAAGCTGGATTTGGGGTGTATGACGAGACAGCGGTGACACTTGATGATTTTGCGCAAGGACGCAGAAATCGCAGTGATGCCGAATTGATCGATATTGCACGGAGTATTGACCAACCACCGATCGACGTGATCGTGATTTTCAGAATGTTCGCCAGTGCCAATGATGTCCAATATACAACCAAGATCCGTACCCGTATAGAAGGACGCCTGCTCAACGTGCGTACTGGTCAGCGCCTGGGCAATTTCACTCTTCCAAGTCCGCCTGAATGGAATGCACCGCCCAACTGCAGTCGCGAGTGTATCCTGAATGAGTTTGCGGACCGTGCCCCGATCATTGCCAATGACGTGGGTGCCGTGTTGTCCGAGAAGCTGGCATGGTTGGTGGACGGCGGTGGACAGGCGCCTGGTGGTGGCACGAAACGGGCTTATTCACTCGTGTTCGATGGCTTCACGCCCGAAGAGATGATGACGTTCGAGGAATACCTGGTGATATTTTCTGGCTACCGCGACCATCGCCTCACCTATTCCGGTGCCCGTCGCCAGGAGCTGTGGTACGAATCGCAGATCGAAAGCGCACGTTTGAATCGTAACCTCCAGCGCATGCTGCAGGAAACCGGATTACGCGGCCTGGTGTCCTTTTCCGGAACAAAATTTACTGTGCGCAAGATTACTTTTAGCGGCCAGCGCAAGCGGCCTGATCCCAACGAAGACTGGTAAGCCATCATGAAAGCACGCTGGCTCATCCAATGCGTCATCCCGGCGGCTCTGGCCGCCGGGATGGTTTTTGCCCAAAACGACTCCGGCACGCGCTCACTGGCTGAGATAGAGGCCGAGCTGGATCCACTTGAGTTCATCGAAAATCACGATGGGGTGCGGCGCTCGATGGATTTGACCATCGAGTTTGCGTTCAACTCAGCCGACTTGCTGCCCGAAGGCCAGCGCCAGGTCGAAATCCTCGGCCGGGCCTTCAAGGGCGAGCGTCTGGCACCTTACCGGTTCCGGATCGTCGGCCATACCGACGCAGTGGGATCGTCTGAATACAATCAGCGACTGTCCGAGCAGCGCGCGGCGCGGGTCCGGGAGGCGCTCATCGAGGAGTTCGGCATTGCGCCGGATCGGCTTGTGGCCAAGGGCGCCGGGGAAAGCGAGCCGATCGACGGGTTGCCCGAAGATGCACGAGAACATCGTCGCGTGGAAATCGTCGCCATCACCGCCGACGAGGCGGAAACAACAGCTGCGGAAGCGACTGACGAAGATCGGATCGACTGGTAATCGAGGGCCGGCTCCGGTCGGTCGAGCAAAAGGGAGGCATATGGAATCCATTGGCCGCTACGACATCCTCAAACGCCTAGGCGGGGGCGGGTTCGGCGAGGTATTCCTCGGCGAGGACCCGGCCATCGGCCGGCAGGTCGCGATCAAAGTCTTCAAGCCCAAGGACGAGAACCTGATCGCGTTCGCGACCAGCTCGGATGAAGAGGGCCTGGGGATCCTGCGTGGGCGATTTCTGTCCGAGGCCAAGATCCTGGCTTCGCTGGAGAACGCCGTGCACGTCGTCAATGTGCTCGAATACGGCGAGACCGACGACGGTGCACCGTACTACGTCATGCCCTACCTGCCGCACTCGCTGGCCGACGAACTCGGTCGCGACGTGTTCGACGTCAAGGCGCTGGAAGAACTGCCTGAAGAGGAACGGCCCCGCGCACTTCCCATGGGTCGGGCCCTGGCGCTACTGGAGCAGGTGCTCGACGGCCTGGCTTCCGCCCACGGCCGCGGCCTGATTCACCGTGATCTCAAGCCTTCCAACATCATGCTGACCGAGGACGACGATGTACGCATCGTCGACTTCGGTATCGCCAAGGCGCCGGATGGCCAGCACTCGACCGTCTCGCACTTAGGTTTGGGCAGCCGCAACTACATGGCCCCGGAGCAGCGCGAGAGCGCCAAGCACGTCGATGCCAAGGCCGACGTCTACGCCGTCGGTCGACTGGCCTACCGGATGCTGACCGGCAAGCTGCCGGTGGGCCGTTTCGCCGACCCGAACGTCGCCGTCCCGGCGCTGGGCCGGGCGATGAACGACGTGATCCTGACCGCCCTGGAGGAAGACCGCGAGCGCCGCCCGGTCGATGGGGCCGAACTGCTGGCGCGCTTCCGGGATGCGATGGCGAGCGTGGGCCAGGACGACCCAGAAGCCACCGGCACTTGGGTCGGGCAAGGCGAGGCGGCGGTGCGCGATGAGCTGAAGCCGCTGCGGGCGAAAATCGCCGAAGTGGTTGGGGAGAAGGGCCGGGTTGGCCGGTCCGATAGGGAGGGCCTGGTCGCTCTGGCCGCCATTGCCGAGCTGGAAGAAGGCGACCTTGATCGCTTGATCGAGGATGTGGTCAAGGGCGACAAGAGGCTGGCGGCGAAACAGCGCCTGGCGCGGGTGATTCAGACTCGGGTCAAGGCGCAACAGGGCGCGCTGAACGACGACACCCTGGCTAGCTACGAAAGCGCCGCCGAAGCAGTGGGCTGGGACAGGTCCAAGATCAAGCAACTGATGGATCAGGCTGTTGCCGAGCTGGCTGAAGAAGCTGCGGGCCAGGGGGGCAAAGCCAAAAGCCCCGCAGGTTCAGGATTCAGTCTCCCCATCAAACCCATCGCCGCGGCCTTGGCGGTGCTATTGATCCTTGGCACCGGCGGCTACGGCGTGTACGAATGGCGCCAGGGCCAGATCGAGGCCGAGCAGGCCGAGCGGGAACGCGCAGCGGCAGCAGCCGCGGCAGAAAAAGCTTGGCGGGACGCACAGGCCGAGGACACCATCGAGGCTTACAGTGGCTATCTGGCGCAGTGGCCGGATGGCTTGAACGTAGACGATGCCCGTGCGCGCATTGACGAACTAGAAGCCCAAGGCCAAAGCATAGTCGCTGAGGTTCAGAACTTCCTGAATCGCCTTAATTACCGTGTGCCGGAAAGCGGCGAGCTGGATCCAAGAACGGAATCGGCGATCCGCAGTTTTGAAGAAGCCCAAGGCCTGCCGGTAGCAGGTACGGCTGATCAGGTTTTACTGGAAAGCCTGGTAGCTGAATACAAGCGTCGTGACGAGCAAGCCTGGCAGCAAGCTGAAAAAGAGGACACCGAGTCAGCCTTCGAGACTTACCGCAATGAATTCCCGGACGGCCAGTATATTGATCAAGTCGACGAGCGTATCGCCAAGGCGCGCGACCGCGCAGCTTGGGAATCAGCAGTAGCGCAGAACACTGAAGCTGCGTTCGAGGGATACGTGCAGAGCTATCCGCAGGGTCAGTTTATTGATCAGGTGCCAAGTCGTGTTGAGGCCATTCGCCAGGCTGAAGCTGAGGCTGAACAGAGCAGATTGGATGGCGCAGCATGGGAGACTGCAACGGGAGCGGACACAATTGATGCGTATGAGACGTATATTGAGGAATTTTCAGAAGGTAGATATGTTGCCGAGGCCCATGCGGCTATCCAGAATATAGAAAACAGAAAGGCGGAGAAACAAGCAGCTATCCGTGAGCCTTCAAAGGCCGAGGAAGTTGGTCAGGCCGGCTTGGAGATTCGGAGAGAATGGGAATCAACGCGAGGGAGTCTTCAATTACGCTCTGAGGAAGATCGCCTCTCCTACACTGTAGGAATGGACATTGGAAGCTCACTTAGGGAGCAAGATTTTGAAATTGATTCTCGGTATTTGTTAGCGGCTCTTGCATCTGCATATAGGGGTGAGGATCTTTGGTTTGGGAAAGATGAACTGTTGAGGATCCGCCAGGAGTTCATGGATCAACAAGAGAGTGGTATGCCGACTTCGGCTTCTGATGAATTGAGCTACACAATTGGTGCCGATATTGGAGGTTCTTTGAAAGAACAAGATTTAACCCTTGAATTCTCAAGACTTGTCGCCGGATTGATGGATGCGCTGAACGGTCACTCGACATTGCTGACTGAGAATCAAGCGCTTCAGATACGTGAGGCATTGCTTGAGAGGCGACAGGCTGAACTTGAGCAAGAACGAGCTAGCGCTGTATCAAGAAACAGAAGTGAGGGCGAACAGTTTCTCTCTCGAAATGCGCGTCGAGCTGAAGTTTCAGTCACAAGTAGTGGGCTCCAGTATCAGATTCTGGAGCCCGGAAGTGGTCGCAGTCCAGGGCCGAATGACCGCGTGACTGTTCACTACGAGGGCGAGCTGATTGATGGGACAAAATTTGACAGCTCGTGGGATCGCGGAGAGCCGGCATCATTTTACCTGAATCAGGTGATACCGGGTTGGACAGAAGGCCTTCAGCTTATGAAGGAAGGGGCGCGTTACAAATTCTATATCCCCGCAGAACTTGCTTACGGGGAAGAAGGTAGACCAGGACCCATTGGTCCAAATTCAACACTTGTTTTCGAGGTGGAACTGATACGAGTCGAGTGAGCAGCAGCATATTCTGACTAAGGTCTGAGACGAGTAAAATGAGCGAGAACCCCGAAATTGGTCGCTATAAAGTTCTCAAACGCCTCGGTGGGGGCGGTTTCGGTGAGGTGTTCCTGGGTGAGGATCCGGCCATCGGCCGCCAGGTCGCGATCAAGGTATTCAAGCCCAAGGACGAGAACCTTATTGCGTTTGCCACGTCTTCGGCCGAGGAAGGGCTGGAGATTTTGCGCGCAAGGTTCTTGAATGAGGCGAAGATCCTGGCTTCGCTGGAAGATCACCCGAATATTGTCACGGTGCATGAATACGGCGAGCTGGATGACGGCGCGCCGTTTTACGTGATGCCGTACCTGCCTAACTCATTTTCGGACGAGCTTGGGAAGGACGTCTTTGATGTCAACGCTTTGGAGGAACTGCCCGAGGATCAGCGGCCGCGAGCCCTGCCGCTGGATCGTGCGCTGGAGATCCTCGAACAGATTCTCACCGGCCTGGCCGCCGCGCATGCCAAAGGCCTGATCCACCGCGATATCAAACCCTCGAACCTGATGCTGTCGGAATCCGGCCAGCTTCGCATCGTCGACTTCGGCATCGCCAAGGCCCCGGACGGGCAGCACTCCACGGTTTCTCACCTGGGCCTGGGCAGCCGCAATTATATGGCCCCCGAGCAGCGTGAATCGGCCAAGCATGTCGACGCGCGCGCCGACTTGTACTCGGTTGGTGTGGTGGCCTATCGCATGATCACGGGCAAGCTGCCGATCGGCCGATTTGCTGATCCCAACGTGGCTGTGCCCGCGTTAGGCCAGCCAATGAATGATTTCTTGCTGTCAATGATGGCCGTCGACAAGACCGAAAGGCCTGGTGATGGTGCAAAGGCACTGGAAAAGTTTCAGCAGGCCAGAAAAAGCGTTGGCGCAGATGATCGCTCCAGCGACACCGGCACCTGGGTGGGTGAGGGCGAAGCCGGCATGCGCGACGAGCTCAAGCCGCTGCGGGCGAAGATTGCCGAGGTGGTGGGCGAGCGGGGCCTGATTCGTCCGGCTGATCGTGAAGGTCTGGTGGCATTGGCCGCGATTGCCGAGCTGGAAGAGAATGATCTGGATCGCCTGATCGAAGACGTCATAAAAGGTGACAAGACGCTGGCGGCCAAACAGCGGCTGGCGCGCGTTATCCAGACACGGGTTAAGGCCCAGCAAGGGCCGTTGGGTGAGGACACGCTGGCCAGCTACGACAGCGCAGCCGCCGCCGTTGACTGGGACCGGGCAAAGATCGAGCAGCTGGTGGAACAGGCCGTCGCCGATCTGGCTGACACCGCCGGGTCTGATGTTGGCAGTAGGAAGAAGCGCACAGCAGGCACCAGTTTCAATCTCCCCCTGAAGCCCCTCGCCGCCGCTCTGGCGGTCATCGTCCTACTCTCGGCCGGCGGCTGGGGCATTCACCAATGGCGTCAGGGCCAGATCGAGGCCGAGCAGGCCGAGCGCGAACGCGCAGCGGCGGCCGCCGAGGCGCAAGCGGCCTGGCGCGAAGCGCAGGTCGAAGACAGCATCGAGGGCTACAACGCCTATTTGTCGCAATGGCCCGATGGGCTCAACGCCGAAGACGCCCGCGAGCGCATCGAGCAGCTCGAGGCGCAGGGCGAGAGCATCATCGCCCGGGTGCAGGGCTACCTGAACCGCCTGGACTACCGGGTACCCGAAAGCGGCGAGCTGGACCCGCGCACGGAATCGGCGATCCGCAGCTTCGAGGAGGCGCAGGGCCTTCCGGTCGCCGGCACGGCCGACCAGGTCTTGCTCGAAAGCCTGGTGACCGAATACGACCGCCGGGATGAGGCCGCCTGGGCACAGGCCCAGGATCAAGACACCGAAGCGGCGTTTGAATCCTACCGAAGCGAATTCCCGCAAGGTCAGTACATCGATCAGATCGACGAGCGTATTGCACAGGTCCGGGATCGCGAGGCCTGGGAGTCAGCGGTGGCAGAAAATACGGAATCTGCCTTCGAGCAGTACTCGAAAGACTACCCCGGGGGTCAATACGTCGATCAGGCCGAAAACCGAATTTCGGCTATCCGTCGGGCTGAGGCCGAAGCTGAAGCCCGCCGTCAGCTTATTAGCAGTATACAGAGCGAGCTGCAGCGCCTGGACCGATCTGTGAGCGTTGACGGCGCCCTGGGTCCGGGCACGGCCGAGCAAATCCGCGCGTTTGAAAACGCCACCGACCGCTCCGAAACCGGCGAGGCGACGGACACCCTTCTTGCACAACTGAAGAATACCGACAAATGGCCGCTGCCTGAACCCGGTGAGGTGTTCAGAGACTGCCCTGAATGCCCCGAGATGGTGGTCATTCCGAGGGGCAGGTTTCAAATGGGCATCCCTGCTAAGCATGAAAACTACCATGATGACGAAGGCCCTCAGCATTCGGTGAGCATGCCGCTATTTGCGCTGGCTAAAACGGAAGTGACGGTGGGTGAGTTTCGTCGTTTTAACGAAGCTACTGGCTACCGTACCGATGCCGAGCGTAATGCAGGCGACAACGCGGGATGCTATTCCTACAAGCGCGGCGGTTTCGGCTGGACGGCCGGAACCAGCTGGCGCGACCCGGGTTTCAGCCAGAACGACAGCCACCCGGTGGTGTGCGTAAGCTGGAACGACGCCCAGGCCTACGTGCGCTGGTTGAGCGATGAGACTGATGAAGACTACCGCCTGCCCAGCGAAGCCGAGCAGGAATATGCCCTGCGCGCGGGCAGCACGAGCCCGTATCCCTGGGGCAGCAGCGCCGATTCAGCATGCACGCATGGCAATGTATTGGATCGCACAGCCTCCACTAGCAAGTTTTCGGATATGTCAAGTATTGCGGTCGAGTGCACGGACAACCGGGTGTTCACCGCTCCGGTGGGTGGCTATCGGGCCAATGCATTCGGTTTGTCGGATATGAGTGGAAACGTAACGGAGTGGGCCCAAGACTGCTTGAACAAAGGCTACAACGGCGCTCCCACAAACGGTAGCGCATGGATGTCAGGTGATTGTAATCTGGCAATGTTGCGGGGCGGCCACTTTTTATCGGGTAAATCAAAGAAACAATTGCACTCCGCTGGGCGCTTTGGGGATCCCCGTCACCAGAGGGTTGCCACCACGGGCTTTCGTCCAGCCAGGTCCTTGTAAAGCGGATCATGGAGTCAAGGAATCATGGAAAAGGGGGATCGTGGAATCATAAAAGCCGATCGTGGAGTCACGGGGAAAAACCGGAAAAAATGGAGTCACGGAATCACGGAATCACGGAATCATGGATGAAACCAAGATCGCGGGTCGCGGTTTTTCCGTGATTCCATGATCCAAGACTCCGTGATTCCGTTTTGATATGGATTACAAAAACCTCGAAGCCTGGAAGACCGCCAAGACGCTTTGCGTCGATATTTATCGCGAGACGAAAGACTGCAAGGACTATGGCTACCGGGATCAACTGACTCGAAGTGCTTTATCGGTTCCGAGCAATATCGCCGAGGGAACTGCACGCGTGTCAGACCGGGAAACCCTGCAGTTCCTGTCGATCGCCAGAGGTTCCGCAGCCGAGCTGGAAACCCAGGTATTGATTGGTGGTGAGATTGGTTATGTGAACGAAAAACGGGTGGAAGAATGGCTGCAGGCGCTCGCACGCATTCAAAAACTCCTGTTCGGCCTCATCAAGCGCTACCGAACCAACCTGGAAAAGTGAGAGAGACCCCATGAACCGATTTTTCCATGACCCAAGATTCCGTGATCCATGATTCCGCTTTTATTATTCCGAAGTCCAAGGGGACCACAATGGGTGTATTGATAAGACTACTGATCGCGTTCGCGCTGCTTTTGGCGACTGCGCCGCCGGTGTCTGCCGCTGACTGGAATATCCTGGTGGTCGGTGATATCAATTCCGATACGCCGCCAGCAACCGATCCGGCCTGGCGCAGTGCAGATCGGGCGATTACCCAGGCCCTGATCGACTTGGGCTTTGACGTATTCGACAAGCCAACCCTGGGACTCGCACCGGACTGCCGTGGCGAAAGTTGCGAAGGCTACAGCCAGCAGGATTTCGTGCGCATGGCGCGCGAGCTGAATCGAACCGCCGATGAGCCGGTGGACCTGATGGTGGTTTATTCGGTGACCTTTACGCAGCGCGACGGGGCGGCGATTGATCGCTACCAGGTGCGCTTGCCGGGACGCATGGTGGATATCGAGACCGGCCGGATTGTGGATCAGTGGGCGGGGTTGATGCAGGAACACAACGACCCTTCGGCCAATTGCACGGGACCTTGCCTGAGATTATGGAAGGCCGATCGCGCGCGCGAAAGCGGCGCCGAACTGGGTGCGGTGCTGGCCGAAAAGCTGGCAGCTTACGTGCGCACCTACACGTTCCGCATTTTCCTGCGCGAGTTCACGCCGCCCGAACGGGACCGGATTCTGTCCGGCCTGCGCCAGGCGCCGGACTACCAAAGCGGCTCGCTGGAGGAGATCGGCCTTGGCAATCGCACCCGCGAGTGGCTGCACCAGCGCGTTTCGGGCACTTATGAGCTGACCACGCCGCTGCGGATCGGCCCGCTGCGCTCGCGTCTGGAACGGCTGGTCGAGCAGGCCGGCGCCTCGGCCAGCGTGCTGGTGCAGGGCTCGCGGCTGGAAGTCACCCGCGAGGGTTTTCCGTATCGGGGCCGCTACACGGCGGCATTTCTGGCGCCGTTTCTGCTTTTGCTCCTGTTTCTGGTCTGGCAACGCTATGCGCGTTTTGACCAGGAAGCCACCGAGCTGGCGCGCAAGGACGTGCCTTCGGAAGGGTTGAGCTTCCTGGAGCAGCGCCCTATCCCCGGGCTGCCGCGCCGGCCGCGCTGGGAGGCGCTGCGGCAACAGTGGCGTGATCGGGTCGAGCAGGCCGATCGTTTGGTGGAACAGGCACGCGCGGCCCTGAAGCGGCGCGATTTCGATGCGGCCGAGCAAGCGTTGTCCGAAGCACTGGAACACGATGCCGGCCACACCGCGGCACTTGCCGAACGCGAGCGTCTGGAGTGGTTGCGCCGGGCCGATACGCTGGCTAGCGAAGCCGAGACCCTGATCGAAAGCGATCCTTCGACAGCCAGCAAGAAGCTGACCGAGGCGATTGAGCTTGATGAAGGCAAGGCTGGCCAGTGGCGTGAACTGCTGGAAACCGCCGAAGCGCGGTTGCGCGATACCGTGCTGGATGATGGCCTGCGCGAGGCGCAGGCGGCACTGGAGGCCAATCAACCGTATCGTGCGCTCAGCCATTCCGGTCGGGCCTTGTTCGCCATCGAGGGCCTGGATGGTTTTGAGGCGGAGTTCGAGCAACTGAGTAACCTGCGCGATCGTGCCGTCGAAGCGATCGAACCGTTGTGCGGCGATGCCCGGGCCAAGAGCGGCCTGCCTGCCACCCGTTTCCTGACCGGTGAGGAGATCGGCATTGGACGAGCCCGGGGCGAGGTAGGCGGCGCCATCACCATGAACTACATGCGGGCCTCGAGAGTGGGCAAGCAGGCGGTGATCCGGCGCGAGGGCCGTCGGCTGTTTCTTATCGACAGGGGCAGCACCCACGGCACGTTGGCCGATGAGATTCTGCTGGAGAACGGTCAGCCCAAACGCCTGCTAGGCGATACCCTGGTGGCCCTGGGCGGCGGCCGCGAGCCGCCGCGTCCCGGTGCGGCACGGCTGCGCATCAGCGTGTCGGAAGATCATCCCGATTCGGCCATTGTCAGCTTCGATCTGTTTCATCTCAAGCTGCTCGATGCCGATGACCTGTCCAAAGTCTGGCCGACGATGCACGAGGACATGAAACGTCAATGGCTGGTCCTGCGCGGTGGGGTGACCATCCATCATGACGGGCAAGGGCTCAAGGCTGGCGCGCCGGATGCAGACCAGCCTGCATTGATCCTTGGATACGAGCATGGCTACTGGGTCGAACCCGCGCCCGGCAAACTCGATGACCGAGTGCAGATCAACGGTGAAGTACTGACCACCCGAATACCGCTGGCGGCGACGGCACGTGTCGATGTGGCCGGCACTTCACTGCAATTGGAGCAGATCGAATGATGCAAGCAAGTGGTGCCAGCGACGTTGGCCTGAAACGCGACAACAACGAAGATGCCTGGCTGGCGATGGAATTGGGTGATGACCAGGCACTCCTGCTGGTCGCCGACGGCGTGGGCGGACGCGATGCCGGGGAACTGGCCAGTTCGACCACGGCCGAAGTTTTTCGGCAACTGGCTGAAAGCGGCAAGTTCAAGGCCGCGGCCAAGCCGGAAATGAGCGAGATGATGCTCAATATGGCCACCTACAAGGCGCATTCCAAGGTCTCCGCGCTGGCGGCCGAAGCGGACCAGGCGCTTTCGATGTCGTGCACGCTGACCGTGGCGCTGGTGAGCGGTCAGCGCGCTGACATCATGCAGGTCGGCGACAGCCGCTGCTATCGATATGCCGAAGGTGGTCTGGAGCAGATCACCGAGGACCAGACTGTGGCCCGGCAGTTGTTTCTGGATGGACGGATTTCCGAAGACAAGATCGCCAGTCACCCAGACCGCGGCACCTTGTCGCAGTCGATCGGCCTGGAATCCACGAATCATCCGTTTGAGCCGGTGTTTTACCGTATTGAACTTGGCCCGGGTGATGGTTTGCTGCTGTGCTCTGACGGGTTGACCGATCGGGTGGCCGAAGACGAGCTGGCCGAGGCCATTGCGAATGCAGCCGCCCCTGACGATGCATTGCAGGCGCTGATCCAACTGGCACTGGATGCCGGCGGGCACGACAACATCACGGTGGTACTGGCGCTGATGCCGGACGAGCGCGATGACGAATCGACTGGATGAACCGGGCCTTTTTGATGACGGCACGGCCAATTCAGGGCCGGCTGATGCTGCTGCGCGACACGGGCCCGGCGGCCTGGCGGCCAGCCAGTTGGCCAATCATGGTGTCAGCGGCGAGCTGGCCGGTTTCTTTACCGGTCTGGCCGAACAAACGCTGAGCGACGGTGGACTGCGCTTTTCAGCGTCAACGGTGGCGGCTTTGCGCCGGTCCATTCTGTGTCGCACGCATGCATCGCTGACGCTGGAGCTTGGCCATTTGCTGACCCTGCTGGCCCGCGGCGCCCCCGATGACCCAAGCGTTGCGCTGCGCCTGTTTTACGTCGACGAAGCGGTGACTGCACGACGTTTCTGCGATCAAGTTGCCAAAGGTGCCGTCCGGTTGCCGGAAGCAGCCGGGCTGGACGGCGGGCATTTGAATTGTGGCCCGGATCAGGGTGGCTTTTCGCACAATCTGCATCGGCTGCCGCTATGGCTGGCCCTGCTCGAACTGGTTGTGCATATCGACCCCAATGTCGTGACCGCGCTGTCGCCGTCCAGAAACGCCGAGGACTGGGCCCGCAGTTTGCAGAAGTTGCTGCAGGACTACCTTGTCCAGCACCTTCAGCCGGCCAATGCCCAGCAGCGGAGCTATCGGGCCTTGCAGTGGTTGGGCGCGCGGGCCGGCGAGCAGCCGCCGCTGGAGGCGATCAGCGATGAACAGATTTTGCAGTTCTGGTTGCAGGCCGATCCCGAAGACGACTTTCGCCGCTTTCGCAGTGTGGCCGAAGTGTTTTTGTACCTCTACCAGGCTTTGCAACTCGGTTCAATGCAGATGGCCGAAGGTCATTCGCTCGCCCTGGACGAGATGGAAGACTGGCTGACCATTGATGAAGCGCTGGCCGAACAGCTCGACGACGACGCATTGGACGGCGAGTGCCTGACGCGCTGCCCGAAGTTTCTCACCGCGCGCGTCTGGCGCGATTGTCAACTGCCTGTGCAGCACCGGGCCGTGCTGGACCGACTGCCCCTGACCGTGCTGCGCATGCAGGTCATGGGCGATCACCAGGCCCGGCTGATCGAGGCCGGCAAGCGCTCTCGTGCGTTCGACTGGGCGGTGCTCGAGCGGGACGGCTACGCACAATGGACGCAATGCCTTCAATCACATCGAGCTGTGTTCCGGCAGGCCGCACTGGCCGGCATCGAGGTGCTGCTACGCATGAATGAGCCGGCCGAGGCGCTGAGCCGTCTGGCGGACTGGCACCCGGGCGCGCTGAAAGACCTGTCCGAACGTGAGGATGCTGAAGGGCTGCCCACGGATCTCGACGGGCAGCGACTCAGCGCGCTGCGCCTCGCCGCGCCGTCGCTCAACCGCGCGCTGGATGCCTGTGGCAGCGCTTTCAAGAGCATCAATCGGACAGGATTTCAAAGCGAGCAGGACTTCGTGGCGGCTGATTTGTATTTGGGTGGCCTCGATCGACTGAGGCGGGTCGAGCAGGTCCTGGGCCGATTCCTGCAGCGCCTTGAGGGGGCAGAAGTCAATTACGCGAGTGATCTGGCCATGTACCGGGACAGATTCCAGATATTACACGGAGCCGATTCGTGAGCAACGCGCACAAACCACATCCCGCCGCTGTGGCCAGCTACCTGGGCATGCGCGACGCGTTATGCCGGCCCGACGACTTCAAGCCTGTGCTGCCCCAGGCCGTCGTCAACTATGCGCTGGGTCGGGATGTGTCCGATCAAGCAGCCATCGAGCAGGCACTGGGCGCTGATCTGCCGCTGCGTCGGCTCTATCGTCAGACCCTGGCCGCACGCCGCGTGGCTTTCTCGCCGGTTCAGGCCTGTGCCCAGGACCGTGGCGAGGTGACTCGTCGTGGTGGCGATCAATTTCAACTGCTGTTCAGACGCTCGCGTGCATCCGCCAAACAGGTATACGTCACGCTCGAAGTGGGACCGGGCTTGAAGCTGGCCGAAGACGCAGCGGTGGAAATTCACGCCATTGGCGAGCGCGAGGTGCTGCGCGTAGGTTTTCCGCCACTGCACGATGGCAAGACCCAGCGATTGTTCGAGGCCGATGATGCGGTACTGCGCCTGTTGCGCGACGACCGTGCCGAGCTGGAGGTGGTCCAGTCATGAAAACGCATGTCTTTATCGGCACCACCTGCGGCCCAGTCGCCATTCAGCGCATCACGAAGGAGGAAAGCAGTGTGCAGTCGGTGGTTTGCCTGAATGGCACCGTGGAGGCGCTGCCGATCAGCGCCGCCTACCATGACTTCGTGAGGCGTGGGACGGGCATTGTGGCGCGCGATTTCGGCCACGATGCATTTCGTGTCGATATCGCCGAGCGCGTTGATCAGGGCGTGAGCTGGCAACTGCCCATGTACGTGGCACACGCCGTGCAGGCCAATGGGCGCCTCGGCAACGGCACACCCGAATCCGGCGATACCGTGATCTGGGCGACCGGCGAGGTGGGGGCCGACGGCGTGATCCGCCCGGTCGAGCGCACCGCGGACAAGCTGACCCAATCCCTCGGCCAGATACAGCGGTGGCGCGAGGCCGGAATGGATGTACAGGTGCTGTTACCGGACTCCAATCTGGCCGAAAGCGTGGAGCAGCTCTCCGACCTGGCCGGCGTGGCGGGCGTCCACACGCTGCAGGAAGCCGTGGGCCGATTCGAGAACTGCGGCAGACGACGCACCTCGATGACACTGATCTGGCATCGATTCCGGCCCGCACTACTGGCGGCCGTCCTCGTCCTGATCGGTGTGTTCGCAGTTTGGCTGGCGACGTCGATTTTCTCGGGCGACACGGAAACGATCAAACTCGATGACTTCGGTGGCGAGGTCGAGGTCCCTGCAAGAGATGCGCAGGCCGAAAGCTCGGCCCGGCCAGCGCGCGAAACCGGGCGGACCGGAAAGATTTCCGAAACTGCCGTGCTTCGCATCGGACGCCTGGATGCCAGCGGTGACTGCAATTGGTCGCAGCGTGATCGAGTGAGCGTGGGTCCGGGCCAAGGCGCGAGCCTCGATCGTGATGGGCTGTGCGCGATCCGGGTCGAGACACCGGGCGGCCCAACGCCGATGGTCGTCGATCTCCGAGCCGCGCGATTGGTGCCGCTCGGACCGGAGCGGAACGGTGCACGCCGTATTCGGCTGGAGCCGGCGGCGCACCCGCAGAAGCTGGCGTTCGTATGGGCTGCAGAGGCGCCGCTGCGCACCGAATCCCTGTTGCGGCGCTTTCTGGAACAAGCGCCATCCAACACCGGTTTGCAGGAACGTCAGATCGAAGAGTGGGCCGGCGACCGAGAACAGTCGCTCGGAATCGGCTGGCTTGAAATTCGTTGAAGCGATGGAGGAGGGCAATATGGAGACCGCTGAACCTGCCAGCTATGGCGAGCGACGAGATGGCCCGGGTAAGGCCGATGACCACACCCGGGAACGACCCTTAGCCGGCCCGGAATCTCCGGGCGCACGGTGCTTTTTCCGTTCACTTGGTTTGAAGGCATTCAGAAGCGCAGTTTTCGCAGGCCTACTGTCTACGTTGCTGATCGCGGTACCCACCGACCGATTGGCGGCGCAATACGTCGCCAACCAGCATCACTGTCTGACGGTTGAGACTGAAGACACGGTCGGCGATATGGCTTATCTCGTCAATCGTTGCTCCGAGGAATTGAAGGTGACCTACTGCTTCGGGCTGGGGAGTTGTTTCAATTCGCTCGGCACCGGCGCGACCACCGTCGGGCCGAGAAGCAAACGGACCATAGCCTACGATCATGACGAGTACCGGGGATGGTCATTGATCGCCTTTGCATGCCGGGCGAGCGTTGCGTTCGATGACTGCCAAAATGCCCAGCGCGAATTTTTTCAGTACAAAAATCCGGACGGTCCGAGGCGCTGATCTGTACGGGACACGGGGTCGAATCAGAGACCATGCTTCGGCATAATCGGAGCTGCTACCGGATCAATTTCTCTAAAAAGGGGAGTGTGTGAACCAAATCGGCCGCTACACCATCCTCAAGCGCCTCGGCGGAGGCGGCTTCGGCGAAGTCTTCCTGGGAGAGGACCCAGCCATCGGCCGTCAAGTCGCGATCAAGGTTTTCAGGCCGAAAGACGAGAACCTGATCGCCTTTGCGACCTCGTCGGACGAGGAAGGGCTGGAGATCCTGCGCGGGCGATTCCTGTCCGAGGCGAAGATTCTGGCTTCGCTGGAGGATGAGCCGAACGTGGTCGGGGTTCTGGACTACGGCGAGCTCGACGATGGTGCGCCGTACTACGTCATGCCGTACCTGCCGCGTTCGCTGTCCGACGAGCTGGGCAAGGACGTCTTCGATGTCAGCGCGCTCGAAGAGTTACCTGAGGCGCAGCGGCCGCGGGCCCTGCCGCTGGAGCGCGCGCTGGAGATCCTTGAACAGATTCTCACCGGCCTGGCCGCCGCCCACGCGAAAGGACTCATCCACCGCGACATCAAGCCCTCGAACCTGATGTTCTCCGAGTCCGGCCAGATCCGGATCGTCGACTTCGGCATCGCCAAGGCGCCGGACGGCCAGCACTCGACCGTCTCGCACTTAGGCTTGGGCAGCCGCAACTATATGGCCCCGGAGCAGCGCGAGAGCGCCAAGCACGTCGACGCGCGGGCCGATGTCTACTCGGCCGGGGTGGTGGCCTACCGGATGCTCACCGGCAAGCTGCCGGTCGGCCGCTTCGCCGACCCGAACGTGGCCGTCCCGGCGCTGGGCCGGCCGATGAATGATCTGTTATTGGCGATGGTTTCATTGGAGAAACAGGATCGTCCGGCCGATGCGGGCGAGGCGTTGGCAAAATTCCGGGAGGCCCGCCAGTCGGTCGGCGACGACGAGGGCGGTGAGGCCACCGGCACCTGGGTCGGGCAGGGTGAGGCGGCGGTGCGCGATGAGCTCAAGCCGCTGCGCGCCGAGATTGCTGGCCTTGTCGGTCAGAAAGGTCTGCTGCGCAAGTCTGATAGAGACGCTTTGATCGCCATGGCAGCCATCGCCGAGCTTGAAGACGCCGATCTGGACCGCCTGATCGAAGACGTGATCAAGGGCGACAAGCAACTCGCCGCCAAGCGCCGTGTGGCCATGGCCATTCAATCTCGTGTCAAGGCGGTTCAAGGGCCACTCAGTGACTCGGTCTTGAAGGGCTTTGTCAAGGCGGCCAGCGCGGTCGATTGGGACGAGAAGAAGATCAAAGAGCTAATGCAGCGGGCCGTCGCCGAACTGCAGGGTGACGGAGTAGAGAAAGCGAGCGTCCGCAAAAAGCGAACCGCCCCCGGCTTTTCCGTACCAATCAAACCCATCGCTGCTGCCTTGGCGGCCATTATCGTCCTGTCAGCCGGCGGCTGGGGTATCTACGAATGGCGCCAGGGCCAGATTGCTGCCAAACAGGCAGAACAGGAACGGGTACAGGCGGCGGCCAAGGCGCAAGCAGCCTGGCGCGACGCTCAGGCTGGAGATACCATTGAGGCTTACAGAAGCTACCTGGAACAATGGCCCGACGGCCTGAACGCGGGTGATGCCAGAGCACGGATCGAGGAGCTTAAGGCACAAGGCCAGAGCATCATTGCTCAGGTGCAAGATTACCTAAACCGCCTTGACTACCGGGTGCCGCAAGACGGTGAGCTCGACGCACGCACGACTGAGTCGATCAAGAGCTTCGAAGAGGATCAGGGTTTGGTCGTGACCGGTAGTGTCGACCCGGTGCTTCTGGAAAGCCTCGTAGAGGAATATAAGCAGCGCGATTCTGCGGCTTGGGAACAAGCACTGCAGCAGGACAGCGAGACTGCATATCGCCTGTATTGCGAAGACTTTCCAGAGGGCCGGTTTGTTGATGAAATCAGCGAGCGCTTGGCGATTGTTCGTGATCGCTCTGCCTGGAGTGAAGCTGAAAGTACTGGAACAGTTTCTTCTTACCATAGCTATTTGGCGTCACATCCTGACGGACGGTACGCTGAAGAAGCGCAGCTTATTATCGATCGACTCTTGGCTGAAAGAGCCTCTGCTGAGAAGCGGCGCCGGATTATTACTGAGGTTCAGACTGAGCTCCAGCGCCTGGGATGGTCCGTTGCAGCAGATGGTTCTTTGGGTGAAGAAACTGTCGCAGCAATTCGCCAATTTGAAATGCTCAAAAATCGTACGCGTACGGGTCAAGCGACCGATGCTCTTCTGGTAGCTCTTCGTGGCGAGAAGGGCTCTCTACCTGCGCCACCCGGCGAAACATTCAGTGACTGTGCTGAATGCCCTGATATGGTTGTGATTCCGGGTGGCTATTTTTCCATGGGCAGCCCCTTTAACGAGCTTGGACGCAATGACAATGAGGGCCCGCAACGAGACGTCGAAATCCAGACATTTGCTCTCGCGCAGACAGAGGTCACGATTGACCAGTGGGCCGCATGTGTTGCGTCCGGGGGGTGTAGTTACCGTCCTAATATAGACGGAGCTGTGAGCCCGGTTACTAACGTAAGTTGGGAAGATGCACGGGAATACGTAGATTGGTTGAGCGAGGAGACAGGCAAAGACTACCGGCTACCTACTGAAGCTGAATGGGAATATTCCGCGCGGGCGGGAACGACAACACGTTTCAGTACGGGAGATTGTATTAGCACTTCTGAAGCTAATTTCGATGGCCTTTTTGCCGCTGAGGGCTGTCATGCTGGCCGAAGTCTCGGGGATGTTGTTACCGTTAGAAGCTTTCCCCCCAATGATTTCGGGATACATGATATGCACGGTAATGTTATGGAGTGGGTTGCAGACTGTTGGAACGACACTTATCGGGGGGCACCCAGTGATGGGTCAGCATGGAAGTCGGGAGATTGCAGCCATAGAGTTTTACGGGGTGGCTCATGGGGAAGCGGTGGGAAGTTTTTGCGCTCGGCTGCTCGCGCCAATTATCTACGAGAGAGCCGAAATATTCACACGGGTTTTCGTCCAGCTAGAACCGTGACACTTTGAACGGAGGGACCGGTTGTGGGCGCCACCGTTAGTCGAAAAATGCCACAGGCGATCCAATGAAATCCATTGGGCGATACTTTCTTCTCAAACGCCTTGGAGGAGGCGGTTTCGGCGAGGTATTCCTGGGCGAGGACCCGGCCATCGGCCGGCAGGTGGCGATCAAGGTCTTCAAGCCGAAAGACGAGAACCTGATCGCCTTCGCGACCTCGTCGGACGAGGAAGGGCTGGAGATCCTGCGCGGGCGATTCCTGTCCGAGGCGAAGATTCTGGCTTCGCTGGAGGATGAGCCGAACGTGGTCGGGGTTCTGGACTACGGCGAGCTCGACGATGGTGCGCCGTACTATGTCATGCCGTACCTGCCGCGTTCGCTGTCCGACGAGCTGGGCAAGGACGTCTTCGACGTTAACGCGCTGGAAGAACTGCCCGAGGACCAGCGCCCGCGGGCATTGCCGCTGGAGCACAGCTTGGCGGTTCTCGATCAACTCCTCACCGGCCTGGCCGCGGCCCATGCGAAAGGCCTGATCCACCGCGACATCAAGCCCTCGAACCTGATGTTCTCCGAGTCCGGCCAGATCCGGATCGTCGACTTCGGCATCGCCAAGGCGCCGGACGGCCAGCACTCGACCGTGTCGCACTTAGGCTTGGGCAGCCGCAACTATATGGCCCCGGAGCAGCGCGAGTCGGCCAAGCATGTCGATGCCAGGGTCGACGTCTACTCGGCCGGGGTGGTGGCCTACCGGATGCTCACCGGCAAGCTGCCGGTCGGCCGCTTCGCCGACCCGAACGTGGCCGTGCCGGCGCTGGGCCGGCCGATGAACGATCTGTTATTGGCGATGGTTTCATTGGAGAAACAGGATCGTCCGGCCGATGCGGGCGAGGCGTTGGCAAAATTCCGGGAGGCCCGCCAGTCGGTCGGCGACGACGAGGGCGGTGAGGCCACCGGCACCTGGGTCGGGCAGGGTGAGGCGGCGGTGCGCGATGAGCTCAAGCCGCTGCGGGCGAAGATTGCGGAGTTGGTCGGGGCTTTCGGAGAGATTCGCGCCAAGGACCGGCCCGGCGTTCAGGCTTTGGCCTCGATTGCGGATCTGGGTGATGATGATCTGGATCGGCTGATCGACGACGTGATCGGTGCCGACAAGGCGCTCACCGGAAAATCCAGGCTTTTCCAGACGCTCAAGCGTCAGGTTGCTTCGAAGGGAGAAGCGCTGGACGAAGACGAGCTCGCTTCCTACGACACGGCCGCCGAAGCGGTCGGTTGGGATCGTGGCAAGATCGAGCAGCTCATGCAGCAGGCGGTTGCGGAGATGGACGGGGACGATCCAGCGGCCTCGAAATCGAAGGGCGCGCACCGATCGACGCCCAAATCCAGCGCCCGTCCGTTTCCACGTAAGTCCATCGGAATCGCCGCAGCACTTTTGCTCGTTGTACTCGCCGGCGGCTGGGGCGTGATGGAATGGCGCCAGGATCAGTTCGCCGCCGAGCAGGCCGAGCGCGAGCGCGCCGCGGAAGCCGAGGCCGAACGCGAGGCGTGGGGGCAGGCGCAGTCGGCCGACTCCATCGAGGCCTACCGGTCCTATCTCGGCGAGTGGCCCGACGGTCTGAACCGCACCGACGCCCAGCAGCGCATCGCAGCGCTGGAAGCGCAGGGCGAGAGCCTGGTGGCCCGCATCCAGGACTACTTGAACCGGCTCAATTATCGCGTGCCCCAAACCGGCGAGATGGACCCGCGCACCGAGTCGGCGATTCGGAGCTTCGAAGAGGCAGAATCCCTGCCGGTGGCCGGCGTAGCAGACGAGGTGCTGCTGGAAGCGCTGCAGGCCGAATGGCGCGAGCGCGACGAGTCGGCCTGGGACGAGGCAACCGCCGCCGGCACCGAGGCCGCCTACGAGAACTACCGGGCGAAGTTTCCCAAAGGCCAGTATATCGACCAGGTCGACGGTCGCATCGCCCAGGCGCGCGAGCGCGCGGCGTGGGCTGAGGCCGAACAAGCGGACACGATTGCGGCCTACCGGACCTACCTGGGTAATTTCACCGAAGGCCGGTATGCCGACGACGCCAGTGCGGCCATCGAGCGGCTGGAAGCCGGACAGTCCGCCGCCGAGCAGGCCGCCCGCGAAGCCGCGGCGCGGCGCGCGCTGATTACCGACATTCAGACTGAATTGCGGCGCCTGGGGCGGGATGTCAGCGTGGACGGTGCGCTGGGTCCCGGCACCGCCGACCAGATCCGCGCGTTCGAGCGCGCCACGGATCGGGCCGAGACCGGTGAGCCGACGGAGGATTTGCTGACCGCGTTGAAAGACGCGGACCGCTGGCCGGGCTTGCTGCCGGGCGAGACGTTCACGGACTGCGATGCCTGCCCGGAGATGGTGGTGATCCCGGCCGGCGGGTTCATGATGGGCAGTCCGTCGGGCGAGCCGGGGCGCGATGACGACGAAGGCCCGCAGCATCGGGTGCGCGTTCCGGCGTTCGCGCTGGCGGAGACGGAAGTGACGTTCGCGCAGTGGGATGCGTGCGTGGCGGCGGGCGGCTGCAGTCATCGGCCGGACGACGAAGGCTGGGGCAAGGGTGATCAGCCGGTGATCAACGTCAGTTGGAACGATGCGCAGGAATACGTGCGCTGGCTGAGCGAGGAGACGGGCGAGGACTACCGCTTGCCGAGCGAGGCGGAATGGGAATACGCGGCGCGCGCCGGGACCACGACGCGGTTCAATACCGGCAATTGCATCAGCACCGACCAGGCCAATTTCGATGGCAAGTATCCGGCCGCCGGCTGCCCCAAGGGCCGAGACCGCTCGCGAGCGGTACCGGTCGGAAGCTTTGCGCCAAACGACTTTGGCCTCTACGACCTGCACGGCAACGTCTGGGAGTTGGCGCAGGACTGCTGGAACGACAGTTATCGAGGCGCGACGAGCGACGGATCGGCGTGGATGTCGGGCGATTGTGGCCGCGCCGTGCTGCGGGGCGGTTCCTGGAACTACGGCGGCCAGTCCCTGCGGTCGGGCCTCCGCTCCAGGCTCACCCGCGGCAACCGCTACGACGACGTCGGCTTCCGTCCAGCCAGATCTCTATAAAACGGATCATGGATCATGGAGTCAAGGAATCATGGAAAAGGCGGATCATGGAATCAGAAAAGCGGATCACAGATCATGGAATCACGGAGTCATGGATCAGAAAAGCGGATCATGGATCAGAAAGGTGGATCACGGAATTCTGGAATCACGGATCATGGAATAAAGCAAGCAAATTTTTGGCGTCGCGGGTTTTCCTTGATTCCATGACTCCATGACTCCTTGGCTCCGCTTTCAGGTGGGAATAATTGGATGAACCAGATCAGTCGCTACAAGATCCTAAAACGCCTCGGCGGAGGCGGTTTCGGCGAGGTCTTCTTGGGCGAAGATCCGGCCATCGGTCGGCAGGTCGCGATCAAGGTCTTCAAACCCAAGGACGAAAACCTGATTGCCTTTGCCACCTCTTCGGATGAGGAAGGGCTGGAGATTCTGCGCGCCAGATTTCTGAATGAGGCGAAGATCCTCGCTTCGCTGGAAAACACGACGCACGTGGTCAACGTACTCGAGTACGGCGAACTGGATGACGGTTCGCCGTTCTACGTCATGCCTTACCTTCCGCATGCGCTGGCGGATGAGTTGGGCAAAGACGTGTTTGACACCCTGGCGCTGGAAGAGCTGCCCGAAGAGCAGCGCCCGCGCGCCCTGCCGATGGACCGGGCGCTGGATATCCTCGGTCAGATCCTCAATGGCCTGGCCGCCGCACATTCCAGAGGCCTGATTCACCGGGATATCAAGCCTTCGAACATCATGTTCACCGAAGACGGCGAAGTCCGCATCGTCGACTTCGGCATCGCCAAGGCGCCGGACGACCAGCACTCTACCGCTTCTCATCTGGGCCTGGGCAGTCGCAACTACATGGCCCCGGAGCAGCGAGAGAGCGCCAAGCACGTCGACGCAAGGGCGGATGTGTATTCGGTTGGCCGTCTGGCCTATCGGATGCTGACCGGCAAGCTGCCGGTCGGTCGGTTCGCCGATCCGAATGTGGCCGTACCGGCGCTGGGCAAGGCGATGAATGACGTGGTGCTCAAGGCGTTGAGCGAAGATCGCGCGGCGCGTCCGGCCGATGCCGGCAAACTGCGGGCTCTGTTCGAAAAGGCTCGTGCCAGTGTAGGCAAAGATGATCATCCCAGCGACACCGGTACCTGGGTCGGTGAGGGCGAGGTCGGAATGCGAGACGAGCTCAAGCCGCTGCGGGCGAAGATTGCGGAGCTGGTGGGGGCGTTCGGAGAGATTCGCGCCAAGGACCGGCCCGGCGTTCAGGCTTTGGCCTCGATTGCGGACCTGGGTGATGATGATCTGGATCGGCTGATCGACGACGTGATCGGCGCCGACAAGGCGCTCACCGGCAAATCCAGGCTTTTCCAGACGCTCAAGCGTCAGGTTGCTTCGAAGGGAGAAGCGCTGGACGAAGACGAGCTCGCTTCCTACGACACGGCCGCCGAAGCGGTCGGTTGGGACCGGGGAAAAATCAAGGCACTGATGCAGCAGGCGGTTGCGGAGATGGACGGGGACGATCCAGCGGCCTCGAAATCGAGGGGCGCTCACCGATCGACGAGCCAGTCCAGCACCCGTCCGTTTCCACGTAAGTCCATCGGCATCGCTGCAGCACTTTTGCTCGTTGTGCTCGCCGTCGGCTGGGTCGTGATGGAATGGCGCCAGGATCAGCTCGCCGCCGAGCAGGCCGAGCGCGAGCGCGCCGCGGAAGCCGAGGCCGAACGCGAGGCGTGGGTGCAGGCGCAGTCGGCGGATTCGGTCGCGGCTTATCAGTCATATCTCGACAACTGGCCCGACGGGCTCAATCAGGACGATGCGCTGCAGCGAATTACGGCACTCCGAAGCGCAGACCAGGGAGAATCAAGTGTAGCTGTTCAGGAAAAACTACGCGCATGCGACGCGTTGAGTAAAAATGAAGATCAGGCGAATTGCGTGGTAGAGCTCTTCCTAGAGCTTATAGACAACGCAAGCTTTGATAAGGCATATGGTATTACATCACAACAATTCAAGGAAAGATTTGATTTAGCGCCCACGAGGTCCTCGTGGAATACCTACTATGAAATACGCAAAAGGAATGGGCTGTTGAACAGCAGGCAATGTCGAACCTCACGATCACAATTAGCTAGGGGTCAAGACTCTCTGGCTTTCAGAACGTGTGCCACTTATGGGGAAGAGATTTCATTTAGTGAGGATTTGACGGTATCAGAATCTAATTCTAAATGGCGCATAGACTCATACATATTCAGCGAAATGACATCCTATTGAACATAAACGGGGCTTGATATGGCCAATTTTCTACACTTTGAATCCAGGTATCTTTTCCTTGTAGCGTGTTTGGCGGTCGGCGGTAGCGCAGCAATTTGCTCTTCTGCCAGGGCAGATGCGCAGGTTTACCTCGCGAACGAGGTTGCTACGAAGACGCAAGGCCAATGCCGGTTTATGGCCATTCAATCTACACAGATCAACTTTTATGAAACCGTTTCTGTCTTTGGCGATTCTAAAAAATTAGAGGCAGATCTAATCAGAGAAGTAAGCCCTCTTGTTCCCTTAACAACAAATGCATCTTGTCTCAATGTTCCAGTTTCGAGAAAAGAGTGGAGTATGCGAAGGGCCGGTGCGGCACAAAACAGATGGAAGCTGATCTTTCCGACTTGCGTAAGCGATGGATGTGCGCTCATTGAGGATATGCCAAGCATAATTGACGTCCAAGGTTCAATAGCTTCTGATAGGCTTGTTATGAGCGTTGGTCAAAAGGAACTGCTACTCAAGAAAGAGAGCGCTCACCAGGATCGAAAGGCAGTTCTTACAGGCAAGGTCAGCGAGTTCTTGGAAAAGATCTATAGTCGGCAGGGGGTAGAGTCATGTCGAGAGTTTCTTGAGGGGCAACAAGGTGGGCAAGAGTTCTGTCGTGGGGTTGATAAACTAGGCCAGGTCAAGAATAGGCGAAATGTTGTGAGTTACCTGGCTACTGAGGAAGGTGTTCTGAAATTGGTGCAAGTGTCGGAGATAGCGGGTGTTGACGGAGCTAGATTATTGGATCTGGCGGTCTATGAAGAGTCTGGAGCATCAGGGGAATTAGTGCTCGACTCCTACTTATTTAAGATGCTGGAAGAAAAGTAAAACCTGGAGTCTGCTATGAAATTCTTTAAGAGAGTTATAGGTATCGTTCTTGTGTCGGCAAGTGCTCTGTTGAGCGGTTCAGTTTTCTCCCAAGTATCGGGAGATGGTATAGAAGGAACCTGGCAGGGGACCGTGATTTTGCATCCGCCCTCTGAAGGGTGGCCGTCCAGTTTGAATGGCTGTCGTAAGTTGGGATTCAGGCACCATATATTGGGGTTGGAGAAAACTGACAGCAATCGCTATAGAGGAGGTTTGATTCAGGTTTTTGTGCTGCTCTATTCAGGGGCGAATTCATGCAATATCGAGGGAGCTGATTCTCAAGGAATTGTAAAGCAGACTAAGACTTGGAGTCTCGATGCCAGGAGAGTGGATAATGAGATCCAAGTGGTGGCGACCGATGGAGAGTGTAAACAGCAAAGTGACTTCTGTGATAGGGAGGGGGTGAATGGTCTTTTTGTCCCTGGTGCCAAAGACTGGCAAGGGGTTTTCTATACTTCCGGCAATGAAATCAGGGACGACCAAATGGCGACTCCAGATAAACCTGAAGATGATTTCGTGCTCGTGCGCGAGCGTTTTCGCGATGATAGGGTAAATGAAATAAAACCAATCGTAGACGGATACCTTAGTGATCTAGTTCAGGGCAATTGTGAAGATACGGAATCGATGGTTTATTCCACTGTCAAGCGGAGTGGCGATGACTTCCGTGGATTTTGCGCTAACATAAGCTCAGCCGATATTACGTCGTCGAGCGTTCTTGGAACTTACTATATGCCGTCAAGTCTCAATGATAAACCGAACGGGGCTATTATTCAGTACAGAATTCGGTCTGAGCATAACCAAGGCGATATGTCATTCGTGGTTTTCGAAGAGGATTCGACGTTTAAGATTTGGCAGATTCTAGCGCGCTAGTAAATGGTTGGACAGTCGGTTAGCGTGCTTGTGGTTTTGCCACGGTTCTCGCTTTGCTGCGGATGTCTTTGTACAGTTGATTTGTGGGACGTGACAGCTATTGCTCGTTACGTCGTCTTCAAACGCCTTGGCGGGCCGGTTTTGGCAAGGTCTTTCTCAGCGAGGGCCTGGCGATTGGCCGCCAGGTTGCGATCGAGGTCTTGAAGCCGAAAGACGAGAACCTGAACGCGTTCGCGACCTCGTCGGATGAGGAAGTGGACCGAGGAGTTGCGGGCCCTTTAGCAGCGAATAGGAGCGAATGAATATGACAAATTCCAGGATTCTGATCGGGTCAGTCGTTCTCTGCTTGCTTCCGATATTTGCACTGGCTGGGCCGACTCAAAACTCCTCTCATGTCCCTGCTGGGACACCGACGGAGCAGAGCGGAAAGACGAACAATACGGAAGGGTCGCTCGCTGGCGAATCCGGTACCTCACCGAATCGAAGCAGAGGGCTGATGGAGGCGCTTTACCGTGCTGCTCGATTCGAGGGCCTGGAAGAGCCCTCTCGTGAGGACTGGCGCCGGATCATTGCGGATTCCAGCAGCGTCGAGTGGATTCTTGGCTGGCGTGAAGGTGTATCGAACATCATTGATGGAATTGCCGAGCACGGCGGCAGTGAATTGATTGATGAACTCATCGAACGTTCTTTGTCCGAGGGAAGCCGGTATCTCTATATCGCGCTCACGCCCTACGCGTCGCCGGAAGTGCGTGATAAATATGCCGGCTATTTCGAAGCCGACGACGCCTACCGCGCCGCCTTCGAGGAACGTCTACCAGACGAAAACCAATAGCGCCGGGCGATCAAGTCCCATCAACTGATCATCCACCAAGGCCGCGGCTCACGGATGATCGCGCATAGCTTCGGCAGCGTGCTCTCGGATCTGGGCGCGGAGCGAAGCTTTTCGAGGCCGTGAGTCAGCAACGAAAACCCGGTCAGCGAAAGTCAGTTCAAGACTGCCGAGTACTGGACGAGCTACCCGGGGCGCTTCCGGGACGATGACCATGCCTGGCAGTGGTGCGGCGAGTTCTTCCCCGCCCTACAGTTGTTACATAGAAGAACGCGCCGAATGTGTTGGGGACATGTTGACACGTTCCGCGCCGGGCACTGTGGGCAGGGGTCGAATTCGGCGCGCGGGCGTCACGGTCTGGGCACAAGCCGGGCACAGAATGGGCACAAGCGCCACTGGAGTCGGCCTCCAAGGGTTCGGAATCCTTGAGGATCGCTTGGACGGAAAACAAAAAAGCCCATGAAAATCATGGGCTTTTTGCGGCCTTATGGCCTGGATTCGGTGGTGGGCGATGCTGGGTTCGAACCAGCGACCCCTGCCGTGTGAAGACAGTGCTCTCCCGCTGAGCTAATCGCCCGAAGATCGCGTATTTTAGGGCCGATTGGTGTTGAGGGCAACCGCTATCGGCGCCCGCCGAGCAGCACGGGTGACCGGAATGGCGTCGGGAATTCGTATTACGATGCAGGAGTGTCGGTCCATTCTGTATAGGAGAAAGAAATGTCCAAGCGAACCGTTCTAATGCTGGCTATCGTCGCTTTCTGGCTGGTCGGCTGCGCAACCACGGCGCCGGTGCTCGATAGCCCGCGGGCGATTGATGTGCCCGCCAACGTGAGCATGGAGGAAGTCGAGGACGCGATCATCAATGCCATGCGCAGCCGCGGCTGGGCCGTGCACGAGCGCAACCGCGGCGAGATCATCGCCGACCTCAACGTGCGCACCCATTTCGCTCGGGTCGGGATTACCTACAACACGGGTGCCATCGCCATCGAGTACATGGAATCGCGCAATCTTGAATACGAAGTGGTCGACGGAAAGGAACGCATCCACGGGAATTTCAACAGCTGGTTGACCAATCTGTCCAACGACATCCAGCGTAATCTCAGCTACGTGGAGTGACTGCCTGACCGGTTCGCACCGGTCGGGCAAGACGCGCGGTCGCGCGGCCGGGTGATAGCATTCGCGGGTTGTTGCTGATCGAGGCCCGGACACGATGAACGATTCCGCACGCCGCCGCGACGGCGCCATTCGCATTCGCGTCGCCGAGCTCAGTCTCGAGCAGACCGGCAAGGCCATGCGACGCGGGCCCGGGCGCGGCCTGCGCCAGGCCCAGCGCGTGATCGAGGAAGAGACGCGGCGCCTGCCCGCCGAGGACCGCGGCCCGCTCGCCTGCGAAGCGGGCTGCGACTACTGCTGCCATTTGCGCGTCATGGCCACGGCACCGGAGGTCTTCGCGTTGCTCGACTATTTACGCAGTACGCTGGATGCCGAGGCCTTCGCGGCGTTCAGGCAGCGGGTCGCGGCCACCGACCGACAGCTTCGCGGCTTGCCGCGTGACGAGATCCTGCGCACCAATCTGGCCTGCCCGGCGCTGGTCGACGGCCGCTGCAGCGGCTACGCCGGGCGCCCGCTCAACTGTCGCAGCTATCACTCGCTGTCCAGGGCGGCCTGCGAAGACTCTTTTGAGCATCCCGAAGATCTCGAAAAGGGCCACCCGGAGATCCGGGCTCTGGCGCAGGTGCATCAGGGCGGGCAGGCCGGCTTTAGCGCCGCGCTGGCGCGATCCGGCCTGGACAACCGTCAGTACGAGCTGGCGACGGCGCTGGCCCAGGCCCTGAACGATCCCGATGCGCGCCGGCGGATGAGCGCCGGTGAGCCTGTCTTTTCCAATCCTCTCGAAGTCCCCGATCCCTGATCGATCAAGTCAGCGCCGCCCGTCAGGCTCTTGCGCCCTGAAGCAGGCGATAGGCCGCGGGTATTACCACCAGGGTCAGCAAGGTCGCGGCCAGCAGTCCTGAAATGATGGCCCAGGCCAGCGGCGGCCACAGCGTCGACTGGGTAAACGTCAGCGGCAGCAGCCCGACGATGGTGGTGGTCGTCGTCAGCAGAATGGGCCGGATTCGCCGGGCGACCGCGCCTGAAACCGACTGCTCGACCGTCAGGCCTTCGGCCTGGTTGGTCTGGATGACGTCGATCAGAACGATGGCGTTGTTGACGACGATGCCGATCAGTGCGACGACCCCCAGCATGGCGGTAAAGCTGAAGGGCTGGCCGGAGAGGATCAGCCCCGGCACGACCCCGATGGCGGCCAGCGGCACGGTCACGAGCACCAGGCCCACCAGGCGGAAAGAGTTGAACTGCCACAGCAGGAAGGCGATCAGCAGCACGACGCCGATCGGCAGCGAGCTGAACAGCGCGCTGTTGGCGGTGTCGGCCTCGGCGGCGGCACCGCCTTGCTCCAGCCGCACACCCGGCGGCAGCTCGAGCGCGTCGAGCCGGGGCTGGAGCGCTTCGACGACTTCGTTGTAGGTCGCCGCGTCGGTTGTTTCCGCCAGCACTGATGTCATGCGCTGCAGGTCGCGATGATGGATGACCGCCGGCTCGAGGCCGAGCTCGATCTCCACGAACTCATCGAGCGGCACGGGGCCGCCGGGCGTGGGGACCTGCAGGCCGGCCAGGGCGCGCTCGGGCAGCGATTCGCCCTCGGGGCTGCGGATGCGGATGGGCACGGGCTCGCGGCCGGCGCGCCAGGTCGATACCTCGCGCCCGAAGCTGGCCTGCGCCAGCACGCCGGCAATATCGGCGCGATTGACGCCGTGGCGCGCGGCCACGGCATCGTCGATGTGGAAGGTCAGCGTCGGCATGCCGTCGCCGAGCTTGTGGCGCACGTCGCGCGCCCCCGGCGTCTGGCGCAGTGCCGCCATCACCCGGCGGCTGGCGCGGGCCAGTTCTGCCGAGTCGTCGCCGTAGAGCAGAACTTCCACCGGCGCGTCTACCGGCGGGCCCTGGCCCAGGCGATGGGCGACGATCTGGGCATCGGGAATGCGCGCCGGAACCTGTTCGTCGATCCAGTCCATGACCGCCGGTAGCTGCGAATCGTCTTCGGTGACGACGACCAGCCTGGCGAGATGGGGCGAGCGCGGGATCTCGATCAGGTTGTAGTAAAAGCGCGGGCCGCTGAAGCCGGCAAAGTGGTGGACGGCCTCGACGGGCTCGAGCTGTTCGAGCGAAAGCGCAAGGTCGCTGGCCTGCAGTGCGGTGTGTTCCAGTCGCGTGCCTTCGGCGAAGTACAGGTCGACGATCAGCTGGTTGCGATCGGTGCTGGGGAAGAAATCACGCTGCATGAGGCCGCTGATGCCAAGGGCGCCGATGATCAGGAGTACCGTGACCGCCATCACCGGCCAGGGGCGGCGCACGGCGATGCCGCCGAGTCGGCGGCCTGTCGCTTCCAGCCTGGCGGAGGATCGACCCTCGCCGGGTTTGAGCACCAACGCGGCCACGGTCGGTGTGACCAGCACGGCGTAGATGTAGCTGATGACCAGAATCAGCATCACCATGGCCGGAATGGCGCGGGTGAAGTCGGCGGTGTCGCCGGTGGAAAGCAGCAGCGGCGCGAAAGCCGCCAGCGTCGTGCCGGTGGCGGCGGCCAGCGGCCCGGCCAGTTCGGCGACCGCGGTTACCGCGGCCTGTGAGCGGCTCTTGCCCCGGTCGAGGTGCCACTGCAGGTTCTCGACCATGACAATGGCGTTGTCGACCAGCATGCCAAGCGCGATGACCATGCCGGCGACCGCCATCTGGTGCAGCACGCCACCCCCCATGGCGTAAATCGCCAGGCCGCTCAGCGTTACCACGGGCAGCAGAGTGGCCACGACCAGGCCCAGCCGGGGCCCCATGGCCAGAAGCAGCACCAGGGCGACCACGATGACGCCGATCAGCAGCGATCGGCCGAGCTCGCCGAGCCGTTTCTCCACCCAGAGCGGCTGATAGAACATCTCCTCGATGTTCAGAGGTGCGTAGTCGGCACGCAGCGACTCGAGCACCTCACGGGTCTGCCGGCCGAACTGGACGGCGTTGAGTCGGTTTTCGGGAATCACGATGCCCAGTCCCACGGCGGGCTCGCCTTCGAACCACATGCGCGTCGTCGCCGGCTGGTCGGGGCCGAGGTGCAGGCTTGCCACTTCGCTGAGGGCGACCAGCCGGCCCGATTCGGTGCGGATCGGCGTGTCGGCAAGCGACCCGAGATCTTCGAAATCCGACTTCGGCCGGATGACCAGGCTGCGCCCCCCGCTCGCCAGCGTGCCGCCGGGGATGACGCGGTTGCGGTCGGCCAGCTGTTCGGCCAGCGACTGCACGCTGATGCCGGCCGCCATCGCCTGGGCATCGTCGAGCCGGATCAGGAGCTGCTCGCCCGGGTCGGCCAGCAGGTCGATGCGGCCGACGTTCGGAATACGGAACAGGTCGCGGCGCAGTTTGCGCGCGGCGTCGAGCAGCGTCAGCAAGTCGTCCGATCCGGTGACGGCGAGCACGATGCCGTGCGTCTCCATCGAGCGATCCTGGATGACCGGTTTGCCGGCGCCGTCGGGAAAGCGCTGTTCGGCGCGTTCGACGGCGACGCGAATGCGATCCCAGACCGCGTCGGTGTCGTAGACGTGCTGGTGCATGCCCACGATGATGTGCGCGAAGCCCAGCCGCGCGGTGCCGCGGATGTCGTTGACTTCCTCGACCGAGGCGATCTCTTCTTCGAGCGGGTCGAGTACCAGGCGTTCGATCTCGGCCGGCTCGGCGCCGGGCCAGGCGATCTGCACGTTGCCGTAGCGATAGGGGAAGAACGGGTCTTCCTGGCGGTCCATGCCGAACCAGGCCGCCAGGCCGATCAGCGACAGCATGACCACGCCGGCGAGGATCAGCCGGCGCCGGTTGAGGGCGGCCTGCATAAGTTTCATCGCAGTACCCTGACCCGTTCGCCGTCGAGGAGCTGCCCGTGACCGGCCACGACGACTTCGTCGCCGTCTTCGAGTTCGCCGTCGACGCGAATGCGGCCGCCGTCGAGCTGGCCGGGGATCACGCTGACGAGTTCGACGTGTCCGTTGGTGTGACGAAACACGTGCGGCAGGCCGTCACCGGTGTCGATCAAGGCGTCGAGCGGCACGCTCATGCGCGATTCGCCCGGCCAGGTCAGCTCGGCGTGCACGGCCTGGCCCGGCGTCCATTCCGGCGCGGCCTCGGGCGGCAGTTCGATCACCGCTGATGCCGGCCTGCCGGGTTCGGCCAGGCCGATTTCTCGAATCGTGCCGGTGAGCTGACGGCCGTTTTCGAGTGTGCGAACGCGCGCCTCGTCACCGACGCGCAGGCGGCTCGACTGCCGAGCGGACAAGTCGATTGCAACTTCCAGGCGGTCGGGCGCACTGAGATGAATCACGGGCTGGCCGGCGTTGACGAACTGGCCCGGCTCGACCGACAGGGCGACGATCCGGCCGGAAAACGGCGCTCGAAGCGTCGCCTCGGCGAGCTGCTCGCGGGCCTCGGTCAGGCTGGCCTCGGCCTGGCCGCGCGCTTGGCGTGCGGCGTCACGCTGCGCTGTCACCGCGTCGAGCGCGTCGGTCGAGACCAGGCCGCGTTCGTGCAGGTTGGTCAGTCGCTCGGCTTCGCGTTCGAGCCGCTCGATCTGCTCGTCGAGTTCCCGGACGCGCGCCTCGGCCCCCGCGACGCCGGGCATCAGCGACGGGTTGTGCAAAATGGCCAGCGCCTGTCCGGCCTCGACCCGCTCACCGCGCTGCACCAGGCGTTCAGCCAGCTGGCCGGCGTGCAGGAAGGCGAGTTCTGCGCGCTCAACGGCGCGAACCACCCCCGGTAGGCGCAGCCGAGCGGGCGGGCGCCCGTTGCCGACGGTCGCCACGCGCACGGGCTGGCCTTCGGGGATGGCCGGTCCGGTGCTCGAGTCGCCATCGCTACAGGCGCCGAGCGACAGCGTCATGGCCGTGCCGACCAGGAGGGCGATGCCAAGGTGTTGCAAACTGGCCGGCCGGTCAGTAATGGGCGCATTGTTTTGCTTCGATGCGGTCATGACGTTGTTCCTTTTTAACCCTTGGTTATCCCCTGGTGGCTCGCGGAGGCGTCCTGCGGTGCGAGCCCGTCCATGAAGATCTTGAGGAAGTCTTCGAGGAACTCGTCGTCGCTGCCGATACCTTCCCAGCTGCCGTGCTGATCGAGCGTCTGGAACCACTGGCTGCAGGCGTTGATGAAAGTGGTGACGACGTGGGTCGGGTTGACGTCGTCGCGCAGGAGCCCCCGCTCCTGTGCCCGTCGGACCCGGTCGGCGCCAAGGGCGACGAGTTCTGAGTCCATCTCGGAGCAGGTGGAGTCGCGCTCGAGGTGCATCCAGGTGAACAGGCGAACCGCGCGAGGGTTGTCCTTGAGAAACCGGAAGTAGCGAATGACGCCGTTGCGCAGCAGCCCGGCGTCGGGAGCGTCGGCGGCCAGCAGCTCGTCCTTCTGTCCCTCGTAGTAGCGGGCAAAAGCGGCTTCCTTGACCGCGTCCCAGAGGCCTTCCTTCGTGCCGAAGTGATGATGGATCAGGCTCTTGGTGACGCCCGAGCGTACCGCCAGCTCGCGCATGCTGACCGCCGCGAATCCCTTCTCGACGAACAGGTCGAAGCCCGCCTCGAGAATACGGGCGCGCGTCAGCTCGGCGTCGCGTGTTGCGGGTTCATTCATGTCTCCAATCTATCATCGACTGACCGGCCGGTCAATTGTTAGTGTCCGGTTTTTACAAGCGTTTTCTCGCTGCGGCTGTCATGGTTTGGGCTTAGCTGCCGTAAAAGTGGCCGGAAACTCAAAGCTTCGACAGGGAGAGTTCAGCGTGAGCAAGTATCAGCGCGCAAGCAAGTACGAAATTCGCCAGACTATTCAGCCCAAGATTGCGCCACTGACCGCTGCGGTCAGCGGCGCGCTGGCCGCCGGCTCACTGCAGGCGGCGACGATCACCGTCGATAGCCTCGACGGCGGGCGCAATAGCGGCGAATGCACCCTCAGGTCGGCGCTGTACGCCTCCACGCTTAATTCGACCGTCGATGCCTGCGTTGCGGGCGAGGCCGGTCAGGACACCATCGTGTTCGAATCCAGCCTGAGCGGAACGATCGACCTTTCCGAAAGTGATTCGGAACTCTACTTCGACGGTTCGACCCTGCCGGTCGGCGAGTCGGTGTCCATCGACGGCAATAACGCCATCACGGTGCAAGGCACCTTTGGCGGGCCGGTGTTCTACAGCAAGTACAACAACAACTACACCACCGACACGCTCGAGATTTCCGGCCTGACCATCAAGTGGGGTGAGGCGGACTACGGCGGCGGTATCCTTTCGTACGGTCGCCGCCTTGAGCTTGAGGATGTCACTATCGAAACCAACGAGGCCAACTACGCCGGCGGTGGCATCTGGCACGAGCCGCAAACCGGCGCGGGGAACCTTCAGATGCAGAACTGCCTGATTTCGGGCAACGAAGTGCTCAACGATATGGATGGCAAAGCGCCCGGCGTCGGCGTGTCGATGCAGCTTGGCGGTACGGTCAGCATTTTCAACACTTCCTTCGTCTCAAATCAAACGCCTAGCGACGCCGGCGGCGGAGGCGCTTTGTCGCTCGATATGGACGTGGCATATGTCAGCATCTACAACTCCTCCTTCACGAACAACCTCACGCTCGGCAACGGCGGCGGCGTGTGGGCCGACCTGAGTTATGCCGTGGTCGACATGGTCGGCAATACCTTCACCGGCAACAACGGCGCCGATGGCGGCGGCCTGTACCTGCGCGAACAACAGGGCGGGGTCGACCAGCGTGCCGCCATCACTCTCGAAAACAATACCTTCGATAACAACTCGGCTAGCCGAGGCGGCGGGGCCGCCATCGTGATCGCCAACGGCGATGGAGGGACTAACAGCGATCCGGTCAAGTTCGTCGACATCACCGGCGACAACGTATTCACCGAAAACAGCGCTACCGAGGGCGGTGCGCTCTACCTCGACCTGGACGATACCGTCCCGGCGACCATTACCGGCGCGACGTTTACCGATAATGAGGCTGGGTATGCCGGCGGCGGCGCCGTTGCGATCCGGGCTGACGCCTCCGACGTGTCGGTCGGCTACAGCAGCTTCGACGGCAACTATGCCAGCGGATCGGACGGCGGGGGCTTGCAGGTGGTCACCTCGAACGCATCGTTCTACGGTTATGCGCTCGACATGGCAAATAATGTCGCCGACGGCGCCGGCGGGGGTGCGCTAGCTGTCAGTGCCAATAGCTCCGAGGTGAGCATCGGCGACTCGCGCTTTTATTTCAACTCGGCCAACGCCTGCGGTGGTGGCGTCTATATCACGGACTCTCCGAGCGGGGTCGGTCTGGGGTCTTCGGTGGTCTACGGCAATACCGCGCTGTGCGGTGGCGGCCTGGCTCTGTTCACGCCCGGAGCCACCAGTGCCCTGGTGGAGGTCAAATACAGCGAATTCAGCGGCAACTATGCATCCAACAGCTTCGCCGAGGGTGCCGGCGGCGGCATCTTCGCGTCGGCCGGTGGCGGCAACGTGGTAGTGAACAATTCGACCATCTCCGGTAACGGCTCGGCCGGCAGCGGTGGCGGGGTGTCCTTCGCCGGCAGCCTGACCGCCGAAGTCAAATACAGCACCATCGCGGACAACTTCGGCTATAACGCTGTCGGCGGCCTTTACAACGACGTCTCTGACTGCCAGATAAGCAATGCCGTATTCTCCGGCAACGTCAACCAGGCCGGAACCCAGCAGGACCTGGGCGGCTCGTCACCGTGTGACGTTTCATACTCGGCGCTTGCCGGGGCCGCCAACTCTACTTTCACCGACGACGGCGGCAACCTCCTCGATATCGATCCGCAGCTGCAGCCGCTGTCCGACAACGGTGGCAGCGGTGGCTTCACGCATGCCCTCGCCCCATCGAGCCCGGCGATTGATGCCGGAGATGAGGGCAGTTCCGTACCCGATTACGACCAGCGCGGCCCCGGTTTTCCCCGCCAGAAGGGGGCTGCACTCGACATGGGCGCCTTCGAGGCCGATCCGGCAGGCGATGTGCTGTTCCAGGACCGGTTCGAACAACCATGAAATAACGTCGCCAAGCCTGATTTCTGGCGCAGAAGCTGTCCGCCGGGGCTTTTCGTGCGGGCTCGGACCGTGCGATTCGGTCATTAACTGGTCGATCGGTCAACCACCTTCGCTCGCCGGAGATGCCATGCAACTGAAAAAGTTGGGAGAGACCTGTCACATTTTCGTTCGAAGTCTCGTAGTGGAGGGGAAGAGTGAAAAATTGCCAGATTTTCCAGGGAGGTAGTGGCGTGTCCAAGTATCAGTCAACCACAAAGTACGAGTTCCGTCAGAACATCAAGCCGAAAATTGCGCCGCTGACGGTTGCGGTTAGCGGCGCGCTCGCCGCCGGTTCGCTGCAGGCGGCTACCATCACGGTCGATACGCTCGACGATGGGTTGGTTACCGGCCAGTGTTCGCTGCGCGCGGCCCTTTACGCATCGACGCTAAATTCTGAGGTCAACCAATGCCCTGCTGGCGAAGCGGGACAGGACGCAATCGTTTTCGCTTCCGGGCTCAGCGGAACGATCACCGCGGGTTCGACCCTGCCGATCGGTGAGTCGGTCAGCATCGATGGTGATAATGACATTACGATCGAGGGCAATGGCGAGGACTCGGTTTTCTACGCCAAGTACGACGGTACCGACTACTACACCGATGTCGTTCAGATTTCCCAGGTAACCATCACCGGCGGTAGTGGCGCCCGAGGCGGCGGAATTCGCTCCTACGCCAACTCACTGCAGTTGGCCGATGCAACCATCGACGGCAACTCTGTCACGGAGGCCGGAGGCGGTGTTTGGCACGAACCCTTCAGCGGCCAGGGCGAGCTGCTGATGCTGGGCTCCCAGGTTTCGGGCAACAGCGTGACCGGCGCCGGCGGCTACGGCGGCGGTATCGGTGTGCGAATCCCGGGCGGATCGAATATCGATATATCGGGCGCAAGCTTCGTGAACAATACGGTGCTCAACGGCAGTGGCGGTGGACTGCACCTCGACATACCCGACTTCGCCGATGTCAGCATCAAGTACAGCGACTTCGAGAACAACCAGGCCAAGTACGGCAACGGCGGGGGGATCAACGCCGACCTGGGATACGCGGTAGTCAGCCTGGATGAGAGCACCTTTACCAATAACTCCGCTTACTACAGCGGTGGCGGGCTATACCTGCGTGAAGACAACGCTGCCTTTCAACAAGCGGAGATCTCGCTGTACGAGAATGACTTCACGGGCAACAGTGCCGGCACCACCGGCGGCGGTGCGTCGATCAACGTGCTCTATGGTGACGGCGGCACCAACGACGAACCGTTAAAGTTCGTCGATATCAGCGGCGAACACATTTTCTACAATAATGAGGCGGCTACCGGGGGCGGTGGCCTGTACCTGAATCTCGACGATACCGTGCCGGGCAGCCTGGACGGCGCCACATTCGACTCCAACAACAACGATAGCGGTGGCGGTGGCGGCCTGCTTGCCGAGGTCAATGCCTCGGAAATCACGATCCAGAATACTAATTTCTTCCTCAACGCGACCTACAGCGGCAATGGCGGGGCAGTCAATGCCAACGTTACCGACGGCGCCTTCTATGGCAGAGAGGTGTCGGTGAACTACAACCAGGCCGAAACCGGCGCCGGCGGCGGGTTTCAGGTCAGCGCCTACAACTCCGATTTCGGCTTTGAATACTCCGGTTTCTATGATAATTACGCAGATGAATGCGGCGGTGGCTTGAGAGTCACCGGCACGCCCAACGAGGTCGGCGTCGGCAACTCCATCTTGGCTGGCAACCAGGGCAGGTGTGGTGGCGCAATGAGCTTGTTCGCGCCGTCGGCGCAGAATATCCTCGTCGAAATCAAGTACAACGAGATGAGCAGCAATTACGCTTCGGATACCTCTACCGGAAGCGGCGGCGGTGCCATCTTTGGCCAATTCGGTGACGGCAGTTCCATCTTTTTGAAGAACTCCACGATCTCCGGTAACAGTTCTGCCGGCGTCGGTGGCGGTGTTCGCCTGCGCGGTGACATGTCCACCGAGATCAAATACGCCACGATTGCCAACAACTACGCCTACGATTCCGGCGGCGGGGTCTACAACAGCCTGACGACCTGCAACATCAGCAATTCGATCCTGGCGGGCAACGAGAACCAGACCGGGCTCTACCAGGATCTGCGCGGCACGGAGGACTGCGGTGTTTCCAACTCGTTGCTGGCCGGTGCCAAGTACTCTGACTATGTCGACAATGGCGGCAACATCCTGGATACCAATCCCCTGCTTGAACCTTTGTCGAACAACGGCGGCACCGGCGGCTGGACGCACGCCCTGCAGTCAGGCAGCCCGGCCATCGACGCTGGCGATGCGGGTGACTTCGCGCCAGACTACGACCAGCGCGGCCCGGGATTCCCGAGGGTGGTGGACGGCGTGCTGGATATGGGCGCCTACGAATTCGCCCCGCAAGAAGACGGCATCTTCAGCGATCGCTTCGAGCAGCCCTGATCGGTGCCGACCCGCCCCGATCCGCCCCGCCTCACCGGCGGGGCGGCTTTGCGATTATCATCGAAGAATTGACTCTTCATGACATTCAGGAGTGATGACAATGCTGCGTAGTGCCTGGATCCTTTTTGTTCTGTCCCTGGTTGCGGGCTGCAGCCCGCAGGATGATTCGGATGTGTCGTCGGAATCGACTTCGGATTCGGCGAGTGTGGAATCGCAGCCGGAGGCGCCCAGTTCCGAGCAATCCGGCGCGGCAGAACGGCCGATCGAGGAGTTGTCCCGAGAAGACCTGCGGGCGATGGCGGCTGATCCCGAAGCCATGCAGGAGGCCATGCGCGATCCCGAGCGGCGCGCGGCCTTGCGAGAGCGCATGCGCGAACTGCGGCGGGAACGCATGGGTGATGCCGAGCGCCAGGATCGCAGACAAGCCATGCGCGAGCGCGCCGAACAGTTCCGCCGCGGTGAAGGTGAAGCGATGGAAGGCCGGAATCGCCGCCTGGGGAATCGGGGTCGCTGGTGGGAAAACGAATCCATTGTCGGTGAACTCGGGTTGTCCGACGAGCAGACGACGCAGATTGCAGAGGCGCACGAAAGCATGCAGGCTGCAGCAAGGCAGACGCGTCAGCAGCTTGCACAAGCCGCAGAAGAGCTGCGCGACGCGCTACAGAACGACGACCGCGAGCGGCTCGAGTCGTTGATCGAGGGCCGCGTTGCCGCGCTCGATGCACGTGCGCGCGCCGAAGCCGAATGGATGAAGCAGTTGCTCGACACCCTCGACCAAGCGCAGATGCGCAAGCTTGCCGAGGAGCGGCCGGAGTTACTGCCGACCCTGCTGTCACCGACCCGCTAAGTCTTACCGGGCAGGGTCGACCTGCCCGGCGATAGAGGTATTGAGCCGGAACCACCCGGCGATACTGGTGCGATCCGTGTGTGAGGGCAGGACCTCGTGGGGAACCTCCTCGCTGAGGAAGAGCACGAAGGTTCCAGCCCGCGGTTCGACCGTGGTCACGATGGTCTCGCCATCCTCGGCGTAGATCACCAGCTCACCACCATCGCCCGGCTGCCAGTTTTCGGTCAGATAGGCGACGGACGAGACGACGCGGTTGGCCGCGCCGCGGAAGCTGTCGAAGTGCTTGAGGTAGCGACCGCCCGGCGGATAGTGTGCATAGTGCGCCTCGAACTCGAACAGGCCCAGGAAGAGTTCGCGATTGAGCGCCAGGCGCAGCTGTTCCATCCGGTCGATGAATCGTTCCTGGGCTGGTCGTTCGCGCGCCAGCCAGAAAACGCGGTCGCTGCGAATGCTGCGGTCGACATGAAAATCCTTGTCGCGCCCGATGCCCGCGCGATGCAACAGGTCGCCCTTCATCAGTTCGTGAAGATCGGCGCGCAGTTGTTCGACCAGGTCGTCATCGAGCGCGTTTTCGCCCATCCACCATCCTTTCCGGCGAAGTCCTTCGGCGGCGGATTCGAATGTGTGCGGGGCGACGGGCAGCCGCGCTTCAGACATGGGCCAGGCTCAGCGGCGGTTCGGCCAGTTCGCCCAACTGTTCGCGCAACTGTCCGATGACGGTCTCCCAGTGGCGTTCCTCACCGAACCAGGGAAAGGCGGCCGGAAAGGCCGGGTCGTCCCAGCGGCGAGCGAGCCAGGCCTGGTAGTAGATCATGCGAAGGGTTCGAAGCGCCTCGATCAGGTGCAGCTCGCGCGGGTCGAAGTCGTGGAACCGGCGATATTCCTCGATCAGCCAGCCGAGCTGCTGCTCGCGGTCGGCGCGCTCGCCCGAGATCAGCATCCACAGGTCCTGGATGGCGGGTCCGGTGAGGCAGTCATCGAGATCGACGAAATGCGCCTGATCGTCGCGCCAGAGAATGTTGCCGGGATGGCAGTCGCCGTGCAGGCGGATGCGCTGAACCGACCCGGCGCGGTCGTACGCGGCGGCGATGTTCTCGAGCAAGTGCTCGGCGAGGGTCGAGAAGGCGTCTTCGAGGTGCGGCGGCAGCCAGCGGTTTTCGACCAGCCAGTCGACCGGCTCGCGTCCGCGCTCGGCAACGGTCAGTTCGGGGCGGTAACGAAACCTGCCGGCGGCACCTACGGCGTGCATGCGCCCCAGCGTGCGGCCCAGAACGCGCAGCGTCGGTTCGTGGGCGGGTTCGGGCGCATGGCCGCCGCGACGGGGAAACACGGCCAGCCGGAAGCCCTTGTGCCGATGCAGCGTGTGCCCGTCGATGGACAGGGGTGCGACGACCGACAGGCCCGCATCGACCAGCTCCAGGCTGAAAGTGTGCTCCTCCTCGATGGCCTCGTCGCGCCAGCGTTCGGGGCGGTAGAACTTGACGATCACCGGCTCGCCGTCTTCGAGCCCGACTTGCCAGACGCGATTCTCGAAGCTGTTGAGCGCGAGCAGCCGCCCGTCCGTGCGAAGGCCCAGCGCATCGACGGCGTCGAGCACGACTTCGGGGCCCAGGTCGTCGTAGGGTCGCGCCGGGTTGGCGCTGCTCATGGACGACGCCCGGCTAGCGCAAGGTGGGCGGATGTCACGTCTTGTCGTATGATGCTACGCATGTCAGTGTGTCGGCTGAGCTCGGGTTTGAGTGGTCGTTTGTGCTTGAGGATTGTGTCATGAAATTGCGGGCCCCCGTCGCGTTGCTCGCTTCGATGTTGTGGACAATTGCCGGCGGTGCCGAGCCGCCTTCCGAGCCGCCGCCCGACGCGGCGGCGCAAGAGATTGCCGACGCCGACGATAAGGTTGCGCATGAGGAGAGCGGTGACGAGGCGCTTGTCAAGGAGAAGAAGAAGGCTGAGCGCAAGGCCATACAGCAGCGCCTGATGGCGGCCTCCTGTCGCGACGAGCAGGGTCGGCCGGAAGGCTGGCTGGACTTCAGCCATTCTTACCTGAGCCAGCGCCTGTGCGAGCCGGCTGCCTGGTTCGACGGTTTCTTCGGTGACCCGCGCACCCTGGAAGAGAATCCGGTGGGCAGTTTCATTCGCGTGCGCAACGCAGTGCGTTGGGATCAGAACGAGGGCTGGCGTCACCGCGCTTCGGTGCGGGCCAACCTGATCCTGCCGCGGCTTTCCGAGCGGGTGCGGCTGCTCGTCGCGCGCGACGAGGAGCTCGAGGGCGAATACGGCGACACGGGGGCGTTCGACGATCCCGAGAATCGCACCCGACTGGGGTTGCGGTTCATTGCCAGCGAGCGCTCAAGAAGCCGTTTCGATGTCGACGGCACCGTGCGCGTGAGCAGCGGCTCGCTCAATCCCCGCGTGCGCGGGCGCTATCGCTACATCCGCGGGCTGACCGATCGCAGCCTGGGCCGCTTTACCCAGTCCGCGTTCTGGGAACGCGAGGAGGGCTTCGGCCTGACGACGCGCCTCGATTGGGAGTGGTTGCCCGACAGGGATCGCCTCCTTCGCTGGAGCACGCGCGGCACCTGGTCGGAGGCTTCCGACGGTATCGACTGGCGCACGGGCCTGGTGTCGTTCCGGCAGCTCGACCTCAAGAGCGCCGTGCGGGCCGAAGTGGGCGCATGGGGCTACACCGAGCCGCGCTTTGAGACCGAGGAGTATTTCGCCGCCGTGCGCTATCGCAGACAGTTCCTGCGGCACTGGCTCTACTACGAGATCCAGCCCGAGCACGCCTGGCCCAAGGATTTCGATACCGGCGAGCGTCGCAGCGACTGGCGTATCACTTTCACCCTTGAGATCCAGTTCGAGAACGAGCGTTCCCGCCAGCATCGTCTGCAGCACTACCTCGATGAAGAAGACGACCCCGAAGCCTGGGACGATGAGCCCATTCCGGTTGACGCCCCGGGAGATCGCGTCGAGAATCCGGTGCTTCAAGAGCTCGACGAATCCGACTCAGAGCCCGAACCGGAACGGGAAGGCGACGAAGACGGCGGCGGTTGATCGTAGCCCACGTTGATGGATTGTCCGCCGTCGTGCGGCTACTGCGAGGCATCCCGAACGAGGGACCAGGTCCCGGAAGCGGCCTCCCAGTAAGCGTCGCCGGCGCTGAAGTCGAAGCCGGTGATGCGCTGGTAGCGATTGATGCCCACCTCGCGAGCCAGGAAGGGCAGTTGAGGGTCTCGTTCGCCGCGCTCGAAGGCGCCATAGCGGACCATCGACCCTTCCGGTATCGAGATCACGCCGCCGGTCGCTGAGTTTGCCGTGCGAACGCAGCGCCGAGTACCGCCAGAAGGACAGCCAGAATCAAACGTCCGGGCCACGACATGAGCGGAATGGCAAATGGCCTGACGAAGACGTTGAACGAGGCGCTTGCCGTTTCCGTGCCGTCATCGACGGTCATCGTGATGCTCGCGCTTCCCGAACCGTCGGCAACCGGCGATATCTCGACCTGACGCGTCTCGCCGGTTCCGGTCACGACAATGTCGGCGTCCTGAATAAGAGCCTGGCGATCGGACTGGCCGGTCACGACCAGCGAGTCGGCGTCATCGTCCACATCATCGACGCGGACGTCGAACGACAAGCTGCCCTGGTTTTCCACGATGGATATGTCATTGAGCGTCGAGACGATGCGCGGCGGATCGTTTACCGGCTCGACCTCGAATATGAATGACTGCGACGTGCTCAGATCGCCGTCGCTGACCGCCACCGAGACGTTGGCGGTACCGAAGGCGTCCGGTGCCGGCGCCAGGTCTAGATTTCGCTCGGTGTCGCTGCCGCTGAACGTGTAGTCGCCGATCAGCGAGGGGTCGTCGCTGCTCAGCGACAGGGTCAGCTCTCCGGCCGGATTGTCGATATCCCCGACCGTTAGCGCGATGGTCCCGAGCGGCTGGTCTTCGTCGGTGGTCTGGTCATCGATGGCCGAAAGGGTGGGTGCTTCGTTGACGTCGGTCACCTTGATGGTGACCGCAAGCGTGGCCGATGCGGTGTCGTCCGCGTCTTGAGCTTTGATCTCGATGTCGTGGCTCGCGTCTGTCTCGTAGTCGAGCAGGCTCCCATCGGCGACCGTGACCAGGCCGTTTGCGTCGATCGCGAAGCGCCCACTTGCATCGTCGGTCAGCACATAGGTGACCGTCCCATCGACGGGATCCGAGGATGTGACGTCCACGCCGACGGGATCGCCGTTGGCCGCATCCTCCGCGACGCTGTCGGCGCCACCATCCGTATCGACCGGCTGGGCCGGCGGCTCGTCGATGACGTCCACGGTCACCGTCGCCGATGCCGTAGAGCCACCGTCATCGGCCTCGATCGTCAGCGCGAACGACGAACTGTTTTCGAAATCGATCGCCGAAGCGTCGGCGACGATGATCGCTCCGCTGTTGTCGATGGCGAAGGCGCCGCCGTTGCCGCCGGTGATCGCGTAAGTGATCCCTGCATCCGCGCTGCCGCCGTCGCCATCATTGGCGTCGACGTCACCGACGGGCGAACCGCCTCCAGCCGACTCGCTGACCGAGAACGGGCCGGTTGCCACGAATTCCGGGGGACTATCGACATCAGTGACCGCAATCGTGAACGAGGCCGTGTCCGAATCGGCGCCTTCGTCGTCCGCGGCCTGTGCGGTGATCGTATGCGAGGTCGCGCTCTCATAGTCGATCAGCGTTGTATCGGCCACGGTCACGATACCGGTAGCGGCGTTGATCTGGAAGCGCCCGCCAGCAGTGTCCGTCAAGTCATAGCTGACGGGGCCACCGCCCGGGTCGGAGGCGTCGGCTGTGATGCCGACGGTCGTGCCGTTGGGCGCATCTTCGCTGACCGATCCGCCGCCGGCGGCGGCACCGTCGCTGTCGACGGGCGTCGAGGGCGCTGCGTTGATGACGTTGACGGTGATCGTGGCAGTCGCCGTGTTCGTGCCGTCGTTAGCCTCGACGTCCAGATTGAATGTCGGGCTGGTATCGTAATCGACGTCATCCGCGTCGGCGACGGTGATCGACCCGACGTTGACGTCGATCGCAAAGGCGCCACCGGTGTTGCCGCCGACGATGGAATAGCTCACGTTCGCGTCGGTAGCGCCACCATCGCCATCGGTGGCATCGACATCGCCTACGGCCGTGCCGTTGCCGCCCGACTCGCTGACCGAGAAGGGACCGGTTGCCGAGAAGCTCGGGGCTTCATCGACATTGCTGATATTCAGCGTGAAGTTCGCCGTGTCGTCCGGTGTGCTGCCGACCGCCGGGTCGTCGACCTCGACCGCCACATCGTAGGTGTCCTTGGCCTCGAAATCGGCGTTTCCGGTGAAATCGAGGGCGGCGCCGCTGATGGCGAAGTCCGCCGCATCAGCGCCGTTCAGCGAGAGCTCGTTGGTGCTGCCGTCTTCGTTGTCGTCGTCGATCGTGATCTGCGTGACGGTGATATTGCCGCCGTTGTTTTCGTCGATTGTGGTTGAGTTCTGATCGAGGGAAACCGCGGGTGGGTCGTTCTGAGCAGCGGCGGTCAAGGTGAAGCTGTCGTCGACCGTATCGGTTCCGTCGTCGAGCGTCACGGTGATGTTCGCCGAACCGTTCTCGTCCGCCGCCAGCGTCACATCGAGCGCCCGGTTGCCGCCGCCATTGTCGGCAACCGACAGATTGGCATTCGGCACGAGGGTCTGGTTGTCCGAGCTGGCTGTGACGGTAACGCCGGCGCCGCCCGACTCCACGTCGTCGACGGTAAAACTGGACGGGGGAACGAGATCGTCTTCGTCGACGGTCGCGTCGAATGTACTGATCGCCGGGCTGACCGTCGGCAAGTCGTTGACGGCGTTGACGGTCAACACGAAGTTCTCCTCGGCGGTAAGTGAGCCGTCGCTGACCGTCACGGTCATCACCGCCGATCCGTTCTCGTCGGCTGCCGGCGTGATCTGCAGCGTGCGATTCGCAGTGGAACCGCCGAAGGCATGGCTGCCGATGAGAGACGGCGTGTCCGAGTTGAGTGACAGCATCAGGCTGCCCGTTGGGGTGTCGACATCGTCGATGGTGAATGCGATCGAGCCGATGGTCGTGTCTTCGTCCGTCGATTGATTGGTTATCGCCGTGATTGCGGGCGCATCGGGCACCGGCTGGATATCCAGCGAAACGGAGGCGCTGTCGGCCTCGCTACTGGCGTCTCCAGTCAAGCCGGGATCCGTTCCGCTATTGCCGCGGTCGTTGACGCTGGCCGAGATGGTGTCCGCGCCGAAGTAGTTCGCGTTGGCCTGGTAGTCGAGCGTGGCCAGCGCACTATTGAGATCGGTCACGGTCCCGCTGGCCTTGAATGCGCTGGTGCCGTTGCCGCCGCTGTCGAAGCCCAGGCCGGTGGTCGAGCCGAGCGTCAGCGTGCCGTTGTTGGCCGAAAGCGAGACCTTGACCGTGCCGCCGCCGGCGTCCACGTCGGCGATCTGGATTTCGTTGGCACCGGACATATCGAACGCGACGTCCTCGTCCGGCTGCAGCGTGCCGCCTGGGCTGGTAATGACTGGCGTATCATTACCGGCTTCCATGCTGATGGTGGCCGCCGCGCTCGCCGTCGCGCCCCCATCGTCGGTCACCTCGACGGTGATCGAGCGCGCCGTGGTATCCGGCGTATCGCTGTTGTTCTGGTAGCGGACGGCCTCGATTGCTTCGACCAGTTCCGCCTTGGTCGCCGTGTTGCGGGTGATCGTGATCAGGTCTGCCGAGGTCGAAAAACCCAGTGCGCCCGCGAGCGGGGCGGTGTCGATCGACAGGCCTTCCCCGACATCACCCTGCGGATTGTCCAGCGTCAGCGTCGCGGAATCGACCGTGCCATCGGGATCGTTGACAGCCGCTGGCCCGGTGACCCATACACCGTCGCTCAGAGCAGTGCCCTGGTCAGTATTTTCGCTGAAGGTTGCTGCTGCGCCATCGCCGCCCCCACTGGTATCGAGATCGAGCGAAGGCACCTCGTTGCCCTGCTCAATGACGATATTGTCGACGGCGACCGCCCCATTCTCGCTGGTCGTGAAGCGGATCTCGTCGACGTTCGCGAAAGCCGCGTCCGCGGAGGCAAACTGCTCCGTCTGATACCCGTTCTCGGCGCCATAGGAGAATGAACGGCTGCCGACCGGCGAGCCACCGAGGTAGGCGTGGACTTCCACGTCCTGCGCGGAGGTCGAGAAATTGTCGATGTCGATCTGTTCCAGCGAGAAGGGCGCATCCGACTCGAAACGCGTACCGGTAGTGAACGGGTCGCTGCTCCTCTGATCCAGCTGGAACTCATTCGAATCGATCAGCGCGTTCTCGGCCGCGTCACCGAACTTGAAACCGTAAAACAGCAGGTCGAACCCCGATTCCGCAACCACCCGCGCATCGATGGTCTCCTTGTCGGGAAGCGTGGGGCCAAGCTCGGTGAAGTCCCAGGTCGTATCGGACGTTACCGCGGCGAGGACCGGATCATACTCGACCGGCAGCGACTGGGCCGTCTGGAGCCCGCCGTCGTCGAAGTTCAGCGTTACACCGTATTCGACCACGACCGGACTGCCGGTATTGGCGTAGGTCAGTGACTGCAGCACCTCGTCCGCCAGCGCCGGTGTGGCTGTTGTTGCGTTCGAGTTGAAGTCCACGGTCAAGGTACCGCCGCTTTCGGTGAAGCTGGCGAATACGGCGCCGCCGTTCAGCAGATCCCCACCGGAGACCGAGAAGGATGCGCTCGCGGTATCGAAACCGAAATCGTCATCGCCGTTGGCCCCGCCCTCGCGCGCAACTGTGAGCGTGCTGCCGGCGTAATCCCCAGCGCCATCGAGTTCGGCGTCCGACACCGTCGCGTCGGTATCGATCGCAACAGCCGAACCGGCCGCCTCGTCGAAAACCACGGTAGCATCAAGATTCGAGAAGCCGGGCTGGGTATTCGAGCTGACCGCCTGGTCCACGACGATGTCGTCAACGGTCATGCAGCTATTGGCATCGGTGCTGGCGTTGTCGCTGTAGTTTTCGAACCGAACTTCATCCACCGAAGCAAACTCGATGGTTCGGATCGTCACGGCGGAGGCCGCGCCAAAATTGAAACTCTGGGATCCGACCTGGCTGCCGTCCTCGTAGCCGACCACCTCGAAGCTGATCGGCACACCGCAGGAGAAGACCTCCGTGGTAAAGGACGTGAACTTGAAACTGTCGCCCGCCGGGTCGGCAATCGTTCCTGCCGGCAGCGTGTCGCGCAGATTCAGCCCGATATCCGGACTGAAAAAGGTATCCCAATGCCAGTTGGTGAACTCGAGCACGTCGGCCGTGCCATCGGCCTCCAGATCGCCAGTACAGGCTGTTCCGCCGGATGATGTGCGGTTGAGGAGTTCCTGACTGACTACGCAGGGATCAGAATTAGGGTACTTCGCGTCGAACGAGTAAGTTCGCTCGCCGGTGATGGTCAGCGGGCCGAAACCTTCATCTGCGGACAGATCCGGCGCGGTCGCCAGAAGGCTTATGAACAGGAACGCTACGATCAAGCCGCCTTGCCCAAGTGCATGGCGCTTCATTGCAAACGGTGTTGCGAGTCGAAGCAGATGGCCAATCGAGGATGTCAGATAGAAACGCGCTGGGTGGCTGGTTTTCATGATTCCGTCCCTCTTCCCGGAATCGAGCAGGCACTTACAGAGACTTCAGTTCACATTCGTGATGAATGACGCTGCTGGTGAAACGGTCGATCCCCATGTGAAAAATTGACTGGTAACGCTATCACATGGGCATGAAAAACGTAAGATCCGACGCGGTCGGGCAACCGCGTTTGAGGACTCAGCTCGCCGCCGCGGCCGTTTCGTGTTGCGCGTTCGGCGCTTCGACGCCCAGGTTGTCGAGGATGCTCTGGGCGGCTTCGCGGCCCTCGTAGACGGCGGTGACGACCAGGTCGGCGCCTCGCACCATGTCGCCGCCGGCGTAGATTTTTTCGTGGGAAGTCTGGTACTCGCCGCGACCGTTGGCGGCGACGACGAGGCGACCGTCTTCGTGCGTCTCCACGCCCACTGCGGTCAGCCACTCCGGGGGATTGGGACGGAAGCCGAAGGCAATGATGACGGTGTCGGCCTCGATGACCTGTTCGCTGCCGGGCACGGCCTCGGGGCGACGACGGCCGGCTTCGTCGGGGTCGCCGAGTTGCGTTTCCACCAGCTGGACGCCTTCGGCCTTGCCCTCACCGACGATACCGATGGGCTGGCGATTGAACAGGAAGTTCACGCCTTCGTCCTTGGCGTTCTTTACTTCTCGCCGGCTGCCGGGCATGTTCTCTTCGTCACGGCGGTAGGCGCAGGTGACTTCACGCGCGCCCTGGCGGATGGCGGTGCGCACGCAGTCCATGGCGGTGTCGCCGCCGCCAAGCACAACCACGCGCTGGTCCTTGAGGTTGACGTAGTCGAAGCCGTCCACCGGCTCTTCGAGCACGTTGCCGACATTGCCGATCAGGTAGGGCAGGGACGCGATCACGCCGGGCAGGTCCTGGTTCTCGAGCCGTCCGTCGACATACTTGTAGGTGCCCATGCCGAGAAAGACGGCGTCGTATTCTTCCAGCAGGTCATCGAGCATGACATCCTTGCCGATTTCCTGTCCCAGGTGAAAGTGGATGCCCATGCCTTCCATGATTTCCCGGCGGGTCTCGACGACGGTCTTTTCGAGCTTGAAGGGCGGGATGCCGTAGGTCAGCAGGCCGCCAATGCGCGGGTATTTGTCGTAGACATGGGCCTCGACGCCGTGGCGCGCCAGGCGGTCGGCGCAGCCCAGGCCGGCCGGGCCCGCGCCGATGACGGCGACCTTTTTGCCGGTTGGCTGCACATCGGACAGGTCGGGGCGCCAGCCCTGCTTGATGGCCTCGTCGGTGATGTACTTTTCGACCGAGCCGATGGTGACCGCGCCCAGGCCGTCGTTGAGCGTGCACGCGCCCTCGCAAAGACGGTCTTGTGGGCAGATGCGACCGCACATTTCCGGCAGGGCGTTGGTCTGGTGGCACAGGTCGGCGGCCTCGAACAGCCGGCCCTGTCGAATAAGCCTGAGCCAGTCGGGGATGTAGTTGTGTACCGGGCACTTCCACTCGCAGTAAGGAATACCGCAGTTGATGCAGCGCGCCGACTGGTCTTCGGCACCTTCTTCTTCATACTGCCCGTAGATCTCGCGCCACTGGCGCACGCGAATGGGGATCGGCACCTCTTCGGGATCGGTGCGCGGGCTTTCGAGGAAATGCAGGTTGCTTGGTGTTTTGCTCATGCCGCGTTCCTGAGTGAGGCGATCAGGTCGTCGAGGTCGGCGGCCTTGGGTTTGACCAGCCAGAACTTGGGCAGCATGCGGCGGAAGTCTTCGAGCACTTCGCCGGCATGCCGGCTGCCGGTCAGTTCCTGATGGCGCATGATCAGATCGCGCAGATGGTGGACGTGGTTTTCCATGCTTTCCGGCGCGATGTGGTGGATGTCGATCAGCTCGTGGTTGTAGCGATCGACGAATCCGCGATCGAGGTCGAGCACGTAGGCGAAGCCGCCGGTCATGCCGGCGCCGAAGTTGATGCCGGTCTTGCCGAGCACGACCACAACGCCGCCGGTCATGTACTCGCAGCAATGGTCGCCGGCGCCCTCGATGACCGCCACGGCGCCCGAGTTCCGCACCGCAAAGCGCTCACCGGCCTGGCCTTCGGCGAACAGCTCGCCGCCGGTGGCCCCGTAGAGGCACGTATTGCCCATGACCGGTGTCTCGCAAGCGGTGTAGCGAATACCGGCGGGCACGCGCAGCACGATGCGCCCGCCGGTCATGCCCTTGCCGACGTAGTCGTTGGCCTCGCCGGTCAGGGTCAGCTCCAGGCCGCCGGCATTGAAGGCGCCGAAGCTTTGCCCCGCGGTGCCGGTAAAGTCCAGCGCAATCGGATGCTCGGCCATGCCCTGGTTGCCGTGGTGGCGGGCGATGGCGCCCGACAGCCGCGCGCCGATCGACCGGTCGCTGTTGCGAATGGCGTAGTCGAAGCGACCGCCGGTCTTTTTGGCGACCGCTTCGGCGGTTTCGGCCTCGATTTTCTTGGCCAGTTCGCCCTTGTCGTGCGGCGGATTGCGCTCGGCCACGCAGAATCGCTCGGCGCCGGACTCCAGGCCGGTTTCGGCCAGGATGGCTGAGAGGTCGAGTCGATTCTGCCGCTCGGTCAGGCCCTCGATGCGCTCGAGATACTCGGTGCGGCCGATCAGATCCTCGATGCGCGCGACACCCAGCTCGGCCAGGATGGCCCGCACGTCCTCGGCCAGGAAGCGGAAGAAATGCGTCAGCATCTCGGGCAGGCCGATGAAATGCTTTTTGCGCAGCACCTCGTGCTGGGTGGCCACGCCGGTCGCGCAGTTGTTGAGGTGGCAGATGCGCAGGTACTTGCAGCCGAGGGCGATCATCGGCGCGGTACCGAAGCCGAAGCTCTCCGCACCCAGAACGGCGGCCTTGACCACGTCGCGGGCGGTCTTCAGTCCGCCGTCGGCCTGGATGCGCACCTGGCCCCTGAGGCCGTTGGCCATCAGCACCTGGCGGACCTCCGACAGGCCCAGCTCCCACGGCGCGCCGGCGTACTTGACCGAGGTCAGCGGGCTCGCGCCGGTGCCGCCGTCGTAGCCGGACACGGTAATCAGGTCAGCGTAGGCCTTGACCACGCCGGCGGCGACCGTGCCGATGCCGGGTTCGGAAACCAGCTTGACCGAGACCAGGGCCTCCGGGTTGACCTGTTTGAGGTCGAAGATCAGCTGCGCCAGGTCCTCGATCGAGTAGATGTCGTGATGCGGCGGCGGCGAGATCAGGCCCACCCCGGGCGTGGCGTAGCGAAGCCGGGCGATCAGCTTGTCGACCTTGTGGCCCGGCAGCTGGCCGCCTTCGCCGGGCTTGGCGCCCTGGGCGATCTTGATCTGGATGACCTCGGCGTTGATCAGGTATTCGGGCGTGACGCCAAAGCGGCCCGAGGCAATCTGCTTGATCTTGGAACGCTTTTCGGTGCCGTAGCGAGCCGGGTCTTCGCCGCCCTCGCCGGAATTCGAGCGCGCGCCGATGCGATTCATGGCGATGGCGATCGCTTCGTGCGCTTCCGGCGAAAGGGCGCCAAGGCTCATGCCGGCCGAGTCGAAGCGCTTGTAGATGGTCTCAACCGGCTCGACCTCGTCGATGTCGATCGGTTCGTTCGAGCTGGTGAGTTTCAACAGGTCGCGCAGGGTCGTCGGTTCGCGCTCGTTGACCAGGCGCGAGTATTGTTCCCAGGCGGCGCGGTCTTCGAACTGGACGGCGCGGTGCAGGGTGGTGACGACATCGGGATTCCAGGCGTGGTATTCGCCCTTGTCGACGTAGCGGTAGAGGCCGCCGTGCTCGATCGGCACACGCGTTTCCCAGGCCCAGCGGGCGAGCTTGCGCTGGTCGTCGTGCAGGTCTTCGAGCGTTGCCCCCTGGATGCGGCTGACCGCGCCGGGGAAGCACAGATCCACCACGTCGTCGCCCAGACCGACGATCTCGAACAGCTGCGCGCCGCGATAGGAGCCGATGGTCGAGATGCCCATCTTGGACATGATCTTGTACAGGCCCTTGCGGATGCCGCGGCGGTAGGCGCGGCCGAGCTGCAGGGCCTCGTAGCGCGGGTGTTCGAACTCGCCGGTCGTGGCCATCGCCTGCAGGGTTTGGTAGACGAGGTAGGGATACACGGCCGTGGCGCCGAAGCCGATCAGGCAGGCGAAGTGGTGAGGGTCCCGGGCCGTGGCGGTCTCGACGATCAGGCTGCACAGCGCGCGCTGGCCGGTCTCGAGCAGGTGGTGGTGGATCGCGCCGGTGGCCAGCAGGGCGTGCACGGGCAGATGGTCGCGCTTGAGGTAGCGATCGGAGATAAGCAGGATCAGCGCGCCGTTGTCTATCGCTTCTTCCGCCTGGCGGCAGAGTTCGCGCAGGGCCGCTTGCAGCGGCATGTCGGCCGGCACGTTGAGGTCGATGAATTCCGAAGGCAGGCCGAACTGCGGCGTGTTGATCAATTGCCTCAGTTTGCGCTGCGACAGCACCGGCGAGTTGAGCACCACGCGGTCGGCCAGGTCGGGGCCGGGTTCGAACACGTTGCCCTTGCGGCCGATGCCGGTCTCGAGCGACATCACGATTTTCTCGCGCAGGCTGTCGATCGCCGGGTTGGTCACCTGCGCGAACTGCTGGCGGAAGCAGTCGAACAATGAGCGTACTTTGGTCGAAAGGACCGGCATGGGCGTGTCGTCGCCCATCGAGCCGATGGCTTCCGCCTGGGTGTTGGCCAGCACCGCGATGACTTCGCGCCGTTCCTCGCGCGAGAGATTGAACATCTTCTGGTAGCTCGCGAGGGTGTCGGCGTCGAAGGGCTCGGCGGCCATGTGCACGTCCACCAGCTCCGAGTCGAGGTACTTCACGCCCGACTTGAGCCAGTCCTGCCAGGGGTGGCGGTTCTTCAGCTGCTCGTCGACGCCCTTGTGATCCAGCAACTCGCCGGTTTCGAGGTCGGCGACCAGGATTTGTCCCGGCCCGAGTCGCCCGCGGGCGGCGACCTGCTCGATGGGCACGTCGACCACGCCCGCCTCGGAGGCGACGATCAAGCGGTTGTCGGTGGTGCGCGTCCAGCGCGCGGGCCTGAGCCCGTTGCGGTCGAGCGCGCACACGGCGTGGCGGCCATCACACATCACCAGGCCGGCCGGGCCGTCCCAGGCTTCCTGGTGAAAGGCGAAGAATTCGTGGAAGGCTCTGAGGTCGGCGTCGAGGTTGTCGGCCGTCTGCCAGGCCGGCGGCACCAGGATGCGCACGGCCTGGGGCAGGTCCATGCCGCCGGCGACCAGTAGCTCGAGCATGTTGTCGAGCGAGCTCGAATCCGAGCCGTGCATGCCCACCGGTGGGTCGATCTCGCCCAGTTCGGGCAGCAGCGGCGAGGCCAGCAGCCTGCGCCTCGCGCGCGTCCAGTGGCGGTTGCCGCGGATGGTGTTGATCTCGCCGTTGTGCGCCAGCATTCGAAACGGCTGGGCCAGCGACCACTTCGGCAGGGTGTTGGTGGAAAAGCGCTGGTGGAAGACCGCCACCGAGGTTTTCATGCGCTCGTCGGCCAGGTCGGGGAAGAAGCGCGCCAGGTACTCGGGCATCACCATGCCCTTGTAGCCAATGGTTCGCGCCGACAGGCTGGCGATGTATTCGGGCTTTTCGCCGCGCGACTGTTCGCAGCGACGGCGGGCCAGGAAGAGGCGGCGTTCGAACTCGTCTGCGTCAAGTCCGACAGGTGCGTTGACAAAGATCTGTTCGATGCGTGGCAGCGTGGCGCGGGCGGTATCGCCGCAAGCGTCCGGGTCGACCGGTACGCGGCGCCAGCCGGCCACGCGCAGCTCCCGCGCCGTGATTTCGGCCTCCAGCGCGGTCTTCTGATCGGCTGAGCGCTCGTCGTTGTCGGCCAGGAAAACCATGCCGACGGCAAAGCAATCACCCGGCTCAATGCCCGATTCAGCGGCTGCGGCGCGCAGGAATTCCAGCGGCATTTTCAGCAGCAGCCCGCAGCCGTCGCCGGTCTTGCCGTCGGGGGCGACCGCGCCACGGTGCGTCAGGCGCACGAGGGCCTGGACAGCATCGGAGACGGTGTCGTGCGCGGGCTTGTCGTTGAGGCTGGCAATCAGCCCGAAGCCGCAGGAATCCTTTTCAAAATCAGGGTGATGAAGGGTCTTCAATCAGTTCTCCCGCCCCGCCTGCCATTGCGAGGCATACGTTGGCGTATGTTCAGTGATTCGCAAAGCATACCGATTTCTCCCTCTCCTTGCGTGAGGGAGGTCAAAAAAGGGGCTGCGCGCGGGCCGGCTAGCCGGTATCCGATTCCTGTACGCCGAGACGACGTCGCCACCGCCTGAGCAGCCACCAGATGGTCACGAGCACCACCGGTGCGGTGACCGAGACGGCCAGCTTGAGCGATTCGGCTGGAACCCAGCCGCCAAGGAGATAGGCCAAGATGCCGATCGAATAATAACTGATCGCCATCACCGACAAACCTTCGACAGTCTGCTGCAGTCTCAGTTGCATGCGAGCGCGCCGGTCCATGCTCGACAGCAGGCTGCGATTCTGCTTTTGAACCGCCACATCGACGCGTGTGCGGGCCAGGTCGGCTGTTCGCGAAATGCGTCGGCTCAGGTTTTCCTGCCGTTCCCGAATCGCCTGGCAGGTGCGGAGGGCGGGTTCGAAGCGCCGATAGAGAAACTCTCCCAGCGGTTGCCGGCCGATGACGGGTCGTTCACCCAGCTCTTTGAGTCGGTCTCGTACGATCCTGCCGTACGCGGCTGTAGCGGAGAACCGAAAAGTCTTGGCGGAAAGCCATTCTTCCGAGGACTGCGCAATTCCGAACAGTTCGTCGAGCAGCACCTGCTCGCGCGAAAGATCGTCGCTACGGCCCAGGCGCTTGACAACGTCGACGAGGCGTATCTCCAGCCGGTCGAGTTCCGGACTGAGCTCGCGCGCCGTTGGCAGCCCCAGCAGCGCCATCATGCGGTAGGTTTCGACTTCAATCAGACGCTGTACCAAGCGGCCGGTCCGGTCGTTGGAAATGGGGTCTTCCAGGTCAAGGTCAAAGTGGACGAAGCCGTTTTCATCGGCCCGCATGTCGGTATGCAGCCGTCCCGCGCCGTCGAGCAGACGACTGCCGATCGTTGCGTCTGTTCCGTTCGGCCAGGGCTTTCGCGACTGCCTTGACTCCGCCTTCCGCACCGTTATGCGAACCGCTGAAACGGTGCGCCCCTCAAGCGAATCCAGCCAGTCATCGGACAGTTCGTCGAGCGGACAACCTGTCGCATCCGACGACTCGTTGCGTCGAACGACCGCGATCGATTCGAATTCCGTGTGGCGCTCCCAGCGCAGGCTCAGCGGACCCAGGTCAACCGAGTGATGCCGGTCGTCGCTCGGCTCGGCCTCACCGTGGGCGCGGCACAGCGCCTGTATACGGTGTTTGAGGCCGGGCCCTCCTCCCGGCAGCACAGCAAGGTGAACAACGCTGCAGGGCGCCTCCAAGCTGAAAGACGGCCTGTTGTGCAGTTCGTTGATCAGGGACGGATGATCGGGGTGAAACGCCAGCGCCACGGCAACCTCGAGATAATCGGATAAGAATCCTAACTGTACATGGGTCCGATCAAGACTCGGTAGGCGAGGCCGCACGGCACGTCCCGGGAGCCTGCAGACGCTTGATTCTGGCCCGATTCAGCCCAATACTATCAAGACATTTTCAACACCGGTCCAAACCAATTATGAGTCTCGACCCCGTCATACGCGAAAAAATCGAATCGCAGATCGGATCTCATCGCGTGGTGCTTTACCTCAAGGGCACACCGAAGATGCCGCAGTGCGGTTTTTCGGCAAAGACCGCCGGCATTCTCGACCAGCTTCTGGAAGGCGACTACGCCAGCTACAACGTGCTCGAGGATGAATCGATCCGAGAAGGTATCAAGGTCTACGGGGACTGGCCAACCATCCCGCAGCTCTATGTCGACGGCGAACTCGTGGGCGGCAACGACATCATCGGCGAAATGTTCAATACCGGCGAGCTGCACGAGATGTTCGGCCTGGAAAAGCCCGACCGGACGCCGCCGGAAATCACGATTACGGACACCGCCGCCGAGAAAATCCGCGAGTTTCTCGAGGCCTACCCGGGCAACCACCTGCATTTCGCCATTGATGCCGGCTGGGACGCGCAGTTCCAGGTCGGTCCGAAGCAGGGCACCGAAATCGAGACCGAGTCCAACGGCATCACCGTGCTGATGGACCTCGCCAGCGCCCAGCGGGCCCGCGGCGCGACCATCGACTGGGTCGAGACCGTCCAGGGCGAGGGCCTCAAGCTCGACCTGCCCGGCGCGCCGGCGCCGGTCAAGCAGATGACCCCGGCCGAATTGCAGGAGCGGATGAACGCCGGTGAGCGGATCCGCGTCATCGACGTGCGCGCCGAGCCCGATCGCCGGGAAAAGCCCCTGGACTTCGCCGAGCCGCTCGACGCCGACCTCATGGCCGTACTCAAGGACGGCGACCCGAACGAGCCGCTTGTGTTCGTCTGCAACGTCGGCCAGACCTCGCAGCAATACGCCGAACACTACCGAAAGCAGGGCTATACGCAGGTCTACAACCTGGAAGGTGGGGCGCAGGCCATCCCCGACTGAGATGCGCCGCCCCGTGGGGGCGCATTCGTTGGTTCGTTGCGATAACCGAAGACGAACACCCGTAGGTCGGCGTTACATCGCCGACGGACAACCTTTCGGAGATGAACACACGTAGCTCATGCGTGAACAGATCCCTTTACCTCGTCCGTCGGGGATGTAACCCCGACCGACACGCGGCAGCCGAATATGTACCCGGCCACCAGAACGAACCAACGACCAGTCAGACCTTGAACTCGGCCACCGCCGGGGCGTGGTCGCTGGGCCGCTCGTTCCTGCGCGGTTCGGCGTCCACGTAACTGGTCTTGCACGCGCCTTTGAGCGCGTCGGAACAAAGAACCAGGTCGATTCTCAGGCCCAGCCCGCGGCGGAAGGCCGCGGCGCGGTAGTCCCACCAGGAAAACGTCGCTTCCGGCTGCTCGAACAGCCGGAAGCTGTCGTGCAGGCCCAGGTCGAGCATCCGCTCGAGCGCTTCGCGCTCCGGCGTCGAACACAGGATCTTCTCGTGCCAGGCTTCGGGGTCGTGGACATCCCGATCATCGGGCGCAATATTGAAGTCACCCATGACGATCAGTTTGTCGTGGCGCGTGAGCTCGTCGGCGATCCAGTTGTGGACGGCCTCGATCCAGCGCAGCTTGTAGTCGAACTTGTCGGAGCCGACCTCCTTGCCGTTGACCACGTAGAGGTTGATCACCCGCACGCCGCCGACGGTTGCAGCGATGACGCGCTTTTGATCGTCGGGGAAGTCGGGGATCCCGGTGACCACGTCCAGCGGCTCTTCGCTGGCGATCAGCGCCACGCCGTTGTAGGTCGGCTGCCCGGCGAAGGCGACGTGATAGCCGGCGGCTTCGATGGCCTCGGCGGGAAACTTCTCGTCGGTCAGCTTCGTCTCCTGCAGCCCGAGCACGTCCGGGCGCTGATGGTCCATCCAGTCGAGCACCTGCGGCAGGCGCACCTTGAGCGAGTTGACGTTCCAGCTTGCAAATTTCATGGGTCGAAAGTGTACCCGATTGGCGTTCAGCGCCCGCAACGGGCCAACGTGCGCTTCAAGTCTTCAGCCAGGGGCAGTCGATGGTCGTTAGGGTGCAGCGCCACGCGCAGCGGCAGGCGGCGCGCTAGCAGGCGGTTGAGCGTATTCGATATTTTCAGTATCGGGATCTGCCAGGCGCTGGCGGCTTCGAAGCCGACCAGCGCGGCGCGGCTGAACTCGCCGCTGGCGATATCCAGGTAGCCGCTCATGGTCTCCACGCGGGCAAAGCCGGTCTGCTGAAGGTCGTCGGCGCCGACGCGCCCCAGCGCCCAGGCTGGCGGTACGTAGAGTTCCGGTGCCGGCAGTTCGTGCTGCAAAAACCACTGCCGGTTGCGCGTCATCAGTTCGACGATGCCGGCGCTCTCGAGCGCCAGGTGTTCGGCGCAGTCGCGCGAGACGAAAAGGCTGTGGAGGCGGTGCTTTAGGCCGCGGATGCAGCGGGCGCGGTGCGTCCAGCCGTGACCGGCGAGTTCATGCCCGGCCGCCAGCCATTCGCGCAGCCGGTCGAGGTCGCCGCTCGCCCAATCCCGGCCGGGGACGATCAGCAGCGTCACCGGCCCGGGGCAGAACTGATCGATCAGGCTGAGCTGCTCGGCGACGCGTTCGAGCGTCTCCGGCATAACATCGTGGATGGAGATATCAGGGCGCACGGGCGACCTCGGCCAGCGTTTCGAGCCATTTCTGTCGGCCTTCGTCGCGTATGGTCGAGTAGGCGGCCACGCCGGCCTGTGCCCGGCTTCGGCGCTCGTCGACGGGCATGTCCACCAGGGCGTCGAGCGCGTGCAGCAGGGCGTCGGGCTCGTCCGGGTCGAAGCGATAGAGTACGGCGTCGAGCTGCGGCCACTCCCCGATGCCGCAGTGCGTCGACACCAGTGCGGGTCGGGCGCAGGCGATGGCTTCGAGTGCCACCGTACCGAATGATTCGACGTCGGAGGGCAGCACCAGTGCGTCGTGCTCGGCGAGCAGCCCGGGGATGGCTTCGCGCTTGACCCAGCCGAGGTGGTGGACATTCTCGTGGTCACGGGCGGCCGCGGCGACCTGGTCGCTCAGGGGGCCGTGGCCGGCAAAGCTGAACGCCAGCTCGGGGCGTCGGGGTGCGGCGTCCAGCAGTCGGTCGATGCGTTTCTCAGCGGCCAGACGGCCGACGAAAAGAATGTTCTTCACCGGGCCGGATGCCGGCTCCGGCGGCTGGTCGAAGCGACCCGGCAACAGGGTGGCGGCCAGTTCGGCGCGCCTCGACCCCAGCTGTCGCGCCAGTTCCACCATGCTGTCGGAGTGGGCCAGGGTCAGTGCCGCGCGCTGGAACAGGTGCCGGTTGCGTGATTCGAGGTAGCGTGTGGCGATCGATGTCATCAAGCGGCTCCAATACAGTTCGCTGAGCGCCTCGAAGTGAGTATGGAAGCCGTAGATGAACGGGATGCCTCGACGCCGGGCCAGCCTCTGACCCGTCATGCCGTAGGGCCCCGGCGTGGCGATGATCACAACGTTGGGTTGCAGTTCGTCGAACACCCGGGCCATCCGCCAGCCCGCCGGAAGGGCAGCGCGCTGGGTACGGTCGCCGGGAAGCGGAAAGCTGACAAGCGGTGCTGGACCATGCTCGGGCGCAATCAACTCGATTGCTTCGACCGAATCGCCGAGCTGCTCGATGAGGTCGCCGTAGTACGAGCCCACGCCGTTGCGCTCGACTTCGGCGTCGCAGCAGATCAGCACGCGCAGCCGGCTGGCGTCAGTCATGGGAAGCGAATCGGTCTCGGTTGAAGTCATGACGGGCAAGGATATCGGCAAATTGCTCCGCGAGCCATTGCGGGTCCAGGTCGCTGTCGGCCAGCTGGTGCTTGTGTGCCGAGCGATGCTGTCTCGATTCGCGCGCGAGCGCTTGCAGCCGGCCGGCAAAAGTCGGCGCCGGGTTCACCTGCAGCTGTCCCAGCGTCTGCGTCACGGCTGCATGCAGGTGGGCGCGGATTTCGACGTTGTTGAGCAGCGCGATCCGCTGCGGCGGCAGTCGATCGGCCTGTTCGAAGAGATTGCGGAAATAGAAAGCGAACAGCTCGACGAACCGCCTGTTGAAGCGCTGCGGCTCGGCGTCGCTGGCGAAGAAGTGGCGCGAATCGGCCAGCGTGCTCAGCTGCGATGACAGCGCTTTTTCGGGCTCGCGCAGGCAGACGATGAATCGCGCGTCCGGAAAGGTCTCCGACAGGCTTCCAACCGTGCCGGCGAAGGATGCGTTCTTCGACAGGAAGCGAGAGTCTTCCCCGTGAACGTAGAGATGACGCTGCACGGCGCGCCGGTAGTAGTCGAGCTGCCGGCGGCGCATCGGCGCGTTCTCGTCGCTGTCGAGCCGGGCCATGCGCCACAGGTCCGGACTGTCGGGAAACAATACGACCAGGACGAAACAGGTCATCGGCGGCAGCAGGCAGAAGAAGTCTTCCTCGGGCTGATCGAGCCGGATCGGGTGGGTGTCCTCGAAGGACCCGGCCAGGCGGCGCAGCAGGAAGTCGAGCAGGCGACCGAACGGGCGGCCAAGCGCGGCGTCGAGGCGGCCGGCGAGCCGCCAGAGCTTGCGCCAGGTCACCGACAGGGCGAAAAAGCACTCCCAGGTGGCGAAGGTGGTGCTGCGTTCATCCTCGGCCAGTACGCCGTGCAGGAAGGTCGTGCCGCTGCGGGGGACGCCGACGACGAACAGCGGGCGTTTTACGTCGACCTTGCGGTAGCCCCGAAAAAACACTTCGTCCAGCGCCAGGCCGAGCCAGTGATAAAGGTTGAGCAGGAACAACGCGGGCACGACGGCGAGCATCACAAGAATGCGTCGGGGCGACCGACGGCCCATGCCGCCGGCCGGCGGCCACAGGGCCCGCGAGCCCAGGCGGAGCAGCCGCCACTGTGATTCGAGGAACAAGCGCCACATGCCGGCTATTGTCGCCCAGTCAGGCGAGCGTCTTGCGGGAGTTGATGCGCTCGATCACTTCCGGCACTCGTTCGGCCGGGACCGCGCGTTCGAACAGGAATCCCTGGCCGAAACGACAGCCGATCGACTGCAGTTTCTCGCGCTGGTCGTCGGTTTCCACTCCCTCGGCGAGCGTGCGAAAGCCCAGCGCCCGGCCGAGCGCCACGATGGCCTGGCAGATGGCCGTATCCCGACTGCTCCTGTCGAGCGTCCGGGTGAAGCTCTGATCGATCTTGAGCGTATCGAAGGGAAGCTCCTTGAGGTAGGCCAGCGATGAGTACCCGGTGCCGAAATCGTCCATGGCGATGCCCAGGCCAAGCTGCTTGAGGCCCTCGAGGAGCTCGGCGGCCGATTCTCCGGAGCCCATGATGAAGCTCTCGGTCAATTCGAGTTCCAGGTGGTGTGCGGGCAACTCGCATTCATCCAGAACGCGTTCGACCATGCCCTGGAGATCGCTTCTCTGAATCTGGACACCGGAGACGTTGACCGATAGCAGGCCGAAGTCGATGCCCTGGTCGAGCCAGGACCTGGCCTGGCTGCAGGCCGTTTCGAGCACCAGGCGGCCCAGGTCGATGATCAGGCCGGTATCTTCGGCAATGGGAATGAAACGATCCGGTGAGAGCAAGCCGAGGTCGGGATGCTGCCAGCGCACCAGGGCCTCCAGGCCCACGACGCGCTCTGATTCGAGGTCGACCTGGGGCTGGTAGTGCACAATCAGTTCGCGGTTCTCGATGGCCTGCCTCAGCTGGGCGGCCAGCAGAACGCGGTCTCGCGCGTATTGCCCGAGATCCTCGCTGTAGTGGCGCACCAGGTTGCCGCCTTCGCCCTGCGCCTGGTGAGAGGCCGCGTCGCTTTGCTGCAATAACGCCTCCGGATCGCAGGTCGATTGCCGGCCCGAGGCAATGCCGACACTCGCGGTGGCGAACAGCACCCGATCGTTGATCGAGATCGGCTCGGCCAGCGCAGCGCGGACGGCTTCGGCCAGCGCGTCGGCATCCGATCCCCCGGCCAGCAGGACGGCGAATTCGTCGGCGCCGATGCGCGCGACAAGATGCCGGGGCGAAAGCACGGCCTGTAGTCTCTGGGCGGTTTCCTGGAGAACCTGGTCGCCGGCCTGCAGCCCCAGGCTTTCATTGATGTGCTTGAATCCGTCGAGGTCGATGTGCAGCACGTGGGCCGCTCTGCGGTCCTGCTGCACCCTTGCCAGGTCCGACTTGAGCCGGGAAAGAAACATCACCCGGTTGGGCAGGCCGGTGAGCAGGTCGTTGTAGTAGAGCCGCTCGATCTTTCGTTGCGAGCTACGCAGGTCGCTGAGATCGGTGATGACCGCCACGTAGTGGGTCAGCGTGTCCTGTTCGTCGCAGACGGCATTGATGCGGGTCAGTTGGGGGTAGAGGCTGCCGTCCTTGCGCCGGTTCCATATTTCGCCCTGCCAGCGCCCTTTCTCGCTCAGCGTCTTCCACAGACGACGGAAGAAAGAGCGGCCCTGGCGGCCCGACTGCAGAAAACGCGGGTTCTCTCCGAGGGCCTCTGATTCGGCGTAGCCGGTAATCTGGCTGAAGGCCCGGTTGACCCCGACGATACGGCCATGGGCATCGGTGATGATGATGCCTTCGCTGGTGTTCTCGAATACGGTCGCAGACAGTCGCAGGCGTTGCATGCCCTGACGCCTGAGCGTGATATCGCGCGCGATGACCAGGATGCCGGATTGACCGTCGTGGTCGATGGGCACCGACGACACTTCCACGTGGATGATGCTGCCATCGGCGTGCAGCATGTCCACCTCCGCCGGCGGCATGCCGTCGCCGGTGGCGGCCATCAGCGAAATGCGTGACTGGGCGAGTTCGCGAAAGTCCGGGTGGACGTAGTCGAGTACCGGCCGGCCCAGCAGTTCGCTTTCGTCCTGCAGGCCGAGCAGCCGTGCGGTCTGATGATTGGCGTAGCTGAAAGCCAGGTCGGAGTGGATGAAAATGGCATCTGGGGCGGCCTGGATTACTTGCTGGAACTTGTGTTCGCTCTTCTCGAGCGCCCGCAGCGTTGCCAGGTACTCGCCGGCATCGTGCACGATCGAATAGAGCAGCTTGCGGCCCTCGTGCTCGATCAGTCCGCTTTGAACCTGCACATCGCGAACGCTGCCGTCAGCCGTGCGGTGGCGAAAAAGAAAGGTGTTGCGCTTTTCCTGTCGGGCCTCGTCCATCCGCCGGCGGACTTCGGCATCGTCGAGCAGATTGATCTCGGAGATGCGCATGGTGCGCAGGGTCTCGCGCGGCCAGCCGTAGAACCGGGCGGCGGCCGGGTTGGCGTCGATGATTCGCCCACCAGCCGGGTCGATCAGCAGCATGACCGAGTAGTTGTTCTCGAAGACGCTGCCGACGCCGTGAGTCACGTTCGGCATCCCGGGTGGGCCTTGCTCGAAGCACGGCACAGTCGTACTCGCCCGGCAGGCAATTCAGCCGATCCCGTCATGGCGGGTGCTTCCCCTTTATGAAAGCGGTTTCTGGATCGCGGAAGCCGCACGTTAGCACGTTGCTGCGCGCGTGGAAAAACGCGCTCAGCCGCTGGTGTGCACTGCATCACGACTCGGAGATGAAGCTGCGCTGTGCCTCAATTGCCGGCTTCCAGACACGCCCTGGCCTCGCGCCGGCAGCGATTGATGGCGTCTTCGAGGGATTGCGTCATCTCCGGCGAGCGCGCGTCGTGCTCGCGTTCGACGATGATCGGTTCGCCCCAGTAGATCTGGACTTTCGCGAACGGCGTCGGCAGGTTGGCCAGGTCCCAGGAACGGTGTAGGGGAATGTGGCGGCTGCAGGCCATCGCGCAGGGGAATACCGGCAGGCCCGTCATCCGCGCCAGCTCGAGTACGCCCGGCTTGGCCTTGTGGACCGGCCCTCTTGGCCCGTCGACGGTGATCACCGGCGACCAGCCCCGCCTCGCCAGGCGCATCAGGCCGCGGAGTGCGCTCGAACCGCCCCGGCTCGACGAGCCGCGCGCGGTCTCGAAGCCGAGCTTGCGCAAGACATAGTCCATCAGTTCGCCGTCCTTGCTCCACGACGTCATGGTTGACAGGTGATAGAAGCGCGAGAAGCAAATCAGGCCGAGTTCGTCACCGTGCCACATGGCCACGACAAAGGGCCGTCCGTCGTCGAGTCGCTCGACCATGGCGGGCGGCTCGTGGCGGCGAAGGCGCCAGGTTGCGCTCCAGCCGCGGTAGATGCCGTAGATGATTCGAGGAAGGATGAGGCGGCGAAACATGATGCCGCGCATGATACCCCGGCGGCACCCGAGTGGGTGCCGCCGGTCGAGTCATTAATCTCCGGATTCGTCGTCCGGGGATTCGTCGGGGGATTCGTCCGGGTCCTCTTCGAAATCGCCGGCTACCGCGTAGCTGAGCAGCTCGGGGTCGAGGTGCTCACGAACCGCCTGGGTGACGTCATCGGCGCTCAGTTCGGCAACCTTCTGCTCGAACTCGGCCTGGTGGAACATGTCGCGGTCGAGGTAGAGGTTGTTGCCGAGCAGGTTGATCAGCTGCGCGTCGTTGCTGCGCATCAGCTCCAGCTGACGCAGGTAACCGCGCCGGCCCTCGGCGACTTCTTCTTCGTCGAAGCCCTCATCGACTGCTTTGTTCAGTTCTTCGAACAAGACATCGACGAGTTCGTCGCGGTTCTGCGGTGCATACATCGCGTAGGTGTAGAACGAGCCGCGTTTGTCGATGCTGCTGGCGTTGAAGCCGCCGCCGACGCCGTAGCTCAGGCCTTCCTCATCGCGGATGCGATTGGCCAGGCGTGAACTCAGGAAGCCGCCGCCGAGTAGATGGCTGGCCAGCTTCATGGCCGGATAGTCCGGATGCTTATCGCTCATCTCGATGGTCAGCTGGCCGAGCAGGCCGGCGTTGGCCTTGTCGTCCATCTGGACTTCCAGTGCGGCCGGTTCGGCGCGGTGGAAGGCCCGCTCGTAGCGCTCGAAAGTGATCTTCGGGCTTGAAGTCGCCGAACAGCGATTCGAGCTGACTCTCGCATACTCGTCGGGGTCGAAGTCGCCCACGAAGCTGATCGTCGTTCCCGGCCCGAAGCCGTAGAAGCGCTCGATGGAAATCGACCAGCTGATCGCGCTCGATCGCTTCGATGCGGGCTTCGGCTTCCTGCCAGCTGGTCGCGTAGTCGGGGTGCTCCGGGGGGTAGGGGTTGGTGTGCCGACTGAGCTTGCGCGATGCAACTGCCATGGGATTGTCTCTCGCCTGATCGAGCTGCGTCAGCTGCTGGCGGCGAAGTTCGTCGAGCTCGGAAGGCTCGAAGGTCGGGTTGCGCAGAACGTCGGCGGCGACCGTCCAGCAGCTCGCCGATGTTGCTCGCGCGTGCTCTCCATGCGACGCCGAGACGCGAGCTGCCGCCGCCGATCGACAGGGTCGACTGCAGTTCGCTGACGCGGTCGCGAATCGCCTGGCGGTCGTAGTTCTCCGAGCCGCGCATGAGCATGCTGCCGGTCGTGTCGCGGGCATGTCGCCGATGCCCGGTCAGGGTCTCGAGCGTTCCCATGCGCATGGTGATTTGGCCTTCGACGCGATCACCGCGCGTTTCCTTCGGCAGCAGCGCCACTTCGGCGCCGTTGGGCAGCTCGAAGCGCACGATGTCGCTGCTCGATGTTCTCGGCGGTCGGGTCGAAGGCTTCGCCCTGGCTGCGTGCCTTGCCGCCTTCGTAGTCGGCCAGCAGCTTCTCGGGATCCGGCGCGTCCGGGATCTCGGCGCGGTCGGGATCGTCGTCGGGGATGAACTGGCCCGATGGTGCGGTTGTCGCGCGCCAGGTAGCGTGTTGGCCGCTTCGCTGCGACGTCCTCGACGGTCACGTCGTCGAGCTGGTCGCGGTAATGAGAAGAGCAAGCGCCAGTCGCCGGCTGCGGCCCACTCGCTCAGCTCGATGCCGACGCGGTTCGGAGTCGTTGAGCGCGACGTCGGGCGTTGCGCTTGAGCGCGTTGACCGCGCGCGATCGACCTCCTCCTGCGTCGGCGGGTTGGCGTCCAGCGCATCGATGGTGTCGAGCAGGGTCGCGTCTCGTGCGGCGGCCAGGTCGTCGTCCTGGTCGACCTGGGCGAAGGTCAGCATGCACGGACGGTTCGCCCAGCGCCATCGCGAAGGTGCCGACCTGACTGGCCAGTTCTTCCTGGTACCAGCGTCCTGGTGCAGCCGGCCCGACGGCGCTTCGCCGAGCACATGCGCCAGGACTCTGAACGGCGGCGATATCCGCGTGGGGCGCGGCCGGAATGTGCCAGGCGGCCATGGCCGTCTGGAACGTGCCGGACACGGCGGACGGTGACGCTGGCGCTCGCCGTCCTGGACCGGCTCGCGCGTGTAGGTCGGCCACAGCTTCATGTCGCCGGTGCGCTCGGGCTTCGGATATGGCGCCGAATTCGCTTGTCGATCAGCGACAGGGCCTGCTCGGGCTCGAAGTTGCCCGACAGGATCACCATGGCGTTGTCGGGCTGGTAGTAGCGGCGGTAGAACGACTGCAGACGCTCGACCGGCACGTTCTCGATATCCGAGCGCGCGCCGATGGTCGAGCGGCCGTAGCCGTGCCACAGGTAGGCGGTCGCCATGACGCGCTGCATCAGCACGCCGATCGGGTTGGTCTCGCCGATCTCGAACTCGTTGCGGACCACCGTCATCTCGGACTCGAGATCCTCGCCGTCGATGAGCGAGTTGACCATGCGGTCGGCCTCCATGCGGATGGCCCACTCGAGGTTCTCCTCACCGGCCGGCAGGGTCTGGAAATAGTTGGTGCGGTCGTACCAGGTGGTGCCGTTGGCGCGTCCGCCGCGTTCGGAGATTTCGGCCTTGATGTCCTGATGATCGGGCGTGCCGTAAAACAGCATGTGCTCGAGCAGGTGGGCCATGCCCGTCTCACCGTAACTTTCGTGCTTGGAGCCCACGAAGTAGGTGATATTGATGGTCGTCGTCGGGCGGCTTTGGTCGGGCATCAGCAGAACCTTCATGCCGTTGTCGAGCCGGTACTCGGTAATGCCCTCGACACTGGTGACGCGCTCGATGCCGTCCGGCTGGGCGGCCGCGAGCATGGGGATTGCCAACAAAATGGCGACGAGAAGTCGCCTGCAGTGACACGCAAGCTGCTGCATGGAATTGTCTCCGTTGTTTGGAAAGGGGTTCGTACGAACCCACCATGATGCCGCAACGGTCGGGAGATCGAGCGTGACAAAAGTCACGGATTCCGATCGGCGCCGGAGCAATCAGCCGCCGGCCTGTTCGCCCCAGACTGCTTCGAGTCGATCGTCGCGACCGCAGCGCCAGCGATAGTACTTGTAGCGAACCGGATTCTTCCGATAGTAGTTCTGGTGGTAGTCCTCAGCCGGGTAGAACGCCTCGAAAGGTTCGATCGTCACCTCGAAGGGCTGATCGAACCCGGCCTGGCGGGTCTCGAGGGTCTCGCGGGCGAGCCGCTCCTGACGCTCGTCGTGCACGAAGATGGCGGGACGATAACTCTCGCCGCGGTCACAGAACTGACCGCCGCCGTCGAAGGGGTCCACGTTGGGCCAGTAGGCCTCCAGCAATCGCCGGTAGTCGACCTTGTCCGGGTCGTAGACTACCTGGACGACCTCCAGATGCCCGGTGCCGCCCTGCACGACCTGCCGGTAACTGGGGTCGACAACATGCCCACCGCTGAAGCCCGATATCGTCTCGACGACGCCGTCGATCTTGTCGTACGGCGGCTCCATGCACCAGAAGCAACCGCCGGCGAACGTCGCGCGCTCGAGTTGGTCAGCGTCCTGTGCGGCGGCCGGGCCTGCGGTCAGAAAAATCGCCGTCGCCAGCCCGATGCCGAGCTTCCAAATGCTCATGACGACCTCAATTCGGGCAGATCCTCGCCCTCGGGAACGAAATCCAGCGCGACACCGTTGTTGCACCAGCGCTGACCGGTCGGCTCGGGGCCGTCGTCGAAGACGTGACCCTGGTGTCCCTTACAGCGCGCGCAGTGGTACTCGGTTCGCGGCCAGATCAGCTTGAAGTCGCGCCGGGTCTCGATGTGCTCGTCGTGCAGCGGCCGGTAGAAGCTCGGCCAGCCCGTGCCGGACTCGAACTTGTGCTCGCTTGAGAACAGCGCCAGGTTGCAGCCGGCGCAGATGAAAGTGCCGGCCCGATGCTCGTCGTTGAGCGGACTGCTGCCCGCCCGCTCAGTGCCTTCGCGGCGCAGCACGCGATACGCGTCGTCTGAGAGAATTTCGCGCCAACGGGCGTCGCTCAGTTCCAAGGGTTCGAAGGACATAGGCTCTCCCGGCGTTGTGGCGGAAGCGGGCGACCGCAGGGCCAGCCCGCCAAGCCAGATTATGGGAAGCGATCCGGCGGCAAGGACCATCAGGCGCCGGCGCGAGCGATTGCGGATTTCTGTTTCCATTAATTGATTGGAACAGATCCGGCGTCAGGAGTTCGTCAATGGTCTCTCGGCGAGTTTGGCATGGTCTCACGCAGAGCCGCGGAGCCGCAGGGTTCGCAGAGAAGAAGACAACCCTTTTATAACACCTGCTCCGGCGGCTGATCCGAAAGGTTCCATACTGGATTACTAATGCACTCTTGGTTTCTCTGCGCTCTCCGCGTCTCTGCGGCTCTGCGTGAGACCATCGGGGCGCTGCCGTTCAAACTTCGATATCGGCCAGGTTGCCCTTTTCCTCGAGCCAGGCTCGGCGATCGGAGGCGCGCTTCTTGCCCAGCAGCATGTCCATCAGGGCATCGGTCTGCGCCGGGTCGTCGACGGTCAGCTGCAGCAGCCTTCGCGTATCGCGGTCAATCGTGGTTTCCCTGAGCTGTAGCGGGCTCATCTCGCCCAGGCCCTTGAAGCGGGTTTCGGTGACCTTGCCCTTGAGTTTCTCGGCTTCGATCAGCGCGAAGATGCCCTGGCGTTCCTCGTGATCGAGTGCGTAGTGGGTCTGCTTGCCCACGTCGATGCGAAACAGCGGCGGCATGGCGACGAATATGCGTCCGGCGTCGACCAGCGGCCGGAAGTGTTTGAGGAACAGCGCCGACAGCAGGGTGGCGATGTGCAGGCCGTCGGAGTCGGCGTCGGCCAGGATGATGACCTTGCCGTAGCGCAGCTTGCTCAGGTCGTCGGAGCTCGGGTCGACGCCGATGGCGATCGCCAGGTCGTGGACTTCCTGCGACTGCAGTACCTGGGCCGGGTCGGTCTCCCAGGTATTCAGGATTTTGCCCCGCAAGGGCATGATGGCCTGGAATTCGCGGTTGCGCGCCTGCTTGGCGCTGCCGCCGGCCGAATCCCCCTCAACCAGGAACAGCTCGGTTTCTTCCAGATCGGTGGAGGCGCAGTCGGCCAGCTTGCCCGGCAGGGCCGGGCCCGCCGTGACCTTCCGCCGCGCGACCTTCTTGCGCGCCTTCTGGCGCTTGAGCGCGTTGTCGATGGCGAGTCTGGCGATGGCTTCGCCATCGGCAACGTGCTTGTTCAGCCACAGTGCGAAGGCGTCCTTGACGACGCCCGATACGAAGCTCGCCGCCGCACGCGAGGACAGGCGTTCCTTGGTCTGGCCGGAGAACTGCGGGTCCTCGAGCTTGATCGACAGCAGGAAGCTCAGTCGTTCCCAGACGTCCTCCGGGGCGAGCTTGACGCCCCGGGGTAGCAGGCTGCGGATCTCGCAGAACTCGCGCAGGGCCTCGATCAGGCCCGTGCGCAGGCCGTTGGTGTGCGTGCCGCCAGCCGGCGTGGGAATCAGGTTGACGTAGGATTCCTGGACCAGTTCGCCCTCCGGCACCCAGGCAAGGGCCCACTGGGCCTCCTGGTCGGCGCCGGAAAATTCGCCCGTAAAGGGTTTTTCCGGGACGCGCTCGAGGCCTTCGAGGCTTTCGGTCAGGTAGTCGGTCAGGCCGTCTTCGAACTGCCAGGTTTCGGTCTCGTTATTGGCGCGGTCGTCGAGCGTGACTTCCAGGCCCGGGCACAGGATCGCCTTGGCCTTGAGCAGGTGTTTCAGGCGTGGGCGCGAAATATTGGGTGAGTCGAAGTACTGGGGGTCCGGCCAGAAGCTTACGGTGGTGCCCGTGTTTCGCTTGCCCACCGAGTCGACGACGGTCAGCGGCTTGTCGGTCTCGCCGCCGGCAAAGACGATTTCGTGTTCCTCGCCGTTTCGCTTGATGCGGCACACCAGCTTCTTCGACAGGGCGTTGACCACCGAGACCCCGACCCCGTGCAGGCCGCCGGAGAACTTGTAGTTCTTGCCCGAGAACTTGCCGCCGGCATGCAGGCGCGTGAGGATCAGTTCCACACCGGGCAGCTTGTGCTCCGGATGTGGGTCGACCGGCATGCCGCGGCCGTCGTCGGTGACCTCGACCGAGCCGTCCTCGTGCAGCACGACATCGATCTTCTTCGCGTAGCCGGCGAGGGCCTCGTCGACGGCGTTGTCGACAACCTCGGCGACGAGGTGGTTAGGACGAACCGTGTCCGTGTACATGCCAGGCCGGCGCCGGACCGGCTCCAGGCCCTGGAGGACTTCGATGTCGGAAGCTTGATACTGATTGCTCATGTTCGACTGCGTTGGATAATGCGCGAATGCACAGCAGATTAACCCAGAACATGGTCCGACGGGCCGGGGATGCGCGGTGAAGATCATCCTCAGCCGCAAGGGTTTCGATTCAAGCGCCGGCGGCGTGCCCAGCCCCGTGTTGCCGGACGGGCGAATCGTTTCCCTGCCCATTCCCGATCCCCGCTCACCGATCCGCTACGGCGATATCGGCGGAGACGGCCGCGATTTTGGCGCCCTGGTTTCGAATCTGACGCGCGGTCGAATTCGCCGCAGCTCGCGCGCCCATCTGGATCCTGACCTGGTGGCGGACGATCAACCAAGACCCGCCGGCTGGCGGCCGCTTTTCGGGCAGGAGGGTGCTGCGCAGGGACATTTACGCAACGAGGGCGTCGGTCCGGGCGACCTGTTCGTCTTCTTCGGCTTGTTCCAGCGGGTCGTGAGACGGCGTGGCCGGTTCGCCTTTGACCCCCGGGCTCCGCGTTTGCATCTGATCTGGGGCTGGCTGCAGGTCGAAGCCGTCGTGCCGCTTGATCGATGCCCGGAGTCGATTCGTAGCTGGGCCGGTAAACATCCCCATTTCCACCACGATTACACGCCAGACAATGTTCTGTACCTGGCCCGCCGAGAGCTGCTGCTTCCCGGTAGCGGGCGGCAGGGCCTGCCGGGCAGCGGGATTTTTCCACGCTTCAGTCGTCTGCTCAGGCTCAGTGATCCGGCTTCCCGCCTTCCGAGCGAATGGCGGCTTCCCTCCTGGATGGAGCCTCAGGGCATGGCGGCCGCGCCGTCCTACCATCGCCAGCCGGCACGCTGGTCGACGGCTGGCGGAATCACCCGACTGCGCTCGGCCGCCCGGGGGCAGGAGTTCGTCGTCTCGACTGGCGACTATCCGCGAGCCGCCGGTTGGCTGGAGGCCTTGATTGCGCGCCTGGGGCGGGCTTGAAACGCTGATGCGCCGCCCGTTGCTTTCACGCAGGTGAAGATTTCGGCATGATCCGGGTCGAAATTACGTCATGTGATAGGTGAAGGGCCGGCGCATGTTTCAAGGCGTATTTGTGTGCCGGCATTATCGTCTACGCACGGAGGTGCATCATGTACACGAAATTTCTGAATCAAACGGTCCGCGCAGGCCGTGGAGGGCTGATCCCGGCAATCGCGCTGGCGGCCCTGTTCTCGGTGAGTCAATTGCACGCCGCCATCGCATTGTTCGTGGTGCCCGACGAGGCGTTCGACTCGCCGGGCAACAGCAGCACCAACGAGCCCTTCGGGGCCACCAGCCAGTGCACGGACGGCATGCGTTTCCAGCAGATCGTCGACGGTGACGCCATCAGCGGCGGCAACATCAGCGGTCTAGCTTTTCGGCTGGATGCCGGCGAGTCGGCGCTGGGTTCGGTGACCTACGGCGACACCACCGTCAAACTGTCGTCGACGACGCGCACGCCCGGTAGCATGAGCAAGACCTTTGCCGACAATATTGGTCCCGACGAGACGCTCGTCTTCCAGGGCGATTTCACGGTATCGGCCGGGTCGGACTCGCCGACCAGCCCCTTCGACTTCCAGCTGCCCATCGACGTGCCGTTCGAATTCGAGGGCTCACCGCGCAACCTTCTCATCGATATTACGGTGGAGAACTGCCCGGCCGGCGCTGACGGCTACTTCTTCGACGGCGACACGCGCGATCTCAGAAGTGAGTATGCCTTCGACAAGGACGCCGCAACGGCTGCCGCCACCACCAGCGGTGGCGGGCTGGTCACAGAGGTGGTCATTTCATCGCCACCACCGATGCCCCCGCTGTATTCCTGCCCCTTCAACGGCACCGGCGGCGATAATCTCGATCGCGGCTTCTATGTCGAGGATTTCCCCGACGAACGGCTCGACGCCGTGACCCTGCAGTACTACCCGAAGGCGGCCGGGAACTACAAGCTCGAGTTGACCGCTCGCGAGGGCGGCTACGACGGCCGTCTGATCGGCCGTCGAACGGTTTCGTTCAATTCTTCCAGCAGCAGCGACGTCAAGCGCCAGACCTATGATTTCGGCGGCGCAACGGTCACAGAGGGCACCGTGGTGGCCTTCAGCCACGAGGTCGTTCGCCAGCCAGGTAGCGCCGGTATCAGCTACGACACCGCCAGTAATTCCGGCGGTTGCCCCGATATCGTCCAGACCAACGGTACATCGCCGCCGCTGGATTCTACCCGCCGCGACAGCGTTGGTCTCCAGATCACCTACGTCAGTCGGCCGCGCGGACTGGGCGGCAACTGGTCGGTGTTCGGCCACGACGGCGAAGGCTTCATGATCGACGTGACCGAGAGCAACCAGCTCGTCGCGATCTGGTTCACCTACGATGCCGACGGCAACCAGATGTGGCTGACCGGCGTGGCCGAGAACTTCGAGGGTAGCCAGGCGACCATGAGTGTCAACGAAGTCACTGGTCCTGTTTTTGGACCTGACTTCGACAGCTCCGACGTCGTCATCAGCAACTGGGGAACGCTGTCGTTTACCTTCAATGACTGCGAGGAAGGCACGGTCCACTACAACTCGACCGGCGGCTTCGGCGCAGGCGTCTACGAAATCGTCAAGGTCTACAACACCGAGCAGCAGATGTGCCCGTAGTCTTGACGGAGCACCCATCTCCGCAATAGATCCAACCCGGGGCCATCCAAGCGGATGGCCCCGTTTTCGCAAATGGGGCGGCGACCGCTGCTATGGCCTATGTGTTTAATCAAGCAATAGGCCAGGAGAGGCGAGATCGCAGTGTTTGCAGCGATGAGGCGTGCGTAGGGAAGGTTCGAACATCAATTGAACCGAGGCGGACTGGGCGGAGGAATTAGGTCTATGAGGGGGTTGAGTCCATTAAGTCCCACCGTTGGATCGATGTAACGCCACTAACGTCTAAACGGCTAATTGAAACGCTATTCAACGCGCCAGAGACTAGCGTATTTCTTGCTCAAGAAAGGGGGTGCTTTAAATATGAATTCATTAAACGAACTCAACTAATCCAGTTCGTGACAGCATCCCTTCTGTATTTGAAACGTTTCGGCTTCCAGGTACGATTTAGAATGGCGAAACATTCTGGCGGCCGTTAGGAGTTGATGCTGCACCTTCTACTCGGCCGGTATTTAAGTATTGTTTGGTTGGGGCATGCGCATACGATAAGCGCATACATGCGCCTATACTCCCCTAACCCTAGGAGCCCCAATCATGAAGTGTACAGTTTTTATTCAATCTTCTCTCCTGCTGGCGCTGCTTCTGGCGGCCTGTGAGGGCACGAATACGTATAGAAGTCCTTTGTGTGAAATGGAGGGAAAGCAGAATAAGTTTGCCTGTGTAGTGAAGGTAAGTCAGTCCTGGTTGACCGACCCTGATGAGGTCCGGCCACTATTTCTTTCTAACGATCATTCGCCTCCAGATATCGAGTCGATGATGCATTCGATGTTGCTTGGTGACAGGGCGGAGGGATATATCACTGCTATAGGTGGATTTGATAAAGATGCTCGCCGCATACTACTTAGTGCTGTTTCTTATATGCAGGATAGTGCAAAGAGTCTAGAAGGTTGTCGGATTCAGCTGTATCTGCCTAAGGCCGACAAGAGTGATGGAATCGTTGACCGATTGGAGCGGCTCGGTGCTGACGTTACAGTCAAGTCTATTAAGACGAACATGGGAGCAGAGGCTCAGTGGTGACCTTTGTAAATTGAGTAATAGCCAGTGCCTAAGGTTTCCGGGAGCTCCGGTTGAGCCGCGTTGGGCGTTTTGGCTGTCGCACCCTGCCTAACCAACGGGAGCTTCGCAAATGGGGCGATTCAGTAGGGATCTAGCAGAGCCCGGCACGCGCCGAGGACCCTTCTCGACCGAGTTGATGGTCTGCTGGGACACGCCCAGCAGCTCCCAGAGCTCGGTCTGAGTCAGCTCCTGGGCTTTGCGCAGACCGGCGATCCGCTACCCGAAGGCCTCGAAGAAACCCTGATCGTTGTTGCTGAAAATGAGGACAGGGAGGAGTAGAATAAGCCGCATGACTACCGCATTTAAAGACCAAGCTCGCAAGCTGGTTGACCGCCTCCCCGAGACAGCCGACTGGGATGAACTGATCTATCAGGCCGTGGTGTGCAAGGAGATCGAGGCCGGTCTGGCTGACAGTGCCGCCGGTCGGGTTACGCCCGCCGAAGACGTGTTGCGCGAGTTCGGCCTGTCTGAGTGAAGGTCGTTTGGACCGACCGCGCCAAGGCGCGGTTGAAGAAGATCCATGCCGAAGTCGCCGAGGAGGGTCCGAAGGCAGCCGATAATCTGGTGCGCCGCTTGGTTAAGCGTTCCCTGCAACTGAAAACCGTGGCTCGCTCGGGCCGCAAGGTGCCTGAGTACGACCGCGACGACATCCGCGAACTGAAAGAACGCCCCTACCGCATCATCTATCAGCTCACTGACCGCGTCGATGTGGTCGCCGTGATGCATTACCGGCAGTTGCTGCCTGGCGACGTGGAAGATCTCTACGAGCAGGGCTGACCACGACTTGGGCCTCGTGCCGGCTCAGCCGCTGTAGTGGACGCCGGAAGAGCTGGCGGCACTCCAGCCGCGCTTCTTGCGCCTGACTGCGCAAACCGCACGGCTTCCGTTGCTTGCGCTGCCGCTTTGAGCGGCTCGGCACTCCGCCCTGAAAAATCCCAGTCGCTCAGCCCCGTGCCCGGTGAAAACCCCGCTATTAGCCACTAAACTGCCCCTCATGGCCACGGCGTTCGCAGCTCAAAAACCGCTTCTAGGGCAAAAAATGCCCTCGGCCGGTTGGCGCCTGGAAAACCGGCCGCTAAGTCGAATAATGCACAGGGAAAAATGCAGCCAGTTGGTACGATCTGCATCAGGTCCGCCAGTGTTCGCAAATGGGGCGGTTAAGGCATTAACGGCACCAGGCGGCCGGGAGAAGCTGTGCAAGACTCTATCTTTACGTGTCGTCAGGATGAGTTAGCGATCAAGTTGAAATATAGGCTGGTATGCTAACGGTAGCCTATTGGATCGCCTGCCGAATTACCGTGCGCAATACTTGCTGATCTGCCTGGCTTAGTTGACCAAGCGTGTGCGCCAGCATAGATTTCTCGACGGTCACGATGACCGGTTTGAGTACAGAGGGTTTGAGCAGGCCGGCGGCTTGCCAGTCCTGGATCATCGCCTCCCCGAATGCCAGTGGCGTGCGAACCTGACTGGTGATGGCCGCCAGGATCACATCGGGCTTGTGCTGGTTGTAGCTCTGGTTGCTGACGACAACGGCCGGTCGACGCTTGCTGCCTTGTTGATTGGTGAACGGGAATCGGACCAGAACGACGTCACCGAAACTATAGCTCGTCATAGACGGCGTCTTCGTCGTTGTCCCAGACCTTCTCAAGAGCTGGTTCACTGATCGACATGGCCGCCCGGGTCAGCGCCCGGTCATGTATCCGCTGGCTCAGAAAGTCGATGAAGTCTTCGACTTCCGCCAGTCGCTCGGGCGGCAGCTCCTTGAGTTTGTCCACCACGGGCTGGATTTCGTCGGTTGCCATGGGGCCTTCTCCTTAGCCGCTGACCTGTTGTTTGAGTGTCTCACGTTCGATGAAGGCATCGATCAACTGAATCACCTGCCGCTTGGCAGCCGGTGGCAGCTTCTCGACCTGGCTTAGCCGCCGCTGCATCCGCGAGTCGGGCTTGCGGCTCGGTTTGATCGGCTTGACGCCCAGGAGTTCATCGACCGACACGCCAAGAGTCTGGGCCAGCTTCGGCAGCAGGGCCGACGGCGGCGGATCGGCCTGGCCTTCGTAGTAAGAAATCATCCGCTGGGTGACCTCCAGCGCCCCAGCCAGTTCGATCTGGGTAAAGCCGGCGGCCCGGCGCAGTGCGGCCAGTCGGGCACCGACGCCGGCAAGCTTGTTCACATCCTGTTTGGGGATCGCAGAGGTTCGGGGAAGCCATGGATGCCGGGGATTGTAAGACCGGTTTTGCGCCATCGTCGGGAACCTGCTTGGCTGGATATACATGAAGTGTATATGCTGACGCCCGGTAATTGAAGCCCACATAGCGCCCCTCTCCACCCTTCCTCCTTAGCCGCTGTCGCGGCTCACAAGCAGCCGCTAAGAAGTACCTGATTACGTACGTTTCTCAGCTATTGAGAAGGGCCACTGATAGCGTCGTAACCGTCTGATAAACAGGAGGTTACGACATGGCTCGAAATATGGTTCAGTTTCAGAAAGGCATGAGCTTGCCCACGTTTCTCGAAAAATTCGGCACCGAAGAAGCCTGCCGGAAGGCGCTTTTCGAACTGCGCTGGCCGGACGGCTTTCACTGCCCCGAGTGCGGGCATCATAGCCATTGTCAGCTTAAGTCCCGAGCGCTCATTCAGTGTAATCGCTGTCATCATCAGACGTCGCTGACCGCGCGCACCTTGTTTGATCGCACCAAACTCCCTCTGAGAACCTGGTTCCTGGCCATTTTCCTGCTCACGCAAAGCAAGTCCGGTCTGTCGGCGATGGCCTTGGGACGGCATCTGGGCGTGTCCTACAACACGGCCTGGCTGCTCAAGCAAAAGCTCATGCAGGCCATGCGGGAGCGCGACGACAGCAAGCCCCTGACCGGCTCGGTTCAGGTCGATGACGCCGTCTGGGGCGGTGAGCGCCGGGGCGGCAAGCGCGGTCGCGGTGCCGCCGGCAAGACGCCCTTCGCGGCTGCTGTAGCGTGCGGGGCCGATGGTCGGCCTCTGGCGATGCGGATGACGCCGCTGAAAGGCTTTCGCAGCGACTCCATCGACCGCTGGGCGCGCCAGCATCTGTCGCCGGACGCAGAAGTGACCTCCGACGGGCTGCCATGCTTCCGAGCCATCGTTGAGACCTGCCCGCACTGGAGCATTGCCACCGGCGGTGGCCCGGCCAGTGTCGAGAAGCCGGAGTTTACCTGGGTCAACACCATGCTCGGCAACGTCAAGAACGCGATCCACGGCACCTATCACTCCATTCACGGCAAACACCTTGGTCGTTACCTCGGCGCGTTCGCCTACCGGTTCAATCGACGCTTCGAGCTCGATCGAATGATCGATCGACTGGCCTACGTGGCCTGTCGCACAGCGCCGCTGCCGAAAAGGTTCGCTACGATGGCTGAGGTACATACGTAATCAGGAAGAAGTAAAGCTGGCCGGAACGCCGCGCCTGGCAAGCCCTGGCCGATCCGATAGAATGTCTTCATGGTCACGGCGTTCGCAGCTCAAAAACCGCCTCTAGGGCAAAAAATGCCCTGGCAGCCAGCGCGCCCGGCAAAACGGCGGCTAAGTACAAGAATGCACCGGGAAAAATGCCACCGTCCGGTACGACCCGCGTCGGATGCGCCAGTGTTCGCAAATGGGGCGATTCAGTAGGGATCTAACAGAGCCCGCACGCGCCGACGCCCCTCCTCAAACGAGTTGATGGTCTGCTGGGACACGCCCAGCAGCTCCCGGAGCTCGGTCTGAGTCAGCTCCTGGGCTTTGCGCAGACCGGCGATCCGCTACCCGAAGGCCTCGAAGAACCCCTGATCGTTGTTGCTGAAAATGGAAAAGGGGAGCGGTAGAATGAAAACCATGACAACGACCGCGTTAAAAGAGCACGCTCACCAGATCATCGATCGGCTGCCGGAAGCGGCTGGCTGGGAAGAACTGGCCGAGACCGTTGAAACCATCCTCGATATCGAGGCGGGACTGGCCGACAGTGCGGCCGGGCGTGTGACCGACACCGATGAGGTACGGCGCGAGTTCGGTCTGGAATGAAGGTGGTGTGGACGGGCCGCGCCAGGGCTCGACTCCGCCAAATCTACAACTACATCGCCCAAGACCAGCCGCTGAACGCCGAGCGTGTGGTTGATCGGATCACGCTTCGCGCCAGGCAGTTGAACGAACAACCTCGCTCCGGCCGGATGGTGGACGACTATCAGCGCGAAGACATCCGCGAGTTAATCGAGCGGGGGCTGGCTGACCTTGAAGCCGGCCGCACCTACACGAGCGAAGCCCTGCTGGAATCCCTTGGCCTGGCTGAATGACTGTCATCTGGTCGCCCGAGGCGCAGGCCCAGCTCGCCGCCATCCATGGCCATGCAGCCCAGGACGCTCCCCGAGAGGCCGACGCGCTGATCAGGCGTTTGGTTGACCGCGTCTCAGGCTTCGACGCGGGCCGCGCCGCGGTGGGCCTGCCCGTCGAAGGATTCCACCTTGAGTTCGACCAGGCTGTCGACCTGGTCGCCGCGGGCGCCCTCGACCTCGAGGATCGTGTCGCCGATGCGCGCTTCGCCCTTGCCCGTGGCTTCATCGAAGGCGGTCAGGTAGACCTCGAGCCGCTGGCCGGCTTCGAACGTCGGATGGGTCGTGCGGAATCGCCAGTTGGCAAACAGTCCCTTGCTCATGATTCGTTGCTCCGGTTGCTCAGGCGGTCAGAGGTATATTCGCGGCCGAAGCCGGTCCAGGCCGACACCAGAAAGACGATGACCAGCAGCCAGCCGTGGAAGACCCAGGGCCAGGCCTGGACGGGGGCGACCACCATGTCGGCGGTGAACCAGTCGTACTGATCGACCAGGGCGACCATCTGCGTGTAGCCGACCAGTACACCGCCGGCCCAGGGGAAGATGTAGCCCAGCGCCGAGGTGTTGGCGTCGAGGATGTTGGCGCGCCGGTAGCCGTTGATGTTGAAGCGCTTGCCGATGGTGGCGATGTAGGGCGCCACGGCGATCTGGGCGGCGGTGTTGATGGTAATGGCGGCGTTGATCGAGGCGGTGACGGTCACCATTACCATCTCGGCCGAGCGCACGGTCTTCGCGACCTTCGTCAGCAGCCAGTCCTGCAGCGCGTGGAAGGCGCCGCCGCGCATCATGATCTGAGCGCCGGCGATCACCAGCAGGATCAGCACGGCCAGTTCGGCGAAGCCGAGCGCGCCGTCGTAGAGGCTGCCGCCCACGCCGGCATCGGCCGCGGCGACCACCTCGACCAGCGGCCAGCTGCCGAAGGTCTGGGCCGCCCAGCCGCCCTCGGCGACGTTGAATACCAGCATGGCGGTGCCCGGCGCCAGGCCGAAGATGAGGTTGACGAGGATGGCGACGATCAGGCCCCAGGAGATGGCCTCGATGATGTGCCGACCGGCGATGGCGGTGAAGATGACCACGCCCATCGACAGCAGATGCAAAAGGCCCGCCGGATTGGTCTGCTCACGGAACGCTTCGGCGACTTCCGGCGCGATGGTGCTGCCGCTGAACATCGCGCTGGCCGCGACGTAGGCAATCAGCGACAGGACGGCGGCGATGATGGCGTACTTGAATCGGCTGGCGACCACGCCGCCGACGTCGGAGTCCTGGGTTACCGCACTGACGATGGTCGTGTCGGAAACGGGCGCGAGGTTGTCGCCGAATACCGCGCCGGAAAGAATCGCGCCGAACATCAGGATCGGGTCGGCGCCGAGTGCGACGCCGGCGGGGAAGAACAGGGCCACGAAGGCGATGACCGTGCCGTAGCCGGTGCCGATGCCGGTTGCCAGCAGGGCGGCGAGCAGGAAGGTGATGGCCGGGAATAGCAGCGGTCCGATGCCGGTGGCCACGGCCAGCCAGCCCAGGCCGTCGACGAAGGCGCCGACCTGCAAAGTCCCGGCGAACATGCCGGCCCACAGCCAGGCGACGATGGCGGTTACGGCCACCGGCTGGGCCATGCCTTCGAAAACCGTATCGGCATAGCCCTTCCAATCGCCCTTGACGAAGAGCATGCCCAGGATCAGCCCGACGAGCATGCCGACGATCAAACCGCCGGTTGCGCTGATGCCGAGCAGGCCCGACTGGAAGATGGCCCAGGCGATGAAGAACAGGATCGGCAAGGCGCTGAGCGCCTTGCCGCCGCGAAACTCGATTGTGGTCTGCGATGCCGGCGCCGGCCCGGCGGATTCTGGCTGGTTCATGTGAGCCTCCCTCGTGGCTGCTTCTTTACGGCAGTTTTTGGTGCTGGATTAACTTGCCGAGAATAGCCCTTATCACCCGTGCGGTTCAAGGCAGTGATCCGCTGACCGGTTAGACTAAACGAAAGTTCAACGGATTCCGAGCCGCTTGATCACCCTGGCCCTGATCGTCATCACCATTGCCGTGTCCATGCTGGCCTGGCAGCGTCCGTCGTGGCTGGATCGCCTGATCTACTGGCCGCCGGCCGTCGCGCGCGGGCAGTGGTGGCGCCTGCTGTCGCACGGATTCGTACACGCCGACGGGCAGCACCTGGCCTTCAATATGATCACCTTCTACTTCTTTGGCAGCACCATGGAGAGCCTGCTTGCCGGGAGAATCGGTCCGATCGGGTTCGTGCTGTTCTACCTGTCGGCGATCGTGATTGCCATGCTTCCCAGCCACGTTCGCCATCGGCGCGATCCCCATTACCGCAGCCTGGGGGCTTCGGGGGCGGTCTCGGCCATGCTGTTCGCCTACATCCTCATGGATCCCTGGGCGATGCTGCTGGTCTTCGTGATCCCGGTGCCGGCGATTGTTTTCGCGGCCGCCTACGTGATCTACTCGGTGCATGCCATGCGCGATTCCCGCAGCCGCATCAATCACGGTGCGCACCTGTGGGGCGGGCTCTACGGCGTGATTTTCCTTGTCATACTCGAGCCGCGTGTCTTGGGGCACTTCCTGCGCACGCTCATGGCGCCGCCCTTTCTGAACTGAAACCGGAGGACGAACGATGTGGTTTGACCTGCTCCTGGTCATCGTTGGAATCGGACTGCTCACCGTCGGCGGCGAGGTGCTGATCAGCGGCGCGCTGGGCCTGGCACGCCGCCTGCAGATCAGTACGCTGCTGACCGGTCTGGTGGTGGTCGGTTTCGGTACTTCCACGCCCGAACTGGTGGTCAGCGTGGACGCCGCCCTTATCAACCAGCCGGATATCGCGCTGGGCAACGTCGTCGGCAGCAACATCGGAAACGTGCTGCTGATTCTCGGCCTTTGCGCCGTCGTGCGTCCGCTGCCTGTCTCGCCGCTGGGACTCTCCCGGGACGCCGTATCCGGCGTGGCTGCCAGTGGCCTGTTCATCGTGCTGGCCGGCGGTGTCGCCCTGGGAACAGTCGACGGCCTCATCCTGCTGGCCGGCCTGGCCGCCTACCTGGTCTGGGCCTATCGCTCCGAAAAGCGCCTGGAAGCGGCGGGCACGCGCGAGGTCGACCCCGACGCCGTTCCGGGCAGCGCCGAGCATTCCACCGGCTACATCATCGCCACCATCGTCGGCGGCCTGATGTTCCTCATCGCCGGCTCGCGCGTGCTGCTGATCGGCGCCGTGGCCCTGGCGCGAGACCTGGGTGTGTCGGAAGCCGTCATCGGCCTGACGCTGGTGGCCGTCGGCACGTCCCTGCCCGAACTGGCGGTTTCTATGCTGGCCGTTATTCGCCGGCAGGTAGAAGTGGCCGTCGGCAACATCCTGGGCAGCAACCTGTTCAATCTGCTTGGCATTCTCGGCGTCTCCTCACTGCTGCAGAACCTGCCCTTCCCGCACCGGGTGGTGGTCTTCGATCAGTGGGTACTGCTGGCAGTCAGCATCGCCGTGTTATTGATGCTTTGGACGGGCCGCCGTCTGAGCCGCGTCGAGGGCGCCATCTTCCTGCTGGCCTATGTGATCTACCTCTGGGTGACCTTTAGCGTCTTTCCTTCGTGACGGGACCGACGGCACATGCAACCGCTGCCGGCCGGTCGTCACAATGGGAGGCGCAAGGCTCATATTTCATGGAGGTTCCCGTGCAACGACTGAACGCATTTCTTGTGATCCTGCTGACCGCCACGATGGCGTCGGCCGCGGTGCACGCCCGCGACGTCCAGGTCATGGTGCTCGGCACCTATCACCTGGCCAATCCGGGCCAGGACCTGCACAACGTCGAAGTCGACGACGTCACCGCCCAAGCTCGGCAGGAAGAGCTCGAGGCCGTCGCCGACGTGCTGGCGGCGTTCGCGCCGGACCGGATCGCGGTCGAGGCGGTCTCCGAACGCGAGGATTTCTCCCTCGAAGCCTACGAGACCTTCAAGATCGAGGATCTCGGGAAGGTGCCCAACGAGCGCGAGCAGATCGGTTATCGCCTGGCCCATCGGATGGGTCATGAACATGTCTACGGTATTGACGAGCAAGACGAGGAAGTCGATTATTTTCCATACGGCACGGTCCTTGAATTCGCCGAGCGGGATGGACGATCAGAGCAACTCGAAGACCTCAATCGTCGTGCCGCGGTTCATGTCGAAACGATTGGCCGTTTGCATGCCAAGGCCGGCATCGGCCATGCGCTTCACTGGATCAACCAGCCTGCAATCATCCAGCGCTCCCAGAGCGATTTCTATTACGGGCTGCTCGGCTATGCCGACGAAAACGACCAGCCGGGCGCCCTGCTGAACGCGCGCTACTATGAACGCAATGCGCGCATCTTCGCCAAGCTGATTCAGGTGGTGGAGCCGGGCGACCGAGTGCTGGTGGTCTACGGCAGCGGTCACAGCTACTGGCTGCGGCACTTCGTTTCCGGAACGCCGGGCTTTGAGCTGGTCGAGCCGAACGACTACCTATCCGCGCTGGTCGGAAGATAGAAGACCCTACTGGAGGAGACGGATCATGACCTCGCAACGAACCGCCCTGGTCACCGGCGCCAATCGCGGCATCGGGCTGGCGATTGCGCGCGGCCTGGCCGAATCCGGAATTCATGTTCTGGCTGGCGCGCGCAGCGTCGAAAAGGCCCAGCAGGCTGTCGATCAGATCGACGGATCGGCAACCGGTGTGTCACTGGATCTGAGCGAGCCCGGCGTGGTCGGCGAAGCAGCCCGGCAACTCGGCGAGCAGTATGGCCCGATCGATATCCTGGTCAACAACGCCGGCGTGCTGGTCAACAACGATCTCGACGACCTGGAACTGGCCGACTTCGTGCACTCGTTGCAGGTCCACCTGATCGCGGCTTTCGAACTCATCCAGGCGCTGGGGCCGCCCATGCGCGAGCGCGGCTGGGGCCGCATCGTCAACATGACCTCGGGCTGGGGCGCCTTCGCCGAAAACCTGGAGGGGCCGTTTGCCTACGCGGTCAGCAAGGCCGGGTTGAATGCGCTGACCGTCAAGGCCGCCCAGGCCCTGGGCGATGCCGTGAAGGTCAACTCGGCCTGTCCGGGATGGGTCAGAACCGACATGGGCGGCGACAAGGCGCCGCGTTCGGTCGAAGAAGGTGCCGACACGCCGATCTGGCTGGCCACGCTACCCGATGACGGCCCGACCGGCGGGTTCTTTCGCAACCGCAGGCCGATCGACTGGTAGCGCTTCAGCCGGCGAACAGCGCCATCTGATCGCCGCTTCTGCGGGGCACCCTGAAGCGGTCGGTGCTCAATGGTTGCCGGTCGTCGTCGAGACCGTGGCGTCGCCGAGCGACCCGGAAACGACCAGCGATTAGTTGCGCGAGGTGGCCCGTGCCTGTCTGTCGACTATCCAGCCGTCGTCGAAGGCCTCGCGCAGCCTGCCGGCGAAGCGAGATTGCGGGTTGGAGACCGCGCCGCGGCCCCTGGTTTTCGCTACGGTAGTCATAAAGCAATACTGTATATGAATACAGTTACGATTACAGGCCCAGGATGTCGCCGTCTCCGTCGCCCGCATTCAGCGCGGGGACGTTAAAGTAGAGCCCTACGAATCGGACAGGGGATCGTGCATGGCAGATATCGAACCGCTCGGCGCAGACCAGGTCTACCGGCGCTGCCCGGAGGAAAGCCTGGACTTCGATACCACCGAGACGATCGAGCCGCTTGGTGAGGCGGTGGGGCAGGATCGGGTGCTTGAGGCACTGCGCTTCGGTACCGGCATCCGCAACCACGGCTTCAACCTGTTCGTGCTCGGCCCCCGCGGGGTTGATCGGCACGCCCTGGTGCACCGCTTCCTGGAGAACCGGGCCGCCGATGAGCCGGCGCCGCCGGACTGGTGCTACGTCTACAACTTTTCCGAGCCGGACTGCCCGCGCGCACTGCGGCTCAAGCCCGGCGACGGCCGGCGCCTGCGCCGCGACATGGACGGCTTCATCGAGGAGTTGCAAACCGGCGTCGCGGCGGTATTCGAAAGCGAGGAATACCAGGGGCGGATGCAGGACATCCAGGACGAGTTCGAACAGCGACAGCAGGAGGGTCTTAGCGCCATCGGCGAAGAGGCCAGCGAAGCCGGCATCGCCCTGATTTCCACGCCCGGCGGTTTCACCCTCGCGCCCATGCGCGACGGCGAGGTACTCGAGCCCGACGAGTACGAGAAGCTGCCCGACGACGAGCGTGAGAAGGTCGAGGAGAAGGTGGCTGAACTCCAGAAGAAGCTGCAGCAGGAGGTCCAGCGCATACCCGCGCTGCGCAAGGAGCTGCGCAGCCGCGTCCGCGAACTCAACGAGGAGATGATCCTGTTCGCGCTCGGCGGGCCGGTGCGCGAGCTCAAGGATCACTGGTCGCACGAACCCGACGTGATCGCGCACCTCGATGCCGCCCGCGAGCACGTGGTGGAGTACGCCGAAGCGCTGCGCGGCCGCCGCGGCAGCGGCCCGCCCGACGAGCTGCTCGAGCGGTTCCGCGTCAACCTGCTCGTCGACAACGCCGAGAGCGAGGGTGCCCCGGTGATCTACGAAGATCTGCCCACGCACCACCACCTGGTCGGCTGGATCGAACATCAGATGCGCAACGGTGCCCTCTACACCGATGTATCGATGATCCGCCCGGGTGCCTTGCACAAGGCCAACGGCGGTTATCTGATCCTGGACGCCCGCCGCGTGCTGTCTCACCCGATGGCCTGGGAAAGCCTCAAACGCGTGTTGTTTTCCGGCGATGTGCGCATCGAGTCGCTCGAGCGACTCTACGGTATCGTCAGCACGGCCAGCCTGCAGCCGGAGAACATGCCGGTCTCGGTCAAGGTTGTGCTGGTCGGTGAGCGGCTGCTGTACTACCTCCTCGCGCACCACGACCCGGACTTTCTCGAACTGTTCAAGGTCGAGGCGGATTTCGCCGACGATATCGAGCGCAGCGATGACAACTACATGCTCTATGCGCGCATGCTCGCCTCGCTGGCGAAGCGCACCGATACGCCGCCGCTCGATCGCTCGGCGGTCGCCCGGATGATCGAGCATGCCAGTCGCCTGGCCGACGACCAGCGCAAGCTCAGCGCCGACGATCGCGTGCTGCGCGACGTGCTGATGGAGGCCGGCTACTGGGCCGGCGAGGAGCGGTCCGGGGTCGTGACTTCCGACCATGTCCAGCGTGCCATCGACGAACGCAGTGCCCGCGCCGGTCGCTTGAGGGAAGCAAGCCTCGAGCAGATCGAACGCGGTACGGTCATGGTCTCGACGCGCGGTGAGACCGTCGCCCAGGTCAACGGCCTGTCGGTCATCCAGCTCGGCGATTTCCGCTTTGGCCGGCCTTCCCGAATCACGGCCACCGCCCGCCCGGGCCACGGGCAGGTCGTCGATATCGAGCGCGAAGTCGAACTCGGCGGTCCGATCCACAGCAAGGGCGTGTTGATCCTGTCGCGATTCATTGGCAGCCGCTACGCGCCCGAAAGCGAGCTATCCCTTTCGGGCAGCATCGTTTTCGAGCAGTCTTACGGCGGCGTCGACGGCGATTCGGCCTCCCTGGCCGAGACCTGCGTGCTGCTGTCGGCGATTGCCGGCGTGGCGCTGAAGCAGTCGCTGGCGGTGACCGGTTCGGTCAACCAGCACGGTCGGGTCCAGGCCGTCGGCGGCATCAGCGAAAAGGTCGAGGGCTTCTTCGACGTCTGTCGACGGGCCGGCGCACTCGATGGCCACGGCGTGGTGGTGCCGGCCGCCAATGTCGAACACCTGATGGTCAACCCGACGGTGCGCGAGGCGGTCGCCGAAGACCGCTTCCGGATCTACCCGGTCAGCAGCGTCGATGAGGCGCTCGGACTCCTGACCGGCCTGGATGCCGGTGAATGCGATGAACACGGCGAGTTCCCGGAAGGGACATTCAACCGCCGGGTGGCCGATCGCCTCGGTGAATTCGCGCGTATTGCCCGGAAATCCCGCGGATACAAGCCGGCGAACGGGGAAGGCGATGGGCACGACAGCTGACGTTCAATTGATCGAAAGCCGGCCGCCTGCCCGGGTTGTCGTGCTGGTCGACGCCTCGCCGGATGCCCTGCACGCGCTGGAGGCAGCGGCCGCACTGGCCGCGCAACACCAGGTGCCGCTGCTGGCCGTTTCCGTCGAAGAGCCCGAGCGCTCCCGGAGTTCGGGCTATCCGTTTGCCAGCGAGGTCGGTGCGGTTTCCGGTGCGATCCGGCCCATCGACGAGGCCATGCTCGGGCGGCGGCGCGATAGCGGCCCCGTGTCCATTCGCCGCCTTATCGATCGCACCGCGGGCGAAATGGGTGTCGCCTGGGAAATGGTCTTTCTGCAGGGACGGTTCGTCGAGCAGGTTCTGGCCCTGGCTGCGCCCGGAGACTGGCTGATGCTCGGGCGCGTGGGTTGGTCGGCGCGCATCGGGCGCCGCCTGGGCTCGTCGGCCCTGCGCCTGGCGCGCCGCGCCCACGGTGCCGTTCAGATCTGTTCGGCCGCGCCGTCGCAGGCCCGCGGACGAACGGCGGTTCTGGTCGAGGATGCAGATTTTGCGGCCAACCTGCTGGGCGTTGCGGCCGCGCGTTCCCGAACCGCCCAACGATCGCTGGTCGTTTTGCTGGCGCCCGGTGCTGGCGAGCCCGATCGCGAACAGCTGGCGAATGCGATCGAGCAGCGCAGCGGCGTCGCCCGCATCCGCGCCCTGCCGTCGATGGGTACCGGCGATCTGCTGCGCGCCCTGGCCGAGGAGGGGGCCGTCGAGCTGGTGGTCGGCCGTGGCGGCTGGCTCGACTCACAAGCCGCCGACCGCCTGATGACGCACTGGCGCATGCCCGTGCTGGTGGCGCCCGCTTCCTGACGCGGAGGCGACGGCTCAACCGCTGATCGCTCAATCCAGAACGATTTCCTCGGCTGGCTCGCGCAGGTTGTAGTGCGAGGCCATCGCCCGACCGTAGGCGCCGGTATTGGCGATCAACAGGATGTCGCCCTCGCGTGATTCGGGCAGCAGGCGGTCGAGCCCCAGGATGTCGCCGCTTTCGCAGATGGGGCCGACGACGTTGTAGACGTGGTTGCCGGGCTCGTCGATGCGACTCAGGTTGACGATTTCGTGCCAGGCGCCGTAGAGGGCGGGGCGGATGAGCGAGTTCATGCCCGTGGCCACGCCGATGTAGCGCATGTCGCCCTTGCCCTTGGTCTGTGTCACGCGCGCCAGCAGCGCGCCGGCCGGTGAGACGACGTAGCGGCCCGGTTCGATCCAGACTTTGATCGAGCGCGGCAATTGTTGCTTGAGCTCGGCCAGGCCACCGTCCATGGCGGTCATGTCCAGCGGGAGTTCGTCGGCGCGGTCGGGCACGCCCAGGCCGCCGCCCAGGTTGATGATTTCGACCGTGTCGATGCGGCGTGCTGCCTCGGCCAGGGTCTCGAGGCTGCGATGCCAGTTGTCGGGGTGCATGATGCCCGAGCCGGTATGCGCATGCAGGCCGCGAATGCGAATATCGTGGGCGCGGCACAGGGTCTGCGCGCGCTCGAGTTCGCTCAGGGGGATGCCGAATTTCGAGTGGCTGCCGGCGGTGCGCACCAGCTTGTGATGGCCCAGGCCCGATCCCGGGTCCAGGCGAAGGAAAACCGACTGGCCGGCCAGGTCGCTGCCCCAGTGCTCCAGCACGTGCAGGTTGTCGACGGTCAGCGGCAGGCCCATGGCAACGGCTTGCCGGTACTCCTCGCGCGGCGCGAAGTTGGGCGTGAACAGCATGTTGGCCGGCTCGAGGTCCGGTACCTGCGCCAGCGCATGCTTTGCCTCGGCCAGCGAGACGCACTCGATGCCCAGGCCGCCGGCCACGGCCGTGCGCAGGACGGCCGGGTGTGGATTGGCCTTCATGGAGTAGAGCACCCGGTCGACCGAGTCGAGGCTCTGGAGCCTGCCGCAGGCTTCGCGGATCGTTGGCAGGTCGTAGACGTAGGCGCTGTCGCGGCCTTCCATTCGCTCGAGCAGCTCCTCACGGCGTATCTGCCACCAGGGCGTGACCTGCACCGGGGCGGCCTCGTCGCGGAAAAGCTGTTCGAAGGTCGGGCCGAATACCGAATCGCCGCCGACGCCGCCGGGTATGACCTGCTGGTGGAGTTGCTGGACCAGGCGCTCGGCGTGGCGTGACTCGACCACGAAGGTCAGGTTGAGATCGTTGGCCGCCTGGCTGACCTGGAAGATTCGGCGCTGTTCGAAGACCTCCAGCGCGGGGCCGAGGCGATGGAGGATGGTGCGAATCCCCAGCCCCACCAGGCTGACCGTGGCGCAGTCGGTCAGGATTTCGACCTTGCACAGCCGGCCCAGCGATCTTGCCAGCTCGTCGAGCACGGCCTGGTCGGCGACGTTGGCGCCGGGGTCGAGGGTCAGCGTGACGTTGGATTCGGAGGTCGAGACCTGGTCGACCGACAGTCCCAGCTGCCGGAACACGTCGAACACCGAGGCCAGGAAGCCGACTTGCTGCCACATGCCGATGTCTTCGAGCGAGATCAGGGTGATCGGCTTGCGCTGGACGATGGCCTTGACCTGTGCGCCGTGCTCCTTTGCCGCCGCGGTAATTCGCGTGCCTTCAATATCGGGCCGGTCGGTCTGGCGCATGTGAATTTCGATATGCTGCTCGTGGGCCGGGATGAGCGCGGCCGGATGCAGGGCCTTCGCGCCCATTGCCGCCAGCTCCTGGGCCTCCCGAAAGCCGATTTGCCTGAGCAGCCGCGCCCCGGGCACACGGCGCGGATCGGCCGAGAAAAGGCCCGGCACGTCGGAGAAGATGTCCACCCGGCGTGCACCCAGGACGGCCGCCAGCGCGGTCGCCGATGTATCCGACCCACCGCGGCCGAGGAGCACCGTCTCACCGGCGGGGTTGGCGGCCACGAAGCCCGGCATGACCCATACGTTCGATTCGCGTGCGAGCTCGGCCGCCTGTTCGGGGTCGGGCCGCGCCGGGCAGCGGGCAGACAGGTAGCGGGCCCGGCCGCTGCGCGGCTCGCGCTCGTCGCTGACCAGCACCCTGCGGCTGTCCAGCCAGGCGGCTTCGATGCCGTCGAGGCCGAGCCGGGCGACGGCGAAGTGGCTCGAGAGCGTTTCGCCGAAGGCGAGCAGCCTTGCCTGCCCGGCCGGAGACTCCCGGTCGAAGCTCTCTTCGAGAAACCGGCGCAGTTGGCCAAGGGGAGCGTCCAGCGTCGATTCGGGCAGGCTGCAGGCGGCGAGCATGTCCGCATGGCGACGCTCGAGTTCCGACAGCATGGCCGGGGTGTCGGTGCCGCTGCCGGCATCGATGTACGCCTGCAGCAAATCGGTGATCCCGCTCAGGGCCGAGACGACGATGGCCACGTCAAAGCCCTGGTCGCGAACCAGGGAGATCTGCTCGGCGATGCGGGGCCAGTTGTCCGCCCGGGCGACCGAACTGCCGCCGAACTTGAAAACGCGCCATGGCCTGTTTTGGACGCTACCGGATGGATTCATTAGGATGGTTTGATGTGGGTGGATTCGCCGAGCTGTCAAAAATCAGCTATTCTGGCTGGAAACGGGGTTGGAGCCGGTCCCCTGTGGGGTTGGGCGCCATTTGAATTTTACGCGAAAGAGCAGGCATGAACAGCGTTACTCAAGGGTCGGGGAGCAAGCGATCAGCGTCGGTCAGTGATATCGGGCGCGTGCGCAGAGAAAACCAGGATGCGGTGCTGGCTGACGATGAGCTGGGCCTGTGGCTGGTGGCTGACGGTATGGGGGGGCATGCCGGGGGCGCGCGCGCCAGCGCCATTGCCCGCGATAGGGTTCGTTCGGAGGTCGCCGCTGGCGGCCGGCTGGACGAGGCGGTCAGGGCGGCTCATACCGCCATTCGCTCAGAGCAGCTCCAGCGGCCGGAATACAACGACATGGGCACGACCATCGTCGCCCTGCGCGAGCGCGAGCGGCACTATGAGGTCTGCTGGGTCGGGGATAGCCGCGCCTACCGATTTTCTCCCGGCAACAGCCGGCTCGAGCTGCTCACGAACGATCACAACGTAGCCGGCGTGCTGGTGGCCTCGGGTGCGCTGACGCCCGATCAAGCGACGCGGCATCCGCAGCGGCACGTGTTGACCGATTGCCTCGGCCTGGCCGGGGACGAGGCGCCGCGGGTTGACCTCGTCGAAGGCGAATGGCAGGCCGGCGACATGATCCTGTTGTGTTCCGACGGGCTGTCCGGCGAGCTCGGAGACAGAGAGATGGAGCGCATTTTCAACGCCTCGGGCGCGATCGATGCGCAGGGCCTGGTGGATGCGCTGTTGCAGGGCGCGCTGGCCTCCGGTGCACACGACAACGTCTCGGTCGTGGCCGTCTCGGCGCCGGCGATTGCAGCCGGCAGGTCGCGCTGGAAGTGGCCGTTCCGGCGACGCTCCGGCTAGAATAGAGGGAATCTGGAGGGAACCACAATGAACAGCGAAAGCGGACGTTCGGGTCGAAAGGACCAGGGGCCCCAGGGCACCCAGGTGTTCAGCCGTGATGAAGTCAGCCAGCTCATCGATCAAGCCGCTCAGGAGCCCGCCAGCGGTTCGCGCGCGGAGCTGACCGGTTTGAGCGGCGGCGTGAGCGGGCAATCCTTTGCGCTGGGCTCGGCGCGCATCGTCGTCGGTCGGGCGAACAATTGCGATCTTCGGGTCGACGATTCAAGCGTGTCCTCGGAGCACGCAAGGATCGTGAGGGATTCGGCGGGATGGCGGGTGGTGAACCTCCTGTCGACCAATGGCACGTTCGTCAACGATCGCAAGATTTCGAGTTCGGCCATCGCCAACGGGGATCGGCTGCGCTTCGGCCGGGTCGAATTTCGTTTCTACGACCCCGATGAGTCGGACAGCCCGCAAGGACAAAGCGCCGGCTGGATACCCTGGTTGGCAGCGGGTATTGCCGCCGTGGTCGTCGTGGCCGCCGTGGTCTGGATGCTCTGAAGCAGAGCATCCGACCCGCTTAGCCCGGAGCGCCCTTGTAGGTTCCCAGCACAACCACCGTTTTGCCTGAAGCACGGATCATTCCCTCTTCCTCGAGGTTCTTCATCACGCGCCCGGCCATTTCGCGCGAACAGCCGACGATGCGGCTCAGTTCCTGACGGGTAATCTTGATCTGCGTGCCTTCGGGGTGCGAGATGGCGTCCGGTTCGCTGCACAGGTCGATCAGCGTCTTGGCGATGCGGCCCTGGGTATCCAGGAAGGCCAGGTGAAAGACCTTTCGGCGCGTGTAGAGCAGGCGCTGAGCCAGCTTGGAGCCGATGGCCGTGAGAATGTCGATGGCGTATTCCTTCAACTCGTTCTCGAGCGCCTGCCGCAGTCGGTCGTAGGACACTTCGGCCACTTCGCACTTGCTGCGCGTGCGCACCAGCGATTCGCGCTGGGACGGCTTCATGAAAAGCCCCATTTCGCCGATGAAATCGCCGGGGTTGAGGTAGCTCAGGATCAGTTCTCGACCGTCGTCGCCCTCGGTCGAGACCGACACCGAGCCCTCGATGATGTAGAGCAGGCTTTCGCCGGAATCGCCCGGGCGCATGATCGTCGTCTTGGCCGGGTAGTGCTGGCGCTGACAAATGGCGAGGAAGCGATCCATCGCTTCGCGGTCGATTGGGTAGAACTGGAAATCTTTCATCGCGTCTTCTAATAGGTATTGTTAGGTGGATGCCTTCCCATTCCAGCAATCACGCTCGAGAATCCGTTTGCCTGGTGAACCCCCGAATGCGACGCTTTGCGCTCAATTCTGCGCCCGCTTCGTGATGCGCGTCAAACCTGTGATGCTGCCTTGCCCATCAGTGTAGCGGAATTCAGGGTGGAAACCAGTTCCGTGAATGGTTGATAATTGCCCCCTTTTCCCACCGGCACTCAGCACGGGATCTCGAGTTATGGTTTCACGTCGCATCAAGCTCCACGGCTTCAACAACCTCACCAAGGCGCTCAGCTTCAATATCTACGACCTGTGCTTTGCCACGTCGGCCGACGAGCGAAAGGACTACATTGCCTACATCGACGAGGCCTACAACGCCGAGCGGCTGACGCAGATCCTCACCGACGTGTCGAACATCATCGGCGCCAGCATCCTCAATATCGCGCGCCAGGACTACGAGCCCCAGGGTGCGAGCGTGACCATGCTCATTGCCGAGGAACCGGTGGATAATGCCGGCGATGCCGCCTCGGCCGCGCCCGGGCCGCTGCCCGAATCGGTCGTTGGCCATCTCGACAAGAGTCATATCACGGTCCACACCTACCCTGAAAGTCATCCGCACGACGGTATTTGCACGTTCCGGGCCGATATCGACGTGGCGACCTGTGGTGTGATCTCGCCGTTGAAGGCGCTCAACTACCTGATTCACAGCTTCGAGTCGGACATCGTCACGGTCGACTACCGGGTGCGTGGCTTTACCCGGGACGTGCGCGGACGCAAGCACTTCATCGATCACAAGATCACTTCGATCCAGGATTACTTCAGCCGCGATACCAAGCGCGCCTACGAGATGATCGACGTCAACGTCTATCAGGAGAACCTCTTCCACACCAAGATGCGCCTGAAGGAGTTCGACCTGAACAACTACCTGTTCGGCATCAGCCCTGAAGATATCGAAAAGCGCGAACGCGCCCGGATCGACAAACGGCTGCGCAAGGAAATGCAGGAGTTGTTCTACGGGCGGAATCTCTAGGGGATAGCAGGGGTCAGGATTCAGGAGTCAGGGGTCAGTGCGACTCCGGTCGGACTTTCCCTGACTCCTGACCCCTGACTCCTGACTCCTCAGCCCATCTGATCCCTAACTGCTACCCAGCGAATCGTCGATGGCGCTGATAATCCACTCGCGCAGGTCGGCGGCTTCTTCGGGGCTCAGGCCGGTACGACTCGACAGCTCCGCGGCCGTGATCGAGGTGTCTTCGGGTCGGGTGGCCAGATAGCGTTTGTCGGCCAGCCATTCTTCCAGTGCATCGGTCGTATCGCTGCGGAAGCGGCTGACGCGGCCTTCCCGGAGCCCTTCGATCAGCGCTCTCGGATGGCCGCCGACTTCCTCGAGCAGGTCGAGCACGCGCGGCATGAAGGTGTCGGTGATCTGGCCGAAGGCGGCCAGGGCGCCGGCGTCGACCGGGCGGTGATGGCGGGCACGCCAGTCGTCGAGGACAAGCGCCGCGGCATTGCAGCGCCGCTCGAGTCTTGCCCGTTCGCCGGGGTCGAGCAGTTCGCCGTCCTCGTTCGTGTCGAGGTAGCCCGACAATTCGCCCAGGCGCGAGAGCTCCAGCTGCATCAGGCGTGCGGCGAGCCCGAGATCGTCGTGCAGCAGGTGGAACACTTCGATCATGCCGGTACCCAGCCAGGGCCGGATTGGCCCGATACCGGCCTCGCGCGCCCACGCTTCCGGCGCCTGGTCGCCCGGTTCTGGAATCTCTCGCTTGCGTCGCTCGCCCGTGGGCATGGTCAGTTCGAGCGGTTCGATCTGGCCGCGGCGGACTTCGGCCATGTCGACGGTGTGCGGTTGCGGACCGTCGCCCGCCCAGGCGGCCCAGGCCGTGGCCTCGTCGCTCTGCGCGGTGAGGTAGAACATCTGGCGTCCACCGGTCGCGATTTCCTGCACTGACTCCACCACCAGGCGGTAGCGGTCCGGGTCGGAGGTGGTCAGTACCTCGTCCATGAACACCGGCAGGGGCTCGCGGTTGCGTTCGGCCTGCTCGATCCAGGCAAGACGCACGGCCAGCAGCAACTGGGCGCGGGTCGCGGTCGACAGTTCGGCCAGTGAACGCGATTCTTCGGCGCGGGCGTCGAAGGCCTCGAAGCGTTCGCCGCGGAAGTGCAGCCGGTAGCGGTGGTGGGTGAAGCGCTCGAACCAGTGGCCGGCGCGCCTGAGCGCGGCCGGCTCGTTGTCGGCCTGGTGGGCGATGCGCACGTCCTCGATCAGGGTCTGGCCGGCCGTTGCGAGCATGTGCTGGTCGAAGTCCTCGGCCAGGGCTTCGCGCTTGAGCTCGTATTCCCCGGTCAGCGATTGCAGCTCGCGTCGGCGTACAAGATCCTCGTGGCGCGTGCGGATCGTGGCGATATGGCGGTTGAGCTCGTCGCGGCGCTGGGCCTTCTCGGCCAGGTCTTCCTGGCGCCGCGCGAGGGCTTCGCGCTGTTGCTCACGAGCCTGCTTGAGCAATTCTTTCTCGGCCTCGAGTTTCTGCTCCAGGCGGGCGGCTTCGAGCGAGCGGTCACGCCGCTGCTGCTCGAGCTGCCGCCACTCCTCGTGCTGCTCGATGCGCTGGATCAGCGTGTCGCGGTCGCCGCTGTGGAGGCCGGCCTGCTCGAATACCTGGTCATGCCGCCGCTGCAGCATTTCGATATCGGCCTCGATTTCTCCCAGGCGATTGCGGTGGGCCTGGATTTCGTTGTGCAACTCGGCGTTGGTGCGCATGCGTGGTGAGAGCTGGTGCAGGACGCCCGCGAGCTTGCGGCTGGACAGGTTGTCGACTTGATCGAACCCGTAGCGCTCGAGCAAGTCGGCGGCCTGCTTGCGGCTGGCGGCGTGCGCCGAGCGATCGTGCTCGAGTTCCTGCTTGTGCCGGGCAACCGCCACGTCGGCCTGCTGCCAGTCGTGCAGCTGCCTTGCCCAGAGAAGGAAGCTCGTTTCGAGGCGGACTTCGCCCTTCAGGCCAAGCGATTCGGCGACCGCCTGCAGCTTCGAGCGCGCCTCTTCCAGTCTGGTGCGCTCCTGGTTTAGTCGCTCGCGCAGCTCGCCGGCGTGGTTGTGCTGGACCTGCCGGTGGCTAGCCGACTCGAGCTCCTGCTCGAGCCGCTCGAGTCGCGTCTCGACCTCTTCTTCGGCCCAGCCCAGCGGCGGCTCCACATCGGTGGCCAGGTAGCGCGAGCGGGCATCGGCCAGGTAGCGAAAGCGCAAGATGAATTGCCCCAGCATGAAGGCGGGCACGCCGACGGCGAGCCCGACCAGCAGGATCAGTTCGCCGAAGGGTTCGATTTCGCGCGGCCCGAGCAGGCGCCAGCCCGCCAGCGCCCCGGCGAGTGAAAGCCCGCCCCAGAGGATGCCCTCCAGGCCGCTGATCCGGGCGTGCTCGAGCCACTCGGCCAGGGCGTCCCGGGCCTGGCGAAGGATCTCAGGCGTGTCGGCCGCGCCCGCTCGGGGAACGTGCAGCCGCGCCAGTTCGGCGGTGATCGAGCGCAGCTTCTCGCGCTGGTCGAGCACGCGGTCGACCTGTCGCTCAAGGTTTTCGAGCTCGCTCAGGGGGAGTTCGGGCTGGGCTTCGGTATCGAGCTTGCCGAAGCGTTCGCCGGCGATCCCGCGCTGCCGCAGGGCCTGCTCGAGCGCCACGGCGTGCTGGTCGATGCGGCGCTCGATGTCGGCCAGTTCGTCGCGGCGGTCGGCCAGCTCGGCCTGGACGGCCTCGAGTTTCTGTGGGTCGACGCCGCCGCTGGCCGACAGGCGCTTCTCGGCCGCTTCGAGTGCATCCTCAGTCAGGCCCAGTTCCTTGCGGCGCTGGGCGATCTGCTCCTCGATCTGGTCGAGGCGCGTCAGTTCGTCGCCGCGCAGCCGGTCCATGCCGCCGGGAAACTCGTCGATCAGGGTGTTTTCCAGGGCGGTGCGGGCCGCGACGGCATCGGCCAGGGCCAGGGCATCCTCGCAGGCGCGCAGTTCGCCGGCGGCGTGTTCGGTCTCTTCGAGCTCGCGCTGCAGGCCGTCGAGAGTGTCGAGTTCGCCCTGCAGTTCCGTATATTCGTTCTGTTTCTGAACGACCGCCCGGGCCAGTTCGGACAGTTCCTTCGCACGCTTTTGGGGCCGCGGCGGCCGGCTCAGCGGCGGCTCGGCGAGCACCGCGTCGAGGTCATAGCCGCCGGCCAGCAGCGTGCGGATCTGCGCGGCGATGTGATCATCGGTGTCGCCCAGGCGCGCCAGGTCTTCGGAACTGATCAGGTAGGCGCCGATGCTTTCACTGCCCGGCAGGGACGGCGGCGGGGCCGGTTCGCTACCGTCGAGCCAGGCAACCTGTTCGCCGTGGCGTTCGCATTCGAGGGTTTGCTCGCCGACGCGCCAGCGCGCGCGGATGTGGCAAAAGCCCGGCGTGAGTTCCGGGTAGAGCAGGGCGCGCACCGCGCGCACGATGCTGGATTTGCCCGATGCATTGGGCCCGGTAATGAAGTTGATCGCGTCGGGTTCGAAGCGCACCGATACCGGCCCGTCCAGCCCGGCCAGGTTGCGAATGTCGAGCCGCTCGAGCTTCATGCCGCCTCCTCGCGCTGGGCGACGAGCTTGATCAGCGCCAGCGTGCCGGCACGGCGCAGCCATTCGGCAACGGCTTCGTCATCCGGCTGCAGATCCAGTTCGCGAAACTCGCGGGCGCGCTCCAGCGGCGACATGGACTCGCGGGCGAGGCGCACGAGTCGCTGGCATTCCTCGCTTTCGGGCGACTCGAGCGCCAGCAGGCGGCGCGCCACAAGCCCGCAGGGATCGGACTGGCGGGACAGCCGCTTGAGGTCGAGCTTCGGCAGTACGGCGGATTCGATTTTCTGGATGAAGCAGGCCATGCCCTGCTCGTCCCAGGAGCGGTCGTCGCCGGCGAGGTCGGCGGCGGCCGCGGCAAGGCTGGCGGCGGCGCTCGACTGGCCGGTCAGCCGGACGCGAAGGCCCACGGCGCTCGGCAGTGTGTCGCCTTCGGCCAGGGTTTGCAGACGCTCGCGAGCGGCGGACAGAACGCGCTCACCCAGCCCGGCGGCATCCTCGAGCGTGCTGCAGTCGACTTCGAGCGATTCGTAGCGCAGCGGCGCCAGCGCAAGCTGGTCCGCAGCGATATCCCGGCCCTCGACGTGGATCAGCCAGGGGCCGCGCTGCCCGGTTTCGGACGCGCGCAGTGCCGAAATCGAGCCCAGATAGCCGATGGGGCGGTCGTCGTCGAGGTCATCGGGACGGTGAATGTGTCCCAGCAGCCAGGCGTCGACGGGCGCATCGGCGAGCGCACGACTGGATACCGGCGCGTGCGCGCTTTCGGCCTGATCGACGTCGCAATGGAGCAGGCCGATGACGGTGCCTTCCGGGCGCTCCTCCGGCAGGCTCTCAAGCGGGCTCTGGCGAACGTGCGGGCGCGGGAAAGACCAGCCCAGGACGGTGACGTCGTCGACCCGCTGCGTCTGCCACTGACCGTTGGCGCCCAGCAGTTCCAGCGCGTCGATTTCGGCCGCCAGTCTGGGCAAGACCTCGGTGTCGTGGTTGCCGGCAACGGCCAATACGCGGATGCCGGCGGCGGTGAGTCTTTCGACGCCGGCTCGGAGCTGCCCGTAGGCGACGAAAAAATCGCGGTCCTGGTCGACCAGGTCGCCGGCCAGGAGGACCGCATCGACTTCGTGCCGAATGGCGGCGTCGATCGCGTTCGACCAGGCCGTCTCCGGACCCAGCTCGTCGCGACGGGCGCGCAAGTCTTCGGGAATCGCCGTGGGCGGGCGCCCCAGGTGCATGTCGCCGATGGCAAGCAGGGTGGTCACGGAGCGGGTGCTCGTCTTGTTCGACGGGTCAACATAAAGGATTCGATCGAGGGCGACAAGGCGGTTGGTGGGCCACGTGGCCCATTAGTTGAACCATAGAGCGAAGCCCAGGAACCGGCCGTTGAATGCGCCTCGCAGTTCGCGCCAGAAGGCCGCCTCGGTGATCGGGCCGTCTTCGAAGAAGGGCGCGGCGCCGGTGCCCTGGACCCACAGCACCAGGTCGAAGCGTTCGGACTCGAGCAGGGCGCGGCGCAGGTTGATCCCGAGCGGCTTCTGCCCGCGCCAGAACGGCACCAGCGTTTCGCCGGCCAGGATCGATTCGCTCTCGTCGAGGAAGGCCAGCCAGCGCTCGACCATGGTCTCGGTCACGGCCGCGCCGGGTATTACGCCGGTCTGATGGGGACCGGGTACCCACTCGCGTTCGTCGTCGGTTTCAGCGCGGATGCTCTCCCAGGATTGCCGGCTCTGATCGATGACCGCTTCGAGGTGCGACACGGCCCGCGCCCGACGATCGGGCTCGACGACGGGCAGGTCGATCAGGTGGATCAGTGCAATGGCATCGAAGGCCATCGATGTCATGCTGCCGTCGGGCTGAAGTTCGGCGAGGAACGGAAACGGCGTGTCGGGCCGTTCGAAGTACAGGTGTGCGGTGCGGTCGAACAGGCGCTTGCCGTCGTGTGATAGATAGAACTCCAGCAGCGCCGAGAGCAGGTGTGTATAGCCCCGCAGCCAGTGGACGTCGGCCGCATCGAGACGAATCCGGAACTGCGCGGCGGTTTCGGCATCGAGGCCCGAGCGCGGATTGACGGCCGCCACGATGCGCCACAGCGCTTCGTTCTCTTCCGCCTCGCCGTTGCCGTTGAAATCAAGGTAGCCGCGCCCGGGATGGATATCGAGAGCGACTTCGCGATCGTCGATGGTCGCCAGCGTGGCCTCGGCGCGCGCCAGGTCGGCGAGGATGCCTTCGAATACTGCGCGCGCGTCGGCGTAGGAAATCGGTTCGGGGTCGGGATTGGCCGGCACGGGTATGCGCAGGAACGGCATCATGCGCGCGAAATCCGAACGCGAGCGCAACCCGTAGCGGTACCAGGACTGCCCCAGGCGTTCGATGGCGGTGGCGAACTGGAGGAAACCCAGCGCCAGCCGCCGTTCGGCGTCTTCGGGATTGGCATCCACTTCAGCGGCCAGGGCCTCGACGCCGGCGACGACGCGTGCCGAAGAAAGATAGCTGTCGACTGATTCGGCCGGCGATTCCGCCCGGGCGCCCGCGGCGGTGACAATCAGAAAGGCAAGCGACCAGACGGCCGCTGAACGGAGGCGTGACATCGACATGTTGTTCCCTCGGGTCGGTTCGTTGCGTACCCGGCCCCCGCTTCAACCAGGTTCGTGCAGTCTACCGCGGTCGTCGCCCGGATTCGACCGGCCGCCCGCATCTGTACCGAAGTCCGGGATCCGAATCATGGGTGCCCTGCCGCTTGCTCGGCTTCCAGTGCCTCGGCGGCTTGCATCCACTCGGCCTCGATGGATTCCAGGTTTTGCTTGAGTTCGGCCTGGCGCGCCAGCGCGGCTTCAAGGCGGTCGGCCTGGTCGGCCTCGTAGAGATCGGAATCGGCCAGTTCGGCTTCGATTTTCTGCAGCTGTGCCGACGTGCGTTCGAGCTGGCGGTCGAGTTTGTCGACGCGATTCTGAAGGGGCTTGATGCGGGCCCGACGGGCCGCCTGGTCGCGGCGCTTTGTCTTGCGTGCCTCGGCGGTGTGTTCGGGCGTGGCGGTTGCCGCCCTGGCAGGTGCAGCCGGCGACTCGCCCGGCGATTTGCTGGGGTCCTGCAGCCAGCGGCGGTAATCGTCGAGGTCGCCCTTGAACGAACGCACGCCGCCGTCGGCGACCAGCCAGTAGTCGTCGACGGTGTTGCGCAGCAGGTGGCGGTCGTGGGAGACGGTCACGACCGCGCCCTCGAAGCCCTGCAGTGCCACCGTCAGGGCGTGGCGCATGTCGAGGTCGAGGTGGTTGGTCGGTTCGTCGAGCAGCAGCAGGTTGGGGGCGCGCCAGACCAGCAGGGCCAGGACGAGCCTTGCCTTTTCGCCGCCGGAGAACGGGCCGACCGGGTTGGTGGCCATGTCGCCGCGAAAGTCGAAGCCGCCGAGAAAATCGCGTAGTTTCTGCTCGCGCTCGTCCGGGGCAAGTCGCTGGAAGTGCACCAGGGGACTGGATTGCTCATCGAGCTGTTCGACCTGGTGCTGCGCGAAGTAGCCGATGCGCAGGTTCCTGGTCAGCGTGATGTTGCCCGCCATGGGTTCGAGCTCGCCGGCGAGGGCGCGTACCAGGGTCGATTTGCCGGCCCCGTTGAGGCCAAGCAGGCCGATGCGATCGCCCGGCGCCAGGCTGGCGGAGACCTCGTCGAGGATGACGGTTTCGCCGTAGCCGAGCCGCACATGCTCGAGGTGGACGAGCGGGTTCGATGCGCGCGGCGGTTCGGGAAAGACGAAGTCGAAGGGTGAATCGATGTGGGCCGGGGCAACCTGCTCCATGCGTTCGATTGCCTTGAGCCGACTCTGGGCCGCGCGTGCCTTGTTGGCCTGCGCCCGGAAGCGGTCGACGAACTTCTGCATGTGGGCGATCTGGCGCTGCTGCTTTTCGAAAGTCGCCTGCTGCTGGGCCAGTCGCTCGACGCGCTGGCGCTCGAAGTCGCTGTAGCCGCCGTTGTAGCTGTTGAGTTGGCGATGCTCGATGTGGACGATGCTGTCGACGACGTTGTCGAGGAAGTCGCGGTCGTGCGAAATGACGATCAGCGTGCCGTCGTAGCGTCGCAGCCAGCCTTCGAGCCAAACGACGGTTTCCATGTCGAGGTGGTTGGTGGGCTCGTCGAGCAGCAGCAGGTCCGAGGGCGTCATCAGGGCGCGAGCGAGGCTCAGGCGGATTCGCCAGCCGCCCGAGAAACTGCCGACCGGGTTCTCGTGCGACGCCGCGGCAAAGCCCAGTCCGTTGAGCAGGGCGCCGGCGCGCGAGCGTGCCGTGTAGCTGTCGGCGTCATCGAGCCGCGCGTGCCCCTCGGCAATGGCATGACCGTCTCCATCGGTTTCCGCTTCAGCCAACTGCGCTTCGGCCGCCCTCAGCCGCTCGTCGCCGTCGATCACGTAGTCGATCGCCGCCCGGTCGAGATCGGCGATCTCCTGGGCCATGTAACCGATGGTCCAGTCCTCGGGTACCGAGAATTCGCCCTGGTCGACGGAAAGCTCGCCCAGCAACAGGCTGAACAAGCTGGACTTGCCGCTGCCGTTGGCGCCGACCAGACCGACCTTGTGGCCCGGATGGATGGTGGCAGAGGCGTCGACAAGCAGCGGCTCGGGGCCGTGGCGGAGGGTGATTCCGGAAAGATGGATCATTGCGTCTTGGTCGTGTTGGTTCACTGACGAGGGGTCAGGATTCAGGGGTCAGGAGTCAGGGTTCGGAAAACAGGCGGCTCGTTGATTGTTTGCAGCCGCAAGAGGACTTGTGCCAATGGTATCGCAATGCGATCCTTTCCTGCCCCCTGACCCCTGACCCCAGCCAACTGACCCTGACCCCTGACTGATGTCCTACCAACTCCGCCGCCACCCCCGAGCCCGACGCCTGAGGCTGCGCGTCGAGCGCGATGGCGCCCTGGTGGTCACCGCGCCAAAGCGTCTGCGGCGCAGCGAGATCGACCAATTCGTGAAGGCCCAGGAAAGCTGGGTGGCGTCGGTGCGGGAGCGCCTGGCGCGCAGTCGGGAGAAACGCGACCCGGCTGCCTTCGGCCTGCGCCCGACGCGCATCGAGCTGCCGGCGGTGGCGGAGCAGTGGTGGGTCGTCTACGGCGAAGGCGACGCAGGAAGTCCCGAACCGTTCTTGCGCCTGCCGGACGATGAGGCTGCTGAGACGACGGCCCGCCGCCTGCAGGGCTGGCTCAAGCGCCGCGCCCGCCGGACCCTGACGCCCTGGGTGGACGAACTGGCGCAGCTGCACGGTATGCGTTACGGACGACTGAGTTTCCGCAACCAGAAATCGCGCTGGGGCAGCTGCTCGTCCAACGGCAATCTCTCGCTCAACGCAAAGCTACTGTTCTGCTCTCCCGAGGCCTGCCGCTACGTTCTGATCCACGAACTCGTTCACCTCGAACACCCGAATCATTCGCCCCGTTTCTGGCAGCGCGTCGGCGAACTCTGCCCGGATTATCGCCAGCACATGCGCGAGCTCAAGGCCGTCTGGCACCGCCTGCCCGATTGGGTGACAGTGCCCTAGAAACGCAAAACGCGGCCGGTGGCCGCGCTTTGCGTCGATCGGTTTAAGGCTACTGAGCCGCTAGGCCAATCAGTACGACAGCAGGGGTGCGATCACCAGGCTGACGATGGCCATGACGTTGATCAGGATGTTCATCGACGGGCCCGAGGTGTCCTTGAGCGGATCGCCCACGGTATCGCCGACCACGTTGGCCTTGTGGCAATCGGAACCTTTGCCGCCGAAGTTGCCCTTTTCGACATGCTTTTTGGCGTTGTCCCAGGCGCCGCCGGCGTTGGCCATGGTCAGCGCGAGCAGGACGCAGCCCAGCAGGGCGCCGCCTAGCATGCCGCCGAGCGCCTCGGCGCCGAGGCCGAAGCCGATGACGACCGGACCCAGGACAGCCAGGGCAGCCGGAAGCAGCATGCGCTTGATCGCCGAGGTCGTGGCGATGTCGACGCAGCGCGGCGCGTCCGGTTCGGCCTTGCCTTCGAGCAGGCCCGGAATCTCACGGAACTGGCGACGGATTTCCTGAATCATTTCGAAGGCCGCGTCGCCGACGGCGGTCATGGTGATGGCCGCGACCAGGAACGGGAAGATGCCGCCGATGAACATGCCGATGAGCACGTTCGGATCGGAAATCTCGAGCGAGAAGGCGGGCATGCGATGGCTGACCTCGGCGATGTAGGCGGCAATGATGGTCAGGGCGGCCATGGCGGCTGCACCGATGGCGAAGCCCTTGCCGATGGCGGCGGTGGTGTTGCCCAGCTCGTCGAGCGAGTCGGTGATCTTGCGCGTTTCCTCGCCCAGGCCGGCCATCTCGGCGATGCCGCCGGCGTTGTCGGCGACGGGGCCGTAGGCGTCGATGGCCATGGTCATGCCGACGGTGGCCAGCATGGCGACAGCAGCAATACCCACGCCGTAGAGATCGGCCGAGGCGTTGGCGACGAAGATCATCACGCAGATCGACAGCACCGGAATCACCACCGAGCGCATGCCGGTCGACAGGCCGGCGATGATCACCGTGGCCGAACCGGTCTCGCCGGCGCGGGCGATATCGCGCACCGGCTTGCCGGCGGTGAAGTACTCGGTCGACAGGCCGATGACGATGCCGCCGACGGCGCCGATCAGCGCAGCGAACCACACGCCGGTTTCAACGCCGAGATAGCGAATCAGGAAGAAGGCCAGCACGATGAAGCTGACCGCGGCGGAAATGGTGCCGGTGCGAAGCGCAACCTCCGGGCTGCGGCCCGAAGCCGCACGCACCAGCAGGATGGCGCCGATCGAGCAGATCAGTCCCAGGGAAGACAGCAGCAGCGGCAGGCTCATGATGGCCGAGCCTTCACCCAGGCCTTCAACGTAACCGCCGCCGGCCTGCTGCACCATCACGGTGGCCAGGGCGACGGTGGCGATCATCGCGCCGCAGTAGGATTCGAAGATGTCCGAACCCATGCCGGCCACGTCGCCGACGTTGTCACCGACGTTGTCGGCGATCACGCCCGGGTTGCGGGGGTCGTCTTCGGGAATACCGGCTTCCACCTTGCCGACCAGGTCGGCGCCGACGTCGGCCGACTTGGTGAAGATACCGCCGCCGACGCGGTAGAACAGGGCGACGACGCTCGCACCCATGCCGAAGCCGTGGATGCGATGGGCGGTTTCGGGATCGGATCCGAAGACCAGATACAGGGCACCCAGGCCGAGCAGGCCGAGCGAGGCGACCAGCATGCCCATCACCGAGCCGCCGTAGAAAGCCACGCTCAGCGCCTTCGCCGCACCGTATTCATGGGCGGCCGTGGTGGTGCGCACGTTGGCGCGGGTGGCTGCGATCATGCCGAAGAATCCGGCCGCTGCCGAGCAGACCGCGCCGACCAGGAACGATATGGCCGTCTCGATGCCGAGTCCCGACACGCTCAGAGCGACAAAAATCACGGCGACCGACAGGCCGATGAGTATCAGCTCGCGGCGCATGAAGGCCGAGGCGCCCTGCTGGATCAGCAAGGCGATCTGGCTGGGTTTGCCCTCCATGGCTGGATAACTCATCACGACGCGATAGAGAATGAAGGCCACGATCAGGCCCACGACCCCGAGAACCGGGGGGATCATCAACTGGTTCATGTTGTCTCCCGAAAGAACAGGCGTTTTTGGCGGAATAGAAGTTCGAGCGTGCGGCCCCGGCCAGAGTCCTCGGGGCCTCAAAACCGGGTAATTGTAAGGAAAAACGGGTATCCTTGCTATCTTAAAAGCCATATTCCGCGCTGTTCGCCCGGCCGTTCATCGGCGCGGGCAGATCGTGCAACAACGATAAAGCCCCAATTCGGCAACAAAAAAAGAGGGACTCGCTCGACATGTCCGATGTCGTCATTACTTTGTCACTGGCCCGCAAGTCGGGAATTCTTGCCGCCGCCGTATCCACGCTGAACCGGGCCGGGCTGCAGTTCAACTCCCACCGCTACATTCCCGTCGAGTCGGGCCACGAGATTCGTTTGCGCGCCGAATCGGAAGAGCCGTTCGGCGACCCCCGCAGCGTGATCGACGATCTGTCGCGCATCCGCGGCGTCGATGCCGTAATCGATGTCGAAGTTGACGGCCGCTCTCTGCTCAATGCCGAGCCTGAGCCCGAGCCGGAATCCGAAGTTCAGACCGACGGTGATTCGGTCTGGAGCCTCGATTCCGACGAGCAATCGCCGCAAGCTGAACCGGAGCCCGAGCCGGAACCCGAGCCGGAACCCGAACCCGAACCGGAACCCGAACCGGAACCGGAACCGGAACCCGAACCGGAACCGGAACCCGAACCGGAACCGGAACCCGAACCGGAACCGGAACCCGAACCGGAACCGGAACCGGAACCGGAACCGGAACCGGAACCGGAACCGGAACCCGAGCCGGAACCCGAGCCGGAACCCGAGCCGGAACCCGAGCCGGAACCCGAGCCGGAACCCGAGCCGGAGCGCGCCCGTGAGCCGAATGCATCGCCGGACAAGAAAGAGTCGGCGCTCGACCCCAACGCACGCATGCGCCCGTCCATGGTTCGTCGGCGCCGTCGGCGGCGCTGATTCGACTCGCCGCCGGGGCGGCCAGGCCGGACCGGTATAATCGACGGCCAGTTCTTACCCAGGCCGTTACATGAACGTCAACGACATCTCGCCGGGGGTTAATCCGCCCGACGACTTCAACGCCATTATCGAAATTCCCCTCGACGGACCCCCGGTCAAGTACGAGGTCGACAAGGCGACCGGCGGTATTCACGTCAACCGCTTGCTGGCCACGGCCATGCGCTATCCCTGCAACTACGGCTTCGTGCCCAATACCCTGGCCGAGGATGGCGATCCGCTCGACGTGATGGTGCTCATCCGCGTGCCCTTGCTGTCGGGCTCGATCATTCGCTGCCGCCCCATCGGCTTTCTCGAAATGTCGGACGAGGCCGGCCGCGACGTCAAGATCGCGGCGCTGCCGATCGAGGCGGTTTCGCCGCTGCACGAGGATATTCAGTCAATCGAAGACCTGGCCAAGTTCAGCCGCCGCAATATCCGCCACTTCTTCAGCCACTACAAGGATCTCGAGATGGGCAAGTGGGTCGAGGTGCTCGGCTGGCACGGCCCCGACGAGGCGCGCGCCGAAATCGTCAAGGCCATCGAGGCCTTCGACAATAACGGCTGAACCGGCGGTCAGTGCGGCGGTAATGCGCCGGCTTCGACCAGAATGTCGATCAAGGATCGGGTGAAGCGCGCCCGATCGCTGCCGTCGATATGAGAAGTGTCGGGCAGATCCAGCGCCGCCAGTTCGGGGTGGTCGGCAAAGTGAACGGTCTTCGCCCCGGTCGCCGCGCCGAGGCGATTCCAGTACTTTTCGCGCGGATAGTTCGCCTGGTCGAGTGACCAGTGCCGATCGGAAGTGGGCATGCGCAGCATGACCACCGAGCCGCCGCGTGCCTCGATGGCGGCGACCGAGCGCTCGATCGGTTCGAGATCCGCCAGCCAGCGCTGCGGCGTCGGTGCCGGCCGTTCTTCGTAGTCCCGGGCCAGGCCCTGGGCGAAATGGCGTCTGAGCCCCTCGACGTCGGCCCGGCTGTAGTCGGCGTGGATCGTCCTGTCCTCGAGCAGGCGGGTGTAGTGGCGCTGCGGCGGTCGGCCGTCGATCCATCCCTTAAGGCGGCGGACCGCGTTGAACTCGCTGCCGGCCGCGACCAGCCGCTTCTGGAGGAATGACAGCAGTCTGCGCTCGATGCGCCGCTGCGGGCCGAAGTCCCGATGGTAGTGACGCACCCAGGGCTCGCTCATGTCGCGGTACCAGTGGGCCAGCCCCCGGGCGTCGACGGCCAGCAGCACGACCCCGGAAAATGCTTCGTCGGCGGCCAGGTCCTCGAGTACCGCGCTCGGGTAGTGACCATTGATCGCCAGCGACGTTGCCGTCCAGCCGGGGAGGGCCGACTCGAAAGCCTGCGTGGAAAAAGCCAGCTGGATGCGCGAGGCGCCCACCACGACGAAGTTGCGCGACTGTTCGACCTCGGTGACCCGTTCGCGGTGAAGGCTCCACAGATCGCGGTCGTCGTAAAGTGCGGGTTTGTAGCCCTGCGCGCGCCACAGCCACTCCCAGCCCGCCACGGCAGCGGCGGCGACGAGCAGGGCGAGCACGATCACGGCGATGGCTTGCGTTTTCGATCTCATCGTTAAAACTGGAAGTAGATGAAGGCCCGGCTGTCGCCCGGGCTGGTCAGCACGGCGGCCAGCAGCAGCCCCACCAGGACGCCGCGCAGCGGCCAGGCGAGGCCGGCGTAGACGCGCTCGATTTCCACGCGGCGAATGGCGACGTGCCAGGCCAGCAGGCCCGCCGTGGCGGTCAGCGCCAGCCAGCCCGCGGTGTTCATCGCCGATTCCGATGCGGTCAGCAGGGCCCGGTAGAAAGCGCCCGCCTGACCGAGATTTTCGGCCCGGAACAGGACCCAGGTCAGCGTCACGACGATGAAGGTGATTGCCATGTAGACCGGCTGCATCAGCCGGCTGCCCAGCCACGCCGCGCGTCCGGCCAGCGGCTTGAGCGCGTGCTCGACGACCAGCCAGAGGCCGTGCGCCAGCCCCCACAGCACGAACGTCCAGGCCGCCCCGTGCCACAGGCCGCCAAGGCCCATGACCACGACCAGGTTGCCGAGCGTGCGGGTCCGGCCGTGACGGTTGCCGCCGAGGGTGATGTAGAGATAGTCGCGGATCCAGGTCGACAGGGTGATATGCCAGCGCCGCCAGAAGTCAGAGAAGCCGACCGCCGCATAGGGTGCGTGGAAATTTTTCGGCAGGACAAAGCCGAAGATCCGGGCCGCGCCGATGGCGCACAGCGAATAGCCGGCGAAATCGCAGTAGATCTGGCCGCTGAACGACAGAATGCTCGACCAGGCGGCGAGCGTGCCGATGTCGCCGGCTGCGGCGAACCCGGCGTCCACCACGGGCGCGAACACGCTGTCGGCCAGCACGGTCTTGAGGCCCAGGCCGGCGACCATCAGGGCCGTGCCGACTTCGAGGTTGGCGGCCGTCATGGCCCTCGGCGCGGCGAGCTGGCCGGCGAACTGCTCGTAGCGCACGATTGGCCCGGCCACGAGCTGCGGGAAGAAGCTCACGTACAGCGCGTAGTCGGCGAAGTCGCGCCCGGGAGTGATGCGTCGCCGGTACACGTCGAAGGTGTACGACAGCGTCTGGAAGGTATAGAAGGAGATGCCGATCGGCAGCACGACGTCGATCAGCGGGGCCTGGAAGCCCGGCAGTCCCAGCAATCCGGTGACGTGATTGAAGTTGGCGATGAAGAAATCGGCGTACTTGAACCAGCTCAGCAGGCCCAGGTTGACCGCCACCGACAGCAGCAGCCAGGCCTTGCGTCGGTGCGGGTTCTGGCTGGCGTGCAGGCGCTTGGCCGCGGTCCAGTCGACGACCGTCGAGACGACCAGCAGCCAGATAAAGACCGGGTTCCAGGCGGCATAGAAAAGATAGCTGGCCCCAAGTAATTCGAGCTTGCGCATGCGCCAGCCGCGGCTGAGCCCGACCAGGGCCCAAAGCGCGACGATGAACAGCGCGAAGGTCAGTGAATCGAACGTCATCGAGCTGCGCAGTGCCCCCGGATGCAGTGCCAGAGAACCCACTGGCAGGAATCCTCGGCAATGGCCGTTTTCATTACCTCCAGCAGTCCCGCTGCATTGATCGAGTCATCGTCGAGCGACTGCAGCGTCAGCAGTGTCCGACCGCTGTCACGGTCGAAGCGACCGTGGAAGAAGGTCACCGCCGGCCGTTGTTCCTCGATCAGCTTCAGGCCACCGGTCCTCAGGCCGACGAGGCAATGGGCGACCTCGATGTGCCAGCGGCTGTCCGGCGCGCCGGGCGTGTCGAGCACCAGCATCAGCGTCGAAGTCCGCTCGCGGAGCGCGTCCATGATCTGGCCCGACGCGCCCCCGGTGGAGATGGCGCCGGCCGGGCACAGGCGCTGCATCAGGTGCACCCGAAGTCGCCCCCACAGGTAGAGGATCGGGCGGCCGGGCATGTCGCCGCGGGCCACCGGCCGGTAGACCAGGCGCGGCGAAAGGCCGTTCTCGCGCAGGTGCCACAGCGCGCCGATCCCCGACCCGAAGTGAACGCCCGCGGCCACGAAGCCGGGTTTGGCCGGCCATTCGCCGCGAATCTCGAGACGCGGTGACAGGCCGATCGCGATGCGCCAGGTCTCCATGGCATCCATCAGGGTGGTCCACGCCCAGTGTTGCAGCAGCCCGAACGGTTCTCCGAAGCACTCCCGCTCGCTCCACTCGATGGCGGCGCGGTGTTCGGCGAAAAGCCAGGACCATCCGGCAACGCGCCAGAGCATCGATTTCGACAGCCTCGCCGGCAGCAGCGCCCCGACCAGCGGGAAGGCGACGGCGGTGGCCGCGTCGCTGACCTGGTGGCGCAACCAGCGAAGGACGAGCTTCACGCGGTGGCTCCCGCATCGTTGTTGGCGAAGACCAGCCGGACCCAGTCGTCGCGCAGGCTCTGGTCGACCGGTTCGCCGAGCGCGGCGTAGGCCTCGATAACGGACTCGGCCTGTTCGGGCAGGATCCCCGACAGCACGAGCGTCCCGCCCGGTTGCAGGCAGGCGGTCAGCTCACCGGCCAGTTCGACCAGCGGCGCGGCGAGGATATTGGCCAGCACCAGGTCGAAGCGCCGACGTTCTCCCGGCAGGTTGTCGAAATCCTCCGGCAACCGGCATTCGATGCGGCCGGCCAGGCCGTTGCGCTGCGCGTTGTCGTCGGTAGCCAGCAGCGCCTGCGGATCGTGGTCGACGGCGACCAGGCATCGGGCGCCCTTCAAGCCGGCGGCGATGGCCAGCACGCCAGAGCCGCAGCCGAAATCGAGTACGTCGCGGCCTTCCAGGTTCATGCCGTCGATCCAATCCAGGCACAACGCCGTGGTTGGGTGCGTACCCGAGCCGAAGGCCAGCCCCGGATCAAGCCGGATGACCAGCGGCCAGTCGGGGTCGGGTTCGAGGTGCGAGGGGCAGATCCACAGGTCGCGTCCGAAGCGCATTGGTTCGTAGCGGTCCATCCAGGCCCGTTCCCAGTCCTGCTCGGCAAGCTCGTTGAAGCGCAGGCTGCCGGTCGATTCGGCCAGCCCGGCCTCGGCCAGCGCGTCGCTGATCCGCGTCCGGTCCACGTCGGCGTCGAACAAGCCTTCGACGATGGTCTGCGGCCACACCGGCGTGCTGCCCGGGGCGGGTTCGTGTACCGGCACGTCGGCGGCGTCGAGCAGCGTGACGGCATGCGCGCCGGCTTCTAAAAGCGCGGTTTCGGCCTCGTCCACGCGGGGTTCGTCGACCGTGACGCGGACCTGCAGCCAGCGCACGGATTCGGGGGCGTCGCTCATTGCCAGTCTCCAAAGGCGGTCTGCAGGGCGGCGATGGCCGCCGGTCCCGCGGTTTCGGTTCGGAGGATGCGCGGGCCCAGGCGCACGCCGGTGCTGCCCTGCCGCTCGAGCCAGGCGGTTTCGCGCTCGGTCAATCCCCCCTCGGGGCCGATGAACAAGACGACGCCGTCCGCGTCGGGCGCTTCGATGCGCCCCAGCGACCGCTCGGCCTGCGGGTCGAGGTGGACGAGCCGGCCGGCCGGCCAGGCGAGGGCGGTGAGAGCGGCGGGCGGCTCGACCGCGGGAACGTGAACCCGCCCGCTCTGTTCGCAGGCGGCCACGGCCACCTGCTGCCAGTGGTGCCGGCGCTTGTCGGCGCGCTTGCCTTCGAGTCGCACCTCGGTTCGCTCGGTGAAGACCGGCTGTATGGCGCTTACACCCAGCTCGCAGGCTTTCTGGATGCTGTAGCCCATGCGGTCGCCACGGGCGACGGCCTGGACGAGGGTGATGTCGAGCGGGGACTCGACCTGCACGCTGCGCCGCTCGTCGACGGCGACGCTGCAGCGATCACCCGGTCCGGTGGCGGTGATCGTTCCGAAATACTCGAAACCGTCACCGTTGAACAGCGCCAGCCGGTGTCCGCTTTGCTGGCGCAGCACCCGCACCAGGTGCCGGGCCGGGCCGGGTTCGAGTTCCACCTCGAGCCCGGGCGACAGCGACTGTTCGGTGAAGGCACGGATCGTACGCATCAGCCCTTCCCTCGTCTTGCCGGCGAAACAATTGCGCGTATGATGGGCGCCAACCGGCAGCTAAAGTCCCCAACACAGCCATGAAAAGTATCAACTCGCGACACGGCGGTTTTTCCCTGATCGAGATTCTGGTCGTGGTCGTCATTATCGGCATTCTGGCCGCGGTCGTGGTGCCGCGCGTGATGGACGAGCCCGACCGTGCCCGGGCGACCAAGGCCAAGCAGGATGTGCAGGCGCTGGTGACCGCGCTCAACATGTACAAGCTCGACAACTTCAACTATCCGTCGACCGAGCAGGGACTGGAAGCCCTGGTGCGTCCGCCCTCGGGCCAGCCGCCCGCGCCCAACTGGAAGGAAGGCGGCTACGTCGACCAGCTGCCCACCGATCCCTGGGGCAACGAGTACCAATACCTCAACCCCGGCGTGCACGGCGAGATCGACGTATGGTCTTTCGGGGCCAATGGTACCTCCGGCGGCGAGGGCATCAATGCAGAGATCGGCAACTGGCAGAACTGATCGATTGCGCCGTGCGCCCGGCTTCACGCTGATCGAGGTGCTGGTGGTGGTGACCATCGCCGCCATCCTGGCCGCGCTGGTCGTCCTTCGCCTGGGGCAATGGCGATCCGGCGCCGAGCCGGTCGATCAGCTCGAGCGCCTGGCCGCGCTGATCGACTACCAGTGCGAACAGGCCCTGTTTCAGTCCAAGTCGCGCGGCGTGCGCCTGACTTCCGAGGGCTACGATTTCTGGCAGGCCAGCGGCGCCGGCTGGGCGCCCCTGCCCGACGATCAGGTTGCGCGGCCGCGCGCCTGGCAGGGCCCGGTCGAACTGGACCTGGTGGTGGAATCGCGGCGTGTTTCGCTCGAAGAAGCGCCCGACGCACCGCAGCTGACCTGCGCGCCCCTGGGGGAGTTGACCGATTTCAACCTCGAGCTTCGCCTCGACGGCCGGGCCGCGGTGCTCGTCGGCGAACCCGGCGGCGGCCTGGCGCTGGAGGGCTCGCCGTGAAGCGCTCGTCGGGCTTTACCCTGCTGGAGGTGCTCGTCGCCCTGGTGGTGGTGGCCGTGGCGGTGGCCGCGCTCGGCCGTGCCGGCAGCCAGGTCCTCAATAGCCAGGCCGAGCTTGAGCGCCGGACCTGGGCGCTTTGGGTGGCCGACAACGCGCTGGCCGAAGTCCAGCTGGAGGTCGGCGTCGCGACCGGGCAGCGGCAGGGCAGCACGGACATGGGCGAGCGCACCTGGTACTGGGAGATGCTGATCCAGCCCGCGCCCGGCGGTGACCTGCTGCGCGTCGACGTTGCCGTCTTCGACGACCCGCGGCGCGATTCGCCGGTGGTCATGCACACCGGGTTCCTTGCGCCGTGATTGCGCGGCCTTCGAAAACCGGTGGCTACACCCTGGTCGAAGTGCTGGTCGCCGTGATGGTCTTCGGCATTCTCTCGGCCAGCGCCTACGTGGCGCTGGACGCGCTCAGCCGCGCCGCGGGCGGTCATCGCGACCGGAGCGAGGACTTCGGCGCCCTGCAGCTGGCCGTCGCGCGTATGGACGCCGACCTGCGACAGCTCGCCGCGCGGCCGGTGGCCGCACCCGCCGGGCGCACCGAGCCGGCGCTGGTCGGCGAACCGCGCAGCCTGCGGGCCACGCGCGCGGGCTGGGCCAACCCGGCCGGCCTGAAGCGCTCGACCCTGCAGCGCTTCGGCTGGCAGCTGTCCGGCACCGAAGTGCAGCGCGTTCGCTGGCCGGTGACCGATCGCGTGAGCGAGGGCAGGGCGCTGACCGAAACCGTCTTGCCGCAGGTCGAATCGCTGGCGTTTTCCTACCGCGATGCCTCGGGCGTCTGGCAGGAGCGCTGGCCCACCGACGACGCCCTGGCGCGCCTGCCCACGGCCATCGAGGTGCTCATCGATACGCGCCGGTTCGGCCGCGTGCGCCGCGTCGTGGTGCTGCAATGAGCGCGGCGGGACGTCAGCGCGGCAGCGCCCTGTTGATCGCCCTGATCACCGCCGCCCTGGCCGCAGTCATCGCGACCGTCATGCTCGAGCGGGGGCAGCGTTCGCTGGCGCGCAGCGAGGCGCTGCTGGCGACCGAGCGTTCCTGGCAGTACGCCCGGGGCATGTCGATCATGGCCCGGCGCATGCTCGAGCAGGCCCTGGCCGAGGGCGCGGATGCGTCGACGCTCGACGACACCTGGACGGCACCGTTCGACGTGCCCGGCGGCATGGTGCAGGGGCGGATCGTCGATCAGGGCGCGCTGTTCAACCTCAACGCCCTGGCGCATCCCGACGGCGCCACGGCGAATGCCGCGCGCGAGGCGTTCGGGCGGCTGCTCGAGGAGCTCGGGCTCAACCCGATCATTGCCGACGAACTGGCCGACTGGCTCGACGGCGCGGTCATGCCGCGTCCGGGCAGCGCGGCCAACGACTGGTACGCCCGGCAGGATCCGCCCTACCGCACAGCCGGCGTCTTGCTGAGCAATACCAGCGAGCTGCGCTGGCTGAGAAGCGTCGACCAGGAGACCTGGCGCGCGCTCGCGCCGCTGGTCACGGCCTTGCCGCAGCCCGAGTTGCGCATCAACGTCAACACCGCCCGGCCGGAGGTGCTCGCGGCGGTGATCGACGGTCTCGACGTCGAGCAGGCCCGCCGCGTGATTGCCGACGGGCCGTATTCCGACCTGGTCCGCTTCGCCGAACATCCCGTCGTCGCGCCGGTCATCCAGCCCGACGAGCGGGTGCGTCTGGCCATCCGGAGTCGCTGGTACCTGGCGCAGGCGCGGGTCGTCGTCGACGGCGTGGAACGCGATTATTTCCGCCTGATGAGCGGCGCAGCGGCGGGTTATGATGGCTTCCGTCGTTTCAGCCAGGGGGTGCCCTGAACATGGCGCGATCGCGCTCGGAAAGCCTGGTCATTCATGCCGCCGGATTGCGCTGGTCCTGGGCGCTGCTCGACCGCGCCGGCCGGGTGGCCCGCGGCGGGCGTTGTGATCCTGCAGCGCCGGACTGGCCCGACGATGGGCCGGCCGTGGTGCTGGTCGATGCCTCGCGCTGTCTCGGTCTGAGCCTCGAACTGCCCCCGCTGCGCGGCCAGAAACTGCAGCAGGCGATGCGCTGGGCGGCCGAGGAACACCTCGCCGGCAGCGCGGAGGACGAGCACGTCGTCGCCGGCCCGCGCGACGAGGCCGGCCGGTTGCGCTGTGTGAGCATCGCCAATGGCGTGATGGAGGAATTGACCGCCCCCCTGGATGGCGTCGCGGCAGAGCGCATGCTGCCCGATGCGCTGTGCCTGCCCTGGCAGGCCGGTCGCGTCAGCCTGGCCGAACACGACGGTCGCATCCTCGCGCGCTGGGGTGAGTGGTCGTTCACCAGTTTCGATGCCGACCTGGCCGCCGACATGATCGACTCGGCCGCGCCCCCGGAGTCCGAGCTGGACTGGTACGGCGGTGAAAGGCCCGCCTGGGTCGACGAGCGCGGTGCGGTCGATCGTGACGACGGCCAGGCGCTCATGGCGATCCTGGCGCGCCAGGCCGCGGGCGCCGAGCTGAATCTTCTCAGCGGGCCCTGGGCGCCGCAGTCGGCGGCGACCGCCAGGTCACAGTGGCGCTGGACGGCCATTTTTGCCGCCGCTGTCGTGGCGATGGTCATCGGCCATGCCGCGCTGGAGCGTTACCAGCTGGCGAATCGTTCGGCCGAACTCGAGGCCGCCATCGAGCAGCAGTTCCGGCAGGCCTTTCCCGAGGTCGGTCGCATCGTCCGACCACAGATCCAGGCCGAGCGCGAGCTGGCCCGCCTGCGCTTCGGCCAGGCCGCCGGCCTGCTCGACCTGATGCACCGCGTTGCCCCGGTGATCGACGGCCAGGCGCAGCTGCAGGTAGAGCGACTGGATTACCGCGACGGCACACTGGAACTGAGCCTGCGCGCGCCGGATGTGGCCGCGCTCGAGGCGCTCGAGCAGCGCCTGCGTGCGCTCGATTTGTCCGCCGAAGTACAGACCGCCAGCCTCGACGATGAGGGCGCCAGCGGGCGCATCCGCATCACTCGCGGGGGCGGCGCATGAATGCCTGGCAGCAGCTCGATGGTCGTCAGCGGCGCCTGATCGGCCTTGCCGCCGGCGTGCTCCTTGCCGCCTTGGTCTACGTCTGGGTCTGGGAGCCGCTGGCGCAGGCGCGGGATGCCGAGCGTGAGCGCATCGCCCAGCAGCAGGCCCTGCTCAACTGGCTCGAAGCGGTCGCGCCGATGGCCCAGCGGCTGCGCGATGACAGCCGCGTCAGCCGCGACCTGGACGGGCGCTCCCTGCTCGGCCTGGCCGACGAGACGGCGCGCGCCGCCGGCCTGGCCGGCAAGATGGCGCGCATCGAGCCGACCGGCGACGACGAGGTGCGCGTATGGCTCGAGGGCGCTGATTTTGTCAGCGTGATGAGCTGGCTCGAGGACTTTTCGCGTTCGCATCCCGTTCAGGTGGATCAGCTCCAGGTCGACGGGACCGGTAACGATGGCCAGGTCAACGTAAGAGTGACGATCGCTACCAATGCGTAAGATTCTCTGGCTGGTCCTTCTGGCCGTTCCCCTGGTGATCGTCGTTACCCTGCCGGCGCGTGTCATCGTGCCGCAGCTGGCAATCGGCGAGGACGTGCGCGATGTCCAGGGCACCATGTGGAAGGGCGAGGCCATCTGGCAGCAGCCGGGCTTTGTGCCCCTGGACGTGAACTGGCGCTGGGTCGGCGGCCGCCGATGGGACTGGCAGGTGAGCGGCAGTGGCGTGGACCTGGGTGGCGAGTGGCGCCTGAGCGGCGCCGCGACCGAACTGGCCGACGTGAGTGGCCGCATCGAAATGGATCGTTTCGACGCCAGGATGTGGCTGGTCAACGCGCGACCGCGCGGGCACGTCGACATCGAGGTCGACAAGGCCGTGATCGCCGAGGGGCGTCCGCCCGAAATCGATGGTCGGCTTGTCTGGCGCGATGCACGCCTCGAGGGAACGGTGCAGGAATCATTGGGAGAAATTACCGTGCGTCTCGACTCCAGGGAGCAGGGGCAGCGCGCACGGGTCGAGTCCACCCAGCCGGGTGCCATACAGGTGCGCGGCGACATTGAACTGGGCGTGGAACGCTACGAGGTCGACCTCTGGCTGCGCGCCAGCGCCGATCGGCCCGAGCTGCTGCGCCAGATCGCCTGGCTGGGCGAGCCCCAGCCCGACGGCCAGGTCCGCATTCGGCTCAGCGGGGCCCTGGGGTGGTAGAAGACATGCAGGAGGAGACGTGTCCGTGATCGATCTCGAGAAGGCCATGGAGACCGCGCTTGCCGCGGCCGACGCGGCCGATGACATCGCCATGCGCTACTTCGGGCGTGAGCTCGAAGTCGAACTCAAATCCGACGAAAGCCCGGTAACGGTCGCCGACCGCGAGGCCGAACAGGCCATTCGCGCGATTATCCACGACCGCTTCCCCGAGCATGCCCTGTTCGGCGAGGAGTACGGCCGCGAAGGCGACAGCGAGTGCCTGTGGCTGATCGACCCGATCGACGGTACGCGCAGCTTCATCCGCTCGCTGCCTTTCTGGTCGACGCAGATCGCACTGATGGTCGAAGGTGAACTCGTGCTGGGCGTCTCCTCGGCGCCGACTTTCGGGGAACGCGCGCGGGCCGTCCGCGGCCAGGGCGCATTCATCAACGACCGTCGCGTGAAGGTGCGCCCGCTCGATCGGCTCGAGGATGCCGACGTTTGTTTCGGCAACCTGCGCACGCTCTCTCGCGGCGCCGGCTGGCCGTGGGTCGGTGAACTGGTCTCGCGCGCGGCGCGATCGCGCGGCTACGGCGACTTCTACTCCTATCACCGGCTGGCCGACGGTGGGCAGGACGTGGTCGTCGAGAGCGACGTCAATATCCTCGACATTGCCGCGGTGACGGTGATCGTGCGCGAGGCTGGCGGCGTGCTCACCGACCTCGATGGTCATAAACCGGACCTGGAGACGACCTCCGTGCTGGCCGCCTGCCCCGAACTTCATCGTCAGTTGCTATCCTCGCGTGATGAATAAGCGTGAATCATCCAGGCCCCTGCCCGTCATCCACGATCGGCGCGAGCGCCGGCCTGCCGACCTGTTCCGGGTCGAGCAGCTCGATCTCGAATTCGCCAACGGTGAGCACCGGACCTACGAGCGCCTGATCAGCCGCGGTGTCGGCGCGGTCATCGTCGTGGCCATGCCCGACGACGACCACGTGCTGCTCATCCGCGAGTACGCCTGCGGGGTTCACCGCTACGAGCTGGGCCTGCCCAAGGGCCGCCTGGAGCCCGGCGAGAGCTATACCGAGGGCGCCAATCGAGAGCTGCAGGAAGAATGCGGCTACGGCGCGCGCTCGCTGACCGAATTGGGCCATCTCACCCTGGCGCCGGGCTACATGACCCACCGCACCCACGTCATCCTCGCCCGCGATCTCTACGAGTCGCGCCTGCCCGGCGACGAACCCGAGGAAATCGAGGTGGTTCCCTGGCCGATCAACGACCTGATCAGCCTGATCAAGCGCGAGGACTGCACCGAGGGCCGCTCCATCGCCGCGCTGTACATGGCGCGGGATATGCTCGGGGCGGGGTGATGGTTCGACAAGGTCGGTCGAAGGCTTCGTAGGTCGGGGTTACATCCCCGACGGACGAGGTAGAAGATCTGTGCGCGCATAGCTACGCGTGATCAGGATTTCGAATGTCGTCTGAAATCCGTAATCCGTAATCCGTAATCCGTAGTCCGTACGTCAGACGCACAGACCACGGACCACGGACCACGGACCACGGGTTCTCAGAACGGCTTCACGATCACCAGAATCACGATGGCGATCAGAAACAGCCCCGGCACCTCGTTGAACAGTCGGTACCACTTCGAACTGTGGCGGTTCTCGCCGCGAGCGAAAGCCCGCACGAGCTGCCAGCACCAGGCGTGGTAAGCGATCAGCCCCGCCACCAGGACGAGCTTGGCATGCATCCAGCCGCCGGTGCTCAAGTGCCAGGGCTCGCCGACCAGGGTGGCCAGGCCGAAGGCGATCGCCAGCGCGCCGCCGATATGGGTGATGCCCAGCAGGCGCTTCTGCATGACCTTGAGCAGTTCCGCGGTGTGCCCGGTGGGGTTTTCCGTGGCGTAGACGAACAGCCGCGGCAGGTAGAACAGGCCGGCAAACCAGGTGACGACGAAGACGACGTGGAAGGCTTCGAGCCAGCGCATGCGGCGCTCCTGAAAGGTGACGAAGCATGTATTTTCAGGCATGCGCCCCGGGTGGGCAAACTTGACGGCGCCCGGGTCGTCAATGTATAAACAACGCGCACATCACAAAAAATTCATGAATTTACAACGTCATGAATTGAAAAAACCAACGTGCTGATCCATCCGGTTTGGGGCACAACATCTTGAAGCGGTCGAGAGACCGCTTTCTTTTTTTCAGCCAGGCTCGCGAGGCTAAGCCCCTTGCCCGTTTGGGGCCCTGCCCGCTGTGCGGTTTTCGACACGTCAAAGGCTTTAGTTAGGGCGGGGCACCGTCCGCGGTGCTGGCTTCGACAAGTCAAAGGCGGTTTCGCCCGGCGCTTCGCGCTCTTTCGGCGAGTAACTTTTTTCCTGCGCGAAAAAAGTAACCAAAAAACGCGCTTAAAAGATACCGGAGGTGTCTCAGGAGTCTTATACGTCAAGGGCTCCAGAATGCCGATTACGGCTTCGCGAGAGCCCGGCTGAGGGCGCCCGGACTTCGACTAGGGCCGCATATGGCCCGGGTCGGGATCAGAGGCTTTCGGAAGATACGATCACGCGCGCTGTCGCGCGCGACGGCTAAAGCCTCGGGCAGTAGAAGATCTGATGCCGCGGACGAAGCCGGCCCTATCGAGGTCGCGCTGTTCAGGTGCGGGCTACGCCCCAGCTCTGACGAGGTTGCCATGTGCCTCGACCGAGTCATGGCGAAGGCACGTGCAATATTCCGTTAAGCCCCAGTCCTTACTGGGTGTGCGGACCGACCGCGTGGTTGGAAGAGCACTTTTGGTTCCTTTTGTTGTAAATGACAAAAGGAACTCGCCGCAAGAGCGCGAAGCGCCGGGCGAAACCGCCTTTGACTTGTCGAGACCCTCACAGCGGGCGGGGCCGCGAACCTCAAGAGGTGCCACCACCCAAGCTGGGGCACAGAAACCTGGGAAGCAGACCGGGCGGAACCGCCTTTGACGTGTCGAAATCCGCACAGCGGCAGGGGCCCCGCCCAAACTAAAGCCTTTGACTTGTCGAGACCCCATCGCGGGCGGCGCCCCAAACCGGCAAGGTGCCATAGCCCAGCCAAGCTTGCCGCGCAGGACCCGCAGAGCGCCGCCCGCAATCCCGTAAAGATGCCGAAATCGGAACGAACGAAGGAATTCCCTGTGGCCGTCGTCAATCTGCGGCACAATTGAATGCACGGCGAGCAATCGCCATATACTTGGTGTCCAAGAGCCGGGCCTGTCCGGGAGTTTTGCCAATGTCTGAATCCGAACCCATGATTTTCACGCCCTCGGCGGCCGCCAAGGTGCGCGAGCTGATCCTCGAGGAAGGCAACCCCGAGTTGAAGCTGCGCGTCTACATCACCGGCGGCGGTTGTTCCGGCTTTCAGTACGGATTCACCTTCGACGAGCAGGTCGAGGACGGCGATGTCACGGTCGATCGCGACGAGGTCACCTTGGTGGTCGATCCGCTGAGCTTCCAGTACCTGGAGGGGGCCGAGGTGGACTACAGCGAAAGCCTTCAGGGCGCGCGCTTCGTCATCCGCAATCCGAATGCGGCGACCACCTGCGGCTGCGGCTCTTCCTTCGGCGTTGCCTGAAGTCACTATCGATTCCCGCGCGGCCTGACCCGCAACGGGCTGGCGCCCGCTCGTCGATTCGTGTTATCACAACACGATGACCATCCTGATCGTCCTCATCGGCCTGCTGCTGAGCCACTATTTCACCGCGCTGGGCCGATGGCGCGACTTCGACTGGCTGCTGTGGCCGGCGAACTGGCTCGGATCACGCTATCCTGCCCAGCCGTGGTTGGCGCTTGCCGCGGTTATCCTCACCGCCCTGCTGGCTGCGTGGCTGGCCACGGCCTTTCTCATGCTGTTGCTGGGCGGATTCGGCTGGGCGCTGCTGGCGCTGGCTACCTTCGTCTACACACTCGGGCCGCGGGATCTCGACCGCGACCTGCACCTGATCATTGATCAGCCCGATCACGCCGACGGACGGGAGGCGGCCCGTGCGCTCGGTATCGAGGCGGACGCTTCGCCCGCCAAATCGGGTGCGGCGGTCATCCACGCGGCGCGCACGCGCTGGTTCGCCCTCTTGTTCTGGTTCACCCTGCTGGGTATTCCCGGTGCGCTGTTGTACCGACTGTGCCAGAAGGCCATGATCCGCCTGGACCTTTCCGCCGAGCAGCTGGATTGGCTGGCTCGGCTGCGCTGGGTGCTCGAGTGGCCGGTGCTGGTGCTGACGACCCTCACGCTCGGGCTGGTAACCGATCTCGACCGCGTCGCCCAGGCCTGGAAGCATTACCATCGTGACCGGGCATGGTGGGTTGTCTCGCCGCGCCTGATCGACGAGGTCATGGACGAGGTGCTCGGCGATGCCGAATCGCGTGAAGCCGGTCTCAAGCGTGGCCATCAGCTGGCCTGGCGCCTGCTTGTGTTGTGGCTGGTGGTGTTGAGTCTGATGCTGATCGCAGGATGGATCGTCTAAGAAGCCCCTGATAACGCACCGAGCGGCCGCCTGACGGCGTCCGGCGGTGCTCGGAATCCTCATGTACTTAAACGTACACTCCGGTTCCTGTGCTCCGGCGGCCACCGTCAGGCGACCGCTCGCCACGTTCTCAGAGGCTTCTTCCCATTAGAAGGAGGAGCGAGTGAATATGAATTTTCCAATTGGAGAAGTGCATTGATGCGAGTAATGGTCTTTATGGTTGCAGTGGCCTTGTCCGGATTGGCTTCCGGCGAGACCTGGGTACGCTGTGGCGGGTTGGTTGATGTCGACGCGGGCGAGCGGCTCGGGGCGCATACCGTGGTGATTGCGGACGGCAAGGTTGCCGAGTTGCGTTCCGGCCACCCGGAATGGGCCGACGGTGTGGAGCGGGTTGACCTGGCGTCGCTGACCTGCCTGCCCGGCCTGATGGACATGCATACCCACCTGACCTCGGAGTCGAGCCCTTCGTCCTATATCGATCGCTTCACGCTCGACGCGGCCGACGTTGCCCTGCGCGGGGCGCAGTACGCCCGCAGGACGCTCGAGGCCGGCTTCACGACGGTGCGCGATCTGGGTGACTCGTTCAATGCCTCGATCGCCTTGCGCGATGCCATCAACGAGGGGCGCATTCCGGGCCCGCGCATCTTCACCTCGGCCAAGTCGCTGGCGACCACCGGCGGCCACGCCGATCCCACCAACGGCTGGCGTCGCGACCTGGCCGGTGACCCCGGCCCGCGCGAGGGCGTGCTCAACGGCGTGGCCGAAGCCAGGGCGGCCGTGCGCCAGCGCTACAAGGACGGCGCCGACCTGATCAAGATCACCGCCACCGGCGGCGTGCTCAGCGTGGCCAGCAGCGGGGATAACGCCCAGTTCCGCATGGACGAGCTCGAGGCGGTCATCGAAACCGCGGCCGACTACGGCATGCACGTGGCCGCCCACGCGCACGGCACAGAGGGCATTCGCCGCGCCGTCGAGGCCGGCATCCACTCGATCGAACACGGTACCTACATGACCGACGAGGTCATGCAGCTGATGATCGACAAGGGCACCTGGTATGTGCCGACCATCTCGGCCGGCAAGTTCGTTGCCGAGAAGGCCGAGATCGAAGGCTATTTCCCGCCGGTGGTGGCGAACAAGGCGCGCCGCATCGGGCCGGTCATCCAGCAGACCTTCGAGCGCGCCCATGCCGCGGGCGTGCGCATCGCCTTCGGCACCGACTGCGGCGTGTGCCCGCACGGCAGCAACGCGAGCGAGTTCGGCTACATGGTCGAGGCCGGCATGAGCCCGGCGGATGCCCTGCGCTCGGCGACCCTGCACGCCGCCGAGCTGCTCGGCCGCGAGGACGAACTGGGCCGCCTGCAAAGCGGCTTTGCTGCCGACCTGATCGCCGTCGACGGCAACCCGCTTGACGACGTGAGCCTCCTTGAAGACGTCCGCTTCGTCATGCGCGACGGAAGGGTGTTTCACGACGGGCGTTCGGCCGACTAACGCCTCGATCCACGGCTTCGTAGGTCGGGGTTACATCCCCGACGGACGAGATAGCGAACGCCCCCATCGGGCGCTCATGCGTGCTCACGATCCCAGTTGGGCCACGCGTGAGAGGTGAGTGGTGGTTGATGACATGTCGTCCGTCGGGGATGTAACCCCGACCTACGTCGCTCCTATTCTGCGTAGCCGCTCAACTCGAGGTAGCCCCGCCCGACCATTTTGCCGGTCTCGGTATCGCGCACGCCCACCGCGCCTTCCCAGTAGCTGACGGCGCCCGTCCAGTGCTGCTGGTCGAAGCGGGCCTCGACGTCGAGTGCCAGGTCTTCGGATGGAATTTCGACCGTCCAGGCCACCGGCCAGCGGTTGCCTTCGGCATCGCGCCATGCGTCTTGCGGCGTGGCCTTGAACGCCTCCGGGCCCAGCGTTCGCGACGTGCCGTCGGGGTAGACGATCTTGCCGGCGGAAAAACGCGAGGCCTCGCCTTCGACGCTGCGCAGGCGGTAGACCATCACGTCGCGTCCGTCGTCGAGCTGTAGCGAGAACCAGTCCCAGCCGGCCAGGTCGTCGGCGAGCTGGCTCGAACCCCATTCGCGATCGAGCCAGGCCAGGCCTTCGACCGGCATCGACTCGTCGCCGACGCGAACCGTGCCGGCGGCCTCCAGCCGCGTGAGCGAGTAATAGTGCGAGGCATTGCCCGCCTGCGGTCCCTTGCGGCTGTAGCCGCGATCGCCCTGCAGCACGATCGGGCGGACCTGTTCCAGGCGCAGGTCGAGCCCGAATTCCTCGGCGTCGGCCGCCAGTTCGAAGTGTTCGCCATCTCGACGCACTTCCCAGTCGCGCAGCCACCAGCGCTCGTCGGTGGCGCCGGCGAGTTCGAGCGCGCCGCGGGCGAAGCGCTCCGCCTGGTGAAAGACCCGTCCCTCGACGTCGCTGAGCGCCAGGTGGGCCATCCAGACGGCATCGGCCGTCCAGGCCGAATCCGCCCGCGGCCCGTGGTCGAGCTCGAAGCGGAAGAGCGTGAACTGGAAGCCCAGGGGCCGGCCCTCGGGGCCGTCGAGATTGCCGGTGAAGTACCACCACTCGTTGCGATAGCCGGGGTGGGCGGCGTGATCCGCCGGAAAGTCGAACGGGCGGGGTTCGGTCACCTGCCGGAAGGACTCGGGTGCGTCGTTGAGCAGCGCGCTGGTGCTCAGCCGCCCACTCTCCGTGGACGCCGGACGGGTCTGCCAGACCAGCCATGTGCCCAGGGCCAGCGTGGCGATTACGAGCAGGAGCAGGTCGCGTCGCATCATTCCGTTTTCAGCTCCACCGCCGGCTGGCGCCGACCGATCCGCCAGGCCGGGTAGAGCCCGGCGAGCAGTCCGCAGCCGAGCGCCAGCGGCAGCATGGTGGCAAGCGGTGCCAGCGGCCAGGACAAGGGCAGGCTCCAGCCAAAGGCGCGCGGCTGGATCACCAGTGACAGGCCCATGTGGATGGCGATCGCGAGCGGCACGGCCACCAGCGCGGCGGCCAGGGCGAGGCCGCCCGTCTGGCACACCACCAGGGCATGGAGTTGTCCCCGGGTCAGGCCGAGTGCGCGCAGCGTTGCGTAGTCGCGCCGGCGTTCCAGGCCCAGGGCCAGCAAAGCGCTGACCAGGGCGATGACGGCGATGACGGCAACCAGCGCGGCCAGCGCCCAGGAGATGCGAAAGGTGCGATCGAAAACGGCCAGGGTGGTCTCGCGCACTTGTCCGCGGGGCGTGAGCTGCAGGTCGGGATCAATCGATTGCAGGCGTCGTTTAAGCGCCGCCTCGTCGATGGCCGAGTCGTAAAAGAGTCCGAGGCTGCCGCGCGCGTGATCATCGAACAACTGCCGGTAGAGCGGCGCGTGGATGGCGATGCTGCCGCGCTCGCTGGCATAGTCGCGATAGATGGCCGCGACCGGTCGCTCGAAACTGCCTTCGGGCGTGGCCAGGGTGATCGTATCGCCGACCGACAGTCGCTGCCGCCGCGCGAGCGGCTCGGAAACGACCACCGCCTGGCCGGCGCGAAAGCGCTCGAATGCCGCTTCGGCATCGCCGGCCAGCCAGCTCGAAGCCCGCCCAGGCGCGCGGCGGCAGGTCGTAGGCGATCAGGTCCCGCCCGTCGTCGAGTCTCACGCGATGCGCGCTGGAGGTGGTTTCGATGCCGGGCAGGGCTGTCACGCGCTCGACCGTCGTGCGATCGAGGGCGCCCTGGCTGGCGGTCACATAGGCGTCGGCGCTTAGCAGTCGATCGATCCAGTCGTCCACGGCGGCGCGAAATCCGAGCACCATCATCGCCAGCCCGGCCGCCAGCGCCAGGGCAAGGCTGAGGGCGGCCAGCGCGGGCCGGATGCGCTTCTCGCCGGCCAGCAGCAGGGCCAGCGCCCGGGCCGGCAGGCGACGCGGAGCGATGCGGCGCAGCATCCCCAGCACGATCACGCCGAGCTGGGGCGCGAGTACGGCGAAGCCGCCAAGCGCCAGGAAGAGCGCGCCGAACGCCACCGCCAGGCTGCGGCTGGCCGCGATCACGACCGCGGCCAGCCCCAGCAGCACCGCTGCCGCTGCCGCGCGGCGCAGGGGTGAGCATCGGTCGCCGGGGGCTGTCGCAGCACCTGGCCGGGCGGAATTCGGCGCGCCTCTCGCAGCAGGCCGGTGACGGCAAGCAGCGCGGCCGCCACCGCAATCGCCCAGGTCAGCGCGTAAAGCCCGAGCGTCGGTTGTACGCCGGCGGGTGCGAGCAGGCCGTAGAGTTCGATGGCCGGCGAGCGGACCAGCTCGACCAGGCGATCGGCCAGCAGCGTGCCGAGTGCCAGGCCGGCCAGTGCGCCGAGTCCCGCCAGGATGGCCGTCTCGATCAGCAGCAAGGCCGTGATTCGGCCGTGGGTGACGCCGACGGCGCGCAGCATCGCCAGGCTGCGGCGCCGCTGGACCAGCAGGAAGGAAAGCACGCTGAAGATCACGAACAGGCCCACCGCCAGGCTGATCAGGCCCATGGCCGTCAGGTTGGCGCGCATGCCGCGGGTGAGATTTGCCGCCGAAGCGCGGCGTTCGCCCGCGCCGGTGAGCTCGAGCGAGTCAGGCAGGCGCCGTTCGAGCCAGTCGCGAGCCGCCGGTGGCGCATCGATCCAGCTCAGCTCGCCCTGGCGATCGACAAGATCCTGCAGCGCGGCGATGTCCATGAGCAGGCGATCGTCGAGGCCCGGTCTTGCCGGCAGCGGTTCGGCGAGTTCGACCTCGAGCGTGCGCTCGCCCAGGCGAAGCGCCAGGCTGTCCCCCGGCGATTTTCCGAGGCGCTCGAGCGTGGCCCGGCTGGTCGCCGCGACCGCGCCGGCATTGAGCAACTGGGAGAGCAGGCCCGGCGGCAACAGGCCGCGCCCGCCTCCGGAGAAGGGGTCGATGCCCAGCAGTTCCAGGGTGCGATCTTCGAAACGAACGCGCTGGCGCAGCACGGGCGTGAGCGGCGGAGCGCCGTTCATCCTGGCCAGTTCGCCGTAGAGGCGCTCATCCAATGCCCCGCTGGCGGCGGACACGCGGATGCTGTCGCCCCCGGCCAGGGCCTCGGCGGCGCCATCGAGCGATTCGACCAGGACATCCCGCACCAGCGCCACGCCGGTCATCACCGCCACCCCGGCGGCCATGCCCGCCAGCGCCAGGAATAGCTGACCGGGATGTTGCCGGAAGAACCGGCTCGAGGACTGGAGCAGCGGTCGCATCAGCGCGCGTGCAAACGGCCGCCGCGCAGCTGGTACTGCCGGTCGCAGACGGCCGCCGCCGCCGGGTTGTGGGTGACCAGGACGAGCGCACACCCACGCTCGCGCGTGATTCGGTCGAACAGGGCCAGCGCCCGTTCTGCGCTGTTTTCGTCGAGGCTCCCGGTGGGCTCGTCGGCCAGCAGCAGCTCGGGGTTGTGGACGAGCGCGCGGGCGATGGCGACGCGCTGTTTCTCCCCACCCGAGAGTTGGCCCGGCATGCGGTCGAGGAGGGCGTCGATGCCGAGCGTCTCCGCCAGTGCATGGAGCGAGGCCTCGTCGTCCAGGCCGTTGAGCCACAGCGGAAGCTCGATGTTCTCGCGTACGCTCAGCGAGTCGATCAGATTGAAATCCTGGAACACCAGACCGATGTTGCGCGCACGGAAGCGCGTCAGCGCCGGCTCCCCAAGCGCGTCTAGATCCTGGCCGAGGACCTGCACCCGACCCTGCTCCGGGCGGTCCATGCCGGCGGCGAGGTTGAGCAGCGTGGACTTGCCCGAGCCCGAGGCCCCCATGACGGCGACTCGCTCGCCCCGGCCGAGCTGCAGGTCAAGCCCGTCGAGCACGCTCACCTCCCGCTCGCCCGCGCTGAATCGACGCGAGATGGCGCACAGGCTGAGTGCCGGGGGCGTTGGAGGCTTGTCTGGGCTCATGGCCGGGCAATGCTCGATTGAGAACTATTGACCATTATGAAAGAAACGGCATCAAGGGCGGGGGAACTTTGCAGGCCGGCTCGGTTCCAAACCGGTGTGCTTTGCGGACTGTGATACAGAACTCTTTTCTTGGCATTCCCGCATCAGCTGTGGTAGACTTACCACCAGCCTTGGCAAAACCGCAACGGTTCAGCCAAGGCGCAGGGCGCGAAGCGAGGTACATCACTCCGACATCCGTTGCCCCTCCCCCCAACAGGGGAGGGGTTTTTTTTGGACGACACACGGACAATCCGACTGGATACGGGGGTCATCGACATGCAGCTTACGATGTTGAAAGGCAAGATTCACCGCGCCACCGTCACGCGCGTCGAGCGCGACTACGAGGGCTCCTGCGCAATCGACGAGAACCTGCTCGAAGCGGCGGGAATTCTCGAGCACGAACAAGTACATATCTACAATATCACCAGCGGCGAGCGCTTCGTGACCTACGCCATTCGCGGCGAGCGCGGTAGCGGTATTATCTCTGCCAACGGCGCGGCGGCGCACAAGGCCGACGAAGGTGACCTGGTCATCATCGCCGCCTACGCGCGCATGACCGAGGCCGAAGCGGCCAAGCACGAACCCCGCCTGGTCTACCCCGACGCCGACAACCGCATCGCGCGCACCGCCGGCCGGGTGCCCGCCCAGGCGGCCTGACCAGGGACGGCAGGATGTTGCTAAAAAACAACATTCCGGTCGTCGCTGAACTGATGGCTGCCGACGCAGCGCGGGAGCGCGACTTCACCTGCAGTGGCGGCGGCTGGACCCTGGATTTCTCTCGCATTCCCCTGAGCCGGGAAGCGTTATCGGACCTGCAGCGCTTGCCGCAGGAGCGCGCGCTGGATGCAGCCGTGGCGAGATTGTTCGCCGGTGAGATCGTCAACGCCAGTGAAAACCAGCCGGCGCTGCACATGGCGCTGCGCGCGGCCGCGCCGTTCGGGGGGCTGGCGCCGGAAGCGGCCCGTCGCGTCGACGACGAGCGCGAGCAATTCCTACAGGTCGCCGCCCGGCTGCACGGCGGCAAGACGGGGCTGACCGATATCCTGCACGTGGGCATCGGCGGCTCGGACCTGGGGCCGAGGCTGGTGGCCGATGCCCTCGACGACGACGACAGCGCCGTGCGCGTGCACTGGCTGTCGACGCTCGACGGGCGTCGATTTGAGCGCCTCTGCCGGCGACTCGATCCCGCCACGACGGGTCTGGTGATCGCCTCGAAGTCCTTTTCGACCGAGGAGACGCTGCTGCAGGCCCGGGCGGCGCGCGACTGGCTCGGTCCGGATTGGGCCCGGCGCAGTTGGGCAGCGACGGCCAACGTCGAGCGCGCCCGCGAGTTCGGTGTGGACGAAGCGCGCATTCTGACCTTCCCGGGCTGGACCGGCGGCCGCTTTTCACTCTGGTCATCGGTGGGCGTGAGTGCCGCGGCGGTGATCGGCCCCGAGCGTTTCCGGGCGTTGCTGGCTGGTGCAGAGTCTGCCGACAACGCGTTCAGAAGCCGTCCCGACGCCGATGGGCTGGCAACCCTGTTTGGATTGCTGGTCCACTACCTGCGCCGCGAACTCGACTGCAACACCCTGGGCATCGTCAGCTACGAGCCTCGGCTGGCCCTGCTGGCAGACTACCTGCAACAGCTTTTCATGGAGAGCCTGGGAAAGGGCGTCGATAGCGACGGCCGTCCACTCGAGGCCCCGGCCGTGCCGCTGATCTTCGGCGGCCTCGGAACCGACCTGCAGCACTCGATTTTCCAGGCCCTGCACCAGGGCCCGGATACCCATCCGCTCATCCTGGTTGGTGCCCGCGAAGGCGATCACGGTCAGCCGGACTGGCAGCGCCGGCAGCTCGCGCATCTGCTGGCCCAGGCTTCGGCGCTGGCCAACGGTCGCAGCGATGGCGAGTCCTTCCAGCGGATGCCGGGCAACCGGCCGGTGGCCACGCTGCTGGTCGAACGCCTGGATGCCCGCCACCTGGGCTGGCTGCTCGCCACCCTCGAACAGGCGGTCTATGCGATCGCCGTTTTCTGGCGAATCAATCCCTTCGACCAGTGGGGCGTGGAAGAAGGCAAGCGCCTGGCGGGCGAAATCCGCCGTCGGCTCGAGAGCGGCGAGTAGGGCCTCCCCGGGTCAGTCCCCGCCTTCGCCCTGGCGGTCGATACTGGATATGGGGATGGTGATGATCGGCAGGCCGATCGCATCCGTGCGCGTGCGCGACTGCAGCACGTCGCCGCGCCGCTCGTGGCCGGCGGGCCCGACGAAGTAGTACATCTCTGCCACGCCGTGGAAGTGCTCGACCGTGATCAGGTCGATGCGGGTCGATTGGTCGACCCCGGGGACGAAACCCAGCGGAAGTACCAAACCCTTGCGGTCCTCGTCGGTACCCAGCGCGGTGTAGAACACCTCGAGCCGCAGTTCGGCCACGAGCGGCTCGTCGACCACCTGCATGTCGAAGCGCCTGGCCAGTTCGACCGCCAGGCGCCGGTCGGCGTACTGCTGCATTGCCGAGTGCTCGACGAAGTGGCTGGCCAGGAAGACGCGCTTGCCGGTGTGAGCGGAAAAATCTTCGGCCGGCAGGCTTCGGACCAGGTCGTCGATGCTGTGGGCGATCAGCTGCTGCGCCGTGGCGCCCGCGAGGGAATCCTGTACCTCGCGCGTGCCGCAGGCGGTTCCGAGTGCCATGATCGCGCAGATCATCAGCAGCCGCAGTCCGGTCGTCTTCATCGTTCGCTCCTGTGTCGAGTGCGGTCGAACGCTTGCCGTTTGACCTCAAGCCAACAGGATAACAGCCGGCTTGCATGCGCCCATGCGGCAACGGACAATGCCGCTTCGCCCTCGCTCCGGCCCGTACAGCAATGCCCGCCAGCGCCCCCGCGCCCGACCTGCCCGCCGAGATTCGCCGCACCCTGCTGCTGGCCGGGCCGCTGATCGTCGGGCAGGTGACCAGCTACGCCATGACCTTCGTCGATACCGTCATGTCGGGCCGGCTCGGTGCCCTCGACCTGGGCGCGGTGGCCATCGGGTCTTCGATCTGGTCGGCGGGCATGGTGTTCGTCGTCGGCTTGATGATGGCGGTGTCGGCCGCCGTGTCGCAGCTCGACGGGGCGGGCCGGCGCGCGCAGGCCGGTGAACTCACGCGCCAGGCCTTGTGGATGGCGCTCGTTGTCGCGGCAATTCTATTTGTACTGATGCGGCGCGGCGACTGGCTGATGAGCCTCATCGGCGTCGAACCCGACGTGGCCGACCTGGCCAACCGCTACCTGCTGGCGATCAGCTGGGGCGTGCCGGCGCTCGCCGGCATGTTCGTGCTGCGGTTCTTTTCGGAGGGTACGGGCCATACCCGCCCGACGATGTATATCGGCGTGATGGGCATTTTGTTCAACGTGCCCCTGAACTACGTTCTGATGTTCGGCAAGCTCGGGTTTGCGCCGCTGGGCGCGGAGGGCTGCGGCTGGGCATCGGCGATCGTGCTGTGGCTGCAGCTGATCATGATGGCCGGCTGGGTTCAGTGGCGCCCCTATTACCGTCCCTTCGGCGTTTTTTCGCGCTTCAGCGGGCCCGATTGGCGCGAGCTCCGCGCCCTGCTGGGGCTTGGGCTGCCGATCGCCGTGATGGTGTTTCTCGAGGCCAGCCTGTTCATCGCCAGCGCGCTGGCGATCGGTACGCTGGGTACGCTGCCGGTGGCCGCTCACCAGGTCGCGATCAATTTCTCGGGCCTGATCTTCATGATCCCGCTGGGGCTTTCGGGCGCCATCACGGTGCGCGTGGGCAACGCGGTCGGCCGGCGAGACCGCGCCGGGGCGCGCCGGGCCGGGCTCGTCGGCATGGGCATGGCGCTGGCCTTCGGCGCGCTTGCATCGGCCGTGATCGTGCTTTTTCCGGCGCTGATCGCGCGCATCTACACGCCCGATCCGGAAGTCGTGGCGCTGGCCGCCAGCCTGCTGTTCTTTGCCGCCGTCTTTCAGCTGGCTGACTGCCTGCAGGTTTCGGCTGCCGGCGCGCTGCGCGGGCTCAAGGACACGCGCGTGCCCATGCTCTATAGCGTGCTCGCCTACTGGCTGGTTGGCATGACCCTGGGGTGGTGGCTCACTTTCAAGCAGGGATGGGGCCCGGCCGGCATGTGGTGCGGCATCATCGCCGGCCTGACCGTCGCGGCCTTTCTGCTCGGCGGGCGATTCATGCGCATCACCGCTTCCTGGGAAGAGATCCGGGAGCTGTCGGCTTCCTGACGGCCGCTGAAAGTCCAATCCACGGGCACATTAGTATCTGCGAATGACCAATGGCACATTGTGGGCGTCGACAGCGGCTCGGTAGAATACGAATCCAATCCCTCGATCTGATCCGTCCTCAATGACTTCGAATTCGAGACCTAATGTTCTCGTCCGGCTCTGGCTGGGCTTCTGGCGCGGCCTGACGGCTATTCGCATGGCCGTGTTCAATATCCTGTTCCTGATCGTGCTCGCGCTGATCATCCGCGTGCTGTTCTTCTCCTCCGACGAGATCATGGTCGATGCGGACACTACGCTGGTCATCGCGCCGAAGGGCGTGATCGTCGAGGAGTACACCGGCACGCCACTGGACCGGGCCATCAACGAAGCCCTGGGCCAGGAACTGCCCGAAACGCGGTTGCGCGATATCCTCGCCGCGCTCGAGCATGCCACCGAGGACGATCGCATCGTGCAGGTCCTTGTGCGTACCGACGAGCTGTGGGGCGTGGCGCCGGGCATGCAGACGGAGCTGGCCGATGCCTTCGCGGCCTTCCGGAATTCGGGCAAGCAGGTCATTGCTCACGGCGGCATGATGTTGCAGGGGCAGTACATGCTCGCCTCGATGGCCGACGAGATCTGGCTCGACCGGGACGGGTTCCTGCTGTTCGAGGGCTACGGTCGCTATCGCCAGTACTATGCCGAAGGGCTGGAGAAGCTCAAGGTCGACGTCAACCTGTTCCGGGTCGGCGAGTACAAATCGGCGATGGAGCCGTTCATCCGCAACGACATGTCCGAAGCCGACCGGCGGGCGAGCGAACGCTGGCTCGGTGACCTATGGCAGCGCTGGCTCGACCGGGTCGCGCTCCACCGCGGCCTGCCTGTGGAAGTGCTGGTCGAGTTGACCGAGAACTTCTCCGATGCCGTCGAAGCAGCCGATGGTGATCTTGCCGCCATGGCCCTCGAGCGCGGCCTGGTCGATCGCCTGGTCAGCCGGCCCGAAGTGCGCGCCGAACTGGCCAACCGCGGCGCGTCCGATTCCGACGGCGGCTTTCGCCAGATTGATTTCAAGACCTATGTGCAGGCGTCCAGCGAGTGGCATCCGCGCGCCGATCGTATCGGTATCATCGTCGCCCAGGGTGCAATCACCGAGGGGCGACAGCCACCGGGGACGATCGGCTCGGAGTCGACTTCGCGCCTGATCCGCCAGGCCGCCAATGACGATCGCATCAAGGCGGTCGTTTTGCGCATCGACTCCGGCGGCGGCAGTGCTTTTGCCTCGGAGGTCATCCGCAGCGAACTCATGGCGCTCAAGGAGGCCGGCAAGCCGGTGGTCGTGAGCATGGGCAATGTCGCCGCCTCCGGCGGCTACTGGATTGCCATGGGCGCCGACGAGGTCTGGGCCTATCCGACGACTCTGACCGGCTCGATCGGCATTTTCGGCTTCTTCCCCACCTTCCAGGACACGCTTGGCCAGATCGGGATACACACCGATGGTGTGGGAACCACACCCCTGTCGGGCGCCTTGCGCGCCGACCGCGCCCTGCCGGAGTCGGCGCGCAGCCTGCTCCAGAGCTTCATCGAACACGGCTATCGCGAGTTCATCAGCCTGGTAGCGGAGCACCGACACATGTCGGTTGAAGCGGTCGACGAGGTCGCCCAGGGACGCGTCTGGAGCGGTGCCCAGGCGCAGCGCCGGGGACTGGTCGACCAGCTGGGCACGCTCGAGCAGGCGGTGGCATCGGCCGCGCGTAGTGCAGGCATCGGCGAGGACTACCGGGTGTCGTATGTCGAGCGCGAGCTCTCAGTGGTTGAGCGTTTCTTCGTCGACATGGCCGGCGCTTCTATCCGTATGGCGGGCGTCGACGCATCGCGCGGTATCGCCGCCTGGCTGCCGGGCGATCTCGGGCGCCAGCTTCTCGATGACATTCGCATGGTGTTCGCCCAGGCGCAGTCGGGGCGTCCGGGCGTGATGGCGCACTGCCTGTGCGAGGCGCCCCGCTGAGATGCGAGACCGCCGGCTAGTGGGCCATGCGGCAAGTTAGGTAACACTCAGAGCCACTGTGCCGGTGCGAATCAAGGCGCGTTTTGCAGGGAATGGTTGTTCCCTTTTCAAGAAACGCAACGCCGAGTCGCGCCGGCACAGTGGCTCCCGAAGGGCCGCCGCACAAGCGCCGTGGGCAGGGCAGGCGAAGCCGCATGGCGACTTTCGCAAAGCGAATGAAGCCATGCGAGCGTAGCCGTTGCCCGTGTTGCACTCGCTTGAATTGGCGCCACCAGTCCTGCGCTCGCGCGCCTTGCCCACAACGCTTGTGCGACGGCTGAGTGTTACCTAACTTGCCGCATGGCCCACTAGCGGCTCGTTTTCAATCGATCGGGCGTTTGAGTATGATGACGGCTTCGCGCCGGCCCGGGGACACGGTGCCGGCACGACTCATTCATGAACGGGGATGATTCGAACCCATGCTGGTAACCGTCACTGATTTTCTCTGGTCGTATGTCCTGGTCGTCGTCCTCGTCACGCTCGGCCTTGTCTTCACGATTGCCTCGCGATTTGTTCAGCTGCGTTACTTCTTCGAGATGTTCCGGGTGCTGGGGCAGGCCTTCAAGCACCACACGGGCCATGTCTCCTCGTTCCAGGCCCTGACGCTCAGCGTCGCCGGCCGCGTCGGCGCGGGCAACGTCGCGGGTGTGGCTGTGGCTATTACCCTGGGCGGCCCGGGTGCGGTGTTCTGGATGTGGGTTGTTGGTCTGATCGGCATGGCCACGAGCTTTTTCGAGTGCTCCCTGGCGCAGGCGTTCAAGGTGGCCGAATTCAAGACCTCGACCTATCGCGGCGGGCCCGCCGTACTACATGGAGCGGGGCCTGGGCAGCCGCAAGCTGGGCATGATCTTCACGCTGCTGCTGCTGTTTACCTTCGGCCTGGCCTTTGTGGCGCTGCAGTCTTTCACGGCATCGTCCTCGCTCGACGAAGCCTTCGATATTCCCATGCACGTTACCGGCATCGTCATGACAATTGTCGTCGGCCTGACCATTTTCGGTGGCGTCCAGCGCATGTCGCGGGTGACCGAGATCATCGTTCCCATTATGGCGGTCGCCTATGTGCTCGTGGCGCTCGTGGTCGTCGGCATCAACTTCTCGGAAGTGCCCGGCGTGCTGGCGCTGATCGTGAAGTCGGCCTTCGGCCTTGAGCCGGCCGTCGGCGGCGGCATCGGGGCAGCCATCATGATGGGTGTGCGGCGCGGCCTGTTTTCCAACGAAGCCGGGCTGGGCAGCGCGCCCAACGTGGCCGCGGTCGCCTTCGTGCCGCACCCGGTCAACCAGGGCATCGTGCAGAGTTTCAGCGTGTTCATCGACACGGCCATCATCTGCACCGCCACGGCCATGATCATTCTGATGTCGGGTGTTTACGAAACGAGTCCTGTCGAAGACGGCGTTGTCCTGACACAGCTTGCCCTGCAGGATCATGTTGGCCCCTGGGGCGAGACGTTCGTGAGCGTGATCCTCACCCTGTTCGCCTTCAGCTCGATTCTTTACAACTTCTATCTGGGCGAGAATTCGACGAGCTGGATGACACCCGACAATCCGGTCTTCTTCATCGTCTTCCGGCTCTTGATGCTGGTGCTGATCCTGTGGGGATCCATGCAGGACCTGACCACGGTGTTCAGCTTCGCGGACCTGACGATGGCGTTGCTGGCGGTGGTTAACCTGGTCGCGCTCGCCTTGTTGATGAAGGTCGGCTTGCGCCTGATGAACGACTACGACCAGCAGTGGCGCGCCGGCAAGGTGCCGATATTCGATCCCGACAAGTTCCCGGACCTGAAGATCGACCGCGAGGCGTGGAAGGACGCCGCCGACGCCGTCGACCGCGTCAGAAAGTAAGCTTCGGCCTCAGGCTGCCGCGCGGTGGCGCTTGAGGTAGACCAGTAGCTGGGAAATGGCCGCCGGGGTCATGCCGGGGATGCGGCTGGCCTGATCGATGGTGTGCGGGCGGGTCTTTTCCAGCTTTTCCAGCAGCTCGGCCGACAGGCCCCTGACCGTCTCGAAGTCGAAATCTTCGGGAATGGTCTGCGAGGCTGCCTGTCGCTGGCGCTTGATTTCGGCGCGCTGTCGATCGAGGTAACCGGCGTAGCGAATCTGGATGGCGACCTGCTCGCCCACGTCTTCGCGCGCCACACCGGGGCCCACGCCCGGCACCTGCATGAGCGGCGCATAGTCGACTTCCGGGCGCCGCAGGAGTTCTTCGGCGGTGGTGTCCTTGCGGATGTCGATGGCGAGTGATTCGGCCGTACGCGCGGCCAGGTCCGACTGGGCCGGAATGCGCAGGGCGGCCAGTCGCGAGCGCTCGGATTCAATCGCCTCGCGGCGCTGAACATGATGATTCCAGCGCGCGTCGTCGACCAGGCCGAGCTCCCGGCCGGTCTCGGTCAGCCGAAGGTCCGCGTTGTCTTCGCGCAGGTGCAGCCTGTATTCCGCCCGGCTGGTGAACATGCGGTACGGCTCCGGCGCGCCCTGTGTGATCAGGTCGTCGACCAGCACGCCGATGTAGGCCTGGTCGCGCCCGGGGGTCCAGGGTGATTCCCCGCGCGCCTGGCGCGCCGCGTTCAGCCCTGCGATCAGGCCCTGTGCGGCCGCTTCCTCGTAGCCGGTCGTGCCGTTGATCTGGCCGGCGTAGAACAGCCCGCCGAGGTGGCGTGTCTCGAGGCTGGCGCGCAGTTCGCGCGGATCGAAAAAGTCGTATTCGATGGCGTAGCCGGGGCGCGTGATGTGCGCGCCCGCCAGGCCCGGAATCGAGCGCACCATCTCGATCTGCACGTCGAAAGGCAGGCTGGTGGAAATGCCGTTCGGGTACCACTCGTTCAATCCCAGGCCTTCGGGCTCGAGGAAGACCTGGTGCGAATCCCGATCGGCGAATCGCACCACCTTGTCCTCGATCGACGGACAGTAGCGCGGACCGGTTCCCTCGATGTGACCGGCGTACATGGGCGAGCGATCCAGGTTGGCGCGAATCAGGTCGTGGGTCGCTTCGCAGGTGCGCGTCACAAAGCACGAGACCTGCTCGGGATGGTGGTCGCGCTCGCCCAGGAAGGAAAACACCGGGCGGGGATCGTCGCCGAGTTGTTCCTCGAGGCGGCTGAAGTCGATGCTGCGCCCGTCCAGGCGCGGGGGCGTGCCGGTCTTGAGCCGGCCTACGCTGAAGGGCAATTCGCGCAGGCGCTCAGCCAGCGCGTTGGCCGGCGCATCGCCCGCCCGGCCGCCGGCCAGGTTGGTATCGCCGATGTGGATGCGCCCGCCGAGGAAGGTGCCGGTGGTCAGCACCACGCTGGGGGCGCTGAAGACCAGGCCCATGGCGGTGCGCACGCCCGTGACCCGCTCGCCTTCGACCACCAGGTCGTCGACCGGCTGCTGGAACAGCGTGAGGTTTTCCTGTGCTTCGACGGCCTGCCGGATGGCGTTGCGGTAGAGCGTGCGGTCGGCCTGGCAGCGCGTGGCGCGCACGGCCGGGCCCTTGCGCGCGTTGAGCCGGCGCCACTGGATACCGGCGGCATCGGCCGCCCGGCCCATGATGCCGCCCAAAGCGTCGATCTCGCGCACGAGATGACCCTTGCCGATACCGCCGATGGCCGGGTTGCAGCTCATCTGGCCGATGGTTTCGATCGAATGGGTGACCAGCAGCGTGCGCGCGCCGGTCCGCGCCGCGGCCAGGGCGGCCTCGGTGCCGGCGTGACCACCGCCAATGACGATGACCTCGAAGGAATCTGGATAGCGCATGTGAGCTGCCAAGTGCGTGAAAAGACGCCTATTTTAGCGCCCGAGACGGGGCGGGCGAAAGCCCGCGGCAATCAGTGCCGCTCGCGTCGTTCGCGCCGATCGGATCGAGGCCGGCTCTGCGGCGGCCTTGAACGGGTTGGTGCCCTTGCGGGTTCGCGCTGGGTACTGCGTTGCGGGCTGCTCCGGGGCGGCGAGGGATCGACCGGGCGTTGGCGGATGGGTGCATTCGGTTCGAAGGTTCGCTGCCGCGGAAGGACGTCACGGTCGGACGGCGGCGGTGAGGCCGGGCGGCGGTCACTGCTTCGATTGCGATCGGGCGGCAACCCGGTGCTTCGGTCCGCCGCGCGCAGTCGCTCGATGAGGGCCTGCCGGCGCCCGGTTTCGCCGCCAGTGTCGGCAGCGCGAGTGCCGGGATGTACCGGCGGCGGGCGGCGTGGATCGTTGCGTCTGATCGCGGTCCCGCGGCCTGTGGCCGGCATCCAGGGCGCCGTTCGCGGCGTCAGGTGGCGGTCGGGGCGCTGGCTGCGAATCGACAGTGAGCGCCGGGTCTCGAGTTCGCGCAGCCTCGCGTCGATCTGGCGAACCCGGTTGCTGTTGTCGAATCGCTCGTGCGCACGAGGATCGTCACTCCAGTGGCCGTAGTGCCAGGACCGGTAGCCGCCGGCGTAGCGATTGCCGAGGCGGTACCACGGATAGCGGAAGTGGCCGAATTGACCGATGTGGTGCGGACCCGGCCGGTAGCCGTAGTACCAGCCGGGATAGGGGTAGTACCAGGGGTCGTAGCGGTGCACCAGGACTGAATAGGGATGGTAGTAGTGGCTGTAATAGAAGTAGTCCAGCGACCAGTAGGGGTAGAGCGTCGGGTCGACGTGGACCGCGCCGCCGCGGTATTTCGGTGTCTGGTAATAGACCCCGTCGTCACGGGTGCCGGAGTAGGTCGAACAACCGGCCAGCAACAGGCCTGCAAGGGCGACTGCCGCGACCCTGAGGATGGTTCCGATGCGCAAGTTATATTTGTCCACGATTACCAGCTTAGTTCATCGGTGTTAACCGCTGCTGAATCGGCCGCGATCATGGTTTCGACCTCCGCCAGCGCCGCCCGGCGCTGGGCCCTGCCATCGACCGGGCTGGGCGGCGCCTGGCGTGCCTCGGGGCCGATCAGCTGGATCAGTTCCACCACCTGCCCGCCGCCCTCGAGCACGACGAGCTCGAGATCCCGGGCGCTGCCGTCATGCCAGCGGATGCGCCGCGTTTCCTGGCTGAAGGGCAGGTGGCGCTCCATCAGGAAATGCACCACGGCGTCGGGGTCGTCTGCAAACACGTGCAGACTGATGCGCGAGTGTTCGTCGGCGGTGCCTTCGAGCACCGGCCCCACCAGGCGCGGCCGAAAATCCTGGAGAAAACGCATGGCCGAAGCCGCTCCTTCACGCAACTCGAGCAGCGTGCGCGAGTGTTCCGGCCCGCCGTAGAGGCTCTGCCACTCGCGCAGGGCCTGTTCGATCTCGCTGTTGGAGGGCAGGCTGGTGCGCGAGGGCGCACCGACGCGGCGCGCCGCCTTCTCCTTGGCGGTGAGAAAGCTCTTCTGGCCTTCCGTGGCCATGATGCGCGCCGCTTCGGCGGCGATCTCCTGGCGGATACGGCTGTTTTTCATGCCTCACCTTAGTAGATTTCGTAAGGGTCGTTCTGATTGCCGGTATCGTCGCTGCTCTCCATGGGTGGCAGGTTGTCGCTGTGGAACCACTCCGGAATGGCATCGGGCGTGCCTGGCCGCGCCCGCAGGCCCGTTTCCGGGTTGATCAGCGCGCGCGAGATGCCCACCGGCATCTGTAGCTCGGTCTCCGGCCGCCCTTCGAGCGCCGTGCCCATGAAATCCACCCACAGCGGCAGGGCCGTGCGCCCGCCCTGTTCCTGACGGCCCAGCGATTCGTTGTTGTCCATGCCCACCCAAACGACCGTGACCAGGCCGCCGCCATAACCGGCGAACCAGGTGTCGCGCTGGTCGTTGGTGGTGCCGGTCTTGCCAGCCAGGTCGCCGCGCTCCAGCGCCAGGGCCCGGCGGCCGGTACCGTGTCGGATGACGTCGCTCATCATCGAGTCGATCAGCCAGGCGGTCTGCGGGCTCAGCACCTGCTCGGCGTGCTCGGGGCGCGGCGGGCCGACGAACTCGGGTCCGGCGTCCGCGTCGGACGGCCCGGATTCTTCTTCTTCGTCGTCGGCCAGCTGCAGCGGCCGCAGGGCCGGTTGGTCGCTCTCTTCGGGAACGGGATTCACGATGGCCGGTGGATTGGGCGGCGGCACTTCGGGGCAGTCGCGGCAGGGTAGGGCCCATTCGCTTTCGTAAATCGTCTCGCCGTCGGTATCGCGAATGCTGTAGAGGTACTTGGGTTCGATCCGGAAGCCGCCGTTGGCAAAGGTGGCGTAGGCGCCGGTGAGGCTCAGCGGCGTGATCGAGGCCGAGCCCAGCGCCATGGACGGGCCGTTGGGTAATTCGTCTCGCTCGAAGCCGAAGCGGGTTACGTAGTCGCGACCGGTATCGATTCCCATCTCCATGAGCAGTCGAACGCTCACCAGGTTGCGTGAGTTGATCATGGCTTCGCGCAGTCGCGTCGGGCCGAAGAATCGGTGGCTGAAGTTGGTCGGCTTCCAGATCCGCTCCATCGACGGATCATTGACCACCACCGGGGCGTCGTTGACGCGGGAAGCCGGTGTGTAGCCATTGTCGAGCGCGGCCGAATAGATGAAGGGTTTGAAGGCCGAACCCGGCTGGCGCCGACTCTGCGTGGCACGGTTGAACTGGCTGTGCGCAAAGTCTATCCCGCCTACCAGGGCGAGAATTTCACCGGTTTCGGCCTTCATGCTCACCAGGGCTGCTTCGGCTTGCGGGATTTGGGCGAGCCGCCACGCATCATCGGTCTTTTCCAGGCGCACGATGTCGCCGGCCTCGAGCACATCGCTCACGGTTTCGGGTTCGGCGCCCACGGCATCGCGGCTGAGAAATTCACGCGCCCAACGCATCGATTCGACAGGAAGCTCGACGCGCGTTCCGTCGGTCAGCCGCAGGATCGCTCGCGCTTGCTCGACCGACAGGACCACTGCCGGCTGCAGGTTGGCGATCGGGCGCATTGCCTCGAGTCGTTCGCCGAGCGCTTCGGCGTCGTCGAGCGTTTCGACGGTAACGTGGTCTTCGGGGCCGCGCCAGCCATGCCGGCGATCGTATTCCAGCAAGCCGTCCTGCACGACCCGGTTGGCGGCCCGTTGGAGCTCGGAGCGAACCGTCGTGATTGCGACTAGCCCGTTGTTGTAGGCCACCTCCGAGCCGACGCGATCGACCACGTCTCGGCGAACCATTTCGGCCACCCAGGGCGATTCCAGTTCGACCACCGGGCCATGGTAGCTGGCCGTATTGGGTTGGTTCACGGCGATGCGGTGTTCGGTATCGCTGATGTGGCCCAATTCGAGCATGCGGTCGAGAATCCAGTCGCGCCGGCCCATCGCGGCCGCCGGACCAGAAATGGGGTTGTCGCGAGAGGGCGCCTTGGGCAGGCCGGCGATCATGGCCATTTCGGCCAGGTTGAGCTCATCGAGCGTCTTGCCGTAGTAAACCTGGGCGGCAGCTGCCACGCCGTAGGCGCGATGGCCGAGAAACTCCTTGTTGAGGTAGAGCTCCAGAATCTCGTCCTTGCTGAGCTCCTTTTCGACCTTGAAGGCCAGCAGCATCTCGCGCAGCTTGCGCGTGACCGAGTAGTCAGTCGACAGGAAGAACCGCCGGGTGACCTGCTGGGTGATCGTGCTGCCGCCGGGGACGCGGCCCTGACCCATGCTCAGCGAGTAGAGCCAGACGGCGCGCAGCGTCCCGCGCCAGTCGACGCCCGGGTGCTGGTAGAAGCGGTCGTCCTCGGCCGACAGGAAGGCAAGCTTGAGACGCTCGGGAATGTCATCGAGCGCGACGGGCCTGCGGCGCTGTTCGCCGATCTCCGCCATGAGCTGTTCGTCGGCTGAATAGATCCTCAGCGGGACCTGTAACTGCACGTCTCTGAGCGACTCCACCGACGGCAGGGACGGCACAATGGTCAGCCAGATGACGAGCACGCCAATTGCTGCGATAATGAACAGCAGGAAAAACAGGCGGATAGAAAAAACTATTAAAGGCTTTATTCGAACCATCACTTATGGTAAATGTAGGCACAGACAAGTCGGAACGATGCTCGTCTTGGACGAGGTTCCGGGGCAAAAGTGCCCACGAATTGAGGTCGGGACGACCTTGGATCTGAGGGTAGCACAGACTTATACTTGTCCAGACCGGCGTTGCAGGGGGCATTGTCGGACAGGTCAAGCAAGAATAACCAGTCACACGGCCATGCCGACCAGAGGGCAATAGACAACAACATGAGTAACTTTCTCAGAAAGCTGTTGGGCGCCGCACCGCCCCCGTTGCTTGGCGTCGATATCGGCACCAGCAGCATCAAGGTGCTGCAGCTCGGCAGTAGCGGTTCGGGCTACCGCGTCGAGGCGTTTGCAGTCGAGCAGGTGCCGGAGGGCGCGATCAGCGAAGGCAACATCACGGATACCGACCGGGTGGCCGAAGCGGTCAAGCGTGCCGTCAAGCGATCAGGCGGCAAAGCCAAGGAATGCGCCATGGCGGTGAGCGGCTCGGCCGTCATCACCAAGGTGATCAACCTGCCTTCCGATCTGTCCGAGGACGACATCGAGGCCCAGATCGAGGTCGAGGCGGGTCAGTACATTCCCTACCCGCGCGAGGAAGTCAGTCTCGACTTCGAGGTGCTGGGGCCGGCGCCAAGAAACGCCGAGTTGCTCGAAATCCTACTGGCCGCCTCCAAGACCGAACACGTCGACCTTTGCCGCGAGGTGGCGGAACTGGCGGGCCTGGGCCTGCGCATCGTCGACGTCGAGTCCTACGCGGTTGCCAACGCCTTCGACCTGGTTCGCAAGCACGCCGGCATCGACGAGGACGAGACGATCGGTGTTCTGAACATGGGCGCGACCGCATCGACGCTGATCGCCCTGCGCGGCGATCGCACGATCTACAGCCGCGAACACGCCTTCGGCGGCCAGCAGCTGATCGACGACTGCATGCGCCGCTACGGCATGGATGCCGACCAGGCCGCTTTCCTTCAGCGAGGCGAGACGCCGCCCGCCGGGTTCGAGGACGAGATTCTCGAGCCTTTCAGGCAAAACGTCATTCAGCAGATCAGCCGCGCACTCCAGTTCTACTCATCCTCGAGCGACTACTCCGGCATCAACACCCTGTTCCTGACCGGTGGCGCCGCTTCCACGCCGGGGCTGGCCGAGGCCGTCGGCGACGAGGTGGGCATTTCATGCGAAGTGGCCGACCCGATCGAGGGTATGCGACTGGCGCCGTCCATCGATGCCGGTCGGCTCGAACGCGTCCGACCGGCACTGACCACAGCCTGCGGGCTAGCCTTGCGGGGGTTTGACTGATGGCCAGAATCAACCTGCTTCCCTGGCGCGAAAACCTCCGCCAGGAACGCCAGCGAAACTTCTTTATCGCGCTCGGGGCGACGGCACTGGTGGCTGTCGTTCTCGTGTTCCTCGGTTCGCACCTTGTGGAACGCCAGATCGAGGGCCAGGACGCGCGCAATCGCTATCTTGAAACCGAGATCCGGAAGCTCGATCGCGACATCGCCACCATCGAGGAGCTCGAGCGCACCCGAGACAACCTGCTGGCGCGCAAGAACGTGATCGAGCGCCTGCAGGAAAACCGTTCGATGATGGTCCACCTGTTCAATTCCCTCGCCCAGACCGTGCCCGAGGGCATTCGTCTGACGTCGGTCAGGCAGGCGGGCGAGGAATTGACCATCGAGGGAACGACGCAGTCCGAGACCCGGGTGTCTGACTACATGCGCAATATCGAGTCGGCCGAATGGCTGCACGAGCCGGATCTTCGAATCATCGAGGTCATGGAAGACGAAGAAGGAGCCGGGGGCGAACGCTTTACCTTCGAGCTGCGCGCCCGCGTAGCGTCACCCAATGCGGTCGAGCAGGAAGCGGCCAATGCGCTGGAAGAGGAGGCCTGATCCATGGATCTTTCCGAACTCAGAGATCTGGACTTCAATAATCTTGGCTCGGCCTCGACCGGCGTCAAGGCGATCCTGCTGGGCTTCCTTGCGGTGATCATCATCGTCGGTGGCTACTTCTACATCATCAAGGACAAGCGCGAGACGCTCGAACAGCGCGAGCGGGTCGAACGCCAGCTCAAGCAGGAATTCGAGACCAAACAGCAGAAGGCGGCGAACCTGCCGGCCTATGAACAGCAGCTGGCCGAGATGGAGGAAATGCTCGAAGTGATGCTGCGGCAGCTGCCGTCGCGCACGGAGATGCCCGCCCTGCTGATCGATATTTCACAGACCGCGCTCGGTGCCGGTATCGACAACGAGCTGTTCGAGCCGCGAGCCGAGGTCAAGCGCGACTTCTATGCCGAGCAGCCGATCAACGTTCGCATGGTGGGCACCTACCACCAGTTCGGTAATTTCGTCAGCTCAGTTGCTTCGCTCTCGCGCGTCGTGATCCTGACCATGCGCGGATATCTCGCTGGAACCGGTCGAGGGCTCGCAGGGCCGCCTGCGGCTGGAAGGCGTCGTGACCACCTACCGTTACCTCGATGAATCCGAGGGCGGAGCCGTTTCGACGGGAGGAGCACAATGAGTCTGATGATGCGAAGCCTGTCGATTGTAGTGCTCGCCCTGCTGCTGGTCGGTTGCCAGAAGGGCACCCAGGACCTGCGCGAGTGGACGGACGAGGTTCGCGACCGCGAACCGGATCCAATCGAACCGATTCCACCCATCCGGACGCCGGAAGTCGTCGCCTACGAGGCCATGGACCTGCGTGACCCGTTCCACAGGGCGAGCCAGGAGCGCGAGGAAGAGCAAGATGAAATCGCCGGCGAAGAAGGCGACGGGCTTCGTCCCGATCCCGATCGTCGCAAGGAGTATCTGGAGGGTTTCCCGCTCGATACCCTGGAGATGGTCGGTACGCTCACCATCGACGGAGAACAGTACGCACTGATCCAGGACAACGAACAAGTGGTCCATCGGGTGCGCGAAGGCAACTACATGGGGCAAAACCATGGCCTGGTGCTGAGCGTTCAGCCCACCCAGGTCGAAGTGCGTGAACTTGTGCAGGATGGTCGTGGCGGCTGGTCGGAACGCCGGGTACGCGTGACCATGGCTGAAGACTAATGTATACCGGTAAGGAATTGAACATCATGATCAAGTCTTCATGGGCGATGAACGGGAGATGGACAATGAACAGCAGTAGCAAAGCGATAGCGCTTCTGATCGGGCTGTTCTGGATGGTTTCCATGGCCCAGGCCACGGAGTTGACCGATATCCAGGTCGAAAGCGGGTCCGGAGAGGTACGATTTGTTCTCAACCTCGATGGGGAGCCAGGCAATCCATCCGTGTTCACCACCGAGGAGCCGCCTCGAATCGTGCTGGAATTGCCCGACACGAATTCCCGCGTGGATGCATCGAGGGTGCCGGTGGGCGCCGGGCCGGCGCGCAGCTATACGGCACTGAGTGCCGGTGGCCGCACGCGCCTGGTGGTCGACATGGCGCGCAGCGCCCCCTACGAGGTTCAGGTTTCAGGCAATCAGGTCACCCTGGTGGTCCAGACCGGCGGCAGTGGCGCGAGCGCGGCTGCGATGGCCGGCACCGAGCCCGTATCGCCCGTCACAAGCGGCAATCGCTTCGAGGTCACCGGCATCGACTTCCGGCGAGGTCCCGACGGCGAGAGCCGTGTGCTCGTCGATATGGATCGATCCGGCGTCAACCTGTCGGTCAACGAACGCACCGGCGGCTTGCGCGTGGAGTTGTTCGATACGCGTCTACCCGAAGGCCAGCAGCAGCGACTGGATGTGCGCGACTTTGCCACGCCCGTTCAGATGATCACGCCCGAGCAGCGCGGCAACAACGTTCGTCTCAATCTCGAGATAGCCGGCGCCTACGAGCATCTGGCCTACCAGTCGGATGGCCAGGTCGTGATCGAAATCGGCGAACCGCAACAGGAGGCGCCGCAGGACCGTGAGCTGACTTTCTTCGAAGAGCGTGAGTACGACGGCGACCGCATTACCCTGAACTTCCAGGATATTCCCGTGCGTTCCGTCCTGGCGCTGATTGCCGACGTTTCCGATCTGAACATCGTCGTCTCCGACTCGGTCGGCGGCAACCTGACCCTGCGCCTGACCAACGTCCCCTGGGACCAGGCCCTCGACATCGTTCTCGAGACCAAGAATCTCGACATGCGCCAGTCCGGCAACGTGATCTGGATTGCGCCGACGCAGGAAATCGCCGCACGCGAGCAGGCCATCCTGCAGGCGCGCGCCGAGCGCCAGACGCTCGAGCCGCTGCGCACCGCCATCATTCCCCTGAGCTACGCCGACGCGGGCGAAATGGCTGCGCTGGTCCAGTCCGCCTCCGAAGGCGGTGGCGACGAGGAAGGCGGCGGCTCGACCGGCCTGCTTTCGGCGCGTGGTTCGGTCACCATCGACCAGCGCACCAACACGCTGCTGGTCAACGATACGACCGATCGGATCGACGCAGTTCGTGAACTGGTTGCCGATCTCGACCGCCCGGTTCGCCAGGTGCTGATCGAGTCGCGCATCGTGATCGCGCGCAGCGACTTCAACCACCAGCTCGGCGTGCGCTTCGGCGTCACCGGCGCCCGGCAGGACTCGCGCGGCAATCTCTACACCATGGCGTCCAACAACGAGGGCACCGACCAGATGATTCGCGACGGCCTGGCCAATCGCCGCGCCGGTTCCGGCTCGAGTACGCCGGTTGGCGTGCCGGCCCTGAGCGACCGACTCAACGTCAACCTGCCCGTCGCCAGCCCGGCCGGCAGTCTCGGCTTCAGCGTGCTGGCTGCCGACATGCTGCTCGATCTCGAGCTCAGCGCCCTGGAAAGCGAGGGCAATGGCGAGATTATCTCCACCCCGCGCGTGATCACCTCCAACCAGGCCGAGGCCTACGTGCTGCAGGGCGTCGAGATACCGTTCGAGTCGGTCCAGGGCGGTGCCACCGCCGGGGCCATCAACGTCGAGTTCAAGGAAGCAATTCTCGAACTGCGCGCCACGCCGCTGATCACGCCGGATAACCGCATCCAGATGCAGCTGCAGGTCAAGCAGGACACCGTCGGCGAGCTCTTCCCCAACGGTCGCGGCGGTTTCATCCCGTCGATCGACACCCGCGAGCTGTCCACGCGCATCCTGGTTGATAACGGCCAGACCGTCGTGCTCGGCGGTATCTTCCAGGAAGAGCGGACCTACCAGGAGCAGAAGGTCCCCGTGCTGGGTGATGTGCCTGTCCTCGGTGGCCTGTTCCGCCAGCGCGGCACCGAAGAACAGAAGCGCGAACTTCTGATCTTCATCACACCGTCCATCCTGGACGAGCGCGTCGCAGCCGACTGATCGGGCGAGGGAGCGAAGCAGACATGAACATCACATCAAAAAAATCGGGATTTCGATTCATGAAGACAATGAGATACGGCATCATCCTGGCAGCCACGGCTCTCCTGGCCGCTTGCGGAGGCAGCTCCTCGGGCAGCTTCGACAACGGCGGCTCGGCGAGCATGAGCATCACGGTCGAATCCGCCGAGGTGCCCACCAACAATTCCATTCCGGTAACCGTGCGCTTTCGTACTGCCGACAGTTCTGCGGTGCCCGATGGCACAACGGTCACACTGAACTCGAGCAACACCAGCCGGGGCGTGGTCGCTGCCGATGAAGCCGGCGCGAGTTCCGGTGCTTCGGCTACCGCGACGACCAGCGGCGGACAGGCCAACTTTATCTTCACGGCGCGTTCGAACACCGGCACCGTGACGCTAACGGCCTCCGGCAACAATCCGAGCGGCTCGGGCACCGTCTCCGCGACCCGCGACATCGACGTCGTCGAGGGCGGCGATGGCGAGCCTCGCCTCGAGGTCAGCGGCGCCAGCACCATGCCGGCCAACACCGAGGGTGTTGAAATCTTCCTGGGTTCTCCCTTCATCACCGAGCTGACCGTCCGCTATCGCAATCCCGACGGCAGTGTCGGCAACGTCACTGACGGACAGATCCAGGCGGCGATCGCCCCGGTTAGCCGGGCGGCATTTTCCACGCTTGACGATCCGGAAACGGAGGATATCAACGAATTCCTGGTTCTGGTCGGCAACGGACCGGTCAATATGGCTGCCGGCCAGGCGACGATCTTCGTGCACAGCTTCGACGAGCCCGGATCGGTCACCGTGACGGTGTCTGCCCAGGACGCCGATTCCGGCGACACATTCTCCGAGGAATTCGTCATCGAGATCGCCGAGGGCGCGGCGGACTTCCTGCCGGCCAATCTCGATTTCTCCATCCCGACCGCTCCCATCTACATCCAGGGCTCCGGCGGCTCGACGACCAAGAGCATGTCGCTCTTCGTGGGTGATTCCGGCAGCAACGCCGTGCCTAATCCCGAGGGCAGCGGCGGCGAGTACAACAACGTTACCCTGTCTCTCGACGCGCCCGACGGCAGCGGTGCCCGCCTGAGCGGCACCGGCGCCGATGGCTCGGTCAACGGCAGCGAGATCAGCGTGCAGACGGTCAACGGCGTGGCCAATTTCTCGCTCAGCGCCGGCAGCGAAATCGGCCCGCACCGCATCACCGCCACCGCCGACCGCGCTGACAACAACGTCGACAACGACCTGCTCGATCCCATCAGCGCCGAGACCACGGTCGACGTCGGCGACGGTCGCCTGTTCGGCATCGAGATCGTCAGTCCGACGATCAGCGCGATCCTGGCCAACAACACGGTGGGCTTCATCGATACGGACGAAGAGCCCAACGTCGATCCGGAGACCGGTGTGGTCATTCCGCCCAGTTCAGATGGAACCTACTCCCTGACCGTCACGGCCCAGGGCACCGACCAGGCGGGCAACCCGGTGCTGTCGGGTACGCCGATCGACTTCGGCAAGATCGACGCGCCGCTCACGCAGACCCTGCCGAGAGAGTTCGTCTTCTCCGGCACCGACGGCAACCCGGAAGAGGGCGGCGACCTGTTCAGCGTGTCCTCACCGGCCGCCGGATTCGGCGCCAATCCCCCGACCGTTGACGAAGCCGTCGAGCCGGGTGACACCGTCGCCCTGTTCGGCAAGACCGTTCCCGGCAACCGCGAGCACGAGGCAGCCCGCACGGTTGCCAGCGTCGTCGACAACGCGACGGTTACCGTCACCAATGACTTCAACCCGAACAACGGCGCCGGCCCGATCGTGGACGACGGCTTCGTCATTCCATGGGTTATCGGCCGCTCGCAGTTCGGTGTCGTCGATCCCCAGGTCAACCTGTCGACCGACGGCCGCGGATCGGTCAAGCTGACCTATCCGATCAGCGCCCTGGGTCGCCCGCTGGTTCTCTGGGGCCAGGGCAACCGGGCCGAAGCGGACCTGACCAAGACGGTGGCCGATGTCGAAGCCATGGTCTTCCCGGGCATCGCCCCGGCAAGCCTTTCGGCCAACCCGTCTGCTATCCAGGGCAACTCGACGACCACGGTCGAACTTTGCCTGACCGACGCCCTCGGCGCACCGATCAACGACGTGTTTATCCGCGGCGATATCGTGGAGGGCCCCGCCAACGGCAGTCTCGACGGCGTGCCGATGAGCACGACGACCGCCGAGCCGACCGGTTCGGCCGGTGGCGGCTGCACCATCACGGAGGTCACGACAAGCGGCATGGTGCCGGATGGTGAAGAGTCGCTCATCCGCTTCAGCAGCGGGTCGGCCACGGCCGACGTGACGGTGGTGCCGCCGGGCGCAGCCATGCTGCTCGTCAATCCGTCGAGCTACCAGGACAGCAACCCGAACGTGAACAACTTGCGTGTCGAGTTGACCTTGCTCAACGGCCAGAGTGAGCCTATTTCCGGAGTCGCCCTCTCTGGCGAGTGCGACGGCGGTGACGGAACGCTCGAGATCTCACAGTCGCCGGGCGTTACCGACGAGAACGGCCAGACACTCGCCTTCGTGGCGATGGGCATGACCGAATGTGCTGCGCCGGATGCCGAAGGATTCCCGCGGACCGGAACCTGTACCTTCACGACACCCAGTGGCTCGCCGACCGGTACGCTGGTGGTTGTCGGCATCAATGGCACCAACAGCTCTGTTTCGCCCTCATGCGGTGGGACGCCCTGAGGGCGGGAAACCCGCTGCAGCAAAGTTTAAGGAAGGGCCCGGCACTGCCGGGCCTTTCTTTTTTTGTGTAAGGCTTACAATGACACCATGCTCTATGACTTCCAGGCCGGCGACTCGCCGCTGCTCGTCAATGTCCCCCATGCCGGCTCGGACCTGCCGCCCGAGATCGCCGCTCGACTGACCGTCGAGGCAAGCGCGCTGCCCGATACCGACTGGCACGTCCATCGCCTGGTCGATTCGGCCCCGCGGATGGGTGCTTCCCTGCTGTGTGCTCGCCAGTCGCGCTACGTCATCGACCTCAATCGCGGCCGCGACGACAAACCGCTCTACGCCGGTGCGACCACCGGCCTGGTGCCGACCGAGACCTTCGACGGCGCGAGCGTCTACCGTGACGAGGCGCCAGCCGAGGCCGAGCGCCGCGGGCGAATCAAGCGCTTCTGGCAGCCTTACCACGACAAGCTGGATGAAACCCTCGAAGCCCTGCGCCGCCGGCACGGCTTTGCCGTGCTGTTCGACGTGCATTCCATACGCAGTTCGGTGCCCCGCCTGTTCGACGGGCGTCTGCCCGATCTCAACCTGGGCACCTACGAGGAGCGCAGCTGCTCGCCCGACCTGCAGGAAATCGTTGCCGAGCGCCTCGCCGCGGCAGAGGGCTTTTCGACCGTCGTCAACGGCCGCTTCAAGGGCGGTTTCATTACCCGCCACTACGGCCGCCCCGCCGAAGGCGTCCACGCCCTCCAGATCGAGATCGCCCAGGCCTGCTACATGGACGAGTCGAGCCCGCGCTCGTTCGACCCGCAAGCAGCGCGCCCGCTGACCGACGTGCTCGAGCGTCTCGTGGTCCTTTTGTCGCAATGGCATCCGGCATGACCCGCCGCCTGCTGCACTGCCCCCGGGTGCTGCTGCACGAAGGGTGGCGCGACGACGTCACGCTCGAACTCGACGCCGGCGGCCTTATCGACGCCGTGCGGCCCGGTCGAGCAGAGGGCGCAGAATCGCTGCCGGGCACCGTGCTGCCCGGCATGGTCAACGTCCACTCGCATATCCACCAGCGGCTAATCGCCGGCCTGACGGGCCTGAGCGCCGGCCGCGGCGACAGTTTCTGGAGCTGGCGCGAGCGTATGTACGAAGCCGTCGGCCTACTCTCGGGCGAGGATTTCGAGCTGCTGGCCGCCCGGGCCTTCATGGAACTGCTCGAGGGCGGCTACACCAGCACCGGGGAATTCCATTATCCGCACGGCCTGGGCGGACAAGCGCCCGAGGCGACGGCCCGACAGGTGCTGACGGCCGCCGACCGCGCCGGCACGGGCCTCACGCTGCTGCCGGTGTGGTATCGCTACGGCGGATTCGGCCGGCGCCCCCTTAGCGAGCGGCAGCGGGCATTCGGCATGTCGCTCGAACAGATCGTCGCCCTGGTCGAAACGCTCCAGGCCGGTGTCGACCCGCAACGGCAGCGCGTTGGCGTGGCGCCGCATTCCCTGCGCGCCGTGGATGCCCGCGACCTGCCCCGACTGCTCGACGGCATCGGGGCGGGCCCGGTTCACCTGCACATCTCCGAGCAGCCGGCCGAAGTCAGCGACTGCCTCGAACACCACGGCCGCCGCCCGATCGAGTGGCTGCTCGAGCAGGTCGAGCCCGACGAACGCTGGTGCCTGATACACGCCACCCACGCCAGCGAGCCCGAAGTACGCGCGCTGGCCGAGCGCGCGATTGCGGTGGGCATCTGCCCCACCACCGAAGCCGACCTGGGCGACGGGCTTTTTCCCGTGCGCGAGTATCTCGACGGCGGCGGGCGCGTGGCGATCGGCTCGGACAGCAACCTGGTGACTTCGGCAGCCGAAGAGTTGCGTCTGCTCGAATGGGGGCAGCGGCTTCGACTCAAGCAGCGCAACGTGCTGGCCGACGCCGGCGAGCATGTCGCTACCGCGCTGTGGCAGCAGCTGGCCCGCAGCGGGGCCCGGGCCCTGCAGCAGCCGGCCGGTGAGCTACGCGAGGGCTGCCGTGCCGACCTGGTCGTTCTCGATTCCGCCCACCCGCTGTTGTCCGGGCTGCCGGCGGCCGAGCAGCTCGACACCTTCGTGTTCGCGCACGCCGCCGGAATGATCGACCAGGTGCGCGTCGCCGGCCGCGTTGTCGTCGAAGGCGGGCGCCACCCGGGCCGGGCGGAACTCGATGATCGCGTGGCCGCACTGCGTCATCGGCTGCTTGCGGGAGAGCCGGCGTGAGCGGCGCGGCAGGCGCCCATTCACCGGCGGCCGAGCGCAACCGGCTTCCCATCGGGCAGGTGCTCTGTCGCTGGCTGGCGCCGGATGCCCGCGTGCTCGAGATCGGCTCGGGCACCGGCCAGCACGCGGCCTGGTTTCACTCGCTGCTTCCCGGGGTGGTCTGGCAGGCGACCGAAATGCCCGAACACCTGGATGCCTTGCACGCCAGGCTGGCCGAGGAAGCGCCTTCATTGCCCGAACCCGCCGCGCTGGACGTGATGGCCGCCGACGACTGGCCCGCCGGCGACTGGGACGCGGTCTTCAGCGCCAACACCCTGCACATCATGCCGTGGGATCATACGCCCGCGCTCTTGCACGCCGTGGCCGAGCGCGTGGTCGACGGTGGTTTACTGGTGATCTACGGGCCTTTCCGCGACGGCGACCGGTTCGACGCCGAGAGCAATCGCCGCTTCGACCGGCAACTGCGGCAGCGCGATCCGGCCATGGGCATCCGGGACATCCTGGAAGTCCGGCAGCTGGCCGGCACCGCCGGCTGGCTGGCGGAGGCCGAAATCGCCATGCCGGCCAACAATCGAATACTCATCTTCAGGAAAAGCGAATGACCAAAACCGTCAACTACGATGAACTGGCCCAGCAGGCTGAGGGGCTGCTGTCGGGGCAGAAGCACCGCATTGCCAACGCGGCCAACCTCAGCGCGCTGATCTTCGATGCCCTGCCCGAGGTCAACTGGGCCGGATTCTATTTTCTCGAGGGCGACGAGTTGATCGTCGGTCCCTTTCAGGGCCGGCCGGCCTGCGTGCGCATCGAGATGGGCAAGGGCGTGTGCGGAACCGCGGCAGCCACGCGCGCCACGCAGCGCGTCGAAGACGTCCACGCCTTCGAGGGCCACATTGCCTGCGATCCTCAATCGCGCTCGGAAGTCGTCGTGCCCCTGATCGTCGACGGCCAGGTCATCGGCGTGCTCGATATCGACAGCCCGCGCAGCGGGCGTTTCGACGAGGACGACCAGCGCGGCCTGGAACGGCTGGCTGAAATTTACGCCAGATCGCTGGGCTGAATCAGCTGGCGAATCCGGCCGCAGCCGGGCGCCGGCGGCATGTCGGCGTCGATGATGGCCAGGGTGCCGGGTTGAATCCCGAGCCGGGGGCGCTGGTTGGTCAGCCACTGCACCAGCCACTCGAAGCCGGGGTTGTGCCCAACGATCAGTAGCGATTCGGCCTGCTGGTGCTTCTGCAGGACGCCGATGAGGTCTTCCTCCAGCGCCTCCCAGAGCGCGGGTTCCACGGTATGCGCCGGCGCTTCGAGCCCGTCGAGTACCAGCCGGGCGGTGTCGCGCGTGCGCACCGAGGGCGAGACGCAAACGGTGGCCGGTACGGACAGGCCGGACGCTTCGATCCACTGACCCAGCTTGCGGGCGGCCTCGCGGCCCGAGTCGGTCAGGTCGCGATCAAGATCCTTGCCGTCGGGCGCGACTGCTTTAGCGCGCGCGTGTCGCAGTAGCCACAACTCCATGCAGACTAGGCCCCATCTATTGCTTTAGCGGCCGCACAGCATACCAGCGTGCGGCGTTTCCTGCCTCCACTGAAGTGAATCAGGACAGTCCGGCCAGGCAGGCCGCGACGTCGAGATTGCCGCCGCTGATCATCACGCCCACGCGCTTGCCGGCGAAGCGATCCGGTTCGGCCAGAACGCCGGCCAGGGCCACCGCCCCGGAAGGCTCGGCGGTCTGCTTGAGGTGGCTCCACAGCTTCTCGACGGCCTCGAGGATCCCGGCCTCGGAAACGGCGCCGACCGACTCGACGTGGCGCTCGATCAGCGCCAGGTTGCGTTCGCCCACCAGGGCGCGCAGGCCGTCTGCGATGGTGTCGGGGTGGTGATCGGCGACGCGCTGCCCCAGCGCCAGGGAGCGCAGCGTGTCGTCGGCCCCCGCAGGCTCGACACCGAACACCAGCGGCGGCCGCCGGCCCGTCCGTGCCGCCAGGGCCGTGCCCGAGATCAGCCCGCCACCACCGATGGGCACGACGATCGCATCGAGTGCGTCCACCTGTTCCATCAGCTCAAGCGCCGCGCTGCCCTGGCCGGCGATGATGCGGTCGTCGTCGTAGGGCGGCACCGGCGCGAAGCCGCGCTCGACCAGGCTCGCCAGGGCCGCCTCGCGGCCGGCCTGGGTGGGTTCGCAGAAATGCACGCTGCCGCCGTGGCGGCGGATATTGTCGACTTTGCTGGCCACGGCACCCTCGGGCACGACGATCTCGGCGCGAAAGCCGCGCCCGGCGGCCGCTCGCGCCAGGGCTGCCCCGTGATTGCCCGAGGAGTGCGTCGCCACGCCCGGGCAGTCGTCGGGCAGCAGCGCGACGGCGTTGCTGGCGCCGCGCAGCTTGAACGAGCCGGTGGTTTGCAGGTGCTCGCACTTGAAAAACAGGCTCGCGCCCGTCAAGTCATCAAGAATATCGGATGTCATGACCGGGGTCGTTTGGATCATCGACCGGATCCGTTCCCGGGCCCGCAGCACTTCTTCGGGCATCAGCGTGGAATTGACTGGCATCTATCTATAATAGTCGCAAGTCTGTGTTAAGGAGTACTGCATGTCCGCACGTGGTGATCAGCCCCGCACCCCCGTTCTGCGCCAGGAATACCGCCCGCCGGCCTGGTGGGTCGACCGGGTCGAACTGGAATTCGACCTCGACGCAGGCGCCACGCGCGTGGTCAGCCGCATGAGCGTGCGCCGCAACCCCGACGCGGACGCCGAGGACCTCACACTCTCCGGCGCCGGCCTCGACACGCAGCGCGTCGAGATCGACGGCGAGGCTGCCCGCTATGCCGAACACGCCGACGACGAGACCCTGGTGGTCGAGGGCGTGCCCGAGCAGGCGGTTGTCACCACCGAGGTGCTGGTTCACCCCGACCGCAACACCGCGCTGGAAGGCCTGTACAAGTCCGGCAGCATGTTGCTGACCCAGTGCGAAGCCGAAGGCTTTCGCAAGATCACCTGGTTCCCCGACCGTCCCGACGTGATGGCGACCTTCCGGGTCCGCCTGGCCGGCGACCGCGAGCGCTTCCCGGTTCTGCTGTCGAACGGCAACTGCGTCGACACGGGCGAACTCGACGACGGCCGGCATTTTGCGGTCTGGGACGATCCGTTTCCCAAGCCCAGCTACCTGTTCGCCGTGGTCGCCGGTGAGCTCGACGTGCTCGAAGACAGCTTCACCACCCGCTCCGGGCGCGAGGTGGCGCTCAAGATCTACTCCGAACCCGAGAACATCACGCGGCTCGACCACGCCATGGACAGCCTCAAGCTGTCGATGAAATGGGACGAGGAACGCTTCGGGCTGGAGTACGACCTCGACGTCTTCCACGTCGTCGCCACGCACGACTTCAACATGGGCGCGATGGAGAACAAGAGCCTCAACGTCTTCAACGCCCGCTACGTGCTGGCCGACCGCGAGACCGCCACCGACGCCGACTACGAGGGGATCGAATCGGTCATCGCCCACGAGTATTTCCACAACTGGACCGGCAACCGCGTGACCTGCCGCGACTGGTTCCAGCTGACCCTCAAGGAAGGCCTGACGGTCTACCGCGACCAGGAGTTCACCGCTGACCAGCGCTCGCGCGGCGTCAAGCGCATTCAGGACGTGTCCGCCCTGATGGCGCGCCAGTTCCCGGAAGACGCCGGCCCGATGGCGCACCCGATCCGGCCCGAGCGATACGTCGAGATCAACAACTTCTATACTGCCACCGTTTACGAGAAGGGCGCGCAGGTGGTGCGCATGTACGAAACCCTGCTCGGCCGCGAAGGCTTCAGGCGCGGCATGGATCTGTACTTCGAGCGCCATGACGGAGAGGCCGTCACCTGCGACGACTTCCGGCGCGCCATGGCGGACGCCAACGACACCGACCTCGAACAGTTCGAGCGCTGGTATCGCCAGGTCGGCACGCCGACGCTCGATGCCGACACGCGTTTCGACGAGGAAAGCGGCGAACTGGTGCTCAAGCTCAAACAAAGCCTGCCCGATCACCGTGACAACCGCGACCTCGGCCCGCTGATGCTGCCGGTCAAGGTCGGCTTTCTCGATGCCGACAACCGGCCCTTGCCGGTCACCCTCGCCGGTGAGGACGAAACCGGGCCTCAGACCCGGCTCCTCGTGCTGTCCGACGAGGAGGCCGAGTACCGTTTCACCGGCCTTCCCGCCGACGCCCTGCCGTCGCTGCTGAGAGACTTCTCGGCGCCGGTCCGGCTCGACTACGACTGGCCGAGCCGCGACCTCGCGCGCCTGGCCGGATTCGATCCCGACCCCTTCAGCCGCTGGCGCGCCATGCGCGGCCTGAGCGAGCGCGTGCTCGGCGACCTGATCGAAGGCCGCGAAGAGCACGACGCCGAACTGCTGATCGAAGCCTGGGCGGCGGTGCTCGACGATTCCGACCAGGATCCGGCGCTGGCGGCCGAGCTGCTCAGCCTGCCGTCGATCGGCGAACTGTCCCAGGACCGCGACCCGGTCGACATCGAAGCCATCCACGCCGCACGCCTCGAGCTGCGGGGCCTGCTCGGGCGGCGCCTCGAGTCGACCCTGCTCGATCATTTCGACGCGCTCGCCCCGAGCGGGCCATGGTCATCCAGCGGCGCGGATGCGGCCCGCCGTCGCCTGCGCAACGTCATTCTGGACCTGCTCGCCGGGGTCGATCGGGAAGCGGCCAGCGAGATGGCCGCCGCGCACTACGCCGGTGCCAGTAACATGACCGATCGGCTGGCGGCCTTCCGCACCCTCGTTCACCATGATCTCGATGGCGCCCGCGATGCACTGGCCGACTTCGAACGACGCTTCGCCGACGATCCGCTGGTGATGGACAAGTGGTTCGCCGTCCAGGCCACGCGCTCTGACGAGGCGGCCGCCGACGACGTGCGCAGCCTGATGGATCACGCCGCCTTCCGGCTCAACAATCCCAACAAGATCCGCTCGCTCATCGGCGCATTCGCCATGAACAACCCGGTGGCCTTCCACCGTGCCGACGGCGACGGCTACCGGCTGGTCGGGGAAGTCCTCCACCAGCTCGACGACCTCAACCCCCAGGTTGGTGCCCGTCTGGCCTCCGCCTTCAACCGCTGGCGCGCCTACGACCCCAAGCGCTCGGCGATGATGAAAGAACAGCTGCAAAAGCTCGCGGCCAAGAAGGGGCTGTCGCCCGACATCGAAGAAATCGTCACCGCGGCGCTCAAGGACCGCGCTGGGGGGTAGTCCTTTTAAAAGGTTTTCGTCCCAGAGCGCTTCAGATCGACGCGGCCTTCGATTTCGCCCCAGGGAAACAGCGGCCCGGGGTCGACCTTGCGCCGCACCTTGATGGCCGCATCGTCGCTGGCATCGGCCAGGCCGATGTCCAGTTCGTCGTGGCCGGCGAGGTATCGCAGCCCGGGCAGGTCGGCCCGAAGCCGCTCCAATAGCCCGGCCAGGGCGTCGATCTGCGCCTGGCTGTAATCTTCGCTCCAGTCCTGGTGGCGGCTGTCGAACCACCTGGGCCAGCGGCCGCGGTTGACCAGCTCGATGCCGATCGACTTGCCGTTGAAGCCGCGCACGTGATGCGCCACGCGCTCGAGCGGCACCCACTGTTCAATCGTCCCGTCGCGGTCGATATAGAAATGCCCGCTGTTGCCGGTCTTCGAGTTGGGGTAATGAATCCGTTCGCCGTAGTTGCGCGCCGTATCCAGGTCGGGCAACTCGGTGGCGTGGACGACGACCAGCTCGATCGAATCGAGGGGGCGTTCGTCGAGGCGATCGACGTAGCTCAGCGGCTTGTAGTCGGTGTCCGGCATGGTCGTGGTCATTGAGCGGGAAAGGTCTCTTCGAGCGGATTCCACCCCCGTTTCTATCAGTCTGGCGGTCTTTTTTCCATGTTTCTTTATTCTTCGCGTTCTTTGCTGCTTCGCCCCTGCGGATCGCTCCACCGGCCGGTCGTGGATTCATGACCACTGGCACAGTACCGTCGGCGCGCGAGCGGGTACAATAAGCCCCTAATATTCATCCAACCGACCGGATTCAATCATGTCGCTCAATCTGGAACAGGCCCGCGCCAACATGGTCGAGCAGCAGGTACGCACCTGGGAAGTCCTCGACCCGCACGTTCTCGACGCCATGCGCGAAGTCCCGCGCGAGGATTTTGCCCCGGCCGACTACCGGCGCATGGCGTTTTCCGACCTGCGCATTCCGCTGCCGCACGGCCAGGTCATGATGAAGCCGATCGAGGAAGGCAGGATGCTCCAGGCCCTGGAAATCCAGCCCGGCCATCGGGTGCTCGAGATCGGCACCGGCTCGGGCTTTACCGCCGCCTGCCTGGCTCACATGGGTGCCTCGGTACTGACCATCGACATCGTCGAAGAACTGGCCGAGCGTGCACGGCGCCGCTTCGAGCGTCTTTCCATCGACGGCATCGAAGTAAGACACGCTGACGCGCTGGGTGATTTCGACCCCGGCGAGGCCTTCGACGCCGTGGTCGTTACCGGATCGGCCGCCGAAGTGCCTGACCGCTTCCGCCAGTGGCTCAAGCCCGGCGGGCGCCTGTTTGCCGTGCGCGGCTTCAGCCCGGTGATGGAGGCCGTGACCATGACCCGCTCCGAGCAAGACCACTGGCAGGTTGACAGCCTGTTCGACACCGACCTGCCGCGACTGATCGGCGCCGAAGATCGGCCCCAGTTCGAATTCTGATCAACCCCTTCAAGCCGGAATCATGATGATCAAGCGCAACAAAACCTTCCTGTCCATGGCGTTTGCGGCGGCAAGCGCCGTGACCCTGAGCACTTCGGCCCAGGCCGTCGATCTGATGGGTGTTTACGAACTGGCACAAAGCCACGACGCCGAAATCCGCGCCGCTGAGCAGCGGCTCAAGGCCGCCGGCGAAATCCCGGTACAGGCGCGTGCCAGCCTGCTGCCCACGATCACCGCTTCGGCCGGAACAAACGTCGGTTCGTCGACGACGACGATCGAAGGAACGGAGCTGGACTCTCAAGACACCGATACCGAAAGGTGGGGCGTGACCCTGCGCCAAAGCATCTACGACGACGCCAACTACGGCCGGCTCGATCGCGGCAAGGCCGAGTTCAGCGTGGCCGAGGCGCAGTATCGCGAGGCCTGGCAGAACTTCCTCTTCCGCGTCTCCCAGCGCTACTTCGACGTGCTCACCGCGCTCGATTCGGTGCGCTTCGCCCGGGCCGAGCAAACCGCGCTCAAGCGCCAGTTCGAACAGGCCGAACAGCGTTTCGAAGTCGGCCTGGCCGCCGTCACCGACGTGCACGAAGCCCGCGCCGTCTACGACGCCGCCCGTGCCCGCGTCATTACCGCCGAGAACGCCCTCGAGGACGCCCGCGATGCCCTGCGCGAGGTGGCCGGGGCGTGGTTCGAGAACTTCGCGCGCCTGGCGCAGGATATCCCGCTGGAAACGCCCGACCCCGAAGAAGTCGAGGCATGGGTAGCGCGCGCGCTGGACTTCAATCCCCAGCTGCTGCAGCAGCGCTCCCAGGTCGACGTGGCCGAAGCCGATCTGCGTATCGCCCGGGCCGGCCACCTGCCGACGCTGGGACTGCAAGCCAGCTACAGCGACTTCACCAACAATGAATTCGTCGGTCGCGATCCGGAAACCCAGCAGCCGCTGGGCTCAGCGACGCTGGGAAATCAGGGCTGGGAAGTCGGCGTCACGCTCAATGTCCCGATCTTCTCGGGCTTCGCCACCCAGTCGCGGCGCCATCAGGCCGGCTACTCGCTGCGCGCCGCCGACGCGACCTTGTCGGCCACCGAGCGCTCGATCAAGCGCCAGACCGAAACCGCCTACCGCGCCATCGTCGCCGGTATCCAGGAAGTCGAAGCGCGTCGCCAGGCCCAGATCTCGGCTCAAAGCGCGCTGGAAGCCACCAACGCCGGCTTCGAGGTGGGTACACGAACGATCGTCGACGTGCTCAACGCCGAGCAGCGCTTCTTCCAGGCCGAGCGCAACTACTCCGACGCGCGCCACCAGTTCATCCTCAACCAGCTGCGCCTGCGCCAGTCCGCCGGCGTGCTGGAAGAGGCCGACCTGACGCGAGTCAATCAGCTTCTGACGGAGTAATCAGCGGGTCTAAAAGTCTGAGGGTGCGGCGCACACTGCCGCGCCCGTTTTCCACCACCTCAAGCGCGGCGCGCCCGTATTCGAGCGCGCGCTGCGGATCGCGCCAGATCGATCCGACCGCCTGCGCCAGCTCTTCGGCATTGCCCACCTCGATCAGCGCCCCGGCTTCGCGCAGTGCACGGGCCGAATCGGCCTGCTGGTGCAGGTGCGGCCCGGCGATCACCGCCTTTCCGAACGCCGCCGGCTCGAGCAGGTTGTGGCCGCCGATATCGACCAGGCTGCCGCCGACGAAGGCCGCCGGCGCGGCCGCGTAGCAAGACAGCAGCACGCCGATGCGATCGACCAGCACCACGCCGGTGTCCGCGTCGACGACCTCTTCGACGGGCTGATGCGCGAGGCCGGCTTGCTCGATCATGGCGCGCACATCGTCGCTGCGATCCGGGTGGCGCGGGGCGAGAACCAGCAGGGCGTCGGGGTGGTGCTCGCGCAGCCGCCGATGCGCGTCGAGCACGATCGTCTCCTCGCCCGGGCGCGTGCTGCCGGCCACCCAGGTCGGGCGCTCGCCCCACTGCCCGCGCATGCGGCGCACGGTCTCGCCCAGGCCGTCGGGAATCGCGCGGTCGAACTTGAGGTTGCCGGCCATGGCAACGCGGTCTCCGTCCAGGCCCAGTTCGCCGAAGCGCTGCGCGTCTTCGTCGCTCTGGCAGATCGCCAGGTACACCGCCGAGAGCGCGCCGGCAAACAAGGAACGAAAGCGGCGGTAGCGCTGCATGGCCGATTCGGCCAGCCGGGCGTTGACCAGCACCAGCGGAATGCCGCGCTTGCGGCAGCCGCGATACAATTCCGGCCAAATCTCGGTTTCGGCTACCATGGCCAGCTGCGGGCGAATGCGCTTGAGCCAGCGGCCCACCGCCAGCGGCGTGTCCAGTGGCGCGAAGACGACCTCGACGCCTTGACGGCCGTCTTCAAGACCGCCGAAGCGGCGGAGGGCTTCGGCCCGGCCGGTAACCGTGATCGTGCTGATCACCACGCGATGCCCCGGGTAGCGCTCGAGCAGGGCGGTGACCAGGCTTGCGACGGCGTTGACCTCGCCCACCGAGGCGGCGTGCAGCCACAGCACCGGCCGCTGCCCGGACTCCGGCACGCGGCCCAGGCGCTCGGTCCATCGGGCGCGCAGCTCGGCCGGCCCCGGCATTTTCCAGCGCAGCCAGATCAGCGCCAGCGGCGCGACGAGAAGAATAAGCAAACGGTAGACTGCAATCATGACGGCGACGAGTTTACTGCATGACCCGGGCGCTGGCCCGGTGCCCGCGATTCGGAAACGACGGCCGGCATGCTCGATTTCCTGACCTGGCTATTGCTCCAGCCCATCCGGCTGCTCGGCCACGTGCCGCCGCGCCCGGCCCGGGCGCTGGTGCGTCCGCTCGGCGCGCTGTTCGCCCTGGCCATGCCCTCGCGCCGGCGCATCGCCGAGCGCAACATCGCCCTGTGCTTTCCGGACATGCCCGGCGACGAGCGCGAGCGCGTGGTCAAGCGTCACTTCCGCTTCCTCGCCGAGATGCTGGCCGAGGGCGCCATCGCCTGGTGCCGCCCGGGCCGGCTCGACGAGCGCTTCGGCACGGTCGAAGGGCTCGAGCACATCGAGCGCGCCCGCGAGTCGGGGAAGGGCATTCTGCTGTTGACCGGCCACGCCACCTCGCTCGAACTGGGCGGGCGGCTTCTGTGCGAGCAAACGCCCACCTGGGGCGTCTACCGCCCGCAGCGCAATGGCGCGGTCGAGCGCTTCCAGAACCGCGGCCGCCTGCGCTACGCGCAAGGCATGTTCCGGCGCAACGAGCTGCGCGCCATGGTGCGCCACCTGCGCGCCGGCAAGCTGCTGTGGTACGCCCCCGACCAGGACTTCGGGCCGCAGCGCTCGGTGTTCGCGCCGTTTTTCGGAATCGACACGGCCACCGCCACCGGCATCCCCAACATGGCCCGCATGGGCAACGCGGTCGTGCTGCCCATGTGGCCCATGCGCGATGCCGAGACCGGCCGGGTGCACGTCACCGTCGAGGCGCCCTTCGAGAACTTTCCCAGCGGTGACGACGCGCACGACCTCGAACGCTTCAACGCCTTTCTCGAGCGCCATATTCGCCGCGACCCGGCGCAGTATTTCTGGGTGCATCGCCGCTTCAAGACTGCGCCGCCCGGCGAGCCCGATCGCTACGAGGGCATTCGCCGGCGCCGCAGCCGCAAGCGACGGGGGCGGGCAAAATGAATGATCAGCCGCTGCGCGTCCTCTTTGCCCCGGCCAGCGGGCCGGGCGGCAGCGGCGAGTACTACCGCTGCCTGACCCTGGCGCGCGCGCTCGCCGCCCGGGCGCCGACGGCGCGTATCGAGTTCCTGCTCAACCGCGCCGCCGGGGTCGAGCGCGACGAGCGTTTCGCCTATCACGAGATCGCCGACACGCCGGCGCGCGCTGGCGACGAAGTGCTGCACTTGCTCGAGTCGCTGCGCCCGGATCTGGCGGTGTTCGACTGCACCGGCCGGGTGCGGCAGTTTCGCGCGCTCAAGCGTGCCGGTTCACGCGTGGTCTGGATCAGCGACCGTCCGCACAAGCGCCTGAAGGGCTTTCGGCCGCGGCAGCTGCGCTGGGTCGACCTGCACCTGGCCGTCGACGTCAGCGGCCGGCCGCCGTGCCTGAAGGGTTATGAAAAACTGCTGCTGGCCGCATTCGGCCGCGGGAAGGCCGAGGTCGTGCCCGGTATCGTCGCCGAGCCCGATCGTGAAGCCCTGGCGCCCTGGCGCGAGCACCTGCCGCCGGCGGACTGTCCCTACGTGGTCTTCGTCGCCGGCGGGGGCGGCTATGTCGAGGCCGGCCGGCCCGTGCCGGAAATCCTCGTCGACGCCGCCGAGCGCCTGGTCGCGGCCGCCGATATCGAAGCCGTGGTGGTGCTCGGCCCGCAGTACCGCGGGTCGATGCGCGAGCACGCGAGCGTGCGCCTGATCGACGCGCTGCCCACCGCCGCCCTGGGCGCGCTGCTGGCCGACGCCCGCGCCGCCGTTACGGGTGCGGGCAGCATGCTCAGCGCGCAGGTGCTGGCCGCTGGCGTGCCGGCGGTGATGATCCCCGCCGGCGGCAACGACCAGGCGCAGCGTATTCGCAATCTCGAAAGGGCCGGGCTGGTGGCGGGCTCGCCCTTGCAGGCCGAAGCGATGGCCGGGCACGCGCGCGCCTTGCTCGAATCGCCCGAACGCTCGGCAGCCATGGTCGCGCGCCAGCGCGCTCTGGACGTGGCGGGAGTCACTGCCCGCACGGCCGAGCGCCTGCTGGCCCTGGCCCACTAGTCCGACTAATCCGGTGCCTGCTGTCCGCTGCCGCTAGCCAAAGCCGCGGCGATCGAGGTCAGCAGGGCGAACCAGACAATGCCCGTATTGCGCTCGAACAGCGATTCCGACAGCGCCATGACGGCCAGCACCACCCCGGCGGCCAGCGTGCACCAGGCCAGGTAGCGACACTGCCGGGAGTAGCGCCGGCTCAGGGGCGAGACCAGCAGGATGGGCGCGGCAAACAGGGCGATCAGGGCCACGAGCAGGCCCACGCCGCCTTCGATCAGGGCCGACAGGTACTGGCTGTGCGGATGCTCGTAGCGCAGCAGCATTTCGTCGTGGGCGCCGGCCTGAATCGACTCGACCAGCGCCAGGCGAAAACTCCCCGGCCCCGTGCCCGTCAGCGGCTCGGCGCCGATGAGGCTGCCGGCGATCTCCCACAGCTGTACGCGCAGCCCGAAGCCGCCGTCGCCGTTACCGCCGCCGGCGATCAGGCTCAGCTCGGCCAGGGTTTCGTCCAGGCGGTCGCTCATCGGCAGGACCGGGCTCAACAGCACCACCAGGCTGAGCGCGGCCACCACGAATGGCACGCCCAGCCGCCAGCGCAGCGGCTGGCCGGCGCCGGCGGTAAACAGATAGATACCCAGCAGAACCGGGATGGCAAGCCAGGCGCCGCGGCTGCCCGAAAGCGCATTCGCCACGAACGCCAGCACGATGGCGGCGGCCACCAGCACGCGGCCGATGGTCGTCACGCGGTCATCGGCCAGGCGCGGAATCAGCATCAGGCCGAAGGCCAGCGCAATGCCGCCGAAGTAGATCGGATTGGTCGGCCCGGTCACGCGTGCCCCGTGAACCGAGTCCTGGCCGGTTGCCACGTACCAGATGGCATAAGCGCCCGCAACGAGCGCGCCGGCGATCAGGCCGTTCCACCAGGCGGTCTCCAGGCCGTCGATGCGGCGCAGGAACAGGAACACGGGGATAATCACCAGCAGGTCGGGCAGGCGCTCGATGGTGCCCATCCCGGCTGAGGACTGGCCGTGCAGGGTCCAGGCGAACAGCCAGGCCAGCACGTAGACGACGGGCACGGTCAGGTAGATGCGTTCGAGACGGGCCAGGCCGGGCCGGCGCCAGCCGCCGGCGCCAAACAGCCAACCCAGCGCGAGCAGCACCAGCATCACCTCGCCGGCGTCGACGGCGTTGGGAATCACCAGCCCGAAGGCCAGGGTCAGGAACAGCGTCGCCGCCGTGACCCGGCTCAGCAAGCTGTCGGCCGCGACGCGCGTGGCCGCCGTTTCAGTCATCGGCCAGCAGTCGTTTCTCGGCCTCGCGGTAGCGCGCCATCGTCTGCTCGATGATCTCGGCGGGCAGCTTCGGACCCGGCGAGGTCTTGTCCCAGTCCAGGGTCTCGAGGTAGTCGCGCACGAACTGCTTGTCGAAGCTCGGCGGGCTGATGCCCAGTCGCCATTCGTCCACCGGCCAGAAGCGCGAGCTGTCGGGCGTGAGCAGCTCGTCGATCAGGAACAGCTCGCCGTCGCTATCGACGCCGAACTCGAACTTGGTGTCGGCGATGATGATGCCGCGGTCGCGCGCAAAGGCCGCCGCACGGCGGTAGATGGCCAGGCTGATGTCGCGGATGCGAAGCGCCAGGTCGGCGCCGATCTGATCCTGCATGGCGGCCATGTCGATGTTCTCGTCATGGTCGCCCACGGCCGCCTTGGTCGAGGGCGTGAAGATCGGGTCGGGCAGGACGCCGGCCTGCTCCAGCCGGGGCGGCAACTCGATGCCGCAGATGCCGCCCGTGCGCTGGTAGTCCTTCCAGCCCGAGCCGGCCAGGTAGCCGCGCACGATGGCTTCGACCGGCAGCGACCGCAGGCGCTTGACCAGCATGCTGCGCGGCGCCAGTTCGGCGGCCAGCTCGGCACTGCCGACCACTTCGGCCAGGTCGCCGTCGAGCAGGTGGTTGGGCACCAGGTCGGAAAACTGGCTGAACCAGAACTTCGAGATGCGCGTGAGCGTCCGGCCCTTGCCCGGAATCGAGTCGGGCAGGACGACGTCGAAGGCCGACAGGCGGTCGGAGGCGACGATCAGCAATCGATCGTCGTCAACGGCGTAGATGTCGCGCACCTTGCCTTGGTGCAGCATTTCCAGCGGCGGAACGGGGTAGTCGCTCACGATGATGGTTACAATACAAACCTGCCCCGAATTATACGCACCCGGCCCAATCATGAAGCAATCCACTCTGATCGCCCCGAGCATTCTTTCCGCCGATTTCGCCCGCCTGGGCGAGGAAGTCGACAACGTCCTCGAAGCCGGCGCCGACTGGGTGCACTTCGACGTCATGGACAACCACTACGTGCCCAACCTGACCATCGGCCCGATGGTCTGCCAGGCGCTCAGGAACCACGGCATCACCGCGCCCATCGACGTACACCTGATGGTCGAGCCGGTCGACCGCTTGATTCCCGACTTCGCCGATGCCGGTGCCAGCGTGATCAGCTTCCACCCCGAAGCGACCAAGCACGTCGACCGCTCGCTCGCGCTGATCCGCGAGCAGGGCTGCCAGGCCGGTCTGGTATTTAACCCGGCCACGCCCCTCGACATCCTCGAGTGGGTCATCGACAAGGTCGATCTGGTGCTGATCATGTCGGTCAATCCGGGCTTCGGCGGCCAGAAGTTCATCCCCGCCGCGCTCGACAAGCTGCGCAAAGCCCGCGAGATCATCGACGCCTCCGGCCGCGACATCCGCCTGGAAATCGACGGCGGCGTCAAACCCGACAACGCCGCCGAGATCCGCGAAGCCGGCGCCGACACCCTGGTGGCCGGCTCCGCCATCTTCGGCCAGGACGACTACGCCGAAGTCATCCGATCGCTCCGCGGCGAATAACGACGAAACGAAATCGATGGCCCGCGTAGGTCGCGGTTACATCCGCGACGGACGACGCCTCGGGTCTGGACACCCATTGCTACGCGTGCGACGGCCCGATAGGTCGTCCGATCTCACGCAGAGGCGCAGAGAAGCGGAGTTCGCGGAGGAAAACCGATCAATGCAATCGATGGCCCGCGTAGGTCGCGGTTACATCCGCGACGGACGACCTATCCGGTCGGTATACGCGTGAGAAATGCGCGTTCCGGTTTGAAATGTCGTCTGTCGAGCAGTCGAGGTTGATTGATCCTTAACGCCCGATAGTGCAGTCTGGAAGTGTCGTTCAATCAACAACTTGCAGGCTCTCACATGCCGCTTCCATCACTGCCTACCCGATCACGTTTCAGCCATCTTTCTCAGGGCGAACGTACTTCATGGTCGATCGCCGTTGGTGCGATGCTGCTGCTTGTGGTCGCTGCGAATGCGTCGGCCAATGATCAGGCGTCGTTCATCCGAGGGACGGCAAGTATCGATGCGACTGCGCCTGTTGTGCTGGCAGCCAGCCAGGACAGTCGTGCCGACAAGGCCGATAGGAGACTGCATTCATCGCTTGCGCGCTTGCAGGAAGCACAATCCCGGCGCGAGGCCGACCTGCCGCAAGCCAGCGGCGTGCCGGCGGAACTGATTGACGGCGAACGCGTGCTGGTCGAGGTGCGAACCGCGCCCGGCAGTCGAGCGGCCAGTGCGCTCACCGAGTTGGGCGGCGAGAGACGCTATCGATTCAGCGACCGCATGTTCGAGGCCTGGGTACCCATCGAGCGGCTCGACGATCTGGCCGCGCAAGCCGGCGTGGTGCGCGTGTGGCCGGCACGACTGGTGCAGCTTCAGGCCGGTTCGGTCACGACCGAGGGGCTGGCGGCCGGCAACGCCGGGCCGTGGCATGACGCGGGCCTGGACGGCAGCGGCATCACCATCGCCATCATCGACACGTTCGACGACAGCTCGGGCGAAATCGCCGACCTGCAATCCAGTGGCGACTGGCCGCCGGACTCGCAACTGACCACGGTCAATGTAGATACCACTGGAAGCGGCGGTAGTTTCGGCGACGGCGGCAATCACGGCAACGCCGTCCTGGAAATCGCCTACGATATTGCGCCCGGCGCGGATTTTATCGCCTACGACACGACATTCGTCAGCGACTGGAAGGAGGCCATCGACCAGGCGGTTGATGACGGCGCCGATATTATCTCGGCTTCGCTGGGTGCGCCGCTGGATAGCATCGGTGATGGCACGGCGATCGATGGATCGGTTATTGAAAACGTCGAGGCGGCCGCCGACGCCGGCGTGATTTATATCAACTCCGCCGGCAACAGTCGGGAGCAGCACTGGGGCGGACTCTATGATTCCGGTGACGCGGGTTCCGATCCCGATTTGCATTCCTGGGACGGTTCCGAGCAGAAAGTCAACTTCTACGGCCCCGGGAATGGCGAAGTATCCTGTCTTGCCGACGGCGCACCACTACGCGGTGAGCTGTTCTGGGGCGACTGGGGTTTTACCAATCAGGACTATGATCTGGTGCTGTTCGAACATGACGGCAGCGCCTGGGTCGAAATCGAGCGTTCCGAATTCCCCCAGGACGGACTGCCCGGCCATACACCGCAGGAGGTTATCCAGATCTCGGCCGACAGCCAGCAGCCTGACACTTGCAGCGGCGCCGGCGCGGGTGCCTACGGCTGGGGCGTTTTTCGTTCGGACACAACGAGTGCGCAAAATCTGCAGTTCTTTACGCGCCGATTCACGCTTGATCAACGCATTGAAGCGCGCAGCCTGGGCTTTCCGGCCGATTCGCCGTCGGCGATTGCCGTCGCGGCGCTCAACGTGACCGATTCGTCGCACGAGTTCTACAGCTCCGAAGGGCCGATCCTCGACGAAGGCGGCGGCCTGCCGGACGGCGACGAACACTCCAAGCCAGATACGGCCAGTTTCGCCCGCGTCGACACCGTCACCGCCGGATCGTTTGCGGGCACGTCGGCCTCCGCACCTCACGTGGCCGGCATGGCCGCGCTTCTCAAGCAGCGCCATCCGGGCATGACCCGTGCCGAGCTGTTCGATCGCTTGCAGCAGATCAGCGTGATCGGCAGCAACGATCTCGGTATTGCCGGCCATGATTTCCAGCACGGCTACGGGCGCCTGCGCTTCCAGCTCGAGGATGCGCTGGTGATTACCGCCCAGCCCGGCGATGTGGCGGTGGGCGATCCCATCGCCCCGGTCGACCTGGAGCTGCGCGACGACGAAGGGTTCGTGGTGCTCAGCGGCCCGACCAGCGAAGTCGATGCGGCCATCGGCACTGATCCCTCCGGGGGCACGGCCACGCTTTCGGGCACTACCACCCGCGCGATCAGCGACGGCCTGATCTCTTTCGACGACCTGAGCATCGACACCGCCGGCGACGGCTACACCCTGGGCATGAACTCCAGCGGGCCCGGCCCGATTGAATCCGACCCCTTCGCGGTGACCGCCGGCGCGCCGGCCAAGCTGTCTTTCGACGTCCAGCCCAGCGATACCGATGCCGGCCAGGCGATTGCGCCGTCGATTGTCGTCCAGGTGCTCGACAGCGACGGCAACCTGGTCGCCGGCGACAACAGCACCGAGGTGGTGCTGTCGATCGCCACCGGTCCCGCCGGTGCGACGCTTTCCGGCGGCGGGCCGGTGACCGTCAGCAGCGGTGAGGCGACATTCGACAGCGCCAGCATCGACCTGGCCGATACCGGTTACCAGCTCGAGGCGGCCGATACCGGCGGCGCGCTCACGACCGATACCAGCGTGAGCTTCGACATCCTGCCGGGCGATCCGGCCAGCCTGACCTTCGATGTCCAGCCCAGCGACGCCGACGCCGGCCAGGCGATTTCGCCGGCCATCATCGTGCAGGTGCTCGACGGGCAGGGCAATCTCGTCACCGACGACAACAGCACCGAGGTGAGCCTGTCGATCGCGACCGGCCCGAGTGAGGCCACGCTTTCAGGCGGTGGGCCCGTGACCGTCAGCGGCGGCGAGGCGACGTTCGACAGCGCCAGCATCGACGTCGCCGACACCGGCTACACGCTCGAGGCGGCCGATACCGGCGGCGCGTTGGCAACCGAGACCAGCGCCAGCTTCGACATCAGCCCGGGGTCCCCGGCCGGCCTGGCCTTTGACGTGCAGCCGAGCGAGACCCAGGTCAACGAAACGATCACGCCGGCGGTGACCGTGCACGTCGTCGACAGCGAAGGCAACCGGGTGACCGACGACAACACAACCTTCGTCGAATTGGCCATTGCCTCGGGCCCGGGTGGGGCCACCCTGTCGGGCGACGGACCGGTGCTCGTGAGCAATGGCGAAGCGGTCTTTCCGGACGCCAGCATCGACCAGGTCGGCACGGGCTACCAGCTACAGGCGAGCGATACCACCGCGTCGCTAAACAGCGATACCAGCGCGAGTTTCGATGTGATCGCAGGCGATCCGGCTGCTCTGGCTTTCATGGTCCAGCCTTCCGATGTGGCGGTCGATGCCCTCATCGAACCGGCCGTGGTCGTCGAAGTGCTCGACGCCGACGGTAACCGCGTGACCTGGGACGACAGCAGCCAGGTCGAGCTGCAGCTGAGCGGCGGTTCCGGCGGCAACCTCAGCGGCGGCGGCCCGGTCACGGTCACCGAGGGGCTGGCCGAGTTCGACGCCCTGGCCGTCGATGCGGCGGGAACCGACTACCAGCTCGAAGCCGTCGACGGTGCGGGTGCCCTGACACCGGCAAACTCGGAGCCATTCGACGTCATCGTCGACGAGATCTTCAACGACCGCTTCGAGGATCAATCCCAGTAGGTCGGGGTTACATCCCCGACGGACGAGGTGGCGGGTCTGTGCACGCATCAGCTACGTGTGATCAAGATTGAAATGTCGTCCGTCGGGGATGTAACCCCGACCTTGTATGTTGATCCTGCACTCGGACAATGAGTGATTGTTCACCGGGGAAACCGTCCCGACCCTGAGGCAGTTAATTGGCTGACCTCGCACGTAGAGCGGTTCCCCGCCTCATTGCTCAGTCCGAGGAGTATCCGGAAGCCACGGTTGTGGACTTCGCATCACAAGGTCGGACGGCATGAAATGCGAGGTCGGGGAACCTGGTGACATTGTGCCCACCCCTGATACGAGGATCAAATTATGTCGACTGTTGCCGGAATCGATGTCAGCGCCAAAAAGCTCGATGTCGCCTGTCTATCAGGCAAGAACAAGCCGATCTTTTCGCAGTTCGAGCAGAGCCTGTCCGGCCACGACCAGTTGGTCGCCTACCTGAAAAAGCACCGCGTCGAGGCCATCGTTATGGAGGCCACCGGGATCTACTATCTCGATGCCGCCATGGCGCTGGTGCGGGCCGGCCTGCCGGTATCGGTCATCAACCCGCGCTCGGCTCACCACTTCGCCAAAGCGGTGCTCGAGCATTCCAAGACCGACCGAATCGATGCCCGCCTGCTGGCTGACTATGCCCGGCGCATGGATCTCACGCCCTGGCAGCCGCCGCGCGAAGACTGGCTGGCCCTGCGCGATATTGCGCGCCGAATCAACCAGTTGACGGGTATGTGCACGGCCGAGAAGAACCGCCTGCATGCGCTCAAGGCCCAGCGCCACACCCGCCGCTCGCTGATCGAGGAAGTCGAAGCCCATATCGAGCTGCTCGACGCCAGCATCGAGCGCCTGACGAACTCGGCCCTCGAGCTGATCGAGCGCGATACCGAGCTGGCCCACTACCGAAGCTGCATGAAAGCGGCCAAGGGCATCGCCGATGCCAGTTCTGTCGCCCTGCTCGGCGAGCTGTGCTTGCTGCCGCTTGAGCTGCGATCAGCCCAGGTCAGTCGGCAAGCCGGCTTGGATGTGCGCCAGACCGAGTCCGGCAGCAGCGTGGATCAGCCCGGTCGGCTCAGCAAGGCCGGCAATGCCTATCTACGAGCCGCCTTGCACATGCCGGCACTCAGCCTGATCACGCATGACCCGTGGGCCAGGGCGCACTACCAGGCGCTCGTCGCACGTGGCAAGAAAAAAATGCAGGCCCTGTGCGCTATCCAGCGCAAAATGCTCACCGGCCTGTGGGCTAGCATGAAGACCGGCCAGCCCTTCGATAGCTCTAAACTCTTCGCCATCGAGCCAAAAAATGCTTGACCCGGAACAGAGTATCTACGCCACCCCGTCATCCTCTCGACCCCTGACCCCTGACCCCTGACTCCTGACTCCTGACTCCTCTAGTCCGTATCAAACCGAAACCGATTCCGCCCCGCCGACTTGGCGGCATACACCGCGCGGTCGGCCCGGCGCAGCAGGCCTTCGGCGTCGGTGTCTGTGTCGGCGTTGCAAAGCGTGATGCCCAGGCTCGACGAGACCCGCACCAGCCCTGACTCGATGCGGATCGGAATGCGGATCGCCTCGAGAATGCGCTCGAATACCGATTCGCCCTGCGGTTCGCGCAGGATGAGCAAAAACTCGTCACCGCCGAGGCGGCACAGGCTGTCCTCGGCGCGGATCAAGTCCTGCAGGCGCTCGGTGATGACCGTGAGCACGTGGTCGCCGGCGTCGTGGCCGTAGCGGTCGTTGACCGGCTTGAAATCGTCGAGGTCCATCATGCACACCGCGTAGGTCACGCCCGATTGCCGGGCCAGGGCGAGGGCATGTTGCAGCCGCTCGTCGGCCATGCGCCGATTGCCCACGCCGGTGAGCGGGTCGTGGTTGGCGATCTTGCCCAGGCGGTGCTCCTGGGCCTTGCGCAGGGTGATGTCCGACAGCAGCGTGACGTAGTGCGACAGCTGCCCTTCGTCGTCGCGAACGGCCGTGATGGACAGTTCGGCCGGGAAGGTCTCGCCGCTTTCGCGGCGGATGAACAACTCGCCGCTCCAGTGATCGTCGCGATCCATGGCCGACCGAATCTTTGCCCCTGTACGCTGGCGATCCTTCTTCGGCAGCAGCGTCTCGGGCGTATGGCCCCGAATGTCCTCGCGCGAGTAACCCGTCAATCGCTCGAAGGCGCCGTTGACGTCGCGAAACGCATGGTCGGCATCGCTGATGATGATGCCCTCGCGGCTGGCCTCGAACACGCTGGCGGCCGTGCGCACGCGCTCGAGCGCGCGGTGCAGTTCGGTGATGTCGCGGATATAGCCGTGCCAGGTCACGCTGCCGTCGGGGCGTGCCGAAGGCGTTGCGGTGCCTTCCACCCAGCGCAGCCCCAGCTCGGGGTGGTTCACGCGGTAGGTTTCTTGCCAGGTTTCGAGCTTGCGGGCCGATTGCTCGACCGATTGCCATATCTCCTCGAGATCATCGGGGTGGATCGTCTCGAAGGCCCGCCGGGCGTCGGTAACCACGTCCTCGGGCGTACAGCCGAATATTTCGTACAGGCCCTTGGAGGCAAAGGGGAAATGCGACGTGCCGTCGGGCCGGAGCCGGAACTGATAGATCACGCCGGGTACGTTGCTCGACAGTTCGGCAAAGCGCTCGAGCCATTCATCGCGCTCTTCCTGGGCGGTCCGGCGCTTGGTCACGTCGAGGTGCGTGCCGTACATCCACTCCGGCTTGCCGTCGCGCGTGCGGGTCATCACCCGGCCGTTGTCGAAGACCCACACCCAGTGCCCCGCCTTGTGGCGCAGGCGCAGCTCCATCTCGTAGTGGTCGGCCTTGCCCCAGAAATGCTGCTGCAGCCGCTTGTTGCATTCGACCAGGTCGTCGGGGTGGGCCAGTCTCTTCCAGGTGTCGATCGAGACCGGCTCGAGATCGGCCAGCCGGTAGCCGAGCATTTCCGCCCAGCGTTCGTTGTAGCGGGTCTCGCCGGTCTGCACGTTCCATTGCCAGGTGCCGGCGCGCGAACCACGCAGGATGCGCGACAGTCGCCGGCTCGACCGCCGAGCCTCACGTCGCTTCCGGTTGCCGACCAGCAGCGCGACCAACAGCGCCGCGAGCAGCACCGGCACCAGCGCGGGTGCCGCGACAGCCCCCGAAAACTGCTGCAGGGCCGCTTGCCAGCCGCCACCGGATTCCGCCACCGCAGCACCGGCCGTCGGCACGAACACCGCCGCCTGGATGGACAATAGCGAGAGCGCGAATGGCCTGCGCCCCCGGTGAGGTTGATGATTCATAACGTGACGCCCCCCTGGCGGGTCGGCCAGGCGCCAACCCCCGTTTCGTACCAGCCTCGAGCCCCTACGCTCGAGAGAACACCTTTAGTGTATTGGTTTTTAGCCCGCTATGCCTCCAAAAAGCGTCAAATGGCCGCTCAAAGGTCGTCTATTACCAAATGTCGCCCCGAACCCTTACCCGGGACCTCGCCACGCCGCAAACCAACACCAAATGTCGTCCCGGACCCCGATCCGGGACCTCGCACTGATCCGACGGCACTGAGCCAGGCCCTGCAGATCACAACCGCGTGAGGTCCCGGCTCAAGGCCGGGACGACAACCCCAACGTCATCCTCCCCATGTCGTCCCGGACACCGATCCGGGACCTCGCGCCTACCCGTCGGCACGCAGCGCGACCGAGCCCCTCCCCTTGTCGTCCCGGACCCCGATCCGGGACCTCGCACCTACCCGTCGGCACTCAGACGACCTGTCAAACCAGAACACACATACCTCACGCGTGTACCAACCCGATCGGTCGTCCGTCGGGGATGCGACCCCGACCTACATCGAATGCCCCATTGATGGCCAGGCCCCGCACAGGCGCTTACAATACCGGGCTTGCTCGCCCTATAACGGATCCACGGTGGACGCTGACCGCTTCGAACAACTCGCCCGCGAAGGCTACAACCGCATCCCGGTCTGGCGCTCGATTGCCGCCGACCTGGACACGCCGCTGTCGGTCTACCTGAAGCTGGCCGACGGCCCCAACGCCTTCCTGCTGGAATCGGTCGAGGGTGGCGAGAACTGGGGCCGTTATTCGATCATCGGCCTGCCGTGCCGCCGCGCCTGGCGCGCCACGGGCCGCACCCTGGAATCCCTGGAATACGGCCGCGTGATCGGCTCGCGCGACGACGTCGACCCGCTGACCGAGATCGACGCGCTGGTGCAAAGCCGCAAGGCCCCCGAACTCGACGAGCTGCCCGGCTTCGCCGGCGGCCTGGTCGGCTACTTCGGCTACGAGACCGTCGCCCACCTGGAACCGAAGCTGGATTTTTCGGAAAAACCAGATGAACTGGGCGTGCCCGAGATCCTGCTGCTCGAAGCCGAGGAACTGGCCGTGTTCGACAACCTGGCCGGCCGGCTCTACCTGATCGTCAACGCCGACCCGGAAGAACCCCGCGCCTGGGACAGCGCCTGCCGCCGCCTCGACCAGCTGACCCATCGCCTTCGATGCGGCTCGCCCGGCTACCCACCGGCGCCCGAGACCGCGCCCGGCGAGGCGGACTTCCGCTTCGGCTTCTCCGAAAACGACTTCAAGGACGCCGTCGCCAAGATCAAGGAATACATCCTCGACGGCGACACCATGCAGGTGGTGCTCTCCCAGCGCATGAGCGTGGACCTGGCCGCCCGGCCGCTCGACGTCTACCGGGCCTTGAGAAGCCTCAACCCCTCGCCCTACATGTACTTCTTCGATTTTCATGACCAGCGCGGCGACTTCCAGGTCGTCGGCTCCTCGCCCGAAGTGCTGGTGCGCGTGTCCGACCGCGAGGCCATGGTGCGCCCCATCGCCGGCACCCGCCCGCGCGGCAAGACGGCCGAACAAGACCGCCGCCTGGAAGCAGAACTCAAGAATGATCCCAAGGAACTGGCCGAGCACCTGATGCTCATCGACCTGGGCCGCAACGACATCGGCCGGATTGCTGCCACCGGCACGGTCGAGCTGACCGACCGCATGGTGATCGAGCGCTATTCCCATGTCATGCACCTGGTCTCGGAAGTCCACGGCCAGCTCGCCGAGGACATGAGCGCGATTGACGTGCTGCGCGCCACTTTCCCGGCCGGCACGCTCTCCGGCGCCCCGAAAGTGCGCGCAATGGAAATCATCAACGAACTCGAGCCGGTCCGCCGCGGCGTCTACGCCGGCGCGGTCGGCCACCTGGACTGGCACGGCAACGCGGATCTGGCGATTGCCATCCGCACCGCGCTGGTCAAGGACCACACCCTGCACCTGCAGGCCGGCGCCGGCATCGTCGCCGACTCCGACCCGCAGGCCGAATGGGAAGAGACGCTCAACAAGGGCCGCGCGCTGATCCGTGCAGTCAGTGAGGCTGGCGGGAGATTGTCATGATTGATCGTAATCTACTGGCTGCCGCAGCCGCAGCCTTGATTCTCAGTGCTTGTGCAACTTCGCCGGACGGTCCGGCCGAGCCCGAGCAGTATGAGGTTCGGCACGAGGAAGAGCGAATCGTCTACACGGGAAAAATGTCCGCAAACGCGATCGAGGAGGTTGCCGATCTGCTCGAGCAGCACGGCGATTCGATCGAGTGGCTGGACATCGACTCGCCCGGCGGCGATGTCATGTTGGGCCTGGACCTGGCGGAGCTGGTGCTCGAACACGAACTCAACGTAAGAGCCATCAACACGGGCTGCCATTCAACCTGCGCGAACTATGTGTTCACGGCGGGTCGGAAGAGGGTGATCGAGGAAGGCGCCCTGGTGACCTGGCATGGCTCGGCACTACAGCGGCGTTGGGGATTCTCAACTCGCCTTGGTCTCATTTTCAATTCTTCCATACGCCAGTCTTTCAATGAATGGAAGCTGCGCCAGAAGGATTTCTTTGGGCGAATCGACGTTGACGAGCGCATCACCATCGTCGGCCAGGATCTCGAATGCCAGTGCACCTGGGCCCTGTCGGGCGAGGATATGGCGCAATTCGGGCTGGAGAATGTCGAGGTTTCGCCGGACTACCTGGCAACCGACATCCCGGCCATTTACCCCAACATGAGATTCCTCGACTTGCCCGATGATGTGTTCGAACGCATCCGGCCACGGGAGTACAAATGAGCATCGCCGGAGGACTGCACCAATGAAGGTGCTGATGATCGACAACTACGACTCGTTCACCTACAACCTGGTGCAGTACCTGGGCGAGCTGGGCGCGGACGTGCACACCGTGCGCAACGACGCCATCGACATCGCCGGCATCCGCGAGATGAACCCCGACCGCATCGTGCTCTCGCCCGGCCCGTGCACGCCCAACGAGGCCGGCATCTGCCTCGAGGTCGTGCGCGAGCTCGCCGGCGAGATTCCCATCCTGGGGGTGTGCCTGGGCCACCAGGCCATCGGCCAGGCCTTCGGCGGCGAGGTGGTGCGCGCCCGCGAGGTCATGCACGGCAAGGTCTCGCACATGCACCACACGGACAAGGGCGTGTTCGCCGGCCTGGGCAACCCCTTCGAGGCCACGCGTTACCATTCCCTGATCGTCGCGCGCGAGAGCCTGCCCGACTGCCTGGAAGAGACCGCCTGGACCGAGCGAGAAGGACAACGCGACGAGATCATGGGTTTCAAGCACAAGGAACTGCCCGTCGAGGGCGTGCAGTTCCACCCCGAGTCCATCCTCACGCGCCACGGCCACGAGCTGCTGAAGAATTTTCTGGAGACGTCCGTATGACCGCCATCAAACAGGCCCTGAACCAACTCGCCGAAGGCCACGACCTGGAAGGCGATGTCATGAAAGCCGCCATGCACGAGATCATGGCCGGCGAAGCCGACCCGGCGCAGATCGGCGGCCTGCTCATGGCGCTTCGCATCAAGGGCGAGACGCCCACCGAGATTGCCGCGGCCGCCGAAGTCATGCGCGAAGTCGCCCAGCGCGTCGACATCGACCGCGAAGGCCTGACCGACATCGTCGGCACCGGCGGAGACGGTGCCTCGCTGTTCAACGTCTCCACCGCTTCCGCCTTCGCCGCGGCCGCCGCCGGCGTGCGCGTGGCCAAGCACGGCAACCGATCCGTATCCAGCAAGTCGGGTGCCGCCGACGTGCTCGAGGCCGCCGGCTGCCGGCTCGACCTCACCCCCGAACAGGTCGCCACCCTCATCGACGAGCTGGGCGTGGGTTTCCTGTTCGCGCCGCAGCACCACACGGCCATGAAGCACGCCATCGGCCCGCGCAAGGCGCTGGGCCTTAGAACCCTGTTCAACCTGCTCGGCCCCCTGACCAACCCGGCGTGCGCGCCCAACCAGGTGCTGGGCGTCTACGCGCCCGAGCTGGTCCTGCCACTGGCCGAGGTAATGCACGCCCTGGGCAGCCGCCACGTCATCGTCGTCCACAGCCACGACGGCCTCGACGAAATTTCGATTGCCGCGCCCACCAAGGCCGCCGAACTGAAAGAAGGCGAAATCCGCGAGATCGAAATCCGCCCCAACGACTACGGCATCAAGCACGACAGCCTGGCCGCCCTGCAAGTCAGTGATGCCAAAGAGAGCTTAGGCCTCGTCGAAGCCGCCCTGGGCGGCGAGCCGGGTCCGGCCGCCGACATGGTCGCGCTCAACGCGGGTGCCGCCATCTATGTCTCCGGCCGCGCCGAGAGCCTGGAAGCCGGCATCAAGCAAGCGCAGGACATACTGGCCACCGGCGTCGGCCTGGAACGCCTCAAGCAATACGCCAACCGGAGCTACGCCCTGTGAGCGCCGATATCCTCCAGCAGATCCTCAAAGCCAAGAAAGACGAAGTCGAGCGCCGCCGCTCCGACCGGCCGCTCGAAGAACTCAAGACCATCGTCAAGGACCTGCCGCCGGCCAGAGACTTCGCCGGCGAACTCAAGACCCGCGCCGCGGCCACCAAAGACGCCGTCATCGCCGAGGTCAAGCGCGCCTCGCCATCGGCCGGCATCATCCGCCCCGACTTCGACCCCGAAGCGATCGCCAAAAGCTATGAGAAGGGCGGGGCCACCTGCCTGTCCGTCCTCACCGACGAGGGCTTCTTCGGCGGCCAGTCCGCCTACCTGGTCGAGGCTAGAGCGGCCTGCCGCCTGCCGGTGCTGAGAAAGGACTTCATCATCGACCCCTGGCAGGTCATCGAGACCCGCGCCATCGGCGCCGACGCCCTGCTGCTGATTGTTGCCGCGCTTGATGACGAGCAGCTTGCTGAATTGGCTGAGTTGGGGAAGGAAGTGGGGTTGGCCGTGCTTGTGGAGGTGCACGACGAGGCCGAGATGGAGCGGGCGTTGGCGGTGCCTGGGGATTTGGTGGGGATCAATAATCGGGATTTGCATCGGTTTGTGACGGATTTGGAGACGACTTTAAGATTGGCGCCTATGGTCCCTAATGACAGGTTGGTGGTTTCGGAGAGTGGGATTCATAGCCCGGAAGACATCAAGAAGCTTCAGGATGGGGGGATTGGGGCGTTTTTGATTGGGGAGGTTTTTATGCGGGCTGGGGAGCCGGGGGAGGCGTTGGTCAGATTTTTCTCTGAGTGACGCCCTCTAGTCACGGATGGCACGCTTTTTGGCTTTCCTGTTATAGACAAGTCTCTATCTTCATTGGATTGCGTTGCAGGTGGAATGCACGGTAGGCATACTACGGAAAACTAGTAATTAGGCTGGTGGCGTATGGACAGGACGTCGGCGCAATCATAAGTCATTGAGTCTGATGCCGAGCCCCCGACAACGCTTTCTTCCTCTGTACCATAGAATCGGCTGTGGCCGGATACCAGCCCGTCGTTTGCGAATCTTGGCGTGCGCATCTATTGCGTGGAGGTGCCTGAGGTTGATTCAGATCGATTTGATTGGCCGCTGACTACAAGTGGGAGGATGGTTTTGATGCAGACCTTTTCGGATATTATTGAACGGCACGGCGCTGAGCATGTGCATGCTGTTTTGGGGAATGGCTTCAGCCAGGCGTGTAGGAATGACATCTTTTCATACGACGCATTATTCGATCGTGCTGATTTTTCGGGGCTATCTGAACACTGCAGAGCAGCATTCGAGACGCTCGGGTCTACAGACTTTGAGCATGTAATTAAATCACTCCAACAGGCAGCAGCGTTGCTTTCTCTCTATAAACCGGAGGAGCAGGAGCTTGCGACTGCTTTCCGTACCGACGCTGATCAATTACGGGAGGTTCTCGTAGGGGCGATTGCGGAGAGCCATCCCGATTGGCCCGGTGATATAGATAGCGACAGTTTCGCAGCATGTAAAAGATTCCTCTCTCATTTCGAACGAATCTATACGTTGAACTACGATCTCCTTTTGTATTGGGCATTTATGCAAGATGAGATTGATCCTCAGTTGAGCTGCGACGACGGTTTTCGAAAGCCTGCGACTGGAGATGAGGACTACGTTTCTTGGGAGGTGGAGAATAGCTACAATCAGAAAATATATTACCTTCACGGTGCGCTTCATTTGTTTGACGCGGGAGATGAGCTACAAAAGTACACATGGGTTAACACCGGGAAGCGGTTGACTGAGCAGGTTAGGGAGGCCTTGTCCGAGGGAAAGTATCCTCTTTTCGTTTCTGAGGGCACATCAAGAGATAAGCTTGAAAAAATCAAGCATAGTGGCTATCTGCATAGGGGGCTGGCAAGCATCGGAAGCGTAAGAGGGCTGATGGTTGCATTTGGCGTTTCTTTCTCGTCCAATGACGAGCATATACTCCAACTAATCGAAAGGGGAAAAATTGATGTGCTGGCAGTCGGCTTATACGGGGATCCGGATAGCCCAGACAATCGTCGGATTGTCGAGCGTGTAAGTCGCATGAGAGATCGTCGTGCTCAGAATCATGAGGGACGTCGAAGTCCCGTTACCCTTGAAGTGGATTATTTTGATGCTGAGTCAGCAGGGGTTTGGGGTTAGGTGCTGGCCTGCTGCCACTGCACGAGGCCCGATTTACTATTGGTCAATTGCGCTGGGAGTAACGGATACAAACGCTTCGTGTGTTTCCAGATGCGCCTGAGCGAACGTGGTACAGCAACGCCCACAGGCGTTGTGTTAATCTGAAAAGGGAAAAGGTAGGGAGGAAGTCATGTCCGATCAAACTGAGGTGATACTCAGAGCGCTTCTCGCGACCACGGGACGCGCCGTATTCACCGTAGAGCAGATTCACGCAATCGTTAATCCTAGGGGCACCAGCGTAAAGCAGGTCAGGGCGTATAACTTTGCTGATGGGTCGCTAAGCCAGGGTGATATCGCAAAGAAGCTGAAGCTCGACCCAGGCAACTTCAGTCGAACGGTCAGTCGTTGGATTGAGGCCGGAATCATGTTCCGACTCGCCGATAACGTCTTACTACATATATACCCGGTTCCCGAGAAGCTGCCCAAAGGATAACTCTGTGACTGATCAGACCGAACAGCACATCGCCGAAATCAATGAGAAACTCGATCGGATCGTCCGACTCCTTGCGATCAACTCGATCCGCCCAGACCAGTCTATGAAAGATAAGGCGATCGCTCTGAGTAGCGTCGGGCTCGGGCCTAAGGAGATCGCCGACCTCATTGGCTCGTCGCCTCACTCCGTCAGCCAGACGCTATCTGCAGCGAAGAAGACCGCTAAGAAAAAGACTAAGAAGAAGGCCGGCCGGAAGTCCAGTTAGAACGCGAGGGTGTACTGATGGCGAAAAGAAACGTCTCAAAGCAGCGCGTGCCGGTGGATGACGCCTCTGTCGCAGAGGAGCTGGTCAGCATTAGGCGGCTCATGGTCCTCGCTCTGCTACGGGACGGCGCGAGCCAGAGTGGCGTCTCGGCTGCGCTTGGAGTCAGCCAACCCTCCGTAAGTCGGATGTTTCCCGGAGGCTTGACGTCTGCGAGAAAGTCGAGGGACTGAAGCAATGCCGCAGCAGGTCTCAGACTTCACATCAAACAAGCCAGAGAACGTCCTGGCGTTCGCGCAGGCACTCGGTGCAGAGGGCAGTCACAAGCGCCAGGTATTTGAGGCGGTCTACCGAGGAAAAATGCGTATTAAGACTGTCCAGTGGATCGCGGATCATACCGGGTTGGAGCGTATCCAGGTACTCAAGGCGGCTAGGCCGCTAGCATCTCGACATCTGTTTGAGCAGACGAAGAAGGACGGCGATACGGCATACGAGCAGATTCCCACGGTGCAGGCTCATAAGAAAGAGATTCTTAAACTCGCAAATAACAAGAAGCGTCAGGCAACATACCCCACGAAGCGAAACCCAGGCGTAGTTTCGAAGACCGTCATCCAGAAGATCGCCGCCACGGCGGACGTTCGACGAGTGACAGTCGACGATCTGAACGATTTCAAGAAGGCCCATGATTTGGAGCCTTCGGCCGACCGGCTTCCAAAGAAGCTCTCCGAAGATGAATTTAGGGCGGGGATTCAGGCGATCTTGGGCGAGCCGGGGCAGTTCAAGGACTGGGGTGGCGAGAATAATGACCTCTATAGTGGGCGGTTGCGCGTTGAGGGTGCTCGTCGCTCGGTTGCGTTCGCTTTCAAGGGGCCAGGGCTGAACGCGAAGCTCTTGCCGAGAAATATGGGCAAGAACGGGGATCAGGCACAGCGCCTGTTCGACAGTCCAGCTGACGTGTTCATAGTTGAGCATTGGCGTGAGATTGACGAAAAGGTGGTCGACCTCTGCCAGCGCCTCGCGGTCGCCCGATCGCTTCGCGACGGCAAGCCGGTCTGGTATGGCATCATTGATGGGAAAGACGCCATGGGTATCTACGAGGCATATCCGGAGCACTTCACCGCAGAAAGTTAGCTCGCCCCTGACGAAAAAATCGAAAAACAAGGACACCGAGGAATTTCTCGGCGTAAGTACCCAGATAGGATTGAGCATATTAGGCTTTTTACTATGCCCAACAAGCAGCCCGAGAATATGCTACGTAAGGGAAAGAAGCAGTAAAGGCAGGACGCCCACGAAAATCCTCGCTGAATCCGCAGAATAGCAGAAAACGAAGACTCTTAGAGTTCACACACCGACGATTTCCGCCTATAGGAATCTGTCTTGGAAGATCGTAGGGTATTTTCTAGGCTCTTCCCGGTTTTGTGTGGGCTAAGCGGTTCGGCTAGGCTATGCGCTGGCCCCGATTTGAGTCCACTTTCATGCACGATCGCGAGCTTTACCGCCAGATTCTTGGTATTCAGGCGCCCTGGGAGGTCTCTGAAGTGGAAGTCGACCTGCCCGGCACCGGCGTGACCGTCCACATCCATCATTCCGGAGCGGATCTGGCCTGCCCGCAGTGCGGGGCGGCCTGCTCCGGCTACGACACTCGCGAGCGCAAGTGGCGGCATCTCGACACCTGCCAGTACAAGACCTGGCTGGTCGCCCAAGTCCCGCGCGTTCGGTGTCCGGAGCACGGCGTCCATCAGCTGCCGGTGCCCTGGGCGGAGAACAACGGCCGATTGACGGCGCTGTTCGAGGCGCTGGTGATCGACTGGCTCAAGATCGGCACGATTTCGGAGGTCGCCGAGCGGCTCGATTTGAGCTGGTCGGCGGTCAGCGGCGTGCAGGAACGTGCGGTGGCGCGCGGCCTGGCGCGCCGGCAGCAGGATTTTCCGGACGCCATTGGCATCGACGAGACCGCGTTTCAGCGCCGGCACCAGTATGTGACGGTGATCAGCAGCGGCGATCGGGTGCTCCACGTCGCCGACGACCGCAAGCGCTCGACCCTGGACGCCTGGTACGCCGCGCAGCCGGCCGAGGCGCTCGACGGGTTGCGAACGGTGGCCATGGACATGTGGGGCCCGTTCATCGACTCGACGCTGGCCCACGTGCCGGGTGCAGAACACAAGATCGCCTTCGACAAGTTCCACGTCGCCAAGCATCTCGGCGATGCCGTCGACAAGGTCCGCCGGGCCGAGCACAAGGCCCTGCTGGCGGGCCAAGGCGACTCGATCCTGACCAAGAGCCGATACCTCTGGCTGCAGCATCCCGACAACATGACCGACAAGAGCTGGGGTCGCCTCAAGGAACTCAAATCCGCCAACCTGAAGACGGCCCGGGCCTGGGCAATCAAAACCCACGCCATGTGCCTGTGGGACTACCAGGTCAGAGGCTGGGCGCGCCGGGCCTGGATGAGCTGGTATGGCTGGGCCATCCGCTCCCGGCTCGATCCGGTCAAGAAGGTGGCGCGAACGATCAAGCGTCATCTCGAGGGCATCCTGACGGCCGTCGTGACCGGCGCGACCAACGCTCGTGCCGAGGGCTTCAATACGATGATCCAGAAGATCAAGCGCGACGCTCGCGGGTTCCGAAACAAGGAGCGATTCAAGGCTGCTATCTACTTCCACCTGGGTGGGCTCGATCTCTACCCGGCGGCGGTACGGAAATGAACGCTACCCACACGATTCAGTGAAGAGCCATTTTCTATAAATCGTGAGTATCCCAGCTTTGAGTTTAGAAAGCTGGCATTACTTTGGTAACTCCACGTCTTCTTGATGCTCGCCGTGGATTATTCCAATCTCCGTCTTTTCTCCTATCCCCTTCTGGTCGCTAGGTTGAAGTGTTCGGGTCGCTAGTTTTAACCTGGATCCCAGTGTAGTGTAGCTGTTGCAGTCGACGGGGATTTTAAGGGAGACCTGGTGCAGTTTCCATTTTTCGTTTTTTGTGATTGGAAAAGAATTAGAGTACGAAAATAAGGCATCAGCATCGTGGCCAGAAATCACACTGGGTCCGAGCAGGACTGCATTCCTCGCTGCAAACTTTGTGAGTCTAAAAAATCTATCTACCTCCCATCCTATGTAGTCAGATCGGACTGTGGAGAAAAGACGGCTATCTGTCTTTACGCGAGTTGCAAGTCCTAGGCGATTGCATAAGTTTATATACTCGTCATCACCAGCACGAACAGGATCTCCCGCTGTCTCCTTGTCGATTAGAGAAGCCACCGGGCTCGCAAGGAAACGTTCACGCAACTCACCCACTTCAAAGGCGTCGTAAGTGACGTCCAGGGTTATCTTCAACGGGAGATCTATCTGCACGAAGGATCCGGGTGTAGAGGAATCCCAGTCATCGGGACCTTCGGGCGGTCCTGCGGAGAAGCTAAAGCATTTGGTATGGAGTGATACTAATAAGTCAATGATTTTTGCTGTCGTTCTTAACTTTTGTAATTCTTCTAGCCCGTTGAGGTCATAGCTATACCATACCTCGTCGCCGATGCTTTTTATTAGAAAAAGCTTAGTAATGTCAAGCCCGTTATGTTTAAGAAGCGTCCAAAAGGTATCTTCCACCATTAAGACGTGCTCTTGAAAACGCTTGTATAACTCTGTTGGCTCCAGATCAAGATTTGAGGCATGGCTACGAAGAGTAGCCTTTGATCGAGTAGAGTCGCAGATATCTATTGATATTGACAGAAACGCCATGGAGTTTCTTTGTTTTAGGTGGGTCGAGAAGATGGTATGGAACTACGATAACATCTGGAAAACGAGGAAAAACCAGGAAACCCACGATTCTCGCATTTGGAACGGCGAGAAATGAGTATACCCGTAGAAAAACTAGGACACCCACGAAAACTGGCGCTGAACCCAGCTCCTCCTGGGTAGCGGAACCGGAAAAACCAGCGGAAAAACCAGGACACCCACGAAATTCCTCGCTTAGAAAGACCAGGACATCTAGAAAGACCAGGACATCCACGATTCCCGTGCACCAGATGGAGCCGAAAAACCAGGACACCCAAGATTTTTGTGCGTGAAACGGGGTCGCCGCCAACGGCTCGGCCGCTGAATAGGCCGAGATGGTCTTCCGGAAAGGGGTGAATTGGGACTCTGGGCAGCAAAAAGTCCTTCGCATGCCGGATTGCCCGGCAAGCAGGCAGGCGGAGCGCCCGGATCGACCGGTTCATGAATCGTTGGTCGTAAGGGCTACCAGGGAACTGGCTGTTCTCGCAGCTTTTTGAGCGCGAGCTCTCGGGAAACCCCTTTCATCCAGCGTTGGCCGAGGTCTGCAGCCTTCAGCATCAGCGCCTCGGCCGACCCAATCGCCCGGTAGTAGCGGCTCTCGGTCCCCTGGACGCGCTTGATCCACTCGCGAGGATGATTGGCGACGTTCCGGAAGCCTTCGCGCGGCGTCTCTGCGGCAGCAAATAGCTCACAGCGTTTCGCCGGACACGAGAGCTCGACTGGCGCCTCCCTCTCAGTGCGAAACGCTGGTGGAGCGTTCGGGGTGGGCCTGCAGCCCAGTTCATGATTCTCAGCTTTTGAGAAGGGCCGCTGATAGCGTCATAACTGGCTGATAAACAGGAGGTTACGATGCGGCACGAAGCGTGGTCCAATTTCAGAAAAGCACGTGCTGGCAAAATATGGGGCACCCGCGATCCCTCGTGGCGGGCGGATTTCAGCGATCCCGGCCGTGAGGGGTTAGAATCGGGGTCAAGCACGGGATTGACCCATCTCTGGGTGGTTCTAGAGTTTGCTCTGAAAATAATCGGCAAGACCCAGTCACACCGAGTTCACAGCTCAGGGAGGTATTGAGGTGGGTAGAAATATGGCGTTGCCGATCAATGGCATAGGAGCTTCGGGCGAGCCGCCGAGGCCCGGCCGGGCTTATCGAGTGGCTGGGCTTTTTGCTGGTGTCGGTGGTATCGAACTTGGCCTGGAAAGGGCTGGACACGAGGCAGAGCTACTTTGCGAAAACGATCCCCCGGCAATGGCTGTGCTAGGTGAGCGCTTCGCGCAAAGCCAGCTGCACTCGGACATCCGCAATCTGGAAGCCTTGCCTCCCGACACGGAACTCGTGACGGCTGGTTTTCCGTGCCAGGACTTGAGTCAGGCCGGGCAGACAGCTGGCATTTCTGGTGCTCGGTCGGGGCTGGTGGGCGAGGTAATTCGTCTCATCGAGAAGGCGCAGCCTACCTGGGTATTACTCGAAAACGTCCCATTCATGCTGCAGCTCAGTCGTGGCATGGCAATGGAGGTGATTGTACGGGCCTTTGAGGAGCTCGGCTACAGGTGGGCGTACCGGGTAGTCGATACCCGGAGCTTTGGGCTGCCGCAACGCCGCCGCCGAGTCTACTTCGTGGCCAGCCGATCGGATGACCCGCGAACAATCCTGTTCGCCGACGAGGCGGAAGCGCCGACCGCGCCGGCAGACCATCGTTCGTATGCCTGTGGCTTCTATTGGACCGAGGGTGTGCGCGGTCTAGGTTGGGCGGTTGATGCCGTTCCAACGTTGAAAGGTGGCTCTGCCGTCGGAATACCTTCGCCGCCTGCCATTCTCCTCCCCTCCGGTGATGTGGTAAAACCGGATATTCGAGATGCTGAGCGCCTCCAAGGGTTTCCGGTCGATTGGACGGGCCCGGCGGAAGCGGCCGGTAAAAAGAGCTTCAGATGGAAACTCGTGGGTAATGCAGTGAGTGTTCCAGCGGCTGAGTGGCTCGGCGAACGATTCCTGGAGCCTGGCGCGGTGAGGCCTTTTGAGATTTGGCCTTTCAAGGCGGGTATGCCGTGGCCAACCGCGGCTTGGAATGTCGGTGATGGACGCTTTGTCGTAAACGCGTCAGAGTGGCCCAAGCGTTACGAGTCGTCCCATCTTGCAGATTTTCTAAGTTATGAGCCCCAGCCACTGTCCGTGAGAGCTACTGCCGGGTTTTTGAGTCGCACACAAAAGGGACGACTGCGCTTTCCGCCGGGATTTATACAGGCGATAGAGGCTCACCTGGAGCGGATAAAGGTCGGCACCTCGGCTTCTGACAAGATGGATGAGCCTCTTACTCAATTCGCTTCAGCGAATGCTGCCCGCTAATTGGCAATAGCAATTCATCGAAAATGGGAGAATTATGCGAGGCCCTGATATATTGGTACGGTCGCTGAGTCACCCTGGAGTTGCCGATAAGTACGGCAATAACTGGCAGTATCACTCTAGGAGCGACCGCCACTCAAAGATCGCTTGCTGGGGAATCCTGTTTGATCTCCTCGAGGTATGTCCGCTGCTCCGCAACCATATCGAACGAGGGGCTGTCGGCTTTGGCATCAACCATCTGATGCGCGACTTCAAGACGGCCAGGAAGAAGGATCTCGACCTCGTAATCTGCACGCCCGGTAGTGGTACGGCGAAAGCCAAGAGCTTCCAAGAGCTGGTTGGCGACTATAAGATTGTGCTGAAGGGGGACGAGCAGGCGCAGTTGGATGGCTACCCGGAATTGAATAGAGTGCCCGTAGGTTCAGTGCATTTGGCTCTAGAGGCGAAAGCCTGCATGACGGCACATATAAAGGCCCTTCCCCGCCTGTATGACGAGTTGAATTCGAGCCACCTGGCCATTCATGGGTCGTCGGATTATTGCATTGCAGCGGGTTTCACCATGGTAAATCTCGCCGACAGCTTTATCAGTTCGGATCTGAACAAATTCGACTTGAATACGTATCCAACGCGGGTATCCGAGCATCGCCAGCCAGATTACTGTGTGAGGGCCGTAGAAAAAATCCGCGAAATCCCCAGGCGGTCACACACGGGCGCTGAGGGATTCGATGCATTGGGCATCGTTGTCGTCGAGTGTCGCAACGACCATAGCGCCGTGAAGCTCGTTAGCAAGCCGCCAGCGCCTTCGGCTGATGAGATATTTCATTACGATCAGCTCATCCGAAGGATTGCCCATATCTATGAGAACCGGTTCGCGAATATCTGAGATGTCAAACATGCAGGCCGACGAAAAGGGTAAGGTTTGGGGATTCAAGAAGGATGAGCGCCGGCTAAACCCAGACGAGAAGGCGCTTAGAACTAGTTTGTTCGATTCCGATCGAATGGGGCGAATTCGGCAACAGCACACCAAGCCAGAATTGATTGTCCGGCGGATCGTCTCGTCGCATGGGCACCGCTATCGCACGAGCAATAAGGACCTGCCGGGTTCTCCAGATCTCGCGAACCGTAAGCGGCGCTGGGCGATTTTTGTTCATGGGTGCTATTGGCACCACCACGAAGGTTGTCCCAAAGCGACTGTGCCCAAAGCAAACCGCGATTATTGGCTAGCTAAGTTTGAACGCAATCGCGAGCGAGATCGGCAAGTCGAGCACGAACTGCACCGGCTCGGCTTTAGGGTAATCGTTGTTTGGGAGTGCGAAGCGAACAAGCCTGAGCTCCTTGAGCGGAGGCTCCGAAGCCTCGGGCGACTGAAAACGGAAAGTGAGCGTGTCTGAAAAGATTAAGAAACCTATGCTTTTCCAAACGGATATGGCCTCAGCTCGGCTGAATCCCAACGGAGTTTTGGCGGGCTCGGCCGATAGTGTTGACGCTTTATGATTTAGGAAAGTGAAGGAGGGAAAACCAGGACACCCACGATTTCTGCATGCGAAAATCAGGACACCCACGATTTCTGAGGAGAAAACAGAAAACCAGGACACCCACGATTTTTGCGCCTGAAACGGGGTCGCCGCCAACGGCTCGGCTGATGGATGCGCCGAGATGGTCTTCCGGAAAGGGGTGAATTGGGACTCTGGGCAGCAAGAAGTCCTTCGCAGGCCAGATTGCCCGGCAAGCAGGCAGGCGGAGCGCCCGGATTGACCGGTTTATGAGTCGTTGGTCGTAAGGGCTACCAGGGGACTGGCTGTTCTCCCAGCTTTTTGGCGAAAAACCAGGACACCCACGATTTCTGCGCCTGGAACGGGGTCGCCGCCAATCACGAGACTGCTAGATCCTCCGAGATGGTCTTCCGGAAGGGGGTGATTTGGGTCTCTGGGCAGCAAAAAGTCCTTCGCAGGCCGGGTTGCCCGGCAAGCAGGCAGGCGGAGCCCCTGGATCGACCGATTTTGGTTTGTTGGTTGTGAGGGCTACCAGGGAGTTGGTTGTTCCCGGAGCTTCTTGAGAGCGAATTCCCCCGAAACGCCTTTCATCCAGCGCTGACCCAGATCTGCGGCCTTTAGCATCAACGCTTCGGCTGAGCCAATCGCCCGGTAGTACTGGCTCTCGGTAAGCGCCTAAGAAACCCCACCCTTGACCGCGTCGGGCAGCAATGCGTCAATATCATCCACGGTTTCAGCCAGCGGGAGTTCTTTGAATACGTGGCGCAGATAGGCATAGGGTTCGATGCCGTGGCCCTTGGCGGTTTCGATCAGGCTGTAGAGGTTGGCGCTGGCGCGGGCGCCGGCCGGGCTTTTTGAGAACAGCCAGTTCTTGCGGCCGATGGCGAACGGCCGGATAGCGTTTTCGATGGCGTTGTTGTCGATCGGGTAGCGGCCATCGTCGAGGTAGCGCACCAGCGCGGGCCATTGCTTGTCCAGGTAATGAAGCGCTTCGCCCAGTTTGGTCTTGGGCGCGACCCGGGGTAGCGTCTTGATCAACCAGGCTTGGAGCTTGTCAATGACCGGCTGTGACTGTTGCTGGCGTAGCTCGTGGCGCTGGTGGGCATCCAGCTCACGGGCTTCGCGCTCGACCCGGTAGAGCTTGCCGATCATGGCCAGTGCTTGATCCGGTCGTCCGGTCTTGCCCTTGGGCTGGAGCTTGGCGGCATCGAAGAACTTGCGTCGGGCATGCGCCCAGCAACCCAGCCGGGTGATCCCGTGGGTTCGACAGGCCGCGCCATAGCCAGAATAGCCATCGGCGATCAGGGCACCGCCGAAGTCTTCAAGGCGCTCGAGCGGCACGTTGCCCGAACGGCTGGCTTCGTAGTGATAGACCAGCAGGCGCTGGGCCGGCGGGCCGGCGCCCATCACCCACATGTAGCTGGTGCTTCGTGCCGGCTTGTCGGGTTCGTCAAGGACCTGGACGGTCGTCTCGTCCATGCCGATGACGGGGGCCTCGAGGATCTGCTCGGTCAGGCGGTTGATCAGCGGCTGGACCAGCTTGCCGCACTGGACCATCCAGTTGGCCAAGGTGGTGCGGTCGAGTTCGACGCCCAGCCGCGCGAACTGCTGGGTCTGGCGGTACAGCGGCAGGGCGTCGACATACTTGGCTGTGGCGATGTAGGCCAGCAGCCCCGGCGCGGCCATCGACTTGCCAAGCGGCTGGGCCGGCTTGGCCGCGGTGGCCACATGCTGCTGGCAGCCCGGGCAGGCGTACTTGAGCCGAACGTGGCGGATGACCTTGACCTGAGCCGGGATGATATCGAGCTGTTCGGAGGTCTCTTCGCCGATGTGTTCGAGCGCCTCGCCATCGTGGGGGCAGATCTTGTCGGACTCGGACAGGTCGTAGACGATCTCTTCGCGCGGCAACTCCGGCGGCAGCGCTGGTCGGCCCCGACGCTGGCGGGAATGCGGCTTGACGGCGACTTCGGGCGCTTCGGTAGCCTCGATCTCCTCGGCTTCGTTGAACAAGCCCAGCTGATCTGCACTGGCTTGCTCGCTGGTGCCAGCAAAGGTCTTGCGCTGGAAAGTGCGGATGATCTCTTCGAGCTGGCGGATGCGCTCGGCGTGGGTTACCAGCAGGGCTTCCCTGGCGCTGAGCTCGTCTTCCTGCTCGCTGATGCGCGCCTGCAAAGTGGCGATCTGATCGGCCGTTGAAGGATCTGCAGAAGAGGCTTTTTGTGTGGCCGACGACATGCAGAAAGTATAGCAGAATCAATAGCATGAGTCACCGCTAATCACTGCATTGGTGGCCGAAAAATGCAGTTGTTGATGGCCCTGCATACGCATCACATCAAAGCCTTCGAGCAGCCAGTTGAACTCGCGCTCATCCCAGCGAATGACGCCATCGGCGTGCTTGCGCGGCCACTTGAACTTGGCCTTCTCCAGGCGCTTGTACCACAGGCAGAATCCGGTCTGATCCCAGTAGAGCACCTTGAGCCGGTCGCGGTGGCGGTTGCAGAATACATACAGGGCATCGGCGAACGGGTCGAGTGCCATCTGCTGCTCGACGATGGCCGCCAGGCCATCGATGGACTTGCGAAAGTCCACCACGTCGCGGTGCAGGTAGACCGTGGGCAGGTCACGAAACAGACGCATCGGCCAGCTCCCGCATCAGTTGCGCTACCCAGCTCGATGAGGCCGACCCCGGCAGAGCCAACGCGACACCGCGCCAGGACACGGCCATCTGGCTGGTTGGCTGCGATGATACCGGCGGCGCGACCGCGACCATGCCCTGGTGCGCATCCGCTTCGCGCAGCGCCTTGCGGCGTCGGTAGAAAGACTTCGTCGTCAGACCATGGCGCTGACAGAACTCAGCCACTGACGCCGCGCCGGCGGCCTGCTGTGCGATCAGCTCACGCCACTGCTCGGCCTTGAGGTAACGTCTGCTCACTTGCTTGCTCCATCGTGGATATCGATGGCGTCAGCATAGTGATCTCTAAGCCGTTGAGAAGGGTGCCGGTTCGTAGGCGCTTACGGCTCTCGGTTCCTTGGACGCGCCTGATCCACTCGCGGGGATGATTGGCGACGTTCCAGAGTCCCTCGGGCGGCGCTTCTTCGGCAGCGGAAAGCTTGCCGCGCTTCTCGGGGTGCGCCTGCAGTCCTGTCCAGCGTACAAGCTCGATGTAGCTGGACTCGGTCAGGTCGGACAGCGCGTCGGCATCCAGCCCGGCGACCGGTTTTAGCGCCTGATCCTGAGAGCTACGCCCAAGCGCCTTCCCGATGGCAGATCGAGACGACTCGAGTCGATACCGGACTGAGGTGTGCTTGGAGTCCCGAAGCGCTTCACACATGCCGGCCCGAACCGGATTGAGATCAACGTAGGCCATGCAAGACAGCACGGCTTGTTCGTCGAGCAACGCCTGGCACTTGAAACGGCCTTCCCAGAACCGGCCCGTGCAGCCATCCTCGCGATTGGCCATGCGGGCAATCGGCTCGTTGAGCGCGCGCATGAACCAGCTGATTGAGCCGAGACGCTGGCGGATGACTCCCAGTCGCTCGGCATTGCCAAGGAGGGCGAGGGTGGCCCGCTCCACGCAAGCCGGATCTTCTCGGTTGCTGATCGAGCCCGGAAAGATGGCCAACCATCGTTCTGCCACTTCCCGATCAGTCCACTGCCAAGGCGTTGTTGGATCACTACGAAGCACCACATGGAAATGATTCGACATGACCGCGTAGGCATACACGGATACAGCAAAGCTGTCTGCGAGCTGGAAGATGCGATCCTCGATCCACTGCCGGCGATGCTCGAAGTCTTTACCAGTCGTGTGGTCAACGCCGCATAGAAACGCGCGACGCACACACCGACTTACGCAATGGAAAAAGCCGGGCTCCTCGTCGCTGACCAGTTGGCTGCGCGGATAGGCCATGGAGCCATGGTGGCTCAGTAGACGGCGCCGAGAAATCCGGCAAACGTCGCGGTCGGGTGTAGGAAATTTCCTACAAATCGTGGGTGTCCTGGATTCGGCCGGGAATCAACGTCGCTGAAGAAAGTTCGGCCGGCGTTTTTCTGATCGGGCGCGCATGGCCTCGCGCTGATTGACTCCCATCAGTACGCCCAGCTGGCCCCACCGTTCGCGCCTCAGCGCACGGCGCTCGGAGCCCTGGCGGGTTGAAGTCAGCAGCTTCTTGGCGGCAGCGACCGCATCGGGTGAGCGACTGGCGATCTGGTTGGCGAGCTCATGGGCGGCGCCAAGAGGGTCGTGGTCGATGCGCGTGATCAGGTTCATGTTTAGCGCTTCATCGGCCGCGAAGCGCCGCCCGGTCAGCGTGAGCTCCAGGGCCTGATCCAGTGCGACCAGGTCGCGCAGGGTCACCGAGGCGCCCATGTCGGGGATCAGCCCCCAGTCAATTTCCATGATCGAGAACTCACACTCCGGTGTGCTGAAACGGAAATCGCAGCCCAGCGCAATCTGGAACCCGCCGCCAAAGCAGTAGCCTTGAGTGACCGCGATTACCGGCATGGGCAGATTGCGCCAGATCAGGCTCAGGCGCTGGAACAGGTTGGTCTTGCCGAACCACGGTAGGAAAGCCCTCACCACCCCAGCCGGCCGGCGGCTCACGCTGGCGAAATCCAGGCCGGAACAGAACGCGCTGCCGTGTCCGCGCAGAATCACCGCGCGCACATCTGGCTGGCGGCGAACCACCCGGGCCGCTTCGACCAGGGCGTGCATCATGGGGAGATCCAGCGCGTTGTATTTTTCCGGTCGATCCAGGCTGACCACCGCCAGATGGGCATCGAAGTCGACGGAGACCCGATCGCGAAGCTTTGACATGGCGTTTCCCGGTGGCAGCTCGCCCCTATTGTGCACTCAGCCGCCCGTTCACGGCACGATCTGTAGGAAATCTCCTACGAACAGACGCGACATTCTCCTATCCGCGCGTCGACCAGTGCGGATTCAACTAGTTCGTGGGTGTCCTGGTTTTACCGCCCCGGCAGGGGTGATTTGGCGCTCTGCGCAGCAGAAAGCCCTTCACAGGCCGGATTGCCCGGCAAGCAGGCAGGCGGAGCGCCCGGATCGACCGGTTTATGTTTTGTTGGTGGTAAGGGCTACCAGGGAACTGGATGTTCCCGGAGCTTCTTGAGAGCGAATTCCCCCGAAACGCCTTTCATCCACGCATGACGGCACTCCGCACCTGCTTCTTGCGCGTGTCGCGCAAACCGCAACTGCTCCATTGCCTATGCTGCTGCCCCAGATCCGCGGCCTTCAGCATCAACGCTTCGGCTGAGCCAATCACTCCGTAGTAGCGATAGAGATGATGGGTGTCCTGGATTTTCTCGGGCCGTGCTGGATCTGCAAGTTCCGGGTGACCCCATTTGCCTGCGTGCTCAGACCCGAAGCGCTCGGCCAATCAACCAACGGAATACTCGACGGTACAGCCATAAAATCTTAGGGCTGCACTGCCCACAGCTTCTTGAACGATGCTCCAGGTTGCGTCTAGCCAGTAGGTTCGATTGACGTTATCCACAACGTCAAGTGAAGACGCGATGCTATTGTCCGATGCTTCCTGGACAACCGAGCTTTCTCCGGAGCTGGTCATGCTCAAGCTGGCGGCTGTATTCACTGCGGTGCTCGTGTGATTGCGAACGCGAAGGGCCACCGAGGAATCTGCCAGGTCGTAGGTAGGGTTCCCGTCATAGAAAAAGCACCGAAGTGATTCTATTGTTGCGCCATCGGGCAGGTGAAGTGGGGTATACAGATCGGCTAAGAAAATCGAATCCGGGTTCGAATCTGCGTAGGCGTATCCGCCGAAGATGCTTTTATCCATCAAATCATCTTCCAAATCAGGAACTTCGAAGGCAGCACCTGTCACGCTGTAAGCCCGTATTCCGCTAGCCAGGGCGTCACTATCTTCGGCGCAGACCCAGCTTCCGTTTGATTGTTTGGGGATTTGACCCTCAGCGCAGGAAAGCTCGGAGAGCGTGTCTTGGTCGGATAGCGCAACCTGCGCTGTTGGCGTCGGCCGAATAGCCTGGCGCGGGCTTAGTGTGTTTCCCTCCACCCGCACTTCGAGGTACCGTGCAGATTCTGTGAAAGCGCCAGTCCCGAAATCCAGTTCTACCTGGAACAGGCCGTCTTCGATCGGCCAGCCGGGGCGAGTCTGGGTCGTGCCAACCTGGTTTCCATCAAATTCTTGATCAAACAAACGAAACTCCAAGTCTGCGCTTCCGGTGAATGGTTGCCCTCCGTCCTGCAGCTGCCCCTGGTAGGTAATGGCAGTTTCCTGCGCTGCTAGTGACACCGGCAGCGACGCGGCGATCAGGATCAAGACTAAAAATACTCTAGGCATTGAAGTGCTCCCTGGGGAATGCAACTGGGTACGTGACTCACCTATACGAAGTCTGTGGGTAAATCTGGCCATCCCTGGCGAAAATGCAGCGAGGAAAAGCAGCACTACTGAAACTCTGAAACGTAAGCGCCTAAGAAACCCCACCCTTGACCGCGTCGGGCAGCAATGCGTCAATATCATCCACGGTTTCAGCCAGCGGGAGTTCTTTGAATACGTGGCGCAGATAGGCATAGGGTTCGATGCCGTGGCCCTTGGCGGTTTCGATCAGGCTGTAGAGGTTGGCGCTGGCGCGGGCGCCGGCCGGGCTTTTTGAGAACAGCCAGTTCTTGCGGCCGATGGCGAACGGCCGGATAGCGTTTTCGATGGCGTTGTTGTCGATCGGGTAGCGGCCATCGTCGAGGTAGCGCACCAGCGCGGGCCATTGCTTGTCCAGGTAATGAAGCGCTTCGCCCAGTTTGGTCTTGGGCGCGACCCGGGGTAGCGTCTTGATCAACCAGGCTTGGAGCTTGTCAATGACCGGCTGTGACTGTTGCTGGCGTAGCTCGTGGCGCTGGTGGGCATCCAGCTCACGGGCTTCGCGCTCGACCCGGTAGAGCTTGCCGATCATGGCCAGTGCTTGATCCGGTCGTCCGGTCTTGCCCTTGGGCTGGAGCTTGGCGGCATCGAAGAACTTGCGTCGGGCATGCGCCCAGCAACCCAGCCGGGTGATCCCGTGGGTTCGACAGGCCGCGCCATAGCCAGAATAGCCATCGGCGATCAGGGCACCGCCGAAGTCTTCAAGGCGCTCGAGCGGCACGTTGCCCGAACGGCTGGCTTCGTAGTGATAGACCAGCAGGCGCTGGGCCGGCGGGCCGGCGCCCATCACCCACATGTAGCTGGTGCTTCGTGCCGGCTTGTCGGGTTCGTCAAGGACCTGGACGGTCGTCTCGTCCATGCCGATGACGGGGGCCTCGAGGATCTGCTCGGTCAGGCGGTTGATCAGCGGCTGGACCAGCTTGCCGCACTGGACCATCCAGTTGGCCAAGGTGGTGCGGTCGAGTTCGACGCCCAGCCGCGCGAACTGCTGGGTCTGGCGGTACAGCGGCAGGGCGTCGACATACTTGGCTGTGGCGATGTAGGCCAGCAGCCCCGGCGCGGCCATCGACTTGCCAAGCGGCTGGGCCGGCTTGGCCGCGGTGGCCACATGCTGCTGGCAGCCCGGGCAGGCGTACTTGAGCCGAACGTGGCGGATGACCTTGACCTGAGCCGGGATGATATCGAGCTGTTCGGAGGTCTCTTCGCCGATGTGTTCGAGCGCCTCGCCATCGTGGGGGCAGATCTTGTCGGACTCGGACAGGTCGTAGACGATCTCTTCGCGCGGCAACTCCGGCGGCAGCGCTGGTCGGCCCCGACGCTGGCGGGAATGCGGCTTGACGGCGACTTCGGGCGCTTCGGTAGCCTCGATCTCCTCGGCTTCGTTGAACAAGCCCAGCTGATCTGCACTGGCTTGCTCGCTGGTGCCAGCAAAGGTCTTGCGCTGGAAAGTGCGGATGATCTCTTCGAGCTGGCGGATGCGCTCGGCGTGGGTTACCAGCAGGGCTTCCCTGGCGCTGAGCTCGTCTTCCTGCTCGCTGATGCGCGCCTGCAAAGTGGCGATCTGATCGGCCGTTGAAGGATCTGCAGAAGAGGCTTTTTGTGTGGCCGACGACATGCAGAAAGTATAGCAGAATCAATAGCATGAGTCACCGCTAATCACTGCATTGGTGGCCGAAAAATGCAGTTGTTGATGGCCCTGCATACGCATCACATCAAAGCCTTCGAGCAGCCAGTTGAACTCGCGCTCATCCCAGCGAATGACGCCATCGGCGTGCTTGCGCGGCCACTTGAACTTGGCCTTCTCCAGGCGCTTGTACCACAGGCAGAATCCGGTCTGATCCCAGTAGAGCACCTTGAGCCGGTCGCGGTGGCGGTTGCAGAATACATACAGGGCATCGGCGAACGGGTCGAGTGCCATCTGCTGCTCGACGATGGCCGCCAGGCCATCGATGGACTTGCGAAAGTCCACCACGTCGCGGTGCAGGTAGACCGTGGGCAGGTCACGAAACAGACGCATCGGCCAGCTCCCGCATCAGTTGCGCTACCCAGCTCGATGAGGCCGACCCCGGCAGAGCCAACGCGACACCGCGCCAGGACACGGCCATCTGGCTGGTTGGCTGCGATGATACCGGCGGCGCGACCGCGACCATGCCCTGGTGCGCATCCGCTTCGCGCAGCGCCTTGCGGCGTCGGTAGAAAGACTTCGTCGTCAGACCATGGCGCTGACAGAACTCAGCCACTGACGCCGCGCCGGCGGCCTGCTGTGCGATCAGCTCACGCCACTGCTCGGCCTTGAGGTAACGTCTGCTCACTTGCTTGCTCCATCGTGGATATCGATGGCGTCAGCATAGTGATCTCTAAGCCGTTGAGAAGGGTGCCGGTTCGTAGGCGCTTACTCTGAAACTACTGAAACTAGGACACCCACGAATTTCGTGACGTATTAGTTGTCGCGGGGGCAGTTGGACTCTGGAAACGGCTGGAATTGAGGCCGAATCGGCTGCGATTGGATCTGCTGGCCGTTCGGGTGGCTGTTTGCGGCTGGATTCGCGCACGGGCTGGCGCCCGGCTCATCCCGGTCATTTGGAAGTGCAGCTCAGAATAGCGTTACTAGGGAACTGGCAGGAAAAACCAGGACACCCACGATTTTTGTGCCTGAAACGGGGTCGCCGCCAACGAGTCGGCCGCTGAATGCGCCGAGATGGTCTTCCGGAAAGGGGTGAATTGGAACTCTGGGCAGCAAAAGGCCCTTCGCAGGCCGGATTTCCCGGCAAGCAAGCAGACGGAGCCCCGAATCGATCAGTTGATGGCTTGTTGGTGGTGAGGGCTACCAGGGAACTGGCTGTTCTCGGAGCTTCTTGAGAGCGAATTCTCCCGAAACGCCTTTCATCCATCGCTGACCCAGATCTGCGGCCTTCAGCATCAACGCTTCGACCGAGCCAATCGCCCGGTAGTAGCGGCTCTCTGGAAAAACCAGGACACCCACGATTTCTGCGCCTGGAACGGGGTCGCCGCCAACGGCTCGGCCGCTGAATAGGCCGAGATGGTCTTCCGGAAAGGGGTGAATTGGGACTCTGGGCAGCAAAAAGTCCTTCGCATGCCGGATTGCCCGGCAAGCAGGCAGGCGGAGCGCCCGGATCGACCGGTTTATGACTCGTTGGTCGTAAGGGCTACCAGGGAACTGGCTGTTCTCGTAGCTTCTTGAGAGCGAATTCTCCCGAAACCCCTTTCATCCAGCGTTGGCCGAGGTCTGCAGCCTTCAGCATCAGCGCCTCGGCAGACCCAATCGCCCGGTAGTAGCGGCTCTCGGTCCCCTGGACGCGCCGGATCCACTCGCGGGGATGATTGGCAACGTGCCAGAGCCCTTCGGGCGGCGCTTCTGCGGCAGCGGAAAGCTTGCCGCGCTTCTCGGGATGCGCCTGCAGTCCCGTCCAGCGCACGAGCTCGATGTAGCTGGACTCGGTCAGGTCGGACAGCGCGTCGGCATCCAGCCCGGCGACCGGCTTTAGCGCCTGATCCTGAGAGCTACGCCCAAGCGCCTTCCCGATGGCAGATCGAGCCGACTCGAGTCGATACCGGACTGAGGTGTGCTCGGAGTCCCGAAGCGCTTCGCACATGCCGGCCCGAACCGGATTGAGATCGACGTAGGCCATGCAAGACAGCACGGCTTGTTCGTCGAGCAACGCCTGGCACTTGAAACGGCCTTCCCAGAACCGGCCCGTGCAGCCATCCTCGCGATTGGCCATGCGGGCAATCGGCTCGTTGAGCGCGCGCATGAACCAGCTGATTGAGCCGAGACGCTGGCGGATGACGTCCCAGTCGCTCGGCATTGCCAAGGAGGGCGAGGGTGGCCCGCTCCACGCAGGCCGGATCTTCTCGGTTGCTGATCGAGCCCGGAAAGATTGCCAACCATCGTTCTGCCACTTCCCGATCAGTCCACTGCCAAGGCGTTGTTGGATCACTACGAAGCACCACATGGAAATGATTCGACATGACCGCGTAGGCATACACGGATACAGCAAAGCTGTCTGCGAGCTGGAAGATGCGATCCTCGATCCACTGCCGGCGATGCTCGAAGTCTTTACCGGTCGTGTGGTCAACGCCGCATAGAAACGCGCGACGCACACACCGACTTACGCAATGGAAAAAGCCGGGCTCCTCGTCGCTGACCAGTTGGCTACGCGGATAGGCCATGGAGTAATCATGAGCGCATCCATGCGGTGGCGTCATTCGGCAAACGTCGCGGTCAGGTGTAGGAGATTTTCTACAAATCGTGGGTGTCCTGGTTTTGCTTACGAACAGACGCGACATTTTCCTATCCGCGCGTCGACCAGTGCGGATTCAACTAGTTCGTGGGTGTCCTG
>JAXHNG010000021.1:0-22022 GCA_034520805.1 Lysobacterales bacterium | reverse complement strand
ATCCGCGACGGACGAGGTAGAGGAGCTGAATACGCGTAGCGATGCGTGTCCTGGTCCGATATGGCGTCCGTCGGGGACGCGGCCCCGACCTACGCGGGTTTCGATGATTTGCCGTAGCCGCCGCCGCCGGGGGTCTGGAGGACGAGCATGTCGTTGGGTTTGACTTCGGTGCGGTCGGTGCCGGAGAGGGCTTTGCGGGTGCCATCCGATTTTTCGATCCACGCTTTTCCGACTGCGCCGTCGCCGCCGCCCTTGATGCCCGATGGGGCGATCTTTCTGGAGTTGGCGAGGATGGCCACCGTCATCGGTTCGAGGAAGCGGATGCGGCGTTCGGCGCCGTGGCCGCCGCGCCAGCGGCCTTCGCCGCCGGAATCGGGGCGGATGCCGAAGGATTCGAGCAGCACGGGGAAGCGGGTTTCGAGGATTTCGGGGTCGGTCAGGCGCGAGTTGGTCATGTGGACGTGCACGGCGTCGGCGCCGTTGAAGCCGTCGCCGGCGCCCGCACCGCCGCAGAGCGTTTCGTAGTGCTGGTAGCGCTCGTTGCCGAAGGTGAGATTGTTCATCGTGCCCTGGCCGTTGGCGAGCACGCCCATGGCGGCGAACAGGGCGTCGGAGACGACCTGGCTGGTCTCGACGTTGCCGGCGACCACCGCGGCCGGGTGGACGGGCGAGAGCAGGCTGCCTTCGGGCACCACGAGCTCGATGGGCGCCATGCAGCCGTCGTTGAGCGGAATGTCGTCGGCGACCAGGCAGCGCAACACGTAGAGCACGGCCGCGCGGGTGACCGCACGCGGGGCGTTGAAGTTGTCTTCGGTCTGGTCGCTGGTGCCGGTGAAGTCGATCTTCGCCCGGCGCGCGTCGCGATCGACGGTGACGGTCACTTCGATCTGTGTGCCGTTGTCCATCTTCTTGACCCAGTGGCCATCCTCGAGGCGGTTGAGGACGCGCGCGACCTGTTCGGCGGCGTTGTCCTGCACGTGGCGCATGTAGGCGCGCACGGTGTCCAGGCCGAACTGGTCGATCATGCGATCGACTTCCTGCAGCCCGCGCTGGTTGGACGCGATCTGGGCGTGCAGGTCGCTAAAGTTCTGGTCGATGTTGCGCACCGGGTGGTCGCCGCCGGTGAACACCTCCTCGAGTGCCTGCCGGCAAAGCTCGCCGCGGCGGACCGCGCGCATCGGGCCGATCAGCACGCCTTCGTCGTGGATGGTCTTGCTGTCGGGCGGCATGGAACCCGGCGTGATGCCGCCGACGTCGGCGTGGTGGGCGCGGCTGGCGGTGTAGAAAAGAATCTCGTCGCCGTTGTCGTTGAAACAGGGGCTGACCACGGTCAGGTCGGGCAGGTGGGTGCCGCCGCGATAGGGATCGTTGAGCAAAAAGACATCGCCGGGCGCCATGTCCTGGTCGAAGGCGTCGATGACCGCGCGCACGCTCTCGCCCATGGAGCCCAGGTGCACGGGCATGTGCGGGGCGTTGGAGACCAGGCGGCCCTGCTCGTCGAACAGGGCGCAGGAAAAGTCCAGGCGCTCCTTGATGTTGGCCGACCAGGCGGTCTGCTGCAGGGTCGCGCCCATGTGCTCGGCAATCGACATGAAAAGGTTGTTGAAGACCTCCAGCAGGACCGGATCGGCCCTGGTGTCGGCTTCGAGCGATCGCCTCGATTCGCTGCGCTCGAGCAGCAGGTGGCCGTGGCGGTTGAGCGCGGCGCGCCAGCCCGGTTCGAGCACGACGGTGGAGTTGGGCTCGATGACGATCGCGGGCCCGTCGATGCGTTGTCCGGCGGCCAGGTCGTCGCGGCGGTAGACGGGCGTGTCGCGGCGGGTCTCGCCGTCCATGAAGGTCTCCACCCGCGCGGCCGGTTCGGCCTCGGGGCGGTCGGGGTCGATCTCGGGTTCGGCGCCGAGCGCGCGGCTGCGGCCGATGGCCTCGACCAGGCCGGCTTCGACGACCAGATCGCGCTCTTCCATGGCGAAGCCGAACTGCCGGCGGTGGGCCCGGGTAAAGGCCTGTGCCATGTCGGCGCGCTCGCCGAAGTCGATCGGCAGGGTCGTGTCGGTGCCCTGGTAGCGCACCCGGCAGCGGCGAGCGACTTCGATATCGCCGGCGTCGAAGGCCTGCGCTTCGAGTTCTTCAACTGCCTCGCGGGCGCGGTCCTCGAAGCGTTCCGCGAGCTTGTCGGCCAGGGCGTCGTCGAGTGTGGCGTTGACCGCGAACTCGCGGTGGGCGGTGACGTCGGCCAAGCCCATGCCGTAGGCCGAGAGCACGCCGGCGTGGGGGTGGATGAGCACGGTTTCGATGCCCAGCTCGTCGGCCACCAGGCAGGCGTGCTGGCCGCCGGCGCCGCCGAAGCAGTTCAGGGCGTAGCCGGTGACGTCGTGGCCGCGCTGAACCGAGACTTTCTTGATGGCGTTGGCCATGTTGGCCACGGCGATGCGCAGGAAGCCTTCGGCCACTTCGACCGGGCGGCGCTCGTCGCCGGTGGCCTCGCGGATCTCCTGGCACAGCTGGTCGAACTTCTCGGCGACGATGTCGGCGTCGAGCGCCTCGTCGGCGCCCGGGCCGAAGGTTTTCGGAAAGAAGCCGGGCTGGAGCTTGCCGAGCATGACGTTGCAGTCGGTGACCGTCAGCGGGCCGTCCTTGCGATAGCAGGCCGGGCCGGGGTCGGCGCCGGCCGAATCGGGGCCGACGCGGTAGCGGCCGCCGTCGAAGTGCAGCTTCGAGCCGCCGCCGGCGGCCACGGTGTGGATCTCGAGCATGGGCACGCGCAGGCGTACGCCGGCGATGACGGTCTCGAGGCTGCGCTCGAACTCGCCGCTGTAGTGCGACACGTCGGTGGAGGTGCCGCCCATGTCGAAGCCGATGACGTGCTCCAGCCGGGCCATCGCGGCGGTGCGCACGCAGCCGACGATGCCGCCGGCCGGGCCCGACAGGATGGCGTCCTTGCCGGCAAAGCTGGCCGCGTCGGTCAGGCCGCCGTCGGACTTCATGAACTGCAGGCGAACGTCACCCAGTTCTTCGGCGATGCGCTCGGCGTAGCGCCTGAGCACCGGCGAGAGGTAGGCGTCGACCACGGTGGTGTCGCCGCGGCCGATGAAGCGGATCAGCGGGCTGACCCGGTGCGACAGGCTGACCTGGCCGAAGCCGAGTTCATCGGCAATCTCGCCGATGCGCTTCTCGTGCCCGGGGTAACGGTAGCCGTGCACCAGGATGATCGCCAGAGCGCGGATGCCTTTCTCACGCAATTGGGCCAGCTGCTCGCGCAGCTCGTCCTCGTCGAGCTCGCGCAGCACTTCGCCGTCGGCGTCGATGCGTTCGTCGACTTCCAGGATCTCGTCGCAGACCTGTTCGGGGCGGCGGATGTCGAGGGCGAAGATGTCCGGCCGGCTCTGGTGACCGATTTTCAGTGCATCGCGAAAGCCGCCGGTGGTGACCAGCGCGGTGCGCTCGCCCTTGCGCTCGAGCAGGGCGTTGGTGGCCACGGTGGTGCCCATGCGCACGTGCTCGATGCGATCGTCCGGAATGGCCTCGTCGCTGTCGAGCTCCAGCATGCGCCGGATGCCCTCGACGGCGGCGTCGTCGTAGTGGTCGGGGTTGTCCGACAGCAGCTTGGCCGAACGCAGCTCGCCCTCGGGCGTGCGGGCGATGACGTCGGTGAACGTGCCGCCGCGGTCGATCCAGAATCTCCAGCGTTGATCGGGGCGGGCTTCGGTTGGTCGTGGGGGCGAGGACATGTCGGTGACTTTAGCAGGGCTTTAGGGTTCAGGTTTCAGGGTTCAGGTTTCAGGAAAATCAAAACAACAAAACACCAATCTCGTCGCACCGCAAACCGGGAGCGGAGCCCGCGTAGGTCGCGGTTACATCCGCGACGGACGACGTAGAGGGTCTGAACACGCGTAGCTGATGTGTGTACAGGTCGGATCGGTCGTCCGTCGGGGATGTAACCCCGACCTACGATCGTTTGGGTTCGGGGTTCCGGACCACGGATTACGGATTACGGATCACCGACCACGGACCACGGTCTCAGACGATTTTTGCGGCTCGGCTTCGGATCAATCGGCCGTCTTTCATCGATGACGGGTTCCATCCCGGCCCGGGCGATGGTGTCGGCCAGTTGGTCGTGGACGGTGTTCGCTTTGAGAATGTCGGCTGGTTGGTACTGTTCGACGAAGGCTTCCTGTTCCGGGGTTTCGGCGGCGTGGACGTTGTGTAGCTGGCGGACGTGGTCGAGGGCCTCGCGGCCGGTGCCGAAGCCGGCGTCGACCAGGCACATTGCGGCAATCGTGCCGGTGCGGCCCACGCCGGCCAGGCAGTGGACGGCCACGTTGTCGCCTTCGGCGAGCAGGGCGGCTATGACGAGGCGGGCGAGCTGCCAGCGCTCCATCCAGTGCGCTCCCGGGATGTCGCCGTCGCGGATGGGCAGGTGAAGCCAGAGCGGAAAGCGTTCTTTGAACTCTCGCGGGAGGCCGTCGAGGCCCAGTATTTCGAGTTCGCGCGATTCCATCAGCGTGACCACGGCGCCGGCCGGCCAGCGCGCCAGCGCGTCGATTCCGGAATCCGAGTCCGGACGGCCGAAAAATGCCGCCGCCCCGCCCGGACAGCCGCATAGGCCGAGGTTGCCGGCGTGGAGTTTGATTGGGGTTATCGGGTGGTCGGTTGGCATGGGACGAACCTTAGCATCCAGGGTTAAGGGTGCTGCGGGGCGGTCTCGCGCAAACCGGGAGCGGAGCCCGCGTAGGTCGCGGTTACATCCGCGACGGTCGACGTAGAGGGTCTGAACACGCCTAGCTGATGTGTGTGCAGGTCGGATAGGTCGTCCGTCGGCGATGTAACGCCGACCTACGCGGCCTTCGGTTGTTTTCCGTCTTGCGACCTTTGATCTTTTTCTCACCTTTTGAGAAAACCCCGCGCCCATAATGCGCGCATGTCTTTATTCGATGTCGAACAATCGCTGGACGCCTGGTTTGCCAATGCCGTGGGCGAGCCGACGTCGGTGCAGCGGTCGGCCTGGCCGGTGCTGCGTTCGGGGCGCAATGCGCTGGTGATTGCCTCGACGGGGCAGGGTAAGTCGCTGGCGGCTTGGCGGCCGATTGTGGAGGGGCTGGCAAGCCGGCCGGGGCGAGGCAAGGGCGTGCGGGCGCTGCATATCGCGCCGCTGAAGGCCCTGGCGCGAGATATGACGCACAACCTGGCGCCACTGCTCGAGGCGGTCGCCCCGGCCTGCGGGCGCGCGCTGTCGATCGCGTTGCGCTGCGGGGATACACCGCAGGCTGAGCGTGCGCGCCAGCGGCGCAATCCGCCCGAGATGCTTTCGACCACGCCGGAGTCGCTGTTCGTGCTGCTTGGCAGCCGCGGCGGGCGGGCGCTGCTGCGAACGGTGGAATCGGTCGTGATCGATGAGCTGCATGCCCTGGCGGGCAACAAGCGCGGTGCGCATCTGGCGCTCTCGCTGGCGCGCCTGGACCGGCTGGCGGGCCGGCCGGTGCAGCGGGTGGGGTTGTCAGCGACCGCCCGGCCGCCGGAAACCCTGGCGCGATTCCTGGCCGGATCGGCCGACTGCGAGATCGTTTCTCCCGATGCGGCGGGGCCGGTGAAACTCGAAGTCGAGCTGCCGGGCATGCCGCTGGGGCCGTTTCCCAATTCCGTTCACTGGGAGCAGATCCACGCGCGTATCGCCGAGCTGGCATTGGCCAATCGCTCGCTATTGGTGTTTTGCCAGACGCGCGCGCAGGTCGAGCGGACGGCCGCGACGCTGGACGAACTGCTGGAGGTTGCCGGCTGCCCGGACCAGGTCGGGGCTCACCACGGCAGTCTGGACACCGCGCACCGCGAGGCGATCGAGGCGCGCTTCAAGGCCGGCGAGCTGTGCGTGCTGGTTTCGAGCGCATCGCTGGAGCTGGGCCTGGACCTGGGTCATGTCGATCGCGTCTGCCAGATCGGCGTGCCCGGCTCGGTCAACCTGGTGCGCCAGCGTGCCGGGAGAAGCGGGCATCGGCCGGGCCGGCAGCCCTGCATGCATTTGTTTCCGCTCACGCTCAACCAGCTGGTCGAAACGCGCGCGCTGCGTGATGTGATCGCCGACGGCGGCGTCGATGCCGTCGAGCCGCTGGCGGCACCGCTGGACGTGCTGGCGCAGCAGCTGGTGGCTTTGGTCGCCAACGGTGTCGGGAAACCGAACGAGCTGCTCGCCCTGGTGCGCACGGCCTGGCCGTATCGTGACGTTTCAGCGGAAACGTTGTCGGCGCTGCTGGCATCGCTGGCCGAGCGGCCCGAACTGATGCCGAACGAGCAGTTCGAGCCGCTGCTTGTTGCCGACGAACTTGGCGGTTACCGCGCCCATCCGGAGGCCGATCGCCTGGTGCTGACCAACGCCGGCACGATTCCCGAATGGTTCGAGTATGACGTGGTCCGCGTCGACACCGGCGACATCGTGGGCCGGCTGGACGAGGAGGTGGCCTTCGAGTCCTCGCCGGGGCAGGTGTTGCAGCTGGGCAATCGCCCGTGGCGCATCCTGCGGGTGCTGACCGGGCTGGTGCGCGTGGAGCCGGCCGACGAGGAGCCCGGCGAACTGCCGTTCTGGTTCGGCGAGGGGCCGGGCCGCAGCGCCGAGATGGCTGCCGCCATGCTGCGCGTGATCGCCGGCCGGGGGCGGACGCCGCCGCATCCGCAGGCGGTTCGGTTGCTCGAGGCGTCGAGCGCGCGGCTGGGGGCGCTGCCGTCGCCCGAGCGCCTGGTGATCGAGCAGTTCTCCGACCCCGGCGGCGACCGGCACATCGTGCTGCATACCTTCGCCGGTGCGCGCATCAACCGTGCCTGGGGCCTGGCGCTGCGCAAGCGCTTCTGCCGGCAGTTCAACTTCGAGCTGCAGGCCGCGGCGACCGACGACGGCGTGCTGATCTCGCTGGGCGTGACCAGCCAGTTCGAGCTCTCGGCGGTGGCGCGTTTCGTCAAATCGCACAACGTCGCCGACGTGCTCACCCAGGCCATGCTCGACACGCCGCTGTTCGTCACGCGCTTTCGCTGGTGCGCCAACAACGCCCTGGTGCTGCTCAAGAACGGCCTCGACGGGCCGCTGCCCTCGCAGCGCCAGCGCAGCCAGGCCGAGAACCTGATTGCCTGCGTGTTTCCCGACCAGCTCGCCTGCCTGGAGAATCTGAGCGGCGCGCGCGAGGTGCCGGATCATCCGCTGGTGCAGCAGGCGCTGTCGGACTGCCTGGACGACTACATGGACCTGGGCGGGTTGCAGCGCCTGCTGGCGCGCCTGGAGTCCGGCGAGGTCGCGGTGCACGCCGTCGAGACCGAGCAGCCCTCGCCGCTGGCCGAGGCGCTGATTCACGCGCCGCGCTACAGCTACCTGGACGAGGACGACGCCGAGGAGCGTCGAACGCGCAATTTCGAGAAGCCGGCACAGCGGCCGGCGGGCGTCTCGCGCAAGCGATCGGTGTCAACAATCGCGTCTTCGGGGCGTTCCGGCAGGGCGCAACCGCCCGCACGCGGCCCGGGCAACCCGGCGCCGCCGCCATCGTCTGCGGGCGATTTGCGAGCGTTGCAGCCGTCCGTCACGGGGCTGGAACGGCTGCTGGAGCGAACCGGCTTCATGACCCAGCGCGAGGGTGAGTCGGGGCTGGGCATGGCCCGGCCGGTGCCGGCCGGCGGCTGGACGCCGTGGTTCTCGAAACTGGTGCGCGAGGGCCGGGCGCTGAGCCTGGTCGGGCCGGACGGCCAGCGCCTGTGGATTACCACGCCGCGCCTGGACTGGTTTCTGTCGATGGACGCGCGCTGGCGCCCCGTGCCGCCGCCGGGCGGAATCCCGCGCGAGGCGCTGCCCAGCGACCGCGGGGTGGTGTGGCAGTGGCTTGTCGAAGCCCGCGGGCGTGTTGAAGGGGAGGGGGCATTCGACACGGTTGCGGGGGTGTTTGGGTTGACGGTGCCGGTGTGAATCAGGGTTCAGGGGTCAGGGGTCAGGGGTCAGGGGTCAGGGGTCAGGGAAAAGAACGGTTTCCGTTTTCCGGTTTCCGGCGGCAGCCGCCGGGGGTTGCGGGGCGGCTTTGCCGCGATGGGCCGGGTCACCCGGAACCCGAAGGAGCGTAGGTCGCGGTTACATCCGCGACGGACGACCTTTCGGATTGGGGCACGCGTAGCTACATGTGTACAGGCCCTCTGACCTCGTCCGTCGGGGATGCGACCCCGACCTACGTCGCCTTCGATTGTTTTCCGTCCTCCGTCCTCCGCCTTGTCACGCCACCGCACTTCTGGAGCCGGTATAGTCGGCAACCGGGATTTTCATTGCTGGAGAGAAAGATGCGTTTCGTGATTGCGACCCTGTTGGCCGCCTGTTCCTTGTCCGTTTCGGCCGCCGAGATCGTGGCCGGGCCGATGCCCGGGCATTCGACGATGCGCCAGGTGAAGGTCTGGCTGCAGACCGACGAGCCGGCGGTGGTGCAGATTCGTTACCGTGCCGACGAGGACGCGGCGTGGCGTTCGAGCGATCCGGAGGCCACTGATTCGGAGCGGGCCAACACGGCGATCCTGCTGGCAACCGGCCTCGAGCCGGGTCTGAGCTACGAGTACGAGGTGCTGGTCAACGAGGCCGTTCAGCCGGCCGAGCACGCGCAGCGTTTTGTCACCCAGCCGCTGTGGCAGTGGCGCGAAGACCCGCCCGATTTCCGTTTTGCGCTGGGATCCTGCGCCTATATCAATCAGACCGAGTATGACCGTCCGGGGGAGCCCTACGGCGGTGACTATCGCATCTTCGATGCCATTGCCGATACGCAGCCGGACTTCATGCTCTGGCTCGGCGACAACGTCTACTACCGCGAGGCCGATTGGAACTCGAAGTCCGGCATGTACCAGCGCTTCAGCCACACGCGCGGCCACGATGCGCTGTCGAGGCTGGTGACCGGCACGCATCATTACGCCACCTGGGACGATCACGATTACGGTCCGAACAATTCCGACCGCGGCTACGCCATGCGTGACGCTGCCCTGGAGGTGTTCAATGCCTTCTGGCCCAACCCGGACTTCTCGGGCGCGGGCACCGGCGGGGTGACCAACTATTTCGAGTGGCACGACGTCGGCTTCTTCCTGCTCGACAACCGCTATTTCCGTTCGGCCAACTACCGCGTCAGTGGCGAGCGCACGATCCTGGGTGACGAGCAGATCGAATGGCTGATCGACGCCCTACAGACCAGTCAGGCCAGCTTCAAATTTGTGGTGATCGGCGGTCAGTTCCTCAACTCCGCCGAGAACAGCGAGACCTACATCAACCTGGCACCAGGCGAGCGCCGCGAGATTCTCGATCGCATCGAGGCCGAGCGCATTCCCGGTGTGGTTTTCCTCTCCGGCGATCGGCATCACTCGGTGCTGCTGAAGAAGGATCGCTATGGCACGTATCCGCTACACGAGTGGACGGTCTCGCCGCTGACCGCCGGCGCTCATGATCCGGGCGACGAGGCGATGCAGTACGACGTCGACGGTAGCCTCTATACCGAGCGCAACTTCGGCACGATCGAGGTCGCTGGCCCGCGCAACGAACGGGTGGCGACGCTGGTGCTACATGATAGTGATGGCAATGAAGTGTGGCGGGAGGAGATCCGGCAGGTGGATTTGCAGAACTAGGTTTCAGGGTTCAGGGTTCAGGCGGCATTTTTCGTGGATTGCGGGGCGGCTTTGCCGCGATGTGGGAGCGGAGCCCGCGTAGGTCGCGGTTACATCCGCGACGGACGACGTAGAGGGTCTGAGCACGCGTAGCTGATGTGTGTTCTGGTCCGCTATGTTGTCCGTCGGGGATGTAACCCCGACCTACGATCGTTCGGTTTCCGGTTTCCGGTTTCCGGTTTCCGGTTTCCGGACCCCGGACCCCGGACCCCGGACCACGGACCCGCCGCACCAAAACACCAAAACACCAAAACACCAAAAAACGCCGCGCCAGCGGCTTGCTACGGCGCGGTCTCGAAGCGGTCGGAGAAGATCTTGTCTTCGGTCGGGCCTGAGGCGAAGTTGGCGGTGATGGTGGTGTCGGTCGTGACGCTGATGTAGCAGATGTTGCCGCTGGGCAGCGGGCAGTTGAGTGACCAGGTGTTGAAGGTGCTGCCGGAGCTGGCCACGGCGTGCAGTTCGACCAGGGTGCCGTTGAAGAAGTCTTCATTACAGTCGCTGCCGCAGGAGATGCCCAGTGGCACGCTGATGACGTTACCCGAGCCGGTTCCGGCGCGCGCCGCGGTCAGCGTGAAATGGTCGTCGCCGACGTTCATGTGGTTTTCGTCGAAGCCGGCGTCGTAGTAGCCGCCGGACTGTCCGGGATTGCCCTGGTTGTTGTTGGCGTCGTTGACGCCCGTGCTCTGCCTCTCGATGTCGAGGGTCGATGACCACAACAGCGGGTTTTGCTGGCACATGTCGACGCCGGGCGAGGCTGATGTCTGGCGGGCGTCGCCGCCGGCGAGGTTGATGAACTGCGGCGTGGCGATGTAGTAGGTGCCGCCGGGCAGATCGCCAGGGTCGCTGTCGGCCAGGTTGCATTCCGATTGGATCGAGCCGCCCTGCAGGTCGACGCCTGTTGAGTTGGCGATGATGGAGTTGTGCAGATAAGTGGCGCTGCCGCTGCCCTGGGAGAGTATGGCGGCCGATGGTGGGGGTGTTCCGCTGTCCACGTAGGCCACGTTACGGGCGATGGTGGCGTGCAGGATCTCGAACTGCGCACCCTCGTTCCAGATGGCCGCATCGGTGGCGGTGTTGTTGTACATGCCGACGTGGCCGAGGCGAATCAGCGCGCCGTTGGTGCCGTGAAAGATCGACTGGAAGTCCGGGATGATGGTCCAGGTCCAGGTCGTTTCGACCAAGGTGCGGTTGATACGTACGTAGGAGTTGTCGACGTAGACGACGCTCGATTCCGTTCGGTTGGCTTCCATTTCGGAGCAGCTGATCTGGAACGGGCAGCTCGAGGCGCGATCCATGGTGAGCTGCGGGGTGCCGCCGGTGCCGCCGCCGATGGCGTAGATCGCCGCGCCCACATAGGCTGCGTTGTTCTGCAGGAAAGTGTTGACGAGCGTGGCCTGTCCCGTTCCCTTGACGTAAATGCCCGCGCCGTTGTTGGCAAAGTTGCCGGTGAACGTCACGCGCTGGCTGCCACCGTTGGCGTAGAACTCGCCGCCGTTATCGATGTAGACTCCGCCGCCGTCGTTGGCGCCTGGGCTTGCGATGCCGGCGGAACTGATTATCGAGCCGCCCATCGCCATCATGTAACAGCCGTTGACCAGGTAGGCATTGCCGCCTTTATCGGCCGAGTTGCGATGGAGCCGTCCGCGCAGCGTCACCTCTGAGTTGTTGCCGTTGCAGTAGACTCCGCCGCCCCAGCCCGTGCCGGAGTAGCGTTCGCCGTTGTCCTCGACAATGGAATTGGCCTGGATGTCGACGTAGGCGCCGCCGTCGACAAGTATGCCGCGTGTGTCGTGGTCGCCAATTCGCACGTTGTCGAGAATCACCAAGGCGCCGCCCGTAGCCGACAGGCCGGTATCCGCCGAGCGAATATTGAGCCGCCGCAGCGTGACGTTCGATTCGGGCTGCGAACTGGTCTCGACGGTTACGGCCGTGCCGGTGGTGTTTCCGAAATTGGTGCGCCCCGACGGGCTGGTGAAGCAATTGGAATAGCCGCCTGCAATCGTCAGGCTGCCCGCGCTTGATGGCGACCAGTCGGTCAAGGTTACCTTGCCGCCGCTGCCGGCGTAGGAGATGGTGTTGGTCAGCCGGATCTCGTCGGATTGGGTGCCGTTGAAGGCGGCCGCGAGCAGGGCGGCGCCGAGCGAGCCGTGCACGTTGGAGCCGGTGCAGGCCGCCGAGCTGCCGACCCAGTGGGTGGCCGCGAAGGCTGGCGCGGCCAGCAGGGTGAGGGCGAGGGTGAGGGTGAGGACGCGAAGCGAAGTTTTCGGATGCATTGGCTTTCTTGTGAGTTGTGAACGCTTATCGGGTCAGTCGGAAATGGCGGGGAAAGTGTGACAAGGGGGGGATGAAAGGAGCCAGGGGTCAGGGGTCAGGGGTCAGGCGGCAACGGAGGGCGTTGCGGGGCGGCTTTGCCGCGGCGGTATTGGTGTTTTGGTGCGGTGTCCTGGGCCGTAGTCCGTGGTCCGGAACCCTGACCCCTGAGCTCTCCCTTCCCATTCAGCCTGACTTCAGGCGGGTTGCGTTACAAAGTGTCCACGCGGCGCGTTCTGCCGTAAGGAGGCAACGACATGAAAACCCTGACGACTCTGTTTTTGACGACGATCCTGGCCCTGACGGTGGGCTGCAGCATGACCGGGCCCGCCCGGGCTGACGACAGCTACTTCAGCCAGGCCGAGCTCGACTCGATGCTCGCCCCGGTGGCGCTGTATCCCGACAGCGTGCTTTCGCACGTGCTGATCGCGGCGACGTATCCGCTGGAAGTGATCCAGGCCGCGCGCTTCTCGCGCGAGCATCCCGGTCTGCGTGGTGAGGACGCCGTGGTCGCGGTGGATGGCTACGACTGGGATCCCAGCGTGAAGGCGCTGGTGGCCTTCCCGGATCTGCTCCGCCGCATGGACGAGGACCTGGACTGGACGCAGGATCTCGGCGACGCATTCCTGGTGCAGGAAGAGGACGTGATCGCGTCGATTCAGTACCTGCGCTCGGAGGCCTATTCGCAGGGCCACCTCAGGAGCAACGACCGGGTCAAGGTCGTGCGCGAGAAGGAATACATCTACATCGAGCCGGCGCGCACCCGCTTGGTGTATGTGCCGTACTACGATCCGCGCATCGTCTACTCGAGCTGGCGCTGGTCGAGCCATCCGCCGCGCTACTGGCATCGTCCGAGCGGCTTCAACGTGAGCATCGGCTTCCACTGGGGTCGTCCGTACACGATTCGGCCGGACTTCTACTTCAGCTCCTTCCACTGGGCGCAGCGACAGGTCGTAGTGGTCAATCACCATCATCACTACTACCGTGACCACGGATTCCGTTCAGGGCGCGATGTGGCCCTCTTCCGCGACGCGCGTCACTGGCGGCACGATCCCGTGCACCGCCGTGGTGTGAGCTATCGCGGCCGGGTGGAGAAGACTCGCTTTGTTGATAACAGCCGTCCGGCTTCGGCTGCGACGCGCTCCGCTTCGGCTGCGCAGCGCACGGCGGTTCGTTCCGACCGGCGTGAATGGGCGGCCGAGCGTCGCTCCAGCGTCAAGTTCGATCGCAATGACCAGGCCCGTTCGCGCGCCGCTTCGAGATCGGATCGCGTGGCCGAGTTGCGCGGCAGTGATCGGGGTAATCAGCGCTCGCAGGTTGAAAGCCGAGATCGCGGCAGCAGCCGGTCACAGGCGCAAAGCGCGCAGCGAGCCAGCGCCGGCGATCAGCGCGAGCGCAGCCGCAGCGTGACCGACAGCGCGCCGGAACGCGCGAGTTCGCGGAGCCGCTCTTCGGATTCGGCGGCGCGCTCGTCCGGCAACCGTGCCGGTCGCGTCAGCGAGTCGTTGCGCAGCGGCGCCTCGAGCTCGCGCGAGTCGGCTTACGGCCGGTCGCGGGGCGTCGAGCGTTCGTCTTCGCGTTCGTCTTCAAGCAAGAGCGGCGCCCGGAGTAATCGGTCCGAACGTTCGCGTTCGTCCGTTGAGGTGCCGCGTGGCCTGACCGTTCGCTCGAGCAATGCCCGCGAGCGTTCCTCCGCGCCGTCGCGCAGCAGCCGTTCTTCGGCTTCTTCGTCGTCGCGTGGTGCCGTGACTTCCCGGGCGTCCGCGCCCAGCAGGCAGTCGGCGCCGAGCCGCAGCCGCTCGAGCGGTCGTGATTCAGCGCCGTCGCGTTCGACGCCCCGAGTGCAATCCGCGCCCAGCCGTAGCTCGGAGTCTTCGAGCCCGAGCCGGTCAGCGCGGTTGTCGGCGCCCTCGCGCAGCAGCGGCGTGAGTTCGCGTTCGTCGCGCAGTTCGGCCCCGAGCCGTTCGCGCGGCGGCGATTCGCGCCGCGGGGGTGGTGAAGAACGCCGGTAATCGGAGGGCGGAAGACGTAACCCAATCGAAGCCCGCGTAGGTCGCGGTTACATCCGCGACGGACGACGATTCGGATCTGTACACACATGAGCTACGCGTGATCAGACCCTCTATGTCGCCCGTCGGCGATGTAACGCCGACCTACGATCGATCGGTTTCCGGTTTCCGGTTTCCGGTTTCCGGTTTCCGGTTTCCGGACCCCGGACCCCGGACCCCGGACCCCGGACCCCGGACCCCGGACCCCGGACCCCGGACCACGGACCACGGACCACGGACCACGGACCACGGACCACGGACCACGGCGCCGCACCAAAACACCAAAAAACCAAAAAACGAAAACACCAAAACGAGCGCCCGCTCGTTACGACTTCAACCGATGCCCGGTTCGCACGATCCACGACACGATCACCAGGCATACGCCGATGAAGCCGGCCAGGGCGGCGAGGCTGACCCAGACGCTGACGTCGCCGGAGCCGAAGAAGAAGTAGCGAAAGCCCGAGACGATGTAGATGATGGGGTTGAACAGGCTCACCGTCTGCCAGGTTTCGGGCAGCATGTCGATGGAATAGAACACCCCGCCGAGGAAGGTCAGCGGCGTGACGACCAGCATGGGGATGAACTGCAGGGCCTCGAAGCCCTCGGCCCAGATGCCGATGATGAAGCCGGCGAGGCTGAAGGCGAAGGCGACCATCAGCAGGTAGAGCAGCATCCACACCGGCTGGGCGATATGCAGGTCGACGAACAGCTGTGCGGTGAGCAGGATGATGATGCCCAGCATGAGCGACTTGGTGGCGGCCGCGCCGACATAGGCCAGCACGAGTTCCGCCGTCGAGACCGGCGCGGAGAGGATCTCGTAGATGGTGCCGGAAAAACGCGGCATATAGATGCCGAACGAGGCGTTGTTGAGGCTCTGGGTAAATACGGTGAGCAGGATCAGGCCCGGCACGATGAAGGCGCCGTAATCGACCGCGCCGATCTCGCCGATCCTGGAGCCGATGGCGGAGCCGAAGACGATGAAGTAGAGCACCGTGGTGAGGATGGGCGTGGCCAGGCTCTGCCAAAGCGTGCGCTTGAAGCGCGCCATTTCGAACTTGTAGATGGCCCAGCTGCCGCGCAGATTGAGCATCGGGGCACTCATCGCCGGTTCTCCCCGGTCGCTTCGACGCCCGCTGCTTCGTCGTCTTCGTGCACCAGGTCGACGAAGATTTCCTCGAGCGTGCTCTGGCGCGTGTTGAGGTTGGTGAACTCGATGCCTGTGTCCTGCAGGCGCCTTAGCAGCGAAGGCACGCAGTTGTGTTCCTCTTCGGCGCTGAAGCTGTAGTCCAGCCGTTTTCCGCCCCGGGCCAGGGTCAGCGCCCAGCCCTCGAGCGAGGCGGGCAGTTCGGTCATCGGTTCCTGCAGGTGCAGGCTGAGATGCTTGCGGCCGAGCTTTTTCATTAGAGAGGCGGTCTCGTCGACCAGGATGATCTCGCCGCGGCGGATCACGCCGACGCGGTCGGCCATGCGCTCGGCTTCCTCGATGTAGTGGGTGGTGAGCACGATGGTCACGCCGGTCTCGCGCAGCTTCTCGATCATGCGCCACATGTCGCGCCGCAGTTCGACGTCGACCCCGGCGGTGGGTTCGTCGAGAAACAGCAGCTTCGGTTCATGCGCCAGCGCCTTGGCGATAAGGACGCGCCGTTTCATGCCGCCCGAGAGCGTCATGATGGCGTGGTTGCGCTTGTCCCATAGTGACAGGTCGCGCAGGACGCGTTCGATATGCGCCGGATCGGGCGCGAGCCCGAACAGGCCGCGGCTGAAGCTGACCGTGTCGAACACGGTCTCGAACATATCGGTATAGAGTTCTTGCGGAACCAGGCCGGTGTGCCTGCGCGTGTAGCGGAACTCGCGAACCGTGTCGTGCCCGTCGACGGTCACGCTGCCCGAGGTGGGCGTGACGATGCCGCAGATGACGTTGATCAGTGTGGTTTTACCGGCGCCGTTGGGGCCGAGCAGGGCGAAGATCTCGCCCCGCTGGATTTCCAGGTCGACCGACTTGAGCGCGTGCAGGCCGCCCGCGTAGCGTTTGTCGAGATTCTCGATGCTCAGCAGGGCGGTCACGGTGTCGCTCAGCCCCCGCAGTTGTAGTCGTCCGGCTGCGACAGTCGAGCGATGGCGATCTCGCCGTTGCCGTATCCGGGCATGTCGTAGGCGACGGTGCCGCTTGTGCAGTCGCTGAAGCTCAGCGTCAGCGTGCCGTAGCTCGAGAAGTTCGACTCGGGCGGGTTCTGGAAGCCGGTTCCTTCCTCGTCGGCCGGATGGCTGAACAGCTCGACGGTGACCTCGGTGGCGCCGTAATCGAAGGGCGTGCTGCCGACCAGCCAGAACTGGCGCTGTTCGTCGAAGTTGTACCAGTAGACGTTGGCGATCGGGCCGTTGCCGGCGTTATCGTCGGCGATCTCGATGTTGAAGCCGACGCCGTCGGTCTGGGGGTCGTACCAGGAGCCGCTGTGGTCGGGCATGAGCGGAAAGCCGTTGGTACGCACGGCGCGGCGGATCGTGGGCGAGCTGCGCGGGTAATCGCGAAGGGTGCCGTATTGGGTGTTGAGCGAACTGGTGTTGAGCGCTGCGATCTTGTCGACGTTCTCCAGGCCGAAGACGACCTCGCCGAATACGGCGTAGCCAGCGCTCTCGGAATTGGGATCGAGATTGTCGTTGTCAACGGTGTTGATGAAAAACTGCGACGTGGCCGAGGCAGGGTCGGAACTGCGCGCCATCGAGATCGTGCCCCGGGTGTTGAGCAGGCCGTTGTCGGCCTCGTTCTCGATGGGGTCGTAGGTCGGTTCCTTGAAAACGATGCCGTCTTCGAAGCCGCCCCCCTGGATCACGAAGTCCTCCACCACGCGGTGAAAAACGGTTCCGTCGTAGAAGCCGTCGTCGGTGTACTTGAGGAAATTCTCCACGGTCACTGGCGCGGCGCCGGGATCGAGTTCCACGATGATCGGGCCGTAATCGGTGTCGAGCCACACGCGCGGATCTTGGGTCTGGGCCTGGGTCTGGGTGGCAAGCACTGCGAATACAAACAGGGTGGCGAGTTTTTTCATGGTGTCCATCATTTGGTCGCGAAAGCCTGGATTTTACGCCAGCATCGCGGCGGGTTGTCGGCAACGAACCAAAGTACAGGTGACGGTGCGGGCCCGAGTTGGGTACCCTTTGGGGCTGGATTTCCAACGGATAGCAGCAAAGACCATGACCGAAGCCATGTGGCGGCCGTCGGCCGAGCGACGTTCCCGGGCCAACCTGGCCCGTTTCATCCAGCTGATCAACCATCAGCTCGACCCGCATGTGCACGACTGGGAGACCCTCTACCGGTGGTCCGTGAACAATCCGCGCGACTTCTGGACGGCGATGTGGGAATTCGGTGACGTGGTGGCCGAAACCCGCGGCCACGACGTGACCGAGAACTGGCCGGCCATGCCGGGCACGCGCTGGTTTCCGCAGGCGCGGCTGAATTTCGCCGAGAATCTGCTCAAGTACCGCGACGATTGTCATGACAATCACACCGCGCTGGTCTTCGCCAACGAGGACGGCGTGCACCGGCGCATCAGTTACGCCGAGCTGCATGACGAAGTCGCCCGCGTGGCCGCCGCGCTGCGCGAGATGGGCGTGGAAGAGGGCGACCGCGTCGCCGCCTACCTGCCCAACCTGCCCGAGACGGTCATCGCTATGCTGGCGGCGAGTTCCATCGGCGCGGTGTTCTCGTCGTGCTCGCCCGATTTCGGCGTGCAGGGCGTGATGGACCGCTTCGGCCAGATCGAGCCGAAGGTGCTGTTCGTCGCCGCCGCCTACCAGTACAACGGCAAGGTGCACGACTGCCTGGGACGGGTGGCCGAACTGGCGGAGAAAATGCCCTCGATCGAGCGCATCGTCGTGACCGGCTACATGGACGACGACCCGGACCTGTCCGGCCTGGACAAGGCCGTGATGTGGGGCGAGTTCGCAGACAATGGCTCGCAGGAGATCGAGTTCGCCCAGCTGCCTTTCGACCAGCCGCTCTACATCCTGTATTCCTCGGGCACGACCGGCGTGCCCAAGTGCATCGTCCACGGCGCCGGCGGCACGCTGTTGCAGCATCTCAAGGAGCTGCAGCTGCACACCGACCTGCGGCGCGACGATGCGCTGTTCTACTTCACCACCTGCGGCTGGATGATGTGGAACTGGCTGGTGTCCGGCCTGGCCGTGGGCTCGACCGTGGTGCTCTACGACGGCTCGCCGTTTCATCCGGACGGCAACGTCGTGTGGAACCTGGTCGACGAGGTTGGTATCTCGGTGCTGGGCACGAGCGCGAAGTGGATCGCGGCCTGCGACAAGGCCGGCATCAAGCCGCGCGAGTCGCACAAGCTCGAGAATCTAAAGGCGATTCTGTCGACCGGCTCGCCGCTGCTGCCGGAGTCCTTCGACTACGTCTACCGCGACGTCGCCGAGGACGTGCAGCTGAGCTCGATCTCCGGCGGCACCGATATCGTGTCCTGCTTCGCCCTGGGTAATCCGCTACTGCCGGTCTACCGCGGTGAACTGCAGTGCCGCGGGCTGGGCATGAAGGTGGAGATCCGTGCCGACGACGGCCGCGTGGTCGAAGACGAGACCGGCGAGCTGACCTGCTCGATGCCGTTCCCGTGCATGCCGGTGAAGTTCTGGAACGATCCCGACGGCAAGCGCTACCACAAGGCCTACTTCGAGAAGTTCGACGATATCTGGTCGCACGGCGATTATGCCCGCCTGACGCCCAGGGGCGGCGTGGTGATCTACGGCCGCTCGGACGCAACGCTCAACCCCGGCGGGGTGCGCATCGGCACCGCCGAGATCTATCGCCAGGTCGAAAAGCTTGACGAAATTCTCGAGTCGATCTGCGTCGGCCAGGACTGGGAAGGCGACGTGCGCGTGGTGCTGTTCGTGCGCTTGCGCGAGGGCGTCGAGCTCGACGACGAACTGCGCGATCGTATCCGCAAGACCGTGCGCGCCAACGCCACCCCGCGCCACGTGCCGGCCAAGGTCATCGCCGTGCCGGACATCCCGCGAACGGTGTCGGGCAAGATCGTGGAACTGGCCGTACGCGACGTCATCCACGGCCGGGAGGTCAAGAACACCTCGGCGCTGGCCAATCCCGAGGCGTTGGAGCATTACCGGGATCTGGAGGAATTGGAGTCGTAGATACTCTGTTCCGGGTCAAGCATTTTTTGGCTCGATGGCGAAGAGTTTAGAGCTATCGAAGGGCTGGCCGGTCTTCATGCTAGCCCACAGGCCGGTGATCATTTTGCGCTGGATAGCGCACAGGGCCTGCATTTTTTCTTGCCACGTGCGACGAGCGCCTGGTAGTGCGCCCTGGCCCACGGGTCATGCGTGATCAGGCTGAGTGCCGGCATGTGCAAGGCGGCTCGTAGATAGGCATTGCCGGCCTTGCTGAGCCGACCGGGCTGATCCACGCTGCTGCCGGACTCGGTCTGGCGCACATCCAAGCCGGCTTGCCGACTGACCTGGGCTGATCGCAGCTCAAGCGGCAGCAAGCACAGCTCGCCGAGCAGGGCGACAGAACTGGCATCGGCGATGCCCTTGGCCGCTTTCATGCAGCTTCGGTAGTGGGCCAGCTCGGTATCGCGCTCGATCAGCTCGAGGGCCGAGTTCGTCAGGCGCTCGATGCTGGCGTCGAGCAGCTCGATATGGGCTTCGACTTCCTCGATCAGCGAGCGGCGGGTGTGGCGCTGGGCCTTGAGCGCATGCAGGCGGTTCTTCTCGGCCGTGCACATACCCGTCAACTGGTTGATTCGGCGCGCAATATCGCGCAGGGCCAGCCAGTCTTCGCGCGGCGGCTGCCAGGGCGTGAGATCCATGCGCCGGGCATAGTCAGCCAGCAGGCGGGCATCGATCCGGTCGGTCTTGGAATGCTCGAGCACCGCTTTGGCGAAGTGGTGAGCCGAGCGCGGGTTGATGACCGATACCGGCAGGCCGGCCCGCACCAGCGCCATGGCGGCATCGAGATAGTAGATCCCGGTGGCCTCCATAACGATGGCCTCGACGCGGTGCTTTTTCAGGTAGGCGACCAACTGGTCGTGGCCGGACAGGCTCTGCTCGAACTGCGAAAAGATCGGCTTGTTCTTGCCTGATAGACAGGCGACATCGAGCTTTTTGGCGCTGACATCGATTCCGGCAACAGTCGACATAATTTGATCCTCGTATCAGGGGTGGGCACAATGTCACCAGGTTCCCCGACCTCGCATTTCATGCCGTCCGACCTTGTGATGCGAAGTCCACAACCGTGGCTTCCGGATACTCCTCGGACTGAGCAATGAGGCGGGGAACCGCTCTACGTGCGAGGTCAGCCAATTAACTGCCTCAGGGTCGGGACGGTTTCCCCGGTGAACAATCACTCATTGTCCGAGTGCAGGATCAACATACAAGGTCGGGGTTACATCCCCGACGGACGAGACATCCGACGAATCCACGCATCAGCTACGCGTGTTCAGACCCTCTACGTCGTCCGTCGCGGATGCGACCGCGACCTATATATGGACTCGCTCCTCGCATCAACCCCCGCTGCTGTCACGATGAAGACCGGCTGCATCTATATATCAGGCCTCTTGATGGGGCTTCGTGCGCCCCGGGCCAACATTGGTTGAGCTCGCGGAATGCCGATTACGTGAAGGCCTCGAGGGCCAGTAGGTCGCTAGGCATTTTCCCGCGCTGGTCTGACCTGGTACCCATGTTTCAAGCAGCGGTTTGAGCCTCTAGGCTCGGTGGCAAGTCGATCCGTTCTCTCGTTTTGGGGCGTTCAGATCGGCCGATAGACAGCCTCCTCATCCCTGAGCAGTGCCCAGGCGATGCGCAGATTGCGGTTGGCCAGGCGAACCGCAGCACCTTTGGTTCCGTGGCGTTGTTTCCAACGCAGCAGCCGCCGGTTGTCGCGACCCTCGGCGTCGGCCGGGACCCGCTGCAGCACGGACTGAGCGCCCTGGATCGCCAGTGAGCGGATATAGGCATCGCCGGCCCGGGTCATCTTGCCCAGTCGCACCTTCTCGCCGCTGCTGTTTTGCTTCGGCACCACGCCGAAGTAAGCTGCGAAGCGCCGGCCATTGGCGAAGCGATCGGTGGCGGTCTCTTTGCACAGCAGGGCGCTTGAGAGAATCGGGCCGAACCCGCGGATCGTCATCAACCGCCGAGCGGTCGCGTTCGATGTCACCGTCTGCTTGATCCGGTCAGTGACCGCATCGATGCGCGCGCTCAGCGTCTGCCACTCCGCCCAAAGCTCGGCGATCAGTTCGCGCAACAGGTCGGGAATGGGAACTGTCGCATCCTCCAGAACACGATCCACCTTGGCCCGCAAGGCCGCCGGGCCCTGAGCCATCACCACACCGTGTTCGACCAACAAACCCCGGATCTGGTTGCCGATCGCGGTGCGTCGACGCTGGTAGCCGGAACGAACCCGGTGCAGGGCCTGAAGGCTCAGCGCTTCCACAGACTTGACCGGAACCGGCTCGATCGAACGATCCCGCCCAGCTCGCAGAATCGCCAGACAGTCCTTGCGGTCGTTCTTCGAGCCGCTGCGGTGCTCAGCCACCCGCCGAGCCGGGAAAATCTGGACTGCCATACCTTGCTCCAGAAGCATCCGGGCCCAGCTCTGGGCGCCAGGACCGGCCTCCATGAGCACCTCGGTGCCCGGCTCAAGACCTCGCAAGAAAGTCCAGAACCGCTCCCGAGAGCTTAAACGCTTCTCGAAAATCACCTCGCCGGCTGTGTTCTCGCCGGCAACCTGAAAAACGTTCTTGGCCAAGTCAATGGCGACCGTCGTCATCTCTGTTGTACGCTTGTTCATGGGCTCGCTCCTCCGTATTAGTGGTCGGTGGAAGATCACTCTTACCACCGCTGGCGCCTCGACGCCTCAGCGAGGAGCGAGTCCATCCAATTACGCGGGCCTCGATTGTTTTCCGAACCCCGGACGACGGACCCCGGACCCCGTTGTTTTCCTGAAACCTGAACCCTGAACCCTTAATTCACCGAAGCAACGCCCCGATA
>JAXHNG010000020.1:0-21110 GCA_034520805.1 Lysobacterales bacterium | reverse complement strand
ACTCGGGCTATAATACCGACGTGATAAGCCGAGTCGGCATCCTGGTCCAGATCGATCCACCGCTCGGCGGCCGAAATGGCCGTCGACCAGTTTTCCAGGCGGGCTGCGAGGCGGGTCACCATCTGCGCGATTTGCGGGTCGCTGGAGGCGCGGGCGGCGGCCAGGTACTCTTCGAGCGCCGATTCGTATTCCCCCACATCGACCAGGCGCTCGGCGGTGGCGATATGAAAGCTCGCTTCCGACTCGGAGAATTGAGATTCGTCCGCGCCCTCCTGCGCCCGTTCCTGCCCGCTCGTCGCGCAAGCGCCAAGCAACAAGCACAGGCCACCGGCCAGCAAAGCATGCTTGATCTGCCGGGCGGCGGGTAGGAGAATTGTCTGTTTGTCCATGAACCGGTCCTGCATGTCGTTGTTCACCCTTGGAATCAGCCACCAGACCGCGCCGATCAGCATTCGCGAGCGGCTGGCGTTCACGGCTGACTCGTTGCCGGAAGCCCTGGCTTCGCTGTCGGCGGTCCCGGGTGTGGAAGGCTGCAGTATCCTGAGCACCTGCAACCGAACCGAGCTGTACGTCTCTTCTGAACAGGCTATCACGCGCAGCGTAATGGATTGGTTGCACCAGTGGCACGGCCTCTCCCCCGGCCAGTACCGGGAACACATCTACCACCTCGAGCATGCCGCCTGTACGTATCACCTCATCAAAGTGATCTCGGGGATGGACTCGATGATCATCGGTGAACCCCAGGTTGCCGGCCAGGCCAAGCAGGCCTGGCAGCTGGCCCAGAGCACCGATACCCTCGACACCCGGCTCGATCGCATGTTCCAGCACGCGTTCGCCGCCGCCAAGCGCGTTCGCAGCGAAACCGGGATCGGCCGCGACCCGGTCACCCTGCCCTTTGCCGCCCTGCGACTGGCCCGACAGATTTTCGGCGGCGTGGATTCGCTGCGCGTGCTGCTCATTGGCGCCGGAGAGATGATCGAGGACTGCGCGACGCATTTCCACGCCAGCGGCATGAACACCCTGACCATCGCCAACCGCAGCGCCGAACGCGCCGGCCGGCTGGCCGAGCGTTTCGGCGCCCGCTCGGCGACGCTCGAAGCGCTGCCGCAGCTGCTGGAACAAAGCGATCTGGTCGTCGCCTGTACGGCCAGCCCGACGGCCATCATCGACCGTCAGATGTTCCGAGACGCGCTGCGCAAGCGGCGACGCCAGCCGATGTTCGCACTCGACCTGTCGGTGCCGCGCAACATCACCGCCGACAGCAACAGTCTCGATGATCTCTATCTCTACACCATTGACGACCTGCGGGCCATCGTGGAGTCGGCACAGCAGCAGCGCCAGCAATCCCTGCAGCAGGCCAACGCCATCGTCGAGTCGGAAGTGTCGAGCTTTGAACGCTGGCTGCGTCTGCAAGCCACCTCGAGCACCCTCAAAAGCCTGCGCCAGCGCGCCCAGAGCGAGCGCGATGAACTGCTCGAGCGGGCCCGACAGGAGCTGGCAAAGGGCGGCGACCCCGAAGACGTCATGCGACGCCTGTCGCATCGGCTGACCAATCGCCTGCTTCACGGACCCAGCATCCGGCTGCGCCAGGCGGCCGAGGCGGGTGACGAGGAGTTGCTGGCGGCGGCACGCTTTTACTTCACGGAAGAGGACTCATGAACGAGGGCATGCGCCAGCGGCTGGTCGAAGCCGGGGAACGTTTCGAGGAACTCGAGCACCTGCTCGCCAGCCCCGACATCATCGGCGACCGCCATCAGTTCGAGCAATGCTCGCGCGAGTATGCCGAACTCGAACCGGTCATCGCAGTGTGGCGGAAGTTCCGGGACAACGAAGCCGCCACGGTGGAGGCCCGCGATCTGCTCGAAGCGAGCGATGGAGAGATGCGGCAGCTGGCGCGTGACGAACTCGACGCGCTCGAGGACGAAACCCAAGACCTCGAACAGGACCTGGAAAAACTGCTTCTGCCGCGCGACCCCAACGACGAGCGCAACATCTTCCTCGAGATTCGCGCCGGCACGGGCGGCCAGGAAGCAGGCCTGTTCGCCGGCGACCTGCTGCGCATGTACACCCGATACGCCGAGCGGCGCGGCTGGAAGGTCGAGATCATGTCCGCCCATGAAAGCGAGGCCGGTGGCTACCGGGAGGCCATCGCACGCGTCATCGGCAAGGGCGCCTGGTCGCGGTTGAAATTCGAGTCGGGCGTCCACCGGGTCCAGCGCGTACCCGAAACCGAATCACAGGGACGCATCCACACTTCAGCCTGTACCGTCGCCGTCCTGCCCGAGATCGACGATGTCGAGGCGGTCGATGTCGATCCCAACGATCTTCGCGTCGACACCTTCCGTTCCTCGGGCGCCGGCGGCCAGCACGTCAATACGACCGACTCCGCCATACGCATCACGCACCTGCCCAGCGGCATCGTGGTCGAATGCCAGGACGAGCGATCGCAGCACAAGAACCGCGCGCGTGCCATGAGCCTTCTCAGCGCCCGTCTTTACGAGGCCCAGGTCCGGCAGCAGAAGGACGAACGCGCGGCCGAACGCAAGCTGCAGGTGGGCACGGGTGACCGTTCAGAACGGATTCGCACCTACAACTTTCCGCAGGGCCGGGTCACGGACCACCGCATCAACCTCACCCTGTATGATCTCGACAAGATCATCGAAGGCGAGATCGACGCCATCGTCGAACCGCTGGCCGAGGCGCATCAGGCCGAGTTACTGGCCGAGCTGACGGCGCATACCCACTGAGACGGCCCTGCACGGACGAATGCACCAGACCGAGCTGACCATCGAAACCGCCGGCCGCGACACGCTCGACATCACCGAGCGCATTGCCCGCGAAGTGTCCGACAGCGGCGTCGAGACCGGGCTGTGTCATCTCTTTCTCAAGCACACCTCGGCGTCGCTGTTGATCAACGAAAACGCCGATCCGGACGTGCAGCGCGACCTGGAAACCTTCTTTGCCGACCTGGTTCCCGACGGAGATCCGCGTTTTCGCCATCGAGCCGAAGGCGCCGATGACATGTCCGCGCACGTACGCCTGGCCCTGACCCACACCGACCTGACCGTTCCCGTTCGGAACGGCCGCCTCGCCCTTGGCACCTGGCAGGCCATCTTCCTCTGGGAACACCGGTACGAGCCGCATCACCGCTACATCGTAATCACCGTCCGGTAGATATAATCCTGGCTACAGGGTGATTCCCCGCGTTTCGCAGACCGCCACAACGACTGCATGAACCCGGCAGGTTTACGGCTTTCACGGCGGCCGACACGACCAACCCGACAATCGAAACATTCATCGTCCATGCCTTATATTAGCGTTGTATAATACACGCGCCACAACTCGGAAAAGGAGCACACGATCATGGAGCTGGACCCCCTTCTGCTATCGAGAATCCAGTTTGCCTTCGTGGTGTCGTTCCACGCCATCTTTCCGGTCTTCACGATCGGCCTGGCGTCCTACATCGCGGTTCTCGAAGGGCTCTATTACCGTACGCAGCGTCCCGTCTATCTGCGCCTGTCGCAGTTCTGGACGCGGGTATTCGCGCTGGTCTTCGGCATGGGCGTGGTCTCCGGCATCGTCATGTCCTTCCAGTTCGGCACAAACTGGAGCACCTTTTCGTACCAGGCCGCCAACTTCTTCGGCCCGATCCTGAGCTACGAGGTGGTCACGGCTTTCTTCCTGGAAGCGACCTTCCTGGGCGTGCTGCTGTTCGGCCGCAACAAGGTGCCGCCCGGCGCTCACCTCTTCGCCGCCTGCATGGTCGCCTTCGGCACATTTATTTCCAGCTTCTGGATCCTGGCGGCCAACAGCTGGATGCAGACGCCCGCGGGCGTGGAGTTCGTCGACGGCGCAATGAAGGTCACCTCCTGGAGCGAGGCCATCTTCAACTCGTCGCTGCCGTATCGCTTCGCCCACATGGGCCTGGCGTCGTTCATCACGGGCGGCTTCGTCGTTGCCGGCGTCAGTGCCTGGTACCTGCTCAAGGGGCGCCACAGGAACAGCAGCCTCAAGGCGCTCAAGATGAGCCTACTGATGCTGGCCGTCGCCACCCCGCTGCAACTCGTGGTGGGCGACATGCACGGCCTCAACACGCTGGAAGAGCAGCCGGTCAAGGTGGCGGCCATGGAAGGCCACTGGGAAACGAAGCAGGGAGCCCCGCTGATCCTGTTCGCGATTCCCGACTCGAGCGCCGAGAAGAACCACTTCGAAATCGGCATCCCCTATCTCGGCAGCCTGATTCTCACCCACAGCCTCGACGGCGAAGTTCAGGGCCTCAAGTCGGTACCACCCGAGGACCGGCCGCCCGTAGGCATCGTGTTCTGGAGCTTCCGCGTCATGGTCGGCCTGGGCATCATCTTCATCGGCGTGGCCCTCGCCGGCGCAGTGCAGGTGCTGCGCGGCCGACTCGAGCAGTCCCCGCGCCTGCTGCGCGTGATTTCCTGGATGATTCCGCTGCCCTTCATCGCCGTACTGGCCGGCTGGTTCGTCACCGAAGTCGGTCGGCAGCCCTGGATCATCTACGGCGTCATGCGGGCCAGCGAAGCCGTTACCCCGTCGCTGAGCGGCTGGATGGTGCTCGCGACCCTGCTTGGGTACATCACGGTCTACGCCATCGTCTTCACCGCCGGCGTGACCTATCTGCGGCGGGTCATCCTGGGCGGTCCCGCCCCGACACCCGACGAGGACGAGATCGAGTCGGCTCACGCCAAGCGGCCCTGGTCGGCCGTGCGCGATAACTCGGACCAACCCCTTGTCGAAGGAAGGAGCTGAACCATGGAACTGTTCGACCTGACCCTGATCTGGATCGTCATCATCGGCATCGGCGTGTTCATGTACGTCCTGATGGACGGCTTCGACCTCGGTGTGGGCATCCTCTTTCCATTTGCGCCCAGCGACCAGGCGCGCGACGACCTGATGAACTCGGTCGCGCCGGTCTGGGACGGCAACGAAACCTGGCTGATTCTCGGTGGCGCCGGACTGCTGGCTGCTTTTCCGCTGGTCTACGCCGTTTTTCTGCCGGCGCTCTACATCGGCGTCTTCCTCCTGCTGGCCGGCCTGATTTTCCGCGGCGTTGCCTTCGAGTTCCGTTTCAAGGCCGACAGCAACAAGCACTGGTGGGACCGCTCTTTCTCCATCGGTTCGACCATCGCCGCCTTCGCACAGGGTGCCGTTGTGGGCGCCTATATCCAGGGCTTCGAAGTGGAAGGCTTTTCCTACGTCGGCGGCGCATTCGACTGGCTCACGCCCTTTACGGTCATGACCGGCTTGGGCGTGGTCGCGGGCTATGCCCTGCTGGGCGTGACCTGGGCCATCCTCAAGACCGAAGGCGAGACCCGCGACTGGGCCTATCGCATGGCACCGTGGCTTCTGGCCGTCGTCATGGGCTTTTTCATCCTGGTCAGCATCTGGACGCCCCTGGCCAGCGAACACGTTCGCGAACGCTGGTTCGACCAGGTCTCGGCGCTGTGGGCGTTCCCGGTACTGACGGTGATTGCCGCGGCCTGGATCCTGCGCAAGCTCCGGCAGCGGTCGGACGCCACGCCCTTTATCGGCTCCATGGTGCTGTTCGCGCTGTTCTACTTCGGCCTGCTGGCTTCCATGTGGCCCTACGCCGTGCCGCCGGAGCACACTTTCTGGGACGCTGCGTCCGATCCCGGTTCCCAGCTTTTCCTGCTGCTGGGCGTGTTGTTCCTGTTGCCGATCATCCTCGGCTACACGGCCTGGTCCTACTGGGTATTCCGCGGCAAGATCCGCCCGGGTGAAGGTTACGCCGGACACTGATCGGGCCAGCCGGCGTCGATATGCGTCAACAGGCCCGGTGGCTGGCCGCACGGGAACCGAGCGGCTTCCGCGCCCGCCTGATTACCCTGTCGCTGATCCAGGCCGCGCTGATCGTGACCCAGGCCTGGTTGCTGGCCGGAACGATCCACGCGGTAATCGTCGAAAACCGCGCGCCCGGCAACCTGGCGCTGCCGCTCATCCTACTGCTCGCCGTCTTCGCCGCACGCGCCGCCACGGACACGCTCAGAGGATTGCTGGCCGCCGCCGCATCGGCGAGCGTCCAGCGCGAAACGCGACCGCGGCTGTTCGAGCGAATTGCCGATAGCGGCCCGGCCCTCGCCGCCCACCGCGGCGCCGGGACGCTCTCGACCCTTCTGGTCGAACAGGTCGATCTGCTGGAGCGCTGGTACGGCCGCTTTCTGCCGCAAGCAATCAGCGCGGCCGTAACCGTTCCGGCGCTGCTGCTGGCTGTCCTCTGGCAGGACTGGCTGGCCGGCCTGTTCCTTGCGCTGGCCGCACCCCTGATCCCCTTTTTCATGGTGCTGGTCGGCTGGGGCGCCGAGCAGGCCAGCCGCGATCAGCAAAAGGAGCTCGGACGGCTCAGCGGCGTATTCCTCGATCGCCTGCGCGGACTCGATACCATCCGCCGATTCGGCAGCGAAGAGCACGAACTGGCCCGGCTGGGGACGCTGATCGAGGACTTTCGCCGCCGCACGCTGGCCGTGCTTCGCCTGGCTTTCCTGTCCACGGCGGTGCTCGAATTCTTCAGTGCCGTGGCAATCGCGGCGGTGGCCATCTACGTGGGTCTTGGCCTGCTCGACTACATTCAGTTCGGGCCCGCGCCGGCGCTGACCCTGCACAGCGGCCTGTTCGTGCTGCTGCTGGCACCGGAGTTCTTCCAGCCACTGCGACTGCTCTCGCAAGCCTGGCACGACCGCGCCGACGGTCTAGCCGCCGCTTCATCAATCCAAGAAGTTCTCGAAACACCCCCGGCCCGACCCGAACCGGCCGATCCGGCAGATATTGCGCCCGGTCAGGCCTGTCGGATCGAGGCCGACGGACTCTCAATCGAACGGCCGGGACGCGGGGTGGTTCTGGCCGGTATCCGCTTCGACATCCTGCCCGGACAGCGCGTGCTCATCCGTGGTCCCAGCGGCTGCGGCAAATCCACCCTGCTCGACCTCGTGGGCGGCTTCCTGGCGCCGGATTCAGGCCGCATCCGGATCGACGGTGTGGACCTGCAGCGCATCAGCTCGCGGGATCTCGCACGGCTGCGCGCCTGGATGGGCCAGAGCGGCGGCCTGTTCGACGGCAGCCTCGCCGACAACATCCGCCTGTCGATGCCCGAAGCCGATGATCGGGCGCTGGCCTCGGCCATCGCGGCCGCCGGCCTGTCCGAGTGGATCGCGACCCTGCCCGAGGGAACGGCGACAGCGATCCGCGCCTCGGGAGAGGGCCTCTCCGGCGGCCAGGCGCGTCGCGTGCTGCTGGCTCGCGCCCTGCTACGCCCTCGCCCCCTGCTGCTGCTCGATGAACCGACCGCCAGCCTGGACACGGAAACGGCCGAATCGCTGTGGCGCACCCTCGCCCAGGTCTCGATGCGGGGCGGGCCAACCGTGATATGCGCCAGTCACGACCCGCTGGCCGAAGGCTGGGCCGACCGGATTCTCGACCTGGGCGGCGAAGCGCTTCAGGAGTCAGCGTCATGAGGCTCAATCACTTGATCGCCGCGGCATGGCGAAGGCAATGGCGCTGGCTGGCGTTGGGCATCGTATTGATGCTGGCGTCGAGCGCCGCCGCCCTGGTCCTGCTGGGGCTATCGGGCTGGCTGATCACCGCCAGCGCCATGGCGGGCCTGGGAATGATCGCTGCACTCGATATCTTCACCCCGGGCGGCGGCATCCGACTGGCTGCCATCACCCGCACCGCAGCGCGCTATGGCGAGCGCATGGCCACTCACCGCGCCACGCTCGGCCTGCTGGCCGCGATTCGGCTGAGCCTGCTTCAGCGCCTGCTCGAGCTCGACGAACTGCAGCTGAGACGACTTCAGCGAGGTGAAACGCTGGATCGCTTCACGCGCGATGTAGAGTCGCTCGACCATCTCTTCGCGGGCGTCGCCGGTCCCGCGCTGACCGCCGCACTAGCCACCTTGGGCGCCGCTCTCGCTTTGCTGCTGCTCGCTTCCGCGCCGGCGGCCGTGGTCATTGTGGGCCTGGGCCTGGCCGGCACGGTGATCGCGGTATCGATCGGGCGGGCCGGAAAAGCGCCCGGCCGGGCCCGATCGCGCTCCGAACCGCCCCTGCGACGTCAGTGCATCGAAAACCTCGAAGGCCTCAAGTCCCTCGTCGCCGAGCAACGGGTCGCCGATCGGCGTGACGCGCTCGAGCGCCTTTCCACGGCGCAGATCGGCACGCAGCTGATTCTCGACCGGATCGACGCCGTCGGACGAGGAATGATCAGCCTGGCGGGGTTCGGCGCCGTTTGGATCATGCTCGGGCTGGGTCTGCTGGGGTTTTCCGGGGGAGAAATCTCGGGCCCGGTAGCCGTCATGGCCGTGATCGTCACGCTCGGGCTGATCGAGGTGTGGCAGGCCCTGCCCGCCGCCTGGCGGCAGCTCTCGCGCACGCGCTTGGCCGCCGAGCGGGTCGGCGAAATGGCCGAGCGCCAGCCCCTGCTGGACGACACCGGCACCGCCATCCCCGGGCGCGATGGCGCTTGGCAGATCGAAAACCTGCGCTTCGGCTGGCCGGAAAGCGCGCGGCCGGTCGTCGAAGGCCTCGACCTCGAAATCCCCCGGGGCGAACGCTTGCTGGTCACCGGACCGAGCGGCAGCGGAAAGACCACGCTGGCATTACTGATGATGCGCCAGATCGATCCGGACAGTGGGATCATCCGGCTCGATGGCCTGGACCTGCGTGAGATCCAGCCCGATGCGCTCCGGCGCCATATCGGCTACCTGCCGCAGCAACCCGTCCTGTTCGGCGATACGCTGGCCGCCAACCTGCGCGTAGCCGCCCCCGGGGCCGGCGAGGCCGAACTCGAGCAGGCCTTGCGCGATGCCGGACTCGGGAACTGGCTCGAAACGCTGGAAAGCGGCCTGGAAACCTGGCTCGACGAGGCCGGCGCCAGCCTGTCGGGCGGCGAACTGCGCCGGATCGGACTGGCGCGCTTGATGCTCGTCGACCCGCCGATGGTGATCCTCGACGAGCCCACCACCGGCCTGGACGGCCAAACCGCCGCAGACCTCTCGTCAAGCCTGGAGCGCTGGCTCCATGGCCGCACCGTCGTGATGATCAGCCACGAGCCGGAGCGCCTGCCGACCTACGACCGGGTCTTGAGTCTTTATTAACCCGTGCAACCCAGAACATGGCGCCAAGCAAGGGAAGCAGGCCGAAAACGACTTCAGGCCGATACTGCGGACTGCCCGGCATGACAAGAAGGGCCGCGCCGGCGAGCGCTGCGGCCGCCAGAAGCCACCACAGTCCCAGGCGTAACGTCCGCGACAGGGGCAAAAGCATCAGCAGCCAGACCGGGTTGAGCATGAGCACCACGCGGTTGCCATCGATCACCTCGTGCCCGCTGGCAAACCACATCAACAGCACCAGCACGCCGCCCAGCCCAGTGCCGAGAACCGCGAGGCGCCAGGGCAGCATCGGCCAGAAGCCGGCCTCGAAACGCAGCGCAACCGCCACCAGCAGGGCCGCCAGCAGGGACACCAGGCCGTAGGACCACCATTGCAGGGACGGTTCGGCGGGCGCATCGTGCTGCCGCGAGACGTAGAGCGTTTTGCTATCGCCGACCAGCGGCTCGCCGTCAACGCTTACCGTCGCCATCGACTCGGCCAGCGCTTCAGGCACGAAGCCCTCTTCCCAGGCCGTGCGCGGGCGGTCGATCATCGGCCCCAGCAACAACATCAGGCCGGCGTGCAGCTCGAGCCGGCTTTCGTTGTAGCGGCGGATATGGTCGCGGAAGTTGAGCCGCGCCGGACGCTCTTCGAGCTGTGCGCGAACCTGCCCGTCGACCACACGATCGATCAGGTCGCGCAGCCAGGTCGAGCAGTTGGCGAAGAAGTAATCGTAGTCGTAGTAGTTGGGAATCGGAAAGACATGCTCGTGCAGCAGGCCGTGTAGCTCGTTGATCTGCGCGGAATCGAGATCGAGTTGTTGAATGCGGATGGATCGGTCACGCATCCGGTAAAAAGCGAATTCGTCTTCCGGCGATGAAACCGAGCCAAAATACTTCATGACGCCGCGGGCAAAATCGGTATAAAACCCCGGCCGATCCATCTCGAAGTAACCGAAACTGTAGACGTGATCGAGGCCCAGCTCGGCGTCGCGCAACCAGATCGCGTTGTGACCGAAGCGTTCCCATACTTCCTGACCCGGACCGTAGGTCACCAGCCAGGCCTCCTGGGCAACGGCCGGTATCGCCTGGAAGCCCAGCGCGAGCAAGGCGAGCAGGCGCAGCCGCGTCATGAACAGCTGTTTCATACTTCGGGAAATCCGTATCGTCAGGGGCGCCATTGTGCCCCATACTGGCAGCGAATCTCATCAGTTTGTGTACCCGGACATGTCCCGAATCCACTTCACCAATCGCGACGGCGCAACCCTGACCGGCACCCTCGAAATGCCCCCGGGCGGCGAGTATCGCGCGACCGCCCTATTTGCCCACTGCTTCACCTGCGGCCGCGACATTGTCGGCGCGCGCGAGATCACCGCAGCGCTGGCTGACGCCGGCTACGCCGTGCTGCGATTCGACTTCACCGGGCTTGGCGAGAGCGAGGGCGATTTTTCGGCCACCACGTTCTCCAGCAACCTCGATGATCTCGAGGATGCCGCCGCTTACCTATCACGGGAACTCGCCGCCCCCCAACTGCTGGTCGGCCACTCGCTGGGCGGCACGGCCGTTCTGGCTGTCGCCGCACGACTCGAAAGCGTGCGTGCCGTTGTCACCATCGCCGCCCCCTCGAGCCCTGCCAACGTGCTGAAGCACTTTGATGGGCACCTCGATGAAATCGCCGAGAACGGCAGCGCGGAAGTCGACCTCGCGGGCCGGTCTTTTCGCATCCGACATGATTTCGTCGAAGACGCCCGCTCTCATGACCTCGAAGAACGCCTGAGCGGACTCGATCGTGCCCTGCTGGTGCTGCATTCACCCGTCGATCAGACGGTATCGATTGACCACGCCCAGAGAATCTTTGCCGGCGCCAGGCACCCCAAAAGTTTCATCAGCCTGGACCGTGCCGACCACCTGCTCAGTCGCAGCGAGGACGCCAGATATGCCGCGCGGGTGATTGCCGCCTGGGCCGGCTGCTTCATGGAAAGCCACGCGGAAGAATAGGGACCCGCCGCACCCTCGAACCCGGATCGTATCCGGGCGATCGGGAGAATCAATCGGGCATGACTTCCACGGCGTGAAGTCGACGATCGTCGGCGCTTGTCACGACGAAGGTCAAGCCGCCGATCGCGACCGACTCGCCGGCTTCCGGCAGGCGACCAAACTCGGCCACGATCAGCCCGCCGATGGTGTCGTACTCGTCGTCGCTGAAATCGCTCTCGAAGGACTCGTTGAAATCGTCGATGGGCGTGAGCGCCTGAACCAGGAACTTGCCCTCCTCGACGCGCTGGATGTCCTGCACCGCGTCGGCATCGTGTTCATCGTCGATGTCGCCGACGATTTCCTCGAGCACGTCTTCGATAGTAATCAGACCGGAAACACCACCGTACTCATCGACCACGATGGCCATGTGGTTCTTGCTGATGCGGAACTCGCGCAGCAACACGTTCAGACGCTTCGATTCGGGGATGATGACCGGCGAGCGCAGCAGCTCCGGCAACTCGATTTCACCGCCGTCGGCAACCAGCTTGAGCAGGTCCTTGGCCAGCAGGATGCCCTTGATCTGATCTCGATCCTCGCCCACCACCGGGAAACGCGAGTGCCCGGATTCGATGATCAGCGGCAGCACCTCGTCCATTGGGGTGCTTTCGGGAATGACCACCATGTGCGAACGCGGGATCATGACGTCGCGAACCTGCAGTTCGTCGACCTCCAGCGCGCCTTCCAGCATGGCCAGCGTATCGGCCTCGATCAACCCGGCCTCGCTGACGTCACGAAGGAGTTCGACCAGGTCCCCGCGGCTGCGCGGTTCCCCGCCGAAAGCGCGACCAATTTTCTCAAGCCAGCCGCGTGAGCTGGCGCTGCTACTGTCGTTCGAACTGTCGGTGGATTCGTCATTCATATCGGGGAGGATACCGGCCGGACGCTTGCAGCGATAGCAGGCATCGGATTAATGTTCGTCGCTCGAGTACGGGTTGCCAATACCCAGATCGGCCAGGAGCCGGATTTCCCGCGCTTCCATGGCCTCGGCCTGTTGAGCAGACATATGGTCGAAACCCCTCAGATGCAAGATGCCGTGAATCAGCAAATGAGCGAAATGGTCGTGCGCCGACTTGCCCTGTTCGGCCGCCTCTCGCTCGACCACCGGCGCACAGATCACGATATCGCCGAGCAGTCGAATGCCGACGGCATCTGGCAGATCGGCGGGAAAACTGAGTACGTTGGTGGCGTAATCGCGCTCGCGCCAGCGCCGGTTCAGTTCACGGCCCTCGGGCTCGTCGACAATGCGCAGGTTCAGCACCGGCCCGTCCAGGTCGGCCAGCGCCAGCGCGGCGAAGCGGCGTATGTCCTCGTCGTCGGGCGGGGAATCCGACTCGCTCTCGCGCTGGATGGACAGGCCGGTTTCGGCCGGCTCAATTGGTCACGTTTATCGTCACGTTTATTGTCGTTTTCGTCGGCACTCTCGTAGGCCTCGACAATGCGACGCACGATCGGATGGCGCACCACGTCGCGGGCATCGAAGAAGGTCGTGCTCACACCTTCGACTTCCTTCAGGAGGCCAACGGCCTGGCGCAGGCCCGAGTTGACCTTTGGCGGCAGGTCGATCTGCGTGAGGTCGCCGGTAATGACCGCCTTCGAGCCGAAGCCGATGCGCGTGAGGAACATCTTCATCTGCTCGGAGGTGGTGTTCTGCGCTTCGTCGAGAATAACGAAGGCGTCGTTGAGCGTGCGCCCGCGCATATACGCCAGCGGAGCGACCTCGATGACATTGCGCTCGGTCAGGCGCGCGGCTTTCTCGAAACCGAGCATTTCGTAGAGGGCGTCGTGCAGGGGCCGCAGGTAGGGATCGACCTTCTGCGCCAGGTCGCCCGGCAGAAAGCCCAGCCGCTCGCCGGCCTCGACGGCCGGGCGAACCAGGACGATGCGCTGCACGCGATCGGATTCCAGGGCATCGACGGCACAGGCGACGGCCAGGAAGGTCTTGCCGGTGCCGGCCGGACCGACGCCGAAACTCACGTCGCACTCGGCGATACGCTTGAGGTAGCGCTTCTGGTTGGGTCCGCGCCCCCGGATCAGGCCGCGACGCGTGCGGATGCCGACCTCGACCTCCTCGTTCTCGGGCTCGTCGAGGCCGGACTGCTGCAGCTGCAGATTGACCGCAGCGGGGCTGAGAATCTCGCCCTCGGACTGCCTGTAGAGCTGGCGCAACACACGCCGCGCGGCGCGCACCGCGTCCGCTTCGCCCTCGATGCTGAACAGGTTGCCGCGCGCGGCAATCGCCACACCCAGGCGCTTCTCGACCAGGCTGATGTGCTCGTCCAGATAACCGCACAGGTTGGCGAGGCGTTCGTTGTCGATTGGCTCGAGTTCCAGCGTCAATGCCGTTTCCGTTGCAGCAATCATTTAAGCGGCTGCACCCTGCTTGCTGTCGAGGCGCCCCCTGAGCGAGTTGGCCATGGCGCCGGTGATGGTGACGTCGGCCATCCGGCCGACCAGCTCCGGCGGCCCGGGGAAATTGACCACGCGGTTGTTTTCCGTTCGACCCGCAAGCTCGTTGCCGTCCTTGCGGCTGGCGCCCTCGACGACGACGCGCTGGCGCGAGCCCACCATGGCCTCCGAATACGCCCGGGCCTGGCTGTTGAGCTGCTCCTGCAGCCGCCTGAGGCGATCCTTCTTCTCATCCAGGCCGACATTGTCCGGGAAGGAGGCCGCTGGCGTGCCGGGGCGGGCCGAGTAGATAAAACTGAAGCTCTGGTCGAACTCGAGTGACTTGACCAGGTCGAGCGTCTGCTGGAAATCGCGCTCGGTCTCGCCGGGGAAACCGACGATGAAATCCGAGCTCAGCGTGATATCGGGACGTACCTCGCGCAGGCGACGCATCTTCTGCTTGTACTCGAGAATGGTATGACCGCGTTTCATCAGCGACAGCACACGATCGGAGCCGGACTGCACCGGCAGGTGCAGGTAGTTGGCCAGCTTCGGCACGTCAGCGAAGGCCTCGACCAGGCTGTCGGAAAACTCGACCGGATGCGAGGTGGTGAAACGGATGCGCTCGATGCCCTCGATATGGTCGATATAGCGAATGAGCAACGCCAGGTCGGCGGTCCCGCCGTCGTGCATGGGGCCGCGATAGGCGTTGACGTTCTGACCCAGCAGGTTGATCTCGATCACGCCCTGCGCGGCCAGCTCGGCAACCTCGGCGATGACATCGTCGAGCGGACGGCTGACCTCTTCCCCCCGGGTATAGGGCACGACGCAGAAAGAGCAGTACTTGGAGCAGCCTTCCATGATCGACACGAAAGCGCTGCCGCCTTTCTTGCCCGGGCTGGGCAGGTGATCGAACTTCTCGATCTCGGGAAAGGAGATGTCGATGGCCGGCCGGCTGCTGTCGCGAACGCTGTCGAGCATGCCCGGCAGACGGTGGATGGTCTGCGGGCCGAACACCATGTCGACGAAGGGCGAGCGCTTGACGATGTTTTCGCCTTCCTGACTGGCCACGCAGCCGGCCACGCCGATCACGATGTCCGGTCGCGCCTCTTTCAACGGCCGCCAGCGCCCCAGTTGCGAAAAGACCTTTTCCTGCGCCTTCTCGCGGATCGAGCAGGTGTTGATCAGGATGACATCGGCCTCGTCCGGGCTGTCCGTCAGCTGCAAGCCGTGCGAGGCCGCGAGCACGTCGGCCATCTTCTCCGAGTCGTACTCGTTCATCTGGCAGCCGTGGGTCTGGATAAAAAGCTTGCCGGCCATCAATCGTCCGTGAATTCGAAATGACCGCTCATTTTACCGCACGAAGCGCGGCGCTGCCGACCAGCGAACGGCTGCGAAAACGCACCCGTCGCGTGATCCGGCAGACCAGCTCGTAGGGAATGGTGCCGGCCGACTCGGCGACCGTTTCGATCGGCAGTCCCCGCCCCCAGAGCACGACCTCGTCACCCACGCGAGCATTCGGGCAGGCGGAAAGGTCGATGGTAATCATGTCCATGGAAACGCGGCCGCACATCCGGCAGGCCTGCCCGTTGACCAGGACGGGAGCGCCGTCGGCCATGCTGCGGGGATAGCCGTCGCCGTAACCGATGCTCGCCACGCCTACGGTCATGTCGCCGTCGGCGGTGAAACGTGCGCCATAGCCGATGCTCTCGCCGTTTGCGACACGGTTGACCGCCATCAGTTCGGCCGTCAGGGTCATCGCCGGCTCGAGACCCAGATCCGGGCCGGATTGCCCGGGCAAGGGGGAGATACCGTAGAGCACAATGCCGGCACGCACCCACTCGAGGCGCGACTCGGGCAGGTTGATCAGCCCGGCGGAATTGGCCAGGCAACGCTCGCCCTCCAGCCCTTCGCTGGCATGTCGAAAACGCGCCATCTGCAGGGCGTTCAGCGGGTGAGAAGGCTCTTCGGCGCAAGCGAAGTGGCTCACCAGGTTGACCTGTTCGACCCCCGCCAGCGAGCGCAGGCGTCGGTGCATTTCGGCGGCCGCCTCCACCGGTACCCCGAGCCGGTGCATGCCGGTATCGATCTTCAGCCATAAGCGGGCCGCAGGCGAGCGGCCGAAACGCTCGAGCGCTTCGAGCTGGTGTCGATGGTGGATGGTGAGTTCGAGGCCAAGATCGGCGGCAACCGCCAGGTCGCCGTGGTCGTTCACGCCCTCGAGCAGGAGCACCGGCAGCCCGTTGCCCAGGCGGCGGATGGCGCGCGCTTCCTCGATGGTGGCCACCGCCAGCATGTCGGCCTTCTCCAGCGCGGGCAGGCAAAGGTCAATGCGGTGGCCGTAGGCATCGGCCTTGACCACGGCCATGATCCGGCTGTCGGGCGCGTGCTCGCGCACACGCTCCAGGTTATGCGCGATCGCAGCCGGATCGATATGGGCGATGGTATTGCGGGCCATGCGGATCAGCTTGTCTCTTCAGCGGTCCTGGCCGTAGTGATCCGGCGTGAAGTCGCGGAAGCGCACGAACTCGCCCTGAAAGGCCAGCTTGAACGCGCCGGTCGCGCCGTTTCGGTGCTTGCCGATGATGATCTCGGCGGCCCCCTTGTCCGGCGAGTCTTCGTTGTAGACCTCGTCGCGATAGATGAAGAGGATCAGGTCGGCGTCCTGTTCGATGGCGCCTGACTCGCGCAGGTCGGCCATCTTCGGCCGCTTGTCCGGGCGCTGCTCGAGCGCGCGGTTGAGCTGCGAGAGTGCGACGACCGGCACCTCGAGCTCCTTGGCCAGGGCCTTGAGGCTACGCGAGATCTCGCTGATCTCGTTGGTGCGGTTCTCTGCCCCGCCAGGCGCCTTCATCAACTGCAGGTAGTCGACCACGATCAGACCGATATCGTGCTCGCGCTTCATGCGCCGGGCTCGGGCGCGCAGGTCTGTCGTCGACAACGAGGGAGTCTGATCGATGAAGATATTGGCGCCCTTGAGCAGGGTCATGGCCGAGCGCAGGTTGACCCAGTCCTGGCCTTCGAGCCGGCCGGTGCGCAGGCGTTCCTGGTTGATCTGGCCGAGCGAGGAAAACAGGCGCATGACCAGCTGCGTGTCGGACATCTCCATCGAAAAGACAGCTACCGGCACCTTGTGGCGAATCGCCGCGCGCTCGGCGATATTCATGGCGAAAGAAGTTTTCCCCATCGACGGCCGCGCGGCAACGATGATCATGTCGGTGTTCTGAAGGCCGGAAGTGCGCTTGTCGAGCTCCGTAAAGCCGGTTGGTACGCCCGTGAGATCGCCCTCGTTCTGCTGAAGTTCGTTGAGCAGATCCATGGCATCCGACATCACCTCGCGCACGCTGACGTAGCCGGAAGCGTTGTGCGAGCCCTGCTCGGCAATGGCGTAGATGCGCTGTTCGGCTTCCTCCAGCACCTCCTTGGAACTGCGACCGGCGGTCTGCAGCGCGTTGTCGGCGATTTCGGTACCGATCTGGATGAGCTGGCGCAGGATCGAGCGCTCGCGCACGATATGCGCATAGCCCGCGGCGTTCGCCGGGCCGGGCGTCTCGTTGGCCAGCATGGTGACGTAAGCGCCGGAGTCGATCTTGTCGAGCTTGCCGTTGCGGGCAAACCACTCGGCGACCGTCACCGCATCGCAGGGCTGGCCGTCACCGGTCAGCTCGGAGATGGCGCGAAAGATCAGGCGGTGGTTTTCGCGGTAGAAGTCGACTTCATCGACCTGGTCGGCCACCCGGTCCCAGACGTCCGGGCTCAGCATCAGCGCACCCAGCAAGGACTGCTCCGCCTCGTTGGAATGCGGCGGCGCCTTGACGTTGCTCAGCGTGGAAATTCGGGGCTCTGCCACTGCTCTTTGCTACCGGAACGATTGCTGCACGAAAGGTCGCTCAGTATAGACCTGTTTCGACCCGCTTGACCAACCGCCGGAAACACGAAAGCCACCGGATCGACCGGTGGCTTTCGGCGGGATCGTGCCCGGCCTCAGCGGGCCGGGTGCCGGCGATCAGCTTTCGGCGGCGACGACCATCACCTTGATCTCGGTCTGCACGTCGGCGTGCAGGATCAGGCCAACGGTGAACTCGCCGGGCTCGCGGATCGGGCCTTCCGGCATGTCGACCTCGGACTTCTCGACGGCGTAGCCCATCTCGGTGAGCTTGCCGGCGATCTCGTGCGGGTTGATCGAGCCGTAGAGGCGCCCTTCCGGGCTCACCGGTACGGCAAAGCGCACTTCATCGAGGGCCTCGATGGCTTCCTGGCGCGCTTCCGCGGCGGCCATTCGTTCGTCGGCCTGGCGCTGCAGCTCTTCGCGACGAGCCTCGAACTTCTCGACGTTGTCCTTGGTGGCCGGGACAGCCAGGCCGCGCGGCAGCAGGAAATTGCGGCCGTAGCCGGCTTTCACGGTCACCGTGTCACCGAGCTCGCCCAGGTTGTAGATATTTTCAAGCAGAATCAGCTTCATGACGTCACCTCAAGCGATCAGTGGTTGTCGGAGTACGGCAACAGAGCCAGGTAGCGGGCCCGCTTGATCGCCGTGCCCAGCTGACGCTGGAAGCGCGCCTTGGTGCCGGTGATGCGGCTCGGGACGATCTTGCCGGTTTCGCCGACGAAGTCCTTGAGCAGTTCGACATCCTTGTAGTCGACTTCCTCGATACCTTCGGCCGTAAAACGGCAATACTTGCGTCTTCTCATAAATCGCGCCATGGGTCAGCCCTCCGCCTTTTCCGGTTTGTTATCGTCGTCCGAGTCATTGTCGGACTCGTCGCTGTCCGAATCATCGCTGCTGGAATCATCGCTGCTGGAATCATCATCGTCGCTGCTGTCTTTCCGGTCGTCGGACCGCTCGCGACGCGCGCTGCTTTCGCGCTCGTCCTTGCTTTCCTTGCGCTTGAGCATGACGGAAGGCTCGGTCTCGGCCTTGTCCTTTCGAACGATGAGATGACGCAGGATGGCGTCGTTGAACTTGAAGACGCTCTCGAGCTCAGCCAGGGTTTCGGCATCGCACTCGATATTGAGCATCAGGTAATGCGCCTTGTGCAGCTTGGCGATGGTGTAGGCCAGCTGAAGCCGGCCCCAATCTTCACTGCGGTGGACGCTGCCGCCTTTCTCTTCGACCAGGCTGCGGTAGCGATCGAGCATACCGTTCACCTGTTCGCTCTGGTCCGGGTGGACCAGGAGAACAATTTCATAATGTCGCATTTTCGACTCCTCGTGGATTTCCAAGCCCGGGCACTCGGCCCGGCCTGCAAAGCCCCCGGCAGACCGCTCTTGAAGCCGCCGTGGAGCAAGGGTTTGTCCGCTCAGCAGACAAGCCGTCTATTATATACCGTGGTTTCGCTCACAGGCAACACCAACACCTTTCGGATTCCTTGACAGGCCGGGGTGCCCCGATATACTGCAGCGGAGCTTCAATTCTCGGGATGCGGTTCTCGAGTCGCTCTCGCCTGCCGCAACAGCCACCGCCAGCAGGAGGACTCGACAGATGTCGGACACGGGCGCAAGCGCCGAACTGCTTACCCTGCACAACCTCGGCCGCGAACGGGAGCTGGCGGACAGACTCGAGGAAATGGCCGTGCAGGACATCGCACGCGCCATGACTCAAATGCCGGCGGACGTTCGCCTCCGGGTGCTCGAATCACTCCCGGAAGAGCGGCGCGCAGACGCGTTTTCCTACCTGAGTCACGGTCTCCAGCAGGGCGTCATCAGCGGGCTCGAGCCCGATCAGGCGCGGACCATTCTGCGCGAGCTGCTACCCGACGACCGAACGGCTTTCCTCGAAAGCCTGGCCTCGACCGAGCTCGAAGGATTCCTCAAGCTGCTCGGCCCGGATGATCTCAAGCAGTCCCTGAAACTGCTCGGCTATCCGGAGGAATCGGTCGGGCGCCTGATGACCACCCGCTTCGTCTCGATCAGGCCGGAGTGGAGCGTGACCCGCGCACTCGATCACATCCGGCACGAAGCGCATCGGGGCGAGACAGTCAACTTCGTGTTCGTCACCGACGAACGCGGCAAGCTGCTCGACGCCCTCCGCCTCAAGGATCTTATCCTGGCCCGCCAGGACGCCCGCGTGGAGATCCTGATGGACGAGGACGTCATTCAGATCGAAGCCGACGCCGACCGCGAGCAGGCCGTCCAGACGATCCAGCACTACGACATCAGCACCCTGCCCGTGACCGACCGCAGCGGCGTCCTGCTCGGCATCGTCACGGTCGACGACATCATGGACGTCGCAGAAGCCGAAATCACCGAGGATTTCCAGAAGTTCGGCGGCAGCAGCCGTCTGAACGTCTCGATACGCGAGGCCAGCCCGACCTTTCTCTACCGCAAACGAATCGGCTGGCTGATGGTGCTGATCGTTGTCAACCTGTTCAGCGGCCTGGCCATTTCGTTCTACGAGCATTCAATCGAAGCCGTGATCGGGCTGGTCTTCTTCCTACCCATGATCATTGCCGGAAGCGGCAACGCCGGCAGCCAGTCGGCCACGCTGATGGTGCGCGCGCTGGCCACAGGCGACGTGGCCGCTGCCGACTGGCTGAAAATGTGGGGAAAGGAACTCTCGGTCGCGGTCATGCTCGGCCTGACCATGGCGATCACAGTCGCGGCCATCGGCGCCTGGCAAGGCGGAGCGGCCATCGGCCAGGAGCTGGCGCTGGTGGTCGGCCTCGCCATGTTTGCCGTGGTCATCATGGGCGGGATGATCGGCGTCCTCCTGCCCTTCCTGCTGCAGCGGCTGAAGTTGGATCCGGCAACCGCGAGCACGCCGCTGATCACGTCGGTGGCCGACGTAGGCGGAATCCTGATCTACTTTTCAATCGCCAGTGCCGTACTCGGCCTGGGAGCCACCGACTGACGCCGCGCAAAAGCCTTTCTTCAGGCGGCTGAAGGCGGGTCGTTCTTCCAGGTGTAGAAACGCATCGGCGGAATATTGAGTACTTCCAGCTCCACCTCGGGATCGCCCATCACCTCTTTACCGAGCCGGCCGACCGCGCCGCGGAACTGATAGGCGACGAAACGCCCGCCCGGTGCCAGGCTGTCGCGGATGGCGGCAATGATGGCCAGTGCGATCTCGCGCGGCATGGTGGAAAACGGAATGCCGGAGATCACCACGTCGGGCGCGCCCAGACCGTGCTCGGCCAGGATTTCCGCCAGGTCCGTGGCGCTGCCGGTATGCGGAATGAGGCGATCGTCGCCAAAGCCCTCGAGGATGGAGGAAAACTGCGGATCGAGCTCGATCGTCAAAAGCCGCGCGTCGGCCGGCATGGCGGCAAGAATCGCACGCGTGGTGCCGCCGGTGCCCGGCCCGAGCTCGACCACCGTCTTCGCGGAAGCAACACGCGATGTGTTGATGATGCGGCGCTCCATGAAGCGCGAGCTGGGAATGATCGAACCAACCTGCTCGGGCGAGCGCAGGAACCCCCTGAAGAAATCGATACTTCGCGTCGAACGCTTCGGCGCGGCCTTTCCATTGCCTTCCACGAATTCTCCTTACCAGTCCAGTTGAACAATTCCCCATTCTAGCGCGAAATTCCCGGCGAGCCGGGGTTTACCCGAGAGACATTTAC
>JAXHNG010000019.1:0-209665 GCA_034520805.1 Lysobacterales bacterium | reverse complement strand
CTGCATGCCGCCGTCGGCGAACTCCAAGGCGTTCTCGGCGCGGACGGCATCGCTGCAAATATTTCCTCCGCATCGGTGACAGACCCTTAGGTCGGATAGCGTGCGGTGCGCGATGACCGGCGCGTCGCAGTGGGGGCAGGCATCAGACAACGGCAGACTGCAGGTCGGGCACTTCAGGACGTATGCCAGCCGCCAACTTCGTCGAAAATACGCTGTCCCTGCGCTGAGGCAGTTCGGACAGAACTGAAGACCGTGGCGACGGCGCTTTCGGTGATAGATCCCGGCCGACAGCACGAACGGCCACTCCCCATGGGCCGGGGTGTTCAACCCCAGGTTTCGATGCCGGTCAAGGCTGGTCGCCCTGATGCGCGGCACGGACAGCCCGCTGACCGCCGACAGCCCTGACAGCAAACCGGGGCTATGCGCGCGATCCACATCCCGGCTCCAGATCGGTACGCCGGGCAGGTGCAGGTTGTGGAACACGTACGGGTTCTGCCCGTGCGCGAAAGCCACCCGGGTCAGCCAGGAAGAGAGAAGCTCATCTGGAAGGGGCTTCAATCGAAAGGTCCACGGCCGAAACTTCACAATGCTTCTGCCTGCCGACCATAGTCCTGCAGCCGCACCCAGTCGATTTCGTCGAAATCCCTGAGCTCGATCTTCTCGCGGCCGCTTCGCAGCGCGTGTACGGCGCTGCGCTTGATCAGCTCGGCCACGCCACCGATCGTGCCCTCGCTCATGGAGTGGATTCGCGGCGCAATTTCAGGCGTGGCCAGCCGGGAGCGCTCCGCCAGGGGCGTGAGTGACTCGAAACTCGCCAGCAGCCTGAGAAATTCCTTGTCGAGCTTCCACCGTTTCAGCCCAACGGCCTCGAATCGGCTGGAAAGCTGGGTGTCGGTATGCAGCGCCCGGATGGCCTCCCGGACACCGGCACAGACGATCGGAAGTCGCAACTGGTTACTCAGGTTCTTCATGACCGCCAGGAAATGACGCTGCTTCAGGGCCGTACCATGAAGGAGATTATGAATCTCATCGATGACTAGCACCTTCGCCTGGACATAGGCAAGGACCTCCACGGCCTGACTCTGCTTGCGCTGGACCGGGTCGGTCTCGCGATGGGCGATCTTGAGGGCATTCAGGAGCGCGGACCAGAATCTCGTCTCGCTGGGCTCCGAAGGCATGTCCATGACGACCACGGGAACCCTAGTGTCCCCTTCCTCGGTCGAATGGACTGGATGCAGCGATTTGTACCGCTCGATCAGGGTCGTCTTTCCATTACCGCTGGCTCCGACCAGGAGCATGTTAAGCATGCGGTGCGTACGGGGCTGGTGCATCAGGTCATCCAACTTCGTCAGCACCTGAGTCGCTCGAGGGTAGTTGATCCAGGAACCTTGACGAATGAGCTTCACGCGCTCCTCCGCTGGCAGCGTCAGGGAGGCGCGGAGGTCGGGGTGAAGGTCGTTCGGCTACGGCATTCATTGGCTCGACCCTCGGACTCAAACGGCTCGATATCCTCGCCGTATATATCGTCCTGAAAGTCGGATGGGGTGGAATTGGATTGACTCTTCGGCTTCGCGGTCGGGGCCTCGGAGCCTCCCGATGACTTCAAGGCCAGCTTCGCCGCACGCTTGGCCCGGTGCCGATCCCGGCGAGCCTGCCGAGTCTTGGCAACGGCCGACTCCGACCGGGCCCGCATGCGCTCGACGGCATCGAAGATCGCCGCCTCGTCGACCTCGCCGCCGGCCTTTCGAGCCTCCTCGCGCGCCGTGCGCAGTTCCCAGATACTGATCGCAGGATGCGACATGTCGCGATACGGAACGGGGTAATAGAGATTGCCCTCGGGGTCGAGGAACCAGATCTTGCTGATGTCCCGCGGATCGTCAGCGGACGACGAATTTCCGCTTGAGCTTGGGCTGATCCGGACTCGGTCGAATTGATCCAGGGGACGAGGCACTCGTGGTAATAGTTGACCTTGTCGAGCACGATTCCGTATCGCTGCACCGTTCTGAGATCGTAGGGCAGGAAATCGATTTTGAGTCGCTCAGGGTCGCCGGGAACGCTGGGCAGCCCCGGAGGCGGCCCACCGTCCTCGCCGAGCAGATCAAGCTCCCAGCGCCGGAGCGGCGACATGCCCAGCTCCGAATGCGTGCGCTTGTGATAGACGTTGACAATGAAATCGACGAGCTGTTGCTCAAGCTCCCTGAGCGTCAGGGCGGCCTCCTTCTCGGACTTATAGCCTCGGCGCTGTTTGGTGTTCGAGAAGGTCGCCCCTGGGAGTTTTCGAAGTTCGTTGGCCGCAGTGCCCATCAATCGCTCGATGTGTCCGCCGTAGTGCGGAACCTTCACCGGACGAAGCTGGAGATCAATGCCGTAGTTTTCGCAGGCTTGGCGCAGCATCCTCCCCCGGAACTCCCGGGCATTGTCGGCATGCAGCATCGCCGGGCAGCCCCAGACCGGCCATTCGCCCTCGACGCCCAGTTCCTCAAGGTACTCGTCCTTTGGGAGCATCGAGTTCGATACGCACATCCCCACAGAGACTGCGCTGGGTGCTTCGAGCAGGATCGCGATGCCGGTGACCACGCGCGTCTTGACGTCGATTTGGAGGGTCAGCGTCGGCCGGCCAAGTGGCAGCCGATGCTCCTCGTCCGACGACGATGACATCGGCCGGCGTGTGATCGATCTGTGTGACCGCCAGGGGGAAGTCTGCCCCAGGGAACTTGTCCCTGATTGGCGAGAATCGGTCCCTGGCCTCGTCGATCCGTCCGCGGCGTCGCAATTTGACGCTGTCAGGGATTGTCTTGATCCGGTTTCGCACCGTGTTGCCATGGCGGGGCTCGATACCAGCGCGCTGGCACATCGAGTTTGACTTCCTGAGCGACATCGGTAGGCGAGAACCGCTGCTTTTTCAGATAGAACTGGTCGATCGCTCGCTCGATGATCTGCTCTTGCTCCTCGTTCAGCCGCCGGGAACCCGGGCGGGGGCCGCGATCACGCGGAATGAGGCCCGAGACATGGCCGGCGTCGCGGTAGCAACGAAGCCAGGCGTAGAACGTCGTCACGTGGATGTCGGCCTTCTCGGCCAGCTCCGAGGCTAGTTCCTTAGTGGGTCGCTCAGCCTCAAGGTAGGGGCGGAGCACCGAGAAACGCTCTTGGGCGAGTTCCCATTTCTCCCTGTCGATCTCGACCAAGTCCCGGTGGCCGTTCACCGGAGCTGGTTCTGATGACTCGTTCTTAACGCTCAGGTCTTTGACCGAGAGCACTTCGACCTTCCCCGTTTCCACGTCCCTCGCCAGCACGGAATCCAGGTGCAGCGCCTGCTTGACCTGAAAGTCCCGCCCCTGGGCGGTCACGAGGGCGCCGGGGGAAATGTTGACGAATGCGGGCCGTTGCTCGCTCATTGGGACCTCCTAGGGCGGATATGGTGGTGCGACTGCGCGAAATCCTTCGCCCACTTCGACCCAGATCGGTGTCTGCATCGAGATCGGCGACTCCAGATCAGCTTCGATTCGACCCATCGCGACCATTCGCCACAGTGCCGAGAGAGCGTGAAGGCGATGCTGGTCGTCCCGGAATGCGGCGCTCATCAGGGTCTCGGGCGTACTTTCACCGAGCGCCGCCAGTGTGCGGACGACTTGTTCCTCGACGGACTCGTGGCAAGACTGTTTTCGGCAGTGCCGGAGAAACTTGATGTTGCTGAGCAGCTGGGTGCGGATCTCTCGCTCAGTCACGATCCTGAACCGGGCGCCCTCCTGCTTTGCGAACTTAATGGCCGCCTTGAAGCCGGGACGGAGCTTGTGCCAGTGACGACGCAGATCTTCCCGGTACTTCACCTCGAAGAGGGTCGGCTCCTCGTCTCCGTAGTAGATGACGAAAACGTCGGGGGTGTAGCGCCGGTCGCGCCCGGCGCAGCGGTAGTGGATCGTGACCGGCTGGGTGTGAAACTCCTGGACTTGCCGGTTGAAATCGAGCAAAACCAGAAAGTCCCGCTCCAAGGACGATTCGAAGGCCTGGGAAGCGCCCTTCGAAGACACCAGACCCTGTCAGGCTCCGACGATTGGGGCCGATGACCCTCACTGGCCCTGTCATCTGGGGCCTCGCGCGGACTTGTCAGCCAGTAGCCTAATCAACTGTAATCTGCAATCTAGTAGCGTCAATTTCTGTAATCCAGTAGCGCTTTCTGATGTTGAGAGTACCACAAGTGCTTGATTATGACACCTATAAGTAGCTGTTATTAATGTAATTGACACGGTTCGAAACCGCGGCCGGAGAATCTCCCTGGCGCATGGGGGAATTCTGTTCCTTGATGAATTGCCGGAATTCTCCCGAAACGTGCTGGAGGTGCTGCGCGAGCCGCTGGAGTCGGGCCGGGTGGTGATCTCGCGCGCGGCCGTGCAGGCGGAGTTCCCCGCCGCCTTCCAGCTCGTGGCGGCCATGAATCCCTGCCCCTGCGGCTACGAGGGCGATCCATCCGGCCGCTGCGCCTGCACGCCCGACCAGATTCGCCGCTACCGCGACCGCATCTCGGGGCCGCTGCTCGACCGCATCGACCTGCACGTCGAGGTGCCGCGCCAGTCGCTCAAGGACCTGCCCCAGGGTGAGTCGTCCGAGACCGTGCGCGAGCGGGTGCTGAAAGCGCGCGCGTTGCAGGCCGGGCGCGGCTGCGTCAACGCGCGGCTCGACGTGGCGGGCATTCGCGAGCACTGCGCGCTCGACGCGCATCAGTCCACCTTGCTGGAAGCCGCCTGCGACAAACTGCGGCTTTCCGCCCGTGCCCACCATCGCATCCTGCGCATGGCGCGCACGATTGCCGATCTCGACGGTAGCGAACACATCCAGGCGCACCACCTCAGCGAAGCCATCGGCTACCGTCAACTCGACCGGCGCCAGAGCGACTTCGCGCGCACGGCCTGAACATCACGGCCGGCTGGCTGTCCGAGCGGTACCATACTGGTTGGTTTACTCGGGAGATCGCATGGCGCTGGCGCCGAGACTGGTCGTATTACTCGCACTGTTTGTTCAGGGCCTGGCATCGGCCGCAACCGTTAGAACCGAAATATCCGGCGTGGAAGGCGAGCTGCTGGCCAACGTGCGCGCCTCGGTGTCGCTGGTGCAGGCCGAACAGTTCGACGACCTGGCGCTGTGGCGCCTGCGGCAGATGGCCGCCGACGCCCGGGAAGAAACCAGGATGGCGCTACGCCCCTTCGGTTTCTACAGCCCCAGCATCCGGGTGCGGCTGATCGAGCCCGAAGGCGACGACCAGCGCTGGCGCGCGCAGCTGAACATCGAGCCGGGCAAGCCGGTTGTTATCGACGAGGTCGCCATCGAGCTGCGCGGCGACGGCGGCGACGATCCCGCTCTACAGCAGTGGCGGCAGGAATGGCCGCTGACCACCGGCGACCATCTCGACCATCGGCAGTGGGAAGAAGCCTGGAGAAGCCTGGAATCTATCGCCGAAGAACGCGGCTACTTCCAGGCCAGCTTCGAGCAGCGCCGGGTCATTGTCGATGCCGAGCGCGGCAAGGCCGATGTGCAAATGATCTTCGACACCGGCGCACGCTATCGTTTCGGTGACTACCGCGCGCCGGAACAACCTTTCAGCCCCTCCCTGATGGATCGCCTGCACATCCTCGAGCCCGATGAGCCCTACAGCGTCGAGCGGCTCGACCGCCAGCGCGAGGCCCTGGTTCGCTCCGGACTGTTCGAACGCGTCGTGATCGACCCCCAACGCGACGAGGAAAATGATCGTGTCGACCTCCACTATCAACTCGAGCCGCGCAAGCCCAACACCTGGCGGGCGACGATCGGATTCGGCACCGACACCGGCGCGCGCATGCAGCTGGGCTGGACGCGCCACTACCTGAGTTCGCGCGGCAACCGCCTGGAAGCCGCGCTCGGCGCGCAGCAGCGCAATCAGGAATACGTTTTCCAGGCAGAGTACCGCCATCCGCGCGGCAGTCGTCCCTCGGAGTTTTTGACCGCCGGCACAACGCTGCGTAGCGAACAGGATAATTTTCGCTTCTACGACGAGAACCGCGTGGAACCAGTCTTCGAAGCGTTCGAGGGTCGCCGCGAGCAGGCCGAACTGACCTTCGGCCGCATGCAGGAACGCGAACTGTGGCCCGGCCGCTACGAACGCCTTGAAGAGCGGCTGTTCATCTCGATTCTGAACGAAGGCTTCGACGCCTTTCGCCAAAGCTCCTTCAGCGCCGAGAACGAGGCGCTCATCGAGGCCAACCCGGAACTTCGCTCCTACCTCGATACCGACACGCGTACCGTCGCCTTCGGCGGCCGCTGGCGCCTGCCGCGAATCGAAGGCAGCGGCTTCCACAGCCGCGGTTCGGTCGGGCGGGCTCACCTGATTGGCGCACACGAGTCGGCCGGTTCGGACGTGAGCTTCGCCCAGGCCTGGCTTAGCGGACGATGGCACCTGCTCTTCGGCGAACGCCACAAGCTGCTGTTGCGCGGCGAGGTCGGCTACACCGAGGCCGACACCCGCCAACTGGATATCGACCTCGGCGATCGCAGCCTCGACCTGAGCATTACCGATTTGCCCGAGCGCTATCGCTTCAAGACCGGCGGCGACCGCACGGTGCGTGGCTATGGCTTCGAGAACCTGAGCACCAACCGCAACGGCGCCAACCACCTGCTGGTCGGCTCAGTCGAGTACGAATACCGCGTCGGCGAGAGCTGGTCGCTGGCGGCCTTCGCCGACATCGGCAACGCGTTCAACGACTTCAACGACCGCAAGCTCAAGCGCGGCGTGGGCGTGGGCTTTCGCTGGTATACGATGATCGGGCCGCTGCGCATCGACATTGCCCAGGCGCTCGACGATGTCGACGAGCCCTGGCGGCTGCACTTCACCATCGGTACGCAACTGCTATGAAAAAGTGGCTGATCATTGCCGGGATTGCCGTCCTCGTCCTTGGCCTTCTGCTGGGCTCGGCCTGGCTGTGGCTCACGCGCAGCGATGGCGGCGCCCGATGGACGCTGAGTCAGGCGGCCGGTGCCGTCGAGCGCCTGGAGTATGACTCGCTTGAAGGCGGCCTGCTATCAGGACTCAAGCTGGGGGGTATCCGCTTCGAACACGCCGGGGCCCGGATCAACGCCGAGGAACTGGCGCTTGAGCTGCGAATCGACCTGTTCTCCGGGCCGCGCTTGGTCGTGGAAAGCCTGCGCGGCCAGGGCATCGATGTCTACCTGCCCGAAGGCGAAGAAACCGAGGAACCCGTCGGCGAGCCGTTCGACCTGTCCGCCCTGGCCAGCCCGATTCAAGTCGTGATCGACGAGCTCGCCCTCCGTCAGCTCACCATCCACGGCGGCGGCGAGCCGCTGCGCATCGACAGCATCGACCTGGCCGGTCGCTACGGCGAAAGCCTCGAGCTCGAGCAGCTTGCCGTCGCCAGCGATGCCGGCCGCGCTACCGCAAAGGGTCACTGGGCGCTCGTGCGCCGCGGCAGCGGTCGGTTGACCATCGAGGCCAGCACCGAAGTGGAAGATGGCACGGCGCAATCCGCCAGCCTCAACGTCGAAGGCCGCATCGATGCCCTCGATTTCGAACTGACCACAACCGGCCCGGCCGCGCTGAGCGGCCGCGGAAGCCTGCGCGGCCTGCCGGGCATCCCGTCGGTCGACGCCAACTTCGAAGGCGCACTGTCGCAGTGGCCCGGCCTGCCTCTGGCGGTCGAGAACCTCGCGCTGACGCTTAGCGGCCGGCCGGACGACTGGCGGGCCGAATCCAGCGCGCGGGTGAGCGGCCCCGAAATCCCGCCGGGCAATTGGTCGCTGGCCCTGTCCGGCGGCACGCAGTCGCTGACCATCGAATCACTCGAAGCGAACATCCTCGATGGCCGCATCAGCGGCGACGGCCGGCTCGACTGGAGCGAGTCGGCGCCCGCCTCAAGCGCCCGGCTGGCGCTCGATTCCCTGGACCTCACACCGCTGTACCCGCAGTGGCCCAACCAGGGCCGCATCAGCGGCGAGCTGTTGGTCTCGACGCAAGCGGGCGTGATCGAGGTCGAAAGCCTGTCGCTCGCGGCCGATCCCGGTGACTTGAGCGTGACCGGCAGCGGGCGAATCGACCCGGCCGGCGACCGCGTGGACGTCACCCTCGAGTGGCAGCAGTTCGCCTGGCCACCGGTTACCGACGAGACCGAGCCGCTGGTGGCCAGCGAATCCGGGCGGCTTCGACTCGAGGGCCGCATCAGCGAGTGGCGCGCCGAAGTCGATGCCATGCTCGATTCGCCACAGACGCCACCGGCGCGCATCGAAGCCCGGGCGAGCGGATCGCGCGATGAGGCCGATATCGAGCGCCTGACAATCGATGCCGGCGACAGCGGCTCGCTCGCGCTCGACGGCCGGATAGCCTGGGCACCATCGCTGTCGGCCCAGGTGACGCTGGCGCTTGACGGCTTCGACCCGGCCGTGTTCGTCGCCCAGCTGCCGGGCAGCATCAACGGTCAAGCCCGCATCGACCTGAGCCGGGACGAACACTGGCGGGCGGAAATCGGACTCGAGCGCCTCGGCGGCGAGTTGCGCGGAGAAACGCTCGAGGGCACCGGGCAACTAGCCTGGGTGGACGACCAGCCCGAGGCCGCCAACATGACGCTCTCCCTCGGTGACAATCGCATCGCAATCAGCAGCAGCGATTCGGCGGCCTGGCAGATGGAACTCGAGGCCATCTCCCTGGATCAACTCTGGCCGTCACTTGAAGGCGAGGCCGAGCTTGCCGCCAGATTCGAGCCCGCGGCGGGCCGTCTCGAAGTCGACGGCGAGGTCAAAGCGCTACGCTACGAGAACTACGACCTGGAACAGGCCGACGTGAACCTGTCCCTGACCTGGCTGGACCAGCCCAAGGTCGACCTGGCCGTGCAGGCCAGCAACCTGGACCTGCAGCCATGGGATCGCATCGAGCAGCTGACGCTGACCCTGACGGGAAGTTGCACGCAACACCAGCTCCAACTGGAGTCTTCCGGGGCGCGCGGCAACCTCGACCTGGCCGCCGACGGCGGCCTGGCCGACTGCCTCGACGGCGAGCCCGAATGGCGCGGCAAGATCACCCAGGTGTCCCTAACCGAAACCCTGGCCGGCGACTGGCGGCTGTCCGAAGCCGTTGAGCTGTCCGCTTCTCAGCAGGGCGTAAGCGCCCGGGCAGCCTGCCTGGCCACGGCGGCCGACACACCCGCACGGCTTTGCCTCGAAGACCTGAACGTCGGCGAAACCGGCCGAGTGGTCGCCCGCCTGGAGCAGGTGCCGATGGATCTGCTGCTGCTGCCGCTCGATCCCGTTTTTTCCCTGACCACGCCGCTGTCAGGCCGAGTGGTAGCCAGCTGGGATGACGCCGGACTGTCCGAACTCGACGGAGAGCTTCGGCTGTCCGCCGGCGTCCTCAAAGCCATCGGGGGCGAGGACGACCTGCTGGCGGTCGATTCGGTGCGAGTCGATCTTGCCCCGGGCGAGGACCGCGCGCTGAACGTGAGCCTGAACGCCCGCCTGGAGGGCGACACGGAGATCAACGGGCAGGCACGGCTGGCCGACCTGCGCCAGCCGGCGGACACGACCCTTGAGGGCGCAGCCCGGCTCGACCTGCCCGAGATCTCCGCGTTTGCCCACCTGGTCCCCAACGTCGACCGCATCGCCGGCTCGGCCATCGGCCGCGTGGAGATTACCGGCCCCGTGACCGGCCCGACCTTCAGCGGACGCCTGGCGATCGACAACGGTGAAGTCGTCCACGCCCCACTGGGCCTGGACGTTCGAGCCATCGCGCTGGAGCTGTCGGGTTCTTCCGACCGGGCCTCGCTGCGGGGACGCGCCGAGTCGGGCGAGGGAGAACTTCGTCTCGACGGCCAGGCGCTCCTTCTCGAAGACGGCTGGCGCCTGGAAAGCCAAATCGAGGGCGAGCAATTTGCCTTTGCCGGCGCCGACTGGCTGGAACTGACCGCAAGCCCGCAGGTCTCGGTCACCGCGCAGCCCGGGCGCGTCCGCATCGACGGCGATATCCGCATCGACCGCCTGCGCGGCGGACTGCCGCCGGGAACGGCCGAGCGCGTCGCCCCCTCGCCCGACGTCGAAGTCGTCGGCGAAGAGGCCGAAAACGCCGAGACCAACGGCGCTACCAGGCAGCGACGCATCGAGGGAAGGCTGGGGATCGACCTGGGCGACGATGCAAGCCTCGCGACCGAGGGCTTCCAGACGCAACTCGCCGGCCAGATCGAGCTGCTCTGGAACGGCCCGCCCCGGCCGCAGGGCCGCGGCACGCTTCGCCTGCCCGAGGGCGCCTATCGCGCCTACGGGCAGAACCTTGAGATCAGCGGCGGCGAGGTCATCTTCAGCGGCCAACCCATCGACGATCCGCGCCTGGACATCCGCGCCGTTCGCGAAATCTTTGGCGACCCAGAGGTCGAGACCGCCGGGGTGCACATCGGCGGCAGCGCGCGACGGCCCGAAATCGAGCTCTACACCGACCCGCCGACCAGCGAGGAGAAGGCCCTGGCCTACATCGTCACCGGGTCCGACTTCGACCATGCCGGGGGCCAGGGCGCGCTCAACGTGGGCTTCTATCTGCTGCCCAAGCTTTTCGTCAGCTACGGCGTGGGCCTGTTCGAGTCCGGCAACGTGCTCTCGGGGCGTTACGAATTCTCGCGCCACTGGGGCGTGCGCGTGGTTTCGGGTGAACGCGACACCGGCGTTGATCTAAGCTATACCGTCAGTAACTGACACGCGCCCCTGTCCAAGCGAATTCGGACACAATAGCGGAGGACCCATGAACGAACCCTGCCTGCAGGAACGCTACGCGCCCCACAACGCCTGCTTCGGCTGCGGCCCGGCCAACGACAAGGGGCTGCGCATCCGCTCGTTCGCGCAAGGCGAACGCGTGGTGGCGGACTGGCAGCCCGAGGAACATCATGAAGCTTTTCCCGGCATGCTCAACGGCGGCATCATCGGCTCGCTGCTCGACTGCCACATGAACTGGACCGCCGCCTGGCACCTGATGCAGCACCAAGGCCTCGAAAAGCCGCCTTGCACGGTGACCATGGAGTACGCCGTCAAGCTGCGCCGGCCCACACCCTCGGACGGCCCGCTGCACATGGAAGCCTGGGTGACCGATGTCGACGAGAAGGGCATCGTCAGCGTCGAGGCTGAATTGAGCGCCGGTGGCGAGGTGTGCGACCGGGCGACGGGCCGATTCGTTGCCGTGAAACCCGGGCATCCGGCCTACCACCGCTGGTAATCGACACATCGAGGCCCGCGTAGGTCGCGGTTACATCCCCGACCCACGGTGCCTCCAATCTGCAGAGAATGGCACACGATGCCATAATCGAGTTCAATCGATACGTGGAGACCTGAGCATGAGGGTGAATTCCCTGATTGAAATCGGCCTCGGCCTGTTGCTTGCCCTTGCGCTGGCCGCCTGCCAGCACGGTGGCGACACCGAAGAGTCCGGCGCGTCGCCGGAATCCGAGCCGGTCGAATCCCGACCGGACGACGATACCGTCCAAGGAAATGACATGACCGATAGCCAACCCGACCGCCTGAGCCTGGACGAGGCCGTCGAGGCGGCGCGCAAGGATCTTTCAGGCCGCACCGGCACAGCGCGGGAGAACATCGAGATGATCCGGGCGCAGACCGTCACCTGGGCCAATGGCGCGCTGGGGTGTCCGGAAGAAGGGATGATGTACACACAGGCTCTCGTGGAGGGCTACTTCATCCTTCTCCGCGCCGACGGCGAGGACAGTGCCTACCATGCGGGCCGCGACGGCAAGCCTTTCCATTGCCCGTCCGAGCGCAGCAAGGCACCTCCCAAGAAATCCAGCCGGGACGTCAACCTATCGTAAGGAACCGCTGAACAACTCTACGCGGAGCGCGTTTCAGTCGGACAAAAAAAACCCCGCCGCGGCGGGGTTTTACCGATCTGTCGTGAAGCGGTTCGCTTCAGGCGGGCTGCACGTTGGCGGCCTGCGGGCCCTTCGGGCCGTCCTGAATATCGAAGCTCACCTTCTGACCTTCGGCCAGCGTCTTGAAGCCGCTGCCCTGGATGGCGGAAAAGTGAACGAAAACGTCCTTGCCGCCGTCATCCTGGCTGATGAAACCGAAACCCTTGGCTTCGTTGAACCACTTGACTGAACCTGTTGCCATGATCTTGCTACCTGTATAAAAAACAAAAAACAAACGTGCCCGGGAACATGGGGATTGAATTTCGGCGAAGACCTGCCAAAAGGAAGGGATCAACCTGAAATCGCAAGCGCCATTTACCGCAGGCAACGACCATTGTACGCCTGCTTTCCGCTAAATACCACAACCTCGTGGAACACGCCGGAATACCGTAAAAAACGCCAACGGAAGCCGGTTTGGGCCGGCTCAGCGCGTCGATTGCTTGCCACAATCCTCAATAACCAGATCGTCCAGTTCGGCCGCCACATCGGCCAGGACGACAGAAGGCGAACCGGCCATTCCACCGCCGGCATTGAGCGCCGACCAGCCCGCATGGTACCGGGCACGACGGACACCGCGCGGCAAGTGGCGCGCCAGGGCGCGGTCGGTCCGCGAGCGGATGCGCTCGGGATTGCCGTGCCCGCGCCGGATCAGCGCAGCCAGCAGGTCCACCGAGCGAACCATCACCAGGCGCACGACGGCGTCGTCGACCTGCAGGCGAACGCGCCCGCGCATCCGACTGACCAGGCGTGAGCCGGCCGTTCGCACCAGCCCGGCGCCGGCACCCAGGGCAGCACCGGCGAGCGTGCCGGCGCCCAGAGACAGCCCGCCCGTTCCGACGTCGATCACCGCTCCGGCACTGGCGCCGGCGGCGGCGTAGCCGGAGGTACTGAGTCCGTAGTGGCGCAGGGTTTCGGGGTCGAACGGATCGGCCTGCCAGCGCCCGTCGCTGACGGGCAGCTCGGACTCATCGTAGTCCTCGCGGCCGAAACGGTAAAGTTCGAGCAGGGTGTCCACGCAGGCCTGCTCGCGCCGGCCGATAGCCTCGCGCATGTCATGCCAGGCACGCGCTTGTTCGGCCGGTCGATCGGCCGGAACGTCCCGCACGCAGGCCGCCACGTCGAGCAAGAGGCCCGCTATGGCCTCGAGTGCAGCCTGTCGCCGCTGGCGCTCCTCCCGGCGCCGGTAAGCCAGCCAGGACGCCAGCACATCGGCATGACGGTCGAGCTGGCTTTTGAGCTTCTCGAACAAGGCCAGCTCCGTGGCCGGATCGCGCACGGCAGCGTCGAAGGCAATCACGGTATGCAGCTGAACGCGCGCCAGCGCCGCTCGCCACGCTTCCTCCCGGCTCTCAGGGGAGGCCGTGAAATTGAGCACGGCCACGATCGGCCGGGCGCATAGACCGAGCACGGCCAGCTCGTCCTGGTACTTCTCCAGCACAGGCTCGCGTGCGTCGATGACATACAGCGCCACGTCCACCTCCAGCATCAGTTCGAGCACGCGCGCCTCGTGGTCGAATCGCTCGGAGGCTGTGGGGTCTTCGGCCAGGCGCCGAATCCGCGCCGGCCCGTCGTGTCGATCGCCGGGCTGGCGATCCAGCCAGTCGATCAGTTCCGGGGCATTCTCGAGCCCGGGCGAATCGAACAACTCGATGCGCTCACCGCTGTCGGTGACGAGGTCTCCGGAGACGATGCGCCGGGTCGTGCCGGCCTGGTCCCGCACTTCTCCGAACCGGCGATCGTGCGTGAGCGTTCGCACCAGCGAGGTCTTGCCCGTGTTGGTATGGCCCACGATGGCCATCTTCAGGCCGGGGGCGCTCACGCATCCTCTCCGGCGTCGTTCAATGCCCGATGCAGTCGAGCCAACTCGCCCGCCGCCGGGGCATCGCGATCGAGGAATACCGCCTCACCGCCGGCACGCTCGGCCAGCGACTGCCAGTCGCTTCGGCGCGCCGCGACATCACCGCCGCGTTCAGCCAGCCGGCCGCCTTCGTCGACCGCCAGCCAGAGCGGCGCATCGGCCAGCTCGGACAGTCGCGCGAGAAATCGTTCGGTGCCGGCATCAGGCGTTCTCAGCATGGAACAGACGGCCAGCACGGCCGCGGCCGGTCGCCGCAACAGCCGCGCGTTCTCGAGCGCGGCCTCGCGGCCGGCACGATGGTCCGCCCGGCCCAGATCGATGATCTCGACGCCCGGCACCAGGCCGGCCGGCCCGGCATCCTCGCGCTCGAGCTCGACGGCCACGGCGAGCACGCCGGCGGCATTCGGTTTGCGCCCACGGCGGGCGCGCCGATCGGCGACCGGCAACGGCCGTCCGCCGGACTCCACTGCACCCCGCGCCGGGGAGAGATCCGCGGCCAGGCGCAGGTAGCCGGGGCGGGTGGTATCGAGATCCATGCGGCGACCGGCCGCGGCGGACCAGGCCATTGAAAGCGCGGCGAGGGCCGCACGCGGCACGATCGCCCAGGCGGCGATCATCGCCAGCAGGAAGCGCGCCCACTCGGCCCGCGCCGGGGCATTGTCGGTGCCCTCGCGACCGGCGATGATCCAGGCTGGATCCGACGCGGGCATCAAACCCAGCAACTCGGGCCAGGCCGCCAGCCACCGCACCATGCCCACCACGGTGTCGTCACTGAGCAGCGTGGTGCCCCAGGTCAACTCATACTGCACGACCGAGAAAAACACGAACAACGTAAAGAAAGCGCCCGCAGCATAGGCCAGCCAGAACCCATGGGTCATCGCACTCAGCCGCCACCGTCCCCAACCCGTGGCGGCAACACCCCCGAATGCAGCCATCACATCGGCAGCGTGGGGCGAGACAAGCAGGCGCGGGCCGAGCCAGCGCAGCGCTCCGAAGGCCACTCCCCCGAGCAGGCCACCCTGGCCACGGCGGCGCGCGCCGAGCAGCATCGCGCCCAGCCAGGCCAGGAGCATCAGGCTCGGCACCAGCAGCAGCGCGGCAGTGGCCAGCAGGATATCGACCTGGCGGTCGGCGATGGTGGCGCGGGCCGCAGCCGCGCCGAAGATAAGCCCGACAGCGGCCAGCCCAAGGCCCAGCCAGGCCAGCGCACGCCGCAGCCGTCGGATGTCGGCTCGGACCGCCGGAGCCTCCTCGAGCGCGCGCGCCCGAGCGAGGATCCGCCCCGGCAGGTCGCCGCCGCGTTCCCGGGCGATCGCCAGTGCCGCTGCGTCTGCTCGGCGCCCGGCGCGCTCTTCCAGGCGTCGATAGGACTCGACCAGGAGCCAGTCATTGACTCTCAACCTGTTCATGCGAGAACGTAAGACAAGGGCTTCTGCGGATTCATCCTGGCAATCATACCGTCTGACGCTGAACAACAATCAGCCCGTAAAATGACTCTGACCGGCGCGGATTGATTCTGATCAAGTATTCGCAAGCCGACTGTAACGATAATTCGCAGCACCCCGTTTCGGCATCGACCAACAACCAAGGAAGCAATGATGGCGCATTCCACCACCTACAACGACCGCGTGGTCCGGCAGTTTGCCTGGACCACCGTGATCTGGGGCATCGTCGGCATGCTCGTCGGCGTGATCATCGCCGCACAGCTGATCTGGCCCGAGCTCGGCGCCGGCATCCCGTGGCTGAGCTACGGTCGCCTTCGCCCCCTGCACACCAACGCCGTGATCTTCGCCTTCGGCGGCTCCGGCCTTTTCGCGACCAGTTACTACGTGGTGCAGCGGACCTGCCACGCGCCGCTGTTCGGCGGGTCGCTGGCCGCGTTCACGTTCTGGGGCTGGCAGGTCGTGATCATCGGCGCCGTCGTCACCCTGCCGCTCGGTTACACCATGAGCCGCGAGTACGCCGAACTGGTCTGGCCGCTGTCGGTGCTGGTGGCGGTCGTGTGGGTGGCCTACGCCGTCGTGTTCTTCGGCACCATCGTCAAGCGCCAGGTGCGACACATTTACGTGGCCAACTGGTTCTTCGGCGCCTACATCCTGACGATTGCGGTACTGCACATCGTCAATAACCTGGCCATCCCAACGAGCTGGATGCACTCCTACCCGGTCTACTCGGGCGCGGTCGATGCAATGGTCCAGTGGTGGTACGGTCACAACGCGGTCGGCTTCTTCCTGACCGCCGGCTTCCTCGGCATGATGTACTACTTCGTGCCCAAGCAGGCCGGCCGGCCGGTTTATTCCTACCGCCTGTCGATCGTGCACTTCTGGTCGCTGATCGCCATTTACATGTGGGCTGGCCCCCACCACCTGCATTACAGTTCCCTGCCGGACTGGGTGCAGTCGCTGGGCATGGTGTTCTCGCTGATGCTGCTCGCTCCCAGCTGGGGCGGCATGATCAACGGCATCATGACGCTCTCGGGCGCCTGGCACAAACTGCGCACCGACCCGATCCTGCGCTTCATGATCGTCGCGCTTAGCTTTTACGGCATGTCGACCTTCGAGGGCCCGATGATGTCGATCAAGACGGTCAACGCCCTGTCGCACTACACCGACTGGACCATCGGCCACGTTCACTCCGGCGCGCTCGGCTGGGTGGCCATGATCACCGTCGGCTCGCTCTACAGCCTGTTCCCGCGCCTGTTCGGCGTCGAAAAGATGTATTCGACGAGACTCATCGAGTGGCACTTCTGGGTCAGCACGATCGGCACCGTGCTCTACATCGTAGCCATGTGGATCGCCGGCGTGATGCAGGGCCTGATGTGGCGCACCTTCAACGACGACGGCACGCTCACCTACACCTTCATCGAGGTCCTGCAGCAGACCGAGCCTTACTACATCCTGCGCCTGTTCGGTGGCCTGGTGTTCCTGTCGGGCATGTTCATCATGCTCTACAACGTCTACAAGACCTGGCAGATGCGCGAAACCGATGATCTCGAGGTGCCGGTCAAGGCACCGGCCCACGCCTGAGCGAGACGGAGAATTCAATCATGGCAATGCATGACAAGATCGAAAAACACGCCGGCCTGATGGCCGTCCTGATCGTCGTCGCCATCAGCATCGGCGGCCTGGTCGAGATCGTCCCGCTGATGTTCAAAGCCGCGGTGGTCGAACCGGCCGACGGCGTCGAGCCACACAGCCCGCTCGAGCTGGCTGGCCGCGACGTATACGTTTCGGAGGGTTGTTACAACTGCCACAGTCAGCAGATCCGTCCGTTCCGGTCGGAAACCGAGCGTTACGGCCACTACTCGGTGGCGGGCGAGCACGTCTACGACCGGCCCTTCCAGTGGGGCTCGAAGCGAACCGGCCCCGACCTGGCCCGCGTGGGCGGTCGCTACAGCGACGCCTGGCACGAGCTGCACCTGATGGATCCGCGCGCGGTCGTTCCGGAATCGAACATGCCGGCTTATCCCTGGCTGGCCGAGCGCTTCATCGATCCCGAGTCCATTCAAAAGCGTATGCGGGTTCTCAAAGGTTTGGGCCATCCCTACACCGAAGAGCAGATCGAGGGCGCCGCCGAAGCGGTCGCCGGTCGCACCCAGCTCGAGGCGGTCATCGCCTACTTGCAGGGCATGGGCACACAATGGACCGGCCAGGACGCTGCAAACGCCGCATCGGCGGCCGAAGGAGGTGACTCATGAGCAGTGGATTCATTACTGCCTTTGCCATGATCGCTTTCGTTGCAATCGTCATCTGGGTGTTCGCATTCAAGCGCAAGGAAGACTTCGACGAACAGGCCCACCTGCCGCTGGACGAAGACGATCGAGACGATGGTCAGCGGCCAGAGAATAAGCAAAAGGACAAGGAGAATTCATCATGAGCGCTTTCTGGCACTGGTTCGTCGTCATCATCACGCTGGGCTTCACCGCCGCGATGGTCTGGCTGTTCGTCGCCACCGGCCGCGCCAAGGTGAACAAGCAGTCGGACGGTGACGGCGCCGACACCACCGGCCACGTGTGGGACGAAGACCTGCGCGAGTACAACAACCCGATGCCGCGCTGGTGGCTGTGGCTGTTCTACCTGTCGGTCATCTTCTCGCTGGGCTACCTCGTACTCTACCCGGGGCTCGGCCGCTATGACGGCACGCTGGGCTGGACCCAGGAAGGCCAGTACGAGGCCGAAATGGAACGGGCCACGAAAGCCTTCCGGGCACAGTTCGCCGAGCTGGCTGAGGAACCGATCGAGAAGCTGGCCGACAACGCCGAAGCGCTGCGGGTGGGACGCAACGTCTACGCCCACAACTGCTCGACCTGCCACGGCTCGGATGCTCGCGGTGCCCAGGGCTACCCCAACCTGACCGACGACCACTGGATATGGGGCGGCGCGCCCGAGCGCGTGCTCGAATCGATCCAGGCCGGCCGCCAGGCGGTGATGCCCCCCTTTGGCGACCCCCTGGGTGAACAGGGCGTGACGCGAACCGCCGTCTATGTGCAGCAACTTGCAGGCAAATCGGTCGACGCCACCATGGCGGCAGCCGGCGAGAAGCTGTACCAGCAAAACTGCGCGGCCTGCCACGGCCCTAGCGGCACGGGCAACATCCATCTGGGCGCTCCTGACCTTACGGCCGGCATCTACACTTACGGGGGCGATCTCAACTCGATCAAGAAGACCATCCACGGTGGCCGCAACGGCGTGATGCCGGCGCAGATGGAATTGCTGGGCAAGATCCGCTCGCGGCTGGCCACCGCCTACGTACTCAGCCTGAGTCAGCAAGACGATGGCCAGGACTGATCTCGACATCCCGCCGCGCCCCCTGGCCCAGCGCCTGGGGGCAATTCTCTGGCCGTCGTTCTTCGCCGCCGGCGTGGCGACGATGGCGTTCTTCGCCTTTGTCGACCCGCTCGTGCTGCGCGATATGACCTTCCCGGAGCTGGCGTTGAGCCGCATGGCGGGCTACACGATCGGCTTTTTCCTGTTCTGGTCGGCAACCGCCGCCTCCAGCGTCTTCACCTGGCTGCTACTGAGGCCGGCCAGCCGCTTCGATCGCAGGAATGCGCAATGAGCAACGGCACTACCCAGCAATCCATTCCACTTTACGTCAAACAGCCCAAGGTCTATCCGCGCGAGGTCAAGGGCCGCTTTGCGCGATTGCGCGTCATCGCTGCCTGGGCGCTGCTGGGCTTGTATTACGTGCTGCCCTGGATCCAGCTCGACGGCCAGCAGATCGTGCTGTTCGACCTGGTCAACCGACAATTCCACATCTTTGGCCTGACGCTGTGGCCGCAGGACCTGATCATCCTGTCGCTACTGCTGGCGATGGCCGCGCTGACGCTGTTCTTCTTCACCGCCCTGGCCGGCAGGCTATGGTGCGGCTACGCCTGTCCGCAGACGGTCTGGACCGAAGTTTTCCTGTGGATGGAACGCGTCACCGAGGGCCGTCGTAACAAGCGCATCAAGCTCGACCAGGGGCCGTGGAACAGCGAGAAAATCGCGCGCAAGTCGGCCAAGCAGTTCCTGTGGATCACTTTCGCGCTGTGGACCGGGTTCACCTTTGTCGGCTTTTTCGTGCCGATCCGCGATTTCGGCATGCGGCTGATCGAATTCAACCTGGGCGGCTGGGAGACCTTCTGGCTGTTTTTCTATTCCTTTGCCACCTACGGCAATGCCGGCTACCTGCGCGAACAGGTCTGCAAGTACATGTGCCCGTACGCGCGCTTTCAGTCGGCGATGTTCGACGACAACTCGCTCGTCATTTCCTACGATGAAGCCCGCGGCGAGCCGCGCGGGCCGCGCAAGAAGAGTGCTGATCGCCACGAGCTCGGCCTGGGCGACTGCATCGACTGCATGGGCTGCGTACAGGTCTGCCCCACCGGCATCGACATTCGCGACGGCCTGCAGATCGAGTGCATCGCCTGCGCGGCCTGCATCGACGTGTGCGACGACGTGATGGATCGCATGGGCTATCCGCGCGGGCTGATCCGCTACACCACCGACAACGCCCTCGCCGGCAAGCCGACGCGCATCCTTCGGCCTCGCATCTTCATCTACCTCGCCGCCCTGCTGGCCCTCACCACCCTGGTCGGCCTGATCATCGCCGGGCGCGATCCGCTGCTCGTCGATGTGCTGCGCGATCGCACCGCGCTGCACCGGGTGACCGAACAATCGCTCGAGAACCCCTTCACGCTCAAGCTGTCCAATCGAACCGAGCGCGACCTTTCGGTCAGCATCGGCGTCGAGGGGTCGAGCCTCAGCGGCCTGCGCGTGATCGAGCCGACCGAACCGGTGCGCATTGCACCGTCGGAAGTCGCCAACCGGCCCCTGACCATCGGGATGCCGATCGAGCAGGCGCGGGCGGGCATGCACGAGATCACGATCATCACGCGTGATGCCACCGGAGGAGTTCTCAACGAAACCGAAACGCGGTTCTTCATCCCGGCCCGCGCACTGGAGTGATTGCATGGAAGTGACTGCATGGACATGAACGATTCAATGGCGCGGCCCTGGTACCGCGAATTCTGGGTCTGGTTCCTGCTGGCCATTCTCGGCATGGGCGTGGCCTCGGGCACCGGCGTCCTCGTCATCGGCATCAACAACGCGCCGCAGATGGTCACCGGCGACTACCAACCGCTGGGCAAGGCGCTTGTCGACACGCGCGCGCACGCCGAGCGAGCCATAAGCCTGGGCCTGAGCGCGTCACTGACGGTCGGCGATGATGTTGCCGAACTGGCCATGAGCGCCAATCGCATCGAGGAACTGCCCGAGCAGCTGCTGCTGCGCTTCCAGCACCCGACCGACGCCGCGCGCGACGTCTCCGCCGTGGCCCGCAAGACCAGCCCGGATCGCTGGCAGGCCGTCATGGGCGACATCCAGCCGCCGATGCGCTCGCGCGTGATTCTCAGCGATCTGCAGCAGACCTGGTGGCTGCGCGGTCGCTTCAGCGGTCAAGTGACCGGCCAGATCGGGCTCGATCCGGAACAGCTGTGAGCGAAGGCTCGCCGACCCCGTGCTGGCACTGCGGCGAGCCGGTGCCGCCGGGCGTCGATCTTTCGGCCAGCATCGGTGGCAAGGCACGGCCGATGTGCTGCCACGGCTGCCAGGCCGTCGCCACGCTGATCGACCAGGCCGGACTGGACCGCTACTACGACTTTCGCGACGCCCTGCCCGAACGCCCTGAGGCTGCCGCACGTCCCGACGACTACAGCGCCTGGAATCGCGACGCGATCCTGAGCCATTACGCCCGCATCGACTGCAACGGCCACGCCACGATCAGCCTGGTGCTCGAGAACGTTCACTGCGCCGCATGCGCCTGGCTGATCAAACGCTTCGTCGGTGAACTCGAGGGCGTGAGAGAAATCCAGGTCGATATCGGCGACGGGCGCGCCCGGGTTCATTTCGATCCGGCGCGCGCAGCCTTGAGCGAGATCGCCACGCACCTGGCGACCATCGGCTACCGCCCCCATCTCGACTCGCCCCAGGCCGGGGAGCAGCGCGACCGCACGGAACGCCGGAACCTGCTCAAGGCGATTGTCGTCGCCGGACTGGGCATGATGCAGGTCATGACCTACGCCCTGGCCGGCTATATCGGCGCCTTCCAGGACATCGACCCGACCAGCGAACGCTACTTTCAGCTCATCAGCATGCTCGTTGCCGTACCCGTGGCCCTCTACTCGGGCCGGATCTTCTACATATCGGCCTGGCGCACGCTCAAGAGCCGCCACATGGGCATGGACGTGCCGGTCGCCGCCGCCATACTGCTGGCGCTGACCGCCAGCATCGTCATCACCCTGTTCGATGCAGGCGAGGCCTACTTCGACTCGGTCGTGATGTTCATTTTCTTCCTGCTGCTGGGACGCTACGCCGTGCTGGTCACGCGCCAGCGCGCCGGCTCCGTCCACTCTGCCCTGGCCCGTTCGCTTCCGGCGGCCGCCCGCCGGCTGGGCACAGACGGCACGCCCGAACCGGTCGCACTGGTGGAACTCGAGCCGGGCGACCGCGTCCTCGTCAGCGCCGGCGAGACCGTTCCGGCCGACGGCCGCATCCTCGAAGGGCGCGCCATGATCGACGAATCCCTCCTGTCGGGCGAATCGAATCCGCGGCGACGCGGCGAGAAAGAGTCGGTACTGGCCGGCTCGATGCTGCGCGACGGACAACTGGTCATCGAAGTCGGCGACGTCGGCCAGGCCACGGTGCTCGCCGGTATCGTGCAACTGCTCGAGCGCGCGCGCGATCACAAGCCGCGCCTGGCGCAGGTCGCCGACCGCATCGCCGGCGTCTTCGTCGCCTTCGTGCTGACGGGCGCGGCCGTCACCGCGCTGGCCTGGTGGCAGGTCGATCCCACGCGCATGCTGCCCGTGGTGATTGCCGTGCTGGTGGTCTCCTGCCCCTGCGCGCTGGCCCTGGGAACGCCCGTGGCACTGGCTTCGGCCGCGCGCGGGTTCGCCAGACTGGGCGTTCTCGTGACCGGTAGCGACGTCCTCGAAAAGTTACCGAAGGTTACCCACGTGGTCCTCGACAAGACGGGCACGCTCACCCGCCCGGACATGAGCGTGGCCGAAGTGCGGTTGACCGACCCCGGGCACGACCTCGATCACCACGCCATCCTGAGGCTGGCCGGCCGGCTCGAGCGCGTCAGCCGCCATCCGGTGGCCAGCGCCTTCGACGCGCACGACGACGGCGGCGAAGTAGAACGGGCCGAGGCCGTGATGGCCGCCGGCGTGCGCGGCCGCATTAACGGCCGGAACCTGGCGCTCGGCAAGCCCGCCTGGATCGCCGAAAAGCTGGGGCGCGAACTGACGCCGCCGGGCCCCGGCCAGTGGATCGCCCTGGCCGAAGACGACGTCCTGCTCGCCTGGCTGCGGCTCGACAGCCCGCTGCGACCCGGCGCCAGGGACCTGGTCGAGCAGTTGAAGGAGCGCGGTATCGAGGTGCTGCTCGCCTCCGGCGACCGGACCGAGAACGTCGCGCAGATGGCCGAACGCATCGGCATCCGGCGCTTCGAAGGCGACCTGCAGCCGGCCGACAAGCTCGAACTCGTCCGGCGGCTGCAAGCCGAGGGCGCGCGCGTCGCCATGGTCGGCGACGGCATCAACGACGCCCCGGTGCTGGCCGGCGCGGACGTCTCGCTCGCCCTGGCCGAAGGGGCCGACATCGCGCGAACCCAGGCCGACATGGTGATCACCGGACGTGGCCTCGATCGCGTCAGCCGGGCCTTCGAGCTCGCGCCGCGCGTGGTCTCGGTCGTGCGCCAGAACCTGGCCTGGGCGTTCGGCTATAACCTGCTCGCCCTGCCCCTGGCCGCCACCGGCTTCATCCCGCCCTGGGCGGCTGCCATCGGCATGTCGGCCTCGAGCCTGCTAGTCGTCGCCAACGGCCGCCGCGCCGGCCGCCTACCCGGAGAACCCAGGACCGCCGCCCCAACCGAACCCGAACAGACAACAGGCACCCCGGCCCTGAACCCTGAACCCTGAACCCTGAACCCTGAACCCAACACGTTGCACCCTTCACCTACCGGCCTTAGCCTCAACCCATGGAAATCATCTACGTCCTCATCCCCCTGTCGATCCTGCTGATGCTGCTGGCCATCGGCGCCTTTTTCTGGGCCGTGCGCAACGATCAGTTCGACGACCTCGACACCCCGGCCCTGGACATCCTCGACGACGATGACAAGCCCTCGGGCGGCAAAAGGACTGATGGACGAGACGAAAGGGCCGGAGGCAAGAAAGATCAAGATCTTGAAAAGGCGAAGACGCGAAGACGCGAAGAAAGAAACAATTGAAATCAAGATCGGGGCAAGAACATGAAGGGAGGAGCGTTTACAAGGTTTTTCATTGCCGAAGCTCTCGATTGACTCTGCCCCATGAACGCTGAAACCGCGCTTCTCACCGGCCTGCTCGCCGGCCTGTTCGGGTCGACGCACTGCCTGGGCATGTGCGGCGGGATCGTGGGTTTGTTACATGCTCAGATCCCATCCGGGCGCGGGGCCCTGGCGATCGGCTTTCATGTCGGTCGCATTTCGAGCTACCTGGCCATCGGCCTGCTGGCCACCGGCCTTGGCATGCTGCCGGCCGCCGCCGTGCCCGACGCCGCGCCGCAGGTGATGCGCTGGGCGCTGGGCGCCATCATTGTGCTCATGGCCGTCTACATCGCACTGCCGGGCCGCTTTCGCGACGTCGCCGGTCAACTGGCCGCGCCGCTGACGAGGCGCATGATGCCCGTCTTCTCGAAGTTCCTGCCGGTGAAATCGCTGGACAATGCCATCGGTCTGGGCCTGCTGTGGGGCCTACTGCCCTGCGGCCTGCTCTACACCGTCGTCGCCACGGCCGTGATGCTGGCCGACCCGCTCGCGACCACCGCCATGATCCTCGCCTTCGGCGTCGGCACCGTGCCCCTGCTACTCGGCGGCGGCCTGGTGATGCTGAAATTCCGCTCGGCCATCAACCGCCCGGGCCTGCGCTGGCTCGCGGCCGCGCTGCTGGCGATCACGGGCGTGCTGATCGCCGCTGGGCCGTGGCTGGCGCACGCCATCGATCACCCCTGGATGCAATTTCTGGTCGAATGCGTGTCGTAGGTCGGGGTTACATCCCCGACGGACGGCATAGAAAGTCTGAACACACATAGCTCATGCGTGAACAGGTCTGACAGGTCGTCCGTCGGGGATGTAACCCCGACCTACGTCAATCGTGAGGGGGGCCGAATCTTGCCGTTACCCTTCAGAGCATGAACGACAGCAGCATCGCGGTGCCGAGGAACGAGAAGAAGCCGGCGACGTCGGTGATCGTGGTGAGGATGATCGACGAGGCCGTTGCCGGGTCCTGGCCGACGCGGGTGAGGATGATGGGCACCAGGGCGCCTGCGATGCCGGCGGCGAGCATGGACATCACCATGGCCACGCCGATGATCAGCGCCAGACCGATGCTGGTGCTCCAGACGAACACGGCCAGGCCGCAACTGACCGCCAGCGCCAGGCCGTTGATCAGGCCGACCATGATCTCCTTGCTCAGCACCGGCCGCCATTGGCGGATGCCGATTTCCCGCAGCGCCAGGCCGCGCATGGTCACCGCCAGCGCCTGGGCGCCGGCATTGCCCGACTGCCCGGCCACCACCGGCAGCAGGATGGCCAGGGCCGTGAACTGGGCGATGAGGTTTTCGAACAAACCGACGACCGACGCGGCGAGGAATGCGGTCAACAGATTGATGTGCAGCCAGGGCAATCGGCGCTTGACGGCGAATCCCGGCAAAGACAACGCGCGCTCTTCGGGGCTGACGCCGACCATCTTCTGCAGGTTGGCGGTGGCGACGTCCTCGATGGCGTGGAACAGACTGCGATAGCGCACTACGCCAAGCAAGCGCCCGTCGGCGTCGACCACAGGAACCGAATCGCGGCGGGAGCGCTCCAGCAGCTCGACGAGTTCTTCCCGATTGTCCTGCGGTGTCACCGTCTCGCTGACCGGTTGGACGTGGTCGCTGATCAGTTCGTCAGGCTGCGCCAGCGCGATGTCCTGGATGTCCACCACTCCGTTCAATCGGGCGTCCTTGTCGACCACGAAAAGCGAACGGGCGCCGCGGATCGATGACCCCTGAAGGCGCTTGAGCACCTCGGCAACCGTCATCCGGGACTTGACGGCCAGAAACGAACGGTCCATCAATCGCCCCGCCGAATCGTCCGGAAACGACATGAGTCGTTCGATGTCCTTGCGGCTGACCTTGCTCAAACCCGCCAGCAACTCGTCTCGTTCGGATTCCGGCAACTGCGCAACGACCGTGACCGACAGGCGCGGACCGGCGCGTTCGAGTATTTCAATGCGCGCAGACTCCGGCAGGGACAGGAAAAGGGACAGCGCCTTCGGCGGGCTGAGATACTCCATGGCAACGGCCAGGGCGGCGGGGTCGAGCTGTTCGATGACCGTTGCCATTTCCGCCTCCGGTACGGACTCGAACAATTCAGCCGCGGCCACCGGATGGCGACGCACGTACTCGCTTTCGATATTCATGGTCATATTCACCGCTCCCGCCCTCGCAGCCCGAGCAGTTCACCCAGGCAACTGCCCATGACTCGGAAATACTGGCGGGTGACTTCGCCGATATCGTCGACCACGCCCTTGTCCGTCGGGCCCGCTCCCTGCAGTGCCGACATGAGGCGAGCGCGAGACAGCACACCAAGCATATGGCCACGGTGGTCGACAACCGGCAGTTCCGGATGCTCAAGCCATTCATCCAGCCCGCATGCCTGGGCAAGGGACACGTCGGCTCTGACCGGGCGCAGTTCCATGAGCACCTCTCGCAGCTTCAGCCGGTCGGAACGCGCCACCAGGGCCTGGCCGGAATCGAGCAGTCCAACATAGTGGCCCGACTCATCCACCAGCCAGACCGACCGGTCGGCTTCGGGCTGTTCGGCGCGCAGCAGGTCGACGGCCTCGGTCAGCGGCATGTTTACGTCCAAGCTGAGCACCGATGGATCCACCTGCGACCCGACGGTCGAAGCCGGATAGGTTGCAAGACGCCTGAGCCGGCGCCGCCTGCCGCGGCTGGACAACTGATCGAGCACGCGGGTGCGTCTTGGCGCATCCAGGTGCAGCAGCACCGACAGGGCATGGTCCAGATCCGCTTCATCGAGCCACCGCTTGACGGTCTCGTCCTCATGAGCCGACAGGATCTCTACGGCACGGGCGTGGGGCAGGCTGGCGGCAAGCGCTGCACAGTCCTTCGACGGCATATCCTCCAGTGCCTGCATGATGGCGTCAGTGCCCTGCCTGGCCAGTAAGGCCGCAAGTTCCGCGGGATGTTCGCGCACGAACGCCAGTTTCAGTGGACTGGGCTGGCACATATCAGTCTTCCGCGCCCCGGTCGACGACCCTGAGCACTTGCCCGTTCGCCAGTCTCGCAGCCGGAATTGAAACGAAGCCCACTTCGGTCTCCAGCGTCAGCCCGGTGCGATGGATATCAGTGATCACGCCCTCGTCATCGTCGATACGCAACCGGTCCCCCACGGCGTAGCGGGCCACCTCCGACTGCGCCATGAGATTGGCCACATACTGTCGCGCACCCAGGGCAAAGGCGATCGACAGGCCGCCGAGCAGCGAGGCCAGCAGAATCAGCGACAGCTGGGTGATGAAGGAAATATCGATGCCCATCTGCTGCAGGCCGGTGATCACCGCAACAGCCATGACACCCGCGTGCACCAGTCGCGGCAACAGTGCATTGCTGTCGCCCTGCGCCAGAATGCCGGCACTCAGGCTGCGCGACAACGCGCCAAGCACGTTGCCGATGCCGATGATGAAAAGACCCAGAACGAATCGCGGCAGATACGCAAGCGCCGATTCCATCCATTCGGTCAGCTGTGGGATATCCAGGAGACGAACGGCGACGATCACGGCCAGCACCAGAATCGTCAGGAAAACCAGCAGCGCAAACCCTTGCTGGAAGGCCGGCGAGACCAGCTGCCGCTGGCGACTGCCATAACGGCTGATCAGCCGATCCGCCGTACCCAGCAGTCGCCGCACGACAATCTCGCCGAGCTTGGCGAGAAATACCCCGACAACCAGTACAACCACGGCGGCCAGTTCCGGATAGCTGCTTATCAGTTCTCTGACCATGAATGCCTCGTAGGTTCCAGCTTCGGATAATGCGTCAATCTCCGCCTATCTTATACCGTCTCCGTTTATGGCCCGCTTTCGAGGTGGACAGACGATCATCCCGTCCTGATCACGCATGCCCTGCGACGTAGGTCGCGGTTACATCCGCGACGGACAACATAGAAAGCCTGAACACATGTCAGCAACGCGTGATCAAGGTCCGAATGTCGTCCGTCGGCGATGTAACGCCGACCTACGCGGGCTTCGTTCCTGTCACTTACGACTCCGGATAGAGGTTCTGCCACCACTCGGGTTCGTCCTTGAGCCAGCGGTCGTACCAGGCCAGAATGGTGTCCCACCAGACGTAGCGCTGTTCGCGATCGAGGATCCAGTGATCCTGGCCGGGGAATTCGACCATTTCGACCTCGCGCCCGAGCAGCTTGAGCGCGGTGAACATGTTGTCGCTCTCGCCGACGGGTACGTTGGTATCGGCCTCGCCGTGCAGCAGCAGCATCGGCGTGTCGATCTTGTCGGCGTTGTAGACCGGGCTGTGCTCCACGTAGAGCTCGCGGTTGTTCCAGGGGAAACTGCCCTTGCTGGCGATGCCCGAGTAGGCATACCCCCACCATCCCTCGCCCCAGTAGCTGGTCAGCGCGCTGATGCCGGCGTGCGAGATCGAGGCGGCGAACAAGTCGGTTTTCGTGGCGAGGTACATGGTCATGAAGCCGCCGTAGCTCGCCCCGATATTGCCGATACGCTCTTCGCTGACGAAGTCGTGGGCGGCAACGAATTTCTCGGTACCCTCGATGATGTCGTCGGCGGCATAGTCGCCCCAGGCGTTGACGTGCTTCGCCGAGAAGTCCTGCCCGTAGCCAATGGCGCCGCGCGGCTGAACGACGTAGATCACGTAGCCGTTGGCCGCCCAGAGGTTGAATGGGTAGCGCCCCGTGAACTGGCGGTTCACCGGCACGGTACCGCCGTAGTAGTAGACGATCAGCGGGTAGTCCTTTTCGGGGTCGAAGTCCGGCGGCAGGTAGTAGCGCCCGTCGATCTCGACGCCGTCGGCGTTGGTGAACGACCAGTCGCGCACCTCGCCGAACACGACGTCCGGGTAAGCGGTTTCGCGCGAATCGACCAGCACCTCGCGGTCGCCGTCGAGCCCGATGCGATGGACGCGCTGCGGCGCGTCGGCGTCGCTGCCGCGCGCGACGATGGTGGGCGGCGAGGTGCGCGAGGCGACGAAAGACTCGATCACGCCCAGGCCGCTGTCGACGATCTCCAGCGTTTGCGCGTCGCGGTCGTAGTGAACCAGCACCGACTCCTCCCCGGAAACGGCCGACAGCAGCAGGTTGCCGTCGGCCAGTCGCTCGATGCCGGAAAACGCCGGGTCGAAGTCACGGCTGAGGCTAACGGCCTGCGTACCGTCGGTCGACAAACGGTAGAGCTGGGTATCGTAGTCGTTCGGCGTCACGTCCCCGGGCGTGACATCACCGTCGCCGGTCGAAAGACTCGGACCGGCCAGGAGCCAATAGCCCTCGTCGGCGTAGCGGATGTCGTTGAACGAGCGCAGGCGCGCGATCTCGCGCTGCTCGCCGTCTTCGAGGTCGAGCTCGAACACGCGCGTGAGGCCGTGCGGCGGCTCGGCGTAGTCGATGACGCTGTGCGACAGCAGGACGCGGCCGTCGACGACATCGTGTACGTTGACCGACCGGTCCTCGGCCGTCAGGGCGCGCACAATGCCACTGGCCACGTCGACCTGGTAGATCTGGGTGATGTCGCGGAAGCCGGCCCAGCGGTCCTCGAGCGTCCGCAGGCGGCGGCGCTTGTCGGTCTCTGTTTCGTCCTTCTTCACCCAACCGAACAGGATGGAGTGCGACGCCGGATGCCAGCGCCAGGCGCCGATGCCCTCTTGCTCGAGGAGCAGGGCGCGGGCCTGGCCGCTGTTGCGCTCGTGCAGCCACAGGCTGTTTTCGGTTTGCACGGCAAGCTTCGTGCCGTCCGGACTCCAGGCCAGGGCCGACGGCCGCCCGGACGTCCACTGCCGGACGATGCCCCCGGTCTGCAGGTCCCGGATTTCGAGACGGCGCACGTCGGTATCGGCCGCTTCGTCGCGGCGCTCGTAGGCCAGCGCCAGGTAGCGACCGTCCGGTGAGACGGCCATGTCGCCGACGGTCTCGGCATTGGTGAGCCGCTGCGCCGAAACGCGGCGCGATGCCCGGGTATGCGCCGTGGCGCGATCGTGCGCGGAACGCCCCTGCCAGGCCAGGGACGGCTCGACGCCCTCGGCTTCGTCTTCGGCCTCGGCCGCGCCCTCGTGAACGATCCAGACTTCGTGGCTGCCGTTGCGAAGGTCCAGGGCGTGACCCTCATCGCCACCGTCGACCTGCTTGCCGTCGACGAAAACAACGGCGTTGCGAATACCCTCGACCTGCAGGTGGCCGCGCACGAAACGTTCCGTCTCGAGCTGGAACCACCACAGCTGCAGTCGGCGCGCCGGCGCGAGTTCGGCCGGCGCGGACAACTGCCATTCGGTGCTGTGCCCGAAGGCGTCCACGGCCTGACCGGCGCGCGGGAGCGAACCCTCGCCGACCTGCCCCACCAGCGCTCGGCGAACTCCTTCGGCCTGCCCGGCCTTTTCCATCAGCTCGGCGTCGACGGGCAAGGGCCCGAGCGCGAGCACCTGCTCGATGGCGACCGGTTCAGGGGCGTCATCGGCGGCAAGCGCCACGGACACGAACAATTGAAGGACGGTGAGCGCGAGCAGGCAGGATCGAATCACGGGCTGACTCCCAAAACGTTTTGGAAAGATAAACAGGAAATGTAACAGAAGCACCGAGTGCCGGATGGAACGGACCCGATTTGACGGTAGTCAACTTAGCGCCGCCGTGACGCGATTAACCTGACGCTCGAACCGAATCAACCGCCTGCGGCAGAACAACCATGTCCGAATTGATGCGCCCCACCTTCGATGCCGAGCTGATCGAGAAGTATGGCGGCGAGGGTCCCCGCTACACCTCCTACCCGACCGCCGTGCAGTTCAGCGACGACTTCGGCCCGACAAATTTCGATGCCGCCATCGCCGAGAGCAACCGACTGCCGATACCGGCGGATCTGTCGGTCTACGTCCACGTGCCCTTCTGCGCCAGCCCGTGCTTCTACTGCGCCTGCAACCGCGTCATCACGCGCTCGGCCACGGCCGGCCAGGAGTTCCTGGTTCACCTGGAAAAAGAGCTCAGGCTGGTCGCGCCGCGCTTCGACAGCGACCGGCCGGTGCGCCAGCTCCACCTCGGCGGCGGCACACCCACCTTCCTGCGCACCGACCAGATCCGCCAGCTGATGGCGCTGTTACGCACGCATTTCCATTTCGCAGCCGACGCCGAAATGGGCCTGGAGATCGATCCCAGAACGATCGATCCGGCCGGCATCCGCGAACTGAAGAACATCGGTTTCAACCGACTCTCGGTGGGCGTGCAGGACCTCGATCCGGCGGTGCAGAAAGCCGTCAACCGGATCCACGACACGGCCATGGTCGCTTCGGTCATCGGCGCGGCCCAGGGCGTGGGCTTCGATTCAACCAGCGTGGATCTGATCTACGGCCTGCCGATGCAGACGACCACCGGTTTCTCGCGCACGGTCGAGTCGATCATCAGCATGAACCCCGACCGCATCTCGCTGTTCAACTACGCCCACCTGCCGCACCTGTTCAAGGCCCAGCGCCAGATCGACATCGAGCAGATGCCGACCCCGGCCACCAAACTGGCGGTCTTTCGCAACAGCCTCTCGCGCCTGCTCGACGCCGGCTACGAGTTCATCGGCATGGACCACTTTGCCCGCCCCGACGATTCGCTGGTCAAGGCCAAGCGCGGCGGCACCATGGTGCGCAACTTCCAGGGCTACTCGACCCACGGCGGGCTGGACCTGATCAGCTTCGGCCCCAGCGCCATCAGCCAGGTCGGCGACACCTTCGCCCAGAACCACCGCAAGCTCGAGGACTGGACGGTATCGCTGATCGAGGGCCGCCTGCCGACCGCCCGCGGGTTGACGCGCAACACCGACGACCGCATTCGCGGCGACATCATCGAGCGCATCATGTGCAACGGCGAGCTGGTCTACCGTGACATCGAGCGAGACTACCAGCTGGTCTTCCGTCGCTATTTCGCCGACGAACTCGAACGCCTGGCGCCGCTGGCCGAGGACGGATTGATCGAATTCAAGGGCGAAGGCTTCGAGGTCACGCCCAACGGCCTTTTGTTCCTGCGCGCGATTGCAAAGACCTTCGACGCCTACCTGGCGCCAGCCGGCCAGTCGCGCGGCCGCTTCTCGCGCATCGTCTAGGCAATGCCATGACCGCAACCGACGAAGGCTCCGATCTCCCTCCACGCGAGCAGTCCTGCAACGATTGCGTGCTCTTCAGCTTGTGCTTCGCCCAGGACATCGAACCGGAGGAGCGCGACCGGCTCAACGGCGTAATCCGAAGACGGCAAGGCGTAAACCGCGGCGGCCACCTGCACCACGGCGGCCAGGCCGCCCGTCAGCTGACGGTACTGCGCTCGGGCTCGATCAAGGCCTTCGAGGTCTCGCGCGACGGCGATGAACTGGTGACCGGCTTCTACCTGCCTGGCGACGTCATCGGTCTGGATGCCTTCTCCACCGGCCGCCACGCCGGTTCAGCCGTGGCGCTGGAGAAATGCCGGCTGTGCGAGATCCCGGTGGCCGACTTCCAGAAAATGCTCGGCGAGAGCCCGCGGCTCAACCAGGTGATGCTGCGCCTGCTGGCCGAGGAGATGGGCGAGGCGCGCAAGCTGCTGCTGGTGGTCGGGCGGCTGGATGCCCGCACCCGCGTGGCCCTGTTCCTGCTCAGCCTCTCGCGGCGGCTCGAGCGCCGCGGTCTCGATTCGAACCTGTTCCGCCTGTCGATGGACCGGCGCGATATCGCCAACTACCTGGGCCTGACCATCGAAACCGTCTCACGCACGCTCTCCGCCCTGCAGCGCGACGGTGTCATCCACGTACGCGGCAAAAACGTACGTATTCTCGATCGCCAGGCGCTGAGCGAGCTCGCGCATCTGGAGGAAAGCGCCAGCCGGCAGCGCGCCGTCGGCTGATCGATCGTGTCGTCCCGGCCCTTGAGCCGGGACCACGGGTTGGCCTGGCCCCTACTCCTCGTAAGGCGAGCGCGTCGCCGAGACCAACTGGCTGAAGAACAGGGCATTGGCGAACAGCTTCTCGCCGCCGCGCCAGTAGCCGCGGAACAGCGGCTCATCGGCAATCCTCACCACCGTCCCGGCGCCGTGCCGACTGACGCTGATCGCTGGCGTGCCGGCCAGGGCCTCGCGGTTCTTTTCCGACAGGTAGCCGGCGGCCACGGGCGGGTCGGCATACACGCCGACCTGAGCGTAGTCATTGTCCACTGCACGGAGCCGATGCGCCCCCTGGCGAAACAGCACGACGTCATCGCCTGTATAACCCCAGGCCAGCGGGTGGGTTCGATCCAGATCGACGCGCAGGGCGGTGCCACCAATCATTTCGCGGGCACGGTCCTGTCGATAATCACCGTAGGCCCGGCGCTCGTATTCTTCCTCGGCGTCGTCTTCCTCGTCTTCGGAAATCAGCTGCCAGTCAAGCTCCAGCGACTCGGCCATCTCAGCCGCCCTCCCGAAGGCCAGCAGCGTGCCGCCGTCGCGCACGAAGCGGGCGATCCGACCCTTGACCGAATCGGGCAGAGCGCCGTACCAGCCCGGCGGCACGATCAGGTGCGTGTGGTCGGCGAGGTCGCCGCTGCGAAGCCGGCTCGCGTCGAGCTGGGTGACCGGCTCGGCCAGGCGGGTATCGAACCAGTGCCAGACGGCGCCGGCGGCATAGGCGCTCACGCCGGGCCCGGTCAGCAAGGCGGGTCGAACCGGCTCGAGCACCGGCACCGAAGGCGAACCGAGATCTACGCCGCTGACGGCCATGCCCCGACCAACGGCGACCACATCCACAGCGTGCTGCCTGGAGAGCTCGCCCAGGCGAGGCCCGACCGGATCGACGTCTTCCGGCTGGATGCCGGAATGAACCACCAGGCTGCCGCGCGCAAATTCGCGCTCGCCCTCGTCAACCGCAGCACTCATCGGCTCGGTCAAGACCTGGACGCGATAGCCCCCGGTCAGCAAGTCGGCCAGCAGCGCGTCGGCGCGATACTGGTTCCAGGGCACGATCCAGGCCAGCGCACCGGCATCGACTGCGGCGGGTCGATGCACCGGCACCTCGCTGAGTGCTTCGCCGGTCTCGGGCAGGCGCCTCGGCGCAGCCAGCGGCAGGTCGTGCGCCATGGCCATCGGCCAGGCCGATACGTCGTAGAAAGTCTCGACGTCCATCTCGGTGACCGCCTCGAATACGGATTTGAGCAGCAGGAAGGCGTCCTGGTCGGCCGGAATCGCCCAGGCCGAGCCGGGTCCGAATTCCTGTTGCCCGATCGAGACGGTCTCTTCGACCGGATAGACGATGACATCGTGATTGAGCAGCATGCCGACCAGGGCGTGGGCGCGGGCCGGATCGCCACCGTCTCCAAGCAGCCAGCCGGCCCGGCCCCAGTCATCGGCCTGCTCGCCGACCTGCTCGAAAAACGTCCGCTGATAGTCGAGCAGTTCATCGGCGTGGGCGAGCGCGCCGTCCAGCGTCGAGACGCTGGTGCGAACCTGGTTGGCAACCGTATCGGAAAAGCGCTTGAGACCGTAGTCGCTTTCCTGGACCACGCCGCGACTCGAGCCTTGCTCGAAGAGGATGCCGATGCCGCCGGTGACGTCGGGATAGGTCGAACCCTTGCCGATGTAGAAGTCATCGAAGGACTCCCGCGCATAGAAAGGCTCGCCGGCGGCATCAAGCTCTTTGCCGTGGAATTCGGCAATCGCCCCGGTGAGTTCCTGGTTGGCATCCGATATGAGCGGGTTGGCGCGCTCGGGAATGCCCGGCTGGAAGAAGAAGGTGCTGTTGCGGCCCATTTCGTGGTGGTCGGTGATCACATGGGGCCGCCACCGGTGATAGTGACGCAGGCGATTTTGGGAGACGGGATGGACCACCGGCAGCCAGTCGCGATTGAGGTCGAACCAGTAATAGTTCGTGCGCCCATCGGGCCAGCCTTCTTCATGCTCGCGGTCGTTGGGACTGGCCGAAGGGTGCTGCCCGCGGTGCATGTTGACCCAGTGGGCAAAACGGTCGATGCCGTCCGGATTGATGGCCGGCTCCATGACCAGGATCATTTCGTCGAGCCAGCGCTTGACGCGTTCGTCCTGCCCCGCGGCCAGGTACCAGGCCATCACCAGGGCAGCGCTCACCCCGGACGCCTCGTTGCCGTGAACCGAATAGCCCATCCACACGACCGGCGGACCCTCGCCGTTGCGGGCGGCATCGCGGCGGCCGGCCCGGATCTGGTCGATTTCGGCCAGGCGTTCAGGGCTGGAGAAAGTCAGCAGGAGCTGCGGCCGCCGGCCGTGGCTGCGACCGATTTCTTCGAGCAGCACTCGGTCGGAGCGCTCGGCTAGCCGTCTGAGGTAGTTCACGACCTGATCGTGCCGCGGATGCCGCTCACCGGGCTCGAAACCGAGCACCTCGGCCGGTGTCGGCACGGATTCGTCCACCGACAGGTCGTCCGGCAGTCCGGGCGCGGCGGCAGCCGCAGAAGAGAGCAAAAACAGGAATGGGATCAACAACTTTCTTGGCATGGGAAAAGCACAGTATTGAAGTCAGGCTGATAAGCTTAAACTAGACTGATTATGTAAATTAACAAGGAGGCCACATGCAGCTTCAATCCCGCGATCTCGTCGAAGGGGCAGCCATCGACCCCCGCTATGCGCTCGGCAGGATGGACCCCCAATCTCACATGGCGCTGTCGGACAATCTAAGCCCGCACCTGGCCTGGTCCGACGCACCGGCGGGAACCCGCTCGTACGCAATCGTGTGCATGGACCCCGACGTTCCCTCCGAGGCCGATGACGTCAACCAGGAAGGCAAGTCCCTGCCGGCGGACATGCCGCGCGTCGACTTCTGCCACTGGGCCATGGTCGACATCCCGACCGGGGTGACCGAGCTGGCCACCGGCGAGTGCTGCGACGGCGTCACGCCCAAGGGCAAGCGCAACCCGCCAGGTCCCGACGGCGCCCGCCAGGGCCTGAACGACTATACCGATTTCATGGCCGGTGATCCCGACATGGCCGGGCAGTATTTCGGCTACGACGGCCCCTGCCCACCCTGGAACGACGAACGACTGCATCACTACGTGTTCACCGTCTACGCGCTGGATGTCGAACGACTGGACCTGCCCGAAACCTTCACCGGGCACGACGTGGTCAAAGCGCTCGAGGGGCACGTGCTCGACCGGGCCGCCGTAACCGGCACCTATACGCTCAACCCCACGGTCTCGGAGTGAGGCCAAGCGGCGGAATGGCTCAATAATTGAACGAACCGGAGCAGCAGGGCTCAAATATTGAGCAGGCCGGATCGGATGAAGCCCGCAATCAGGGGCTCCGCTGCCTGGCACGGCGCGTGCAGTCACGTATGAGATTTTTCATTTTCACAAGCAACGAGGTAGCAAGCCGATATGGCCGCTGAAGACATCATCAAGCGAATCAAGGACGAAGAGATCGAATTCGTCGACCTGCGCTTTTCCGACACGCTGGGCAAGGAAATGCACATTACCCTGCCGGCCAGCGCCGTCGATGAAGAATTGTTCGAGGAAGGCAAGATGTTCGACGGCTCTTCGATCACGGGCTGGAAAGGCATCAGCGAGTCCGACATGGTGATCATGCCCGACGTCGAGACAGCCTACGTCGACCCCTTCTCGGAATATTCCACCCTCAATCTGACCTGCGACATTCTCGAGCCCGAGACCATGCAGGGATACATCCGCTGCCCGCGCTCGCTGGCCAAGCGCGCTGAGGCCTTCCTGCAGTCGAGCGGCGTCGCCGATTCGGCCTTTTTCGGCCCGGAGCCCGAGTTCTTCATTTTCGACGACGTGCGCTGGAAGAACGACATTTCCGGGAGCTCCTTCGAGATCGATTCCGAGGAAGCCGACTGGAACACCAACAAGACCTACGAAGACGGCAACTACGGTCATCGTCCGCGTGTGAAGGGCGGCTACTTTCCGGTACCGCCGGTCGATGGTTTGGCCGACCTGCGCAGCCTGATGTGTGCCACGCTTGAAGCCATCGGCGTTCCCGTCGAGGTCCACCACCACGAAGTCGGCACCGCCGGCCAGTGCGAGATCGGCACGCGCTTCAACACCCTGGTGCGCAAGGCCGACGAGATGCAGATGTTCAAGTACGTTGTGCACAACGTTGCCCACCGCCACGGCCGCACCGCGACTTTCATGCCCAAGCCCCTCGTCGGTGACAACGGCTCGGGCATGCACGTCCACCAGTCGATTTCGAAAGGCGGCACCAACCTTTTCGCCGGCGACGGTTACGGCGGCCTGAGCGAAACGGCGCTGCATTACATCGGCGGCATCTTCAAGCACGCCCGCGCCATCAACGCTTTCGCCAACTCGACCACCAACAGCTACAAACGCCTGGTGCCGGGCTTCGAGGCGCCGGTGCTGCTTGCCTACTCGGCGCGCAACCGCTCGGCCTCCTGCCGGGTGCCGTGGGTGGGTACCGACAAGGCCCGCCGCATCGAGATCCGCTTCGGTGATGGCGCCGGCAACCCTTACCTCACCTTTGCCGCCATGCTGATGGCCGGCCTCGACGGGGTGATCAACAAGATCGACCCGGGCGCGCCGATGGACAAGGATCTCTACGACCTGCCGCCGGAAGAAGAGCGCGACATTCCGCGCGTCTGCCACGCGCTGGACCAGGCGCTCGACGCGCTCGACAAGGATCGCGACTTCCTCAAGGCCGGCGACGTGTTCTCCGACGATCTCATCGACGGCTACATCAAGCTCAAGATGAACGAAGTCACGCGTTTCCGGATGTCGACCCACCCGGTGGAATTCGACATGTACTATTCCAGCTGATCTCGATCGAGTCCGGGCCGCCACGCTGCGGCCCGGACCGCTAGCGTACCCGCTAGAATATCGGCAGACGCTCAATCCAAGGTGTTCCCGATGAACAAGCTGCCGATCCTGATCATCCTGCTTGCAATACTGATGGCCGCCCCGGTCGGGGCGCAGGAAATCTATCGCGTCGTCGATGAGCACGGCAACGTGACCTATACCGATCAGAAGCCTGACGACAACGCCGAGCCCGTCGACCTGCCCGAACTCAACGTACTCGAAGGCGAACTCGAAAAACAGGTGGGGGAAAACCCACTCGCCAAAGCCGAACGGCAGCCCATGAACTTCCGCATCGAACAGCCCGCCGACGGCTCGTCCCTCAATGTAGAAGGCGACATGTTCGAAGTCGTGATGGGCATCGATATCGAGGTGCCGCCCACCGCCCGGATCACCCTCGTGCTCGACGGCGAGGAGCTCACGCCGGTGCGATCCCTCCAGACCAGCATTCCGGCCCCTGCGGCCGGTGAACATCGTCTGTACGCCCGCCTCGAGACGCCGTCCGGACGCGCACTCGGCACCACGGAGCCGGTCACCTTCACGACGGTGGCTGCCGGCGACGACTGAATGCGGCAATTCGACCCGGATGAACTGGCAACCGGCCTCGTCCGGGTCGACGCCGACGGACGAATCGAGTGGTTCAACCGATCGGCCAACGCCCTGCTGTCACCGCCAGGCGGCACGCTCAGGCAGCATCGCATACAACAGATTTCCCCGGGCCTGGGCGAGTGGGTTCGCCAGGTCCGCCAACAGAACCGTTCGCTGCACGCGCCCGAGGCCATGCTCGAAGACGGTACAACCGTCGTCGATGCCTACCTGCACCCGATCGGGCCGTCCATCCTGATCGAGCTGCACCCCATCGCCGAGCGCGTTCGACAGCGTGAAATGGCCGAGCGCGCCGACCGCCAGCAGGCGCTGTCGCTAATGACCCGCCGGCTCGCCCACGAGTTGCGCAACCCGCTGGCCGGGGTGCGCGGCGCGGCCCAGCTGATCGCCGCCCGCGGCCGCGACGAGGCCTCGGGCCGGCACGCGGCCATGATCCAGCGTGAGGTCGACCGCATCACCGCTCTGGTCGAACACTTCGCCGGCAACGGTGAACGCCACGCCGCGCCGGTGAATCTTCATCGCGTGCTGGCCGAGGCGGCCGAGCTGGTCACCGCCGAGCAGCACGGCGCCTTGCGCATCGAACGCGATTTCGACCCCAGCATCCCGGAACTGTCGGCCGACGAGGGCCAGCTGCACCAGCTGTTTCTCAACCTTTTGCGCAACGCCGCCCAGGCCGGCGCGGCATGTATTCGCCTGAGCTCGCGCGTCGAGCACAATTCGCCCCTGCTCGACCGACCCGGGGGCCACGCCGTACGCATCGACGTCGACGACGACGGCTTGGGCGTGGCCGGGAACCTGCGCGAACGACTGTTCCTGCCGCTGGTCTCCGGCCGCGACCAGGGCTCGGGCTTCGGCCTGGCCATCGTCCAGCAGATTGCCCGCGGTCACGGCGGCCTGGTCGAGTACCAGCCTCTGCACCGCGGCAGCCGCTTTCGCGTCCGCCTGCCGCTCGAGCCGGTTGCAACACCGTCCGAACTGGAAGACCGCGATGCCTGAGCGAATCTGGATCATCGACGACGACCCGGCCATCCGCTACGTGCTGGAAGAGTATTTCGGCAGCCAGCAGATGCAGGCGCGAAGCTTCGCCGACGGCGCCAGCCTGAACGCGGCACTCGACGATGCCACACCCGACCTGGTCATGGCCGATGTACGCCTGGACGGTGAAAGCGGCCTCGACGTCATGCAACAACTGCGCGAGCGCTTTCCCGAGCTGCCGGTCATCGTCATGACCGCCTACTCCGACCTCGACTCGGCCGTGCGCGCTTTCCGCGGCGGCGCCTTCGAATTCCTGGCCAAGCCCTTCGATCTCGACGAGGTCGGCAAGCTGGTGGCCAAGGCGCTGAGGCGAGCGCCCGGCCGGGACAAGGCCCCGACGGGCAATACCGGGTTGATCGGATCCTCGCCGGCCTTCCAGCACCTTGTGCGCATGATCGGCCGCCTGTCGGCCAGCGACGTGCCGGTATTGATTACCGGCGAGACCGGCACTGGCAAGGAACTGGTTGCCCGTGCCCTGCATCGCCATTCACCGCGCGCCGACCGCCCCTTCGTAGCGATCAACACCGCCGCCATTCCCGAGGAGCTGCTGGAATCGGAATTGTTCGGCCACGAGAAGGGCGCGTTCACCGGCGCCGAAGGCCGCCGTCCGGGCCGCTTCGAGCAGGCCGAAGGCGGCACCCTGTTTCTCGACGAAATCGGCGACATGCCGCTCAAACTGCAGACCCGCCTGCTGCGCGTCCTGGCTGAAGGCGAGTACTACCGCCTGGGCGGCCACGACTTGATTCGCGCCAACGTGCGCGTGCTCACCGCCACACATCGCGATCTCTCCGAATTGGTAGAAGCCGCACGCTTCCGCGCCGACCTCTACCACCGCCTCAAGGTAATCGAGCTCGAAGTGCCGCCGCTGCGCGAACGCCGCGAGGACATTGACGCCCTGACGCGGCATTTCCTGCAGCAAGCCGCCAGCGAGTTCAATCTGCCCGAACGCAGCGCCGACGAGGCCTTGATCCATCACCTTACCGCCCTGCCCTGGCCGGGTAACGTGCGCGAGTTACGCCACCTGTGCCAGTCCATGGCCGCACTTGCCCCGGGAGAAGTCGTCGGCATCGACGACCTGCCCGCGGAGTATCGTCAGCTGCCGGATTCGCAAGCGGCCGGCTCGTCCTGGACGCGAGAAATGGAGGCCGAGCTACGCCAGCGCCTGTCCAGCGGGGACGAGGACCTGCACGCGTCGTTCCTGGAACGGTTCGAGGCCTCAATCGCCCAAACGGCCGTGGCCGCCTGCGACGGCAACCAATCCGAGGCGGCGCGACGGCTGGGCATCAGCCGCAACACGCTGGCTCGGATGCTCAAGGGGTGATTTCGGGACTCGGGACTCGGGACTCGCGGCATCGTCCGTCGGGGATGTAACCCCGGCCTACGGCGCCGATTGGCGGGCGGGCGGCGACCGCCGCGAAGGCGGTCTCAATCCACCTCGATCCAGAACGTCACCGGCCCGTCGTTGACCAGCGCCACCTGCATGTCGGCGCCGAAGCGGCCGAAGGCGCTTTCGGGCCAGTCGCGGCGGACCTGTTCGACCAGCTCGCCGAAAAGGGCCTCGCCCTCGGCGGGCGGCGCTGCCGGGGTGAAGCTGGGCCGATTGCCCGAATCGGTGTCGGCGGCCAGGGTGAACTGAGGTACCACCAGCAGGCCGCCACCTGTATCGCGCAGACTGCGATTCATTCGCCCTTGCTCGTCGGCGAACACTCGGTAGTTGAGCAGCCTCTCGACGAAGCGCGGAATTCGCTCGGCCCTGTCGCCCCGGCGGAAACCAGCCAGCACAAGCAGGCCGCCATCAATCCGGCCGACCACTTCGCCATCGATGACCACCGAGGCTTCACTGACGCGTTGCAGCAGACCGATCATCTCAACCGAAAAAGAATGATAAGTGAGATCCTCACGACGAAGCCTCCTCTGCTTGACCGCCGATGCGGACTTTACAATACACTGCGTTCTAGCGTACCGCGCCAACTCCCTGAATGACCGAACGCCTCGCCATCGCCCTGCTCCGCGTCCTGTCCCGGCTGCCGCTGCCACTGCTGCACCGCCTGGCCGTTCCGCTGGCCTGGATCGCGCGCTTCATGCCCTGGCGCGGGCACGCCGTCGTGCGCAGCAACCTGGCCATCTGCTTTCCGGAGCTGGGCGAAGCCGAGCGCGAGCGGCTCTATCGCAGGCATCTGGTGGAGATGATGCGGCTCGTGCTGGAGTCCGGCGCGGTCTGGTACTGGCCGGGCGATCGACTCCAGCGCCATGTCCGCCAGGTGGACGGCTGGGAGGAAGTGGTCCGAACAGCCGATCGCGGCAAGGGTGTACTTCTCGTCGGCGCGCATTTCGGAAACTGGGAGATCCTCCCGCTGTGGCTGTCGCTGCAGGGACCGATCACGGCGCTCTACAAGGCGCCCCGGCAAGCCGGTCTCGATCGGCGCGTCACGCAAAGCCGCGAACGCTTCGGCGCCCGCCTGGTGGCCAGCGGCAGCCCGGCCATGCGCAAGCTGATCGCCGGCCTCAGGCGCGGCGAAACCATCGGCCTGCTCGCCGACCAGCAACCCAAGCAGGGCGAAGGCGTCTTCGTGGATTTTTTCGACCACCCCGCACTGACCATGACGCTGGTCAATCGACTGGCGCGCCGCACCGGCTGCGCGGTGATCTTCACCAGCGCCGAACGCCTTCCGGATGCCCGCGGCTGGCGGCTGCGCTTCGAACCGGCCGACGAGGCCATCGCCGACGAGGATCCGGCTACCGCTATCAACATCATGCACCGGTGGCTCGAGCACGAGATCCGGCGGAATCCGGCCCAGTACCTCTGGAGCTACAAACGATTCAGCCGCCAGCCCGACGACCAGCCTTCGCCCTACCCGCAAAGAGGCTCGCGAGCCAAAAAGAGCTCTTGATCGGAATTCATCAAGCCGGTAGTTTGTGACGCGTTGGCGCAGTCGTTAAACCCACCCGGGCATCCAGGGGTATCGAGCAGAAGTGGACATTCAACGTCCTCCATCGAAAAAGCGGCAGTGGCTCAAGCGGGCTCCGATGCTCGCCCTGCTGCTCGTCATTGTCGGGCTGACGGCCCTGGCTTTCGCCACGCTCGACAAACCACCTGCCGTCAACGGCGAGCAGTTGTGGTACGGGAAAGTCGAGCGCGGCGAACTGCGGCGTGAGGTCTCGGCTTCCGGCCAGCTGGTGGCGCCGAACATTCGCGCCGTCACCAACCGCAACGACGGCATCGTCGAGGCAGTCCTCGTCCTGCCCGGCGATCGCGTGGCCGATGACGACGTCCTGATTGCCATGAGCAGCCCCGAACTCGAGGAAGAGCTGGCCCAGGCACGCTGGGATCTGACGGCAGCCGAGGCCGAAGAAGCCGTCGAGGAAGTGGATGCCGAGAACCGGCATCTCGACATCGTTGCACAACTGGCCAGCGCGCAGGCCGATTACACCGCAGCGATGCTTGAACTACAGGCTCAGGAAGAGCTCAGCGAAGCGCAGGTCTACTCCGCCATCGAACTCGAGCGCCAACGCCTGCAGGTCGAACAACTCAAGAAACGTCTGGAAGCCGAGGAGGCCCGGCTCGAGCGCTCGCCCGAATACCGCGCCGCCCAGGAACGTGCGACCGAGGCGCGGCTGGCGCGCAAGCGCGAAAAAGTGACCCACCTGGAATCGCTGGTCGAACAGCTCGAGGTGCGCGCTGGCAGCGAAGGCGTGATCCAGGAAGTCAACGTCACCGAGGGCGAGCGGCTGACCGCCGGCGAACTGATCGCACGCATTGTCGACCCCTCGCATCTCATCGCCCGCCTGAAAGTCCCCGAGCGCGAGGCGGCCGACGTGTTGCCCGGCCTGCCGGTCACGCTCGAACTCGGACGCGAGCGCATCGCCGGCGAAGTCATCCGCATTGACCCCACGGCGACCGACCGGACCATTGCCGTCGACGTGGAACTGGTCTCCGAAGACCTGCCCACGCTCCGGCCCGAACAGACCATCAGCGGGCGCATCGAACTCGAACGCATTCCGGAAGCGATCCACGTCCCGCGGCCCGCCGGTGTGCGCGAACCCAATCAGACCGTTTCGGTCTTCGTCGCCGAAGATGACGACATGGCCCGGCGCCGACGCGTGCAGATCGGGCGCCTTTCGACTTCGCGCGCAGAGGTGATCAAGGGACTCGCGCCCGGCGAGCGCATCATCCTGGCCGATATGAGCGACTACGAGGACCACGACCGGATCCGCATTCGATAGCCAATTCAGGCAAGGCGAGAAACAGGACGGCGCATGAACGACACGAACCGACCACTGATCCGGCTGCGCGATCTCAAGCGCATCTACACTACCGAGCAACTGGAAACCCATGCCCTCGACGGCATCGACCTCGATATCGACGACGGCGAGTACGTCGCCGTCGAGGGGCCTTCCGGCTGCGGCAAGTCCACCCTGCTGTCCGTGCTGGGCCTGCTCGACGAAGCCAGCGAGGGTGAATATCGTCTCGCCGGCGTGCCGGTGACCGAGATCGACGCCGAAGAGCAGGCGAGACTGCGCAATCGGGAGATCGGCTTCATCTTCCAGAGCTTCAACCTGATCCCCGAAATGACGGTGCGCGAAAACGTCGAGCTGCCGCTGATCTATCGCGGCGGTCTCTCGGCAACCGAACGACGCCGGGCGGTGGACGAGGCCCTGGCGCGCGTCGAAATGAGCGCCCGCGCCGACCACCGGCCCGCGCAATTATCCGGCGGCCAGCAGCAGCGTGCCGCCATCGCCCGGGCGCTCGTGGGAAAACCTGCCCTGCTGCTGGCCGACGAACCCACCGGCAATCTGGACAGCGCTTCGGGCGAGCGCATCATGCAATTGCTCGACGAACTGCACGCCGACGGCTCGACCCTTGTCATGGTGACCCACGACCCCGGCTACGCCGCGCGCGCTCAGCGACGGGTGCGGATGAAGGACGGAAGCATCGACACCGACGGGCGCGTCGCGGCGTGATCAGCGGACTGCTGCTCGACCTGCGCCACGCCGCGCGCCTTTACCTGAAAACGCCCTGGCAGAGCGCGCTGGCGCTGATCATGATGGCCGTGGCCATGGCCCTGGTCAGCGGCATGGCCAGCTTGTGGTCCGAGCTTTATCAGCCGACCCCCGCCGGCATCGAAAGCGGCGACGATCTCATCACGATCGGGCCGCGCGCCGACGACCCCTTCAGCGGCACGCTCGGCGCCGGCCTTATCAAGGACTTGTCCTCGAGCAGCCAGACCCTGGTGGATCTCACCGCCGAGTCCAGTTTCAGCAGGCTCCCGGAAACCGACATCGACGGCCAGCCGGTCGACGGCCAGGCCGCACCCGTCATGCCCGGCTATTTCGAATTGCTCGAGCCGCGCATGCGCCTCGGCCGCGGCCTGCGCGCAGAAGACTTCGCCGACGACGGCGCGCGCGTGATGGTGCTCGGCCACCGATTCTGGCAGGACCATTTCGACGGCGATACCGACATCCTCGGCCGGGAGGTGAGCGTCGGCGAGGACCGCTGGCGGATCGTCGGCGTGGTTGCGCCCGAGTTCACCGGCGTCGGTTCCGGCACGTTCCGCTTCTGGGCGCCTTATAACAGCTACTTTCGCCACATCCAGACCGGCGTGCCGGCCGAACTGCTCGACCGCATCCCGATGTGGCAGATTTTCGGCCGCAAACTCGAAAGTCTAGCGACTTCGGCAGTCGAAGCGGAAATCGACCGCTTTCTTGGCGGCTTGTCCCAAACCGAGCGTTCCATAGCGCCGGAGCCGGGGGAACTGATGGCGATCCCGGGACTGGTCGAGAACCCGCAGGCACACCAAAGCGCCAAACGCCAGGTAACGATACTGTTCATTGCCACGGTGCTGATCGCCCTGGTCGCGGCGGTCAACGTGGGCATCTTCCTGCTCGCCCGCGCGCCGGCCCGCCAGCGCGAACTCGCCCTGCGCCAGACCGTCGGCGCCACCCGCCGGCGCCTGTCCGGCCAGCTCCTGATCGAAGCCGGGGTACTCGTCCTGCTGGGCAGCATCCTCGGCGTACTGCTTTCGATCTGGCTGGCGGCCGGATTTCGCGAACTGCGTTTTCTCGAAGGCGCGGCGTTTACCGGCAGCTGGCTGAACCTTCCCGCGCTCGGCTTCTCGGCGGCACTGGCTGCGGTGTTCACGCTGCTGGTCGCCCTGGTGCCGATCGTGACGCTGGCCCGCCGCCGGCTGAGCGAAGGCAGCCGGCAGTTCAGCGCCCGTCCGGGGCCGTTCCAGCATACGGCCGGGCTGGTGCAGCTCGGACTGGCCGGCCTGGTTACCGCCGCAGCCGCTGCATTCATGACCCACCTCTGGATCATGGACCAGCGCGACCCCGGCCTGTCGACCGAAGGCATTCTGGCCGCCAGCGTGACCTTCCGCGAACGCCCGACGGGACAGTTCCAGCCGCCCGCCGAGGAGGCCACCTGGGCCTATCGCGAAGCGGTGCGCGAGCGCCTGCTGGCCCTGCCGAGCGTCGAAGCGGTCAGCTTCGGTTCACCGCTCCCCGGAAACCGCATGACGGCCATCTCAGGCTACAACATCGACGGCAACGAGATCCGGGCGCGCATCATCAACGTGGCACCGGGTTTTATCGAACTGATGGGCATCGACCTGCTGCACGGGCGCGACTTCAAGTCCGCCGGGGAGCCGGGCGTGATTATCAGCCGCCGCTTCGCCGAGAAGGCCTGGGGTGAGACCGACGTGGTCGGACAAACGGTCTGGCACGACCAGTCGAACCCCGACGACGAGCGCGGGCGCATTCTCGGCGTGATCGATGACGTCAACTACGAACACCCCGACGAGCCGCCCGGCCCCCTGGCACTGTCCGGCCGTTCCGGCTTCGGTGCCTTCATGAATGCCACGCTGATCCGTGGCAACCCCGATCCCGACCGGATCGAGGAAATCATCAACGAGACGCTCGAGACGCACCTGGACCTGCTGCACGTTGATGAAGTCCGGCCGGTAGCCGAGATCGTCGCGCAACTGACCGCGAAAGACCGCGCGCGCAGCCGCGTGACCGGACTGCTCGGCCTGGTCATCGTGTTCATGGCCGCCTTCGGCTTTTTCGCCATGCAGCGCTTCCTGGTCGACGCGGGCCGACGCGAAACCGCCATCCGCATGGCGCTCGGGGCCGGGCCGCGATCCATACACCGCCATGTCCTCTGGCAGGGCTTGCGGCTGGGCGGACCCGGGCTAATAGTCGGCGGCCTGCTGGCACTGATCGTCGTCGCCTGGCTGAGGAACGAAGGGTTCATTACAGACGGCGTGTCGCCGGCTCTGACCGGCGGCGCGGTGGCGGCGGGATTGCTGGCGCTGATGCTGCTCGCCAGCCTGCAACCGGCAATCAGCGCGGCCCGACTGCGCCCGGGCGACCTGCTCAAGGAAGAGTAATTCAGGCGTCCAGACGCTTCAGGAAGACGGCCATGACCTTCTCGGCCTGTTTGTCACCGTTGGCTCGGGCGGCTTCCAGGCCCCGTTCCCAGGCTGTCCGGGCGGCCTCGGGCCGGCCCGACTCGTTGAGCGCCTTGCCCAGTTCCTGCCAGGCCATGGTGTGTTCTGGCCGGTGGCCGGTGGCGACTTCCAGGTGTTCGATGGCCAGCGGCAGGTCGCCGTTTTCCAGTCGCGCCTGACCGGCTGCCAGCCGGGACTCGTAAGAGTCGCGCCCCTGGTCGATGAGTTTTTCGATCGCTTCGGGTTCCATGGGCGGAGGATAACGGATTTGACGAGGGCGTTGCCCCGAATCGAAATCCGCGTAGGTCGCGGTTACATCCGCGACGGACGACCTTTCGGACCTGAACACGCGTAGCTATGCGTGGTGAGGGCCGAAATCTCGTCCGTCGGGGATGTAACCCCGACCTACGCGGGCCCCGATCAACGACTGCAGCAGCATCGTGCATTCGGCCGGAAGGCGGTAGGGTTCGAGCGACCTCAGTGCTTCCAGTAGGTCGGCGTGAGAAGCACCAGGATGGTGAAGATCTCGAGGCGTCCTAGCAGCATGGCGAAGCTCATCAGCCACTTGGTGGCGTCGGCCAGCCCGCCGTAATTGGCACCCGCCTGGCCGAGTGCGGGCCCGAGGTTGTTCATCGACGAAAAGACGACCGACACGGCGGTGACCAGGTCGTGCTCGATGCCGGAGACGATCAGGGTCAGCACGACCACGCACAGGATGTAGAGCGAAACGAAACCCCAGACCGCGTTGGCCACCTCCTGGTTGAGGGTGCGGCCGCCGAACTTGAGCGGGACGACCGAGCGCGGGTGGATCAGGCGCTTGAGCTCGCGAATCCCCTGCTTGGTCAGCAGGTAGACGCGGATGATCTTGAACCCGCCGGTGGTCGCCCCGGCGCAACCGCCCAGCGCGCTGATCAGAATCAGCAGCAGCGGCAAGGTACCGGGCCAGTTGTAGACCTCGGCGGTGGCGAAACCGGTGGTCGTCATGTAGGAAACGGACTGGAAGACCGCGTGGCGCAATGACTCCCAGAAGCTGCTGTAGACGTCCTGCTGCCACAGGAGAACCGTGGCCACCGCCGAAATGATCAGCAGCAGCAGGACGAAAAGCTTCACTTCCGGGTCACGCAGGTAGACCTGCGCAGAAGCGCGCCGCAGGGCCAGGTAGTGCAGCCCGAAGTTGAGGCTGGCGACGACAACGAAAAACACGATCAGCCAGTCGATCAGCGCGCTGTCGAAGTGACCGATCGAGGCATCGTGGGTGGAAAAACCAGCCGTGGCGATGGTGGAGAAACTGTGTCCCATGGCATCGAACAGCGACATCCCCGCCGCCCAGTAGGCGGCCGCGCACAGCAGGGTCAGGCCGATGTAGATGAGCCACAAGGCCTTGGCGGTCTCGGCGATGCGCGGGGTCAGGCGGCTTTCCTTGACCGGCCCGGTGATCTCGGCCTTGTAGACCTGCATGCCGCCGATGCGCAGCATCGGCAGGATGGCGACCGCCAGGACGATGATGCCGAGCCCGCCCATCCACTGCAGCTGCTGGCGGTACCACAGGACCGACACGGGCATGTCGTCGAGCCCTACGAAAACCGTGGCGCCGGTGGTCGTCAGGCCGGATGTGGATTCGAAAACGGCGTCGGCCAGGCTGGCGTCGATGGCCAGCACGAAAGGCACGGCTCCGGCCAGGCAGACCGCGGCCCAGCAGGCCACAACCACCAGAAAGCCGTCGCGAATGCGCAGCTCGCGGTTCGAGCGCCTGACCGGCATGTAGAGCGCAACGCCGGCAACGGCGACCGCCACCAAGCTGACGGCAAAGGCCTCGAACGTGCCGTCCTGGCTGACCAGGGCAAACAACAGCGGCGGCAAGAACCCCATGCTCAGGAAGACGAGCAGCCCCCCGACGACGCGCTGGACCGGTGCATAGGCGCTTAGCTGCATAAACGATTACCCGGCGCGCTAGACGAAGACGGCTTCGACGGCGAACAGCCGTTCCACGCGCCGGATGGAGCGCTGGTCGGCCACGAACAGAATGACGTGGTCATCGGTTTCGATCACCACGTCGTGGTGGGCAATGATTACCTCTTCGCCACGGATGATACCGCCGATGGTCGTCGCCGGCGGCAGTTCGATTTCCTCGATGCGCCTGCCGACCACCTTCGACTGCCCCGGCGTGCCGTGGGCCACCGCCTCGATCGCCTCGGCCGCGCCCCGCCGGAGGGAGTGCACCCGCACCATGTGTCCCTTGCGGATATGCGTGAGCAGTGCGCCGATGGTGACCTGCTGAGGGCTGACGGCCACGTCGATGCGGTCGGACTCGACCAGGTCGACGTAAGCCGGACGATTGATGAGCGTGATGACCTTGTCCGCACCCATGCGCTTGGCGAGCATCGACGAGAGGATATTGGCCTCGTCGTCGTTGGTCAGGGCGCAGTAGACGTCGGTTTCGTCGATCCCCTCCTCGTGCAGCAAGTCTTCGTCGGCGCAGTCGCCGACGAGCACGATGGCGGTATCGAGATCCTCGGCGATGCGCTCGGCGCGCACCGGGTCGCGCTCGATCAGCTTGACGTGGTGGCTGCGCTCGAGCCGGCGCGCCAGGCTGGCGCCGATGTTACCGCCGCCGGCCAGCAGAATGCGGTTTCCGGGCTCGCTCATCCGGCGCAGTTCGCGCATGACCACCGGGATGTCGTCGCGCGCGGCCAGGAAAAAGACGGTGTCGTCGACCTCGATGACCGTATCGCCCTCGGGAATGATCGGTTCGTCATTGCGGAAGATCGCCGCCACCCGCGCATCCACGTTCCTGGGCAGCTTCTCGCGCAGCGCACGCAGCTCGTGGCCGACCAGCGGGCCGTCGTGGAAGGCGCGCGTGCCGATCAGCTGGGCGCGGCCGTCGGCGAAATCGAGCACCTGCAGGGCACCCGGGTAATCAATCAGACGCTGAATGTGGTCGGTGACCAGGCCCTCCGGGCTGATCAGTACATCGATGGGCGTGCTGTCGCGCTGGAACAACTCCGGATGGGCAAGGTAGTCGGCTGCGCGCACGCGGGCGACCTTGGTCGGCGTGTTGAACAGCGAATAAGCCACCTGGCAGGCGACCATGTTCGTTTCGTCGGAATTGGTCAGCGCGATCAGCAGGTCGGCATCCTCGATGCCGGCACGGATCAGGGTTTCCGGATGGGCGGCGTGGCCGAGTACGGTGCGGATATCGAGCTTTTCCTGCAGCTCGCGCAGCCGCTCGCTGTTGGTGTCGACGACCGTGATGTCGAAGTTCTCGGCCGAGAGGCTGCGGGCCATTCCGGATCCCACCTGTCCTGCGCCGAGAATGATGATCTGCATGGTTCAATTCTCCCGGGACGCGCCTCAGAACTGCTTGGGATCGACGCCCAGTTGCTTGAGCTTGCGATAAAGATGGGTCCGTTCCATCTCGACAAGCTCCGCGAGTTTGCCGACGCTGCCTTCGACCGACTGCAGCTTGAAGGTCAGGTACTGTCGCTCGAACTCCTCGCGCGCTTCCCTCAACGGCATGTTGAATAGCGCCGGCATCTTGCGGTCGCCGACGGTCTCGCCGGTATCCGACTGCGCCAGCGCTTCCTCGACTTCGGCCACGGTCACTTCCTCGCCGCCGCCGAGAATCAGCAGGCGTTGCACCAGGTTCCGGAGTTCACGCAGGTTACCCGGCCAGTGGTACTGACGCAGCCGGTTCTGCACGGCCACCGGAAAATACCGGTAGGGCGTGCCGTCACGGCCCGGATAATACTCTGCGTAGAAGCGCACGAGGTCGGGCACGTCCTCCTGGCGCTCGCGCAGCGGCGGGACCTCCAGCGGCAGGACGTTGAGCTGGTAGAACAGGGATTCGTCGAAACGCCCCTCCCGCACCAGCTTCTCCAGCGGCTGGCTGCTGCCGGCGATCAGCCGCAGGTCGAGTTCGTTGCTGTCGGTCTGCTCGGGGTCGATGCGCCCCGACTCGATCACTTTCAACAGCGCCATCTGGGCGCCGCGGTCGAGGCGCGACACGTCGTCGATGAACAGCACGCCGCCCTGGGCTTCGGCCAGCAGGCCCTCGCCGCTGCCGCCGCCGATGAGCATGTTGCGAAAAGACGTGCTGTCGACACGCGTCGCGGCACTCACGAAGGGCCCCTCGTTGCGCGCCGAATGGGCGTGAATCCAGCGCGCAGCTTCCTGCTTGCCCACGCCGGCTTCACCCGCGATCAGCACCGGCGCCTCGTGCTGGGCCACGCGCTCGAGTCGCTGGCGCAGCTGCTGCACTACCGCCGAGCGCCCGATCGGTTCGAGCACCGCCGGCTGGCTGCGCTTGAGCCCCTCGTTCTCGCGCCTGAGCCTGCCGGCTTCGAGCGCGTTCTCGATGGTGACCATCAGCCGCGCCATCGACACCGGCTTCTCGACGAAGTCGAACGCACCCAGGCGGGTGGCTTCCACCGCCGTTTCCACCGAACCGTGGCCGGAGATCATCACCACGGGGCACTTGAGCACATCGGCATCGCGCCATTCGCGCAGCAGGCTGATGCCATCGGTATCGGGCATCCAGACGTCGAGCAGAATCAAGTCGGGCATGGCCTCGCGCAGCCGCTCGCGCGCCTGGGCCGCATCGCCGGCCAGGGTGATCTCGTGACCTTCGTCACCGAGGATCTCGCCGATCATCTCGCGGATATCAGGTTCGTCGTCGACGATCAGGATGCGTGCACTGCTCATTGCTTTATTGTCGCACCGATTCGGGGCACAGAGGGCGCTCCAGCAGGCTGCTGCCTATCCGGCAGGAAGCCAGATGCGCACTTCGGCGCCACCGCCTTCGAGATTGGCCACGGCGATCGTGCCGCCGTGATCCTCGACGATACGCCGCACGATCGGGAGACCGAGACCCGATCCACGCGGCTTGGTCGTGACGTAGGGTTCGAAGATGCGCGACAGCACGTCTTGCGAAAAGCCCGGCCCGTCGTCGCACAGCAGCAGTTCAACGCCCGCCCGGCCGTCGCGATCCAATGCCTCGAGCACCACGCGGATGTGCGGCTGCCCATCGGGATGCGCCTCCTGGGCGTTGCGCACCAGGTTGATCAGCAACTGCCGCAGCTGGCCGGGATCGGCAATGACGGTCAGCGCTGTCTCCGGTGCCGCGACGTCGAACCGAATCGGCATGTTGCCGCTGGCGTAGAGGTCGACCACCTCGCCGACGATTCGGGCGGGATCGACGCGTTCGGTCTTCAAGCGGGCTGGACGGGCATAGTCACCGAAGCTGTCGACCAGGCGCCGCAGGGCGTCGACCTGGGCGCGGATGGTGGTGGTCGCGCGCGAGAGCAGGTCACGCTGCGGCGCTTCGAGAACCGGCTCGAGCTTCCAGGCCAGGCGCTCGGCCGCCAGCTGAATGGGCGTGAGGGGATTCTTGACCTCGTGCGCCAAACGCCGGGCCACTTCGGCCCAGGCCGCCTCGCGCTGAGCCTGGTCGAGCACCGTCACATCGTCGAACACCACGACATGACCGCCGGTCTCGGCCGGCAGGTCCGATCCCCTGCAAACGAGCACCAGCGGCTGCTCGCCCGGGCCCAGCTTGATCTCCTGGCGCCAGTCGGCGCCCGGCGCGGCATGGCGTTCGACGATCAGATCGACCAGCGGTGCAAGCTCGGGGTGCTGCCTGGCCAGGCCGGCCAGGCTGACGCCGTGGTCGGTTTCGGGATCGAGGCCCAGAATGCGCGAAGCGGAATCGTTGAACGCACTGATGCGGTCTTCGCCATCAATCGCCAGCACACCCGCCGAGAGCCGACCGAGCACGATCTCCAGGTATCGGCGCTGGGCTTCCAGTTGCTGCCGGCTGCTGGCGAGCTCGCGCGTCATGGTGTTGAACGAGCGCACCAGGAATCCCAATTCGTCGCGGCTGGCCACCTCCAGGTCGTGCGGGAAACGGCCGGCGGCGAGCTCCTCGGTGGCCTGGGCCAGGTCGCGGATGGGCTGTGTCAGACGCCGGGCGGCGTTGAAGGCCAGCAGCATGGCCAGCAAGACCGTCAGCAAAAGCACCAGCGACAGGATCAGCATCAGGCTCTGCTGCAGCCGCACGCGCAGGTAGGCGACGTTCTGGTAGCGGTGGTAGGCGGACTCGATGCGCCCGGCCAGCTCGCTGAACTCCGACGGCAGTGGGTAGATGGCCTGAAGGATCAGGGAATCGCCGCCGAGCGTCGGCGTGCCCAGGCTGCGCAGCACCCGGATGCGGATGCCCTCCTCACTCGGCTCGGCGGCCGCATACTCCTCGTCCTGCAGGGCCTGGCTGAGGGCGAAATCGCCGGGGCGCTCGGACACGATCCGACCGGGATCGATGCTGGCGCTGACCGTCGCCGCACCCGATGCATCGAGCACCGACAGCTCGGTCGGTCCGGCGCTCGAGACCTGCCTGAGCAGCTGGCGAAAGAGGCGGTCCTCGTCGCCGGTGTCGAGCTGTTCGGCCAGGCGCCTGATCTCGTCGCGCACGTCGCGGGTTCTCAGTTCCAGGAACATCTGCCCGAGTTCGATCGAATCGGCCAGGGCCTGTTCGGCGCGGGTATCCATCCAGCCATCGATGGTGTCGCTGAGAAACTGGATGGCGAACAGGTAGAGGATGACCACCGGCGGCAGGGTCAGCGCGACGAAGACCGCGACCAGCCGGGCCGTCAGTCTTGCACCCGGTTCATCGGCCCTCAGGCGCCGCAGAAGGCGAACGGCCCGGCCGACGATCACGCCCAGCAGAACCACGACGGCCACGCCGGTCAGCGCGAAGATCCACTGGGCCAGGCGGCCGAGCTGGGTGGCTTCCTGCTCGACCGTCGAGACCAGGTAGAGCGCAGCGAGCAGCAGCATCAGTACGGCCGCAATGGGAATCGCGCGCAGTATCCGCAGCTGGCCGCGCTTGCCGATCATTCGCCGGCGCCCTGTTGTGAACGCTCGCGAGCCGACGGCGGCGAGAGGGTCTGCCAGTCGCTGTCGAGGTGCCACTGCGGCTCGAACCAGGTCGGCAGACGCATGGGCGAGGGCAGACGGGTCCGGTCGAGCCGGATGCGGGCCCGCACCAGCGACACGCTGTCGTCGGGTGCCAGCGGAATATGCCAGCTGCGCCGTTCGCGCAGGGCGCGCACGAGCATGCTCAGGCGCGGGAAAGTGGCGCGCGTGTCGTTGTGGAGATCATCCAGTTCGTAGTGGCTGCTGAGCGGTAGATAGCTGATCCGGAAACGGTGACGACGACGTTCATCCACGCCGGGCAACCACACCTGGCCCGAGGAAGCGCGCAGCGCCACCAGAAACGTCACACTCACACCGCGCTCGAGCGCCTCGATCATGGCCGGGCTGGGATCGAGCTCGACGCCGGCGACGAAATCCAGCCCCTCGTCGGTCCGGACGAGCTCGGGCTGGACGAAATCGACGCGCCAGTCAGTCTCCCGTTCGCTGCGACACCCGGCGAGCGGCAAGATAATAAAAACCATCGCAACCATGCTCGCCAGGCAGAATCTGGCGGCCCGGCCTGGCCGGCCGACCGGGCAAGTCGGAATTGTCGATCCCACGGGCATCTGCATGGCGCTCCAGAAAGGCACGGGCCTGTTCGTCGTTTTCGACCTTCAACAGCGAACAGGTCGCGTAGACAAGGATACCGCCCGGCTCGAGCAGCGGCCACAGGGCATCGAGAATCGAGCGCTGGATAGCGGCGAGCCGCTCGATATCGCCGGACCGACGCAGCCAGCGAATATCGGGGTGGCGCCGGATGACGCCGGTGGCCGAACACGGCGCGTCGACCAGGATGCGATCGAAGCGCCGACCGTCCCACCAGTCTTCGGGCCGCGCAGCATCGCCTTCGACCACGCGAGCCGCGAGACCCAGCCGCTCGAGCCCGCTGTCGACCCGCGCCAGGCGCCCGGCGTCGGCATCAAGGGCCGTCAAGTCGACCGCCGCGCGCTCGAGCACGTGCGCGGACTTGCCGCCCGGCGCGCAGCAGGCATCGAGTACCCGCTGCCCGTCGGCAAGGTCGAGATAGTCGACCGCCAGCTGGGCGGCACCGTCCTGGATCGAGACCAGGCCATCGTCGAACCCCGGCAGGCGGCTGACGGCCATACGCTCATCCAGAACCAGGGCATCGGGAAAGCCCTCGACACGCCGCGACGCGATGCCCGCCTGCGCGAGCTTGTCCAGGTAGTCGTCGCGCGCGATCCGCCGACGGTTCACTCTCAACCAAAGCGGCGGCGGCCGGTTTCCCGCCGCGAGAATCTCCGGCGCTTCCTTGCCGTGGTCATGCTCGATCGCCTTGACCAGCCAGCCGGGGTAGCCGAACCGTACAACGGCCGAATCCGGCAGCCCGGCCAGCAGGTCGGCGCGCCGGCGAATGAAGTTGCGCAACACCGCGTTGACCAGACCAGTCAGCCGCTGGCCGCGCAGCGCGCGGGCCGCAGCCACCGCGGCATGGACCACCGCATGATCGGGTTCGCGCTCATCGCGCAGCTCGTGCAGGGCCACGGCCAGCAGGAAGTGAAGGCTGCGGTTGCGGCCCTTGAGCGGCTTGTCGACCAGCCGCGAGATCAGCCAGTCGAGCGCCGGCCAGTCGCGCAACACGCCGTGGCAAAGCCGGCGCACGAGCGCGCGATCGCGCGGCTGATCCAGCGCTTCGATCAGCGGCAGCAGCGCCGCATCGAGGGCGCTCCCGCCGTCAAGCACGGCCAGCAGGGCTCGCGCAGCCGCCTGCCGCGGCCGCGCACCGTCATCCGCCATAACACCGCCTCAGGATCACACCCTCACCCCCTGCCGCGACGCGCGTTGAACCAGTCGCGCGCGGCCACCGCCTTGCGCCCGGGGCCCTGCAGCTCGTGAATCTCGAGCACGCCTTCACCGCAGCCGACGGCCACGACTTCGGGCCCGCGGCTGCTCAGCAGTTCACCGGGCGCCGCCCGGCCCTCGGCGGCTCGCGCCCGGTGTATACGCCAGGTCTCACCCTCGATCTCGCCGAAAGCTACCGGCCAGGGGTGATAGGCGCGCACCATGCGCGCCAGCTCGTCGGCCGGACGCGCCCAATCCAGCCGCGCATCGGACTTGTCGATCAGGGGTGCATGGGTGGCGCGCTCGTCGTCCTGGGGGCGGGCTGGTGGCAACGTGCCGGCGTCGAGCCGGCCCAGCGCATCGACGAGCAGTTCGCCAGCCAGCTCGGCGAGCCGGTCGTGCAGTTGCCCTGCGCGCTCGTCATCCCTGATGTGCGTCGAGCGCTGCAGGATCACCGGCCCCGTATCCAGGCCCGCGTTCATCTGCATCAGGGAGATACCGGTTTCGGGATCGCCGGCGAGGATCGCCTGGTTGATCGGGCTGGCGCCACGCCATCGCGGCAGCAGGGAAGCGTGCAGGTTCCAGCAGCCAAGACCAGGCAGATCAAGCACGGCCGGGGGCAGGAGCAGGCCGTAGGCGGCCGTCACGATCAGATCGGGGCGGCAAGCGGCCAGAACGGCCTGCGCCTCGGCGGGGCGGAGAGAAGTCGGTTGCAGGACCTCCATCCCGGCGTCCACGGCAAGCTGCTTGACCGGGCCGAAGCGAAGCTTGCGGCCGCGGCCAGACCCGCGGTCGGGCTGGGTCAGCACGGCCACCGGGCGCCAGGCGGCGCTGTCGACAAGGGCCCGAAGCGCCGGCACCGCGAACGCCGGCGTGCCGGCAAAGACGATCCTCATCAGGCCGTGACTTTTTCTTTACTGCTCTGCTGCTTGCGCAGTTTCTTGCCGATCATGCGGCGTTTGAGCGGCGAGAGGTAGTCGATGAACATCTTGCCGTCGAGGTGGTCGATTTCGTGCTGTATGCAGACCGCCAGCAGACCGTCGGCATCCAGCTCGAAGGACTTGCCGTCGCCGTCAAGTGCCCGCAAGCTGACATGTTCGGCGCGCTTGACCTCGGCGTAGAACCCCGGAACGGACAGGCAGCCTTCCTCGTAGGTCTGGCTGCCGCTGCGATCGGTGATCTCGGGGTTGATGAACACCTGCGGTTCATCACGGTCGTCGCTGAGATCCATGACGACCACACGAATGTCCTCGTCGACCTGGGTTGCGGCCAGGCCGATGCCGCGGGCCTCGTACATGGTCTCGAGCATGTCTTCGACCAGCGTGCGCTCGCGCTCGCCGACATTTTCAACCGGCCGGGCGACACGGCGCAGACGGGGGTCGGGGTATTCGAGAATCTTTAGTTTTGACATGAGAATTTAAGAAAACCGCTTAAAGGTGCGTTTTGCAATGATAATGTTTATGATAGTCTGCGAAAAATCAAGCCTGTGGGCATTGCTGGAGGGAGTCGCTCCGTGAAACGTTTAATCATTCTGACCGTCATTATACTGGCGGCGTTCACCGTACAGGCTCAGGACGTGGAACTGCGCGAGGATCACCCGCGTGAGTATGTCGTGCAGGAGGGGGACACGCTCTGGGACATCGCTGGCCTTTTCCTGACCCGGCCGTGGCAATGGCCGGCCATCTGGGACGCCAATCCGCAAATCGAAAACCCGCACGAGATTTATCCCGGCGACGTGATTTCGCTGGTTTTCATCGGTGGCGAACCTCGGCTGACGGTGGATGACTCGGTGAGGCGGCTATCGCCTGAAGTTCGGCGGGAGTCCGTCGAAGGGCCGATTTCCACCATCCCGCTCGATGCGGTCGAAGTCTTCCTCGACGCGCCACAGATCGTCTCGGCCGATGAGTACGAGCAGTTGCCGTACGTGATCGCCAACAACGAGCAACGCGTGCTGGCCGGCCCCGGGGACCGCACCTACGTTCGCGGTCTCGGCGATGTCAACGTCGGCGACGAAGTCGCGCTGGCCCGCGTCAATTACTTGTTCGAAGATCGCAGCGTCAACCCGGACAGCGACCGACGGATCAGAAAGAAGCTGATTCGAACCGATGGAACGCAGGTGCGGTCGGACCTTCGACCGGCGAGCGCGCTCTGGAAGGCGACCATCGGGCAGATCGACCGTTTCAACTACCCGGTCATCGGCTATGAACTGTGGGAGACCGCTCGCGGCCGAGTGGCCAAGACCGGCGACCCGGCCATTGTCGAGATCGTCTCGGGCCGTCGCGAGACCATGGAAGGCGACCTCGTGGTGCCCATCGACGATCACGTCTACGATCCCAGCTTCCATCCGCGGGCGATGGACGAGGTTCCCGACGACGGTAGAGTCATCGCGATCACCGGCAGCAGCTATGGCGCCGGGCATTACCAGGTCGTGGCGATCAACCTGGGTACGGCCGACGGCATTCAGTCCGGCCACACCTTCTCGGCCTTCCGCCCGGGCGAGTCGATCCGCGACGATCGCTATCCGCTGATGAGCCGGGCCGCGTTCCGGGAACCGGAAAAGCGCTACGTCGACCTGCCGGACGAATTCGCCGGTCGCGTTATGGTGTTCCGTCCGTTCGAGCACGTGAGTTACGCGATCGTACTCGAAGGCAGCGCCAACACCATCCAGGTCGACGACATCCTGGCGCACCCCGACCGCAGTCTCTGAACGGCGGGCCGTGCCCGCACCGGAACATGCCCGCGAGTGGCTGAGCCTCGTCCTCGTCGACGGGCTCGGCCCTAAAAGAATCTCCGCGCTGGAGGAACGCTTCTCCAGCCCGATCGACTGGCACGACGCGGATGATCGTGAACTGCGCGAGGCGGGCCTGTCGAGCAAGCACATCGAGCAGCTGCGCCACCCCGACGAAAGCAAGCTCAAGCGCTGCCTGGACTGGCTCGCCGGCGAGCGTCGCTGGCTGGTCACACGCGACGACCCGCTTTACCCGCCGCTGCTCAAGCGCATTCCCGACGCCCCCGCGGCCCTTTTCGTCGCCGGCGCCCCGCAAGTGCTGGTTGCACCGCAGATCGCCATCGTGGGCAGCCGAAACGCCTCCACGGGCGGCCTCGATCACGCCCGCTCCTTTGCCGGGACCCTGGCGCGCGCCGGGTTCGTGATCACCAGCGGCCTGGCCGAAGGCGTCGACGGCATGTCACACGCCGGCTGCCTCGATGCCGGAGGCGCGACGATTGCCGTGGCGGGGACCGGGCTCGACCAGGTCTATCCGGCAAGGCACCGCGAGCTGGCCCGCCGAATTGCCGCATCGGGCGCCCTGGTCAGCCAGTTTCCTCCGGGCATCGGGCCGCTGCGCGGCAATTTCCCGGCCCGCAACCGCATCATTTCGGGCATGAGCCTGGGCGTCCTGGTCGTCGAGGCCGGCCTCAAAAGCGGCTCGCTGATCACCGCGCGGCTAGCAAACGAACAGGGACGCGAGGTCTTCGCCATCCCCGGCTCGGTGCATAATCCCCTCTCGCGCGGCTGTCACCGGCTCATCCGGGACGGGGCCAGGCTGGTCGAGACCGCCGACGAAGTCGTGGAAGAACTGGCACCGCTGGCCCACCAGCTGGCCGACGAGATCGGAGATCTCCTGGCGCCCAAACCGTCGCGAACGGCCGCCGGCCTTGAGGAATCGTCTTCGGCCCCGCATATGACAGAAGATCCCGAATACGAGCGACTGCTCGAGGCCGTGGGATTCGACCCCACCCCGGTTGACCAGATCATAGAGCGTTCACAGTTGACGCCCGCGGCGGTATCCTCGATGCTGTTGATGCTGGAACTCGACGGCAAGGTCAGCGCTCATACCGGCGGACGCTACAGTCGTAATGCCTGAGGAAGGACCTTAAATGGAGATGAAGGAAAACGTGCTCGACCTGCTGATGTACCTGTTCGAGAACTACATCTACGATGAACCGGAAGAGGAACCCGACCGGGAGTCGCTCAGCGACAGCCTCGAGGAAGCCGGTTTTTCCAGCGGGGAAATCGATCGCGCCTTCGCCTGGCTCGACGGGCTGGCCGCACAGCGCAGGCTGCCGGAACTGGGCGGGCACGAAAGCAACCCCATTCGCGTCTTCACCGACGAGGAAAGTCGCAGGCTCGACGTCAACGCGCGCGGATTCATCATGTACCTGGAAAACGCCGGTGTGCTCGACCCGCTGCGCCGGGAGATGGTCATCGACCGCCTCTCGGCACTGGAAACCGAGGACATCAGCCTCGAGGACGTCAAGTGGGTGATTCTGATGGTGCTGTTCAACCAGCCCGGTCAGGAAGCCAACTACGCCTGGATGGAAGAAATGATGTTCGACGAGGAGGGGGAGTATCGGCATTGAGGGTGCCGATCCGCTGGGAAGAAGGCTCGTCAATCTCATTGCCTTCAAAGCACCCTTCGCGAATGGTAAATCGTAAATCGTTGATAAAGAAGACCTCTGCAGGCTCGGTCAAACCATTGACGATTTACGATTAACAGAAACCTACGGCGAAACTACTTCGTCATCACGCTGCTGCGGGCTCCGCTAAGGCCCGTGGCACAGCCAAACAAGTTCCCATGTCAAAAAATCTGCTGATCGTCGAATCGCCCGCCAAGGCGACCACTATCAACAAGTACCTGGGCCCCGATTTCCAGGTACTGGCTTCCTATGGTCACGTGCGCGACCTGATTCCCAAGGAGGGCGCGGTTGATCCCGAAGACGGATTCGCCATGCGCTACGACATCATCGAGCGCAACAAAAAGCACGTCGACAAGATCGTGGCGGCGGCCAAGAAAGCCGATGCAATCTATCTCGCGACCGACCTCGACCGCGAAGGTGAAGCGATCTCCTGGCATATCGCCGAGATCCTGAAGCAAAGAGGCATCAACTCCGGAAAACCGGTCAAACGGGTGGTTTTCTCCGAAATCACCGAGCGCGCCATCAAGAAGGCGCTGGACGAGCCCCGCGAGCTGGCCATCGCCCTGGTCGACGCGCAACAGGCCAGGCGCGCGCTCGACTACCTCGTCGGTTTCAATCTCTCGCCCCTGCTGTGGAAAAAGGTTCGCCGCGGACTCTCCGCCGGCCGCGTCCAGTCGCCGGCGCTGAGAATGATCGTCGAGCGCGAGGAAGAGATCGAGAAGTTCGTAGCCCAGGAATACTGGACCATCGAAGCCGACCTGGGAAAGCACGAAGACGACGCCTTCAACGCCAACCTGGTCAAGCTCGACGGCAACAAGCTCGAACAGTTCGATATCAACAACCAGGACCAGGCCGAAAAGCTCAAGGCGCAAATCGAGGAGGCCGCCGAAGGCCGCTTCAAGGTCGCACGGGTCAAGAAGAGCCAGCGCCGGCGCCGGCCGCAGCCGCCGTTCATCACCTCGACGCTTCAGCAGGAGGCCGCGCGCCGCCTGCGCTTCACCACCCAGCGCACGATGCGCCTGGCCCAACAGCTCTACGAAGGCGTCGATACCGGTGGCGGCAACCAGGGCCTGATTACCTACATGCGAACCGACTCGGTTTCCCTGGCCGGCGAGGCGATCAACGAAATCCGCCAGACCATCGCCTCGGAATTCGGCCAGAACCTGGCGCCGGAGAAGCCGAACTTCTACCAGTCGAAGTCCAAGAACGCGCAGGAGGCCCACGAGGCTATCCGCCCGACTTCGGCCAAGCTGACCCCGATCAAGCTGAGAAACCATCTCAGCGACGACCAGTACCGGCTCTACGAGCTGATCTGGAATCGCGCCGTGGCCAGCCAGATGATCCCGGCCGTCTACGACACCGTCAGCGCCGAATTCGACGTCGGCGACACCACCTTCCGGGCCTCGGGCTCGACCCTGATCGAGCCGGGTTTTCTCAAGGTCTACCGCGACTCGCGCGCGGAAGCCGACACGCGCCTGCCGGAGATCAACGAGGGCGACGAGATCCCGCTCATCCAGATCCGCCCCGAGCAGCATTTCACCGAGCCGCCGCCACGCTACTCCGAGGCCAGCCTGGTCAAGGCCCTGGAAGAACACGGCATCGGACGACCGTCGACCTATGCCTCGATCATTCAGACGCTGAAAGACCGCGAGTACGTGGAGCTCGAGAGCCGCCGCTTCACGCCGACCTCCACCGGACTGGTGGTGGCCAAGTTCCTGTCGCAGCATTTCGAGCGCTATGTCGATTACGACTTCACCGCCCGGCTCGAAGACGAGCTCGACGCCATCTCGCGCGGTGAGCACGACTGGGTACCGCTGCTCGAAGAGTTCTGGCAACCGTTCATCGACCGCGTCAGGGAAAAGGACGAGAGCGTCAGCCGCAAGGAAGCCCAACAGGCACGCGAGCTCGGCACCGACCCCAAGACCGGCAAGCCGGTGATCGTCCGCCTGGGCCGCTACGGACCCTTCGCCCAGATCGGCAGCGCCGAGGACGAGGAAAAGCCGCAGTTCGCCGGACTTCGTCCGGGCCAGAAAATGGACAAGATCACGCTCGACGAAGCAATGGAGCTGTTCAAGCTGCCGCGGAACCTGGGCGAGACGGCCGAAGGCGAACCGGTGCAGGCCAATATCGGCCGATTCGGACCGTACGTGCGCTACGGCCAGCGCAACTTCGTTTCGCTCAAGGAGCACGACCCGCACGAGATCACGCTCGAGCAAGCGCTCGAACTGGTGGCCGAACACAAGCAGCGGATGAAGGAACGCATCATCCAGGAGTTCAGCGACGAAGGCATCCAGGTGCTCAAGGGCCGCTACGGTCCCTTCGTCACCGATGGCAAGCGCAACGCCAGCGTCCCCAAGGACCAGGAACCGGAGAAGCTGACGCTCGAAGAGTGCCAGAAGATGCTGGCCGAGGCGCCGCCCAAGGGCCGCCGCGGCAAATTCGGCAAGAAAAAGTCCGGCGGCAAGAAGGCCGCGGCCAAGAAGACGGGCAAAAAGAAGTCGTCGAAGAAGAAGGCTAGCAGGAAGAAGGCCGGTAAGAAGAAGGCTTCGAAGAAGAAGAAAAAGAAGGCCGCTAAGAAGAAGGCTTCGGCCTGAGCAGGGATCAGGAGTCAGGATTCAGGGGTCAGGGAAAGGCGTCGTAGGTCGGGGTCGCATCCCCGACGGACAACGTTTCGGCTGCCTCCACACTCAACCAAGCGTGATCTGTATCCGGAATGACTTGCAACGAATCCAGCGTCGACGACGTCAAACGCTACCTGCTCGACCTCCAGGACCGCCTGTGTGCCGACTTCGAGGCCAGCGACGGACAGGCACGCTTTCACGAAGACGCCTGGGATCGCCCTGAGGGCGGCGGGGGCCGCACGCGCGTCATCCAGGACGGCGCGGTGTTCGAGAAAGGCGGCGTCAACTTCTCGCACGTCCATGGTGCCGAGCTGCCCGCGGCGGCCAGCGCGCGCCGCCCGGAACTGGCCGGCAGGGGCTTCCAGGCCCTCGGCGTTTCGGTGGTGATGCACCCGGTCAATCCTTACGCCCCCACCAGCCACGCCAACGTTCGCTTCTTCATCGCCGAAAAGGAAGGCGAACCGCCGGTGTGGTGGTTCGGAGGCGGATTCGACCTCACGCCCTACTATCCCTTCGACGAGGACTGCCGCTTCTGGCACCAGACAGCGCACGATCTGTGTACACCCTTCGGCGACGATGTCTATGCCGAGCACAAGCGCTGGTGCGACGAGTATTTTTACCTGAAACATCGCGATGAGACGCGCGGCATCGGCGGCCTTTTCTTCGACGATCTCAACGCCTGGGACTTCGACACCTGCTTCGCCTACATGCGCGCTGTCGGCGACGGCTACCTGGCCGCCTACCGCCCGATCGTGGACAAGCGCAAGCATCATGACTTCGGCGAACGCGAAGTCGATTTCCAGCGCTACCGCCGCGGCCGCTACGTCGAGTTCAACCTGGTCTACGACCGCGGCACCCTGTTCGGCCTGCAATCGGGCGGGCGCACCGAATCCATCTTGATGAGCCTGCCCGCCGTCGCCCACTGGCGCTACGACTGGCAGCCCGAACCGGGATCACCGGAGGCCCAGCTGAACGACTACCTCAAATCCAGGAATTGGCTATGAATATCGTTTATCGACGTCTCTTCGCGGCTCTCACGCTCCTGATCCTGCCGATCGCGCCGTCATACGCGAGCGAAGAAGCCGCCTCCGAGCCGCCCATCCAGATCGAGGACCTGCCGTCCCACAACGTGATTGTCTTCGGTGAACTTCACGGCACCAACGAGATCCCGGCCTTCTTCGGAGACCAGATCGAGTCGCTTCTGGAAGCCGGGCACAGCGTACACGTCGGACTGGAATTGAGCGCTTCAGAACAGGAGGGCATCAGACACGCAATGACACTGTCTGAATCGGATCAACACCGCGCGCTGCTACAGCTGGAGCAATGGCGAAATACGCGAGACGGCCGCAATTCCGTCGCCATGGCAAGGATGCTCTCGCGGCTCGGCAATTTGCGGACGGCCTTCGAAGATCGCCTGTCGGTGTTCAGCTTTGACGTTGGTGCCGACTGGCGCGGTGAGAGCAATGATCGGGACCAATTCATGGCCGACAACATTGGCGCAGTGCGAAGCCAGATCCCCGACGAATCCTACCTGCTCGTGCTAACAGGCAATGCACATGCGTTCGGCGTCCCGGGAGCGCCCTGGGATTCCGACTTTCGATCCATGGCCGTCAGGCTCAAGGAAACACACCCTGTGCTGTCGCTGCGAAACCTTCAAACGGGCGGGACGGCCTGGATCTGTACGCCCGAATGCGGCGCCCGAAAGATCAACGGTACCAACGAAGAACGACAGCCCGGGATTTATCTGGAACCATTCGATAGCGACTGGTCAGAAAAGCCGGTCCATGAAGGCGTTTTCTTCGTCGGTGAACTCACGGCTTCCGAGCCGTTGCCCGTCGCAGTGGATACCAACGATCAAGCCCGCGCAAGCGATTGACCCCTGATCCGGGCCGCCTCACGGAGTCTCGCCGGGGTGTCGATAGCGCGGCAGCGAGGACGCCTTCATTGCCTAGCACCACCGGACGCTGTGCGGGTCTCGACAAGTCAAAGGCGGTTTCGCCCGGCGCTTCGCGCTCTTGCGGCGAGCAACTTTTTTCCTGCGCGAAAAAAGTAGCCAAAAACGCGCTTAAAAGATACCGGCGGCGTCTCAGGAGCCTCATGGCGTCAGGGGCTCCAGAATGCCGGCTACGGCTTCGCGACAGCCCGGCTGAGGGCGCCCGGACTTCGACAGTGGCCGAAAGTGGCCCGGGTCTGGATCAGCGGCTGTCGGAAGACACGATCACGCGCGCTGGGGCGCGCGACGGCTAAAGCCTCGGGCAGTTGAAGATCTCATGCCGCAGACGAAGTCGGCCCGATCGAGGTCGTGCTGTTTAGGTGCGGGCTACGCCCAGGCGCTGACGAGGTTGCCCTGTGCCTCGACCGAATTCTGGCGAGGGCACAGGCAACATTCCGTTAAGCCCCCAACCCCCTCGGGGTATGCGGACCAACCGCGTGGTTGTAAGCGCACTTTTGGTTCCTTTTGTTGCAACTGACAAAAGGAACTCGCCGCAAGAGCGCGAAGCGCCGGGCGAAACAGCAGTTGACTGGTCGAGACCCGCACCACGGGCGGGGCCGCCAGCCTCAAAAGGTGCCTCCACCCAAGCGGAGCAATGAAACTTGCGAAGCAGGCCGGGCGAAACCGCCTTTTACTTGTCGAAACCCGCACAGCTTCCGGCGACCCGAACTCTCAAAGGCAACAACCCACTCGCCTCCATTCAATCCCGCACACCCATGCGCCCCTGCGCGGCGGCATCCACGACGGTGGCCACGAGGCGCTTGATGCCACCGAAATACCCCCCGCTCGACGGCGGCGTGGGGTCGGAGATGACCACGATAGTCAGGGCAACATCGGGAATCACGAACAGCGCCTGCCCCCCGTAGCCGCGACCGTAGTAGGCACATTCGCCCCCGATGCGATCGATAAACCAACCGTACCCGTAATCGTCGCCGCTCCAGGGAGAGCGGCCTCGCGGGGACCAGGATTCCTCGATCCACCACGGCGGAATGACGCGGCTGCCGTCGATTTCTCCGCCGAGCCGATAGGTCTCGCCGAAGCGTGCCAGCGCACGCGGGCTCAGGCTCATTTCGTTTCCGCCGAAGTGAATGCCCTGCGGGTCGCGCATCCAGTCGGGAACACGAACATCCAGCGGCTCGCCGAGCCACTCTCGCGCCAGCGAGAGTAGTGAGCGTCCGCTGGCCTCGACCAGGGCTGCACCGACCAAGTGCGTCGAGCCCGTCGAGTAGATCATCCGCCCGCCGGGCTCATCGATCATCGGGCGCGTCAACGCGTGCGCCACCCAATTGTCGCTTTGCACCCAGGCCCCGTAGTGGCGGCCTGAGGTGCTGCGCAGGCCGGTCTGCAGGGACAGCGCGTGACCCAGCGTGATGGCATCCACTTTGCCTGCCGCGCTTTGGGGAACGCGGGAGTGGAGCAGTTCGACGATCGACTGATCGGTGCCTTCGACGACGCCGCGCTCGATAGCGATGCCCGCCAGGGCCGACAGGATGGTCTTGGAAAGCGATTTCAGGGCGGCGGGGGCCGACAGCCCGGGACCGCTGACGACGTGCTCGACCACCGGCCGGCCCTCGTGCAGCACGAGCAAGCTGTGCAGGCGCGAGAGCGAACCGGCACGGGCGATGATGGCCTGTCGGTCTCCGGGCGTAATTTCGCCCGCGTGAAGCGAACCCATGCCGGCCAACGATAGAATGGCGATTAGCAATGCTCGCGGCAATGCACGCGCGGCGGCAACACCGAAGCCTGCGCCTTTAATACGATTCATGAGGATGAGCATGTCCATTTCGGGTCAACTTTTTGACAACGCGGATTCGAAGGATTCGGCCGAACGCCTGTCGGAGGGCGCCGTGCTTTTTCACGGCCGGCTGCTCGACGACGCCGAAGCCATCGTCGAGACGATCCGCGAAATCAACCGCCAGGCCCCTTTTCGCCACCTGGTCACGCCGGGCGGGCACAAGATGTCTGTCTCGATGACGTCCTGTGGGGATCTGGGCTGGATGTCCGATCGAAAGGGCTACCGCTATACAGCCAGCGACCCGCGCAGCGATCGCCCCTGGCCGCCGATGCCGGCGCTATTCAGCGAGCTGGCCGGCGCGGCCGCCCACGAGGCGGGCTTCCCCGGCTACGAGCCGGATGCCTGCCTGATCAACCGCTACCGCCCCGGCGCGAAGCTGTCGCTCCATCAGGACAAGGATGAAGCCGATTACGACCACCCGGTGGTTTCTTTTTCCTTGGGCCTCCCGGCCACCTTCCTGTGGGGCGGCTTCAGGCGCAAGGACAGGCCGAATCGGCTACTGCTCGAACACGGCGACGTCATCGTCTGGGGCGGACCGGACCGGCTGCGCTACCACGGCATTGCGCCGCTGGCCGAAGGCGAGCACCCGCTGCTGGGCGCTCAACGCATCAACCTGACGTTCCGCAAGGCGGGCTGATTGGGCGGGAGTGAAACAAGACTCACGCAGAGCCGCAAAGACGCAGAGTTCGCGGAGAACAAGAAATAATTTACTTCTCTTTATTTTCTCTGCGAACTCCGCGGCTCAGCGGCTCTGCGTGATTTCATCTTCTCAACGCCCTCGAGTCGCAACGCGATTCGAAGCCACTCGAGGGCCGGAAGCGGCTCAGTCGAGGTCGGCCGGGTAGGCGCCGTCTTCGCCGTGGACTTCTCGGCCGGAGACCGGCGGGTTGAAGACGCAGACCATGCGCATGTGCGAGCCCTTGTTGGCGCGCAGGATGTGCTTGTCGTGCTGGTCGAGCGCGTAGATAGTAAACGCTTCGAGGTCGTAGACCTTACCGTCTTCGGTGGTTTCGATCTCGCCCTTGCCCTCGATCAGGTAGACGGCCTCAAGGTGGTTCTTGTAGTGCATGTGCAGCTCGGCGCCTTCCTTGATGACGGTATCGTGCACCGAGTAACCCAAGCCGGCATCCTTGAGAAGCAGCCGACGGCTGTTCCAGCCTTCGGTATCGACGTCGTCCTTGGTGCCGAGGATATCTTGCAGTTTCTTGACGATCATGGTTTGAACTCCATTGTGAGAACAAAAAACCCGTTCCGGCCGGTTCGCCGTGAATCAGGCGACCTTCTGGTCGGGTGAGGCGTCGTTGGCCACCTTGGTCACCACTTCCTCGATGATGCTCAGACCCTTCTCCAGGTCCTCATCGGAAATGGTCAGCGGCGGTAGCAGCTTGAGCACCTGGTCATCGATACCGGCGGTCTCGATCACCAGTCCGTGCTCGAAGCACTCGGCCGAGATCTTGCCGGCCAGTTCGGCGTCAGCAAAGGCAATGCCCTGAATGAAACCGCGACCCCGGAGCGTGGCATCGACTGGAATACGCTCGGCCAGTGCGCCCAGGCGCGACTCGATGATGCCGGTCTTGCGACAGACCTCTTCGCTCAGCGCCTTGTTGGTCCAATAGTCCAGCGCCTTGGTGGCCGTCACGAAAGCCAGGTTATGACCCCGAAAGGTCCCGTTGTGCTCACCCGGTTGCCACTGGTCGTGCTCGGGCTTGAACAAGGTAACGGCAAACGGCAGGCCAAAGCCGCTGAGCGATTTGGACAGGCAGACGATGTCGGGCTTGATGCCGGCCGGCTCGAAGCTGAAGAACGAACCGGTGCGACCGCAGCCGACCTGAATATCGTCGACGATCAGCAGCACATGGTGGCGCTTGCAGATCGCCGCCAGCTCCGTCAGCCATTCGAAGCGCGCGACGTTGACACCGCCTTCGGCCTGCACCGTCTCGAGAATGATGGCCGCGGGTTTATCCACGCCCGAGCCCTCGTCGTCGAGAATGCGCTCTAGCAAAGCCAGGCTGTTGTCGTCGCCCTGCTGCAGGTAGCCGTCGAACGGCATCTGCGAGGCATTGGCCAGCGGCACGCCGGCTCCGGCGCGCTTCATGGCGTTTCCGGTCACCGCCAGCGAACCGAGCGTCATGCCGTGGAAACCGTTGGTGAACGAAATCACGTTGTGGCGTCCGGTAACCTTGCGCGCCAGCTTGAGTGCCGCTTCGACCGCGTTGGTGCCGGTCGGCCCCGGAAACTGCACCTTGTAGTCCAGCCCGCGCGGCTTGAGGATGACTTCCTCGAAGCGCTCCAGGAACTTCGCGCGCGCGGTCGAGGCCATGTCCAGGCTGTGGACGATGTGGTCTTCGGCCAGGTAGTCCATCAGCGCAGATTTGATTTCGGGATTGTTGTGGCCATAGTTGAGCACACCGGCGCCGGCGAAGAAGTCGATGTATTCTCGGCCGTCTTCGTCGGTCAGGCGCGCATCGCGCGAGTGCGTGAACACGGTCGGAAAATTGCGCACATAGCTGCGCACTTCCGATTCGAGTCGATTGATTGTGTCGAGATGATGACTCATTGGTCTTTACTCACTGCTTCAGATTGAATTGGTTTCAGTTCGCTTCGAACGGCCCGATACGGAAAAGCTCTTCCGGCTCGTGGCCGTCGGGGAAATACTCGGCCAGCATGAAATCGCTTATCTGGCAATCGACGCCGTGATCGCGCGCGACCGAGCTGAACAGCTTGCGCGAGGCCGTGTTGCTCGGCGTAACCGAAGCCTCCAGCCAGCGCGCGTCCGGGTTCTGCTCGAGGAATGCCTCCAGAAGCCGGCGTGCCATGCCCTGTTTGCGCATGAACGGCGCGACGCCAACCTGCCAGACAAAAATCGCATCCTGACGCTCGGGCGGGCGGTGCCCCAGCACGAAGCCTGCCAACTTGCCTTCGACCTCGGCCACCACGCAGGTGTCGGCGAAGTCGATGCAGAACAGGACGTAGAAGTAGGCGGTATTGAGTTCAAGCCCACCCATCTCCTTGACCAGCTCGTACATGCGAGCCCCGTCTTCGGGGCGCGCCTTGCGAAACGCCGGTTCGGCCATGACTTTTGCGCCTTCAGGCGACATCAGCAACCCCGGTGTCGGTAATCTCGAAGCGATCGTGAAAGATCTGCAGGGCTCTTTCCACCGCATTGCAGTCGACCAGGCAGGTTACAGCGTGCTCGAAACGCATGACCTCGTGCACGGCAATCCCCTCGGATTCCAGTTCCTTGCGGGCAATCTCTTCGGCGTTCTCGGCGCTGCCGGCCTTGTAGCCGACGGCCGATACGCTGGCGATCGGCCCACTGACGACCACGCCTTGATCGAACTCCTTGCGAATCGAGTTGGCCAGGCCCTCGTCGTCGGCCAGCTGCCCGATCGAGATCAGGTAGCGGCCGGACTGACCCTCGGCCAGCTCCGGCACGAAGATGTCCAGGTCGTCCAGTCGTTCAGCCAGGTTGGCATGATCGGCGGTTTCGTCGAACTCGACCTGCAGCAGTTCTTCGTGGCAGGCCACGCCGACGATGCGCGAGCGACCCAGCCCCGGCTCGGCGCGGACGATCGTCTCGCCGCCCTCGCCGTGGGCCTTGCGGCACACGATCGTGACGTCGTGCTCGATGGCATAGTCGATGGCCCGCTCGTTGAGCACGCCGGCGCCGTGATGTGCCAGCGTCTTCATTTCAGCCAGGCTGATCATGCCCAGCCTCGTCGCGTCCGGCACCTTGCGCGGATCAGCGGTGTAGACGCCGTCGACATCGGAGTAGATTTCGCAGCGCCCGGCCCCGACCGCCGCGGCCAGCGCCACGGCCGTCGTATCGGAGCCGCCGCGACCGAGGGTCGTGATATCGCCTTCCGGGCTCTCGCCCTGAAAACCGGCAACGACCGCGATCTTGCCTTCGGCCAGGGTTTCGAGCAAGCGCTCGGGATCGACCGTATTGATACGCGCGTTCATGTGCGCATCACAGGTCTTCACGCCGGCCTGCGGACCTGTCAGGGACACGGCATCGTGGCCCAGGTCGTGCAGCGCCAGGCTCAGCATCGAGGCCGAGGCCTGCTCGCCGGCGGCGAGCAGCATGTCCAGCTCGCGGTGCTCGGGGTTGGAATTGAGCTTGCCGGCGCGTGCCAGCAGCTGGCTGGTGGTCTTGCCTCGCGCCGAAACCACAACCACCACGGCCTTGCCTTCGTCGCGGCAGCGAGCCACGCGTTGGGCCACGTTCTTGAGCTGCCCGTCTTCTGCGAGCGACGATCCGCCAAATTTTTGAACGATGATATCCATCTTTCCAATCAACTTTGTATGTGAGTTTGAGTGTATGTTTCTGTATCTGTTCAGTTTTTTTCCGGGTGCATGGGCGACAGGGCGGAGCCCTCATCCTTTGTGTGCAGGATATCGACCAACGCCTCCAGGCCCTGGCTGAGCTCGTCGAGCTGACCGCCGCGCAGGCGTGTCAGCGCGTCGAGCAGCGCGCCCTGGGCCGGCAGCGGCGCGGTCGCCAGCAACTCGGCACCTTCTTCGGTGACGAACAACTGCACGACGCGCTGATCCGGACCCTGCCGGGAGCGGCGCAGCAGGCCCTTGCATTCGACCTTGTCGAGCAGGTTGCTCGCCGTAGCCGGCTTGATCGAGAGGCGGCGCGCAATCTCCGAAACACTCATCCCGGGTTTGCGATCCACCTCCCACAACGCCCACAACTGGGCGGCACTGAGTCCGCACTGCCGCTCCACCCAGGCCGAATGCGCCTGCACGGCCCGGACAGCGACGCGGAAGTTCCGCACCACGCCCATCACGCGCGGATCATCGGGCTCGGTGACCAGGGGCGCATCCACCGCCGTCTTGAGCGGCGGGTGGGAACCGTTGACCACGGTCTTGTCTGTGTCTTTAGATCTCATTTGCGCCTAATTATATGCCAAAAACTAACTTTGCGGCTAACGATTTGCCGAAAAACTATTGTGAGCCTTCAAAATGGCGCCTGGACAGGCAATTTCAAGTCTCGCAAAGGGCAGCAGAAGCGCACTTGCGCCCGGCACGCGTTCAGACGGATCCGGCTTCGGCCTCCGTCTAAGGCATCCGGCTGCGACGGCTTCCCCAATAGAGAATCAGCCCGAAGCCGAACAGCATGCCGCCGAGATGCGCGAAATGTGCCACCCCCGACATCGTGCCCGTCATACCGAAGAACAGCGTCAAAAGGCCGTAACCGACCACGAAGTACTTGGCCTTCATCGGGATGGGCGGAATCAACAGCATGATGGTGCTGTTGGGAAACATCATCCCATAGGCCAACAGCAGGCCGAACACCGCACCCGAAGCACCGATGGTGGGATAGACATCACCCGTGATGGCGGCCACGACCAGCTGGATCACGGCGGCGCCGACCAGGCACACGAAGTAGTAGACGAGAAACCGGCGCGCACCCCAGACGCGCTCGACCGGCAGGCCGAACATGTAGAGCGCGAACATGTTGAAGAACAGGTGCGCCAGGCCACCGTGCAGAAAGCCGTAACTGACCAACTGCCAGGGCACGAAACCAGTCGACATCGTGCCGCCGTCGGCAAAGCGGATCAGGTCCGGGGTGGCCACCGGCCACAGGGCGAACAGCCGGATCATGTCGGTCATTGCCGTCATCTGCACGAAATACATCACCACCGTGATGCCGAGCAGGATCATCGAAACCGGAGGATTGCTCTGTTGCTGGAACGGAAAGGGTTGATTCATGGCAAGTCCTCGAGTAGGCGTTCTATGCCGTCACGGCCCTCGGGCACCGGCCGTCCGGCCAGGGCGGATCTCAGGCGGGCGACGTCGGCGGCGGCCCACTCGGGCGCCGCCTCCGACCAGGTCTGCTTGAGGTAGCGCACGATATCAGCCACACGGGCGTCATCAATGTGCTGCATGGGCGGCATGTAGCCAGCATAGCGCTTGCCCGCGACCTCGATCTCGCCGCGCAGGCCCAGCAGCACGATCGCGCTCAAACCCTCCGGTGGCAGGGCCATCCACTCGGACCCAGCCAGCGGCGGAAAGGCCGGCGGCCTTCCCTGCCCCTGCACGCCATGACAGCCGGCGCAATAACGAGCGAAGGCCGCCTCGCCGGGCGAGCGCGCTTTCTCGGGACCGGAACTGTCACCGCAGCCGGCCAGCGTCGCGAGGGCCAGCACCACTGCGGCCAGGGACTGTTTACAATGAGGTTCTTTCGGCAACTTTCGCATCCTCGTCATTCATGTCAATCAAGAGCGTCACAGTTTACGCCGCATCCAGCCAGGCCCTAGAACCCGTCTATATCGACGCAGCCGAGCGCCTGGGTCGAACACTCGGCTCGGCCGGGTTACGCGTTATCTACGGTGGCGGCAGCACCGGCCTGATGGGCGCCATGGCCGACGGGGCCCTGGCCGAGGGCACCGAAGTTCTCGGCATCATCCCCGAGTTTCTTACGCGTGTCGAGCGAGGACATCAAGGCCTGCACACGCTTGAAGTGGTTTCGGACATGCGCGTTCGCAAGGCCCGCATGCTCGAGGAATGCGATGCAGTCATCGCCCTTCCCGGCGGCTGCGGCACCTTCGAGGAGCTGTTCGAGGCCATGACGCTCAAGCGACTCGGACAATTTCTGGGCCCGATCGTGCTGGTCAATACCAATAGCTACTATGACCGCCTGCTCGATTTTCTGGAGTACGCGGTGTCGGAGCACTTCATGAACCGCACACATCTGGACTTGTGGCAGACCGTCGCGCAACCGGAAGAGGTTCCGGCGGCCATGCGCGATGCAATGTCCTGGTCGGCCCGCGAAGCGCTCGATTCGGCCGCAGTGAAGCGCCCGTCATGAGTGCACCGAACTTCACCAGACCGGGCTTTTCGGCCGGATTACGCTGGCTGCCGACCGCCGCCGAGCTGACGTTTTCCGCCTTCGGGCCGCTCGCCGGCCTCGCCGCCTTGTGGCTGCTGGTCTCGCTAATCGCCGTCATCCCGGTCGTCGGCCAGCTGGCGATGATGCTCATCACGCCCCTGTTGACCGCCGGCGCTATCGCCGCCTTCGCCCAGGTCGCTTCCGGACGGCGTCCGGCGCCCACCATGCTGTTCGCAGCATGGGGCCGCCCCGACCTGCGCAAGCGCCTGCTGGCCCTGGGCGCCTTTGGTGTGCTCGGCACCCTGCTGGCCTTGCTGGTGCTCTCGAGCTGGCTCAGCAGCCAGGTAACGGTCGAACAGATCCAGGCCGCACAGCAAACGCCCGAAGCCATGGCCGAAATGCTCGAAGGGATCTCGCTGGGGCCGCTGCCGCTGGTCGCCGCCGGCATCATGGCTGTGGTGATGGCCGCCATGTACTTCGCCATCCCGCTGGTCATGTTTCACGATATCGGCACCGCCAGCGCGCTGGCAACCAGCCTGCGCGCGGTCATCGCCAACTGGTCGGGCTTTCTCGGGTTCGGCCTGGTCCTGATCTTGATGATCGTCGCAGTGGGCTTCGTATTCTTGATCGTCACGCTCACCCTTGGTCTGGCAATGGGCAGCGCCGGCCAGATGATCGCCCAGGTCTTGTTCATGCTCGCAGCCATGCTCATCCAGGTGCTGATGGCGGGAAGCCAGTGGGTGGCCTTTCGCGCCGTGTTCGGCTCACCCGGCGGCGACGACGAGCAGGACTCGGAAAATCAGCTGTTGGCCTGATCGTCCGACTGCTTTTGATCGCGGGGATGGCGGACCAGCACTCGCGCCGCGATGATGCCCAGCTCATAGAGCAACAGCACGGGAATCGCCAGCAGAGTCTGCGAGATCAAATCGGGCGGCGTGAGCAGCATCGCAATCGTGAACGCGCCCACAACCACGTATCCCCGCACGCGCCCCAGTGCTTCGGGTGTCGTGATACCCAGTGCCACCAGAATGATCGTCGCCACGGGCACCTGAAAGGCCAGGCCGAAGGCCAGAAACAGCGTCAGCACGAAGTCCAGGTAGCGATTGATGTCGGTCATCATCGCCACGCCTTCGGGCGCCATCGAGGCGAAGAAGGCGAACACCACCGGAAACACCACGAAATAGGCGAATGCGCAACCGGCGTAGAACAGACCAACGGCCATACCCAGCAGCGGCCGGGCAAGACGCTGCTCGTGGCGGTAGAGGCCCGGCGCGACAAAGGCCCACAACTGGTAGAGAACGATGGGCATGGCGATGAGAATCGCCAGGATCAGCACGAGCTTGAAGGGCGTGAGAAAGGGCGAAGCCACGTCGATGGCGATCATGCTCGCGCCCTCGGGCAGATGACGCACGAGAGGCTCGGCCAGCACGCCGTAGAGCGTGCGGGCGAAGGGGGCCAGCAGCAGCAGGATGACGACGATCGAGGCCACCGCCCGCAACAGGCGGCTACGCAGCTCGACCAGGTGATCGATCAGCGACAGCTCGGGATCAGTCCGCGTCTTCTCGTCGCTCATGCGTTGCCTGCTCGGCGGTTTCGGGCTCGTCACGGGTCGATTCAGACTCGAGAATGCGCCGATTGTGATCGCGATCCATCTCTTCCTGGAACTCGGACTTGAGGCTGCTCCAGGCGCCGCGGGCGTGACGCGTCCAGCGGCCGACGGTTCGCGCCACTTCGGGCAGGCGATGCGGGCCGACCACCAGGAGCAGAATCAAAGCCAGCAACAGCAGTTCGCTGAAGCCCACACCGCCCACGTATCACTGATCCCGTTTTGAGGTCGGCTCGCCCTGATCCTGCGAGCCCGCATCGGTCTTGTCCTTCGCCTTGCCGTCACTGGAGTCGTCGTCGTCGTTGTCGCCCACGCCCTTTCGAAACTCTCTAATGGCGCCGCCAAGGTCGCTGCCGATGTTGCGAATACGCTTGGTACCGAAGATAAGCAGCACGATGACGAGCACGACCAGGAGCTGGACCCAACCAATGTTGCCGATTCCCATGCGCTAGACCTCTTTATGGGGCCGGATCGGCCCGATCAGGAAAGCCACCAGTTTATCAGCTTGCCGTAAGACGGCGAAGCGGCGCGGTCGCGACAGCCAGTACGACGAGAGCGAGCAACCACAGGGCGGGGATGGACAAGGCCGACACTGCCAAGGCCTGCTGCGGTGTCCCGCGGCTGCATTCGCCCGGGGGGGTGATCGCCAGGGATTCGATGCCGACGATGGTTTCGGCCACGCGCGTTGCCGCACCACTTGCCGGATCGATGCGGAGGATCTCGCTGGGCAGTTCGGAGCTGGAATTATTGGCCACCCGATTGCGGTCGGTAATGGCCCATAGCCGCCCCGACTCGTCAGCGGCCAGGCCGGCCTGGTTGTAGGGGCTGGCCCCGTTTCCAAGCGGCCCGATCAACTCGGCCGCGGGAGCGGTCATGTCGATGCGATAGAGATTGGGCGCCAATTGGTTACCATCACCGTCGGTTCCCAGCCCGATTCCGTAGATGGTACTGCCGATCGTTGCCATGTCGACGATCGGAGCGCCCAGGCTGCCGACAGACTCGAGCGCACCCGTTTCGGTATCGGCGATGTAGAGCGACTCCTCGCCGGCCGACGAGACCAGTAACTGACCTTCGCAGGTGAAGGTCATGCCGAAATCCATGCTGATATCCGTTGAGATACCCATATTGCGGACTGAACCCCCAACCGGAATGGCGTTGCCGGTCTCGGTACCGATGCGAAGCAGGGTATCTTCGCTGTCGTCCGCCCCGTAGAGACGGCCTTCCGAATCGAAAGCAATCCCTTCGATATCGATGAAGTCACCCCGACCGGTCCAGCCGATATAAGTTTCGGCACCCGTAGCCAGGTCAATCCGCCACAGTGCAAAAACCTTGCTGCTGTCCTGGAAATTGCCGCGAGAATTGATCGCGTACCCGACCGGCTGCGCCCACGCCGATACGCTGGCTGCCAGGCTGACAACCAGGATCACACTTCTCCAGCAGAGAGGCGTGCAAACGCGCATCGCTTTTTATTTTCCTTTCACTCCGACGAAGCACATCATAGCAGAATTGTCCAGAACCCCCCAGCGGTGGGTTTTCAATCGCTGCGATCACGCCAGCGTCAGTACAATTACAGGCATTCTGATGCACTGGGGAGAACCCATGTCCGGTTCCCGAGATCCACTCGTCGACACGATCGACGCCACCCGACAAGTCACGGCGCATCGCGACTCCGCCCGCGCAGCTGTCTTGATGGTCAACCTCGGCACGCCCGAGGCACCCACGGCCAAAGCGCTCCGACCCTACCTGAAGCAGTTCCTGTCCGACCGGCGCGTCATCGAGGCGCCGAAACTGATCTGGTGGTTCATCCTCAACGGCTACATCGTGCCTTTCCGTTCGCCGAAGTCGGCCAAGGCCTACGCCCGGGTGTGGACCGAGCACGGCTCACCTCTGCTGGTCAACAACCGGAGCCTGGCCGACAAGCTGGAAAAGGATTTTCAGCAGCACCTGCCGCGCGTGAAGGTACTGCTGGCGATGTCCTACGGCCAGCCCGACATCGACAAGGCCATCGACCGGCTCCGGCGAGAAAACATCCAGCGACTGCTGGTGCTGCCGATGTACCCGCAGTATTCGGCCACCACCACGGCATCGGTGTTCGACCAGGTGACCGACTCGCTCAAGCGCCTGCGCTGGCTGCCGGAAGTGCGTTTCATCAACAACTTCCACCACGACGAGAACTGGCAGTCGGCCGTAGCCGACTCGATCCGTCGGTTTCGCAAACAGCGGGGTGAGCCCGACAAGCTGCTGTTCTCCTTCCACGGCATCCCGAAGCGCAACCTGCTCGCCGGCGACCCCTACTACTGCCAGTGCCAGGCGAGCGCGCGGATCATTGCCGAGCGCCTCGGCCTGGCCGACGATGAATGGATGATCACCTTCCAGTCACGCCTGGGCCGCGCCGAGTGGCTCAAGCCCTACACCGACAAGACGCTTGAGGAGCTAGCGCATCAGGGCGTGAAAAAACTACACGTGGTGTGCCCCGGGTTTTCCATCGATTGCCTCGAAACCCTCGACGAAATCGCGGTCGAAGGCGCCGAAGAGTTTCTCGAGGCCGGCGGCGAGTCGCTCGAGTACATTCCCTGCCTGAACGATTCACCGGAACACGTCAAGGTTCTCAGCGCGCTTTGTCAGCAGCACGGCCAGGGCTGGCCGGAATTCGCCGGCGGACGCGATGCCGGCGAGTCGGAACTCGAAGCGCGCGTCAAACGATCCGCCGAAGCGGCCGGGCGGCTTGGCCTCGGATAGTCAAATCCTGGCGCTCCGGGCGGCGACCACGGTGTCACTGCTGGGCGCGCCGCTGTACTGGTTGCAGGGTCGCCGCGTCCGCCGGAAGACCCCGCGGCTCGACGAGGCACCCGGCAAACGCTCGGGCCGTGTGCCCGGCGCCGAGCCCGTCTTTCGCATCGTCGGGCTGGGTGAATCGCCGATGGCCGCGGTGGGCCTGTCCGACCAGGCCGAGGGGGTGGTCCCGATACTCGCCGGGCAATTGGCGGCCGCATCGCCTCGCCGGATCGAGTGGCAGACAGCCGCCCGATCCGGCGCCACGGCCCGATTCACCGCCGACGAGCTGTTGCCGCAGGTCGATGTGGCGCCAACCGACCTCGTGATCATCGCGCTCGGGGTCAACGATTGCCTCGCCCTGACTTCACCGGCTCGCTGGCGGGCCCGCCTGGCGCATTTGACGCAAGCGGTCACGGAACGCCTCGAACCGAAACGAATCCTGTTGGCAGGCATTCCGCCGATGCAGCACTTTCCGGCCTTGCCAGCCCCCCTTTCAATGATGTTGGGGCTGCGCGCATCCCTGCTCGACGCCGTCTCGGAGCAATTCGCCGAGCGCCGACCCGGCGTGCTGCACGCGGCCATGAACTTCGTCGACCAGCCCGACAGCCTGTTCTGCCGCGACGGGTTTCACCCCAATGCCCGGGCGCACGCACTCTGGGCTGAACAGCTCGCTGCCCTGGCGTTCAAATAGCCGATTTCGTACGGCACGGCGCGGCGAATTACCGACCCGCCGACGACCGCTTTGTGGCAGTCTGTGGCCCGTCATGGTTACCGAAACGATGAACAGCGCCGCCGAAGCCGACAGCGTCCGGAGCGCCGAGGCCCTGCTGCGCCAGGTCTTCGGCTACAGCGCCTTCCGCGGGCGTCAGCGCGAGATCATCGAGCACCTCGGCGAGGCCGGCAGCGCCCTGGTTCTGATGCCTACCGGCGGCGGCAAGTCGCTTTGCTACCAGATCCCGGCCCTGATGCGACCGGGAACGGCGATCGTCGTCTCACCGCTGATCGCCCTGATGCGCGACCAGGTCGAAGCACTCACGCACAACGGCGTGTCCGCGGCCGTACTCAATTCATCGCTCGATGCCGAGACGCAGCGGCGCACCGAGCAGAACCTGCTCGAGGGCAAGCTCGACCTGCTCTATATCGCGCCCGAACGCTTGCTGCGCGAGACCTCCCTGCGCATGCTCGAGCGCTGCCAGATCAACCTGTTCGCGATCGACGAGGCGCACTGCGTCTCGCAGTGGGGCCACGATTTCCGGCCGGAGTACCTCAAGCTCGGCGTCCTTGCCGAGCGCTTTCCCGACGTGCCGCGCATCGCCCTGACGGCCACCGCCGACCAGCGCACCCGCGGCGAGATCCTCGAACGCCTGCTCGGGCGCGAAGCCCGGGTATTCGTCGACAGTTTCGACCGACCCAACATCCGCTACACGGTCGGGCTCAAACGCAACGCACGACAACAACTGCTGTCCTTCATCCGGCGGCGCCACCCGGGACAATCCGGAATCGTCTACTGCTTCTCGCGCAAAAAGGCCGAAGAAACCGCGCGCTGGCTGGCGCAGCAGGGTCTCGATGCGATTTCCTATCACGCCGGCATGGAATCCGGCGACCGTCAGGCCGCCCAGGACCGCTTCATCAACGAAGACGGGCTGATCATCTGCGCGACCATCGCCTTCGGCATGGGCATCGACAAGCCCGACGTGCGCTTCGTAGCGCACCTCGACTTGCCCAAGAGCATCGAGTCCTACTACCAGGAGACCGGCCGGGCCGGGCGCGACGGCCTGCCGGCCGACGCCTGGATGGTCTACAGCCTGTCCGACGTTGTCCGGATTCGACAGCTGCTCGAACAGTCGAACGCCGGCGACGATCAGAAGAAGCTCGAACGCGAGCGGCTCGAGGCGCTGCTCGCCTACTGTGAACACCCCGGCTGTCGCCGCCCGTCCCTGCTCGGCTACTTCGGCGAAGAACACCCCGGGGACTGCGGCCACTGCGACAACTGCCAGGACCCACCGCAGACCTGGGACGCCACGGAAGCGGCACGCATGGCGCTGTCGTGCGTGTTCCGCACCGGCCAGCGTTTCGGCGCCGGCCACGTGGTCGACGTTTTGACCGGCAAACCCACCGACCGCGCCGAGCAGCTCGGCCACGACCGTCTGAGCACCTGGGCCATCGGCCGCGAGATCGATCGGACCACCTGGCATTCCGTGATGCGCCAACTGCTGGCCGCCGGCTACCTGGTCCCCGACCCCGAGGGCCACGGCGGACTGCGCCTGGGATCCGATTGCCGGGCCCTGCTGCGCGGCGAGACCCGAATCGAAATGCGCCGCGATGCGATCCCGGGCCGGCGTCAGAGCGCGCGCAAGTCGGGCGTCGAGATCGACACGGATTCGGCCGAATGGCAGGCCTTGCGGCAGTGGCGCCTGGAGACGGCGCGCAGCGAAGAGGTGCCGCCCTACGTCATTTTTCACGACGCGACACTGGCGGCCATCGTCGAAGCCCGGCCCCAAACGCTCGACGAACTCGCCACCATCAGCGGCGTGGGCGAACACAAGCTGGACCGCTACGGTGAGGCGGTCATTCGTGCCCTGGCCGAGGTCGACGGCTAGTGGGCCATGCGGCAAGTTAGGTAACACTCAGAGCCGCTGTGCCGGTGCGAATCAAGGCGCGTTTTGCAGGGAATGGTTGTTCCCTTTCCAAGAAACGCAACGCCGAGTCGCGCCGGCACAGTGGCTCCCGAAGGGCCGCCGCACAAGCGCCGTGGGCAGGGCAGGCGAAGCCGCATGGCGACTTTCGCAAAGCGAATGAAGCCATGCGAGCGTAGCCGTTGCCCATGTTCCGCTCGCTTGAATTGGCGACGGCCAGTCCTGCGCTCGCGCGCCTTGCCCACAACGCTTGTGCGACGGCTGAGTGTCACCTAACTTGCCGCATGGCCCACTAGTCACTCCGCGAGCCGAAACAACACCACCAGCGGTGCGAACAAAACCATCAGCACGAAGATGCTGCCGGCGACGATCAACAGCGACTTGAGCGGATTTCGGCGGACGTTGTCAGCCAGCGTTTCGACTTCGCCGCGAGCACGCGCTTGGTGCCAATCAGCTTTTGCACGTTTCGCGCGTTCAGCCTGGTAGACGTCCATGAGTTCGCGGGCGCGGGCAAATTCATCCGGATTCTTCAGCCAGATCCCCCCGGCCGTGATTCCGAACGGCCCGGGCGGCGTGTCGTAGCATTCGATACCGTGTTCGTCCATTATTCGACGGACATCGTCAATCTCGTCGTCGGGCACGTGGCGCAGGTTGAGTAGCAGTTTTGGCATCGGCGGGACTCCGTGACAACGGCATCTCGAGCGGGCGTCAGACGGTAGCATGTTTTCCAGTGGACGTCGCCGGCAGCGGCCGTGAAACCGGCTGCTCCGAAGGGCATCGGCGGTGATCGGCAACAGCCGCTCCAAACGATTAGAATGCAGGTTGAAGTGGGAGGAACATTCATGGAAGCACTCAGGAAACTACTCAAGGATCTCGGCAGCGACGCCAAGCTGGCAGCGGAATACGAACGCAACCCCGATGAGGTCATGAAAGCGCGCGGACTGCCGGAAGACGCCCGGGCTGCGATGAAGGGCAAGGACGTCGAAGCCGTGCGCAAGTTGGCGGGCCTGGGAGAGGTCCACCTGAGCAACAGCACGATCAAGTGCCACGACTGATCCGGGCATCTTGATCCGAAGCTCAGACCTGGCACGAAGCGTCGCCGCGGCAGCCTGTCTGGCGGCGCTGGTGGTCAGTTCCAATCTGGCTGCTCAGGCGCTCGGGCTGGAAGACGCGATCGAGCGGGCCCGACACTTGAGCACGACCGAGGCCGTGCCGGCGTCCCAGCCGGCCATCGACGATCTGTTGGGCCGGCTCGACGAGGCCACGCCCCGTCAGCGCGTCGAAATTGAACTGCTCAACGCCCGCAACCTTGCGCTCCGGGGCCTTCCCGAAGCGGCCATCGAAGAACTCAACGCAATCCTTGACGCCGGTCTTGATGACGACCAGCGTCTGCGCGCACTGAGACTGGCCGCAAATATCGGGATCAACGTGGGCCGTTACGAATGGGGCTTCCAGCGCCTGCAAGCTGCTCTCGAGCTCGTTCCGGAAAGCAATGAGTTGGGTGAGAAGGCCCGGATCCTCGGCCTGGCCGCCTACGCGCACACCATTACCGGGCGCTACGAGCGGGGGATCGAGCAGGCCAGCGAAGGGCTCGCAATCGCGCGCCGAAGCGCCGACCTCCTGCTTGTCTGCCGGGCTGGTCAAACGCTCTCGGTCGCCTATCGCTACGCCGGCCAGCTCGACTCTGCCGAGACCGCTGCGCGCGAGGCGTTGCAGGCTTGCCGGGAGGCGAACGACCAGGTGGTTATGGGCACCGTCGAACTGGAGCTGGGTTTTATCGCCTTAGAACGCGGCGAACTCGACGCGGCCGAGCGCTGGGCCGATCGCGCCCTCGATCGCTTGCGCACCGCAGTCTGGGCCGACGGGATACTCACCGCCCGGGGCCTCAAGGCCCAACTGGCCGCGGCTCGCGGCGACAGCGAAGCGGCCATCCAACGCGCCGAGCAGCTGATCGAAGATGTCAGTGAGCGGGGCCTGTGGGAGCGAGAGGCCGAGATGCACCAGGTGGCGGCCCAGCAATACGCGGCGCTGGGTGAATTCGCCCAGGCCTATAGACACATGGTTGCGCGCGCGCAAGCACGCGAACGATTCCTCGACGAAGATCGCACGCGCAGACTGGCCAGCATCGAAGTCGAATTCGAGATGAAGCGTCAGGAGCAGGAACTCGAGTTGCTGAGGGAGCAAAAGCGCGTGGCTGAACTCGAGGCACAGTCACGGCGACAAAGCGCGCGCATGCGGTGGCTGGGCACCGCATTTGCGGCCTTTCTCTTCCTGATCCTGGTGTTGCTCCTCGTGCACTTGCTGCGCGACAGGCGCCATTTCCGGCGCTTGTCGGAGATCGACGGGCTCACGCGAGTGAGCAATCACACGCGCTTTTTCGATACCGCGCGGAAGATGATCGAGGGATGCCAGAGACAGGGCCAGCCTCTGGTGCTGGCGCTGTGCGACATCGACTACTTCAAGCGAGTCAACGACGAACACGGTCACATTGCAGGCGATCGGGCCCTGCGCGAAGTGGCGCGGGTACTCCAGACGCACTTCCCGGGCGCGGGTCAGGTCGGCCGCATCGGCGGTGAGGAGTTCGCCGTATGCCTGCCCAACGCGGGTGCAAGCGAAATGCTCGAGCGCCTCGAGTCGGTGCGCTCCGAGATCGCCGATATCGAGTACGGGAACGCAAGCCGGCCGCTGACCATGAGCTTCGGGGTGGCCGAGCTGGCGCCTCACGAACCGATGGAAGCCCTGCGGGAACGCAGCGACGCGGCACTCTACGAGGCCAAGCGCGGCGGACGCGACAGCGTGGTCGTTGCCGAAGCGGAATCGCCGGATTGAGCGGCGGCACTCGCGGTGAGCTGGTCGTCGTTGGCTGCGGCATCCAGCTGGGCCGACATATTGCCGAACGCGCCGTCAGCGAAATCGATCGGGCCGACGCCGTTTTCGTGCTCGCCGATTCGCTCGCCCACGCCTGGGTCGCCGAGCGTCGCCCCGGTGCCGTCGATTTGACCGAACATTATGGCGAGGCCCGCGATCGGCGCGACAGCTATCGGGCGATGACAGACAGCATCATCGACCGGGTCTTCTCCGGCGAGCGCGTGTGCTGTGTGTTCTACGGCCACCCGGGCGTGTTCGCCCAGGTACCCCATGCGGCCATCGAGCGGGTGCGAAATGCTGGCCTGAACGCGCGCATGGAACCCGGCGTCTCCGCAGAGGCGTGCCTGTACGCCGATCTCGGCCTCGATCCCGGCGATCGCGGCGTACAGTCCTTCGAGGCGACGCGCTTCCTCGCCTTTCGGCACACGCTCGATCCCTCGGCCCTGGTCCTGCTCTGGCAGGTTGCACTGACGGGCAATCTCGACTGCATCGGCTTCGAACCCGACCCGCGCAGGCTGCGGCTGCTGGTCGACAAACTGTCTCACTGGTACCGGCCCGACACGCCGATCATCCTCTACGAAGCCGCGCAACTGCCGATCGAGCGCTATCGCGCCGACCGCATGGCGCTGAGCGAACTGCCCGCGGCATCGTTGAAGGAATACACCACGATGGTCATCCCGCCGGCCCGCGAGCCCGAGCGGGACGAGCGCTGGATCAAGGCCCTGCGAACGCTGGACTGAGCGACTGGGTCAATCGCCCTCCTGCTCAGAAAGAATGGTTTCACCCGATCCGAAGTCCGCTTCGGCCTGAGCGCCCAGCCAGGCGAGCACGGCGTAGGCGGCCACATTCTGCGCCAGGTTTTCGGGATCGATCTTGTCGAGCGTGTCATTGACCGTGTGGTGATAATCGAAGTACTCGGTACCGTCCTGCTCGAGATCGACGGCGGCCACGCCCAGGGCAGCGGCCGGGTAGAAATCCGGACCGCCATTGGCGCCGCGCTCGCCAAGCTCGATGCCCAGCGGCGCCAGCTCGGACTGGATCGCCTCGATCACCGGCCAGGCCGTGTCGGCCACGCGCGCGCTGATGGCGTAGATCTCGCCGGCTCCGAAGTCGGATTCGGCCACCAACTGGTAGTTGTCGATCTTGTCCTTGCGGGCGTCGGCCCAGGCGCGGCCGCCCCACAGGCCGATCTCCTCGGCAGCAAACAGAATCACGCGAATCGAGCGGTCGGGCCGCCGCCGATCGAGATTCTTGATCAGTCGGGCGGCCTCGGTGACGATGCCCACTCCGGCGCCGTCGTCGATCGCACCGGTGCCGACGTCCCAGGAATCAAGGTGCGCGCCGAGGGCCACGATCTCCTCTGGATTCTTCGCGCCGGTGATCTCGGCGAAGACGTTCTGCGAGGTGTAGGCCTCGACCGTCTCGGCGTCGACCTCGACCTGGATGCGCACCGGCTCGTCGCCGGCCATGAGGCGTTCGAGCAGGTCGGCGTCGGGATTGGAAATTGCCACGGCCGGCAGCAGGCGCACGTCGGAATCGAATCGCTGCATACCGGTGTGGGCGAAACGGTTGTTGGACGTCCCGATCGATCGGATGACCAGGGCCAGCGCGCCCTTGTCGGCCGCCACCCGGCTGCCGATCGAGCGCGCACCGACCGCGCGGCCGTAACCGGCGCCGGAACGGGTGCGCTCCATGCGATTGCGGATGAACACGATGCGGTCGGCCACCTCGGCCTCATCGGCTGCCTGGAGTGCGGCCAGGTCGTCGAACATGACCACTTCGGCCTCGATGCCGCCCTTCGGGGTCGCCGGCGAAAAACCCAGTGCCAGCGTGACCAGTTCATGGCGCGCGGGTGCGACGATCTCGGTACGCTCCAGGCCGCGGTGCCAGGTCGGGAAGGTCGCCGGCTCCGTCCAGACGCGATCGAAGCCCATGCCTTCGAACATCTTCACGGCCCACTCGACGGCCTTCGCGTCGGCCTCGCTGCCGGCCAGGCGCGCACCAATATCCGTGGTCAGGTCCGCCACGATCTCGTAGCCGCCGTCGCCGGCCAGCGCCGCCTCACGCAGCTCGCGCGCGACGGCCAGATCTTCGTCGGAAAAGGTCTCGGCGGCCAGCGGACCGGCCAACAGCAGGCCAGCGGCCAGGCAAAGGATGGATCTCATTTCGACAATTCTCCGTTGGGTCAATCATTAGCCAATCGAAGGCAATGAGCTCAATCGATGGCTATACGGGGTCTCGAGGACAGAAAGCCCATTTCGAGCATTCGAATTTCGGTCCTTCAAATTTTCGATGCAAGAGCCCGGTCAACCGCTCCGTCGCTCGACTTCGGGCAGCATGGGCTCGAGATGCTTGAGTGCGCGAACGTAGACCCTTCGCTTGAAGGGAATGACGTGTCGGACCGGGTACCAGAAATCGACCCAGCGATAGCGGTCGAACTCGGGCTTTTCGGCCGCCTCCAGGTCGAATACGCCATCATCGGCAAGGAACTGCAACAGGAACCAGACCTGCTTTTGCCCCACGCAGACAGGCTTCTGATGCCGCCGCCGATATCGACGCGGCAGGCGATAGCGCAACCAGCCGGGCGTCTGGCCCAGCAGCTCGACGTGTTCGGGCCCGAGCCCGGTCTCTTCGCCGAGCTCGCGATACATTGCTTCGATGGGCGTCTCGTCGGTATTCATGCCGCCCTGCGGGAACTGCCAGCCATCCTTGCCGGCACGACGCGCCCAGAAAACGCGCCCGTCTTCCCGAGCCAGCACGATCCCGACGTTCGGCCTGAAACCGTCCGGATCAATCATGGTGATGGTCGTCACGGCCGGCTATCATACCGGGCCGCGGAAAGAGTCAACTGACTAGGATGGTAATCAATTCATGGCGCCGGCACCAGTCACCAAACGCCTGATTGTCTGGGCGGGCCTGCTTGCCCTGCCGCTGGCCTCCTTGTTATTGGCCGCGAGCTGGGGCAGCGGCGGCTGGGTCTGGCCGTTTTCAGCCGATGGCGTCATGCAGCGCGTGGTGGGCGAGCTGCGTCTGCCGAGGGCGATCGCGGCATTCGTGACCGGCGCCCTGCTCGCCCAGGCCGGCTGCCTGATGCAGGTTCTGTTGCGCAACCCGCTGGCCGACCCCTATATCCTGGGGCTGTCTGGCGGCGCAGCCGCTTTCGCCCTCATCGGCATGAGCTTCGGCCTGACCTTCCTGCCCACGCCGGTACTGGCCTTCGCCGGGGCGATGCTCACCATGCTGATCGTATTCGTGCTGGCGCGGGGCCGCGGGCCGTGGAGCACGACGCGTGTCTTGCTTACCGGCGTGGTCGTTGCCGCCGGCTGGGGCGCGATCATCTCGCTGATCCTGGCAACCGGTCCCGACGGCAGCCTGCGATCAATGCTTTACTGGCTGATGGGCGACCTGAGCCATGCCTCGCTGGCGGCCTGGTGGCTGCTGCCCCTGGCCGCGGGTACCGCACTGCTGTGGCTCAGGGCACGCAGCCTCAACGTGCTCAGCGGCGGCGAGCTTCAGGCCGCCCTGCTGGGCGAGTCGGCCCGGGCCCGCTTCTGGGAGATTTATGTCGTCGCCTCCGTGCTGACCGCGCTGGCCGTTTCCCTGGCGGGCGCGATCGGCTTCGTCGGCCTGATCGTGCCGCACCTGATGCGCCTGCTCGTCGGCGCCGACCACCGCGTGCTGCTGCCGGCCTCGGCCCTGTTCGGCGGCGGCTTCCTGGTCCTGGCCGACACCGCCGCGCGCAGCCTGCTCGGCCCCCGACAGCTGCCGGTGGGCGTGCTGACGGCGCTGATCGGCGTGCCGCTGTTCTTGCTGCTGCTCTATCGCGCCGCGAGGATCCGGTAATGATGAACCCCTCTAACGACCCTCCGCTCATCGTCGAGGACCTCGATGTACGCATCGGGCAGGTCGATGTCGTGCGCGATTTGAACCTGGCCGTCGGCAAGGGCGAATTCTGGGGGCTGCTCGGCCCCAACGGCGTGGGCAAAACCACCCTGCTCAAGACGTTTGCCGGGGTGTTCGAGCCCGAACGCGGCGGCATCCGGCTCGACGGCCGGCGGCTCGACGAGAGCCGTCGACGCGACATCGCCCGCCGCCTCGGGATGCTGCCGCAACACACCCATTACGCTTTCGACGCCACCTGCCTGGAAACCGCCCTGGTTGGCCGACACCCGCATATCCGGCCCTGGGCACGCGAGTCCAGGCAGGACAACGAACGCGCCCGTGACGCGCTGGCCGACCTGGAAATGCTCGAACTGGCCGAGCGCAGCTGCATGGACCTGTCCGGCGGAGAATCCCGTCGCCTGGCCCTGTCCACGTTGCTGGTCCAGGACCCCGCGGTGATGCTGCTCGACGAGCCCACCAATCATCTCGACCCGGCCAACCAGGTGACCATACTCAACGTCATCCATCGCCAGGTCCACGAGCATCGAAAGACCGCCATCATGGCACTGCACGAGGTCAACCTGGCCACCTGCTACTGCTCTCACGTGCTGCTGCTCTACGGCAACGGCGAGTGGGATGCCGGGCCGACGCGCGAGTTGCTCACCGCCGACAATCTCTCGCGCCTTTACCGGTGTCGCGTCCGCCTGGTCGACGACGGCCGTCAGCGCGTGTTCGCCGTCGCCGGTGGGTTCGGAGAACGCAGCGACTGATAAGTAACGCGAATCATTTGCATTCGCAAATCATTTCGCCTATTCTGCCTTCGAACCCAATTCACAAGGGCGAAGCTCAGATGATTCCCAGCGTTTTCCCCCGTGGCGAGCGCAGCTTCCAGAACGACCCGCGCATGCGACAGGCCCTGGCCCAACTGAGCCAGAAGAACCAGGGAATGTCCTCGCAGGGGCCGGCCGGCACGTCGCTCTACTGGCTGCTGCGTTCGCGCCGCCCGAAGTTCGCGGCACTCGTGGGCAAGTTCACGCAAGCCGACACGCTGGTCCTCGCCTGCGCGATGGCCGACTGCGGCGCCAAGCTGGTTGCCAATGCGCGCGAGCACGAAACGACGCGTAACGTGCTGTCTGCAGCCGGGCTCGACTGGATTCTGCGCAGTGGTGAGTGCCTGAGCTGTCTGCATCGCCTGCGCCCCCTCGATTGCCTGATTGTCGGTGACACTAACGAGCCGCTGTCGCCCTGGCGAGAACAACTCGGCCATGAAGCCCTGATTCTCGGAGTAAGCCGCCGCGCATCTTGTGTGGACAGTCTGGCGCACCGGATTCGCTCCGAGGAACTCGCCGAAGATGTCTCCCGGCTGCGCGACGGCCGGGGCAGCTTGCTTGTAGCCAGCCACGATTGGATCTGAACCATGTGCGAAACAAGAATGCCGCTGAGCCTGAGCTTGCTGCATGCGATGCGGCTTGCCGCTCAGCTTCCGGAAAAAGGGGACATCGGCCTGTATGGCTGGCTGGAGATGACCGGAATGGCGGCCGCCGCCCCGACCATCGAGAGACTGGCAGGCCGGCTTGCCGCGGGATCGCAAGACGCACCCTGGCTCGCCGCGCCCGGCGAGACGATGACCCGGCCCGCGGAAGAGGCCGTTCTGAAAGCGCTGGGACAAGCGTCCCGCGCCCCGGAACAGGCCGAAAGCCTACTCGGATTTCTGCCCGGCCCGCAGCGCACCGAGGTCACGCAGCTGCTGACCGAGCTTGCGGAGCAGCTGCGCGCGAGCACCACGCAACGCCTGAGACGCAACGCGCAGACGACGTAGCTGGTCTGGACACGCGTGAGCTACGTGTGTCCAATCATCCAGGTCGTCCGGCGGGGACATAACCTACTCACGGGACTCTGTCTCGCGGCCGGGCGGCTCTCAGCTCTCGCGGATCTCGACCGACTGACCATCCCTGAGACGCTCATTGCCGCGAATGACGACGCGATCCCCGGCCTGGACCGGCCCGGCCACCTCGATCCAATCGCCCTGGCCGATGCCGGTCGAGACGGTGGCCCGGCGGGCCGTGCCGTCGTCATCGATGATGAACACCGCCGTTCCGGAACCGCGCAGCACCAGAGCGTCGCGCGGGACCGCCAGCACCTCGCGCGAAGCGGCCGTGGGAATGGTCACACGCACGGTCTGGCCCACCGGCAGGGGCTGCTGTATATCAAGCCGCAGTTCGAACACGTGCAGATCCTCGTTGCCCACGCTCACGACGGTGCGCAACGGCGCGCCGAAGACCTCGCCGTCGGCATCCACGGTCAGTTCGTCGCCCGGCTGAACGAAGCGGTAGTAGCGAAGCGGCGCGCGCGCGACCACCTCCAGGCTGTCGGCATTCACCAGGCGCAGGATCCGCGCGCCGACGCCGACGCGCTCACCGACCCGGGCTACGCGCTCGACCACAACGCCTGGGAACGGCGCGCGAACGCGGGTCCGGTCGATCTGGTCCTGCAGCTGAGCCAGGCGCGAGCGCGTCACGGCCAGGTCGCTTTGCGCCATGTCGCGTTCCGAACGCGTCTGGTCGATCTGGCTGGCTGCGGCCAGGTTGGTTTCGGCCAGGCGCTCCACGCGCGCCAGCTCGGCGTTCAGAAAGGCCAGTCGCGCCTGCGTGCTGTCGATCTCCGCCTCCAGCTCGGCCACACGCAACTGCAATACCGTGTCCTCGATACGCGCGACGACATCACCGGCCGCCACGCGCGTGCCCACATCCGACACATCTATCAAACGACCCTCGACTTCGGCCGAAAGGCTTGCATCGGAGCGCGATAGCACGGTTCCGGCCACCTGCATCGTGGGCGACATTTCACGCGACTCGGCTTCGGCCACTTCGACGGTCGGCTGACCGCCGAACTGCGCCCAGACCGGCGCCGCTATCAGGCCGCCCAGTACCGCAGCAATTTTCCAGTTCATCCACATTCCTTTTCTCATGCCGGTACGACCTTGCCCTCAGTCGCCGCCTGGCCTTCTTCATTCACTCTCAGCAGGCTGGGCAGCAACACCAGGGTAAACAGGGTGCTGACCGCCATCCCGCCGACGATCACCGCAGCAAGGCCGCGATAGAGTTCCGTGCCCGCGCCGGGCAGCACCAGCAGCGGCATCATGCCGAACACGCTGGTGGTGGTGCTCATCAGGATCGGACGCAGGCGCAATCGAACGGCCGTTTCCACCGCCTCGCGCCGGCTCAACCCCTCCTCGCGCTCGCCGTCGCGGGCGCGGTAGACGAGCAGGATGGCGTTGTTGACCACAAGTCCCAGCAGAATCACGAAGCCGATCATGGTCAGCATATCCATGGCCTGACCGGTCACCCAACCGGTGATTCGCAACGCCACGATGCCGCCGACAGTCGCCATCGGGATGGTCATCAACACGAGCAGCGAGTCCTTGAAGGAGCGAAACAGCGCCGAGATCAGCAGGTACAGGATCACGATTGCCAGCAAGAAGCTACCGGCCAGGTTCGAAAGCGTCTCGCCCAGCGCTTCGGCCGTACCGCGGTAGGTGATCACGCCATCGGGCGGCAGCGCGCTGCGAATTTGCGGCTCGACTTCTTCCTGCAGGAAGGCCAGCGCGGTCTCCATCGGCATGCCCGATGGCGGGGTGACCTGCAGCGACAGCGTGCGGCGCCGGTCGACGCGCCGGATCTGGTTGGGACCGGCGGTACGTTCCAGTTCGGCCAGCTCGCCTAGCGTGGCAATACGCCCAGAGGGGGTGGCCAAAGGCATGCTCATCAGTTCCTCGGGCGTGACCCACTCAGTACCTCGCAGGATCACGTCCAGGCGCCGGTCGCCGTCGAAGTAGTCGCCCAGGTAGGCGCCGTTGCCGAAAGCGCGCACCAGGGAGGCGACATCACCGCGCGTCCAGCCCAGTTCAGCAATTCGCCGATCATCCGGCTTGAGCCGAAGCTCGGGCTCGGCCAGCTCAAGCCCGGGCCGGGGCCGGATGGTGGCGCCAGGCATCTTCTCCTGGATCAACCCGAAGGCCATCTGTCCCGCGCCGAGCAGTTCCTCGACGTCGGCCGCCTGCAGGTCGATGTCGATCTGCCGACTGCCCCGGCCGCCGAAAATGGGCGAGCGGTTGGCGCGGCCGAACGTGTCGGGAAAACCGGTCAGGATTTCATTGTTGACCACCGCCAGCAATTCCTCGACCTCGTCCTCGTCGGCCGCACGCATGCCCAGGAACGCCCCGCTGCCGAAGAACCCGAGGAAGGTATTGGCGATTGCCGGTTCCTTGTCACCGCGAATGTAAGGAATCAGGCGCTCGTTGAGGGGATTGATCAATTCAGCCTCGGCCGTGTCCGGCCCCATACCCGAGGGCGTCTGGAGGAAGCCGAAAATGAAATTGCGCTTACCCTCCGGCAGGTAGTCGGCCGGCGGAATCAGCAGCGCGCCGATAACGATTGGTACGATCGTCAGGCCGGCAATCCAGCCCCAGCGCCGGCGCGGCGTGTCGGTCAGCGACATGATGAAATCCGAGCCCCGCTGCCACCAGGACGCATGTCGGTCTTCCAGCGATGCGTTGCCGAGCAGCCGGTAGCTAGCCGTCGGCAGCACGACGATGGCGACCAACAGCGAGCAGACGATGGCCGCAGAGATGACCACGGCCAGGTCGGCAAACAATTGGCCGGCCTCGTCTTGCAGGAACATCACCGGCAGGAAGATGGCCACAGTGGTAGCCGTCGAGGCCAGCAACGCCCCCCAGACCTGGCCGGTGCCCCGATCGGCGGCCTCCAGGGGTACACGGCCCTGCTCGCGCTGGCGCACGATGTTTTCGAGCACGACGATGGCGGCATCGAGCACCATACCCGTGGCGAAGGCCAGGCCGGCGAGTGAGATGACATTCAGCGTCCGGCCGACGCCGTCGAGCACCAGGAAGGCGAAACACAGGCACAGCGGAATCGCCAGCGCCACCATCAGCGTTGCCCGCAGCTTGCGGAAGAACCACCACAGCACCAGCACCGCCAGGCTCATACCGACGATCAGGTTGGTGGCCACCATGCCGACGGACTGGCGGATGTAGATGGTGTCGTCGCTGACCTGCTCGATATCCAGCCCGGCCGGCGTCAGGTGGCTGTCTCGCAGTTCGTCGATGGTGGTCTGGATCTCGCCCATGACGTCGAGCACGTTCACGCCCGGCTCGGCGATCACGTTCATGGCGATGGACGGCCCGCCGTTTTGCGTCATCACGCCGGAAGAATCGCGCATCACCCGCTCGACGCGGGCGACGTCGCGCAGGTACACCGGCCGACCCTCGCGCCAGTCGAGCACCAGATTCTCGAGGTCGGCGATCTCGTACTGCCCGGCGAATCGCAGCGTGTACTGTCGCCGCCCGACCTCCTGGAATCCGCCGGAGACGTCGTTGTTCTGGCCCAGGCGCTGACCGATGCGGGTCAGGTCGACGCCGATGGCCGCGGCCTGGAAAGGATCGAAGGTAATGCGAACCTCGAACGGCCGTCCGCCGCGCGGATTGGCCGAAGACACGCCGGGGAGACGCTCGAGCCGCTCCTTGACGATCTCGTCGATGAAGTCCTGGTATTCGATGATCGGCCGATTATTCTCCGGCATCGGCCGGATGGCGAACCAGGCTACGGTGTCGCCGAACTGGTCGGAGCCCACGCGCACCGTCGGCTCGGTGACGTCAGCCGGGTAGCGCGGCACCTGGTTGAGGCGATTGATGACCTCGATCAGCGCGCGATTGAGATCGGCGCCGACGTCGAACTCCAGGTTGATCGAACCGCTGCCCTGACCGGCCGAGGCGGTCATGCGCTGGAGCCCCGGCACGTCGCGCAGCTGGTTTTCCTGCGGCTCGATGATTTCCGACTCGACCTCCGAAGGCGCAGCCGCCCGCCAGCCGGTGGAAATCGAAATCGTCGGCCGGTCGATGTTGGGCGTCATCTGCACCGGCAGGCGCGACAGGCTCAGAAGGCCGAAGATCACGAGCAGGATGCAGCCCACGGCCACGGCTACCGGGTTGCTCAAGCCGAGTCGGGTGAGGGGCAAGTTGGCTTCTCCGCTGTCGTTCTTGTTCGAGGGCGGGCATCATCCCGCACTGGCGATCAGTGAATTGACAACGTCGGTGACGAATGGTGCCGCCGGATTGACGGAAATTTCACTTTCGTGACAGGCCCGCCACGCGTTGAACGCGCTCGGCGTGCACGGCATCGGCAATCGCCGGGCCCCTCAAACCGCGCTCGACGAACGGGCGCGCCTGGACCGCCGATGCCTCGGCATGAGCGCGCCGCAGGAAATCGGCCTGGGGATAGGGCTCGGCCTCCCGCCCCTCGCGCCCCCTGCGGTCGGCCTCGCAGGCCAGCAGGAAGGGCTCGAGACGATCCGGGCGCCGGAATGCGTCGAGTCTTTCGAGAAGGCGCACCACCGTCGCGGGCTTCAACTCGAGCGCACGATGGGCCACGAGGTGGTGCTCACCGACCAGCAAGGCCGCATCGCGGCAGTCGACGCTCACACGCAGGCGCTCGCACACCGCACGAATCGGTGCCAGGCCGGCTTTCTCGTGCCCGACGTGCCGCGGCCACGCCTTCTCGGGCGTCAGGCCTTTGCCCAGGTCATGGACCAGCGCAGCGAAGCGAGCCGGCAGCGAGCCGCCCAGCCTGGCGGCCTGGTCGACGACCATCAGGGTGTGGACGCCCGCATCGATCTCGGGATGATGCTCGGCCACCTGCGGCACGCCGAACAGCCGGTCGAGCTCGGGCAGGATCACGCCCAGTGCGCCGGTTTCGTGCAGCAGCTCGAAGCACCTCGCAGGCCGCGCCTCCATCAGCGCCGATGACAACTCCTGCCAGACGCGCTCGGCCACCAGGTGATCGACCTCGCCTTCGGCAACCATCTCGCGGCAAAGGTCAAGGGTCTCCGCGGCCACGCTGAAATCGTCGAAGCGCGCGTAAAAACGGGCCAGGCGCAGGATACGCACCGGATCCTCGCGAAAGGCCGGCGAAACATGGCGGAGCGTGCGTTGCTCGAGATCGCGCCGGCCGTCGAAGGGATCGACGATGCGCCCGTCGCTGTCCTCGGCCATGGCGTTGATTGTCAGGTCACGCCGCTCGAGATCCTGCTCGAGAGTGACCTCGGGCCCGGTATGAAAGACGAACCCGTGATAACCGCGCCCGGCCTTGCGCTCGGTGCGCGCAAGGGCGTACTCCTCGGCCGACTCGGGATGCAGAAAGACGGGAAAGTCCCGGCCCACGGGCCGGAAGCCGCGCTCGCGCATGACCTCGGGCGTGGCGCCGACGACCACGTAATCGGCGTCGGATGCGCGGCGGCCGAGCAGGCGGTCGCGTACGACGCCGCCGACGCGGAAGACGGTTAGCCCATCGATCGCATCGTTGGGCGCATCAGACTCGCTCACGGCGGGCCCGGCGCCGGAACTGCTGGTAGCGAGACTGCTTGTCCACGGACTTGAGCCAGCGCGGGGCGCGTTCAGCCAGGCCCCAGGGGCGAATACCCAGGGCCTCGAATCCGTTGCTCTGGCAAACGCTGTCGAGCTTCAGCGACTTGTAGTTGTCGCTGGAAAACGGCTTGCCCGGAACAAAATCGAAAGCCATGCCCTGCAGGCGCCCCAGGAAGTCCGGCAGCCCCACGACCAGTCGCTTGAGCTCGAGCTGGTCGCGCAGCCAGCGCACGAGTTCGATCAGCGACCACGTCTCGGCACCACAAAGCTCGAAGGTCTTGCCGGCGGTCTCGTCGTCGGCCAGCACGCGCATGAACGCCTCGATCACGTCTTCTACGAACACCGGCGCGAACTTCACCTGCGGCCGCGCCAGCGGCAGGAAGGGGCTGAGCCTGAGCAGGGTAGCGAAGCGGTTGAGAAAGCTGTCGTCGGGGCCAAAGATCGTTGAAGCTCGCAGGATCGTACCGGCCACACGACCGTCACGGTCGGCGGCACGCACCCGCGCCTCGCCTTCGCCGCGGGTGCGAAGGTAGTGGCTTTCACCGCGCCCGGCGTTGAGACCGCTCATCTGTATCAGGCGCGCGACACCGGCTTCCTCGCAGGCATTGATCAAGCGCTCGACCAGCTCGACGTGCGCGCGGTGAAACCCGCTGCCGCCGAAGCCGCGCTCGTTGAGGATGCCGATCAGGTTGATCGCCACATCGTGTCCCCGTAACTCCTCGGACAGGCGCTCTGCATCAAAGGGATCGAACTGACGGATGGTGGCCTGGGGAATCACCCACAGGTGTTTGCAACCCGGGGCGTAGCGGGTGGCGACGGTCACCTGGTGCCCCTCGCGGGCCAGGCGCCGCGTCAGGTGCGAGCCGACGAAGCCCGAACCGCCCAGTATCAGAACCTTCATGATCGCTCCAGACTAGAATTCCCTCCCATTCTACTGCCCCGTCGATCAAGGCGGACAGGAGAAACCGGCCGCCGGCCCCGCACCGGGAAGGATCTGCCCGGTCAGGAGCTCCGGCCGACGCTCCAGCTGCCACTCGTAGATGGTAGCGAACGCCAGGACCCGGGGCACGTAATCTCGGGTCTCATAAAAGGGCATGGTTTCGATCCACACATCCGGCGGTGTATCGGGCCGCTCGTCGAGCCAGCGCTCGACCGCATTGGCACCGGCATTGTAGGCTGCCGCCACGCGCACCCAGTTGCCACCGAAGTCGCGATACAACTCAGCCAGATGAGCCACGCCAAGGGGCACATTGACCTCGGGGTCGGTCAGCGAATCCGGACCCTGGTAGCGCAGACCGTTGCGCCGCGCAACCGCCTGCGCGGTGGCGGGCATGAGCTGCAACAGGCCCAGGGCGCCGGCCGGCGACCGTGCGTCGGGCTGCATGGCCGACTCGGCCCGCATCAGCCCGTAGGCCAGCGCCGGATCGACGCCGTAGCGCCGGGCCTCGGCCAGCACCGTGCCCTTCGCCGCCATCGGGAAGCGCCAGGGATAAGCCTGGCGGCGTCCTGCCTGGTTGAGCGCCATGATCGACAAGTTGTGCCAGCCACGTCCGGCGGCAATCAGCGCCGCCTGCTCGATTTCACGATCAATGAGCCGGGGCGAAAGATGTCGCCAGGTGCTTCGGGCATGCCAGGGCAGGCCGACCTCGAACAACTCGAGTACGCGTTCGAACTCGGCGTCGCGCAGCAGGCGTCTCTGGATGGCATCGTCGGCCTGAAGGGATTGCTCACACAAACTCAGCGGCTGACCGAGATGACCGGCGGCGAGGAACCCGTAGTAGTCGGCTTCGGCGCTGAGGGTGGTAAACGCCAGCATGGCCTCGGGACGCTGGAGTTCACCCAGGGCGCGCCCGCGCCAGTAGCGCCAGCGCGACTCGGCCTGCGCGCGCAGGGGCATGGCCTCGATGCTGGCCAGAACCTCGGCCCAGTCACCCCTGGCCATGGCTGCCCGGGCGCGCCAGGCGAGCATCTGCTGGTCCCGTTTGGATTCGGGCAGGGCATCGATGGCGGCAAGGGCACCCTTGTCGAGCGCCACGGCCCGGAACAGGGCGATCTCGCGCTCGATGGCTGCCGCCGAGGCCGCGGTAAAGCCGAAATGCGGCTGCAGAAGCTGCCAGACGTCGCGGGCCGCCTCCCAGTCACTGCGCGCCAGGCCCTGCAGCCCCCAGGCGATGATCTGGCGTGCGGTTTCACTGTCGCGCCAATGACGCGCCTGGCGCAGCCCCGGCGACAGGCGCTGGGCCACGCCGATCCAGCGGTCGGCCCATTCGCGCTGCTCGCGCTGCAGGTAGCGCCGCAGGTAACGGGCCAGGCCGAGTTCTCCGGCGTTGACGGCCAGCTGGAACCGACGCCAGGCCGTGTTGGCGTCCGGATTGCCCTGCCGCCGCCACCAGCCGAAAACCTCGTTACACGCATCGGGCTGGGAACGGCCCACCAGCCAGAGGTCCCGCACCCGGGAATGCAGATCTTGAGTTTCACCGCGCCGAATCTTCGCGCGCACCACATGGCAGCGCACCACGACATCCGAGTGGTCTCCGGCATGGGTCAGCAAGCGATCGAAATCCTCGCGCTCGCCGAGGCTTCGCAACCAGGTCCGTTTCAATTGCGAATAAAAAGACCAGTCGCGATAGCGAGCCAGGAACTGCGTCATAACGGCCGGCGGCACCTGGTCAATGCGCTGCCGGAACAGCTCGAACTGCAGGTAGGGGGTGAGCGGATAGTCGGGCAAGGCGGTGACGGCCTTGACGATACCGGCCTGGTCACCTCGCTGGGCGGCCTGCCAGCCCTCGCGGAAGAACTCGCGCTCCTCGTCCCGGTCGGCCTGCACGGTCAGCGACCAGGCAAGAACAACGCAGCTCAACAGAATCTGTCTTGCTTTCATCGCCTCAACGCTCCACCATTCCGGTCATCCTGCTACGACTGTCGCTACCTGACAAGTGTTTCTCTCCTTCCTACTATTGCTCGTCATCGGCCTGTTTGCCGGGATCCTGGCCGGGCTGCTGGGCATCGGCGGCGGGCTGGTGATCGTGCCCGGACTGACGGCCCTGCTGCTCCTCGGCCCCACGGACGAAAACGTGGCCGTACCCATCGCCATCGCCACTTCGCTGGCAACCATGTTGATGACCGCGGCGAGCTCTATCTGGTTCCACTACCGCCGGGGCGCGGTGCACTGGCCGACGATCGCTCGCCTGGGCAGCGGCGTGGCCGTCGGCGCGGCGGCGGGTGCCCTGTTGGCAACCCTCATACCCGGTCAGACCCTGGGCCGCGTATTCGCGGTCATTGCCGCCTTCATCGGCCTGCGCATGATCATCACCGCACCGGCGGCGCAAGCGGCCTCCAGGGCCGCCTTTCCGCGGCTGTGGTGGCTGGCCGGGCCGTTGATCGGATCGGTTTCAGCGCTGGTCGGTATCGGCGGCGGCACGTTCAACGTGCCCTACCTCGCCCGCAACGGCTACAGGATGGTCCAGGCGGTGGCCAACGCCTCGGCCTGCGGCTGGCCGATTGCCCTGGCCGGGTCCGCAGTATTCGCCCTGAGAACGCCGACCGGGCCGGGCCCTGATCATCTGCTGGGCCATATCTGGCTGCCGGGCATGTTCGCAATCGGCCTGGGCGGGATGCTCGCCGCGCCGCTGGGTGTGGCGCTGGCTCATCGCCTGCCGGCGGCAGGCCTAAGAAGAGTATTCGGTGGTGTTCTGATTCTGGTTGCCGTCCGCATGGCCTGGTAACTGGACATCGTGACCAAACTCGACGGTCATCGACAGAGGCTGGTGGTCGGAGAAGGTCACCGGCAGCGCACGAACATCACTCACGCGCATATCGGGCGAAACGAGGATGTGGTCGATGGCACGCTGCGGCTGCCAGGCGGGAAAGGTCAGAACCGGTTCGCCCGGCCGCACCAGGCCGGCCTGGTCACAGAAGCTGCGCACTTCGCGCGAGCCCGGACCGCTGTTGAAGTCGCCCATGACCACCACGTGAGGATAGGCGCGAACCAGTGAGGCGACGTAGTCGAGCTGCTGCGATCGAGCGCGGCGCCCGAGGGCCAGGTGCAGCACGACCAGCCACAGCGCACGCTCGCCTTCGCCGAAGCGAGCCACCATCGCGCCGCGGCCGGGAATGGCGCCGGGCAGGCGGTGCTCTTCGATATCGCTGGGTTCGATCCGGCTGAGCAGGCCGTTACCGGCATGCGCGACGATACCCACCTTGCGATTTCCCTGGTGGCTCCACCAGGGAAAGTGGGCGTGCGTCGCCAGGTACTTTGCCTGATTGAGAAACCCTGAACGCAGGCTGCCGCAATCGACTTCCTGTAGTGCGACGATGTCGTAGTCACGCACCAGTTCGGCGATCGCGTCGAGATTGGCAACGCGCTGATTATTGGGCAGAACCTGCCGCCAGCTGCGAGTGACGTACTCGCGGTAGCGCCCGGTCGATGTTCCGGCCTGGATGTTGTAGCTCAGCAGCTTGAGCTGGCGACGGGGCCCGCCCACGACAGTCAGCTGGTGGCGTCGTCAGCCTGCTCGGCCGCCGCTTCCTCGCCGCTTTCAGTCTCGCTTTCCGCACCCAGTCCCAACGCCTCGGCCTCGCGCTCCACCAGGTAGTCGACGACTTCGAGCATTTCGTCGTAGCCGCTGAAACCGTTGGGGCTCACGCGCCATTTGCCCTGGACGATGACCGAGGGCGTGCCGCGGATACCGAACGTTCGCACATCGTTGCGATTCTGGCGCATGCGTGCATCGACCGCGAACGACTGCGAGGTGTTGATGAACGTTTCCGCTTCGACGCCGTGATCGGCATAGAAATCGGCGATGTCTTCAAAGCTCCGGAACTGGCGGCGCTCGTCGTGCAGAGCCCTGAACATGGCCTCGTGGGTTTCATCGGCGATCCCCATGACCTCCGCCGTGTAATAGGCGCGGGCAAAGAGATCCCAACCCGGCTGCAGGGCCACCGGCAGATGGTCGACCTCGACGTAGTCGGCAAGCCCCTCTTCCCAGTTGCTCAAATAAGGCATGAAACGGCGGCAGGCCGGGCAGGGGTAGCCAAAACCGTCGGTCACCACGACGCGGTCGTCGGGCACGGCAACGGGACTGCCGACCTTCTGGAAGTGCTGTCCTTCCTCGAAGGTCTGGGCCGGCAGCGAACCGGCCAGCAGCAGGGTGGCACCTGCCGTCAACATCAGAATCTTGCGCATTGGGTACTCCGCGATTGTCATTGGTTGTATGGACCAGTCAGACCCGCCCGGAGCGGGCGAGTTCCGACAGTCACCATATCGACAGCTTACCAGCGCGCCGTGTGCAACCCTTCGATATAGGAACTGACGGCCTCGATTTCCTCGTCGGTCATGTTCTCGGCCACGGCGGCCATGATCTTGCTGTAGGGATCGTCCTCGCCGTTGATGACGCCGTTTCGGTAGTCCTTGAGACGATTGGCCGTGTAGTCGGCATGCTGACCACCCAGGCGCGGGTAGTGGGCGCCCGGGATACCGCTGCCTGACGGGCCGTGGCAAGCGGCGCAGGCCGGCACGCCGGATTCGGCGTTGCCCGACTGGTAAACCGATTCGCCCTGTTCAACGAGTTCTTCGTCGGCCACGCCCGGCTCCAGGCTCTGCTGCTCGTAATAGGCGGAAATATCGGCCAGGTCCTGGTCGCTAATGCCAGCCACGACGGGATACATTGCGGGCACTTCGCGCTGCTGCTCTCGCACCATGATGGACTGCCGGGTGGCGTAGTCCTCATGCTGACCGGCGAGCTTCGGCCAGATCGTGTTCTGGGAGTTGCCGTCTGCGCCGTGGCAAGCAGCGCACACCGCGGATTTTTCTTCCCCGGCTTCAGGGTCGCCCACGAGTTGGGCCGCAGCCATCAGCGGCGCTGATGCCAGCAGCATCACCAAGAATCGAGCCATTTGGATCCTTCTCCTGATTGGAAGTCTGAACCTGATATTATCGCTCCTCCGTCCTTGCTGTGCCAGCCTTGTCACGACCATGAAGTCCGTCCAGATCCTACTTCACCGGGCCGAGTACCTCATCAGCGTGCACAACCGCTCGCAACTGCCGCCCGATGAAGGCGCCGAGGTCGCCATTGCCGGGCGCTCCAATGCCGGCAAGTCCAGCCTGCTCAACCGCCTTTGCCGCCAGAAATCACTGGCGCGCACCAGCCGAACCCCGGGGCGGACCCGCCAGCTCGTGTTCTTCCAGCTCGACGAACACCGCCACCTCGTCGACCTCCCCGGCTACGGCTTCGCGCGCGTCGGCGGCGACCTCAAGCAGCACTGGAAGGGCCTGATCCAGGGCTATCTCGAGAAGCGCCAGGCGCTCGCCGGACTGGTTGTCGTCATGGACGTGCGCCACCCCCTCAAGCCCGGCGACGTCGATCTGGCCAACTGGGCCGCCGCGCAGGGTCTGTCGCTCCACCTGGTGCTGACCAAGGCCGACAAGCTTGGCCGGGGCAAACAGAAGGAAGCAATGATGACGGTGCGAAAGGCTGTCGATGACTCGGTCGGCGTTCAGCTGTTCTCGGCCACAACGGGGCAGGGGCTGGAAGAACTCGAAGACGTCATGGCCGAGTGGCTCCTGCCCGACGCGAATCAATCCGATGCCGGAACCACCGACAGCCCGGGCCAGTAATCCAGCTGGGTCAGCTCTCGATCGAGCAGAGCCAGGTCGCCGAGGTTATCGGCGACCAGCCCCTTGAGTTGCTCGAAGCTGTCGGCATCGACCCGGACGAAGCGACAGGCGATGCGGCGATCTTCCACGCGCAAGGCCCTCACGCCAACCACCACCTGCGTCGTGGCGCCGTCGTTCAATCCGCGCAATTCCAGGGTCAAGTCACCGGAACGAGCCGTATCGAATTCTGCCCCTGGGTCCAGTTCGACCAGCGCACCGTTGATGGACAAGTCGAGCAGTTCACAGGGACGGGTCGAACCGCCGTCGACGAGCAGCCGGCAATCGGCCTCGAAGGGAAAGCGATGAAAACGACGGCGATCGTGTTCCGACATCATATTCTCAGGGTCCATCGGGACAAGCCCGGCAGATGAAATGAGTGCTCCCGTCATCTTACAATGAAGCATGGTCAAGTCCGACACCTCAATGACAGCCGGCGCTGCTGTTCCGATCGGCGGTTATCGCGTCACGCCCGCACTCGGCCTCGCGCCGATGGCGGGCGTCACCGACAAGCCCTTCCGGCTGCTGTGCCGCAGTCTCGGCGCCGGCCTGGCCACCTCGGAGATGACCAGTTCCGATCCGTCCTTGTGGCATACGCGCAAGTCGCGCGAACGCATGGACCACGCTGGTGAACCGGGCCCGGTAAGCGTACAGATCGCCGGCACCGTGCCGGATCGAATGGCCGAGGCGGCCCGGCACAACGTCGAGCACGGCGCAGAAATCATCGATATCAACATGGGCTGCCCGGCCAAGAAAGTCTGCAAGGCCTGGGCCGGCTCGGCCCTGATGCGCGACGAGGCGCTGGTCAGGCGAATTCTCGAGGCCGTGGTGGCCGCCGTGGACGTGCCCGTCACGCTAAAGATACGTACCGGCTGGGATGGCGCGCACCGCAACGGGCCCACCATCGCCCGAATCGCCGAGGAGAGTGGCGTCATGGCCCTGGCCGTTCACGGGCGTACGCGCGATCAGAAGTACCAGGGCCGAGCCGAGTACGACACGATTGCCCAAATCGTCTCACAGCGCTCGATACCGGTCTGGGCCAACGGCGATGTCGACAGTCCGGAGAAGGCGCGCGAGGTGCTCGACCACACCCGCGCCGCGGGCCTGCTGATCGGGCGCGCCGCGCAGGGGCGCCCCTGGATATTCGGCGAGATCGACCATTTCCTCAACACCGGCGAGCAACTGCCCGAGAAACCGATCGCGGAAGTAAGAGACATCCTGCTCGGTCATCTCGAGGCGCTGCACGACTTCTACGGGGCGTATCGAGGCGTGCGCATCGCGCGCAAGCACCTGGGCTGGTACGCCAAGGATCGGCCCGAGAACGCTGGCTTCCGGCGCGTGGTCAATCGTGCCGAAACAACTCTCGACCAGCTGGCGCTCACGCGGGCATATTTCGACGCCCTGTCCGCCGGCACGAAACCGGTCCTTTCGGATGCAGCCTGAACCCTGGAGCAGATGACAACGCTGGCGGGGTGATCTATGCTCGAACCTTTGCTTTCAAGGAACTGAAGATCATGCGCAATCTCCTGCTCGCCCTCCTCGCGGTACTCGCAGCCGGCTCCGTTCATGCCGAAAAGCTCGCCCTGGTCGGTGGCACGCTGATCGACGGCAACGGCGCGCCGCCGGTATTCGACAGCGTCATCCTGGTCGACGGCGAGCGCATCGAGGCCGTCGGGCAGGTCGGCGAGCTGTCGGTTCCCGACGACTACCGCGTGATCTCGACCGAGGGCATGAGCGTCCTGCCCGGACTCTGGGACATGCATGTTCACCTGATGATCAACGGCCACGCCGACTACGAGCACTGGCGCGACACCTACACCGACCGGCTGCGCGATGACATCATGCCCGCCTCCGCCCTGCAGCTGCTGATGGCCGGCGTGACCTCCGCGCGCGATCTGGGCGCTCCGCTGGAGGACATCCTGGCCGTGCGCGAGGCCATCGAGGCCGGCGAGATTCCCGGGCCAACCATGTACGTCTCCGGCCCGTTCATCCAGAAGGAACCCTACCCCGGCACCGACCACTACCGCTGGGGCGTCGACGGCGAGGAAGACGCTCGCGCCAAGGTTCGACGCATCGCCGAGGCCGGCGTCGACGTCGTCAAGCTCATCGACCAGGACCAGATGACCGAGGCCGAATACATGGCCGTCGTCGACGAAGCGCACAAGCACGGCCTGCCGGTCGTCGCGCACGGCCACCGCCCCGAAGAGATACTTCGCGGGCTCAAGGCCGGGGTCGACAATTTTGAACACACCGGCCTGTCGACCGCGCCGGAGTATCCGCCCGAAGTGCTCGCTGCCCTGCGCGAACGCACCGCGCAGATGAACCTCGGGCCGATGTACTGGACGCCAACGGTCGAAGGCCTGTTCAACTACACCTACGTTCGCGAATTCGACGAACACCTCGACGACCCGTCGTGGAAGCGCGGCCTGCCCGACGACATCGTCGCCGACATCGAACAGTCCATCCAGAACCCCGAACGCCTGCCCTATTTCCAGCTCACCCCGCAGCGCAAGCCCACGCTCAAACGCAAGTTCGACCAGCTACGAGAGTCCGGCCTGACCCTGCTGGTCGGAACCGATTCGGGCATCCCGATGAAGTTCCACAGCCAGTCGACCTGGAGCGAGCTCGACGTGTGGGTCAACCACATGGGTATGGATGAGATGGACACGATCCGGGCAGCTACCTACTGGCCGGCGCGCATGATGGGCGTGCTCGAGGATGTGGGCACGATCGAGGCCGGCAAGTACGCCGACATCATCGCCGTCAGAGGCGACGTGCTGCGCTACATCACGCTGCTACGCGACGTCGACATCGTTATCCGCCGCGGCAAGCAATACCGCTGACGGCCGCGCCAAGCACCGTTTCGCAGCCGGCGTCGACCTTGAAGGCGAGCAACTCGTCGGCGCGCGTACGGCCCCGGTTGACCGCGGCGATCGGCAAGCCGCGAGCAGCGGCATCCCGCACCAGGCGATAGGCCGATCCGACCACCAGCGAACTGCCCACGACGAGCACGCCGGAAGCTTGCGCGATCGTTTCGTTCACCGCCGCGCGGGTATCCGGCGGCACCGACTCCCCGAAAAAGACGACTCGGGGCTTGAGCGGGCCACCGCAGGCCGGGCAGTCGGCCACGCGAAAACCCGGCCAGTCCGCGTCGTCGAGACGCGCATCACCGTCAGCGTTGATGCCGCGGACTTCGGCCGTCCAGTCGCGGTTGAGCTCGACCAGGCGCTGCTGAAGCTCGGCCCGGCAACCGGTCGCTCCGCAGTCGAGGCAATAGACACGATCAAGTCTGCCGTGCAGTTCCAGGAGATCCCGCTGACCCGCCCGCCGGTGCAACCCGTCGACGTTCTGCGTGACCACCCCCGCCAGACGGCCGGCCCGCTCCAGCTCGACCAGCGCCTCGTGAGCGGCATTGACGGTCGCCCGGGCCATGATCGGCCATCCAAAAAAGCTGCGCGCCCAGTAGCGTCGCCGCGTGTCGGCACAACCCAGAAACTCCTGGTAAAGAATGGGACGACGCTGCAACCACTGCCCGCTCTCGTCACGATAGGCGGGAATCCCCGAATGCGTCGAAATGCCCGCACCGGTCAGGACCAGCAGACGCTCATGGTCTTGGATGAACGCCGCCAGCCGGTCGACATCGCCGACCGGAACATCGACCGGTTCGGTCGGGCGCATCTCGGGTATTCGAATCGAGGCTGGCATCGATTGAGAGATTACCACCGTCACTTCGAGTTCATATCGACGAGTGCTTGATCGGGAGGCGTCCCCGGATGGACGACTAAACCAGTGTCGTCGCTATTGTCTCGTTTGTGCCGCCTGATGGGCTATTGGCGCCTTTGATGGTTGGGTTCGTCGGCCGCTGTGCGGGTTCGACAATTCAAAGGCTCTAGTCAGGGCGGGGCAACTGACCGCAGTGCGATCCTCGACAAGTCAAAGGCGGTTTCGCCCGGCGCTTCGCGCTCTTTCGGCGACTCACTTTTGTCAATTACGACAAAAGTAAGCAAAAGCGCTCTCACAACCACGCGGTTGGTCCGCACACCCAGTAAGGACTGTGGCTTAACGGAATGTTGCGCGTGCCCTCGCCATGATTCGGTCGAGGCACATGGCAACCTCGTCAGAGCTTGGGCGTAGCCCGCACCTAAACAGCCCGACCTCAACAGGGCCGGCTTCGTCCGCGGCTCCGAGATCTTCTATTGCCTGAGGCTTTAGCCGTCGCGCGCGCCAGCGCGCGTGATCGTGTCTTCCGGAAGCCTCTGAGCCCGAACCGGGCCATATTCGGCCCCACTCGAAGTCCGGGCGCCCTCAGCCGGGCCCTCGCGAAGCCCCAGTCCGAAGGGGCGTGAAGCCACTCCCATCGAAGGTTCCTGAGAAAACCCCGCCGTGCTTTTAAGCGCGTTTTTGGTGACTTTTTTCGCGCAGGAAAAAAGTTACTCGCCGAAAGAGCGCGAAGCGCCGGGCGAAACAGCAGTTGACTTGTCGAAACCCCACCGCGTTCGGTGCCGCCAGACCTGAAGGTGCCATAGCCAAACCAGGCCTCCCCCCGCAGGACCCGACGCAGTCGCCCCGGCCACTATAATGACCGAATCGCAAAGAGGCCCGAAAGCAATGAACTTCCCTGCAACCCGAATGCGCCGAACGCGCGCGAGCCGATTCGCCCGCGACCTGGCTCGCGAGACCCGGCTTTCGCCCGCCGACCTGATCCTGCCCGCCTTCGTCCTCGAGGACGAAAAGGGCCGTGAGCCCGTGGATTCCATGCCGGGTGTCGAGCGGGTCGGACATGAAGGGCTGTTCGAGCTGGCCGAGCGTTGCCTGACGGTCGGCATTCCGGCCATGGCGCTGTTTCCCGTGGTGCCGGCCGACCGCAAGAGTGACGACGCGCAGGAAGCCTGGCGCGAGGACGGCCTGGTGCCGCGGACGGTGCGGGCACTGAAATCACGCTTTCCCGAACTGGGCGTGATCACCGACGTGGCGCTCGACCCCTACACCAGCCATGGCCTCGACGGCATCGTCGACGAGAATGGCTACGTGCTCAACGATCGTACGGTCGACGCGCTGGTTCGCCAGGCGCTGAGCCATGCCGCCGCCGGTGCCGACGTGGTGGCCCCCTCGGACATGATGGATGGCCGAATCGGCGTCATTCGCGAGCAGCTCGAAGCCGACGGTTACGTCAATACGCTGATTCTCAGCTACGCGGCCAAGTACGCGTCGAGCTATTACGGCCCGTTCCGCGATGCGGTCGGTTCGGCCGCCAACCTCGGCAAGTCCGGGAAGGAGAACTTCCAGATGGACCCGGGCAACAGCGACGAGGCGCTGCACGAAGTCGAACTCGACCTCGACGAAGGCGCCGACTGGGTCATGATCAAGCCTGCCCTGCCCTATCTCGACATCATCCGTCGCGTGCACGAGACCTTCGGCGTGCCGACCTTCGCCTATCACGTCTCGGGCGAATACGCGATGCTCAAGGCCGCGAGCGCGAAAGGCTGGCTCGACAACGACAAGGTCCTGCTCGAGACCCTGCTTTCCATCCGCCGTGCCGGCGCCAGCGGCATCCTCACCTACGCCGCCCTAGAAGCCGCCGAGTTACTCACAGAAGACGTAAATCGTAAATCGTGAATCGTAAATCGACAGACCACGCCAACTTTTCTCCATTCACGATTCACGATTCACGATTCACGAAGCGTTCGAGTAAGTGCACCTCCCTTAATACCGCCCGCAGTGCTGCAACGGTGCCCTGATGAGCCAAGCGTGTCCATTCAAGTTCGCGGTCTTCGGCCAACCGGTGGCGCACAGCCTCTCGCCGCGGATTCATCGCCTGTTCGGGGAGCAGCTCGGTATCGATATCGACTACACGGCGATCGAGTCCGGCATCGACGAGCTGCCCGAGCGGCTGTCGGCGTTTCGGGCTGCCGGCGGTAGCGGCGCCAACCTGACGGTGCCGCTCAAGCAGGCCGGCCTGAAGCTTTGCGCCCGCGTCGACCGGCCGGCGCGGCAGGCCCACGCGGTCAACACGCTGCGCCTGTTCGACGACGGCTGGCACGGCTACAACACCGACGGCGCCGGATTGTTGCTGGATCTCGATCGCCTCGGCATCAACCCGGCCGGGCGACGCATTCTCGTCGTCGGCGCCGGCGGCGCAGTGGCCGGCATTCTCGGACCGCTGCTGGCGCGCAAACCCGCCCGTGTGCACATCGTCAATCGCACGGTCGATCGCGCCGAACGCCTGGCCGACAAGTTCGCGCATCTAGGCTCAATCGACGGCGGCGGGTTCGAATCCGACCCGGACAGCCGGTTCGACCTGCTGATCCAGTCAACCAGTGCCGGCCACGCCAGCGACCTGCCACCGTTGAAGCGGGGCTGGCTGACCGACGAAGCCCGCGCCTACGACCTCAACTACGGCAAGGCACATGAGCCCTTCGCGAGCTGGTGTCGGGACCACGAACTGACGGTCGATGATGGGTTGGGCATGCTGATCGGCCAGGCCGCGCTGGCTTTCGAAATATGGACTGGAAAGCAACCGGCGCTGGAACCCGTTCTCGCTGAACTCCGGGCGCGCTAAAACCCACGACCCATTGAGCCGCCACTCTGCGGGGCGCGTTCAGGCCTTTCCACAATCAACGGCGACGATGCGCCGCTCCTCACCCTCGACAACCAGGGCCGTCAGGGAACTACCCCACACGCAACCGGTGTCGAGACAAACCACGCCATCGGCCTGGTACAACCCGAGCTGCGACCAGTGACCGAACACCAGGGTCCAGTCCCGCCAGTCGGCGTGCAGATACTTGAACCATGGCGCGAAGCCCGGGGGCGCGTTCTCGGCCCCGCCCTTGGTGGCCAGGTCGAGCCGCCCGTCGGCACTGCAAAAGCGCATGCGCGTCAACACGTTAGTAATCGTCCGCAGGCGTTCGGCTTCCGGAAGATCGGGACGCCAGCGATCCGGCTCGTCGCCGTACATATTGGCGAAAAAGTCATCCGGCGAGTCGGCCAGCGCCTGCTCGACCTCACCCGCGCAGCGACGGGCCAGCACCGGATCCCAGCGCGGATCGACACCGGCGTGGACCATGCCCAGACCTTCGGACTCGTCGAGCCAGATCAGCGGGCAGTGACGCAGCCAATCCAGCAGCTCATCGCCGTGCTCGTGCGCCAGGATGACGTCGAACTCTTCATTGGGCTTGCTGAGCCGGCCTCGCGCATAGGCGAGCAGGTGCAGGTCGTGGTTGCCGAGTACGGTGACCGACACCTCGCGCAGCGAATGCACCAGGCGCAGCGACGCCAGGGACTGACCGCCACGATTGACCAGGTCGCCGGCGAAGAAAAGGCGGTCGCTGGCCGGGTCGAAACCCAGCTTGTCAAGCAGCCGCTCCAGGGGCGTGCAGCAACCCTGGAGGTCGCCGATAAAGATCCGGCGGCCCATCAGGCCGAGCGCCTCATACGCGGGGCGCGCAGCGGCGCGACGCTGACGACGGCATCGAACACCTCAGTCGACTCGCTCAAAAGCCGGGTGCGCACCATGGCAGCCACCCGGTTGGCTTCGTCCAGGGTGAGCTGCGGATCGAGCAGGATGCACACATCCATCACGATCTGCCCGCCCATCAGGCGCGTTCGCAAATCGCGAAAGTCGTGCACACCGTCGACCGACAGGATGATCCTCGCCAGCTGCTTCTGCTCGCGCGGCGGCACCGCGGTATCGACCAGCTCCACCAGTGAATCGAAGGCGAATCGACCGCCCATGACGGCCACGGTGCCGGCCACAAGGATGGCGGCCACGGCATCGAGCCACAGGTAACCGGCCATCGCCCCCATCACGCCGGCGATCACGACGATCGACGAGAGCGCATCCGAGCGATGATGCCAGGCGTTGGCCATGATCAGGTTGGACCTGGAGCTCCGGGCCACGCGGCGCGTGTACCAGAACAAGGCCTCCTTGATCCCCACCGAGGCCCCGGCCACCCAGAGCGCCAGCCAGCCCGGCTGCATCAGACGATCGGGATCGAGCAGGCGGAGGACGGCATCGACGATGAAGCCGATAGCCACCGCCAGCAGCAGTACGCCGACGATCGCCGTGGCCACCGTCTCGATACGGCCGTGGCCGTAGGGGTGGTTGTGATCGGCTTCGATGGCGCTCCAGCGGGCGGCGACGAGTACCACCGCGTCACTGACCATATCGGAGAGCGAGTGCATGCCGTCGACGATCAACGCCTGGGAATGGCCAACGATGCCGGCCGCGATCTTGCCAATCGCCAGCACCAGATTCCACACAGCGCCAACGATCGTGACGCGGCGCTTGTCCGGCCAGTACTGGTCGAGGTTGGCATTGGAGCGAAAAGCGGCGGCCATGCGTCAGAAGTGCCTTAGCGGGCCGAACATTGTACCGCCCGCACGCGTTACTTGCGCGAAGAGGCTCGCTCGAGGGTCGCGAAAACCAGGTTGTGCGGATTGGCATCGTCAGCGGGCTGCGAGCGCATGCCCACAAGCCGCCACTCGGCCGCCGACCACTCGGGAAAGACCGTGTCACCGGTGACGACCGCATCGATCAGGGTCAGCTCCATTCGGTCTGCGCGCGCGAGCACCTCGCGATAGACCTGGCCGCCACCGATCACCATCAAGCGCTCCCCTGGTTCGCATTCGATGGCCTCGTCCAGGCTCCCGGCCAGCACGACACCATCAGGCAGTTCGGGGCGGGAACGGCTGATCACGATATTGGTCCGGCCGGGCAAGGGCCGTCCGATCGACTCGAACGTGCGCCGGCCCATGATCACGGGGCAGCCCATCGTCACGGCCTTGAAGTGTTTCAGGTCCGCGGGCAAGTGCCAGGGCATGCCGCCGGCATCACCGATTACACGGTTTCTCGCCATCGCGGCGACCAGTACCAATTCCATCGGGACAGCCTTTCTCGTAGCTAGCAACAGCGGTCATCCTAACTGGCCGGCGCCGGCCGCGCCCCTGGGGACTAAACGGCGATCGGCGCCCGGATGGCCGGATGGCACTGGTAATTCTCCAGTCGGAAATCGTCGAACTCGAAATCCTGCAGCCGTTCGCGCCGATTGACCAGGCGCATGCGCGGCGCGGCATACGGTTGGCGAGACAGTTGTTCGTCGACCTGCTCGAGGTGATTGAGATAGATATGGGCGTCGCCGAAGCTGTGGATGAACTCGCCGGGTTCCAGATCGGTCACCTGCGCGACCATCAGCGTGAGCAGGGCGTAGCTGGCGATATTGAACGGCACGCCCAGGAAACAGTCGGCCGAACGCTGGTAGAGCTGGCAGCTGAGCCGGCCGTCGGCGACGTAGAACTGGAACAGGCAGTGACAGGGCGCCAACGCCATCCGCCCGGCACGGGCGTTCTCCTGCGGCGAAGCGGCTTCGTCGGGCAGGTCGGCAGGGTTCCATGCCGAGACCACGTGCCGACGTGAATCGGGTCGCAGCCGGATCTGCTCGACCACCTCTTCGAGCTGGTCAATGCATCGGCCGTCCGGGGCCGGCCACGAGCGCCACTGCGTGCCGTAGATCGGGCCCAGGCTGCCCGTCTCGTCGGCCCATTCATCCCAGATGCGAACGCCGTGCTCGTTGAGGTAGGCGATATTGGTCTCCCCACGAAGGAACCACAGCAGCTCGTGAATGATCGACTTCAGGTGCAGCTTCTTGGTCGTGACCAGCGGAAAGGAATCGGCCAGGTCGAAGCGCAGCTGGTGGCCGAACACGCTCAGCGTGCCCGTGCCCGTGCGATCGTCCTTGCGCGTACCGTGATCGCGAACGTGACGCAACAGATCCAGGTAATTCTTCATGCGCGACTCCGGTAGGCCCAGGCCATCAGTGCCACGCCGACGATGAACATCGGCAGCGACAGGATCTGACCCATGGTCATCCAGTCGAGCGCGACGAAGCCGATATGCGCATCCGGCTCGCGGAAGAACTCGGCGATGAAACGGAAGACGCCATAGCCGGCCAGGAAGGCGCCGCCGACCGCGCCGGTGGGTCGCGGCCGGGCCGAGTAGACCCAGAGAATCACGAACAGCGCCAGGCCTTCCAGCGCCGCCTGGTAGAGCTGGGAAGGATGGCGTGCAAACTCGTCGAGCGCGCCGCTGAGGTACTGCTGGTGAAGCGTCTGCGAGGCCTGTCCGCCGGCCTGGATGGACTGGGGAAAGATGACCGCCCAGGAGACGTCCGTCGTCCGCCCCCACAGCTCACCGCCGATGAAATTGCCCAGGCGCCCGGCCGCCAGGCCAATCGGCACCAAGGGAGCGACGAAGTCCCCCAAGCGCAGGAAGCCGCAGCCAAGGTGGCGACCATAGGCCCAGATCGCGACCAGCACACCGACCAGGCCGCCGTGGAAACTCATGCCGCCGTCGCGAATCCTGAAAACGAACAGCGGATCGCTCATCAACTGGTCAAAGCCGTAGAAGAGCACGTAGCCCAGCCGGCCGCCGGCGATGACACCGATCACGCCCCAAAACAGCAGGTCGCCCACCTGGTAAGGCTGCATCGGCGCATCCTCCCGCCTGGCGCGAATACGGCCTAGCAGCCAGAAGGCCCCGAAGGCCACCAGGTACATCAGGCTGTACCAGTAAATGGCAAAGCCGCCGATCTCGACGGCGACCGGATCGACACTGTGGAAATAGAATTCGGACTGGTTCATGGGGGCAGATTATCGCAGATCGGTCTCGCCATCGAACCTCAAGTCACGCCGGAAACCCGAAACCTTCCCCGTAGGTTGGGGTTACATCCCCGACGGACGACATATCAGGTCTGTACACACATTAGCTACGCGTGTACAAGTTTGAATTCTCGACCGTCGCGGATGTAACCGCGACCTACGCGGGCTTCGACCCCAACCCGCGGCGAAGCCGCGGCCCCCACACCTGGCAGCTGCCGACCTGAAACCTGAAACCTGAACCCTTTACCATGACCCCCATGACCGAAAACGCCACCGATAACCGCCTGGGCGAAGCCCTCAGCCCCTACCTGCTCCAGCACGCCGGCAACCCGGTGGCGTGGCAGCCTTGGGACCGGGAGGCCCTGGCCATGGCCCGAACGCTTGACCGGCCGATCCTGCTGTCGATCGGCTACAGCGCCTGCCACTGGTGCCATGTGATGGCGCACGAGAGCTTCGAGAACGACGAGATCGCCGAGCGCATGAACGCGCATTTCGTCAACATCAAGGTTGATCGGGAAGAGCGTCCGGACCTCGACAGGATCTACCAGCTGGCCCACCAGTTGCTGACCGGTCGCGGCGGCGGCTGGCCGCTGACGGTCTTCCTCGACCCGGCCAGCCAGGCGCCGTTCTTCGCCGGCACCTATTTCCCGCCCGAACCCCGCCACGGGATGATCGCTTTTGGCGACCTGCTGGCCCGCATCCACCAGGTGTGGTCGACGCGGCGGGAAGAACTGCGAGCCCAGCACCTGCAGGTGCAAGAAGCCCTGCAGGCCGTATCCGCACCGCATCCGGCGGGCGAAACCGATCTGGGATCGGCGCTGGAAACCCTGCGCGCAGAAGCGGGCGCTCGCTTCGACCGCGACAACGGCGGCTTCGGCGACGGGCCGAAGTTTCCGCAGGCCCCGCTGCTTTCGATCATGGCCGAGATCCCGGGCGAGCATCCGGCGCAGATGCTCGGCGATACGCTCGATGCGATGGCCCGTCTCGGCCTTCACGACCATCTCGGCGGCGGCTTCTTTCGCTACTGCGTCGATGCCGTCTGGGAGATTCCACACTTCGAAAAGATGCTGTCCGACAATGCGCTTCTGCTGGGGCTCTATGCCGGCGCGGCCCGGCGCTGGAACCGATCGGATTTCCGCGGCGTTTGCGAACGCCTGGTCGAATGGCTCGAACGCGAAATGCAGCTTGAGCCCGGCGGCTTCGCGGCCAGCCTGGACGCCGACAGCGCCGATGGCGAAGGCGCTTATTACGTCTGGACGCGCCAGGAAGCAACCGAACGCCTGACTACCGGCGAGCAAGCGCTGTTCAGCGCCCGCTTCGGCCTCGACGGACCACCCAATTTCGAGGGCGAACACTGGCACCTGGTGATCGCTCGCTCCACCGGCGAGCTGGTCGAAGAAGGCCTGGATCCGGAAGAAATCGACCGTCGCCTGGCGTCTGCCCGGAACCGGCTGCTGGCGGCCCGGCGCGAGCGCTCCGCGCCCGGTCGCGACGATAAGTTGCTGGCGAGCTGGAACGGCCTGATGATCGAGAACCTGGCAGTGGCCGGCCGGCTACTCGAGCGCGAGGACTGGCTCGAGCACGCCGCCACGGCCCTCGACGCCGTCGCGGTAAACCTTTTCGGACAGGATCCGCCGCGCTCGGTCTGGCGCAACGGACGAAGCGCACAGACCGCCCTGCTCGACGATCACGCCAACGTCCTGCTCGCCTGCCTGGAACTGCTCCAATGGCGCCTCGAGACGCGCTGGCTCAACCTGGCCCGCCGCATCGCCCGCCGCATCGTCGAGCAATTTGCCGACGAGGCCAGCGGCGCACTGCATCTGACGCCCAGGGACTATGAAGCCTTGCTGACGCGGCCGCTGGCGCACGCCGACGATGCCACCCCGGCGGGCGCCGGGCAGGCAGCACTCGGCCTCGCCCGCCTGGGCCATCTGTGCGGCGACGCGAAGCTGATCGACGCTTCCCGGCGAGCCGTCGACGCCGCGCGCGGCGACCTCGAGCGCTCGCCATTGGCGCACGCCACGCTGCTGCGCGCCTGGCAGCAGCTCGATCATCCCCGGCCGCAGGTCGTCCTGGCCGGCCCGAGTGAGCCGGTCGACGATTGGCACCGCCAGCTGGCCGTTCGAGAGGACTGCCATGTCTACCGCATCCCGTCGGGCTCAGCAACGGAGGATCTTCCCGATTTGCTGCAGCCCATGGCCAACGTGGACCGTGCGGTGGCGATGGTCTGTCTGGGGCAGCGTTGCCTGGCGCCAGCACACACGTTCGAGGCGCTCTCGGCTCAGTTACCCCAGGCCGTTGACTAAGCGCTCACTGCGTCGCGCAGGAGCGTTTACGCGTAAAATCGGCGATCTATGAGTCTCGCTCTGCCCAACTATCACGCCCTTGGCGTTCTGCTTCTGGTGCTGCTGGCCCTGGTGCTGTTCTCGCGCGATCGCATTCCGCTCGAGACCAGTTCGCTGGTCGTGCTGGCCCTTCTCACTATCGGCTTCCAGATCTTCCCCTACGTCGCCCCCGGCGGTCGCGAGCTCAGCCCCACGGATTTTTATGCCGGGTTCGGTCACCAGGCCCTGATTGCCGTGTGTTCTCTGATGATCCTGGGGCATGGCCTGATCCGCTCGGGCGCGCTTGAACCGGTCGGGCGCGTCCTGGCAATCTCGTGGCGCAAAGCGCCGGCGCTGTCGTTGCTCGCCACCCTGCTGGTGTGCGCAGTCTTGAGCGCGTTCATCAACAACACGCCGATCGTGGTCATGCTGCTGCCGATTCTCATCGGTGTCGCCATGCGCACCGGGCAGTCGCCGTCTGGCATGCTGCTGCCGATTGGCCTGATCAGCATCGTTGGCGGCATGTCGACAACGATTGGCACCTCGACCAACCTTCTGGTCGTCAGCGTTGCCGCCGACATGGGCGTGGCGCCTTTTCGCATGTTCGACTTCATCGTACCCGCGGCGATTGCCGGTGCGGTCTCCATACTCTATCTGTGGCTGATCGCTCCGCGTTTGATTCCGGAACGCCAGGTGCCCATGCAGTCGACCGTCAAGCGCCTGTATACAGCCCAAATTCGCCTGGGCAAGGCCAGTGACGTGGTCGGCAAAACCCTGGCCGAGGCGATCGAGCGCTCGGGCGGCAGCATGAAGGTGGAGAAGATCCAGCGCGGGCCCGGCGTGTTCGTTACGCCGCTGCCCGATGTTGCGCTCAAGGCCGGCGACCGGATCACCACCACCGCGACGCGCGATAACCTGCGCGAGTTCGCCCACCTGCTCGGCGGCCGGCTGTTTTCCGGGGACGTCGAGGTCGACGACGCCCATCCGCTGGGGCCGGGCGACCAGAAGGTGGCCGAGGTGGCCGTCACGCCCGCAGTCCAGGCTGGTGGGCGCGCGCATCAGCGAGGCGCGGCTGCTGTCGCGCTACGGTCTGAGACTGCTCGCCCTGCACCGTTATAACCGGGAGGACCAGACGCGCTCGACCGGCCTGGACAATACGGTGCTTCGCTCCGGCGACGTGTTACTGGTCCAGTCGCCCAACTCCAGGCTCAATCAGATCAAGGAAGGCGGCGACCTGCTGGTGCTCGACGGCTCGGTCAACCTGCCGAAGACATCCAAGGCGCCGATTGCGCTGGCGATCATGGCCGCGGTGGTCGTCGTCGCGGCATTCGGTATCCTGCCGATCGCCATCAGTGCGGTCGCCGGGGTGCTCGCCATGCTGCTGAGCCGCTGCCTGGACTGGAAGGAAGCGATGAATGCCCTGTCCATCCAGGTGGTGATGATCATCGTCGCCTCACTTGCCCTTGGCGCGGCGCTGATGCGCACCGGCGGCGCCGACTGGCTGGCGCAGATCTTTCTGGCGCTGAGTTTCGGCATCCCTTCCTGGGCTATCCTGGGCCTGCTCATGCTCGCCATGGCGGCGCTGACAAACGTGGTATCCAACAACGCCGCAGCCGTTATCGGCACCCCCATCGCAATCAGCCTGGCACAACAGCTGATGCTTCCCGCGGAGCCCTTCGTTCTGGCGGTGTTGTTCGGCTCCAACCTGAGCTTCGCTACGCCCATGGCTTACCAGACGAACCTGCTTGTCATGAACGCCGGCGGTTACAAGTTCAACGACTTCGTGCGCGTCGGGCTGCCGCTGATGTTGCTGTTGTGGGTGGTGCTGACCGTGACGCTGGCTTATGCGTATCAGATTTAGTTTTCTGAGGGTTCAGGGGTCAGGGTTCAGGGGTCAGGCGGGGGCATTCCGGCTAGTGCGGGTGTTGGTGGGGGTGTTGCTCATTGGCTGCGCCAGCGTGGCCGCTAAGGAAAAGCCTCGCGTCGTGAGTTTGGCGCCGCATTTGACGGAGCTGGCTTTTTCCGCGGGAGCGGGCGATTCGTTGGTGGGTGTGGTCGCCTACAGCGACTGGCCGGAGGCGGCGCAGGCGCTGCCTCGGATCGGCGACGCATTCCGTTTCGATATGGAAGCGATTCTCGGCCTGGAGGCCGATCTGGCCCTGGCCTGGACGGGCGGCACGCCTGAGGCCGTGGCGTCTCGCCTCGAAGGGCTGGGCGTCGAGGTACTGTGGGTGGAAACACGCTCGCTGTCCGACATCGGTGCGGCCATCGAACGCATCGGACAGCGGCTGGGTTCGAGCGATCAGGCCAGAGAGGCTGCTTCGGCCTACAGGGAGGAACTCGACGCCCTGCGCGGTCGTCACGGCGGGGACAGTAACTTATCGATCTTCTACCAGGTTTCCGCGCGACCGCTTTTTACCCTGGGCGCTCCCCATGTCATCACCGAGGTCTTTGAGGTTTGCGGGGCTCGCAATGCCTTTGACGATCTGAACATCGAGGCGGCGGCCATCGATCGCGAAGCGGTCATCGCACGCGCTCCCGACCTGATCATCGCCGGCAACGACCAGCCGGCTGCCGATCCACTGGCCATCTGGCGCGGCACCCGGATGGTCGAGCAAGGTCGCACCCGACTCGAGACAGTCGATCCGGAGCGCCTGGTGCGCCCCACGCCGCGGATCGTCGAGGGAATCACTCATGTCTGCGAGCTTGTCGGGTCTATCGACGCGCGTCCTTCGGGCGACTGACGGAGCGCTTCTGTGCCTGTTGCACGCCTTCAGGTCGGCTGCAGATCCAGCATCAAATAGCGTTCGTGCGCCAGGACGCGACGGCCACCAAGGACTTCCAGGGGTCTGTCGAAGCCGGGACCATTGCAGACAAAGGTGTGAAACTCGCCGCTTTCGCCGCACGGGTCGACGCCTTCGGGCAGTTCGGCCAGCAATTCCAGGTCGATTGGCCGTCCCAGCATCGTTTCGGGCATCACCTGGCTGTCAATGCAGGTGATCACGGTCCGCCATGGATCGCAGGTGAGCAGTCGCGCCAAGCGGTCGGTGGGTGTATGCCAGATCGGAAACACCGGCTCCCAGCCCATGCTCCGGAAACTCCGCTCGCGCCAATGCCGGATGTCCTTCAGGAACAGGTCGCCGGAGGCAATGGTGGCGACACCGCCAGCCTGCAACGGTTGCAGTCCCTCGGCCAGCCGCTCTTCATACGTTTGGTTGTCACAGTTTTCGGGCAGGCCGACGACGTTCAGTGGAAGCCCAAGCGACTCGGCCTGCATGCGGAGCAGACTCTCGGACGTGCCGTGCATCGCCACCCGCCGATTGGTTTCGTTGACCGTGGTGACCAGTGCTTCCACCTGCCACGCCGGGTCGCGCCGGAGGGTATCGAGCATGTACAGGCTGTCCTTGCCGCCGGAAGACAGCACGATGATGGGGGTCGCCTTGCTCATTGGCTGCGCGGGTCGGTGGTCGGTGGTCGGTGGTCGGTGGTCGGTGGTCGGTGGTCAGTAGTCAGTAGTCTCTGTCCAAAGACCAAAGACCAAAGACCACAGACCACGGCCCACGGATCACCGACCACCGAACACAGACTCAGGCCGCCTTGCGCTGCTCGCGCCAGCCCAGCAGCACGCGGGCCAGCGCCGGCAGCAGGAGCATCGCGCCGATCATGTTGAAGATGAACATGAACGCCAGCAACAATCCCATGTCGGCCTGGAACTGCAGTGCCGAGAACAACCAGGTACCCACGCCCACGGCCAAGGTCACGGCGGTGTAGAACACCGCGCGGCCGGTCAAGCGGAGGGTGCGGTAGTAGGCGTCATCAAGGCTGACGCCAGTATCCATGAAACTCTTCATCCGGCTGAATATGTAAATGCCGTAGTCCACGCCAATCCCAACACCCAAGGCGACCACCGGCAGGGTATTGACCTTGAGCCCAATGCCCATGAACGCCATAAGCGAGTAGGCCAGGTAGCTAACCAGCACCAGCGGCAGAACGATGCACAGGGTACCGAGCACGGTCCGGAAAGTGATCAGGCACAGGACCACGATGGCGCTGTAGACGTAGAGCAGCATCGGAGTCTGGGCCGCGGCGACCTCCTGGTTGGTGGCGGCCATGACGCCGACGTTGCCGGTCGCCAGGCGGAAGACGAGCGGCGGGTGCTCACCATCTTCAGGCCAGTTGCCGTGAGCGGGTTCGCCGCTTGGCGTGTAGCTGATGGATTCGACTTGAATCTCTTCCTGCAGCTCGTGCGCGCGGTCGACCACTCGATTGATCGTTTCAGCCTTATGATCTTCGGTGAAAATCATGATCGGCATTGCGCTGCAATCGCGATTAAGCAGGCCGCTGTCGGTGGGGATATTTTGCGTGGTTAGTGCCAAAGCGTAACGATCGCGCGGCAGAACCTGCCAACGCAGGTTCCCCTCGTTCCAGCCGGCGTTGACCTGCTTGGCGACCATGGGCATTGTAATAACGCGCTGAACCCCCTCTACATTGCGCATGTGCCAGGCAAAGCGGTCGATCGAATCCATGATGCGGTGGGACTCGGTGCAGGCACTTGCCTCCGTCTGTGCAATTACGCTGATGACGTCCGTACCCAGGGAAAACCGCTCCTGAATGGCGCGCGCGTCGCGATTGTATCGAGCGTCTTCTCGAAGCTCGGGCACCCCGGCCTCGGAATCGCCGATCTTCATATCCTGCGACTTCACCCAGGCACCGGCGAACAGGGCGATGCCAACGACGACGGCCGCGATCGCTACACCCCGGTTGGTGAACTTGGCCATAAAGTCCCAGATTATGCTTGGCCTCTGACTGTGCTCATACTGCGTCTGTCGCTTCTTGTCTTCATTGCGCAGCTTGACGTACGACAACAATACGGGCAGCAACACCAGGTTGGTCAGGATGATCACGGCCACACCGATGCTTGCTGTAATGGCCAGTTCCTGGATAATCTGGATATTGATCAGCAGGATGGTCAGAAAACCGATGGTGTCGCTCAACAGCGCGATCGCGCCGGGAGCGAGCAGTCGTGCGAAGACGGACTTCGACGCCTCCAGGCTGGAGACCTTCTCTACCTGATCGAGCGGAATCCCCTCCTGCACCAAGCCGATTGGGGATGATCCACCAAACAGTTTCTCGGCATTCCAGCCGCTGATCATCTGCACGCCGTGACTAACTCCGATGGCGAATATCAGGAACGGCGTGAGGATATTCATCGGATCGATACCGAAACCCAACACGCTCAAAAGCCCCAGCTGCCAGACGACTGCCGTTACCGAGCAGATCAGGGGCAGCACGGTGAGCCAGATGGAGTGCGAGTAGAGCAGCAGGATAACGGCCGTAATCAGAAAGGCTACGCCGAAATACAGCACCACGCCTCGGGCACCGTCGGCGACGTCCCCGACAATCTTGGCGAAGCCGATGATTCGGACAACATGTTCTTCATTCTCGAAGCGAGATCGAATCTCTTCGAGCTCCGCCGCGACTTGCTGGTAGTCGAGCTTTTCGCCGGTTTCTGGATCCTCTTCAAGCAGGTTCACCCAAACCATGGCGCCCGAGAAGTCCTCGGCTACGAGGCGTCCCACCTCGCCGGATTTGATGATATTAGAGCGAACGGTCTCGAGTATTTCCGGCGTGGGCGCAAAGTCCGCGGGAATGACGTTGCCGCCGGCGAAACCGTCCTCCACGACTTCGACGAAGCGAACATTGGGTGTGAAGATGGATCGTCCGGTGGCGCGATCCACACCGCTGACGTAAAGAACGTCTTCGCTGAGTTCCTCGAAGGCACGGAAAAATTCCGCGTCGAACATCTCACCATCACGCGCGATCAGGGCGACCATCACGCGATTGGCGCCGCCGAAGTTCTCCTCATAGTCGAGGAAAGTCTGCATGTACTCGTGTTCGAGCGGCAGCTGTTTCTTGAAGCCGGCATCGACGCGCAGCTGGAGGCTATAGTAGACCATCGCAGCCGTGCCCAGCACGAACAGTAGAAGAATCAGCGGCCTGACGCTGAATACCGCATCCGCGATACGGCGGGTCATGGTTCTTGAATCACTCATTGCTCAGTCCATCCTCTCCGGCCAGGATCATACTGCCGTCCTCGGCGAACGCCACGGCGGCGTGGTCGCTGCCCAGCCGATCCTCGGAAACCTGGAAACCACCGGTATGCGGGTTATAGGTCAGCACCGTGGCGCCGGCGCCGACCAGCGCCGGGTAGCCGTCCGGGTCGATGGCGGCCCCGAACAGGCTCGAATTCACGCCCGTATCGAGTTCTGACCAGCTATCGCCGAAGTCGTCCGTCATTTGTACATGACCTCGCAGCCCAAAGGCCATCACGCCGCCTGGGACGGGAACCAAGCCGAACATCGAGCCAGGATACGGAAATCGGAAACTTTCCCAGGTCCGACCACCGTCGGTGCTGCGAAACCCGTAGCCGGCTTCAGCAGCAATCATGACCCGCTGATCGTCCAGGGCGAGTATGGCGTTGAGGTGGCATTCCATGAACTCGTAGCAGCCCCGATCGAAATCCTGCGATGCATCATAGAACTCGTCGGCCGGGTCAGCGACTTCGCCCGACTCGTCCATTTCGTCTTCGGCCGCTTCCGGCTGTTCCCACTCGATGGCTTCGGCGGTCATCACATCGTCCATGTGAGTGGTCGTCCAGGTCCGGCCCGCATCGTCTGTCAACATAATCAGTCCGTAAGCACCGACAGCAATACCGCGGTTGGCGTCGAAGAAATGCACATCGAGTAGTGGCTGCTCGGAAATGGGGCCGTCCCAAAGCGGCTTGAAGTACTGCACTGTCCAGGTCTGACCCAGGTCGGTGCTGTGGAGGATGGTGGTGTCGTGACCGACCGCCCACAGGCGACCGCCGACGAACTCCACGCGCGTGAGCGTCGCACGGACCGGCACCGACTCGGCCTGCTCCCACTGCTTACCGTCGCCAGACAGCAGGATATGCCCACGCCCTCCCACGGCGACATAACGTTCGCCGGCACGGGTGACATCGAGCATCAGGGACTCATCGGCCAGCGGCACACGCTCTGCCGGGCGAGGCTGAATTTCCCCAGACTGATCCTGGGCCTGTAGCAGGGTCGGCGCCAAGATAAGCGCCAGGACAATTTGCTTGAGATGGCTCATGAACTGCACTCCGAGACGCAAGGGCCGGCCAAGTGGCCGGCCCTGCTGTTTTGCCGTGATCTGCCTCGACTCAGCGTCGACCCCGAACACGCAGCGCCTGCGGCGTGTAACTGCTTGGATCGAGCTCTACGTTGAAGCTCGGGACGGGATCCTGGTTGTCCAGGCCGGTCGCGACGTAACGACCCGACTGAAGATCCATGTGCGACAGGATGCTGGACCAATAAGTGGGCAACTCATAATAATTGATGGTATGCGCTTCCGACACGCGCCAGAGATTGCCCTGCTGATCGTAGTGGTCAGTCAGGGCGATCTGGTAGCTGTCCTCGTCCAGGTAGAAGGTGCGGCGTGGGTGGATATGACGTGTGCCTTCCTTGAGGGTGGCGTCGACGATCCAGACGCGATGCAGCTCGTAGCGCATGTATTCCGGGTTGAGATGGCCCGGGCGCACCAGATCGTCGGGCGTGATGTCGCCGCTGTGCGCACCGTAGGAGTTGTACGGAATGTACATTTCCTTCTTGCCCACGATCTTCCAGCTGTAGCGGTCCATGGCGCCGTTGAACATGTCGGTCATGTCGTTGGTGCGCAGCCCGTCAGAGGCGGTCCCGGGATTGTCGTAGGCCACGTTGGGCGCGCGGCGCACGCGGCGCTGGCCAGGGTTGTAAATCCAGGCCTGGCGCGGCTGCCTGATCTGGTTGAGCGTCTCGTGAACGAGCAGGATGTTGCCTGCAAGACGTGCCGGCGACTCCACCTCCTGGAAGAAGTACAGCAGGATATTACCGGTATCCTCGATGGTCATGCCTTCCTTGTAGTAGAGACCGAGCAACTCCTCGCGAAGCTTGACAAGTTGGTAGGCGCCAGAGGTCGTGGGTACTACTTGGTTGTTGTAGCGCGCGCCACCGATGCCCTTGTACTTGAGCTTGTGGTTCCAGATCAGGTGATAGGCGTTCTGCGGCAGCGGGAAGGGGAAGCCTTCGTAGACGTCCTCGACACCCTCACCGTTGGACGCGAGGCGCCCGGTCGCGGCGTTGTCGATGGTCGCCTCGTAGATACGTTCCGGGAAAGAAGCGCTGCGATGCGTCGGATAGACCTTCATGTAATAGGTATCCGGATAGCGCTCGAACAAGGCCTTCTGGCCCACCGAAAGGCGATCAGCATAGTCTTGGTAGTTCTCGCCCGTGATTGTGAACAGAGGCTCCTCGTCGGCATACGGATCAGGATGGCGATCGCCAGGCTGGTAACCTTGAGGCCAGTCTTCTCGGGTCAGACCGCCGTCCCAGGCCGGAATGGTGCCTTCGGCATTCCCAGCCCGGGGGGAACCCATTGGGGTGAGGTCCTCGCCGAGGCGGGCGATATTTTCTTCGGTGCGCGGAATGATGACGTCCATGTCCGCCTGACCGATGATCGGATCCTCGGCGGCCTCGACGACCTCACCGGGATCCTCCGAAGCCATTTCGGAACTTGCCTCTTCCGCCAGGGCAGGCTCATCTTCCTCGCTCATCGCCCCGGATCCACTGCTTTGTTGCCCTGCCTCTTCTTCGACGGCAGCCATGCGCTCGGCCTCGCGACGAGCTTCTTCCTCGGCGGCCATGCGCTCGGCTTCGGCGGCAGCTTCGGCCTCGGCCTGGCGACGGGCTTCTTCCTCGGCGGCCATGCGCTCGGCTTCAGCGGCAGCTTCGGCCTCGGCCTGGCGGCGCGCTTCTTCCTCGGCGGCCATGCGCTCGGCTTCAGCGGCCTCGGCTTCGCGCCGCGCTTTTTCCTCGGCAGCGGCTTGGGCTTCGGCCTGGCGACGGGCCTGCTCTTCAGCGGCCTGCCGTTCGGGCTCGGCTTCGGCTTGCATCTGGGCGTCCATCTCGGCCTGCTCGGCCACGGCTTCCTCTTCGGCCTTAGCCTCGGCTTCAGCTTGGGCTTGGGCTTCGGCTTCTGCTTTTGCCTGCTGCTCCGATTCGAAGCGATCGGACATCGCGCTCTGTTCCGCCGAAGCCTGCTCTTCCTCAGCCACCGGGGCCGTTCCGCAACCGACGAGCAAGACGCCCGCCAGGACGGCCGCGAAGATCGTCAGTCCGGGTTTGATGTAGTTGTCTGTCATGTTGACCTCCGCTTTAGAATGAGTAGCTCAGGGAAGCCGCGACGAAGTCGCGATCACTCAGCAGGTTGTTGTTTCCGGCACCGAAGAAGCTTGTGTAGGACAGTCCGGCCCCCCAGCGCGAGAGATAGCTGAAATTCACGCCCACGGTGACTTGCTTGCGGCCCTCGATGAAGTTGCCGCCCGGTCCCGGTGTAACGCCATCGACGTCATGATTGAACGCCAGCCGGGGGGTCATGTTCCAGGCCGTGCCGAACACGTTGTTGTAGGTCGGCGCAAACAGCAGCCGGTAACCCCAACTGGTATCGGTCGCGTAGCCACTGGTGGTGGTAATCGGGCTGCGCGAATTGCCCCCGGTCTGACGCGAGGGGCCACCGAATGTATCCGTACCGGGGCCTTCGAAGCGCAATTCGCTCTCGGGGGGCAAGTCCCAGACGTGTGTCACGCCGAACTCGCCCACGACAGCTACCTGGTTGGCATTCAGGAAATTGCCCGGCCCGAACAGCTTGGTCAGGGTGAACTGGGCCTGAGAGACCTCGCGGCGCTCGTAGCCCTGGATGAACTCTCCCGGCTCGAAGTCGCCCAGTTGGCTGATGAACTGGTTGTAGCGCTCCGGAATGGCCGCATTCAGTGGGGAGAGACCGGCGTAGAGCAGCTCGACATCGTCGACCTGCAGCGGCACGTTCTCACGGTAGCTGACTTCACCACCCAGCGACCAGCCGCTGACGGTCGTATTAAAGCTCACGCCCCACAGGTCGATATCCTCGGGATACTCAACAATCACGGCGCCGGAGGATGGCGCCGAATTGGTGACCGCGCGGCCGGACAGTACCGGAAGCCGGCTGTGGTAGCGCAGGTGATAGAACCCGAATTCGGTCTGATTGAGCCAATCAGCGTAGTACCGGAAGGCAATACCGTACTGGCCATGCTCGTCCGGCTCGTTGTTGGCCGCCCGCGGAAAGGATGCGCCGCAACCGGCACCCACCAGGCTGATTGGCAGCGACCGGTCACTGGCACCCAGGTTTCCGTTGATGCAAACGGTCTCATAGAGATCCGGGTTGTTGACGGGCTGCGGCACCATGCCGAAGTTGAGCATGGCATAGCGGCCACCGGCCGTGGCGAAGTCGTTGGTGGCGAAGTAGGTACCGGAAGGTTCGGCTTCAACTGCATCCCACTCGCCCATGATCAGGGCTTCCACCGAGAGGTTCGGCGTAATGTCCAGACTGCCCCACAACATGTTCAGCGGCAGGAAGGCGTCCTTGAGCTCGGCACCGGCGGTGCGCAATGCGGTCACATCGACCGGGTTGATGGTATTGATGCCACCGGCCAGGAAGGTGCTCTCGCCCCAACTGACTACCTGGCGACCGAGTCGCAAAGAAAGCAGCTGCTCACCGAGTGGGATGTCGGCATAGACGTAGGCATCGAGCAGACGGGCGCGATCAGCCGCTTGGTCCTTGGCACCATCGGGCAATTCGTCCATCCCGGTGAGGGTGAAGTCGTAGAAGTAGTTGCCGCGAACAAAGGCGCCAAAGTTATCGAAGTTGACAGCCAGCTCGGAAGTGATGCGAACCTGGTTGAAGATCGGGTCCCACTGGTCGAAGTTGAGATTGCCGTCGTCGGAGTTGGCCGAGAATCGGCCCGGCGTGGCAATCTGCTGCTCGAGCGGCCGCTGGAAGACAACCGGATCGAACTGCGACTTGGCGATCAGGTCGTTATCGCGCTCTTCAGCGCGCATCCCGACGCCGTAGCTGACGTTGGAGTCGAGTCGAATTTCGACCTCGTCGGTACTGAAGTCAATGGCCTGGGCCTGCTGGGCCATCAGCGCCAGACCGATAGCGCCGGCCAGGGTACCGGGCTTGAGCCCGAGACCGCGCCGACTCGTGTGAAGTTCTTGACGTTTCATGTTCGGATTCTCCCTCTCAGTCGTCGGTCTGGATGAGTGACGGATCGCCGATGACGACCAACGCGCCACCGGAAGCAACCATGCTGGCGGCTTGCCCCTGCATTTCGGCCGTAACGGCCGGCCCGGCACTCGGATCGAGCAGCGAGCCGTGGCTGCCCTGAATCATGCGGACGGCGCCGCGGATACCCATGGGATCCTGCGTTGTCTGCGTAATGGCGTCCAGCCCCATGATTCGGATCAGCGGTTCGGTTCCCGAAAGCGGCGCGCCTTCGACCGCGTTCGGCACCACCGTATCGCCGGCAACCTGCTGAAGCAAAATAGTGTTCTGCGCGGTTGCCGTCGCACCCCAGTTGATCGGGTCGGCCGAATCAATCACCGTCTGGGCCGCCAGCAGGAACTGGAAGTAGTCGGGCGAGAAGGGCTCGACGCCCGCTGACTCCAGACCGGCGCGAATAACCGGACCAAAGGTCTGCGAACCCGACAGCAGGTTGGCGATTCCGCCGCCGGGCACCGACAGCACGCCGTTGCCGACAGTCGGCTCTACGGCCAGGAAGGGCGTACCCACCATGGAACCGAGCGACAGGCCGACGAAGTTGATGTTCGAACCGTCGAGATCGCTTATGCCGTCGCCATCGATGTCCATCTCCGGCACGTTCAAGGCCAGGGTCGAAAGATCGATCTGAGCCTGGCGCAGGTTGTCGCGCGATGTCAGCAGACTCTGCAGGTTGATGAACCAGGCACCGGAACTGTCGATCATGCCGTCAGGACCGGGCGCGGTGGTTTCGTTGTTGCGCAGGTCGAGATCGAAGGTGCGCTCGGACGCAAGCGGGGCGAACGGCGTGTTATCGATATACAGCGGGCTCGCCTGGTCGGTAATGCCGTGCAGCGGCATATCGATGGAGACCACCGCGAAACCCTGCGAGGCCATCGTGTCGGCCAGGGCCAGCATTTGCGAGCGGTTGCCCGTAATGCCGTGCTGGAAGATCACGACCGGCCAACCGGCAGCCGGACGGGTCTGGCCCGACATTTCGTTCGGAACCGTCACCAGCATCGGGATCATCGGCCGTCCCGTCTCAACCGGGAACGGATTGGCAACGGTTACGTTGGTGGACTCCGGATCGAACCCGAACTGGTCGAACGGCGGAACGTAGTTGCCCGGCGCGGCTTCCCAGAACTCGGTCAATGGCGCCGTGGGATTCTGCTCGGTCGGGAAGCCGAGGAAATATGGCACTTCAACGACACCCATGTAGATATCGGCGATGCCCGGCGAAGCGCCTGGCGGCAGCACGTCGGCCGTGGTCAGGCAGGTGTCGGGGGCGACACAGGCCTGGGCCACCTGGCTACTGGTCGGGCCAATGGCCGAACGCAGAGCAGAAAGCACCGGCGTGATCGACTGCGTCGTGGCCGTCGAGGACAACACGATGCTGTCGCGCGCCACACCTTGAGAGGCTGCGCCGGCCAGGTGCGTATTGATAATCTGACGCAGCGGCTCGAGTGAATTGGCGGTGGGGTCGTCCAGCAGCGGATCGGTGCTGTTGCCGTCAGCATCCACCAGGGGCTCGGGGCGCTTGGCCAGGAAGTAGGGCTGTGACGGCGTTGCGGGATTGCCGCTGGTATCGGTGATGCCGTCGGTGAGCACCGCCATGTAGCCGGTCATTTCCTGCAGCGGCTTGAGCGGCACGACGGCCACGGTCTGGCCGTTGGGATCCGAAGACGCGACCACGGCGGCATAGTCCTGGCCGGGAACGAGCTCGCGATTGACCCCGGACACGGCCGGCTGACCTTGCACGAAGGTCACCTCGTAGAAGCGAACCGTGCTGCCCGGAATCACGCTGGCCGGATCGACTTCGGCGCTGAAGCTGAACGTCCAGGGCGCGACGGTGCTGAATCCATCGAGCGCATTCATCGCGGTGACCGGATCACTGACGTCTTCCGGATCACCGCCCGGAATGTTGAGCGTCAGATCCTCGGTCCCGGACAGCAGCAAGGTGTTGGGAAACGGGATATTGCCGCCGCCAGGATCGAACACGGCGGTAAGAACGCCGTCGACGGGATCACCGTCGGGTTGAGTGGCGGGCTCTTGGTCTACGGCACGGTCCACACTGGAACTGCCACCGCAGCCGACCAGCCACAACAGCGCGAGTGCGAGCGCCAGGAATCGGCTTGACTTCATCAGATTTCTCCCCAAAGCAGAGATGTTTTTAAGTATTGATCAATACTGTGCGGTATGGCGCAGCATTGATTGGTTCCGACTGTATGATATGAACATGTTCTTTACTTTTGCAAGCCGTCGAGGCCGTCAGTTGCTAAGTGCGCTGGGCCCGGGTTTACTCATGGCCGGAGCAGCCGTCGGTGTGTCGCACCTGGTTCAGTCCACTCGCGCCGGCGCCGACTACGGCACCAGCCTGCTATTGCTGGTCGTGCTCGCTTGCGTGTTCAAGTACCCCTTTCTCGAGTTCGGCCCGCGTTACGCGGCGGCCACTGGCGAGAACCTGCTGCAGGGCTATCGCCGGCTCGGCCGCTGGGCGCTGGGGCTGTTCGTGATCATCACCCTGGGCACCATGCTGATCATCCAGGCGGGCGTGACCGTCGTCACCGCTGGCCTGGCGGGACTGGTGTTCGGGCTCGACGCCACGATGACCCAGCTGTCGGCGGGCGTACTCTTCGGCTGCCTGGTCATCCTGTCTGTCGGCCGCTACCGTGGCCTGGACCTGATGATGAAGGTGATCATGGCCGCACTGGCCGTGTCCACGCTGGCGGCCGTGGCGCTTGCCTTCGGTTCCGGGCCGGACTGGCGCGTCCTCGACCCGACTGCCAACCTGGGAGCGGTCTGGACGGCGACCGGCTTTGCCTTCGTTCTGGCCCTTCTGGGCTGGATGCCGATTCCGCTCGACGTGGCGGCCTGGCACTCCCTGTGGACGCTCGAGCGCGCTGAACAGACCGGACAAAGACCCAGCGTTCGAGACGCCATCACCGACTTCCAGATCGGCTACGTCGGGGCGACCGTCCTGGCGGTCCTGTTCCTGTTGCTCGGCGCCCTGATGATTCACGGCAGCGGCGAGTCACTGCCGCAATCGGGCATCGCGTTTTCCGGCCGCCTGGTGGAACTCTACGCGCAGAACCTGGGAGAGTGGTCGCGACCGATTATCGCCGTAGCCGCGCTGACCACGATGTTCTCGACCACCCTGGCGGTTACGGATGCCTACCCACGCGCCCTGCGCGCACTGATCGAGATCGGCGGCATCGCCACACAGGACGGGTCGGCCGAACACAAGCACAGCGCCCGCTACATCGGCGCCCTGCTGCTGATCAGCACCGGCGCACTGGCCGTGATCCACTTCTTCGGCCAGCGCTTCACCAGCCTGATCGACTTCGCCACCACGGTATCCTTTCTCGCTGCGCCGCTGATTGCATGGCTCAACATCAAACTGCTCACGAGCGAACACACGCCGAGCCAGCACCGCCCGCGCGGCGCCTTGCTGGCGCTCGCTCACGCCGGCCTGTGGTTCCTGATACTGTTCTGCGTGATCTGGCTGGGCTGGCGCCTGCTCTGAATGGCATCGGCCGTCTTGCGGCAGCGACAAGGCCATTGTCGAAGACAGTTCTTTCCAGCCGACCAAGCGGCTGAGCGTTGCGACACGGGCCGCGCTGCCCGATTGCGATCGGATTCACGCCGGCTCGAGTGAAGTCGTGTTTTGATTGCGCCGTGAAAAAATCAAATTTGCCGACCAAGACCTGCCCGGTTTGCCGCCGCCCGTTCACCTGGCGGCGCAAGTGGCGCGACTGCTGGGACGAGGTGCGCTATTGCTCCAAGCGCTGCGGCGGCGAAGCGCGCCGGGCCGGTCGGCACAACCCGCCAGGAACGCAGAAGCCCTGAACGCGGCGCCCCGGCATGGGCTACAAGATCACGAAGCGATTGTCCCGCCGATCCACCCGGACGGGCCACGACCGTTCCAGAAAAGGCTTTGCATCGATCTCGTCGAGGAGCTCGGCCACGCCATCTCTCTGCTCCCGCGACAGACCCCGATAGAAATCGAGCACCCGTTGCCACATCCACAGCGAGAACGGCAGTACCTTGCGACGGCCTTGCACGCCCTCGATGTCGAAGTCGTGCTCGCCCAGCGCCCTGGGAATGGTCCGTTCTTCGGGGTGGGACTCGCGCCATTGCGCCAGGCGCACGGCGGTGTCGGCCAGCACCGGCATCTGTTCGCGCACCATGCGCTGCAGCACCGGCAACAGCGTTTCAGGCACGGCGTCGCCGGGCAGGAAATCGCCTTCGACCGGCTGCTCGTCGGTCATGCCCTCGACCCATGCGGCCACCGCCGGCGCGCGCTCGCGCATCAGTCGGCCGGGATGCGGGTCTCGATAAAGGTGGGCGTAGAGCGGACCGATCAGGCCAAAGTCGCCAATCGAGGGTCGCGAACCGAGCAGGAAGTCATGGCGGCGAAAATGCACGTCGAGGTCGTCGAGCAGCGCCCGGTATGAGGCCTCGATCGCCGGGATGGTGTCTTCGGTGATGCCGAGCCCGGGCACGAAACCGGCAAAGCGGGCGGCCACCCGCCGGCCGAGCCGGCGGCGCAGGAAACGCGGCAGCCAGGGAAAGGCGACGCCGCCGAATTCGTCGTGAAGGAACGGCAGGTTGTCGTCGGGAAAATTCCAGCGGTAGTGCATGGCCGGAATCAGCAGCCACTCGTCGCCGTAGACTTCCAGCAGCAGGGAAACCAGTCGCTGGCAGGGGCTCTCAGGATAGACCGCGGGGTCGGGGTGGCGCGCCTCCAGCCGGTCGATGATCTCGGTGGTGTCCTGCCACACCTCGTCGTCGGGGGTGTGCAGCACCGGAATGTAGCTCACGCCGGTGCGCGGAACGATGAAGCGCTTGTAGGTCAGGACCGACGGCGCGATCTCGCGATAGGCGATGCCCTTCTTGCGCAGATAGCTGCGCAGCTTGCCCGAATACAGTGAGCACTCGGCCGCATAAAGGGTGTACCCGGCCCGGGGATCGACGTTGACCATTACTTCTTTTTCGGCATATAGAGATCGGTGATCGTACCCTCGTAGGCCTCGGCGGCCATCATCACCGACTCCGACAGCGTCGGGTGCGGATGGATGGTCAGGCCGATATCGGCGGCATCGCAGCCCATTTCGATGGCCAGCGTCAACTCGGCGATCAGGTCGCCGGCATGCATGCCGACGACGCCGGCGCCGATCAGGCGATCGCTTTCGGTGTCGAAGATCAGCTTGGTGAAACCCTCCGAGCGATCCATGCCGAGCGCCCGGCCCGAAGCCGCCCAGGGGAACTTGCCGACACCGTAGTCGAGGCCCTTTTCCTTCGCCTGCGCCTCGGTCAGGCCAACCCAGGCCACCTCAGGGTCGGTGTAGGCGACCGAGGGAATCACGCGCGCGTCCGCCGCCCGCTTGTGGCCGGCAGCGACCTCGGCGGCCACCTTGCCCTCGTAGGAGCCCTTGTGGGCCAGCATCGGCTGGCCGACGATATCGCCGATGGCGAAAATATGGTCGACATTGCTGCGCATCTGGCCGTCGACGGCGATGAAGCCCTTGTCGTCGACGTCCACGCCGGCGGCCTCGGCGTTGAGCTGATCGCCGTTGGGCCGACGACCCACGCAGACCAGCACACGGTCGAACTCGGCCGTGTCGGGCGCGCCCTTGCCGTCGAGGGTCGCGGTCAATGCCTTGTCGCCGGCTTCGACCTTCTCGACCTTGGTCTCGAGATGGAATTCGACACCGAGCTTTTTCAGATGCTGCTGCAAAGGCTTGACCAGGTCGGCGTCGGCACCGGTCATCAGCTGGTCCATCAGTTCGACAACCGTGACCTCCGAGCCCAGCGCCCGGTAAACGCAGGCCATCTCCAGGCCGATGATGCCGCCGCCGATGACCAGCAGGCGCTCGGGCACCTCGGCCAGCTCCAGGGCATCGGTGGAATCCATGACCCGTTCGTCTTCCCAGGGCACGATGGGAATCTCGATCACGCGCGAGCCGGCAGCGATGATGCACTGATTGAAGTCGACGGTTCGTTCCTTGCCTTCATGCTCGACGACCAGTTCGTGCTCGCCGCTGAACTGGCCGGTTCCCTGGATGATCTCGACCTTGCGCTTTTTCGCCATGCCAGCCAGGCCGCCGGTGAGCTTGCCGACCACGCCGTCCTTGAAGTCGCGCAGCTTGTCGAGGTCGATATCGGGCTCGCCGAAACTCACCCCGTGCTCGCCAAGATGTGCGGCCGAGTCGATCACCTGCCCGACGTGCAGCAAGGCCTTCGACGGAATGCAGCCGACGTTCAGACAGACACCGCCAATGACGTCGTAGCGCTCGATCAGCGCGACTTTCAGGCCCAGGTCGGCGGCGCGGAAGGCGGCGGTGTAGCCGCCCGGCCCGGAGCCAAGCACGGCCAGGTCGAAGTCGTAGTCGTGATCACCCGGATCGGATGAGGATTCAGGATTCGGGGGTCGGGATTCAGGGCGGCCTTCGTCCGCGTCTCCGGAGTCATCGGACCCTTCATTCTCCTCGGAGTCTTCCGAAGACTCCCCTGACCCCTGACCCCTGACTCCTGACTCCTCACCCCCGGAGTCATCATCATCCGAGCCTTCGTCAACCTCTTCGGAGACTTCAACCACGCCGATAACGTCACCCTCCCCGACCTCGTCGCCCTCGGCGACCTTCAACTCGACGAGCTTACCAGCCGCCGACGCGGGCACTTCCATGGTCGCCTTGTCGGACTCGAGCGTGACCAGCGACTGCTCGAGTTCGATGTCGTCGCCCTCGGCGACCAACACTTCGATGATCGGCACCTTGTCGAAATCGCCGATGTCGGGAACCTTGATTTCCTTTTTGTTGCTCATGCTCTCGCCTCGTTGTCTGTCAGAGCCCGCGTAGGTCGGGGTTACATCCCCGACGGACGACCTGGCAAACTTGTTCACGCTTAGCCAGTGCGTGTACAGATCCGATCCGTTGACCGTCGCGGATGTAACCGCGACCTACGGTGACTGTAGCAAACGCAGCTGGCCACCCGACTGATTCATCTCCAGATCGCGCAGAAAGCTCATGCCCAACAGGATCGTATCGCTGCGCCCCGGGCTGATGGCCGCGCGCACGTCGCGCTGGACGATATCGCCCAGTCGCACTTCGTCGATGCGCGTCATCCAGCCGGTGACCGGGCCAGCCGCGGTCTCCAGGCCGATGCGCGCCATGCGTTCGAGGCCGAGCTCATCGGCTCGTCCCTCGGGCACGGATACGAGCGTGGCGCCGGTATCGACCAGGAAGGTCACCTCGCGGCCGTTGATCGCCCCGCTGGCGATGAAATGACCCTGGCGATCGGATTCCAGCACCACCTCGATACCGCCATTGACGCGCTGGCTTTGAACCTGCTGATTCGGATTGCGCCGGTTCTCGACCAGGCCGGAAAACACGAAGGTCAACAGCAGCAGTACGCCGACCGCCGCGGCGACCATCATGCCGAAGCCCGTTCGTTGCGGGTTCAAAGCAGCAGCCGCCTGAGGTCCTCGAGCTGCTCGGCCAGGTAGCGGGTGAAGCGCGCGGCGTCGGCACCGTCGATGACGCGATGGTCATACGACAGCGACAGCGGCAGCATCAAGCGGGGCTGGAACTGCTCGCCGTCCCAGACCGGTTTCGTCTCGGACCGCGAAACACCCAGGATGGCCAGTTCGGGGGCGTTGATGATGGGCGTAAACGCGGTGCCGCCGATACCGCCCAGGCTCGAGATGGAAAAGCAGCCGCCCTTCATCTCGTCGCCCTTGAGCTTGCCGTCGCGCGCGCGCGTCGACAGGTCGGTCAGCTCCTGCGCCAGCTCGATCAGACCCTTCTGGTCGGCGTCGCGAATCACCGGCACGACCAGGCCGTTGGGCGTATCCACCGCCACGCCGATGTGGAAGTACTTCTTCCGGATCAGCTTCTTGCCGTCATTCGACAGCGAGGCATTGACGTGCGGAAACGCCTTGAGCGCCGCGACCACGGCCTTGATCAGGAACACCAGCGGGGTCATCTTCGTGCCGGCCTGCTCGGCCTGGCTTTTACTGGACTGACGGAAGGCCTCCATCTCGGTGATGTCGGCTTCGTCGAACTGCGTGACGTGCGGGATCGTCACCCAGTTGCGGTGCAGAGCAGGTCCAGAGATCTGCTTGATGCGCGAGAGTTTCTCCTCCTCGACGTCGCCGAACTTGGAGAAATCCACCTGCGGGGCCTCGGCAATATTGAGCCCAGTACCGCCAGCCACGGCACCACCACCCGATTCCATCGACTGCTTGACGTGGCCCTTGAGGTCGCCTTCCGTGATGCGGCCCTTCCGACCCGAGCCCTCGACGCCGGTCAGGTCAACACCAAGCTCACGCGCAAGCTTGCGCACTGCCGGCGAGGCGTGGGGGAGTTTGGAGGGATCCTGGTCCATACCGTCGAACGGAACGGGGGGCGCCGGCAGGTCGTCGCCCTGCGACGAGGAGTCAGGGGTCGGGGGTCGGGATTCAGGGCGATCTTCGTCTGCGTCTACGGAGTCTTCGGAACCCCCAGACTGCTCGGCATCATCAGCGTCTTCCGAAGACTCCCCTGACCCCTGACCCCTGACTCCTGACTCCTCGTCTCCGGAGTCCCCTTCGTCAGCAGCCTCCTCAACGTCGTCGGAAACCTCCACGACGCCGATCACATCCCCCTCACCAACCTCGTCGCCTTCGGAGACCTTCAGCTCAACCAGCTTGCCGGCAGCCGATGCGGGCACTTCCATGGTCGCCTTGTCCGACTCGAGCGTGACCAGCGACTGTTCCTTTTCGATGTCATCGCCTTCGGACACCAGCACCTCGATGATGGGCACCTTGTCGAAATCGCCGATGTCGGGGACTTTGATTTCCTGCTTCTTGCTCATGCTGTCGTCTCGTCTCGTGTTTGGCGGTCAACCACTGGGGCGGGGGTATGAGGGGTCAGGATTCAGGGGTCAGGGATCAGGGGTGGCACGGGCACAACGTCGTGGCCCCTGACCCCTGATCCCTGAATCCTGACCCCTGCCATATTCACACCGTCGTCGGCAACGGCTTGTCCGGGTCGATATTGAGCGCGCTTCTCGCCTTGGCCAGCTTGTCGTCGTCGAACTTGCCCTGCCGGTTCAAGCCGACCAGCGCAGCCCAGGCGACGTTATAGCGATCCACCTCGAAGAAGCGGCGCAGATTCTCGCGCGTGTCCGAGCGGCCGAAGCCGTCGGTGCCGAGCACGATGTAATCGTCCTGCGGCACAAACTCGCGCACCTGGTCGGCAAACGCACGAACGTAGTCGGTGGCGGCTACCGCCGGGCCTGCGCGATCCTTCAGCAGGCCGGTCATCCAGGGCGTCTTCGGTGATTCGTCCGGATTGAGGCGATTGCGCCGGCTGATTTCGTAACCGTCCTTGCGCACTTCGTTGAAGCTGGTCACCGACCAGATGTCGGAGGCCACGTCGTAGTCTTTCTCAAGCAGATCGGCCGCGGCAATCACTTCTCTGAGTATCGAACCCGACCCCATCAACTGCACGACCGGCTTGTCCGAGTCCCGAGTCCCGAGCCCCGAGTCCCGCAGCAGGTACATACCCTTGCGGATCCCCTCTTCGGCGCCCTCGGGCATCTCGGGGTGGGCGTAGTTCTCGTTGAGTACGGTGATGTAATAGTAGACATCCTCGCCGTCGGCATACATGCGCCTGAGGCCGTCCTGCAGGATCACCGCCAGCTCGTAGGCGAAGGTCGGATCGTAGCTCACGCAGTTGGGTATCAGCCCGGCCTGGACCTGGCTGTGGCCGTCCTCGTGTTGCAGCCCTTCGCCGTTGAGCGTGGTGCGGCCGGAAGTGCCGCCGATGAGGAAGCCGCGCGCGCGCATGTCGCCGGCCGCCCAGGCCAGGTCGCCGATACGCTGGAAACCGAACATCGAGTAGAAGGCGTAGAAGGGGATCATGGGCACGCCGGACGAGGCGTAGCTGGTCGCCGCCGCGATCCAGGAACTCATCGAGCCGGCCTCGGTGATGCCCTCCTGCAGCACCTGGCCTTCCTTCTCTTCCTTGTAATAAGCGAGCTGATCGGAGTCGACCGGTTCATAGAGCTGGCCGAAGGGCGCGTAGATGCCGATCTGGCGGAACAGGCCCTCCATGCCGAAGGTGCGCGCCTCGTCGCAGATGATCGGCACGACGTTCTTCTTGACGTTCTTGTCGCGCAGCAGGACGGTCAGGCAGCGCACAAAGGCCATGGTCGTCGAGATCTCGCGCTCGCCGGTCGGCTGCATGATCTTGTCGAAGGCGTCGAGCCCGGGTATCTCGAGCGGTTCGTAATCGACCTTGCGCTGCGGCATGAAGCCACCGAGTTCCTCCCGGCGCTTCTTCATGTACTTGACTTCTTCGGAATCCTCGCCCGGGTGGTAGTACGGCACTTCGGCGAGCTTATCGTCGGAGACCGGCACGTTGAAGCGGTCGCGGAAGTACTTGACGCCCTCGTCGTCGAGCTTCTTCTGCTGGTGCGAGATGTTCTGCCCCTCGCCCGACTCTCCCAGGCCGTAACCCTTGATGGTCTTGGCGAGGATGACCGTGGGCCGGCCTTCCGTGTGTGTGGCGGCATGGTAGGCGGCGTGGATCTTGTGCGGATCGTGGCCACCGCGGTTCAGGCGCCAGATGTCGGCGTCGGACAGGTCGGCGACCATTTCCTTCAACTCGTCGTAGGCGCCGAAGAAATGCTCGCGCACGTAGGCGCCGTCGTTGGCCTTGTACTTCTGGTAGTCGCCGTCGAGCGCTTCTTCCATGCGCCGCCTGAGCAGACCCTTGGTATCGCGCGCCAGCAGCGGATCCCAGTAGGAGCCCCAGATCACCTTGATCACGTTCCAGCCGGCACCGCGGAAGAAGCCTTCCAGTTCCTGGATGATCTTGCCGTTGCCCCGCACCGGCCCGTCGAGTCGCTGCAGGTTGCAGTTGACCACGAACACCAGGTTGTCGAGCTTCTCGCGGCCGGCCAGCGAAATCGCGCCGAGCGATTCGGGCTCATCCATTTCGCCGTCGCCGAGAAAGCTCCAGACCTGGCGCTTGCTGGCGTCGGTAATGCCGCGATTGGTCATGTACTTGAGGAATCGTGCCTGGTAGATCGACATGATCGGACCCAGGCCCATCGACACCGTCGGGAACTGCCAGAACTCGGGCATCAGCCAGGGATGCGGATAGGAGCTGATGCCCTCGCCGTCGACTTCCTGGCGGAATCCGTCGAGCTGTTCCTCGGTCATTCGCCCCTCAAGATAAGCGCGGGCGTAGATGCCGGGCGAGGAATGACCCTGGATGTAGACCAGGTCGCCGCCGTCTTCGTGATCGGGGCCCTTGAAGAAATGATTGAAGCCGACGTCATAGAGCGTGGCGGCCGAGGCGAAGCTGGCGATGTGCCCGCCCAACTCGCCGCCGCGGCGGGCCGCGCGCACGACCATGGCCATGGCGTTCCAGCGAATGATCGACCGGATGCGCCGCTCCAGCGACCCGTCGCCGGGCATGTTCGGCTCGCGATGCGGCGGAATGGTATTGATATAGGCCGTGGTCAGGTCGAACGGCAGGTGCGCCCCGGAGCGACGCGCGAGCTCGACACAACGCTCGAGGAGAAAATGCGCCCGCTCGGGGCCATCACGGTCGACGACCGCGGCAAGCGACTCGAGCCACTCCTGGGTCTCCTGCGAATCGATGTCGTCGGGGTGGGGATACTGTTGCACCATGCCTGTCCTCTCGGGGAGCGTTCTCGTTGTTCGGACCAGCTATTGTACCGACTGCCCGTTCAGGTGTCCGAACATGAAACTTCTTGGGAATCACCATACTGCAGCGTACTGCTCACAGGGCCGAAAGCGTGGGTGCCGGCCCTGATAGACTTCAGTAAAATTCACTCTTCTGACCGTCATGCCACGCAGATTCATCTCGCTCGTCACGGTCGGCTTGACCGTCGCCGCCCTTCTGACCGTTGTCAGCACGGCCGTGGCGCAGGTTCGCGTCGTGCCGCCGCACGTGCTCGCGACCATCTTCGACGACGAACCGCCGACGCCGCGATCCATGACCGCGGCCGAAAGCCAGCGCTGGGTAACGCCCGACCTCAGCGGACGCGGCGTCACACCGATCGGCGGGATCGAGACGCCGTCGGAGTATGCGCCAAACGAGGGGCTTTTCCTGCGCTGGGGTTACTTCAACTCGGTCATTGCGGAAATCACGGTGGCGGTGACCACCGAGACGAACACGGCCCGGATCTTTCTCATCGTCTCCGGACAGGCCCAGCAAGACTCGGCGGAAGACGATCTTGAGGTGGCCGGGGCCGACCTCTCCAGGGTAACGTTCCTGCAAATGCCGAGCGACACGGTCTGGATCCGCGATTACGGCCCACGCACGCTGTTTGTCGACCAGGAACGATCGCTGATGGATCACAGCTACAACCGGCCGCGCCCCGACGACGACCAGGTACCGGCCGGCATCGCGGGCATAACCGGCGAGATGCTATACGAACTGCCGCTGGTACACGGCGGCGGCAACTTCCACCTGTTCGACAACGGCGAGGCGTTCATGTCCGAACTGATCGTCAACGAGAACCCGGGCGTGAGCGAACAGGACGTCGAGGACTACTACGCCGACTATCACAATCTGGATCTGACCATCCTCGACCCGCTACCGGCGAGCTTCGACTCCACCCAGCACCTCGACATGTGGTTTCTGCCCGTCGACGACCAGACCGTCATCATCGGCGAATACGACCCGATGGAAGCCGGCGGCGTGCCGCACCAGGTCACCGAGGCCGGCGCCAGCCTGATGAACGACCGCGGCTACACCGTCCTGCGAACGCCCGGCTGGGGCGCAGGCGCGCACTACACCTACACCAATTCGGTCATCGTCAACGAGGCCGTGCTGGTCTGCCAGTTCAACGGTTACGCCAGCGAAAACGCCCAGGCGGTTGCCGTATTTGAGCAGGCCTTTCCCGACAAGACGATCGTCGGCATCGACTGCAGCGACATCATCAATGCCGCCGGTGCCATCCATTGCATCGTCATGCACTACGGCAAGTTCGAGGACCACCTGTTCAGCGACCGCTTCGAAGGCGCACTGAACTGAACCCGACCGACCGCGCCGGTTGTCAGGTTTCCGTCAATTCATCAAAGGCGGGGTGATAGCGAACTGGACCGGAAGCAATCGCAAGACCCTCCCGCACCAACTCGAGCGCCATGAAATACCTGGCGGGTGCACTGAATTCGTTCGACAGGTCAAATTCCGCCGCCGGCCGGAATCCGAACCTCGGGTAGTAGTTGTCATCGCCCAGCACGACGACACCGCGGGCGCCCATCTCGCGCGCGGCCGTCAAGCCCTCCTCGACCAGGCGGGCGCCGATGCCCTGTCGCTGGAACGCCGGCAGCACGGCCATCGGCGCGAGTCCAAGCAGGCCGGCTTTGCCACCGTCAGCCAGGCGAACCGGCGTGAACAGGATATGGCCGACCACCACGTCGCCGAACCGGGCGACCAGCGACAGGAACGGATCAGCCCTTTCGCGCAGCTGATCGACCAGCCGGGCCTCGGCGTCGGTTTCGAACGCCTCGGCGTGGACCGCGTGGATCATCGGGATGTCGGATGCGTGTTCGGGCGAAATCAGGACATTCGGCATGACGTGAGACTCAAGGCTTCGGACAGACCGGTGCGACAAGTCACCCGCTCTACCACTACAGGTAAGCGAGAACGCACGGCACTTTCTGCGGGAAAGGCACTTCCACCGTGCGGGTCACCCAGAAAAGCGCTTCACCCGGGTCGGGGAGATCTCGCCACTGCGACGGCGGGGTTGAGGAAGCATACGTTGTCGCCGCGAAGTCCTCGGCAACCTCGGGCAGGAAGGTATCGAGCGCGATCTGGCAAGTCGAAAAGCCCGTTTGGCCAAAGGTGATGCAGTCGTCGGATCCGGCTTCGCAGGCCATGTGATTGAGCGTGTCGTTGGAAACGAGCGCCTGGGCCTGGGCCTGGATACGGGCGTCACGGGCCTCCCCGGACAAATCGATGAAACGCGCGACGGCCACAGCCGACAGGATGCCCAGCAATACGAGCACGATGACCAGCTCGATCAGCGTGAAACCGGAGGCCCTGTTCATGATCCCCCGCCCTTGCCGGCTGCATGCCGCCCCGCATTGCGCCCCGAGAAAATGCAGCCGCCCAGGAAGGTGCCTTCGAGCGCGTTGTAGCCGTGGTAGCCGCCGCCACCGAAACCGGCACACTCTCCGGCGGCATAGAGCCCCTCGATCGGCTGACCATCGGCGCCGAGCACGCGCGAGTCCAGGTCGGTATGCAGCCCGCCCAGGGTCTTGCGCGTGAGGATGTTCAGTTTCACGGCAATCAGGGGACCATGCGCGGGGTCGAGGATGCGATGCGGCTTCGCGGTGCGGATCAGCCTGTCGCCCAGATAATTGCGCGCGCCGTGAATCGCCGTGACCTGGGCATCCTTGGAATAGGGGTTGGCGATTTCGCGATCGCGCGCTTCCATCTGCGAGCGAATATGGGCCACGTCCAGCTGCGGCTCGCCGCCGATGCGGTTCATGCCGGCCACGAGCTCGTCGAGATTGTCGGCGACGACGAAATCCTCGCCCTTGTCCATGAAGGCCTGAACCGGCGGCGGCACCCGACCGCCCCGGCGATTCTTCAGCACCAGCGACCACTTCGCGCCGGTCAGATCCGGGTTCTGCTCCGAACCCGAGAGCGAAAACTCCTTGCGGATGATGTCGCGGTTGAGGATGAACCAGGAATGCTCGTGGCCGGTCGAGAGGATGCGCTTGAGCGTCGAGCGCGTGTCGAAACCGGGCATGCAGGGCGCTTCGAGGCGATCGCCCCGGGCGTCGAACCACATCGACGACGGCCCCGGCAGGATGCGGATGCCGTGGCTCGGCCAGATCGGGTTCCAGTTGTGCACGCCCTCGGTGTAGTGCCACATGCGATCGGCGTTGATCACCGCCGCGCCGGCGGCCTGCGCGGTGCCGATCATCTTGCCGTCGACATGATGCGGCACGCCGGCCACCATATGCTTCGGTGCCGGCCCAAGCTGCTCGACCGGCCAGTTCTTCCGAACCAGCTCGTGATTACCGCCGATGCCGCCGGAAGTCACGATCACGCAATCGCTGTCGAGCTCGAACGATTCGACGACCTCGCGCCCCGAGCGCTCGCCCCGTTCGACGCTGGAAGGCGCCAGGACATCACCGCTGACACCGGAAACCGCACCCCCGCTGGTATGCAATTGCGTGACGCGATGGCGGCAGCGGACCTCGGCCAGGCCGCTTTCGACATGCGCCATCAGGCGGTCGACGAAGGGCCGGACGACGCCCGGCCCGGTTCCCCAGGTGATGTGAAAACGCGGCACCGAGTTGCCATGGCCGTGAGCATGCGCGCCGCCGCGCTCGGCCCAGCCGACGACGGGAAACCAGCGCATCCCCAGCGAATGCAGCCAGGGCCGCATCTCGCCGGCGGCGAATTCGATGTAGGCCTCGGCCACCTTGCGCGGCCAATAGTCCTCATCGCGATCGAACTGCGCCGAACCCAGCCAGTCCTGCCAGGCCAGCGCCGGGCTGTCGGTAATGCGCATGCGCCGCTGCTCGGGACTGTCGACGAAGAACAAACCACCCAGCGACCAGAACGCCTGCCCGCCAAGGCTGTTCTCGCCCTCCTGCTCGAGCACGATCACCCGCTTACCGGCATCGCACAACTCGCAAGCAGCAACAAGGCCGGCCAGGCCGGCGCCGACAACGACGACATCCGCATTCATGCGATGAGTATAGTCGGCGGCCGCCAAGTCCTGTCAACGATAAGCGGCGAAGGCCATTCCGTCGCCCGACACCTCACTCCCCGCCGAGTGCTTCGTAGAACGCGCGGGTCTGTTCGAACAGCGGATCGAGCCTGAGGATGTAGCGATCTTCCGCCACCTTCTGAAGCTCGAAGGCATGAACCGCGCCTTCCGGCATGCTGTTCCAGTACTCGGTGATATCCAGGTCGGACAGGTCGAGGGCCGGATAGTCGGCCTGCACGGGCTGAAACCGGCCGGGCGCGTCCACGATGTAGTCGGCCACCAGCGGCTCGTCACCGGTGACGGACTGCAGGCGAACGGAAAGCGGGTGGGCGAGCAGGCCGACGCTTGCGCCCAGCAGCAGGGCGACGATGGTTCGCTCCCGTATCGGCGCCGCGCGCGACAGCATCGCGCCGAGGGCGAAAACCGCGGTGCCGGCCAGCACCAGCAAACCGTAGTCGGGTGACCACAAGGGACGAATCGACGGCAGGACGGTGAAATGCGCGGCCGCGCCGATGCCCAGAAGGCCCATGATCGAGAGCATGATCACCAGCGACTTGAAAGCCAGGATATCGACCGGCCCCTCGGAATCCTGAGCATCGGGCCGATCGGACGATGACTTGCCCATGCCCCAGCGACCGCGAAACCCCAATGGACGATACGCCACCTCGATGCCGCGCTGCTCGAGATGGCGAATCAGGGGATGCGATTCGGTCAGTGCGTGCAGCGCTTTGCCCGGCCTGAAGGCCGTCAACGCGGGGCGTTCGAGCGAATCGTCGACCGGTTCCCAGTGCAGCAGGGCGAGATCGTGGGCGCCACGCGGGCTTTCGAGCGTCAGCGTCGTGTTGATCCAGCTCTGGAGGTGATGCGATTTCTCACCCGGCCGCTGGACCACGGCACGCTCGATCTGCGACCAGGGCAGCTGCCAGTCGTGTCGCAACCACTGCCGGGGACCGTGATGCTTGTGCGGCGAGCAACGAATGCCCTCGTTGTCGACCACCAGCCAGGCATCGCGCGCCATTCTGGCGATGCGAACGAGCAATACCGTCAGCACGACGACGCCGGTCACCGCCGCCACCAGGGCCCAAACAGGCTGCTTCTGAAGGTCTTCGAGGATGGTTTCGGACAAGCTCTCGGAGGCCAGCGCTCCAATCGCGAGCAGGACGAAAAGCGAGCCGAGGACCACCCACAGGCCGCGGCGCATGTTGACCGGGCTGAGACGATAGCGAAACCGACTCGCCGGCATCTCACTCGAATGGCTCATGAATCGTCGCCGAGATCCCAGGCATCCAGCCATTCGACGGCCTCGAGCTCGAAGCCATACTGGTTGGTGAGACGCCGATGAAAATCGGGAAGATGGCCCGCACCGTAGAACAGGGCGATATTGCCCGCGCCGCCGGCGAGCTCGCTTTCCAGCACGCTCAGCGCCTTGCGATTGCGCTCGGTAATCAGCACCGAACCTTCTTCACCGGCGAGCACCTCGAGCACGCCGGCCTGGTCGATCATCGACTCGGCCATGACCCGCTTGAGGGTGAGTTGTCGATCCTTGGCGAGCAGCACCCGCAGCAGCTGGCCCTGCTGAACCGCCGGATCCTGTGTCGCGACCGACGCGGCCCACATCTGCATGAACGTTCCGGCCCATGACTCATCGCGGCTTTTCATGCTGTCGCTGAACTCCGTCGGCGTCATGTCGGCGTGCACGAAGTTGCTTCGCTGGTAGTCGATTTCGTCGAGCTGAAAGGCCAGCCCCAGCGCATCCTTCATGCCACCCTGCAGCATGCCAACCAGGTTGAGCCCGGTTCCGGCGGGCCGCTCACCGCCACCATCGGGATCCCCCACGAGTTCATAGAGCACGACGTCGTAGTCGTCAAAGCGGCGCTGAAGATCTTGGAAATAGGCGCGGTCGGCCACGTGTACGGCGCCCACGAGGTGCAGGGTCCGGCCCTGATCGTCGCGGTAATGCGCCAGCGCGACCTGCAGCGCCTGCGGGCGACCTTCGGCGTCCTCGGCCAGGCGCATGAAACTCTCCGGCGCCTGGGCGGCGGCCGCAGCGGAAACCGCCGCGCACAGCCACAGGGCTGCCAAGCGCATCAAAACGCGGCCGGGTTGCCGACAGGCTGCGGGAATCGTTCCGGCTGATCGGGTCATTCGTGGCTCCAGTGATTGCGGTCTCCAACATGATCATCGGAGGGCGTGCAGAAGTGTATCCGGCGCGCCGACAGCACGCCATATCATCCAAAGTTTTCATGCAGCCGCGACGCCCAATCCAGTCATTGTATCCTCTCGCCTTCACCGGATTGCCGACCGGCTACCCCGGCGTAGCCGCATCCTGGTCGCCCATCAATGCATCGGCCCTGACCGGTAGTAGCGCCCTTCGCTGAAGCGGTCGAAGAAGCGCCCGAGCGCGGGATGCGCCACCTGCCCGCCACCGGTATCCGGTTGCAGGTGCTGCTCGGCCACGTAAGTCGAGTGCTCTGCGCCGTCGACCAGCACGTGATACCAGGGCCGATCCTTCGGCGGACGGCTGACGGCCATTTGCTCGTACCATTCGCTCGATCCGTTGAACACGGCGTCGACATCCACGATGACGCCACGGTAATCGTACTTGGCGTGATGGACGACCTCGCCCACGTTGAATCGGGGCCGGGAAGGTTCCTCGCTCATGCCTGCAACTCCTGTCGATTACTACTAACCCATGGTAAGGGCATGCACGAGCCCATGAAGGACTGATAGATGACAAATGTCATGACCGATTCCTGAGAGCTATCACTGGGCGAAGCTCGCCGGCTTGCCCACACTGTCTCCGACATTTGATCGGGAGACCGAAGCATGGACAAGCCACGCGTAGCCGAATGTTCGGCACTACACCATCGTTACGGATCGACGCCGGCACTGGCCGGCATCGACCTGGCGCTTCACGGCGGCCGGGTCACCGCCCTGCTCGGCCCCAACGGCGCCGGCAAGACGACGCTGATTCAACTGCTGCTCGGCGTACTGCCCGTCCAGCGGGGGCGGATCGGACTGTTCGGCCAACTGACGCCCGGCAGGCGTGAGGCACAGCAGCGCATCGGCATTATGCTGCAGGCCAGCGGCGTGCAGGACAATCTCACCGTCGCCGAGCTGCTCGCGCTGTTTGCCAGCTTCTATCCCCGCCCCGACTCGCAGATCGGCCTGCTCGACGAACTCGAGCTGGTCGACCTGGCTGATCGGCGCTTCGATCGCCTCTCCGGCGGCCAGAAGCAGCGCGTTCTGTTCGCCCTGGCCGTGGTCGGACGGCCCGACTGGCTGATCCTGGACGAACCGACGACCGGCCTCGACCCCGGCGCTCGCCGCATCCTCTGGCGCGCCATCGAGGCGCGCCGCGCAGCCGGCGTGTCCATCCTGCTTTGCACGCATTTCATGGACGAGGCGCAGAAGCTGGCCGACCACGTCGTCGTGCTCGACCACGGCCGCATCCTCGAACAGGGCTGCGCCCGACGCCATCCGCCGACGCGTGCCCAGCGACCGCATCCGGCTTCGCACGAGCTTGCCGGCCGTGAAACTTGAAACGCTCCCTGCGGTTCAGTCCGTACGGGTCGGCGAAGACCGAACCGAGATCCTCAGCCGCTGCGGCATCGAAACCGTGCGTGCGCTGCTGGCCGCCGACGACTCGATCGAGGATCTCGAAGTGTCCGGCGCCGACCTCGAGACCGCCTTCCTCGCCCTGACCGATTCCGCCCAACCCGAACAGGAGGCCGCATGAACGCCGCCAACCCGTCCATTCAGCTCGTTCGCGCGCAGTGGCTCAACCTGCTGCGCACGCCGGCCTACACGCTGCCCACGCTGCTCTTCCCGGTGATGTTCTACGTCTTTTTCGGGTTGATGATGCTGCGCGGTCAGTCGCTGTGGCTGCTGTGCACCTTCGGTACGTTCGGCGTGATGGGCGCGGCCCTGTTTTCGTTCGGCGTGAGCATCGCCACCGAACGCGCCCAGGGCTGGCTGCTGCTGTTGCGGGCCTCACCCGCGCCGGTCTCGGCGGTCATCGCCGGCAAGGCCTTCGGTGCCCTGCTGTTCGCCATCGTCATCGTGGTGATGATGAGCGCCCTGGCCGCCGCCTTCGGCAACGTTCGTCTGGAAACCGCTCAATGGCTGAGCCTGGCCGGCATCCTGACGCTGGGTGCATTGCCGTTCTGCCTGATGGGCCTGGCGCTGGGCCTGTGGCTCAGCCCCAACGCCGCCCCGGCCGTGCTCAATCTCGTCTACCTGCCGCTGGGCTTCCTGTCGGGCCTGTGGATCCCCTCGACTGTCTTCCCGGGATGGCTGCAGTCGGTGGCCGAGTGGCTGCCGCCCTACCACCTGGCCGCGCTGGCGCTCGACGTAACCGGCACCAAGGCAGCCGACTGGGCCCACTCCCTGACCGTGCTGGGTCTCTTCGGCCTGGCCTTTGCCGTCATGACCGCACTGGGCTGGCGCCGGCTCAGCGGCGTTTCCTGAAGCACGAAAGATCATCGTATCGTTGCCGTCTGGAAGAACGGCTTCCCGCCTGTAAATGGAGGAGAATGACCGGGTGCGTTATCTGCTGGCAATACAATTCGATCAGCCCGGAACACGTTCAAGCGTCGAAGGAACGGGGTAATCAATGAGCGCTTACCAACGGCTGAAGAGAATCCACCGGTTCCTGGTGCCGCCCGAAAGCGGGCAGAGCTGGACAGCGTATCTTTGGCTGATCTACCTGGGTTTCTTTTTCATCGAGTGGCAGTTTCGTCCGGTCGGCGCGCTGGAACTGACCCTGGGGCTGGCCACCGTGGCCGTTTTCCTGGTGCTTTATTTCAGTGCCTATCGCCGCAGTGGCCGGGCCGCGGTCTGGCACATCCTGGCAATCGTCGCCCTGGCCGGCGCCTGGAGTTGGTTCAACGCCGGCGCCAGCGTGCTGTTCATCTACGCTGCAGCGTTCGCCCACCTGGTCGGCCCGCCCCGGCAGGCTGTCTGGGTGGTATTGGGCATTGCCGCTTTCGCCGCGCTGATCGCACCGCTGGCGCGGCCCGAGCCCTTCTACTGGATGCCGGGGGTGTTCATCAGCATCATCATCGGCCTGGCCAACATCTTCTCTTCCGAGCAGCAGCGCAAGAACGCCGAACTCAAACTCAGCCAGGCCGGAGATCAAGCGACTGGCACGAGTGGCTGAACGCGAACGCATCGCCCGCGACCTGCACGACGTGCTCGGTCACACCCTGTCGATGATCGCGGTCAAGAGCGAGCTGGCCGAGCGACTGGTCGAGCGCGACGGCGAGCAGGCGCGCGAGGAGATCCGATCGATGGGAGAGAGCGCCCGCAGGCGCTCGCGGAGGTGCGCGAAGCGATCGGCGGCTACCAGCGCCAGACGCTCGACGAAACCCTCGAGCACATGCGCCTGAGCCTGCGCGCGGCCGACATCGGCCCGGTCATCACCGTCGACGAGGACCTCAACCTGACCGCGCGCACACAGGGCATGCTGGCGCTGGTGATCCGCGAAGCCGTCACCAACGTCATCCGTCACTCGAACGCACGGCGCTGCCAAATCCGGCTCGAAAAGCGCGCCGACGAAGCTTACCTGGCCGTCGAGGACGATGGCGGCGGACACATCAGGATGGACGGCAACGGCATCCAGGGCATGCGCGCGCGCGTCGAATCGCTGGGCGGACGATTGAGCATCGGCGCCAACGGCTCTTCCAGCCTGGCCGCCACCATTCCGAAGGACGCCGCATGATCCGTCTCGTGCTGGCCGAAGACCAGACCCTGCTGCTGGGCGCCCTTGCCTCGCTGCTCGATCTCGAGGACGACATCGAAGTTGCCGGGCGCGCCACGAGCGGCGACGATGCCCGCCAACTAATCGAAAGCCAGCGTCCCGACCTGCTGCTGACCGATATCGAAATGCCGGGCAGCACCGGCCTGGACCTGGCCGAGTGGGCACGCGAAGAATGCTGCCGAGACGGCCGTCACCATCCTCACCACCTTCGCCAGGCCAGGCTATCTCAGGCGGGCACTCGAAGCCGGTGTGCGCGGCTACCTGCTCAAGGAACACGCCGGCCAAGAAGCTGGCCGACGCCGATCAGGCGCATCCACGCCGGACAGCGCGTGATCGATCCGGAATTGGCGCTGACCGCCTTCGACAGCACTGATCCACTAAGCGACCGCGAGCGCCAGGTTCTCAAACTCGCCGGCGAGGGCATGGGCAACGCCGAGATCGGCCGGCGGCTGCACCTGGCCGAAGGCACGGTCCGTAACTACCTGTCGGAAGCGATCGGCAAACTGCAGGCCGAAAACCGCATCGAGGCTTACCGCATTGCCCGCGATCAGGGTTGGCTATAGCCGTCCACGGGTACGTAGTCGAACTCGCCGCTGAGAGTGCCCGACGCGCCGTCGTGACGGACTTCGACTTCGAAATGGCCACCTAGGGTCTCACCGGTACGGGTCAGCGTGATCTCGCCGCTTCCGGATTCCGCTGTCGTGGTCACAGATCCAGGCTGCTTGGGGCCAGGTGCAACCGTGCCCGCCTCATTGGCCGGAACGGTAATCGCGACGTCGGATGCCCAACGCGATGCCAGGGTGAGTTCGAGCTGACGGTCAGTGATCCGCGCCTCGGCTTCGTTGAAGCCTTCGGGCATGGCGGCGAACGGCCCAGTGCCACTCACATCGAGTTCGACGTCGGGGGTGTAGGCCAGATCGGTGAAGGAACCGCTAACATTGACCGTTTCGGGCGGCTCGGCCCGATTGTGCGCGACAAACTCGAACGTGCCGGTGGCCGATTCCTGATCGAGGCGCTCGATGACGATTTTTCCGGGATGAGCATCGACAATACCGAAGCGCGCCCGTGAGAAGTCGATTCGCTGCTCGTCGGAATCGGCGTAAACCACGCCGCCGACCGGGCTCGCCTCTTCGTCGGTGTTGTCGGAGATGACGTATTCGCCGGGGGCCAGCGGCCGTCGAAGCTCCAGCGTCACCGACGCGCCTCCGGATGTGCCGAACACGCGCGCATCGGCCACGTGCGAACCAATCTTCCACGGGCCCTCCGCATCTGCTCGCATCACTGCCGAGCGCGGTGTATTCGACATGCTCGATGGCCTCGGCCGGGCCATCATCGACGCCCTCGACGTCTCCGGAGAATTCCAGCCGGTACTCGCCGCCCGCTTCGGCCTGCATCGTGGAGCGCCAGGGCAGTCGCGAGCGTCAGCAGGCGGACGGGTTTACGAACTGAAATCATGAATGCCTCCTAGGGTCTCGATCAGCCCGAGGCCGACGCGGCCGTCTCCACGGAGGTGTGCGACGAGATCGTCGAGACGGCGAAGGACCACCTCTGCTGACTTCCATCACGTGGCGCCGGAGCGACATGGTGATCTGGGCAACTGGCGGTATCCGCACTCGGCGGTCGGCGCCCCGCCCCAGCACGCCGGTCGCCACGCACCGCACCACGATCCAGGGCGACTACGGCCTCGGCCGTTTCGAGGATGCCTGATGGCGACCGACACCCATCGGGAAGCAGCGTGAAGCCCTCGACGCATACCGCGGCCACGCTCGCCCAGCGCACGCGGGGTGGCGTAGCGCGGCGAAGCGCCGTGGTCCTCGATCGCCGACTGGCTTCACTCCCGACGCCGTGTTCATCGACCCCGCCTGGGACGGATCCCAGGGCCGCGACGAGATGGCAGAGTTCTTCGACTGGTCGATCGTCGGGCTCGACGGCTGGGAGTTCCCCGAGCAGTGGGCGGGTACCATGGTCGACGGAGACCGCCGCCCGTGTCGTTCTGGTGGAACCTGCTGTCCGGGCACCCGGATGACGCGCTCGCCCACGCAGGAGCTCGGCGATCTCGATCCTCCACTGACGCCGGCGACGGGCTGTTCGAACTACCAGCTCGACCTCACTGAACACCCACCGAGGTCGGCGAGGTGATCGCCGCCTTCGGGCTCGGACACCGGGCGAGGGCATGCAGCTTCCCCTGGTCTCGACCGAACGGCGACCCTGACGCCGCCGAGGCTGGAGAACCCCTGGAACGGGGCCCGACCACCGGACCGTCCCCGGTAGCGTCGGGCCGACGGCCCGCGGGGTTCCACCTGCGGAGCCTCAACGTCGCCCGAGTAGCTCAGTTGGCCAGAGCAGCTGTCTGGGGACAGCAGCAGCTCAGGGTCGGAGTCCTCCTCGGGGCTCACGCGAGAAACCGAACCGGCTCTGGACCGCGGATCTGACCTACGTCAAGACCCACAGCGGCTGGGTGTACGTCGCGTTCATCATCGACGTGTTCTCCCGCATGGTCGTGGGCTGGCAAGCGTCGCGATCACTCAGGGCCGACCTGGCCATCGACGCGCTCGAGATGGCCGTCCACAACCGAGGCCGCACCGACGACCTCGACCAACTCGTCCATCACAGCGACCGCGGCGTCCAATATCTCTGCGTGCGCTACTCCGACCGCCTCGCCGACAACGACATCGTCGCCTCGGTCGGCTCCAAGGGCGACAGCTACGACAACGCCCTCGTCGAGAGCTTCAACGGGCTCTACAAGTGGGAACTGATCTACCCGAAGGGACCATGGAACGGGCTCGAGGACGTCGAGTTCGCCACCCTCACCTACGTCGACTGGTTCAACAACCGCCGCCTGCACGGCCAGATCACCGACGGACCCGGCTACACCACCCCGGCCGCGTTCGAGACCGACTACAACTGTCAGAACGTCCCCACCGCGTAGGCGGGGACTCAAACCAACGAGCCTCTACGAAACCCGGGGCGATTCAACTTCTCGACGAGCCGTAGGTGGGGCGGACGAGGAAGTTGTCGTCGTTCATCGAAGCCGACCGCTTACTCGCAGGTCGCCGACGACGAAGTCCGCGCGCTCGTCCGCCGGCGCTGTCAGCTGGCGTCGAACGCTTGCACCAGCTCGAGGCGGGCCCTGAAGATGCGCTCCGACAGCGGTTCGTGCGGCCGGAGCCTTCGGCCGGAGCCAGCGCGTGGCTGAAGAACCCGAGGTTCTGGCAGAAGTCGAAGACCTTGAGCTCGGTCTTGTCGTCGCCGGGGCCGAACAGGTTGGGGCACAGCCGGGTGCCGCGGCCGAGCATCTGCCAGAACTTGGTCTTGGAGCGCACCAGCTTGAAGAACACCAGGTTGACGACCTCGTGCACGTCGATCCCGGTATCGAGCATGCTCCACCGAGATGGCGATGTGGGGCGACTTGTCCGGGATCGGAGAAGTCGTCGATCAGGCTCTGGGCGTATTCCGCACTCGTGGGTGATGTACCGCGGGCGAACTCGCCCCGGTACTAGGGCGGGGTAGTTGGCGATCGAACCGCTTGGCGATGTAAGTCGGCGTGCCGCTGGTCTCGGCGAAGATGATCGTCTTGCCGAGCCGATCACCGCCTGCGACGCGGATCGCCCTCGGTCATCAAGCACTCGAGCACCTTGTCGACCGTGTCCGTCGTTGAACAGGAACTTGTTCAGCTCGGCGGCGGTGACCTCCTCCGGCGGGTCCACCTCACCGCCCTCGTCGTACTCGCCCCAGTCAAGCTCGTCCCAGGTGTCCCGCTCGTCCTCGGACAGGTCGTCGTAGCGGATGCCCTCACGGACGAACTCGAGCGGCACCGACACGCCACGGGGCGGCACCGAGGTAGCCGTCGCCGACCGCCTCGTCGAGGTGAAATGGCGTCGGTCGGGACGCCGGTTTCGAGCTTCGAAGCAGGTCGTCAGGTGTTCTTGTCGATCTCGTCCTTCGGGGTGGCGGTCAGCCCGACGAGCAGCGAGTCGAAGTACTCGAAGATGCCCCGGTACTTGCGGTACACCGAGCGATGCGCCTCATCGATCACCACGAGGTCGAAGTGGCCCGACACCGAACCGGCGGGAGCCGTCGGAACGCACGCTCGTCGATCTTGCCGACCATCGTCTGGTAGGTCGACGACGTACACCGCGGCCTGTCGTTCGGCCGTCGCTGCTCACGCAGGTTCGCGCCAGGTCGACGTCTCGGCAGGTGCGCCTTGAACGCGTTCGACCGCCTGGTCGACCAGGGCCGTCCCGGTCGGCCAGGAATAACACCCGCTTGACCCAGTTGGCCGCGCATCAACAGATCGACCAGCGCGATCGACGGTGCGGGTCTTGCCCGGCCCGGTCGCCATCACCAGCAGCGCCTTGCGCTGGTTGTCGGTCTCGAAGTGCTCGGCGATGGCCCGGATGGGCTCGCTCCTGGTAGGGCCGACCAGTCGGCTGTCCAGCGCAGCCAGTCGCCCGACGTGACGACGCCCGCACTTGCGCCCGGTCCCAAACACCCCGTGACCTGGGACTGCCTACCCAGCCCGACCAGACTCGCCTTCGAGCGTCAGATCGCTGGGGCCATGGTACGCCTTCATGTCAACGATCTTTCCGTGCGCATCGAACTCCATCACGTCGATAGCTCGAATCTTGGTCCGCTGCCCCTCCCTCGTCGCGAGAATGTCGAAAGCCATCGCAGCGGCCCGACCATGAGACCCTCGGATCGGTGCCACGAGGTCCAACCGGTCGACCACACCGACCGCCTGTTGGTAGAACGCTTCGATCGCAGCGCGACCTTGCACGATCGAGGGACCACCGACCGGATCCTCGATCCGCGCGTCATCAGCGAACAACGCAGCCAGACGCGCTGCATCCGACGCGTTGAACCCGTCGATGTAGGCCTGGAGGGTCGCTCGCATGTGAGATTCACTCACTCCGTCAGGTTCCATCTAAAGATCCTCCACTGGCAATGGCAACGGGAATCGGCGCGGTCTTGCAACGCACGACGGTGTCGCCGTCGTCGAGGTAGCGCTGGGCGATGCCCCGGCCGATGCCGCGCGTGCCGCCGGTGACCAGGACGACGCGGCCGGTCATGAGGGCCCGGCCATGTCAGACCGACAGGAGCACGGACGAGCCGTGGCCGAAGAGGCCCTGGTTGGCGGTGATGCCGACGGTGGCGCCGTCGACCTGGCGGCCCTCGGCCTGGCCGCGGAGCTGCCAGGTCACCTCGCACACCTGGGCCAGCGCCTGGGCGGGGACCGCTTCGCCGAAGCAGCCGAGCCCGCCGCTCGGGTTGACGGGGATGCGCCCCCCGATGGTGGTGTCGCCGTCGTTGAGCAGCTTCTCGGCCTCGCCCGGCGTGCAGAGCCCGATGTTCTCGTACCAGTCGAGCTCGAGCGCGGTGGACAGGTCGTAGACCTCGGCGACGGAGAGGTCCTCGGGGCCGATGCCGGCCTCCTCGTAGCAGGCGGCGGCGATCGAGTCCTTGAACCCGACCTCGGGTGCCGGCACCGCGGCGGCCGAGTCGGTGGAGAACTCGGGCAGGTCGAGGTGCATGTTCGGGAACGACGGCGTGACCGTGGAGATGGCCCGCACCCGCACCGCGTCGCCGAGCCCGTGCTTGCTCGGCGTAGTCGTCGCTCACCAGGATCACGGCCGCGCCGCCGTCGGAGGTGGCGCAGATGTCGAGCAGGTGGAGCGGGTCGGCCACCACCGGCGAGGCGAGCACGTCGTCGACGGTGACCTCCTTGCGGTACCGGGCGTTGGGGTTGGCCAGACCGTGCCTGGCGTTCTTCACCTTGACCCGGGCGAAGTCCTCCGGCGTCGCCCCGTGCAGGGCCATGCGCCGGCGGGCGTAGAGGGCGAAGTAGGTGGGGTTGGTGGCGCCGAGCAGCCGGAACCGGAGCCAGTCGGGGTCGTCGGGGCGCTCGCCGGCGTTGGGCGCGAGGAAGCCCTTGGGGGTGGTGTCGGCGCCGACCACGAGGGCCACGTCGCACAGGCCGGCCATGATCCGCGTGCGGGCCGACTCCATCGCCGTCGCGCCCGATGCGCAGGCCGCGTAGCTGGTGGAGACCCGGGCGCCGTTCCAGCCGAGCATGCCGGGCGATGGTCGACCCGGCCACGTAGCCGGCGTAGCCGTTGCGCACGGTCTCGCCGCCGGCCACGAACTCGACGTCGCGCCAGTCGATCCCCGAGTCGGCCAGCGCGGCCTCGGCCGCGTCGACGCCGTAGGTCGCGAAGTTCTCGCCCCACTTGCCCCACGGGGTCATGGCCACCCCGGCCACTCGGACGTGCTCGCCGTCACTCATCGAACCGGCCCTCTCCATACGCCGGCTCCCACTTCCACACCGTCTTGGTCACCGACCCGCTGTCGGCCTCCTCGGTCCTCGAACAGCGTGTCGATCACGAGCCACACGGGCATCCCGACCTCGAGGTCCTCGACGGTGATGCCGGCCACGACCTGGCCCATCACGATCATGGCCTCGTCCTCGAGCTCGACGGCCACGTGGCAGAACGGCTCGTGCTCCTCGGTCGGCGGGATGTAGGGCGGTGGCGGCTGGTAGCGGGCGTCGGTGTAGCTCCAGATCCGACCCCGGTTCGACAGCCGGTGCTCGACCAGGTCGCGCCCGAAACAACCGGGATTCCGGCACAACCCCTCGACCGGCGGGAAGAACACCGTCCCGCAGTCGGCGCACTTCCTGCCCAGCAGCGCGGGCTCGGGGTCGTCGGTGAACCACCCCTCGATCGCCGGCTCCACAATTGTGGTCATCTCGCACCTCCGAACCCGGTTAGGTTTCATCTCAATCTTATAGTAAATAGTCGATCGATGGTACTGCGAGTCCACGACGCGCCGCCGCTACGGGGTGTGGCCGAGATCGTGATGGACAACCCGCCCGTCAACGCCCTCACCGTGGCTGGCTGGTACGAGATCGCCGACCTCGTGACCACGGCCGGACGCGACCCCGAGGTCCACGTCGTGGTGGTTCGGGCCGAGGGCAAGGGCTTCAACGCCGGCGTCGACATCAAGGAGATGCAGCAGACCGACGGCTTCGACGCCCTCGTCGGCGCCAACAACGGCTGCTACGCCGCGTTCAAGGCGGTGTACGAGTGCGAGGTGCCGGTCGTCGCCGCGGTGAACGGCTACTGCCTCGGCGGGGGCATCGGCCTGGTCGGCAACGCCGACATCATCGTCGCCGCCCGCGAGGCCACGTTCGGGCTGCCCGAGGTCGACCGGGGTGCGCTCGGTGCGGCCACCCACCTGTCCCGGCTCGTGCCCCAGCACAAGATGCGGGCCATGGTCTACACCGCCGCCACCGCCACCGCCGACGAGCTCCACCACTTCGGCTCGGTCCTGTCGGTGGTGCCGGGCGAAGAGCTCCGGGACGAAGCCATGCGAGTCGCCGCCGACATCGCCGCCAAGTCGCCCACGGTGATCCGGGCCGCCAAGGCCAGCCTCAACGGCATCGACCCGATGGACGTCAACACGTCGTACCGGTTCGAGCAGGGCTTCACCTTCGAGCTCAACCTCAAGGGCGTGGCCGACGAACACCGAGACGCCTTCGTCGACGGCCGAGACACGGACACCAGCTGGTGACGTCCGCACGAAGCACCAGACTCCGCCTCGAGTTCACTCAACCCTGGTAAAGGATCTTGCCCGTGTAGCGCAGTGATGGCTTGTCGTTGCCGACCACGTGGATGGCCGTCTCGGTTGTGACGAGGGTCCCGGCACGATGCGACTCCGCGCCGCAGAGGCGAGTCCGAGCGTGAAGGCTCGACCCGACCGGTACAGGTGCCAGGAACCGGAACCCGTCGGACCCGTAGTTGACTGCGTTCTTGACTCCTGTCGGCGTGAACGTCGCGGGTGGCATGACCTGAGGCATGAGCGCGAGCGTGAGGAAGCCGTGAGCGATCGGGCCACCGAACGGGCTCTCCCGCTCACACCGCTCGACATCGACATGGATCCACTGTCGATCGCCGGTGAGGTCGGCGAACTGGTCGACCATGTCCTGGGTCACGAGGACTTCGGGCCCCCAGTCGCCGAACTCCTGGGTCGCGGCCTGGTTGATGGCGTCCACGTCGTTGATGTCGATCTCGGTCATCGTTCTCCTGTCGCATACGGGGGTTGGGTCGACACATCCGGAGTTGCGAGGTGCTCGACACCCTCGAGCGCTCGCATGAGGTCGTTGAGATGGGTACAGGTCGAGGGCCCGAGCATTTCTGAGCGGATCGCCCGGGAGAGACCCGCCAGGCGGCGTCCAACCAGCTCGCGGGCGCTGGCGGCAGCGTCACCACATTCGGGCCAGGGCAGCACGCGAGGCTCGGCTCGTGCTGAGACGATTCCCCCTGTCTCTGGGTCGATGGCAACCCGGAGCCCGTACTCGTGCAGGACGGTCTCCACCTCGTCAATGGTCATGTGGCTGTCGCGAAACATCGAGTCCACACGCACCGGAATCCCCGGACATACATCGATGCGGCGCCGTCGTCGCAGCGCGTTGGCAGGCAGCTCGGGGAGCTCGAGCGTGGACGGCGGCGGGTCACCAACATCGAGATCGGGGGCGACAGGACCGACTGGCATCGGCAACCGTCCGGTGGCCTCGATGTAGCCCACCATGGCGCCGTCGCGCCGCCAACCGGCGCAGATGTCGACCTTGGCGCGTGCATGGGTCGCGGCGTCCACCGAACGGCCCGCGGCGCCACGGGCATACCCGCTCACGAACACCGCCGCGGGCAGGTCGTCGAGGAGGGCACCGGTGAGCCTCCGGTGTGGATCGTCCAGTTCTCCCGGCGCCTGTGCTGCCCGACGCCGGAACCCGGACGCGATCGGCGCGCCCTCCAGCCCGGTGAGGTCGACACCCTCGGGGCCGGCGAGCGCCTCGACCACACCGTCCACTCCGATCCGGACGGTCAGGCGACAGTCCGCCCGCACCTGGACCACGCCATCGACAAGGTCGGCGTCGCAACCCGCGGCATGAACCTCGAGACGCCCGTCGAGACCATCCGGACGAGTAACGTCGATGTAGGTCGTCCGCCGACGTGAACCATCCTCCGCGTGCGGGCCCGACACCGACGGCCGGGCGATTCCGAAGGGGATGTTGTGGTCGGCGGGTCGTGCGGTGCCGCCCATCAGACCGCACCGTCGACGAACAGGTCCGGGTCCGTCACACGAAGTCGCCGAACGTTCGCCGCCCAGGTGTGGTCGACGTAGGTGCGCTGGTGTGCACGTCGCATCGGGCCCACGTGCCCGCTTGGCATCTCGCGTCCGCCGTGGCGGCGAGCTTCCAGGTGCAGCCTCGCCTGCTCCTCGACAACACCTGCCAGCACGACCGCGACCTCCAAGGATTCTGCAGCAACGACCAGCCCATGGTTCCGCATCAGCAGGACGCGCTTGCCGTCGAGCGCGGTGGCGATGCGCTCACCACGGGGTGTCGATTCGAAGATGTCGTCCTGCCACGCGACCTGTTCGTCGGCCAGCAAGCTCGCGGTGGTGTTGAACATGCCGATCGTCTCACCCGTCGTGCACAACACCATGGTCCAGAACGAGTGGGTGTGGACGATGGCACGAACCATCGGACAGCACTCGTAGATCTCCACGTACTCGGGCGCGTACTCGAGTGGAGGATCGGTCCTTGCGGCACCGGCCACCAGCGTTCGGTCCGCGAGGTCGAAGCGGCCGACGCCACCCGGCGTTGTGCGGTCCCCGTGGTCGAGCGCAGAGACGAAGACCGACCGACCGTCAACGGAGCGCTCGCTGACGTGTTGCGCGATTCCGGTGTCGCAGCCCGATCGGTAGAGCATTCGTCGGGCCATGGCGATTCGCAGCCGGGGATCGTCGATGTCCATGGTCTCTCCCTCCACCGCTTTCACTACTATGATATAGATCATAGAGCACATGGGATTCATGAACGAGACCACGGCCGTGACCCGGGACGACGACCTCCTCGAGGCCGACATCGAACGGTGGATGGCCCCGGGGCATCCGGAACGGGCGGAACTCATCGCCGACCCGTACCCCCTCTTCGATCGCATCCGCGAGCGGAACCCCGTGTATCGGACCCGGCAGGGCCCCTGGATCGTCACCCGCTTCGACGACGTCGCCGAGATCCTGCGTGACCACCGTTGGAGCCGGGATGCCGAGCATGCGCGCTTCGCCCACCTCCACGAACCGCCGCCTGAGAACGGCCACCGCGAGCAAGGGGCGCTCGAGGCCATGTTCGGCACGTGGATGCTCTACGCGGACCCGCCCGAGCACACGCGCCTGCGGCGCCTGGTGAATCGCTCATTCACCCCGCGCGCCATCGCTGACCGGGAGGAACGAGTCGCTCAGATCATCCAGGACCTGATCGAGGACCTACGAGCACGGGATCGCTTCGACGTCCGTCACGACTTCGCGAACGTGCTCACGGCCACGGTGATGTGCGAGCTGATCGGCATGCCGATGGAGCGATTCGAGGAGTTCGCGGGGTGGTCGGGCGCGCTCATCCGTCTCCAGGAGCCCGATGTCACCGGAGAGGAGGCTCGCCGAGCGAGAGCCTCGTTGGAGGAGTGCATCGACTTCTTCGAGCAACTCATCGCGCAGCGTCGACGAGCGCCGACCGATGACGTCATCTCACACCTGCTAGAGACCGAACGCGAGGAGCGGGTCACCCACGAGGAGATCATCGGCATGTGCATGATGCTCCACGTCGCGGGACACGAGACGACGTCGAACCGGATCACGAACGCCACCTACTACCTCCTCCAACACCCCGACCAGCACCGACTCGTGCGGCGCGAGCCTGATCGAACAACGGACGCAATCGAAGAGACGCTGCGGATGAGCAGTACCGGCCCGCTGCCGCGATACGCGACCGAAGACATCACCGTCGGCGACACCGTCATCCCGACGGGCGCGATCGTGATCCCCTCGCAGGGGGCCGCGAATCGGGATCCGGACCGGTTCGCCGAGCCACATCGCTTCGATGTCAGCCGTGAGAACGCGAGCGAGCACATCGCCTTCGGTGCTGGGCTGCACTACTGCCTCGGCGTGCACCTCGCCCGGTTGGAGGCCACCAGCGCACTTCGCGCGCTCATGACCAGCCCACGAGCGCTCGAAGCGACCGGCGACGACATCCGGTGGCGCGACTCGTTCGTCGTCCGTGGCCTCGAAGCCCTCCCGGTGAGCTGGTCAAATGCCGGCGAGGGCTGACTTCGATCCACCGACCACGACGAGACGAGCCGAACCGAAGAGGAGCGATGCTCACCCACGTCGGCTACGCCTTTTCGTTGCAGAACCCTGGGAACCGCCGGAGCGACCAGGAGATCCACGTCGAGGAGCTGATGTTCCTCGACGCTGGGTTGACCTCGGCTTCGAATCCGTGTGGGTCTTCGAGCACCACCTCACCCACTACTTCCTCTCACGCGATCCCGTGCAGTTCATCACCTGGTGACCGGCGCGCTTCCCCCACGTGGGGTTGGGCACTGGCGTTATCGTGCTCGGGCAACATCGTGCCCCACAGCTCCCCGAGCTCCAGCCCTGGTCGGCCCCGCTGGATGGACTCGCGCCGCCGAAGGCCACGGCGACCGAGCTCACCCGAGCCTGCGAACCAGGCCCGTCACCAGATGCTCGAACTCGGCACGCTCGCCAACCGGCATCGTTGCGTACAGGTCGCCAGCTACCGCGTCCGTGCATGCCTCGGCCTCGGCCCAGCGCGATCTGACCGACGCGAGGTCGGTGAGCTCGCCGGACCAGCCGAAGTGATGGACCAGGTCGGGAGAGCGGAAACGGACGGCATCGGCCACATCGAGCCTCGCCGTGATCAGCGCGGCGAGGTGGCAGGCCATGCGGTGCTCGCGAAGCCCGTTGCAGAGGTGGACCACCGCTTGGCGCGGTTCGTCTGGGACCGCCAGCGCGCGCCAGCCGGCAAAGATCGGTGCGCCGGCGCTCTCGGCGCGCCTGTGGAGCGCCGATGCGAGCTCAGCCAATCTCACGACGTCGGCATCGAGGGGCAGCCGGGCTTCGGCCCACGACGCCGCACACGCCGCGAACTCCTGGGCCACCGCATGGCGGGGTAGCAACGACGCTGTCCGTCGCCACGCGGGGTCGACCACGCCAGGGGCGAAGAAGCCGAGGGCCGCGGTCGCCACAGCGGCGCCGACCTCGCCGAGCACACCAGCACGGCCTGCGAGGTAGAAGTCGATGCCGCCGTAGCCCAGTTCCGCACCCCGTTGCGCCAACGAAGGGTCCGACATGAAGCCGGCGCCCACGCGGCTCACGGCAGCGGCCGACCTGCGCGCCGTGGCCTCGGGCGCCGGGGCGCTCATCCGCGCGCTCCGGCGTCGCGAAACTGCGCCCACGTCGGCGTGTGGGCCAGGGTCCCCCCATCCACGGAGATGGTCTCGCCAGTGATGAACGCGGCATCGTCCGATGCCAGGAATGCCACCACCGCGGCAACGTCCTCCGGTCTCCCGAGTCTGGGCGTGAGGCAGTGATCCTCGAAGATCGTTCGACTGACCTCATCGATCCCCTCCGACGCTGGGGTGAGAATCAGTCCCGGTGCGACGACATTGGCTCGTACCCCCTGCTTGCCATAGGTCGTGGCCACGTACTGGGTGAAGGTGATGACCCCCGCCTTCGATGCTCCGTAGGCGAATCGCGAGGTGAACCCGGTCAGGGCCGATCCCGACGAGGTGTTGACGATCGCACCACCGCTGTCGAGCAGGTGCGGGATGGTGTGCTTGCAGCACAGGACGACGCTGCGAAGGTTGACTGCCATCGATCGGTCCCAGTCGACGGGGTCGATCCGGAGCAGGTCGTCGTCACCACCGACGGAGCGACGTCCCACTGCGGCCGCATTGTTGTGGAGTATGTCGATGCGGCCGAAGGTGTCGACCGCGGTGGCGACCATGCCGGCGACGGCATCCTCCTCGGCGACGTCAACTTCGATGCCGAGGGCGGCGCCGCCCGCCGAGTCGATGTCAGTCGCCACGCGTGCAGCGGCCGCAGCATCGACATCAGCGACGACTACCCGGGCACCCTCGGTCGCCAACCGGTGGGTCGTGGCCTCGCCGATTCCCGAGCCGCCGCCCGTGATGATCGCGACGCGCCCGACGAACCGGCGCAGATCGTTGGACGGCTGATCCACCATGACGAACTCCTCCTTCGGGGCCGCGACCCTCGCTGTGCCACGCTCCGGAGGGGGGCCGGGGGCACAGCGAGGGTCCGCGGTCGTGTCGGCAAGGTGCGCTCAGTACCGCAGTCCGGGAGCGACCGTGCCGTACAGGTCCATGTTGATGCGCTTGCCCGCCTCCTCGGCGGTCCAGCGCTGTTCGCCGTTGTTCACCTCAGGCCCGTAGCTGAGCGGCAACACCCGTGCCATGCGATCGCCGTAGGCCCGGATCACCTGGCCTGTCACGTGCGATGCCTGATCGCTCGCGAGCCATGCCAGAACGGGCGAGCTCGACGAAGGGTCCATGAGATCGAACTCCTCGTACTCGTCGGGCTCCTTCACCGGGATACCCGCGGTGGGGATCGTCGCAGCGATCCGTGTCGTGCCCGTCGGCGAGATGCAGTTGACGGTGACGCCGAGCCGGCGCAGTTCCACGCTCACGGTCTGGGTGAAGCCGACCAGACCTGCCTTGGCCGTCGCGTAGTTGGCTTGGCCGGCGTTGCCGAATACGCCAGCGCCCGAGGTTGTGTTGATCACCCGACCGGCGACCGGGTGTCCGGCCTTGAACTCCTGGCGCCAGTAGACCGCGGCATGGTGGGTCGGTGCGAAGGTCCCCTTGAGGTGCACGCGAACGACCGAATCCCACGCCGATTCGTCCATGTTGAAGATCATGGAGTCGCGTGCGATGCCAGCGTTGTTCACGAGGATGTCGAGCTTGCCGTACTCGTTGATCGCCTGCTGGACCATCCGGGATGCGCCGTCGAAATCGGCGACGTCCTCATAGTTCGACACGGCGTCGCCGCCACGCTTGCGGATCAGGTCGCGGGTCAAGTCAGCGTCCTGGCCGGTCTCCTCGCCGTTTACCGAGCAGCCGAGGTCGTTCACAACGACCTTGGCGCCCTCTGCGGCGAGCTCGAGCGCGTGGCCACGGCCGATGCCGTGGCCCGCACCGGTCACGACTGCGATCTTGCCGTCGAGCAGTCCCATTTCGTCTCCTGTCTCGTGGTTGGTGCTTGATCGGTCCGATGACGGGGCTAGTCGTACCCGTCGGCACGGATGGCAGCGGCCGACACGGTGTCAGACCCACCGATGGCGTCGGAGTAGAAGACACCTTCCTCGAGGTGGGTGCGTGCAAGTCGTTGCGCCGCGTCTGCGTCACCAGCCTCGATGAGGTCGATGAGCTGCTCGTGGGCCCGGAAGCTGGTCTCGGCCACCGAGGCGTGTCGATCGGGATCGGCCTGCTCGGCCCATTCCCGTTGGCCACCTGACCACAGCGCCTCGAGCGCGCCCACGAGCAGGATCATGGTCTCGTTTCCGCACCGATCCACCAGCATCTCGTGGAACCGACGCGTGAGCTCGCTGAGTTGTACGAGGTCGTCGCGGCTGGCGACCGCTTCGGCGTGCACCTGGCGCAGCTGAGGCACGACGAGGTCGGCCCGGTCGGGCCGGGAGGCGCACAACGCTGCGCACAGCGGCTCGATGAACGACAACGCCATGGCGACGTCGCGGAGCCCGACCGCGCGCGCCTGGAGCACGAGCGCGAGGGTGTAGGCGGCGTTTTGCGCCGTGGGCACGTGGGCCACCGCGCCGCCCACGTTGCCGCGCTGGATCGTCAGGAGCCCTTCGGCCTCGAGGATGCGCAACGCTTCGCGCAGTGACGGCTTGCTGACACCGAACTCCTCGAGGAGCGCCTCCTGCTTGGGCAGTCGCGCTCCGTCGGCGACCTCCTCGCCGAGGATCCGGTCCCGCAGTACGCCGGCGACGAGCTCGGCCAAGCGAGGTTGGTGCAGCTGCCGACGCGTCGGCGGGGTGGTGGTCATCAGAATGCCTCTGGGTCCTGTTGGATCGCGGCTGGGACCGGATGGTCGAAGAGCTCGGATGCGTTCTTCCACGCCATTGCGGACGATCTCGTCCGGTGTGCAGTCCTTGATCTGGTCCCACAGGCGCTCCTGGGTGTCGGGCCAGGTCGTGTCGCAGTGGGGGTAGTCGGCCTCGAGCAAGATCCGGTCGACGCCGATCCGGTCCCGCTGGACGAAGGAGGAGGTGTCGTCGATGGCGCAGTGCCAGAAGTTGCGCTGGAAGGTCTCCCTCGGGCTCAGCTCCTCACCGGTCCAGGTGCCATACATGTCCTGGTAGGACGCCATGTGATCGAGGCGGTCGAGGAGGCCAGCGACCCAGCCGATGCCCTCCTTCGGACATGGCAGATCTTGAGGTCCGGGAACCGGAGGGGCGTCTCGAGAGTACAACCAGTCGACGGCCACGAACATCGCTTGAGCGAAGAAGAGAACGCCGGGGACGTCGACCGGCGCATCCGGTGCGGTGGAGGGGATCGTTCCCGACGAGCCGATGTGGAGACAGACCACGGTGCCGGTCTCTTCGCAGGCCCGCATGATGGGGTCCCAGTGACCCGTGTGCATCGACGGGAGTCCGAGCTTCTCGGGTGACTCGCAGAACGTGACGGCCTTGAACCCCCGCTCGGCGTTGTAGCGGATCTCCTCGGCGCCGAGCTCGGGATCCCACAGCCAAGGGCACCTGTAGCGGGACGATGCGGTCTGGGTAGGTGCCGGCCCACGACTCGATGTGCCAGTCGTTCCAGGCGCGGATCATCGCCAACGACAGCTCCGCGTCGTCGGTATAGGTCGCCAGCCGCTGCCCCCCGAAGCCCGTCAACGATGACGGGAAGTTTACGGACGCATACACCCCGTTGATGTCCATGTCGTGAATTCGGGCGTCGATGTCCCAGGAGCCCCGACGCATCTCGTCGAAGCGGGCCGGCTCCATGCTGTACTCCTCGACGGGCCGGCCCACGATGGCGTTGAACCCGACGTTGGGATGCGGCATACCGTCGACCAGCCACGTCTGGTTCCCCTCATCGTCCTCGACCACCCGAGGTCCTCGATCGCCGAACTTGGCCGGGATCCGACCCTCGAACATGTCGGGCGGTTCCACGATGTGGTCGTCGACGGAGATGAACGGAAACCGGCGAGGGCGACGGTCGGGCTCCGGCAGGAACGTAACGGAGCGCTCGTTGCGCCCACCCACGGTGAACTCGGCGACTTCGATCTCTTCAAGATCCATCAGGTGACTCCTTCGACCTGCAGAGGGGCAGCGCATCATCGACTCTAGCATCTTAATGATAGAGATGATAGATCACCAGCCCCGGTACACGGGCTCGCGGCGTTCGACGAAGCTGTCGACGCCCTCTTGAGCATCCGCCGACTGCATGTTGAGATCCTGGGCCATCGCTTCGTCAGCGAGAGCCGCCGCCAGCGCGTGGTCCGCGGCCCGGTTCACGAGCCCCTTCGTCAGCGCGATGGCGCGGGTCGGCCCCGCCGCCAGTCGTTCGGCCATGGCAGTCACCGTCTCCTCGAGCGCCTCGGGAGCGACGACACGATTGACGAGACCCATCCTCTCGGCCTGCGCGGCGTCGAGGGCATCACCATAGAAGAGCAGCTCCTTCGCCCGGTGTGGCCCCAGTGAGCGGGCGAGGAGATACGCACCACCGCCGTCGGGCACGAGTCCCGCGTCGCACGAACGCCTCGATGAAGCGGGCGCTGTCGCTCGCGACGACCAGATCCGACGCGAGGGCGAGGTGGACACCGAGACCCGCCGCGGTCCCATTGACGGCGGCGATAACGGCACATCGCAGTCGAGGATGGTCGCGGACGACCCGCTGCGGCGTTCGTCCGGATGCCGCGAGCAACGTCGCCGACGATCCGCTCCGGCACCCCCTCCGGCCGCTCGATCGACGGGCGCCCGGCCCGCAGGTCGGCGCCGGTGCAGAACGCGTCACCGGTCGCCGTCAAGACCACGGCGCGTACGGCGCGGATCGGCGGCCGCGTGCTCCAGGAGCCCGATCAGGCGTTCGCGCTGCGCGTAGGTGACGGCGTTCTTCACCTGAGGCCGGTCGAGGGTGATCCAGGCCACCGCAGCTTCGAGCCGCCATCGGACGGTCTCCTCGACCACCTCGGACTCATCCGTCTCGGTCACCGCTCACCTCTCGGATCATCAGGAGTTCAATCTTTATAATCATAAACGTGAGCGCGACATCCGAGTCGAACCCGACCCCGCCCGGCCTCCCGCCGTCGTGGCGGCCCGCAACCGCCGAAGGCGTCGAGTTCCCCCGCACGACGGTCGGCGATGCCCTTCGCCGACGCGGCACGATCCGATCCGGATCGGGTCGCCCTGATCGACGGTCGGCCCGGCGCTTCGGGCGCGGTGGAGCTACGGCGAGCTGCTCTCGGACGCAACCCGAGTGGCCTCCGTACTCGGCGAGCAGCACCAGCCCGGTGACCGCATCGCACTCTGGGCGGGGAACACCCCGGAGTGGGTGATCGTCGAGCTCGGCGTGGCCCTCGCCGGTCTCGTGCTGGTCCCCATCAATCCCGCGTACCGGATGGCCGAAGCGACCCACGCACTGCACGTGGCCGCGCCCAGCCTCCTCGTGCACGGCGCCACCCATCGGGGCAACGACCTCGCCGCGCTCGCCACCGCCGTCGGACGGGCGCAGGCCATCCCGGTCGCGTCCCTGGCCGAGCTCGCAGCAGCACCGGCGCGCGAGACGCCGGTGGCGCTCCCGGCGGTCGAGCCCGATTGGCCGGCGCAGGTGCAGTTCACCTCCGGCACGACCGGACCGCCGAAGGGCGCGGAACTGCTCCACCGCGGCCTCATGGGCATGCCCGCGATGGCAGTACCGATGATGGAACTCGCCGAGCACCCCGTCTGGCTGAACATGATGCCGATGTTCCACATCGGCGGCTGCGGCCTGAGCACGCTCGGTCCGATCATCGCCACCGGGACCCAGCTCCTCCTCGACCAGTTCGACCCAGCTCGCGTCCTGGAACTGATCGAGGCCGAAGGCGTGACCGTGATGGGTTCGGTGCCCACGATGCTGCTCGCCATCCTGGAGGCCCTCGATCAGGGCACGAACTCCGTGGAGAGCCTCGAGGTGGTGATCTCGGGCGGGGCGCCGGTGTCCCGGGGAGCTCGATCCACACGATCGAGGACGCACTCGGCGCGCGGCTTCGTCGTGGCCTTCGGCCAGACCGAGGCGCACGGCCACATCACCCAGACCCGACCTGCCGACGAGGTCATCGACAAGGCCGAGACCGTCGGCCGACCCCTGCCCCACGTGGAGATCAAGGTGATCGACACCACCACCGGTGAGGTCGTCCCGACCGGGTCCACCGGAGAGCTCTGCACCCGCAGCCCGCTCCTGATGCGCGGGTACATCGGTCACCCCGAGGCCAGCGAAGCCACCGTCGACCCCGACGGGTTCCTGCACACGGGCGACCTCGTCCGGATGGACGAGCGTGGCTACCTGCGGATCGCGGGCCGGGCCAAGGACATGATCTGCCGGGGCGGGGAGAACATCTCGCCGTCGGAGGTGGAGGCCGCGCTCGAGAAGCACCCGCACGTGGCCCAGGCCGTGGTGCTCGGGCTGGCGGACGACCGTCTCGGCGAGTCCGTCGCTGCGTGCGTGCGGTTCATCCCCGGGGCCGGCGGCGATTTCCTGACCCTCGAAGGTTGGCTACGCGAGCGCATCGCGCCGTTCAAGGTCCCCCGGAACTGGCGGGCCGTGAAGGAGTTCCCCGTGACTCCCACGGGCAAGATCCAGCGACATCGGCTCCTGCCCACGTTCGAGGAGTCGTGAACCACCGCTTGCATTCGTCACTAAAAATACTATGATTTAGATGAAGAGGGTTCAACCATGCAGGGTTCAACCATGGACGAAGGGGACATCCGATTCACCATCGCGGCGGCGCGACGCATCCTCCACCGGGGTGGTTGCGACAGCCTCGTCGCGGGACACGTCAGCAGCCGGGCGGCCGGTGACGGCGGCTTCTGGATCACACCGTTCGAGTACTTCGACGAGACGCTGCCGTCCAGCGTCGTTCGGCTCGGTTGGGACCTGGAGCTCTTGGAGGGTGTCTGCGAGAGCTCGCCAGCGGCCGCGTTCCACGCGGTGATCTACCGCCGCCGCCCCGACGTCGGGCTCGATCGTGCACATCCACTCGCCGAACGTGAGCGCGCTCGTGAGCACCGACCAGCACATCGGCATGTACAACGTCGGAGCGACCCTGTTTCACGAGGAGCAGGCCGACTACGTCGACGACGGCACCAAGCCTTCGGTCGACGGCGACCGCATGGCCGACGCGCTCGCCGACCGCAGCGTGCTGTGGATGCGCAATCACGGTGCGCTGGTGGTAGGTGCAGACGTCGAGCGAGCGACGATCCTCGCCCTCGATGCTGGAGAAGACCGCCGGGTATCACCTGGCGGCCACCTCCATCGGCGGCACCGAGATCCCTGAAGCCGAGGTCCGGCGCGTGAAGGCCCAGTACCACCGGCACTTCCTGCCCCAGATGTGGACCGCCAACGTCCGCCGGCTGCGCCGCAGTGATCCCGACCTGTTCGAGGCAGGTTCGTGACCACGCTCGCTCCTGCGGTGCGCAGCGCCCTCTTCGTGCCTGGGCATCGCCGCGACTTCCTGGCCAAGGTCGACAACAGCGCTGCCGACGCGGTCATACTCGACCTCGAGGACGGCGTCCACGCTGAACGGCGTGGCGAGGCGCGAGAAGCCGTCACCGAATGGCTCGCCGACCGTACACCGGATCGCCGCCCAATTGCCTTCGTCCGTGTCAACCCCGTCTCGGTCGCCGATCTCGAGGCCGACCTCACCGCAGCAGTGCACCCCGCGACGACAGCAATCCTGATCCCGAAGGTCACCTCGGCCGACGACGTGCGGACCGTGGCGGAGGCGGCGGCTCACGCAGAGGGACGACGCGGACTTCCCCTGGGTTCGGTGCTCCTCTGGCCGCTCATCGAAACGGCGGAGTCGATCCTACGGGCGGAGTCGATCTTCAAAGCCTCGTCTCGTGTCGCCTACGCGGGTGGAGGCACGGCGCGAGGCGGCGACCTCGCCCGTGCCCTCGGTCTGCAGACGACCGTCGACGGCATCGAGACGCTTCATCTCCGAAGCCATCTCCTCGTCGTCGCACGGGCCGCCGGTGTGGCCAACCCCATGACGGGGATCCACACGGCCATCGACGACCTGGAAGGGCTGCGCCGCTTCGCATCGAGCTCCCGGGGCATCGGCTACGAGGGAATGATGGTGATCCATCCCACCCACGTTGAGACCGTCAACGAGGTGTTTCACATCTCCGACGAGCAGATCGCCCACGCGCGCGAAATCGTCCGGGCACTGGAGGCAGCGGGCTCTGACGGTCACGGCGCAGTACGCGTCGATGGCGAGATGGTCGACGTGACGATGGCCACCACCGCGCGTCAACTGCTCGAACGGTTGGGAGAGGATCAGAGGATGCCCGAATGACCGAACCGACTGGAGCTGCGGCATGCGACGGGCTGCGCGTCGCTGACTTCTCTCGCGGCATGGCGGGACCTCTCGCGGCGATGGTGCTCGCCGACAACGGCGCCGAGGTGATCAAGGTCGAGGGACCAGGCGGTGACTGGGCACGTATGCACCGCGGCTTCCACTTTTGGAACCGTGGGAAGCGTTCCGTCGTGCTCGATCTCGGGACTGGCGATCGATCGCGGCTGCACGAGATCCTGGCATGGAGCAACGTCGTCATCACCGACTTCGACCAGGACACCGCGCACCGGTTCGGGCTCTCCGGCGAAGACGTCGCCCGGGCGAATCCCGGAGCCGTGCACTGCGACATCTCGAGCTTCGGCGGGCTCCTCCCAGAAGACGGAGCGCACTACGAAGCAACACTCGCGGCGTCGACCGGACGGATGTCGGGCCTCGACCCACTGAGCGGCGGTCATGTGAACCCACCGCGTTCCGGTCCGATCTTCACGCTGCCGCCGGTGTCGTCCTACGCCGCCGCCATGCTCGCCGTGCTCGGCGTCGTCGCGGCACGATTGGACCGCAGCGGCAAGACCCGACGGGTGAGCACGAGCCTGTTGCAGGGAGCGATGGCCTTCATGATGCGCGAAGAGCTCCCACGCGGCGACAAGCGGGATGCCGAGGCGACCGACATCGCGCATCCCGATCTCATGCACCGCGGCATCCAGCTCTGCTTCCTCACCGCCGAGTGCGCCGACGGCCGCTACATCCAGATGTGCGCGCGCCAGGACCACCACTTCCGCAACTGGCTGGCGGCGCTCGATCTGGCCCAACTCCTCGACGATCCCCGCTTCGAGCACGCACCGCTCGGGATCAAGAACGCAGAGGACCTCGACGAGCTGGAGGGTCTGTTGCGGAGCCAGATGCGGACACGTACCCAGGCGGAATGGATGGAGCTGTTCACGACGTCCGCCGACATCGGCGCCGACCCCTTCCTCACGACCGACGAGTTTCTCCACCATCCCCAGATGGTCGAAAACGGTCGCGTGGTCGAGGTCGACGATCCGGCCATCGGCGTGACGACGCAGCTCGGGCCGCTGGTACGCCTCGACCGCACACCGGCGCGCATCGACCGACCCGCACCACTACTCGGACAGGACCAGGAGCTCATGGTCGAAGCCGATGATCGTGACCTCCCGACCGAGCCGGCGAATGCCGGGGCCCAACCCGCCGCCGATCGTCGAGGCCCCCTGTCGGGGTTCACCATCCTCGAGGTCGCGTACTTCGTGGCGGGCCCACTGGCGACGACGTTGCTCGCCGAGCTCGGGGCGCGTGTCGTGAAGATCGAGCCGCTCGCAGGCGACCCCTATCGACGGACAGGCACCCAGTCGGCGAAGTTCCTCCACGGCAAGGAGAGCATCGGGCTCGACCTCAAGTCCGAGGACGGCCGGCAGATCCTCCACGAGCTGATCGCGGAGTCGGACGTGCTGGTCCACGGCTTCCGGGCCGGTGTCCCCAACCGGCTCGGCATGGACGAGGCGACCGCGAGAGCCATCAATCCCGACATCATGTACCTCAACGCAGCGTCGTACGGCTCCCAGGGGCCCCAGTCAGCCCGCATCGCCTTCCACTCCACCCCCACCGCCCTCTCCGGCGCCGGGATCCTGCAGGCTGGGAGCGGCAACCCACCGGTCGACGACTCGTTTCCAGATCCCGCCGCAGGCGTGGCCGCGGCTGTCGCCATCGCGCTCGGCCTCCTGGCCCAAGCGACCCACGGCATCGGTCAGTACGTCGAGACCACGATGATCTGCAGCACCGGTTACGTCATGTCCGGGGATCTCGTCGAGACGGGCGGAAGCACGGCCGCCCGTGCCGCCGACCCCGGCCAGCACGGCCTGTCGGCCACCTACCGCCTCTACGAGTGCAGCGATGGTTGGCTCTTCCTTGCCGCCGTCCGCGAACCGGAATGGCGTGCTGCGCTCACGTCGGTGTTCCGCGATCTCGGGACCGACGCGCGCGGTTCGGTACCGCCGGCGGGCGACTCGATCATGACGACGAGCTCGCGGCGCTCCTCGGCGCGGCCGTGTACGAACCGAGCCGCCGGTGAGGCGGTCCGAGAGCTCCGCGCCTCGGGCGTGCCCGCGGTGGTCGTCTGCCCGTCGACCTTCGAGGATTGGCTGATCGACAGCGGACTGCTGGTCCCTGCAGAGCACACTGACCACGGCCACTACTGGCAGCTGCCTCACAAGATCACTGTGCACGGCAACAGCGACGAACTACGCCCGGCATGCGGCGTCGGCGAGCACACCGAGGCCCTCCTCGCTCGCCTCGGACGCGACGCGGACGAGATCGAGCGTCTGCGGTCCGCCGGCACCGTGACATGAACCCGGAGCCCGACACGGTGCGGGTGCCCGACTCGGGGTCACGATTCCCTTCGATGACGTCCCCCTGGCCGAGCACCGGGAGCGTGTGCGCGAGATCGCCGACCTGGGCTACGACCATCTCTGGGCCGGCGAGGCCGACGCGCTCGATGCGGTCGTTCCACTGGCCGCTGCGGCCGCGTGGGCGCCCGAGCTCGCCATCGGTACCGCAATCGTCCCCGCATTCACCCGTGGGCCAGCGGTGCTGGCCATGACCGCGGCCGCCCTCTCCGAACTGGTACCCGGCCGGGTCAGTCTCGGGATCGGCGCATCGTCCCCGATCGTGGTCGAACGCTGGAACGGCATCGAGCACCGGCTGGCCTGGAGCCGGGTGCGCGACACCGTGCGGTTCCTCGACGCCGCCTTGGCCGGCACCAAGGTGGTCGAGCAGTACGAGACATTCTCGATCGACGGGTTCCGGCTCGGGCGGGTGCCCGAGCCCGTGCCCGACATCCTCGTCGCAGCCCTCCGCCCGAGGATGCTGCACCTCGCGGCGTCCGAGGCTGGGGGAGCGATCCTCACCTGGCTGAGCGCCGAGGACGTCACCACGGTGACCAAGGTCCTCCACGAGGCCGCCCCAGAACGCTCCCCGCGTGTCGTGTGCTGGCTCACGGTGTGTCCGAGCACGGACGCAGAGGCGGTCCGAGCCCGAGCCAGGCCCTTGATCGCGGCCTATCTCAACGTGCCCACGTACGCTGCGTTTCACGAGTGGCTCGGCCGCGGCGACGTGCTCGCTCCCGTCTGGGCCCGTTGGCGCGACGGTGACCGCGCTGGTGCGGTCCGCGCCGTCCCGGATGAGCTCGTCGACGAGCTCATCATCCACGGACCGCCCGAGCAGTGCCGCGAGCAGATCGAGCGCTATCGGGAGCGGGGCGCCGCCGAACCGGCGCTGGCCATCCAGCCCGGTTGCGGCGACCCGATGGAAGCACTGCGCTCGCTCGCCCCACGCTGACTTGCCGACGACCACCCAGGAACTTCAATGGATCTCACCTATCCGGCCGCTGCCCAGACCTTCCGCACCGAGATCAGAGCCTGGCTCGAGGAGGCCTTGCCCACAGGCTGGACGAGCGGGACGCGTCCAACCGGCGCCGAAGCGGCACGGTTCGCTCGCGAGTGGAACGACATGCTCCACGATCAGGGCTGGGCGACACCGACCTGGCCCGTCGAATACGGCGGACGTGGCCTGGGCCAGCTCGAGGCCATCGTCCTCGCCGAGGAGCTCGCCGACGCGGGCGGCGCCGATCCAACCACCTGCCAACGGCGAGATCCTCGTCGGGCCCACCATCCTCCACCTGGGGAGCGAGGACCAGAAGCAGCGGTACCTGCGCGACATCGCCCGGGGACGTACCGTCTGGTGCCAGGGCTTCTCCGAACCGGAAGCCGGCTCGGACCTGGCATCGCTGGAGACCACGGCCGTCGTCGATGGTGGCGACCTCGTGGTCCACGGACACAAGATCTGGACGAGCCAGGCCCAGGACGCCGACTATTGCTTCGCGCTCTGCCGGACCGGTGACGAGCCCCGCCATGCGGGGATCTCGTACCTGCTGATCCCCATGGACCAACCCGGCGTTCAGGTGCGCACGATCGCTCAGCCCGATGGCACCGCTGGCTTCGCCGAGGTCTTCTTCGACGGCGCCCGGTGTTCCCTTGACGACGTCGTCGGCGGGCTCGGCAACGGGTGGAAGGTCGCGATGTCGACTCTGGAGTTCGAGCGGGGAACATCGGCGACCTCGAGTTGGCAGCGCTACGCCCGGGATCTCGACGCCCTCGTGGATAGCGCGCGGGAGTCCGGCGTGCTCCACGACCCCGTCGTGCGACAGCGGATCGCCCGGATGTGGACCAGGATCCAGATCATGCGCATCGACGGGCTCCGCGTCCTCACCTCGGTGCTCGATCCGAGCCTGGCGCACACGACGAGCGCACTGGAGGCCGGCACCAAGGTCAACTGGACCGAGTTCCACCAGGAACTCACCAACCTGGCCGTCGACGTGCTCGGTCCGCACGGGGCCATCCTCCATCCCAGCGAGGAGAAGGCCGTGGGGGTGGGCCTGGGACGTCGGGCCGAGGTGTATGACTACCCGGCCGGTCCCGTCCACCAGGCGTTCCTCTTCTCCCGGTCCGGGACGATCTTCGGTGGCACCTCCGAGGTGCAACGCAACATCATCGGCGAACGGGTGCTCGGGCTCCCCCGCGGTCCGCGCTGATCGCCCGACCCGGGCCAGCTCCGCTCAGAGCGACTCAGCGAACAGCGTCCGGAGCTCGTCCTTGCGGATCTTGCCGGTCGGGCTGCGCGGCAGCTCGTCGACCAGGAGCAGCGCCTCCGGCAGCTTCTGGACCGTGAGGTCTCGGGCCCGGAGGGCGGTGCAGAGGGTGTCGAGCCCGATGTCGGCGCCGACCGCAGGCACGACGACCGCGCCGACCCGTTCGCCACGCTCGGCATCCGGAACCCCGACCACAGCTGCTTCGGTCACCTCGTCAAGGTCGTGCAGCAGGTTCTCGATCTCCTGCGCGCTGATGTTCTCCCCCTTTCGGACGATCACGTCCTTCAAACGCCCGGTCACGACGACGCGGCCATCGGCGTCGAGATGCCCGAGGTCGCCGGTGCGGAACCGTCCCGCGTCGTCGAAGGCGTACTCGTGGAGCGACTCGTCCACGTACCCGAGCATCAGGTGCGGTCCTCGCAGACGGAACTCGCCGTCGTAGCCGGGCGGACATGCCCGCCCGGTCTCCGGATCGACGACATCGAGCTGGACGCCAGTCGACGGATGACCCTCGGTGGTGGCCAGCGCGTTCGTGGGGTCGTCGACCGACGACATCGCCACCATGGGGTGCTCGGTCAGGCCGTATCCCGACACGATGCCCACGCCCCCAACTTCCTCGACAAGCGCGTGGTGCAACGCCGGCGGCTTCGGTGCCGCGCCCCCAGGATAGGCGCGAACCTCCGGCAACAGGGGTGTGTCGGGGTCCTCGCGCTGCGCCGCCAGATAGACCTGGTGGAACGCGGTAGTCACGCCGGCGAGTGTCACGCCCGATCGTTGGATGAGCGGCATCGTATCCGGGTGGGCGAATCGCTCGATGAGCAGCAGTGAGCACCCCGTCAGCATCGACGTCATCAACCAGTTGATACCGCCAATGTGGGTGAGCGGGAACGCGACCACGCTGCGGTCGGTGTCGACGATCTGCATCCGGTCGCACATCGCCTCGCTCGACGCGAGCACGGCCCGATGCCCGTGGCGGACTCCCTTGGGATCCGACGTCGTACCCGAGGTGTAGAAGATCCAAGTCGTCTCGTCGTCAGGGCGCGGACGCGCTGCGGGCAGCGTCGCGGGGTCGCCGGCGGGCAGCTCACCATCACGGTCGACAACCACGGTCCCAGAGCCCGTGGCGGAGGCGACATCGCAGGCGAGTGCGAGGTGGTCGAAGCCGTTCCACACGCGGGGAACCGCGATCGTCGCGACCTCGGCCTCGGCGACCATGAACTCGAGCTCGCGCCGTCGCAGCATCGGAAGGACCGGCACCTGGACTGCGCCGAGCCGGTCGAGCGCGCCGGCCAGCGTAGCGGTCTCCAACCAGGTGGGTAGCTGCCATGCCACGCGCGAACCGGGCTCGACACCGACGCCAAGGAGACCCGCGGCCATCGCCAGCACGCTGTCCTTGAACGCGCCGAAGCGCATCGTCCGGCCAAGTTCGTCCAACGCGAAGACCGCATCAGGCGTTGCGGCGGCTCGGGCCTCGATCAGCTCCCACAGCGAACCGCACGCCGAGGGTACCAACCGTCCGAGCTCTCTCACGTCGCCGGCTCCGTGTTGCCGAGGTAGCTGTTCAGCAGATCTTCGCGGTCTCCGATCTCATCGCTGCCTCCCTCGAGGACGATCTGTCCATTGACGATGACGGCGGCACGGCTCGCCAGTTCCAACGCCGCGATGGTGTTCTGCTCCACGAGCAGAATGGGAACGGTGTCCTTGATGGTCTGCAACGCTTGGTAGACGGCCCGGACGACGATCGGGGCGAGGCCGAGCGATGGCTCGTCCAGCATCAGCAGCCGAGGTGCAGCCAGCATCGCTCGTCCTACGGCGACCATTTGCTGTTCGCCACCGGACAGAGACCAGGCAGCCCGCTGTTGGAGTGGAGCCAGCGCGGGAAACAGGTCGTAGACCTCGTCGACGGTGAACAGCGCCTCGCGGCCCGTCGCGGCGGTGAGCCCGACGAGGAGGTTCTCGTGCACGGTCAAGGACGCGAACAAGCGCCGCCCTTCGGGTACATGCACCATGCCTGCGCGCGCGATTCGTTCGGCCGATATGGCGGTGATGTCTCGCCCTTCGAACACGATCGAGCCCGTGGACGGCTCCAGGCCCGAGAGGGCGCGGAGAGTCGACGTCTTGCCCGCGCCGTTCGGACCCAGCAGGGCGACGCAACCCGAGTCGATACGCAGGTCGATCCCGTCGACCGCGACCACCGGCCCGTAGCGGACGGCGAGTCCTTCGACCTCAAGCATCGGCGCTCGTCCCCAGGTATGCGTCCATGACCTGCGGGTCTCGGAACACTTCCTGTGTCGGGCCCGCCGCGATCGCGCGACCAAGGTCGAGGACGATGACCTCGGGGCAGACCCGTGTCACGAAGTCGAGCTTGTGCTCGATGACCAGGAGACCGACACCACGGGTGGACAGGTCGAGGATCAGGTCGGCGAGGGCGTCCGTCTCGGGACCGTTCAGGCCAGCCGCTGGCTCGTCCAGGAGGATCAGCCGGGGTTCCGCGGCAATGGCTCGCCCCAGCTCCAGGAGACGTTGCCGCCCATAGGAGAGCTCGCCCGCATCGGTCTCTGCCACAGACCCGAGATTCACGCCGCGCAGGATTTCCTCGGCGCGGGCCCACCTTCCCCGTTCCATCTCGAGCATGCTGGGCCGTCGAAACCATGCCGACGACAGGCCCGTGCGCGCCCGGTTGCCCATGCCGACGATCACGTTCTCGAGACAGCTCAGGCCCGCAAAGGTCCGCGGCGTCTGGTAGGTCCGCACAATGCCGGCGTGGTACGCCGGCCCGGGCCGGCCGAGACGGAGCGGCTCGCCGTCGACGGAGACCGAGCCGGAGGCCTCCACCATGCCGGTGAGCGCATTGACCAGGGTCGTCTTGCCGGCACCGTTGGGCCCGATGATGCCCACGGTGGCTCCCTCGCCGAGCGAGAAGCTCACGTCGGAGACGGCACGGACGCCCCCGAAGCTGACGGTCAGTTCATCGACGTCGAGCACCGGCACTCCTCACTCGATCTACCAGCGAACGGAACCCGACGATCCCATCCGGAAGGGCCACGATGGTCAGGATCAACAGGACCGAGAACACGAGCTCCCGATACTCGGCGACCTCGCGCAGCCACTCGGGAAGAGCACGACGAAGATCGCCCCGATAACCGCGCCCCACATGCTTCCGAGACCACCCAGGATGACCATGAGGAAGATGTTGATGCCGAGGGCAACGCTGAACGATGACGGGCTGATGAAACCCTGATCGTGAGCGAAGAGCGCTCCGGCCGCTCCTGCGTAGGACGAACCGAGGACAAACATGACCAGCTGAACTTTCAACGTCGGCATGCCGAAGCTCGCCGCAACCTCGGGATGGTCGCGGACCACGATCGCGTCCCGACGAACCGGTGATCGCTCGATCCACGCTGTCAGTACGAGAACCAACGCGAGCGCACCGAGGAGGAACCAGAACATTCGCAACTCGGAGTCGAATACGAATCCGGCGATTGAGGGATCGTCGACGACCTGGACCTGCCCCGCGCTCCCTGTGAACGACTCCCACTCCGTGAACACGACAAGACCGATCTCGCTCAATCCCAACGTCGCGATCGCGAAATAGAAGTGGTCGGCCTTGCGAACCAGCAGTGCGAACACAACCGCCACGAGCGCCGTGATGACCACGCCGACGACGAGGGCGAGCCAGAAGCCGCCGAGTGTCCTACCGGACCACGCGGAGGCGTAGGCACCGAGACCGAAGAAGATCGCCTGCGAGAAGGCGAACTGACCCGAGAGCCCGAACACCAGGTAGAAACCGATCGCGGCGACGGCATAGGTGATGGTCCGGTTGGCGATGCTCAGCTCGTAGGCCCCAGGGAACTGCAGGGGTACCAGTGTCAACATGATGAGGAGGGCTGCGACGTAAGGGAGGCGTCGGGTGCGGAAGCTCGGCGGCCGAGCCACCGCGCCCTTCACCGGTGTGATGAGATCAGTGACGTTCACCGCTCAGCGCTCCGAACAGCCCTTGCGGGTAGATCGAGATGACCCCGATCATCAGGACAAAGGGATAAAGCTCTCGGAATCCGGGGGCCACGTACCCGGCGGCCAACTGCTCGATGACGCCGATGAGCAGCGCGCCAACCACCACGCCACCGATCCTGCCGAAGCCGCCGAGAATCGCGGCGGCGAAGCCGTTGATCATCGCGGTGAACCCCAGCGTGAGGCTCACCGCACCGACGGGTCCGAACAGTACTGCGGCGAGACCTGCGAGCGCCCCGCCGATCCCGAACGAGATCATCGACATCCTCGACACGAGGATGCCCTGCCAGACCGCGCCGCTTCGCCGTCGGCAGCTAGTGCTCGCACCTGTCGTCCGAACTGGGTACGAGAGAACGCAACCATGAGGCCGGTGACGACAACGGCCGTGACCACGACGATGAGCGCGTTCTGCAGTGGGATGGCCGCGCCCCCGATGTCGAGGGTTCGCAGACCGAGTGGGGTCGGTAGGTTCTGGGGTCGCGACCCTTGCCAAAGGCCGATGCCGGCCCGGATCGCCAGCCCGGCCCCGAGCGTGGCGATGACAATCACGTGGATCGAGCGTCCACGCAACGGCGCGGTCGTCACCCGCTCGAGGGCGACCCCGGCAAAGAACATCGCGACGACGGCCACCACATAGCCGGCGACCGTGGGTAGACCCTGCTGGACGACGGCCCAGAAGGCGATGTAGGCGCCCAGGGTGACCATGTCGCCCTGGGCGAAGTTGATCACACCGGTCGCCTTGTAGATCACGACGAAGCCGAGCGCCACGAGTGCGTAAACGCACCCCAGGGAGATGCCCACGCTCAGCAATGAGATGAACCGATCCACGGGGAGGCTGGCCCCTACCCTTCGTAGACCTTGACGGTCTGGTTCTCACCGTCACCGAAGAAGGCGATGGCCGTGTCGTGGCTCAGGTTGTGGTCCTCGTCGGCCTCGTAGGTGTCCGAGCAGACCCCGTCGCTGTAGGTGATGTTCGCAAGCGCGTCCTGGATGGCCGCACCGTCGGTCGATCCGGCCTGCTCGATCGCCTTCGCGTACAAGAAAACCGAGTCGTAGGTGAACGCGGAGTTCGCCTCGGGTGTGTACCCGTAGCGCTCCTCGAACTCACTGGCCCATTCCTGGACCTCGGGGCGATCGGTACCGCCTGGGTTGCAGACGGTCGCCGCGTAGAACTGTTCCATGGCCTCGGGCTCGGCCAGACCGTTCTGGAACGTCAGCACGGCGCTGTCGGAATCAATGGTGGGGATGTCGATGCCGTTCTGGACGAACTGGTTGAGCTGGAGACCGATGGTGTTGGGAAACCCCCAGTTGAGAACGGCGTCGGCCCCCTTCATCGCCAGCACCTGCTCGGTGAGATCCGTGGCGTCGAAGGAGTAGTCACGTTCGGCGACGACCTGGCCGCCGGCGTCCTCGATGGTCTCGGTGGCGGACTCAGCGGCCGTCTTGCCGTAGTCGCTGTTCTCGTACAGCAGGCCGATGTCCTCGGCACCGAGCTCTTCCATCAGGAACCGGGTGGCGGCGGCCGCTTGGGTGGAGTTCTGCAGCTTCACCCGGAAGCTCCACTCCGAACCACCAGCGTTCAGATTCGTCTCATCGGCCGCGGAGAAGTGGATGAGCGGCAGCTCCTGCTGGCCGAGCACATCACCGGACGCCAGGACCTGCGCGGTAATGGCGAAACCCATGGCGACATCAGGCTCATCTGCGACGGCCTTCTGCAGCGCCGCCAGACCGTCCTCGGGCGAGAAGCCGGTGTCGTAGACGCTGACCTCCACGTCCTGGCCTCCGATGCCGCCCTCGTCGTTGAGCTTCTCCAGGGCCATTTCCATGGGGTCCTCGAAGACCTCCGGCGTCGCTGCTGACCCCGTCCGCGGGATCAGCAACGCGATCTTCACCGGCTCGTCGAGCTGGAGGCCCTCCTGCCCGTCGTCTGCTTCCGAGGCGGACTCGTCCGTGGACGCTGCATCGCTGTCCGCGTCGTCGTCGCCGCACGCAGCCAGCACCAGGGCCAGCGCCGCGACGACCGCGAGCGTGATCCGGAATCGTCTCATCATCATGCACCTCCGCGAGCGAGGTCGTTCCACGCCCAGGCTGCATGGTAACCAAATGATTTCTTTCATTGCAATGATTATGTGGCGAGTGCGGTGAGGGCCGGGTAGTCGAGCTTTCCGGTCGCTAGCCGCGGGACCTCGTCGACCTCGACGACCTTCCTCGGCGCCTTATAGGCGGCCAGCCGCCCACGGACGTGGTCGGCCAGCTCGTCCGCGGAAGGACAACGATCGCTGCGGCCGGCCACGACTGCGCAGATCACCTGCCCGAACCGCGCATCCGGGATGCCGACACAACCGACGTCGGCGACGTCAGGGTGCTCGCGCAGGCATTCGTCGACCTCCTCGGGGTACACCTTCTCCCCTCCGGTGTTGATACAGGCCGACCCTCGTCCGAGCAGATGGAGCGTGCCGTCCTCGTCGACACGGACGTGGTCGCCGGGGATGGCATATCGCCGGCCATCGATCACCTGGAACGTCTCGGCCGTCTTGTCCGGGTCGTTGTGGTATCCGAGCGGGAGGATCCCGCCGAACGCGACCTTGCCAGTCCCCTGCTCGCCCGTCTCGAACCAGGTTCCGTCGTCGGCGATGACGCGCACGTGGTCGTTGAGGGAGAACTCGGCCGAGTCCCGGACGTCCCCGGCGCGGGAAACCGTCCAACCGATCCCGGAGGCTTCCGAGGAACCGAAGGCGTCGACGATGGCGATATGGGGGAGGTAGGTCAGCAACGCCTCCTTGGTCGACCGCCGAAAGGCGGCACCGGAAGAGACCACGGCCGCCAGGCAGTCCAGGTCCAGGGAGGCACCGAGCTCGACGAGCGAGTCGACCATCGGCACCGCGAACGCGTCGCCGACGATCACCACCAGCTCCACCCGCTCCCGAGCGACGGTCTTCCACAGCGTGCTGGCGTGGAACGACGAGCCGGGGAGGACGACCGTCGTGCCTCCGCCGGCCAGAGTCATGAACGAGTTGAACAAGCCTGTGGCATGCATCATCGGGCACGCGGGCAGATCGCGCACACCACCCCCGGCAACAGCTGACGCGGCGAGTTGGTCGGCCGAGGTCGGCACCGGTATGCGCCGGAAGTCGTTCCCACTGGCCAGCAACGTCCGGAAAAGGTCGTCCTGTCGCCACATCACGCCCTTCGGTCGCCCGGTGGTCCCGCCGGTGTACAAGAGCACGAGGTCGGATCCGCTCCGCCCCCACGGCGCGTCGTCAAACGCGCACTCCCGCGTGACCGTCGACGCGTAGGAGCGAGCACCCTCGCCGACTCCAGCATCCACATCGGCGACCTCGTAGCGGATCGCGGGGCTCGCACCCCGGTCCACGAGCTCGTCGACGACACCGCGGAACTCGCCGTGGTAGACGAGTGCGACAGCCCCCGCGTCCGCAAGCAGGTCGTCGACCTCGTCGACCCCGTAGCGGTAGTTGACGTTGACCGGCGTGAGCCCGGCCTTGAAGGTCGCGTAGCACGTCTCCAGATAGGCCGCGGAGTTCCGGAGCATGATCGCGACCCGTTCGTGACGCCCGACACCGGACTCCACGAGGTCTTCGGCGAGGGCCGCAGCTCGCCGTTCGAAGGCCCGCCAGGTGCAGACGGTTCCGTCGGGCTCGATGACCGCGGCACGGCCAGGTACTGCGCGTGCCACAGCGTCGAACACATCGGCGAAGTTCCAGCCCGTCATCGCCGGACCTCCCTGTCGGGCCCCGGATGCAGGAACTCGTCGACCCCGTCGGGCTCGCCGATCCGACTGGTCAACGCCCGCCGGTCGGTCTTGTTCATCGCGGTCACGGGGAACTCGTCGAGGTAGGAGACCGCCTCGGGCAGCTTGTACCTCGCCAGTCGTCCCAGTCCGTGAGCCCGGAGGTCTTCCAGCGTGGGGCGTTGCCGGTCGTCCCGGGGGATGACGGCGGCGACACCGATCTGGCCCATCACGTCGTCGGGACGGGGAACGATGTTGATGCTTGCCACACCCGGGTGGGCGTTGAGCACCGCCTCCACCTCCTGGGGATACACGTTGTAGCCACCCCGGACATACATCTCGTTGGTGCGGCCGGCCAGTCGCAGGAGCCCGCGATCGTCCAGGCAGCCGAGGTCACCGGTGGAGAGCCAGCCGTCCTCCAGCACCTCCCGGCTCGCCTCGGGGGAACCCCAGTAGCCCGACATCACCGCCGGCCCGCGGAGCTGGATCTCACCCACCTCCCCTTCGCCGCGTTCTCCGACGACACCGGCGATGCGCAGCGAGACGCCCGGCCGGGGTCGACCCACGGTGTAGGCGCGTTCTTCCAAATCGCCATCGAGCGCCGTGGCGGTCCCCACACCGCCGGCCTCGGTGAGCGAGTATCGGCTCGTGAACGGTGCGCCGAAGGTGGCAGTGACTTCCTCGATCAGTGCGGGAGTCGCAGGTCCGCCGCCAGTGACGATCCGCTTGACGTGGGAGAAGTCCCGCTCGCCGATGTCGGGCTCTCTGAGCATCAGGGCGAGTTGTGCCGCGACGCCATTGACCGCCGGCATCCGATGACGGCCGATGACGTCGAGCGCGTCGCCCGCGCTCCAACGCCCGAGGAGGACGAGCGTGGTTGCCATCTCCAGATAGCCGGGAAACCGGAGCATGAATCCGACATGCGGGAACTGGGTTCCGGACAGGATGGCGTTCCCGGCCGACCAAGGGTCGGCGCGCTCGACCTCCAGGGCGGCGGCGAGTTGCCTGGACGTGAACGTCGCGCCCTTCGGGCGGCCGGTCGACCCCGACGTGAAGACGATCACACAGGGCTCATCGGGCGCGAGAGCCACCGGCGGCGGAATCTCCGTCGCTCGTGGCGGCCGCCGTCCGAGGAGGCCGTCTCGGGCGCCGCCCGAGGCCACCACTTCGTGAACCTCGACATCGTCGGGGATGCCCTCGGCGGCGTCGTGTGTCGCGAGCACGCGCCCGGCCCCGACGGCGTCGATCATCGACGCTCGCTCGGCCGGCGCGAGCAGGGGGTTGATGCCGGCGACGACGGCGCCGAGCCGGGCCAGCGCGAGCGCGCTGGTGTAGTACTCGCGCCCCGAGGGGAGGCACAGTGCGACGACGTCTCCCCGGCCGATCCCTCGATGCTTCAGCTCCGCGGCCCGATGAGCGGCGAACTGCTCGAGGCCAGCGACCGACGTCTTCCGCCCATCGGGTTCGATGAGGCCAGGATGGTCCCCCCACCGTGCCGCAGCGGCCCGTACCACCTCGTTGATCATGCCGTACCCCCTCTTAATTGCTATGATTTAGATGTTAACGTCGACCGCCGAGCGGCGCAGATTTCTGCGGACGCGGCGAGCACATCTGATCAGGAGCGATATGGACGCGACCACGACGGGTCCGTTGGCGGGGAGCGAGGAAGACACGGTCGTTGCCACCATCGACCGGTTGCTCGACGAGCACCCCCCGGCGCAGGCCGACGCGACCGAGTTCTGGGGAGCCCAGTTCGACGCCGGGCTCGCCTGGGTCCACTTCCCCGTGGGGTACGGGGGTCTAGGAGTACGGCCCGGGCTGCAGGAGCTGGTGAACCGCCGGTTGCGCGCCGCCGGAGCGCCGAACAACTACCTGGAGAACTTCGTGGGCGTGGGAACCGCGGCACCGACCATCGAGGCGTTCGGGACGCCGGAACAGAAGCAGCGCCTGCTGCGTCCGTTGTTCACCTGCGAGGAGATCTGGTGCCAGCTCTTCAGCGAACCCGACGCCGGCTCGGATCTGGCGTCGCTGGCCACCTCGGCGGTGCGCGACGGCGACGAGTGGGTCGTCAACGGACACAAGGTCTGGACCACCATGGGCCACATCGCCACGTGGGGGATCCTGGTGGCTCGAACCGACCCGGCCAAGCCCAAGCACGAGGGCCTCACCTACTTCCTTCTCGACATGAACGCTCCCGGGGTCGAGGTGCGGCCGTTGCGCCAGATCAGTGGCGAGGCCGAGTTCAATGAGGTGCTGTTCCACGACGTCCGGGTCCCCGACGCGATGCGCCTCGGCGCGCGAGGAGACGGCTGGCGGGTCACGATCGGCACGCTCATGAACGAGCGATCCCACAACGGCGACTCGGCCAAGGGTGCCCGTGGCCACGGGAACATCGGCTATGCCATGCGTCTGTGGTCCGAGTTCGGCGACGACGACCCGGCTCGTCGCGACGAACTGATGCGGCTGTGGACCGAGTCGGAAGTCATCCGTCTCACCGCGCTCCGGGCCGATGCCAACCGCAAGTCGGGCACACCCGGTCCGGAAGGATCGGTGCTCAAGCTCGCGGTCGGGCTACTCCCCCAGCGGATCTTCGAGTTCGCCATCGAGCTGATGGGCCCCTACGGCCAGCTCATCGGCGACTACGACTTCGTCCAGCCGACACGGACCGGGGAGGACCGGATGGGTGACGGCTCCGAGGACATCGACATCGTGAAGGCGTTCATCAACGCCCGTTCGACCACGATCGGCGGAGGTACCACCGAGGTGCAGAAGAACACGATCGGCGAGCGCATCCTGGGGCTCCCCGGCGAGCCTCGTCCCGACCGTGGCAAACCCTGGAACGAGGTCGTGCGATGAGCGGCTGGGAACGCGGCGCTGTGGCCATCGTGGGCGCGGCGGACATGGCAGATGCCAGCGGCGAACTGCCGGTCTGGGGTGCGCCGCTCCTGCAGCACATCGCCGCAGACGCGGTGGACGACGCTGCACTGGCCATGTCCGATGTCGATGGCCTCGCCGTGGCCGGTGGCGCCATGGAGGGACTGCGCGTCGCCCAGGAACTGGGCCTCGAGCCCAACTGGCTCGAATCCACGCATGTGGGTGGCTCGAGCTTCGAGGTCCACGTCGAACACGCCGCAGCCGCGATCAACGCCGGGCTCTGCGAGACCGTCCTGGTGGTGTACGCCGGCACACCTCGCGGCGACCGTCGCCGGTGGGGGATTCCCCGCGGGTCGACGGACCCCTACGGGATCGAGTACCAGGAGTTCGAGGCGCCGTACGGACTCCGAATGCCGGCCAGCGCCTACGCCCTCGCCGCGCAACGACACATGGCGGTCTACGGGACCACGGCTGAGCAACTCGCCGAGATCGCGGTCTCGAGCAGGGTATGGGCGGCGCACAACCCGCGAGCGAGACGGCAGGATCCGATCACCGTCGACGATGTCCTGGGGTCTCCCACCATCTGCGGACCGCTCCACCTCCACGACTGCTGCCTCGTCACCGACGGCGCCGCAGCCGTGGTGATCACCAGTGCCGAACGGGCCCGCGAGCTGCGCGACGACGCAGCGTTCGTCCTGGGTGCGGCGAGCGCCCAGACGCATCTGCTGATCCACGAGATGCCCGACCTCACCGAGACGCCCGGTGCCCGGAGTGGGCCACTGGCCTTCGACCGGGCGGAGGTCAGACCCGACGACGTCGATGTGCTCCAGACCTACGACTCGTTCACGATCACTGTCCTCCTCGCCCTCGAGGATCTCGGATTCGCCAAGAAGGGCGAAGGCGGCGGCTACGTCACCGATATCGGACTCGGCCCCGAGGCCCCGCTGCCGACCAACACCTCGGGCGGGGGTCTTGCCTACACCCATCCGGGCCTGTTCGGGCTTTTCCTGCTCGTCGAAGCCACCCGCCAACTCCGCGGCGAGTCGGCCGGAGGGATCGTTCCCGACGTCGATGTCGCCGTCGCTCACGGTGTCGGAGGCGTCCTGTCTGCCACCGGCACCGTTGTCCTCGGATCGGAGGCAACCCGATGAACGTGGATCCACCGATCTCACCGACCAGCGAGACGTTCTGGGACGGAACCCGCGAACGCCAGCTCATCCTCCAGTGGTGCACGACCTGCGACCGCTCGATCCACCATCCCCGGGCGCGGTGTCCCCGCTGCGGCAACGCCGATCTCGAGTGGCGCCCCCACGACGGGCACGGCCGTCTCCACAGCTGGGCCGTACATCCGCCGGCCAAGGACGACGATCACGGCGAGGAGGTCATGGTCGCGATGGTGGACCTCGACGCCGGACCACGGATGTTGACACGTCTCCTCGGGCCAACCGAGGACCTCGAGGTCGATCGCCACCTGCGCCTGTGCTGGCTTCCGTTGGACGACGGCCGCGCCCTGCCCTGCTTCGAGCTCGCCAACGCGGCGTCCCGCCGATGATCGACTTCACCGACAAGGTCGCCGTCGTGACCGGTGCGGCCTCCGGGATCGGCGCGGCAACGGCCCGGTTGATCGCCTCGCTCGGCGGCTCCGTCGTCGTGGCCGACATCAACGGGGACGGCGCAGGCGAGGTCGTCGATGAGATCGAACGCGCCGGTGGACGTGCGGTGTCGAGTCGCACCGACGTGACCGACGAAAGCGCCATCCAGGAGATGGTCTCGCTCGCAGTCGACCGCTTCGGCGGCCTCGACGTTCTGCACAACAACGCGGCGGCGCTGGGCGACGACATGCTCGGCCAAGACCGCGACCTCGTCGACATGGACACCGGACTCTGGGACCGCACCCAGCACATCACTCTCCGTGGCGTGATGCTCGGCTGCAAACACGCGACCCCTCACATGGTCGAGCGGGGCGGGGGTGCCATCGTGAACACGGCCTCCACTGCCGGCCAGACCGGAGACTTCGTCCGCTCGGCCTACGGTGCCGCGAAGGCCGGCGTCGAGAACCTCGACGCGCTCCGTGGCGACTATGTACGGGCACCGTGGGATCCGGTGCAACGCCGTGGCCCCGGGCCTGATCCTCAGCCCCGCGGCGCTCGACCGACTCTCCGAGGAACAGCTCGCGAGCTTCGCCCGGCACCGGCTGCTCGCCCACACCGGCGAGCCCGAGGACATCGCGTGGATGGTCGGCTACCTCGCCAGCGATCTCGGTCGCTACATCACCGGCCAGACGATCAACGTCGACGGCGGTGTGCTGGCCCACTTCCCGGCGTACGCAGACGCCCTCGATCGCCGCGACCTTCGCTGACGCACGGCTGCCGGATCAGCCGGCGGCTCGGTCCCGCTCCCGCTCCACCCGGTCAGCGATGTCGCGCCGCAGCGCGCCCTTGGCGAGCTTGCCCCCAGATGACGTCTCGATCTCGTCCACGACCTCGAGCCGCTCGGGGAACAGCTCCTTGCCGACCCCACGCGCCCGCAGGTGGGCCAACAGCTCATCGAGGTCGAGGGTCGACCCCGGCCGGAGCGTGACGAAGACACAGACACGTTCACCGAAGACGGGGTCGGGCATGCCCACGGCTGCGGCGAGCGCGACCGAGGGATGGGTCCCGACCTCCTCCTCCACTTGGACGGCACTGATGTTCTTGCCACCGCGGATGATGATGTCGGAGACACGGCCGACGACCTCGAGGTATCCCTCCTTGTCGATGGTCGCGATGTCGCCCATGAGCATCCACCCGTCGTCGGTGAACAGCTCCTGGTTGGCCGCGTCGTCACCGTAGTAGCCGTGGCACATGACCGGCCCCTTGCACGCGGGCTGGCCGGGTCCACCCGTGGCGGTGACATCGGTGCCGTCCTCGGCGAGGAGCCGTACGTTCATCTCGGGGATCACCCGACCCGCAGAGCGCAGTCGGTCACGTCGGTTGTCGGCGAGCGTGGTGCAGCTGAGCGCGCCGGTCTCGTTCGAGCCGTAGAACTGCAACACCTTTCCGCCCGTCTCCCGCTCGAACTCAGCGGCGCGCTCGAAGGGCACGGCCTCGCCGCCGGTGTACATGACTCGCAGGCTCGACAGGTCGTACTGGTCGACATCAGGGTGGTTCAACAGCATGATGAACTGGGTGCTCACGCAGCACAGCACCGAGACACGGCTGGCTTCGATGGCTCGCAACGCCTCGCTCGCGTCGAAGCGCTCCATGAGCACCGTGGGTGCACCGAGGTAGGTGGGGGTGAAGTGCGCCGTCCAGAGTCCGAAGCCGAACGGCGCGGGGATCACGCTCATGAACCGGTCCTGGTCCGAGAGCTCACCGCCGGCGGCGGCGATCTCGTGGAAGTGCCACCATCGGCGCTGGTGCTGCATCACGCACTTCGGCAGTCCGGTGGTCCCCGACGTGGAGTTGAGGAGGAAGAGGTCGTCGGGGCCGATGGCGCGCCCGGCGATGCGGGATGCGACATCCTGGGGTGGGTCCATCGGGAGGCCGTCGACGCTCACGACAAGCTCGTCGTCCTCGGGACGCAGCGCGAGGTGGCGGTCGATCGCGACACCACCGCCGCGGAGTCGGTCGACCACATCCGAAGACGCCTCCCCGCGGTGGTGTTCACCGGTGATGAGCGCGGTCGCGCCGGTGTGGCTGAGGAGATGCTCGAGCTCCCGGTCACCCGCGCGAGGCCCGATCCCGACGACCACGATGCCAGCTCGCTCGGCAGCGAGGAACGCGACGTGGACCTCCGGACCGTCGGGGAGAAACACCGCGATGCGATCGCCGGGTTGGATACCGATCTCGACCAGGACGGCGGCGAGGGCCGACGCCTGGCGGTCGTAGTCGGACCAGGTCAGGGTCCGGTCTCCTTCGATGAAGGCCGGGGCGTCGGGGGAGGTCGTCCTCAATGCTCGGACGCGTTCGTCGATCGTGATCTCGCTCATCGTCCTGTCCACACCGGATCCCGTCCTTCGAGAAACGCTCTGGGTCCCTCGTGGAAGTCCTCTGTCTCCTGCACCCGCTGCCGGGCCTGGGCACTCCGCTGCCACGCTCCGCTCTCCGTCGACGAGGCGGCGACCTCGACGACGGCCCGTGACTCCTGCACGGCGATCGGGGGATTCTGCGTGAGCTGCGCCGCCAGGTCGGCGGCAACATCGAGCGCCGTGCCCGGCACCACGATCCGGTTCACCACGCCGTGGGTGCCGAGGCGTTCGGCGTCGACCATCGAGCCCAGCAGGGCAATTTCCATGGCGAGGCTGCGCGGCACGGCGCTCGGGAGGCGAACGAGACCACCGCCGCCGGCCACCAGGCCTCGTCGCACCTCGGACAGCCCGAAGACGGCGCCTTCGGCGGCGACGACCAGGTCACAGGCGAGGACGATCTCGAAGCCTCCGGCGACTGCCGCTCCCTCCACCGCTGCGACCAGCGGCTTCGCTCGTTCGCGGGTCGTGATCCCGGCGAAGCCCCCCCGGAGAGTCTCGGCCGGGTCGTCGCCGTCGGCGATCATCTGGAGGTCGGCCCCGGCGCAGAAGACCGGGCCCTGCCCCACGATCACGATCGCCCAGATGCCCTCGTCGGCCTCGAGCTCATCGAGCGCGCGCTCGAGCTGGCGGGCCGTGGGGCCATCGATCGCATTGCGGACCTCCGGTCGGCGGATCGAGACGATGCCGACGCGGCCTCGGCGTTCCAACCCGACGCGATCGTGCCCAGTCAAGGTCGCACCTCCACGGACACGGTTTCATCCTGGGGATGAACGGGGAGGTCTTTCACGGACCCGCCGGCCAGGACCGGACCATGCTGGTGCAGGTGACAACGGACGCTGCCTCCTTGGGCTGTCGGGGTCGCCGGCGGTTCTTCGGTCTCACAGATCGGCATCACGTACGGACACCTCGTGCGGAAGGGACAGCCGCTGGGGCGCTGCGACGGGTCAGGGACGTCGCCCTCGAGCCGGACCCGTCCGCGACTTCCCCGTTCCCCCGGGTCGGGGACCGGGATCGCCGAGAGCAGGGCAGCGGTGTAGGGATGGGCCGGATCGCCAAAGATCCGCTCGACCGGTCCCTCCTCCACGATCCAGCCGAGGTACATGACCGCGACCCGATGCGAGATGTGGCGGACGACCGAGAGGTCGTGGGCGATGAACAGCACGGCCATGCCGAGGTCGGCCTGCAGATCCTCGAGGAGGTTGATGATCTGGTTCCGGGTCGAGACGTCGAGGGCGCTCACCGCCTCGTCGCACACGAGCACCTGCGGTTCGGGGGCGATGGCCCGCGATGGCGACCCGCTGGCGCTGCCCGCCCGAGAGCTCGGCCGGGTAGCGGGTCGCGAACCGCGCCGTGAGCCCCACGCGTTCGAGCAGCGTGTCGATCAGGTCCCGGCGTTCGTCGCGATCCAGGTCACGCCGGTGGACATCCAGGGCTTCCCGGACCGAGTCGGCGACGGTCATCATCGGATCGAGCGACGACAGCGGGTCCTGGAACACCATCTGGATGGCTCGCCGGTGGGACCGCAACGAACGCCGCGACAGACCAAGCAGCTCGGTGCCGCCGAGACGTACCGATCCTTCGTCGGCGGGAACGAGGCGGAGCACCCCACGGGCAGTGGTCGACTTGCCCGATCCCGACTCGCCGACCAGTGCGAGCGTCTCGCCGGAGGCGACGCCCAGGGAGACGTCCTCGACCACGGGGACCCGGTGGTGGCCGAACAGACCGGCCTTGACGGGGAACGACACCGAGAGTCCCTCGACTTCGAGGGGCCGGTCGGGATTCTGGCTCATGGTCGCACTTCCAGGATCAGCTCGTCGGCGCGTATGCATCGCACGGCACGGCCGTCGTCGGTCTCCTCGAGCGGTGGTGGAGTCTCCCTGCAGGCGGGGATGGCGTGCTCACAACGGTCCGCGAACCGGCATCCGGTCGGCGTGCGCTCGGGATTCGGTGCGGCGCCGGGGATCACCGACAGGCGACCGGTGCGCTCGCCGAGCTGGGGCATGGCCGACATCAGCGCGTGCGTGTACGGGTGTCGGGGTCGGGCGAAGAGGGCATCCACACTGGCGGACTCGACGATCTGGCCGGCGTACATGACCACGACACGGTCGGTGATCTCGGCGACCACGCCGAGATCGTGGGTCACGAACAGCACCGAGGTCTGGGTCTCGGCCACCAGGTCACGGATCAGATCGAGGACCTGGGCCTGCACGGTCACGTCCAGGGCCGTGGTTGGCTCGTCGGCGATGAGCAATGCGGGCTCACAGGACAGCGCCATGGCAAGAAGTGCCCGCTGGCGCATCCCACCCGAGAACTCGTGCGGATATGCGTGCATTTTGCGCTCGGCCAAGGGGATGCCGACACGGTCGAGCATCTCCGCCGTCCGGGCCCGGGCAGCCCGACGTCCGAGGCCGACGTGCCGGCGCACGATCTCGCCGATCTGCTCGCCGATGGTGAACGCCGGGTTGAGGCTCGTCATGGGCTCCTGGAAGACCATGGCTATATCCTCTCTCGACGCACGTCCTCGAGCTCTCGCCGCGTCAATCCGGCGAGGTCCCGGCCGTCGAAGTCGATCCGGCCCGCGCTGATCTGCGCCGTCCGCTCGGGTAGGAGGTTCGTGATCGACAGGCAGGTCACGGTCTTGCCCGAACCCGACTCACCGACGAGACCGAGGATCTCACCCCGGCCGACCGAGAACGACACGTCGTCGACGACCGAGGTCCACCCCGATTCACCCTCGAAGGCCACGGACAGACCAGCGACTTCGAGGAGCGGTCCGGACGGAGAACTTCCGTTGACGTTGGCGACACCCGAAGCTGGAGATGGCTCGAAGGCCGCCATCAGGACCCACGCCCCAGTCGGCGCCCCATGGCATCGCGGACACCGTCGCCGAGAACGTTGAAGGCCAGGACCGTGGCCGCGATCATCACACCCGGGTAGACCGCCTGCCACGGTTCGCGTGACAGGTGCCGAAAGGCGCTGCCGAGCATCGCGCCCCAGCTCGCGTCCGGCGGCTGGACGCCGAGGCCGAGGAAGCTCAGGCCAGCTTCGGAGAGCATCGCAAGACCGGTGGAGAGTGTGACCTGGACGAGGAGGGGCGAGGCGATGTTGGGGAAGACGTGTCGGCGGACGATTCGTCGATCCGTGGTCCCGATGCTTCGTGCCGCTTCGATGAAGGTCTCCTCTCGGACCGACAGCACGCTGCCCCGGACGAGTCGCAGGAAGCGTGGTGCGAACACGATCCCAATGGCGAGCATGGCGTTGGTCAGGCCCGGCCCGAGGACCCCGACGATGGCGATCGCGAGGATGAGGGGCGGGAAGCTGAGCACGCCGTCGGCAACCCGGCTTATAACCGCGTCGGTCCAGCCCCCCACGTAACCCGCGACGAGGCCGAACGGAACGCCGAGCACCACGCCGATGAACACGGCTTGGAACGCCGCCTGCAAGGACACCTGCGTGCCGTAGACGAGCCGGCTGAGCACATCCCGACCGAGCTCGTCGGTCCCGAAGAGATGGCCGCTCGCCCCGCGCCCTTCTCCAGCAGCGCGATTGGAGGTCCTGCGTTCAGAGCGGGTCTGCGGGCGCGACGACCGGCACGAACATCGCGACGAGGACCAGCAACCCCAGAAACCCGACCGCGACGAGGGCCGAACGCTGCGACAGCAGGCGCGACCAGAAACCCCGGTGCCGACTGGCCTCATCGGGAACCTCCGGTTCCTCGACCGCTGGATCGAATGCGACCGTCACTCTGCTCGCACCTTCGGGTTCAGGAACCCGTAGGAGAGATCCACCGCCAGGTTGACCAGCACCGAGACGAGTACGACGAACAACACGACCCCCTGGATCATCGGCAGGTCCCTCGCGATCACGGCGTTGATGGCCAACCTCCCGACACCCGGCAACGCGAACATCTGCTCGATGATGACCGAGCCACCGAGCAGGTAAGCCACCTGGAGGCCCAAGACGGTAACGACGGGGATCGCGGCGTTCTTCAAGGCATGCTTCACGAGGATCACGTGCCGCCGGATGCCGTTGGCGCGCGCCGTGCGGACGTAGTCGGAGCGAAGCACGTCCATCATCGCCCCGCGCAGTTGCCGGGTCATCTCTGCGGCGGCGATCGCGCCGAGTGCGATGGCCGGCAACACGAGGTGGCGTGCCCACTCCACGGGATTCTCGGTGAAGGGCACGTATCCCACGGCGGGGAAGAGATCGGTGTTGATCGCGAACACGATGAGCAGGATCGCCGCCAGCCAGAAGTTCGGTATCGCGATACCCAGTGACGAGCCGACGCGGCTGGCACGATCGATCCAGCCATCCGGTCGACTCGCCGACAGCAGCCCCGCGGGGATCGAGATCACGAGACCGACCACGACTGCAGCGAAGGTGAGACTGAGGGTCACCGGCAGGCGGCTCCACAGCGAGCTCGTCACTGACTGGCTGGAGTAGAGCGACGTCCCGAGATCGCCGGTCACGGCGTCAGAGGCCCATCGGCCGTACTGCACCAGGACGGGGTCGTCGAGCCCAAGACGATCGCGCGTCTCCTCGATCTGTTCGACCGTCGCGTCCTCGCCCGCGAGGCTGATCGCCGGATCCCCGGGGACCATCAGGAGCAGGGAGAACACCACCAACGACACGACGAACAGCAGCGGCACGAGGGCCAGCAGCCGTCGGATCGTCAGGCGCAACATGTGTTCACCCTGCTCCCTCCGGCCAGCACGATCAGCTCTTCTTGATCCCTACGCCGCGGAACTCAAACACGTCGCGGTACGGCTGGAGACCGACCACGTCCGAGCTCACGCCCCACGGGTTGATCGGGTGGAAGATGACGACCGAGAACGCCTGCTCCGTCAAGGTGGCCGACAACTCCTGAAGGATGTCGGCCCGCTCCTCGATCGAGAGCGTCGAGTCGAGACTCTCCTGGTAGAGCTGTTCCACCTCCGGGGACGAAGCGCCGCCCGGGTTGGTGAACGCGTCGGGCTGGAACTGCAGCGCTGTCTGCGTCGGGTCGGTACGGGCGGCGCCGATCACGGCCGTGCCTTCGCCATTCGCCTGCACATAAACGACATCGCCGTACTGGGACAGTTCCACCTGGTTGATGGTGACGTTGACTCCCACTTCGCCCAGCTGCGCCTGGATCGCCTCCGCGTAGCTGACCACGAAGTCAAGCGCCGCGACGTTGATCTCCATGTCGAAGCCGTCGGGGTACCCGGCATCGGCGAGCATCTGCTGTGCCTTCTCCGGGTCGTACTCGTAGGTGTCGACCGGCGTGTCGGGGTCATGCGCGTAGAGGCCCTCGGGGTAGATCTGCACGGCGGGGACGCCGTAGCCGAACATCACTCCGTTCACGATGCCTTCGCGGTCGATGGCGTGGTTGAGCGCGCGACGCACGTCGACATCATCGAGAGGCTCCTTCGCTCGGTTGAGCTGCAGCTGCCCGATCTCGATCGACTCCTGCTCGAGGACTTCGAGTCCTGCAGATGCAGCTTCCTCCGCTTGACCGGGCTCGAGGCGAGCTGCATCGAGCGTGCCCTCGCGGAGCGCGTTGAGGCGCGCGCTGAAGTCGTTGATGAGGCGACCTTCCATCCCGGCGACCTTGACGGCCTCCGGCTCCCAGTAGTCGTCGTAGGCCTCGTAGGTGATCTGCGTGCCAGGCTCGTACTCGGTCACGGTCATCATGCCCGCGCCCACGGGATTCTGGTCCAAGGCGGGATCGTCGAGCGCGTCCGGGCTGATCATCATGCCGGGTTGGCCCGAAAGCACGAGGGGAAGTCGAGCGTGCGGCCCGTCCAGGCTCGAACCGCACATGTGTGTCGTCGATGACCTCGACCGAGTCGATCACGCTGAGATTGCCGGCCACCGACGAGCCCTCGAGGTTCTGGCCACGCTCGATGTTGGCCTTCACCGCTTCAGCGTCGAAGGCAGCGCCATCGTGGAACGTGACTCCCTCGCGAAGGGTCATCTCGAACGATGAACCATCGTCGGTGAAGCTCCATTCCGTCGCGAGTCCTGGGATCGGCTCGACTTCTGGCGACACGTGCACCAAGCGGTCGTAGACGGGGTAGAGGACGTACTTGTCCGCACCTATCGACGACTTGTGGGGATCCAGGCTCGTCGGCGGAACCCATGCGAAACGGAAGACCGCATCCGGGTCCAACTCGCTGTCATCGACCTGCTCACCAGTGGCGTCACTCGGTTCGCCGTCATCGGCGTCGCTGCTCGTTTCCGCATCGTCGTCGCCACAGGCGCCGACGAGCAGCGCCATGGCGAATAGAACCGCCAACCAACGTCTGATCTTCATGACTGGTACACCTTCACTCTCACTCTTGATCAGGACTGTCTCCGGGCGCCGGCACCTTCAACCCGCAGAGGTGGCGGCCGGCGCGTACTGATCGCGCAACCTCCGCTTGAAGAGCTTTCCGCTCGGATCTCGCGGAAGGCTCGTGACGAACTCGAACTGCTTCGGGAGCTTGAAACGCGCGAGATGGGCCTCGCAGTGCGTCCGCAGCATCTCCTCCAGGGGCTCTCCGGGATGCTGATCGGCTGTCAGCTCGACCACAGCGAGGATGCGCTCGCCCATGTCGTCGTCAGGGATACCGATGACGCCGACATCAGCGACGGCTGGATGGAGCAAGAGCGCGTGCTCGATCTCCACCGGGTAGATGTTCACACCGCCGGCGATGATGAGGTCAGCGGTCCGATCACGGAGGTACAGGTACCCAGCCTCGTCGAGCTCACCGATGTCGCCGACGGTGAAGTACTCACCCCGGCGGTTCGACGCCGTCTTGGCCTCATCGTCGTGGTAGCTGAACCCGTCGTCCCCGAGCTTGATGTAGACGGACCCGCGTTCCCCCGGAGGCAGCTCCGAGCCATCCTCATCGAGGATCTTGATGTCCGCGCCGGGCCAGGGACGGCCCACGGTCCCCGGGTGCTCGAGCCAATCGGCGAGAGTCGACCACCGTACCGCCACCCTCGGTGGTGCCGTAATACTCGTAGATGACCGGACCCCACCACTCGATCATCCGGCGCTTGGTGTCGACCGCGCACGGCGCGGCCCCGTGTATCACGTACCGGAGCGAACTGACGTCGTACGCGTTCTGCACGGAGGCCGGTAGTTGGAGGAGGCGGTTGAACTGCGTCGGCACCATGTGCGTGTTGGTCACACCATGCCGTTCGATCAGGGCCAGCATGTCCTCGGCCGTCCAGCGATCCATGAGCACCACGATCTGACCCTCGTGGAGCGCGGCGCCAGCGAATGCCAGCACCGCGGTGTGGTAGAGGGGCGAGCCGCACAGATGCACGTCATCAGCCGAGGAGGTGACACCGAGCAGGCCGAGGAGATCGGCAAAGGGCACCGAGGCGTCGTCCGGGCTCGTGTCCGGGAGTGGACGTTCCACCCCCTTGGGCCGACCGGTGGTCCCCGAGGTGTAGTGCATGATCCCGCCAGCCGTCCGCTCCTGCGGCACCATGCTGCTGGCTGGCGCCAGGACCTCGTCGAATCGATCGAAGCCAGCGATCTCGCCCACAGCGACCCGGGTCGACACGCTCGGCGCATCGTCGACCGCTGCAGTGAGCTCCGTGGCGAATCGCTCGTGCCCGATGACCATCTGGGCACCGCTGTCGCGGAGGATGTGGGCTACCTCACGAGCGACGAGGTGGTAGTTGACCGGTACCAGATACCAGCCCGCCTGCGTCGCCGCCAGGTACGCGACGAGGAACTCGCGACAATTGGGGAGCAGCGTGGCAAGCTTCGAACCGGTGGCCAGCCCCCGGGCGCGACCCGCGTGCACGAGCTTGTTCGCTGCCTCGACGAGTTCGCCGGCCGTCACCGCGCTCCCGTCGACGTCGATCAGTGCATCGGTGTCTTGGTGCTGCTGTGCCCGCTGCCAGAAACGCATGCGGCCCGTCCTCCCCCGAGTCGTTCGTCGATCGCGGGCTCACGCTGCCACCCGCAGGTCTGTGATGTCAATACTCTAAATGATAGAAGAATTTGGGGGCGCGGCATGTCCGAGGCAACCACCGGCTCCCCCAGAGCTGCTCAGCGCAGTGAGCTGGCACGCACTCCGTCGTCGCCGGACACCTCGGGGAACAGGGAATCCGCGAAGTGGGCGCGCGCCGCCCGAGCTGCGGCGTCGGCGTCGCCCGAACGGATGAGCCTCGCGAGCCGCTGGTGCGCTTTCAGCGACGTCTTCCGGTACTTGGCGTCCGGGAAGGTCCCCTCGTCGCTCACCCGCTCGGCCCACTCCTGCTCGTGCGCCGACCAGAGCGACTCGAGCGCGCCGATGACCAGGATCATGGTCTCGTTCCCGCACGAGGCAACCAGCTCCTCGTGGAACCGGCGGGCGTGGTGGGTGAACGCCACCTCTTCGTCGAGAGCCGCTTCGGCCTCATCATTGAGCGCGTCGAGGCGTGGGACGACTGTGGTATCGCGGTCCTCCCGTTCTGCGCACAGGGACGCGCAGATGGGCTCGAGGTGCCCGAGCGCTGCGCCGACGTCCCCGAGCGCGACGGTGCGGGACTGGAGGACCAGGCCGAGCGTGTACGCCGCATTCTCTGGTTTGGGCCGGTGGACGACCGCGCCGCCGACGTTGCCCCGCTGCACCGTGATCAGCCGCTCGGTCTCCAGGATGCGGAGTGCCTCTCGAATCGAGGGCTTGCTGACCTCGAACTCCTCCAACAGCTCCTCCTGCTTTGGCAGGAGGTCGCCGTCGGCGAGCTCACCGCCGAGGATGCGCGTTCGGAGCACGTCGGCCACCATCTCTGCCAGTCGTGGTTGACGTAGCTGCATCAAGCGCCTCCAGGAGCGAGATTCGTCACCGGCCAGCTGCATTCGCGCTGTCCCCCGAGATGCTACGGGTTGCAAGAGCCCTGGTCGCGCGATCGCGGTCCGTCTCCGTGGGGCGTTCAGGACCCACCGTCCAGCCAGCGCTGCCGAAGCAGGTGCTTCTGGATCTTCCCCGATGCGGTCACCGGGAACGAATCCACGACCACCCAGTTGGCTGGCACCTTGTGCCAGGCGACTCCGCTCGATCAGGTACTCGCGGAGCACGTCCGGGTCGCATGTCACCTCCCGGGGGCGGCCGTAGGAACGCGATCAGCTGCTCCCCGTAGTGGTCATCGGGCACGCCCACGACGGCGACCTCGGAGACCGAGGAATGTTCGAACAGCACGTCCTCGATCTCCCGCGGGTAGATGTTCTCGCCACCGCGGGTGACCATCTCCTTGAGCCGCCCGACGACCCGGACGAAGCCGCGCTCGTCCATCGTGCACAGGTCACCGGTGTGCAGCCAACCGTCCCCGTCGATGGTCGCCGCCGTCGCCTCCGGCATCCCGTCGTAGCCGTCCATGAACATCGGGCTCCGGGCAAGCAGCTCCCCCGTGGCACCGGCCACCACGACGTCACCGGACTCGGGATCGACGATCTTGACCTCGACGTGCTCGAGCGGGACACCCACAGTCTCGGCCTTGTCCTCCGGCGCGTCGTCTGGCCGGGTCTGGGTGATGCCCGGCGCCGCTTCGGTCTGGCCGAACATGGTGCTGTAGCGGACACCGAGCTCGCGCTCGATCCGACGCACCAGGTCTGCGGGGACGACGGAGCCACCGGAGGAGATGGTCCGCAAGCGGGACAGGTCACGGTCGACAAAGTCCGGGTGCTCCATCAACGCGATCAGCATCGTGGGAACGCCGCCGGTGACGGTGGCCGCCTCGGTCTCGAGGAGCTCGAGGAACAACGCCGGATCGAAGTGGTGGACGAGCACGTGGGTGGCGCCGACCTGAGGCGAACCAAGCGTGGCGAGCCCGCACCCACCGAGGTGGAACATGGGGTTCGGGTTGACGAACACGTCACCGTCTCCGACTTCGAGACGCTCGAGCATCAGGCGGGCGTCGTTGGTCACTCCGAGGTGGTGGAGGCGCGCCCCCTTGGGAAGACCCGTGGTTCCCGACGTGAACTGCACCATCGCGAGGTCCTCGGGTGCCACCGGCGGCAGCTGCCGGGGCGGCGCGCCGTCGATCAGGTCAAAGATTTCGGCCGTGCGCCACTCGAAGCGCAGGTCGAAGCCCAGGTCGGCGACGATTGCTCCGAGATCGGCGCCCCGATGCTCGTCGGAGCGGACAAGGCCCCGGCAGCCGGAACGCTGGAGGATGTCGGCCACCTCGTTGCGGCGGAACGCTGGGTTCATGGGCACAACGACGACGCCCGCGAACGCGGCCCCCAGCATCGTGATCACCCATTCGGGCTCGTTCGCCGCCCAAATCGCCAACCGGTCGCCGGGCTCGAGGTGGTCGAGCAGGCGCCAAGCGGTCCGCTCGGCGCACCCGAGGAGCTCGGCATGGGTCCAGCGACGCCTGGCAGTGGCATCGGCCACACCGGCCACGAGCGAGACGCCGTCCGGGTCGCGTTCGGCGGCGGTTCGGATCACCTGGGGGATCGTGGTCCGCCGCAAGGGTGGGGCCGGCGGCGGCGACCAGACGGCCTCGGTCACGCCTGCGGGCTGAGAAGGTCGAGGAGGTTGTCCCGCATGATCCGAGTCTGCGCTCCGGGATCCAGACCAGAGACCACGTCCAAAAAGTCGGCAGGGTCGGCGAGTCCCTCGGGATGGGGATAGTCCGAACCGAACAACACACGGTCGGCACCGATCAGCTCGACCAAGGGGTCGATGTCTTCTTCGTGGAACGGGAACACCCACACGTGCTCGCGGAAGATGTCACTCGGCTTCCCGTCGACCCGGCCGCCGAGCCACGGACTGTTGCGGCCCATACCCTTCATCTTGTCCATGGCCGCGAGCAGGTACGGAACCCACAGCGAACCGTTCTCGAGGCTCATCACCCGCAACCGGGGGAAGCGACCGAAGAGATTGTGGAGGATCATGGCCGCCGATCGTGTCCATGATCGGCCGGTCCCCGTAGGTGCAGGTCCACTGGAACGCCGAAATGTTCCACGATGACGGGTGGGCCGCCTCGCTCCACTGAGCCGACACCAGTTCGTTGTAGCCCGACTCGGAGATGTGGAGCACCACCACGATCCCGGCTTCTTCGACCCGGGTTCCAGAACGGGTCGAACACCGGGTCTGCCGGCGATCTTCCCCCTTGTGGGCCGGGCCGAAGGTGCACGCAGCGCTGCCCGGCACGCAACCACTCGATCTCCTCGACCGCGTCATCGACGTCGAGCAGGGAGATCATCGGTGTGGAAACGAGGCGCCCGTCCCGGGCGAAGCCCCAGTCCTCGTCGAGCCAGCGGTTGAAGGCGTGGACGTTCACCCCGGTCTGGATGGGGTCGTGGTCCATGTACTGCTCCACGGTCCCGGCGAGGCTGGGCACAACCACTGCGGTTTCGACGCGGTGTTCGTCCATCCAGGCGATCCGGGCCGACCGGTCGACGAACTCGGGCTCCACAGGGCCGCGGAGCCGGTCCTCGGTGATCTGCCCCGACGAGAGGTTGCGCAGGACCTCCCGCAAGCTCCCCGGGACCGGGGCGTGATCGTAGAGTGGTTCGAGGAACGTGCAACCGGTGGTCACCGACCCAGATCTCGTCCCGTTGGGGCCGTCAGTCACCCGGATGGCCAGATGCTCGTACTCGGGATCGACGTGGCGCGTGAACGCGTCACGGGTCTCATAGAAGTGGGAGTCCGAGTCGGCGAACCAGAGGTCTTCGGCGCGCATGGTGCTCACCCGATCAGGTCGTTGGCACGGTCAGTCCGTAGATCCTCGCGGCGTTGTCCTGGAGGACCTTGCGGCGGATATCGGGGTCGAGATGACCGAGAACGTCGGCGAAGTGGTCAAGCGTGCCGGGGTACAGGCAGGTCGGGTGGGGCACATCGGTCTCGACCAAGACGTTGTCGACCCCGACCGACTCGATGAGTTTCGACGGCCCGAGCCGCTCGAACCAGAACATCACGTAGATGTGGTCACGGAAGTAGTCCGTGGGCCGGCGCTTCTGAAGAGAGGTCTCGGCCGGATCAGTGACCATCTGGTCGAGCTGGAACTCGAGCGACTCGAGGATGAATGGCACCCAGCCGATGCCACTCTCGGCCGAGACGATGCTCAGGTTCGGGTAGCGGTCGAACATGTCGCTCATGCACAGGTTGGCCACGATGCGGACGTTGCTCATGTACATCTGCGTGGCGTGCACGGCGAGCCGGCGCTGGTGACCGAAGGAGCGCCAGTACGGATCAGCCGACGCCGGTGGATCGGCACGGGGTCCACCCGGATCCTCGTCCTGGTGCTCGGCGTAGCGTGCCGCCCGGACCGCTTCGACGTCTTCCTTGCGCGACCCGGCACCGATGTGGAAGTTGACGGCGGCGCCCGACTCGTTGAACAAGTCCCACATCGGCGCGAAGTAGTCGTGCGGCAGCTCGGCGAGGCCGAGGAGCTCGGGCTTGTCCGAGAGCGTGAACCCCCGGATGCCCCGGTCGAGCATCCGCTCCATCTCCTTCACGGTCAGGTCCATGTCCCAGATCGGGAGCATCGCCTGGGGCAGGAGCCGGTCGCCGGACTCCTCCTGGATGTCGCCGTAGAAGTCGTTGTAGATCTGGAGCACCGCGGTCCGCTGGTCGATGTCGGGGATCGCGAAGACGTGGTTGGACGAGAACCCGACGCCGTTGGGATAGACGACCTGGCTCCAGATCCCCATGCGATCCATCAGCTCGAGACGTTCCTTCACCGACCACGCCGCCGGGTCGACATCGTCGAAGGGGTGGACGACATGTTCGCCGAGGATCTTCTCCCCGCCGCGGCGGATGGTGTTGCCGCCGGTGCTGGCCCACATCTCCCCATTGAGGTACCACCCGGTCTTGCCGTCGACGGTGCGCTGCACGGGCACGCGGTCCGCCCATGTCGCCGGGGCGCGTGCGGTCCACAGGTCGGCGGGTTCGGTGAAGTGCGCATCGCAGTCGACGATGTGAATGCCATCGAGCTCAGGATGATCGGGATGGTCGGAGTGCATGGCCTTCTCGGCGCTCGTCAGCGTCATGATTTCTCCTGGGGCTCGGTCGCTCGCTGGGCAACTCGCTGTCGTTCGTCGTCGCCCGTCGGCGTGGACATGACGACGACTACGTCTCTAACATCTATATCATATCAATACTAGGACAGGACGTCGACAGGAGATCCGATGCCCGACGACCACCACCGAGACGGCCGCTCCCGGCGCGTCGCCATCGTCACCGGAGCGGGTTCGGGCCTCGGGCTCGCGAGTGCCGAGCGCCTCGCCCGCGACGGTTTCGCCGTGACCGTCGCCGACATCGACACGCGTGCCGCCGAGACGGTCGTGGCGTCCATCACCGACGCCGGCGGCGAGGCCGTCGCCTTCACTGCAGACGTAGCCGTCGAGGCTGACGTGGTGTCGATGGTCGCGGCGACGATCGACACGTTCGGCCGAATCGATGCGCTCCACAACAACGCGGGAGCCGTCGGGCTCGACACGCTCGGCCGGGACGGCGACATCCGGGACCTCGACGTCGACGTTTGGGACCGGACCCTGGCCGTCAACCTCCGGGGCGTCATGCTGGGCACCAAGCACGCCGTCCCCCGCATGCTGGCGACGGGCGGCGGTGCGATCGTGAACACGAGCTCGGGATCCGGGCTCACCGGCCACTCGACCCGGTCCGCCTACGGAGCGTCCAAGGCCGGCGTCAACATGTTCACCCAGTACACGGCGACGACGTTCGGCCAGGAGGGCATCCGCTGCAACGCCGTGGCGCCCGGCCTGATCCTCACCCCGGCCGCACGGCGAAACCTCACCACCGGCGACCTCGACATGTTCACCCGTCACACGCTGACGGGCTTCCTCGGCGAGCCCGAGGACGTCGCGGCGCTCGTTTCGTTCCTCGTCTCCGAAGAGGCGAGATTCATCACCGGCCAGGTCATCTCGGTCGACGGTGGTGCGCTGGCCCACTCGCCGACCCGATGCTGACGTGCACCGGAACCGAGCCGAACCACACCACGCCGAGCAGCGTGCGGGAAAGCTCCCGTCTTGAGGGCACCGCACCGACCATCCCGGTCTCACCATCGGTCTTCCTGATGAATCAGGTGTGCTCCATCGGCACGGTGCACCGCGGCATGAACCCCACCCGGGACGTGCTCGCCCATCTCGATCTTCACCCCGAGGGTCGGGTCGGCATTCAGCATGGGCACTACGGCCTCCACCTCGCCGAGGAGAACCGCCACCCCTCGGTTCCTGGCGCGACGATCGTCGACCACGCTGCCGATGCACCCGACTCTTGCTCGACGACCTCAGCCCATACCGATCACACCCTGGTCACGAAGATCCCGAATCTCGTCGGGATCCAGACCGAGCAGTTCGCGCAGTACTCGATCGGTGTGTTCGCCGAGGCGAGGACCGGTTTTGACGGTGGTCTCGAAGGAGGAGAAGCTGCCGACCGGGGCCTGGACGAGCAACTCCCGGTCGAGCCTTTCGTCGTACACCTTGACCAGGTTCCCTCGAGCATGGACTTGAGGGTCGGCACAGATGTCTGCGACGGAGTTGACGACTCCGCACGCCACCCCGGCGGCTCGCAGGAGGTCGATCAGGTCGTCACGACCATGGACGGCTGTGAAGGCGGCGACGGCACCATCGACCGTCGAGCGCAGCTGTGCACGCTTGGCGGGAGTATCGAGCTGAGCAAGCAGGCCGTCGTCGTCATCCAGAAAGGGCAGTAGGCGCTGCCACATGCTCGGCGTGGACGCCGGAAGGACGATGACGTCACCGTCGGCGGTCGGGAAGAGCCCGTTGGGGCACGAATGCTCCTGATCGTTGCCCATACGGGTCTTGACCTCGCCGGCGACGTCGTAGCGGACCACGAAGTCCTCCATCATCCGCAGGAGTGGCTCGTAGAGTGCCAGGTCGATCAGTTGCCCTTCGCCGGTCCGAGCCCGGTGCAACAGGCCGACAGTGAGCAGAAACGCGCCGTAGATGCCACCGATGCCGTCAGCGATCGGATAGCCGGGGAAATAGGGGGGCTCGTCCGCCTCCCCGGTGATGTAGGTGAGACCGGCGAACGCCTCGGCAATCCGCCCGAATCCGGGCTGGTCTGAGTAGGGCCCGGTGCGGCCGAACGCAGTCAGATGCAGAACGATCAGTGACTCGTTCGTCGACCGGAGCCGTTCGGCGGTGAGACCCCAACGGTCGAGGGCCGATTGCCGATAGTTGAGAACCAGCGCGTCCGCGTCGCGACAGAGGGCCAGGAGCAAGTCGACGCCACGGGCGGTCCTCAAGTCCAGCTCAACGCTCTTCTTGTTTCGGTTCGTGATGTGGAAAGACGCGGCTTCCCCCGCAACCATCGGTGGGAACGAGCGCGTGGGGTCTCCTCGGTTCGGTTCCTCGACCTTGATGACCTCCGCGCCGAGCTCTGCGAGTAACGAAGCCGACAACGGCGCGGCGAGCACCGTTGATGCTTCGATGATCCTGAAACCTGCGAGGGGGAGGGTCACGGTGGAAATCTTGTCCTTTCGGAATCGGAACGCCGAGGGGCCAGGGCGGAGCGTCAGGTGACGCCGTGGGACCGGTCATCTGGCGCCCACGGTGGCACCGTGCGCATGTCTGCCTGGAGCGCTGCCAAAACCCTCCAAGGTCTCCTGCCACGCAGATGCACCATGTCGTCATCTCCCCGACGAGGCCAGTTGCCTCGCCCGACGGAACACGGCGGCGCGCCGTGCGAGCCGCTCCCTCTCGGCCCGAAGCCAGTTCGGCGCAGGGTCTTAAAGACATCAACGATAGCGATCATAGACGACGCCGATCATCCGTCCTGCGCGAGCGCCCACTCGGCGACCCGCGGAACGAAGAACTCGCGCTGGTGGCAGATCCGGCCGTCGCGAAACCGGACCACGGCGATATAGGCGTTGGCGTATGCACGTCCCGTGGTGGCCATGTACCCCTCACTCTCGAACTCGACCACCAGCTCGTCGGGGTCGAGGCACCAGTGCACGTCGGTGATCCGCAGGGCCATCCGGCATACCTCGAAGGCCCGCGTGAGCATCGCGAACGCATCGGCCTTGCCCTGCACGGTGACCGGCGGGTCAGCGAAGGGGAGCTCGAGAACCATGTCGTCGGTGTACTGGGCCAGCTGCGCATCGGCATCGGCGTTGGACACCCCCTCGAAGGCGACGCGCAGCGCGACCAGATTCGCCTCCCGTCTCATCTCGTGGCTCGTAGGCGCGTCGTCGCTGGCCAGGTCGTTCTGCTCGTTCATGGGCACCCTCCGGCGGTTCTCCCTCGTCGACTCTGTCATGATTATCATTTAGTCGATGATGCGGAGCACCGACCAACGGTGGAACATCGCCGACCTCTTCGAGGCGATCACCGAGCAACGGGGCCACGCCACGATGATCGTCGAGGGCGACCGGTCGCTGACGTGGACCGACGTCGACCGCCGGGCCAATGCCGTCGCATCGCACCTGCTCGCGGCCGGGCTCTCGCACGGCGACCGCGTCGGTCTGTGCAGCCGCAACACCGCCGCCCATCTCGAGGCCTACATCGCGTGCTGCAAGGCCTCCCTCGTACCGTTCAACATCAACTTCCGCTACGGCGTCGAGGAGATGACCTATCTCCTCGACAACGCTGACGCTCGGGCCCTCGTCTTCCATCGCGAGTTCGGCAGCGTGCTCGCCGACGCCCACCGGCGGTGCGGAAGCTCGATCGAGCCCGTCCAGATCGCCGACAGCAGCGACGCTGCCGGATGGCCGAATGCTGCCGACTACGAAACGGCCGCCAGCGCCGACGCCACCGCCCCAGTGGTCGAGCGCTCATCCTCGGACCTCGTGTTCCAGTACACGGGCGGTACCACCGGCATGCCCAAAGCCGTGATGTGGCGACAGGGCGATCTGATCGAGCTCCTCGCCGGCTCCGACGCCCCGCCCGGCACCGACGAGACCCAGACGAGTCGGATCATCGACAAACTCGATGACGAGCCTCGCCGGAGCTGCTCGGCCGCACCGTTCATCCACGGCACGGGGTTGCTCAGCCAGATGGCGAACTTCTTCACCGGGGGCGCCAGCGTGATCCTGGGCGGCAACAAGTTCGACCCCGTGGAGGCGTGGCGCACGATCGAACGGCACGCCGTGAACGTTCTCGTGATCGTCGGCGACCCCTTCGCCCGGCCACTGCTCGATGCCCTCGATTCCGACCCCGGGGCCTACGACCTCAGCTCCCTCCAGATGATCACGTCGTCGGGCGCAATGTTCTCCCGACCCGTGAAGGAAGGACTGATCGGCCACGTCCCACATCTCGCCGTCCTCGATGCGTTCGGGTCTAGCGAGGCCAACGGTTTGGGCCGCTCACTGGCGACCGCAGAGGATCTCGACGAGACCGCGGCATTCCAGGCCGGGGAGGACATTCGCGTGCTGGCCGACGACGGCACCTTCGTCGAACCCGGCGACCGGACACCGGGCCGAATCGCAGTCTGTGGCTTGATTCCAGTCGGATACCACAAGGATCCCGACAAGACTGCCGAGACATATCCGGTGATCGATGGCGTGCGCTACTCGGTGCCGGGTGACTACGTCCGGCTCCACGCCGACAAGTCCATGACACTGCTCGGGCGGGGTTCATCGGTGATCAACACCGGTGGGGAGAAGGTCTACCCGGAGGAGGTCGAGGAACGCCTGAAGGAACACGCGAGCGTCTTCGACGCGGCGTGCATCGGGGTCGAAGACGAGCGCTTTGGCCAGGCCGTGTGTGCCGTGGTCCAACCCCAGGCCGGAGCCGTGATCGACGAACACGAGCTTCATCGCCATCTCCGAACCCGTCTCGCGGGCTACAAGGTTCCGCGACACTTTGTTGCCGTCGATGACCTCCACCGCCACCCCAACGGCAAGCTCGACCGCAGGGCGGTCGCATCGACCGTCGGGGATGCGATCACCGTTCGCCGTGCGGCCGACAGCGTCGCGCCATGACCGTGCGGATGGACGACCGGGAGGTCGATGCGTTCCTCGAGGAACACCGGACCGGGGTCCTCAGCCTGTTGCGCAAGGACGGGAGCCCGTTGGCACTGCCGATGTGGTTCGTCGTCCTGGACGGCCATGTCAACATCCGAACCCGATCGACCAGCGGCAAGGCCACCCTTCTCGAGCGTGACCCGCGCGTCTGCTTCGTGGTCGAGGCCGGCGAGGCCTGGCTTGACCTCGCCGCGGTCGTGATCAGAGGCCAGGCCGAGCGGTTGGAGGGCAACGAGGCCGACGAGGTCGAGGCCGCCATGGCCGCTCGCTATGCCAGCCACGGTGTTCCCGGCGACGTTCCGAAGCGGACCCGGGACCACTACGACGTCGAGCTGAGCTACTACCGCGTGGTGCCGACCACCGCTCCCCTCACCTGGAGGAACAACAAGTTGCTCCGAGGGTGACCACTTCCGGTTGACATCTTTATCTTTAAAATCATTAGGGTGTCAGCTGTGGCCGACAAGCGTCTCACCGAAGAGGAGGTCGTCGGCGAGCTCCGGTCGGGTATGACCGTCGCGATCGGCGGTTGGGCAGCGCGGCGCAAGCCCATGTCGATCATCCGGGCGATCCTGCGCAGCGACCTGGACGACCTCACCGTCGTGAGCCACGGCGGGCCCGATGTCGGGTTGCTGTGCGCGGAGGAACGTGTGAGGAAGCTCGTCTACGCCTTCGTCTCCCTCGACGACGTACCGCTTGACCCGCACTTCCGCCGTGCGCGGGAAGGACACGGGCTTCCGGCGGAGCCCCTCGATGAGGGGTTGTTCCACCTCGGTCTCCAGGCGGCGGCATGGCGGGTTCCATTCCTCCCTTCTCGCACCGGGCTGGGCAGCGACCTCTTCCGCGACAACCCGACATTGGGGACCGTCGTCAGCCCGTTCCCCGCCGAGGACGGCGACGTCGAGACGCTGGTCGCCATGCCTGCTCTGCGGATCGACGCTGCGCTGTGCCATCTGAACGATGCCGATGCTCGAGGCAACGCAGCGTTCCGCGGCCCGGACCTCTTCTGGGACGATCTCATGTTGCAGGCGGCACCGAAGGGCAGGCGGTTCATCTCCGTCGAGCGCGTGGTCCCGACCGACGAGCTGGAACGTGGCGGTTGCCTCCACCAGCTACGCGTGAGCCGCATGTCCGTCGACGGCGTGGTCGAGGCTCCGGGAGGCGCCCACTTCACCTCCTGCGAGCCCGACTATCCCACGGACCAGCGTTTCCTCAAGACCTACGTGGACGCAGCAGGTTCCGAGGACGCCTGGAGCGCCTTTCGCCGGCGCTTCATCGAGGTGGACCCGGAGGACTACTGGCGCAACGTCCGGACGGAGGCGGCGAGATGAGCCAACGACCACGCCTCGCCGACGTCTGCGCGGTCGCGCTGGCCGAGTGCTTCCGCGGCGACGGTGAGATCCTCGCCAATCCGATCGGCGCCCTGCCGTCGATCGGGGCGCGACTGGCCCGGGAGACATTCGAGCCGGACCTGTGCTGCACCGACGGTGGCGCGCGCTTCGTCACGGGTCGTTCACCCTTCGCAGACCACGACCCCGGCCGGGCCACCGAGTACTGGAACCCGTACCGATCGATGTTCGACTGGGTGTGGTCCGGCCGACGTCACGTCGTCATGGGCGCCAGTCAGATCGACGCACACGGCAACCAGAATCTGGCGGCCATCGGCAACCCGGCGCAGCCCAAGGTCCAGCTCCTCGGCTATCGAGGTAGCCCCGGTAACACGATCAACGACACCACGAGCTACTGGATCCCCGCCCATTCGCCCCGGATATTCGTCGACCACGTCGACACCGTCTGCGGAGTTGGCACCGATCGAGCCAGGGGGCTGGGTACGGCGGCCCGCTTCCACCACCTCCGTCGCGTCGTGACGAACCTGGCGGTGCTCGACTTCGAGTCGGCCGACGGGCGGATGCGCCTCCGCTCGGTGCATCCCGGTGTGTCCGAAGCGGACGTGATCTCTGCGACCGGATTCGAGCTCGTGAGGACCGACGTGGTCGAGACACGGACGCCGACCGAGGAGGAGACTCATCTTCTCGAGGACGTAATCGACCCGAACGGCGTCCGTCATCACGAACTACCCGACCAGTGAGGACGCGTCTCACCGGACTCGTCGGCTGCCGCGTGCCCGTCGTGCAGACCGGCATGGGCTGGGTATCGACCCCCGAGCTGACCTCCGCGACCGCCGACGCCGGGGGGTTGGGCATCCTCGCTGGCGTGACACTCACGACCCAGGAGCTCCGACGTTCCATCGACATCGTCCGGCACGCCACCGCTGCGCCGTTCGGTGTGAACATCCGAGCCGACGCACCTGACCTCGACCAGCGTGTCGAGATCTGCCTGGACGGCGGCGTTCCGGTCCTGAGCCTCATCGGAGCACCAACAGCGGCGCTCGTCGACCGCCTGCACGACGCGAATACGCCCGTCGTGGTAACCGTCGGAGCATGCAGGCACGCCGAGAAGGTGGTCGACCGCGGCGTGGACGCGGTCATCGCCCAGGGCCGAGAAGGCGGCGGGCACACCGGCGCCGTCCCGACCTCCCTGCTGGTGCCCCAGGTGGTCGAAGCCGTCGGAGACGAAGTTCCGGTGATCGCTGCCGGCGGCTTCCGTGACGGTGCCGGTCTCGTGGCCGCCCTCGCGTGGGGTGCGGACGGCATCGCGATGGGCACGCGCTTCCTGCTCACCTCTGACAGCGGTGTGCCGAATGCTGTCAAGGCTGAATACCTCTCGGCCGGCGTCGACGACACCGTGGTCAGCCGTGCGATCGACGGCGCACCACAACGGGTGATCCGGACCCCCGTGGTGGACCGGCTCGAGCGGGCCAACCTCGTCACCCGGCTCCCGACCGCAGCCCGAGCGACACTGGAGTTCGCGCTCCGGATGCGTGTCGGACCGGTCGCCCTGGCGAGAACCGCGCGATCCATTCGCCGCGACAGCGGCCGACCCTGGTCGCAGGTGCTCCTCGCAGCGAACGCACCGGCCATGGTCCGAGCATCGCTCGTCGAGGGCCGCACGAACGCCGGCGTGCTCCCCACGGGACAAGCAGTCGGTCTCATCGATGAGCTTCCGACCGTCGCCGACGTGATCGGCTCGATCGAAGCCGATGCCCACAGGACGCTTCACGCTCTCGGGAGGTTCCTCGAATGAGCCCGCCAACACGAGACACCACCTCTCACCGTGGAACACCCACCCGGATGATCATCGACCGGGAGCAAGCGGAATGGACCTGACCTGGGAGCCAGGCCACGAACGATTCCGGACCGAAGCTCGGTCGTGGCTGGAACGAAACGTCCGCCAGTGGCGCGAGATGTGTGGCGGCACCCCTCCGTCAGGCGATACACGTGAGGGCTTCGACCGCCACCTCGTCTGGGAGCGCATGCTCCACGAGGCACGGTACGCCGCGGTGTCCTGGCCCCGCGAGTTCGGCGGCCGCGACGCGTCCCTCTGGGAATGGCTGATCTTCGAGCACGAGTACTACGCGGCCGGGGCACCACCGCGGATCACCCAGAACGGCATCTTCCTGCTCGCCCCCACGGTCTTCGAGTACGGCACCGACGAGCAGCGTGCCGGGATTCTTCGCCGGATGAGCGCCGCCGACGACACGTGGTGCCAAGGCTGGTCCGAACCGAGCGCGGGAAGCGACCTCGCCGCCATACGGAGCCGGGCCGAACGGGTGGACGGCGGCTGGAGGATCAACGGCCAGAAGACCTGGACGACCCGCGGGGCGTTCTGCACCCATCTGTTCGGCCTCTTCAGAACCGACCCCGAGAGCGAACGCCACAGAGGGCTGACCTACCTCCTCGTCCCCCTCGACCTACCGGGGATCTCGGTACGCGGCTTCGGTCGGTTGGACGGCGCCGAGGGATTCGCCGACGTCTTCTTCGATGAGGTTTACCTGCCCAACGACGCGGTGCCCGGCGGCGTCGCCCTCGGGGACGAGGGACAGGGCTGGGCGGTCGCGATGGCCACGACGAGCTCGGAACGGGGCCTCACCCTTCGCTCACCAGGCCGGTACCGGGCAACGTTGGAGCGGCTGCTGGTGCTCGCCCGTGAGGCCGGTCGACCCGATCTTTGCGACCGCTTGGCCGACGCGTGGATCCGCGTGGAGGCCTACGAGCTGTCCACGCTGGAAACCGTGACCGAGCTCGTACGGGGAGCCAGCATCGGTGCTGAGTCTTCGCTCAGCAAGCTCTGGTGGTCCGAGCTCGACATCGAGCTCCATGACATCGCCAGGGCCTTGCTCGGACCCCAGTTTGAATCGAACCCGGAATGGCACCGCGGTTGGCAGTTCGCCCTCGCCGGACCGATCTACGCGGGAACCAACGAGATCCAGCGCAACATCGCGGCCGAGCGCCTGCTCGGACTGCCGCGTCGCTAGTCGGGAGCCCAGGATGCACTTCGCCTTCGATGAGGACCACCGTTCATTCGCCGAGTCGACACGTGATCTATTCGCCGATCGCGTCACGCCAGACACCATCAGAGAGGCTTGGCGCGCTGAGCCCGGGCAGCTCGACCCGGCCCCGTGGCAGGCGATGGTCGAGATCGGGCTTCTCGCGGCGCACGTCCCCGAGACACGCGGAGGCCTCGGGCTCGACGAGCTGGCAACCGTCCTCGTATTCGAAGAAGCCGGCTACGCCGGAGTACCCCATCCGATCGTCGAGACCACGCTGATCGCAGGGCCACTGCTGCCCCACGCCGACGGAAGGATGGTCACCACCGACATCGGCAGCAACGGCGCACCTTGGGCAGCCGAAGCCGATCAGTTCCTCGTCCTCGAGGGCAGCTCAGTGGCGCTGGTGAACGCGGAGGACGTGACGGTCGAGCCCATCCCCTCGATCGACGGCGCGAGACGGCTCGGCGTGCCCTCGTGGTCGGCCGAGTCCACCACGGTGCTCACGCGAGACCCACGCGAGTTGGAGGAGCTGACACTGCGAGGTGCACTCGGCACTGCGGCGCTACAACTTGGTCTCAGCCGCCGGGTCCTCGACCTCGCGGTGGATCACGTGTGTGAACGCGAGCAGTTCGGCGTCGCTATTGGCTCCTTCCAGGCCGTGAAGCATGCGCTTGCCGACGTCGCGAAGCTCATCCACTTCGCCCGGCCCGCGGTGCACCGGGCCGCGTACTCCCTCGCCACGCGCAACCGAGAGCGTGGGATCCACGTGGCGATGGCGAAGTCCCTGAGCGGTGAAGCAGCCGAGCTTGCTGCTCGGGTGTCGCTCCAGTGCCACGGAGCGATCGGCTACACGGTCGAACACGACCTCCAGCTGTACCTCAAGCGAATCTGGGCCCTGACACCCAGCTGGGGCGACCCCCGGTCACATCGCACCCTGATCGCCGACCATCTGCGCGTGGGCGAGTTCGCCACGACCGAGCAGGGCTGAGAGCGACGGACGTCGACTCGTATCCGCTCGCAGGTCCCCGGTTCTGATGCCGTCACTCAGCGTGAGTCGATCGGGCTAACGCCAGGCCGTCGTCGCGCGATCCATGCGCGATTAGCACCGCATCACCACCGGTCACCACGGACAATCCCAGACAACGGATCATGCCCCTGACCAGCGCATTCACCGAGAACCAGCAGGTCAGCGACCCGTGGCGACTCCGCC
>JAXHNG010000018.1:0-208549 GCA_034520805.1 Lysobacterales bacterium | reverse complement strand
ATTGAGGCAATACAACGCGATCGAGCCGCCAGCATGGAGAAAGGAATGCGACGCTTCACCGGCCGCCTCACGCGCGAACAGCGCGCCCGGCTGTCGACGTGGGCAAGTGGCCTCGAACCCACTTCAGGGCTGGCGCTTGAACAACGTCGAGACTGGCAGGCACAGTTTGCACAAGCGTTGTCGATCCGTAATGACAGGCCGGCTTTCGAAACAGCCATGGACCGCCTGCTCGATCCAGGCGCCCACCAGTCGGAATCTTACCGCAGCCGGATGCAAGCAAACCGAAACCACACGCTGGAAACTCTGGCAACCATTCACCGACTAGCGTCCAAACGGCAGTTGGCGCGGACGCAAGACCGCCTGGCGGAGCTAACCGAGGACCTCGAGCAACTTACCTGCGGATAGTCGCTGACGCTTAACCGTTGCCTTGAGCGACCCGAGGCATCGTCCGCAGAACAGACCGAGGATCAAATTACCTCCAGCAGCCGGTCGGCCAGTTGCCGCGCCAGCTCCCGACCGAAATCCTCCGGCCCGGCCTGCACGGGCTCATCCAGTTCGAACCCGCCCTCGGTCGCCACGTATCGTCGTTCCGACTCGAGCAGCGGCACCGCATAAGTCGTGAAATCGATCAGGCGGTGTCCGGCGTTCAGGTCGGTGACGCGGACGCGAAACTCCCAGCCGCTCTCACTGGCGGCATCCCGCCTTCCCAACACCTCGAGTACGTGACTGGCATCCACCAGCAGCGCACCGGTTTCCAGGCGGCGCCGATCGGGCTGGTCCGGTTGACGACTGGACTGACGACGCACGGCCAGGCCCGGGTCGATCAAGCGAACGCCGCGCGGTGCCAAAGCGCTGACGAACGCACTCTCCACACGCCAGAGCTGCTCGCCGGCCAGTTCGGACAGATCGGCGCGGGAGATCACTTCCTCCCGCTCGACGATACGAAACTGCCCTTCCGAGGCGGCCTCGACCTCCCAGTAGTCCGAGCGCGACGGATTGAAGCCGGCGCCGGCGCGAGCGGTCGAATGGCGTCGACCCTCGAGCACTTCCTGCGACCGTTCCTCGATCTCGGTCGACAGCCACTCGCCCCAGTAAAAGGCGAAACCGATCGATTCCCGGTCGGCCAGGGCTTCGGTGAGTCTCTCCCAGGGCGCATTATCGCGGGGTGTCGACTGATCCGTCGGCTCAGATCGCTCGGGGAACTCAGCACGATCGGTAGCCTGGCCGAAAGCGGCCTGGGCCAGCACAAGCCCCAACAGCACGATCAGCGGCCGGGGCCAGCCCTCAAGCTTGATAGACATGATGCAGCTCCTAGTCGGCGGGACCGATTTCAATGACGAAATGCTCGACGCCCGCATTGCTCATCGAATGCTCTCGATACACGCTCATCGCTCGCGGGTCGATGAATACGGTTCTCCAGGCCGAAGCCGACTCAGCCGGTGCGCCGCTGCTACGCAAAAAGCTCGTTCGGGCACGCATCTGTATCGGCCGGTCCGTGCAGTTGGCAAACCGCGCGATCACGGTCGTGGTGCCAGCCGCGTTACGCTCGGAATAGAGTGACTGTGTCACCACGGAGCGGTGCAAACGGCCGTCCAGCACGGTGACGGCGTCGAGTGGCACGTCGCTGACCGAATCATAAGCGTCGGCAACCAGGGCCGGGCCGCGCTTGCGATCCCCGGCCTGCAGTGCGTCGTGATCGCAGGCAAGAATCGATTGCGGGGACGTGCTGTTCGGTGGCGATGCGCAGCCGCCAAGCGATGCAAAAGCAGCAGCGGCAAGGGCCAGCTTGCGCCAGCCGGCAGGGGGTAATTGATGCATGATCATCATCTCCTTTATTCCTCTCCGTCCGACGGCTCGGACAGGTCGATGTCCCGCCACAGCTCGTTGAGATCGAGGCGCGGAAATGCGCCGGTCGCCGTTTCGAGGTGAGACGGCACAGCCGGGGATTCACTCTCGGCGGCAGCCGGCGCGGCGTCTCGCCGGGTGGGGGAATCATCGACCGAACGGCCCTGGTCAACCGGGCTGGCGGGGCGAGCGTTAACAGCGACTTGCTCTTGATCACCCGGGCCCACTTCCACCGCTTCCGCCACGTCCACGACCCGGCGCTCGGGCTCGGACCCGGATTCGGGCCTGGACTCAGGATCCGGCTCGGCGACAGGCGCTACCCAGTCTTCATGGGTCAGTGAACTCAAGAGCTGCTGACGGAAGCGACCATCGCGGCCGGCATTGCGCCGCATCGTTTTCCTGAACTCGTCATCGGCAATGGCGTGCCTCGCGGAGGCCGGATCAGCGGAAGCACCGGCACCGTCACGGACGCCGTAGACCAGGCGACAGCCCCCCGCGCTGCGATCTAGCGAGGTCGCGACTTTTCTCGAAGTGCCCCGGGATGGCTGGAATACGATGTCGAGCGGCTGATCCAGATCGGCACTCGATGCCACGGCAAAGACCGAACCGGGCAGGCCAGCCCATCGTCGGGTATCGGCCTGCGGCTTCGAGGAAGCGGCAATGGCGCTCGAGAACAGACCGACAAGCGCTATGGCGCCGCCGGCCGTACTCATGTCCGAATCCCCGGACAGCAATCCCTGGGTCACCAGATTGCTGCCGACCGCCGTTGAGACCTCCCCCACGGCTTCCGCGCCCGACTTGAAACGCGCCTGTCCCTCAAGAATGCCGTCAATGGGTCGACCACCCCGCGTGGTGGCCTGAAAATACATCAACTCAGCCATTCCGGAAGTAACCTCGACATTCGCCTCCAGGCTGGCAGCAGGCACGACATCGATGCTGCCATCGGTGACACCGCCCTGTGCGAAAGTCAGCATTTCATCATGCTCACCTTCGGCGCGCTTGATCGGGGAACGACCCCACTCCGCGATCGCGAGCGTGCGATCATCCGCTGAAGGCCGACCCAGCAGGGCTTGCAGCCGCTTGCTCATGGCCGCCGATCCCGAACCGTGGTCACGGCGGCGCATGGCACGATTGGCTTCGTCGAAGTAGTCCCTCGCCAGGCCGGGCTGTCCGCCGCAGTGTGAAGCCCAGCCCGCCATCCACGTCAGCAGCGCGAAGTCACCGCGGTATTCCTCCTGCTCCGACAAAGTGTCCTGAAACTCTCCGGCCAGGAACATCGCCCTGGCATTATCGAAATCGCCAAGCGCGAGATCGACCAGGCCACGGTAAAAATAGGCCATTGATCGTTCGTAGGGTTCGCCCTTGAAGTCCTTGGTTCCCTCTGAAGTGAATTTCGAGCGGGCGCGCCGGGCCTCGGCATTGTCGGCATACACCGACTCGATGCGCTCGATCGCCTCGTCGAAGGCTCGGCCGGCCAGCTCCAGGTCACCTTCTCGAAAGGCGGCCTGGCCCAGGCGATTGAAGTTCAGCACGGCATTGAGCTCACCCTCATGATAGAGGTCTTCCATGATGGCGCTGATACGCGGCGAGTAACCCCAGCTCAAGCGTTCCACTTCGGCGGGATCGCCCTGAATGTTGTAACTGCCTCCCGTACAGCCCAGAACAAGAGCGGTCAACACAACCGCCGTGCCGTGTCGCAGCCATCGAATCATCACGAAATCCCCTTCAGTCGCGGAGGAAGTCATCATCGGTAGATCACGTCATCGGCCGAGGCGCGCTGAAACTCATAGCTCCCGCCCCAGACGATGATGGCGTCCTCAAGATCAACCAATTCGAAAATGACCTGGTTGTAGCGCTGCACCATGCCCGAGTTGGCGTCTCGGGAGTTATGTGAAGAGATCCTTCCGGTCAAGCGAAAGTCACCTCCGGCCTGAGCCGTCGCCGCGCCACGCGTGCCCTGATCAGTCACCCCGTCTCGTTTGAGGTTGCGTTCGCTTTCCACCATGCCGGCATGTTCGCGGCTGACGAAGTACATGCGCCCGCCCGAGGCCCGATTGAGTTCGATACGCAGCCGATCCGTGATGGCGTTACGATTGATCCTCTGAGTACTTTCATTACGAAAATACTGGGAGTCCATGATGATTCGGGGAGGCTCCTCCAGACCGGCCATGAACGGCGCTGAAATCAGGTCGCGCGCCATTCGGTCAGTCATGGCGACGATATCCGCGCCCTCGATTCCGATTCCGCGAACCGGCCCGCGCTGGTCGACCGGAATGTCCTGCGTGCGTGTGCCGCCCGGGTTCTCCACGCGTGGAGAAGTCGCGCACCCGCCAAGCAGCAGCAGCGTGGCCAGCAAGTACACCCAATAAACCGATCTCATAATTGATCTCCCCGTTCAGTTTGAAAATCCATGGCCACGCGAAACCCGGTTGTCGAGTCGTGCGCGCCATTGGGACGCAGTTGGCGATGGCTCAGGCGCAAGGCCTCGTAGTCAGCCATCCAGGAGCCGCCGCGAACGACGCGTCGCTGGCAATCGCCGCTTGACTCACGCGGACGACCGTCAGCGGGACTATCTGAATGATCTTCGTGAGCGCAGTCCTGGGTCCACTCCGACACGTTGCCGATCAGATCATTGAACCCGAAGTCATTGGCCGGATATCTGGCAACGGCAGCCGGTCCGAACGAGCCGTCCTCGTAGGCGGCCAGTTCGTCGTCGACAGAAATCTCACCGTCGCCGCCCCATTCAAGCGGTGGCTGGTCCCGACCGCCGGAATAGTTGCCTGAAAACGGCTCAGGCCCGTTATCTTCCGACCAGTAAAAGTCGCCTTCCCGCATCGAACGGGCGAGCGCCTCGAACTCCGCCTCGCTCGGCAGGCGATAGCGATTGCGCGTCTGTCGCGAGAGCCAGGCGGCGAATGCCTGCGCATCGTTCCAGGAAACATGGATGACAGGGTGGTTGTCCTCGGCTTCCCGCCCCAACCAGTCGTGACGCCAGGTGCGATTGACGACTCGCGTTCGGCCCGCTGCGGTGAAGACTTCGCTAAAGCCGGCCCGCTCTGCGTCGGTCTGGTAGCCCGTGGCTTCCACGAAGGCCCGAAACTGCCCGACGGTTACTTCGGTCTGCGACACCGCGTAAGGGTATTGAATGTTGATCTCGTGTCGGGGCTCTTCATGCTTGCGCGAGCGGCGAAACAGCGAAAACCGGGGCCGTTCGGATCCCACCATGAATTCACCGCGAGGCCCGACGATCATGCGCAGTCCTTCAACCGAAACGTCTCCGCCAAGATCCTCGCTGAAAACACGGCCTGGCTGATGCAGCATCACGCGATACCGCGCTTCAATCTGATCGAGTCGAGGATCGTCGGGCGCCCGTTCGCGCAGTTCCGCCAATTGCACCCGCACTGCCTCGATTTCGCCGCGCCGGCCGGCTTCCACGGCCGCCTCCATACGGCCGGATACCGACTCGCGCCGGGCCAGCTCCGCCGCTCTCTGAGAGGTTTCAGTGAACCGATTCCTGGACGCTTCCGGGATGGAAAGCGACTGAACCCGCGCGACGTAGGAACGGGCCGCACGAAAGTTCCCGCGCTGCAGCGCCTGGCGCGAAAGCACCTCGTATCGATCCACGACTTGCCCATAGAGTCGGCTGACTTCGGGATGATCGGGATCGAGTTCACGCGCCTGCTGCAACCACTCCGCCGCGTTGTCGCCGGCCGGCGTGGTCAGTCGATCGTCGGCAATGGCGTGTTCAGCGCGTTGAGCCAGGCGGTCGATCTGCTCGTGCGCGCGCTCGCGCTCGAGAGCTTCCTGCTCCTGCAACCGCTGCAGCCATCCGTATCCAAGCGCATAAAGCGTTTCTGCAGCAGCCCAGTCGCCTTGCTCCATCGCCCGCTGAGCGGAAGCTCGAATCGAGACCGGCACAGCCTCCGATTGCAGCGGTAAAACCAGCCTTAAATAGGCCGGCTCCGAGTCATCGCCTTCGGAACGCGAGGTCAGGCGCTCTTCGTACTTGCCTTGATGCGCTATCAAGTCCGTCAGCGCGCTCAGCTCGTTCTCTATCGACTGTCGGCGCTCATCAACGGAGCGAACCTGGCTGCGAAAGCCTTCGAGGTCGCCGGAGGGAGCTGGGATGGTCAGGCTGCGCGCCGTTTCATACAGCGAGTCGACACGATCCGTCAGGTCATTCAGCGTGGCATCGATCCGACGCGCGGCTTGGGCAGATACGTTTTTGGCCCCATCAATATCACCAACGGCGCGGGCGAGCCGTCGTTCGACTTCAATCACGCGGGAGAGCAGGTCGGCCTTGGCGTTGGCAAGCGCTTCCGGCTCGTATTGCGTCGCTTGCGACGAGTCGCCCTCATCGCCAACGGCCTTACCGGGTGATTCGTCGGCCTGCGGCTTGCCGCAACCGGCCAACAAACACGCTGAAACAAGAATCGGGATTGAATAATGAATAACCGAGAATTTCAAATTTTACCCCTTTTCATGCGATTCGAGCCTGCGGCGCCGAAACAAGCGACGATCACTTCAGTACAAAAGTTACTACAGGAGCTCAGCGCCTGAAATCACCCAAATGGGGTATTCAAACGTCTTTTACTCACCCCTCTCCTGTCCGCTATCGGCGAAAACTCTCACCTTTTGCCTATTCTCGGGAAGCTTGAATGTTCCCTTTATCAACTCCTTGCATTACCCCGGCCTCAAGGGCCGATCTGTTTGGAACGAGCCGGCCGGAAGCAAAGCCGAAAGCACAGCAGCAATCATCTCTCCCTGGCGTCGCCAGCCATTCTTCTTCATGGCATTTTTCAGATGCGTGCGTGCGGTTTCGTAGGTTGCTGTGTGGCTATTGCAATAGTCTCGGAGGCTGTGACCCGACAGAATGAACTGAACCACGTCGGCCTCGGATGCGGTCATCTGGTAGCACTGCTGGAGCATCGGCCGAAAGTCTGTGCCCGATGCAGTTGGATGGGTAACGACAAGCGCCACTCGATTCGAGCTCATCCGAAACAGAGTTGCAGTCGGGCGATCGGCCTTGCCGGCTGTTTGAGGAGCCAGACTGATGATCTGGCGTCGGTCGTCGTCAAGTTGGCTGAAAGCCCGCTGCAGCCTGGCTTCGACGCCTGCGCTGGCGCCCCGCAGTTTTCCAAGGCGCGAGACGAAAAGCGAGTTGGATTCGAATAGATGTTCGGCAGCGCGATTGGCAAAGCGGACCTTTCGTTGCTTGTCGGTTACCACCACGGGGTGATCGAAGCGATCCCACAAGGTCGTGAGCATGTCAAGCTGTGCCTGGAGGCCGGAGAGGTGCTGAAAACCCAGCCAGACCTGGGTGAGATCAGGCTGCAAATCGCGCAGAACATCGAGCTCACGATCGGTGAAGTCTGGCGCGTCATGGGGCTTGATGAAGCTGTAGTGGGTCATGCTGCCGGCACCAATATCCATGGTGATCCCGGCAGCGTGCTTCATGCCCAACGGTTTGAACAGGCTGTGGTAGATATCGGTCTCGACGAACTTCCTGGCGGGAAGGATCCGGGATGACCGCAAGATTGCGCCCTTGTACTGGTGTCGAAAGGCCTTCTCGATCAAGCGATTCCGGGTGCCGTTGATACGACCATACTCGGCCACGACCGGGTTGTCGGGCGCCATATTGCTGGCCAGCACAGCGCCGACCTTTTGGTTCATGTCGTAGCTATCGAGCGACACGAAACGGGTCGAGGTGTACTGTGCCAGCCGATCGAGCGCCTCCGGCCACGGGCGAGTTCCCATGGCGGCGCCATAAAGCACACGAAGTACCCGTTCACGGCCTGATGTTCGCGCTCGCCTGTGCCGCATCCCTTCCCTTTTCTGCCCTGGTCGACTCGCAGCCCGCTATTGCGCAATGGCACAAGCCACGCCGCTTGCTTGCTCCAGGAGGGCTATTGTTGTTGCATAAATCTGGAGCTGAATATTCTGTTGGAAAAAATCTCGACGACCGGAAGATCCGCATCGACATCTTCCGCTCCCATAGTGACCGAAAGGCCATCCTGTCCTGATACACCGCCGGTTGTTCGAGACAACGCAGGCGGCGATACCGTATCTTCAACCGATGAATTGTCGGTGACCACTTCGAAGGCCGGAGACACTTCGGGAACGAGCGTGTAAGTTCCCGGGTCCAGCGCAGTGGTCTGGTACTGTCCCGTTACGCCGGAGATCTTGTATCGACCCACCAGCCGGTCGCTTTCATCGAAGACCGCGACCCTTCCCTGAGCGATGGTCAAACCGCTGATTGCATCGACGATACGCCCGCGAATAACCGGGCCAGGATCAACCTGAATATCGATACCGGAGGCGCTTTCACCGTTTGTGAGAACGACCGCATCACCTTGAGAAGGATCACACAGCTCCTCGGAACAGGAACTCGGGGCGCCATGGACGCGATCGAAATAAGGAACCGGTTCAGTCCAGCGAAAGGGTGAACTTCCAATATCCCCGGCCACGGACGTTCGCACATAATACTGTCCATCTCGAAAACCGCCGAAATCATACTCTCCGTTCAGATCGGTCGTCGTTGCCGCAAGCAGCCTGTTGCTTCCGTCAACCAGCTTGACCGTCACTTCCTCCAGCGGCGCACCTTTCTCATCGACCACAGTGCCTGATATATTGCCGCCTTTCTCCAGCTCCAGAACGATCTCGGTGTCGGTATTTTCAGTGACGGTCACCAAGGTTGCATCGGCTATGTTGCAGTCCATGCCGGCACAAGCGCCCGAGCCATACATGGTGTCCGAAAACCCGGAAATCATTGGCAATGAGAAAAAACTGAGGCCGTGACCGTAGCCTATCCCTTTGTCGGTAAAATCCATGTAGGTGCGAACATAGTAGTCGCCTGGCGGCAAGGCACGGTTGGTGGCGAATTCCAGAACGCCGTCCACATCCTGGACGAAACCGCCGCCAATGGGCTGTCCGCTACTGGTCAATACGCGAAATTCGCCGACGACACTTCCATCGGCGCTATATCCCGGCGCTGAGCCATCAGAAGCATCAACAACTGTTCCAACGATATTGCCGCCCGTGTCGAGTTCAAAATCAATGCCGGTGACAACGGAGCCCGATGCGATGTTCATGGGCTCGCCACTCGCCCGGTCGCAAGCATTGAAACCGCAGATTTCTCCGTTGTGAAGCTTTCTGATGAAGTTGGTGACACCGGCCGGGCCGTAATCAATGTAGTAACTACCACCAGCCAACCCGTCGAAACTCCATTCAGGACCGTCCGTGCCTGACAAAAAGTTACCGGTAAGCCGAATACCGGCAGCATTCCATATACTGATTATTCGGAACCCGTCTGTTGGGTTCAGTGTTCCGGAGACGACCGCCCCCGCGTCGAGAGAAAAGTCGACACCACTTTGATGCGAACTCGAGGCTATTGAAATTGCGTCAGTTTCCGTGATCGGACAACTGCCCCACTGACAATTTACCGCCTGCCAGGCTTGACTGACGAAATTACTCCCCAAAGGTTGAGCAAGCATGAAAAAATCGTCAGGCGGCAATGCCAACGGACTCGTGTAACTGCCGCCTCCGTCGGTCACTGCCCAGAAATCCGAGCTCAACCTGCTGCCATCCGGGCTGAATAGCTGAAGCTGAACGTTCGCAATTCCCGTTCCGCCGTCGGCCTGGGTAACGGATCCTCCGATCGTTCCGCCGGCAATCAGGCTGAAGTCGACGTTTGCAACGGTGTCACCCGGGGCCACGTTGAGCTGCCCGTCTCCACCACCGCAGCCGAAGTAGCAAGGAATGTCTGCCGTCCCACCAAACCGCTGGGGCTGATGCATGGCACTGGCTGCTTCCACGATAATCTCTGAAGGCCCGCTGATGGAAACAGCGATGGAATAGGTGCCGTCGACTGCCGTTGTTCCGCTGAAGTTCTGAAATCCGTTGGCCTGGACATTCACGAGTGCCCCCTCGACTGCAACCCCGGTTTCGTTATCGACTACGGTACCGGATACCGTAACCGGGTCATTGGCCCAGGCAGTGGCCGTCAGCAGCATCCACCCCGGAAAATACATTGTACAAACTGCCCACAAAAACCTCTTATTCATGATCCTTCTACATCCATTGTTACGGGCCGGAGCTCGCGTTTTCAGTGCGCCCCCTACTGTTGCCAAACTGCAAGCCCGGTGACCTGCAATTGCTGCCTACCAAAAGTAGCAGGCAGGAGTTCCCGTTTCCTCCCCCATTTGGGGTAAATGAGTGACCGCATTAGTAAGGGGTATCTGTCCCGGGGCCGAGAAATCTCTCACAAGACTCGTATCGAGCCGCCAGCCACGTCATGACCGAAACAGCCGTTGCGGCAGCAAGGTTCTGAGAACCTCAGAAATTATCTGTCCCTGCCGGCGCCAGCCATTTTTTTGCATGGCATTCTTGAGATGCGCCCGGGCAGTTTCGTAGCGAATTTCCCGCTCCTCGGCGATTTCGCGCAGCGACTGGCCGGCAATCAGGGCGTCGATCAGGTCGGCTTCTGCGGCCGTCAGGTCAAAACGCGCCCGCAGGGCCGGCCGGAGATCGCCGGCTGCCGCCGTCGGATCGGTCATGACCAACGCGACGCGATTTCCATTCAGCCGATACAGGGTGACCATCGGGCCGCATGAACCGGGGGCCACAGGGGCGGCAAGACTGACCACGTCACCCCTGCCCTCAGTCATATCGGTCACGACCTGCTTGAGCATCGCATCGCCCCCGCAGGCGCACCGATGAAGCTTACCAAAGCGATCGGACCATCCCGACCGGTCGGCCAGCAGGGATTCCGCCGCTCGGTTGGCAAAGCGGATACGCAATCTTGCGTCGATCACGATGACCGCATGTGCAAAGCCATCCCACAGGCTGGTCAGGGTATTGAGAGAGGTCTCGAGCTGCATCAGGTGGCGGTAACCGGCCCAGGCCTGCTGCAAATGGGTGACAAGCGCCCTAACCCGGCGAACGTCGCGGTCAGTGTGATCCCCGGCGTCGATCGCCTTCATGAAGGTGAACTCGACAATCTTCTTGTCGGTAACTTCCATCGCCGCCCCGCACCCATAGCGAACACCCATCGGGCGATAGACGTGGTGGTAGAGATCGCTTTTTAACAGCTCCCGCTGAGAGATGATGTCACTGGTTCTGAGCACCTTCCCCGTTCGGTAGTGCGGCGCACCCGCCTCGATCTGAAAATTGCCGTGCCCGAATTCGCGGTTATACTCTTCGATGGCTGGATCGGGAATGACATTGGCGGCAAGCACGCGCCCGGCGTGCGCTTCCAAGTCATAGGTATCGAGGGTGACCACCTGGCTTTGCGTAACACCGGCCAGCGCATCCAGGGCATCGGGCCACGCGCCCGTCCCCATCGCCGCCCCGTAGAGGGACCGGAGCACCTCATCGCGGGTTGCTCCCATACAACCCTTCCTCCCTTGTGAAGCCTTTCCGACATTTTTCCACAGGCGACCGGGCCTTACAAATCGCCTGGAGCGGCAGTCGTGTGAAAAATCAGTCAGCCAACGTCAGCCGCGTCACCTTCTGAAAGCCCCTCGGCAGTTTCCGCCCGCGTTGGGCGCGCTCGCCCCAGTAGTTCTCCGTGTCGGCCCAGCTCAGCCTGAGATAGCGCTGGCCGGCCCAGACCAGGCAGTCTTCGCCGGCGGCAATCACGATGGCGCCAGCCATTTTCTCGCCGGCCTTTCTCGCCTTGGGCGGGATGTTGATGAGCTTGTTGCCCTTGCCCTTGGTCAGCTCCGGCACTTCGCTGAGGTAGTAAGCGACGAGATAGCCCTCGGTGGTGGCGCAGACGATGACGGCCTCCTCGTCTTCGGTCACCGGGGCGACGGGCAAAACATCCGAGCCTGGCGGCACGGTGAGCATCTGCTTGCCGGCTTTCTGGCGCGTGTGCAGATTCTCCAGCTGCGTGACGAAACCATAGCCAGCATCCGAGGCCAATAGCAGGCGATCCTCGGGCGCACCGATGGCAAGCGTTCTGAATACGGCGTCCGATTTCGGGCTGAAGCGGCCGGTCAACGGCTCGCCCAGGCTGCGCGCCGAGGGCAGTTCGTGCGCGATCAACGAGTAGCTGCGTCCGTTGGAGTCCAGGAAACAGGCCGTTTGCGTGCTGCGGCCGCGGGCGGCGGCCAGGAAGCCATCGCCGGCACGGTAGTTGAGCTCCTCGGGCTTGATGTCGTGGCCCTTGGCCGCGCGCACCCAGCCGTTGTCGCTGAGCACCACGGTAACCGGCTCGGACGCGACCAGGTCGGTTTGCTTCAGGGCCTGGGCGGCCGAGCGCTCGACCAGTTGCGAACGCCGTTCATCGCCGTAGGCCTCAGCGTCTTCGAGCAGTTCGTCGCGAATCAATCGGGTGAGCTTCTTGGGCGATGCCAGGATTTCCTCGATGTGCTGGCGCTCGTCTTCGAGCTTTTCCTTCTCGCCGGTGATCTTCATTTCCTCGAGCTTGGCCAGGTTGCGCAGTTTTAGCTCGAGGATGGCCTCGGCCTGGGTGCCGGTCAGGCCAAAGCGTTCCATGAGGACGGGCTTTGGCTGGTCCTCGGTGCGGATGATGTGGATAACCTCATCGATGTTGAGATAGGCGATCAGCAGACCATCGAGAATATGCAGGCGGTCGACCACCTGATCGAGGCGATGCTCCAGGCGCCGTGTGACAGTCTGGCGGCGGAAATCCAGCCATTCGACCAACAGGTCCTTGAGATTGCGCACGCCGGGCCGGCCGTTGAGGCCGATGACGTTGAGGTTCATGCGCGCGCTCTTTTCCAGGTCGGTGGTCGCGAACAGGTGGTCCATGAGCTGCTCGAGGTCGACCCGGTTGCTGCGGGGCACGATGACCAGGCGCGTGGGGTGTTCGTGGTCGGACTCGTCGCGCAGGTCCGTCACCCACGGGAGCTTCTTGGCCTGCATCTGCCCGGCGATCTGCTCGAGCACCTTTGCCGGCGAGACCTGGTGGGGGAGCGCGGTGATGATGACCTCCTCGCCTTCCTTCTCCCACTTCGCGCGCTGGCGGATACCGCCGGAGCCGGTTTCGTAGAGGTTGAGCAGTTCGGCCCGCGAGCTGACAATCTCCGGGCCGCCGGGGAAGTCCGGCGCCGGGATGTGCTCGCACAACTCGGCCACCGTTGTCTTCTTGGGGGCTTCCAGCAGGCGGATGCAGGCCGAGACGACCTCGCGCAGGTTATGCGGCGGAATGTCGGTGGCCATGCCCACGGCGATGCCCTGCCCGCCGTTGAGCAGCACGTTGGGCAGGCGCGCCGGCAAGAGCTTGGGCTCTTTCAGCGTGCCGTCGAAGTTGGGCACCCACTCGACCGTGCCCTGCCCCAGCTCGGCCAGCAGGGTTTTGGCATACGGCGCCAGGCGCGACTCGGTGTAGCGCATGGCTGCAAACGACTTGGGATCGTCGGGCGAGCCAAAATTACCCTGTCCGTCGACCAGCGGGTAGCGATACGAGAAGGGCTGGGCCATCAGCACCATGGCCTCGTAGCAGGCCGAGTCGCCGTGCGGATGGAACTTGCCGATTACATCGCCAACCGTGCGGGCGGATTTCTTGTGCTTGGAGGCGGCCGAGAGCCCCAGTTCACTCATCGCATAGACGATGCGGCGCTGCACGGGCTTGAGACCGTCGCCCACGTGCGGCAGGGCGCGGTCGAGCACCACGTACATGGCATAGTCAAGGTAGGCGCGCTCGGCGTAGGTGCGCAGGGGTTGCTGTTCGAAGTCGCCGGATACGGGTTTGATTTCACTCATGGCGGGGGATTGTCGCCCAAGATGCCCGGCCTTGCCAGAGTGATTGACGGGGTGAACCATCGAGCGCCGACTAGTGTACCCCGTCGCTCATATTGTGACTTATAGCGAGTGCCTCAGGGGTCAGCTGCAAGGCGCGATTGCGCCGGCGTAGTGGGTGCTACGTCAAGCAATTGCAACGCCGCAGATGGCCCCTGAGGCGCTCGCCCGGAGGGAGCGCCGTACAAGCCCGATCGCGGCGTTGGCGCTCTTGCAAAGGGAACCACCCTTCCCGGCGAGCGCCGCCTTGCGCTCGAGCTTGTACGGCGCTCTATAAGTTACAAGATGAGTGACGGGGTACACTAGCGGCGCTCGCACGGATACATCAGGCTACGAAACGCCTTACAGCAGAAGCCAGCCGATAACGGCGAAGGTCAGCAGGACACAGCCGACGGCAATGGTGTAGACCTTCACCGGTGTCTTGTCGCCGGACGCTCTCGGCATCGGGCGATCACCCTGCGGGGGCGGGGCCTCGGTCGATTGCTTGAGAACATCAAGCACTTCGTCGGTGGTTTCGTCGTCGAAACTGAATGGGTCGAAGCGATCGTGGCCGCGGCGCTGCAGCTTCTCGCGCAGGCCCCGATCAAGCGTGAGGTACTTCATCGCCCATAGCTTGAAGCGGCGACGTTCGATCGGGCGCTTGCGCAGCAGGGTGACATCGCGGTGGCGCGGATCCTCGTGGAGCTTGTTGTAGAGCTTCTCGACGGCCTCGCGCTCGCCCTCCAGGCACTGAAAGAACGTGTCGTTGCCAAAGCACAGCACACCGCCGATTTCCTTCGGCTCGTTGTTGCGGCGCGACTGGATAAGAATCCGGCCGATTTCAGGCTCGACGCCCAGACCGCCGGTGTTGCGGGCAACGTTGGAGCGGCTGGCATAGACCAGTTCGATCAACTCCGGCATGTTCGGCTCCCCTGTCTGGAAGATTTAAACAGCCGATAGACTACGGATGGACGAGTCGGCGCAAGGTGAAGGGCCGCTCATGCGCCACGCACTCGGGACGCGGATATCGGGGGTGCAAAAGCCACGGGCCGCTGCGGCCTCAGTCAGCCAGATTGACGTCGCGCCGGGAAGTCGCCAGCCAGGCAATCACCTCGCCCTCGTGCAGGAACTCGATCCGGTTATTACCGGGATTGTGCCGCAGCGCCACGCCCGCCTGTCCATCGAGTTCAAGCGGAACGCCCCCGGCCATGCGAATGGAGTTCTGACCCAGGTCGAGACCGATATCGAACTGCCCGCGCATCCACAGACCGCGCCGACCGTGCGTGTGGCGATCGAACTCGATACCGGTGCGGTAGTGGCCGGCACCGGGCATTCCGGCCAGGCGCAGCCCGGCCATCCAGCTGCCGTCCATGCCGGGCGCCCACCAGGGATGGTTCTCCGGAAGCGGACCGGTCTGCACCTGCAGCGCGGCAGCACCCTGATGCGCCTTGTTCTGGACATTGAGGCCGACGAGGTAAGAGCGTTCATCGCCCATGTCGTAGGTCTCGATACTGCTGCCGATCGCGGCACCCGGGCCGTGAGCAAAAACGTCGGCATGATAGGCGGCCGCCCAGCCAGCCCCCCGTTTGTGGAGGTTGACGATGCTGCCGACGGCATCGCCGCGATCATGGTTGGTATCGAGATTGAGAAAGAATGTCCAGGGGAACGACGTGGTCTCTGGCGGCACGTCATTGTGTTGTTGCAAGCTCATCAGCGAGTGGGTATAGCCGACGTCGCCGGGGTTGGGGGCATTGTTGTGGCGACGAAAGTCCAGCGGTGCATTGACCGGCAGAAACTGGTCCGGATCGACATTACCGGCGTCCGCTTCGTCGACGTAAAGGGCTTCCCGGGGGCCGATCTCGAGATGCGCCCATTGTGGAAACGGAAAATCGATCGCGGCCCAGGCCAGGCCGGCAAAAAGCGCACTGGCGAAAATCGCGGCGCGCCAGGGCAAAGCCTTCGGCAATCCTCGGCTGCCCTGCGCTCGCAAAAACAGATCGAGGTCGCGGCCGAGAATGCGCCGATGCCGCCCGATTGTCATGGCCGCCAGGCGGCCGGCCGTGATTTCGGCTTCGATATCGGCCACCGATACCCCCAAAAGCTCGGCGGCCTGGTCCAGGGTCATGACGGTCTGGCGCTGCATCAATCTGCTCTCCGTGATCCGGCTCATATCGAGGCTATCACGGTGAAAACCCGGGACGGAGCCCCGGCCGGGACATTGGCGCCCTTGTCAGACGCGCTCTAACGCTTGACGAACTTCAGGGTAAAGCGGTCGCTCTCGCCGATTTCGCGGTACATCTCCTCGTCTTCGCCTTCAGGCACGCGCAGGCTCGGCGGCAGGGTCCACACGCCGTTGGGGTGGTCGGCCGTGTCGTCGGGATTGGCGTTGATCTCCGAGGCTTCTTCCAGCACGAAACCGGAGGATTCGGCGATACCCACCACCCAGCTTTGCTTGACATAGCCGCTGCGTGGGTTGCTTTCGGCGCCTTCAGGCATGCGGTGACCGACCACGCCGAAAATACCGCCAGGCTCGAGCGCCTCGAATGCGGCCTCGGCCACGTCGCGGAAGGTGTCGCTTCCCGCGTAGCTGTGCACGTTGCGGAAAGTAAGCACCATGTCAGCCGAGCCGGGCTCGCCCAGATCGCTCATCCCGGGCGGGTCGAAAGCGATGATCTCGACGTCACCGAAGCGCTCCGCCGAAATACGCTCCTTGTAGGTCGCCATACCGGGCCCGTAGTAGCTCGGCGCGTCTTCCTTGTCCATGTTCCAGTGGGCGGCAATCAGCTTGCCTTCCTCGGCCAGGTAGGGCCCCAGGATCTCGGTATACCAACCGCTTCCGGGCGAGATTTCCACTACCGTCATGTCCGGCTCGATGCCGAAGAAGGTCAGCGTCTCGTAGGGATTGCGATACTGGTCCCGCTCGGCTTCGGCCGCCGGGCGATCATCGCTTTCGATGATGCGCTTGAGATTGTCGTCGGCAAGAGCCGGCACGGCCAGCAGCAGGGCCGAGATTGCGAGACTGCTTGCATGCAGTGCTTTCATCATGTCACTCCAGGGTTGCGGTGAGTTGGAACAGGCGGTGCCCGCTTTGCGCGTACTTGCGCTCGAACGGGCTGATCGCCTCGTCAGCCCGGAAAGATACCACTTTCACCTCAACAACTCCCGCCAGCTCGAGCGCGTGGGCGAACTCGTCGACGTAGAGCTCGAAATTGCTGCGAAGCACCAGCCGCCCGCCGAGCCCGAGCAAGGTCGGAAACACCGGGTGGCCGTGCCAACGTCGCTTCAGATGGGCCGGCTTGGGCCAGGGATTGGGATAGAGCAGGTAGTGCCGAGCGAGTTTCCAGCCCGCCTCGTCCATCAAACGCCAGATATCGGCCAGATCGGCACGAAGCAGGCGGGCATTGGCCGGCAGTTCGGGCGCTTTGTCCAGGCGCGCCGCGCTCTTGTCGACGCCGACGACCAGGCATTCGGGATACTCACGGGCCAGCAGGACCGTCGACTCGCCGGTCCCGCAACCCGAATCCACCACCACAGGACGGTCGCGATCGTGCAATTCGGCCAGCGGCGCGAAAGCCCGGCGGCTGTAGTCGTGAACCGGCGATCGCCACGGCTCGCGCAGGTGACGCTCCATCGTCTCCACGAGCCGCCGGTGGAGTCCGGTCTGCGAGGTCCGTGGGATGCGCGAATCAGCCATCCGGCATGGCCTGAACATGGCCTGAAAAAGAATGGTGGGCCGTGAAGGACTCGAACCTTCAACCAATAGGTTAAAAGCCTACTGCTCTACCATTGAGCTAACGGCCCGAAAAGCTAGCCGAGCATGATACCCCCAGATTGCCGGGCGCTCAACAGTTCGAGCCCTCCGATTCGTTGCGATAGACCTCGAAAGGCCGCTCGGCCTCCTGCATGACCGCCTCGCCGTCGCGCTCGATCGGCACCGCAACGACGCGGACGCTGCAGGCCTCAGGCATGGCTCCCTTCTCGCCGACCGGATGATACGCCACCGACACCCGGACCCCGGCGCCCACGGGCAGGCTGCGCTGTCCGGGCAGGCGAAAGCCCTGCTGCCCCTCGAGCACGAGTACCAGCTGCTCGCCGCCGCCGAGCTGCGAGGCATCCAGCAGCTGCACGCTCTGGACCTCGCCTTCGAGCGCCTCCAGCCCGGCGGCCTGGCCCTGGGGCAGCATCAAGGCCAGCAGAACAGCCGCCATCAATCGTCCGGGCATTTTCATTCCTGTATCTTATTCAATGATTTGCTTATTGTTCCGACAAATCGAGTATCACTTCGTGAATACCGTCCTCATCGGCGGGCTCGACGCGAAAACCGAGATCGCGCGAGAGGTTGAGCATGCGCGTGTTGTGCTGCAGCACCTGTCCGACAACTTCGCGGACACCGGTCTCGCGGCAGTGGCGAATGAGGCGCGAGAGCAGGATGCGGCCCAGGCCACGGCCCTTGATGTTCGAGCGTACGACAACAGCAAACTCGGCCCGGTGCCCGAGCGAATCGCGGGCGATGCGCGCCACGCCCAGGGTGCGGCCCCCGTCGTCGACGGCGATGAAGGCCATCTCGCGCTCGTAGTCGATCTGCGTGAAGCGGGCCAGCTGGGAGTGCTCGGGCTCGCGGATCACGCCGAAGAAGCGAAACCGGATGTCCTCGGCCTCGAGACTGTCGAAGAAATCTCGGTGAGCCGGCTCATCCTCGGGGCGAATGGGCCGCAGCGTGATTTCCCCCTCGCCGAAGGGCAGGCTCTCGACCAGGTGGGTTGGGTACGGGGCGATGGCCGGACGCGTTCTCGGGCCGGCTTCTGCGCTTCTCAACTCCACGCGTGCATCCAGTGCGATCACGCCTTCATCGTCGGCCAGCAGGGGATTGATGTCGATCGATTCGACTATGTTCAGGTCGGTCATCAGGCGCGCGACTCGCACCAGCACATCACAGACCAGGTCGGAGCGGGCCGCCGGCTGGCCACGGTAGCCGGCCAGCAGCTTCGACACGCGGGTTCGATCGATCATCTGCTGCGCCAGGCTCATATTCAGCGGCGGCAGCCCGACAACCGTGTCGTCGACGACCTCCACCGCCGTACCGCCGCTGCCGAAAAGCATGACCGGGCCGAAAACCGGATCGGTACTCGCGCCGACGATCAGCTCGACGCTATCGGGCCGCCGTACCATTCGCTGCACCGAGAAACCCGCCAGGCTCGCGTGGGCGAGCTGCTCGACGCGGCGGGCGATGCCCTCGGCGGCCTCTTGAACAGCGTGTTCGGATTCGAGATCCAGTACGACGCCGCCGACGTCGGACTTGTGCGTGATGTCGGCCGAGATGACTTTCAGCGCCACCGGAAAGCCTATTTCAGCAGCCAGCCGGGCGGCCTCTTCGGGCGAGTCGGCCCGCCGGGTTTCAACCGTTGGAATGCCGTAAGACGAGAGCACGCACTTGGCTTCGACCTCGCTCAGCCAGGTGCGACCCTCCCGGCCGGCCCGCTCTAAAACGACCGAGACCGCCTCGGGATCCATACGCGCCGAAGTGGGCATCTCGGATGGAATTTCCATCAGTGCGGTCTGGTTGGCGCGGTACTCCTGCAGGGTCAGGAATGCGGCCACGGCATCGGCCGGCGACAGAAAGCCGGGCAGATCGGCGGCGGCGAAGACCTCGTAGGCCTCGCGCGCAGAAGCGCCGCCCAGCCAGCAGCCGAAGACGGGCTTGGCAAGCTTCGACGCCAGCGGCGCCAGCGCCTCGGCGATTTCGCGGCTGCCGGCCAGTGCAGTCGGCGCGTGAACGATCAATACGGCATCGACCTCCTGCGCGTCGGCGAGGATTTCCAGCGCGTCGAGGTAGCGCTGCGCAGAGGCATCGCCGATGATGTCGACCGGGTTGCCGTGCGACCAGTTGCGCGGCAACACCTCGTCGAGCCGCGCCAGGGTGCCATCTTCGAGTTCCGCCAGCCGGCCGCCGTTGAGGACCAGCTCGTCGGTAGCCAGGATCCCCGGCCCGCCACCGTTGGTGAGTATCGCCAGGCGATTGCCCTCGTGCGGGCGCACCCGGGCCAGAAATTCAGCCGCACGAAACAGGTCTTCGATGCCGTAGACACGCAGCGCACCGGCGCGGCGGATAGCAGCGGCGTAGACCTCGTCGCGGCCGGCCAGCGCGCCGGTGTGCGAGGCCGCGGCTTTTGCACCTTCTGGAGCACGTCCGGACTTGACCACCACCAATGGCTTGTTGCGCGAGGCCGCCCGCGCGGCCGACATGAACTTGCGCCCGTCGGTCAACGCTTCCATGTAGAGCAGGATCGAGCGCGTGCGGGCATCCGAACCCAGGTAATCGATGATGTCGCCGTGGTCGACATCCACGCCATTGCCGAGGGAGACGAAGGCGGAAAACCCGATGTCGCGTTCGGCCGCCCAGTCGAGCGCGGTGGTGGCGAGAGCACCCGACTGCGTGATGAATGCGAGGCGGCCGGGCACCGGCTTGCCCGGGGCGAAACTGGCGTTGAGGCCGTGCTCCGGCACCATCAAGCCCACGCAGTTCGGTCCGAGGAAGCGCAGCCCGTGGCGGCCGGCGTGTTCGAGCATTTCGGCGGCGAGGTCGCGGCCGCTCTCCTCGCTGGCCTCATCAAAGCCGGCGGTTATGACCACCGCCGCGCGCGTGCCGCATGCGCCGAGATCCTCGATGATGCCCGGCACCGTCTGCGGCGGCGTGCAGATCACGCCCAGGTCCGGCACTTCAGGCAGGTTTTTCGCCTTGCGGAAGACCGGCCGCCCGGCCACTTCACGATGATGGAGGTTGACCGGATAGAGGCCGCCCTCGAAGCCGCCGTCGAGCAGGTTGGCGAATACAGCCTGGCCGATGCTCCCCGAGCGGTCGGAAGCGCCGAAGACCGCAATCGAACGCGGCCGGAACATGCGATCAAGATGGCGAATGGACATGCCCGGCTCCCATTGTCAGGAATGTGTACCCCCGGAGCAGATTAGCACGCCGATTCGAAAATCCCGACGGGCACGCGGTCTCAGCCGCCCTGGCCCAATCGGGCCTTGGCGGCCTCGTAGACGGCCTCGAGTTCATCGTGGTCGAGATCGGCCAGGTCCACCGCACGGGCCCGCGCCATCTCTTCCATCGTGCGAAAGCGGCGTTCGAACTTCCGGTTGCAGCGCCTCAGCGCCGCACCGGGATCGACGTCGAGCTTGCGCGCCAGGTTGGTGATCACGAACAGCAGGTCGCCGATCTCTTCTTCGATGTTGTCGACATCGGCGTTGTCGAGCGCGGCCCGCAACTCTTCGGCTTCCTCGTGCAGCTTATCGAAGATGGGGTCGGGACCCGGCCAGTCGAAGCCCACGCGGGCGGCGCGCTTTTGCAGCTTCACCGCCCTTCTCAACGCCGGCAAGCCGCGAGCGACGCCGTCGAGTGCACTCTCCCCGGCCTTCCCCTTCTCGGCGCGCTCGGCGGCCTTGATCGCTTCCCAATTGGCGCTTTGCTGGTCGACGTTGTCGAAGGATGCATCGCCGAAGACATGCGGATGACGACGAACCATCTTGTCGGAGATGGCGTCGGCCACATCGTCGAAGCCGAACAGCGACTGCTCCTCGGCCATGCGGGCGTGGAAGACCACCTGGAACAGCAGGTCGCCGAGTTCGTCACGCAGGTCGTCGAAGTCGTCACGCTCAATGGCGTCGGCCACTTCGTGCGCTTCTTCGACGGTGTAGGGCGCGATCGTTCGGAAGGTCTGCTCCACGTCCCACGGGCAGCCGCGCTCCGGGTCGCGCAGGCGCGCCATGATATCGATCAATCTCTCGATGGCATTGCGTTCGGTCATCTCGGCGGAAGGATAACCCGGAATAGCGCGCCGCCGAACTCGCTGCGCTCGAGTTCGAGCCGACCACCATTGGCCTCGACCAGCTCGCGCACGATCGACAGGCCCAGGCCCTGCCCGTCGCGCCGTTCATCGCCGCGCTGACCGCGCTGGAAAAGCCGATCGGCCTCCTCGGCCGCGATCCCCGGGCCGTCGTCCTCGATTTCGATGACCAAGCCGTCGCGGCGCCGGCCGGGCTCGCCGGCTCGCACGCTCGCGCGCAGGCGGCCCTTGCCATATTTGGCGGCATTCTCCATCAGGTTGCCGCAGACCTCCCACAAATCGCGCTCGTCCATGTAGGCGACCCGATCGGCCTCGCCGGCGACCTCTGCGCGCAGCCGCGAATCAACGTGCAGTCGCTCGAGCGAATCGGCCATGCGTTCGAGGATCGGGCGCACGGGCACGGCGGCCGGCAGCGCACGGCGCGTCGAGCGCTGGGCTCGCTCGAGCTGGCGGCGAATGATCTGCTCCATGTCGTCGAGGTGGCGGGCCAGGTCCGACGGCCGCGCCGGCTCGCTCGATTCCAGCCGCGCGCGCAAGACCGCCACCGGCGTCTTGAGGGCGTGCGCCAGGTCCGCCAGGGCTTCGGAATAGCGCCGGGCATTGTCGCGCTCGGCTGCCAGCAGGGTATTGAGGTTGTCGGTCAGCGGGCGCAGTTCGCGCGGATAGCGGCCCTCGATACCTTGCCGCCGTCCCGATTCGATTTCGCTCACCTCGTGCGCCACCCGCCTGAGCGGCCTGAGGATCAGCACAAGAAGCAACACCTGAGCGACGATGATCAGCACTGCCGCCAGGCCCAGCCAGCGCCACAGGTCGCCGCGAAATCCGGCCAGCTCCATGCGCAGGCGGTTGGGATCCTCGGCCGCCCAGATGGTCAGGTCGATGATCTCACCGTCGGGCAGCTCCCAGCCCAGGCCAATGGCGAATACGTTCCAGGTCCCGTCGGCCTCCAGGCCGCGGAACAGCTCGGTGCCGCGTTCGATCAGTCGGGCATTGGGCTGCGGCGCCACGCCCACCAGCGAGGGCGAGCGCCACTCGCCTTCGGGCGTCATCGCCCCGCCGTGCAGGCTCGAGCCCGGGCGGTTGAGGCGAGGTTCCGCCAGCGATCCGGTCAGCTGCGGCTGGCCATTCTCGTCGACCTCGACGGTCGACAGGATCAGGTAAACGACGGCCTCGAGGCGCTCGCGCATGTTGGCCTCGGCGGCATTGGTAAAAACCCGGTCCATGGCGGCACCGACGATCGCCAGGGCGATCAGCAGCGCCAGCCCGGCGCCGACGAGCAGTCTGAGCAGCAGCGAGGGCGAGCGGGCCGTGCTGTCAGCCACGGCAACGCATCAGTCGCCGTCCTGGCGAAAGCGATAGCCGCGCCCGCGCAGGGTTTCGATGGGCTGCCAGTCGCCTTCGGGGTCGAGCTTTCGTCGCAGCCGGCCGATGATGACCTCGATGACGTTGCTGTCGGGGTCGGCATCCTCGTCATAGAGATGCTCGTTGAGTTCCATCTTCGAGACCACCTGGCCGGGATGGAGCATGAAGTATTCGAGCACCTTGTATTCGAAGGTTGTCAGTTCCATCGGCGCTTCGTGGAGCTGGACTTGCTGGCTCGATAGATTGACCGTCAGCGGCCCGGTTCGCACTTCCGGGGCCGCGTGCCCGGCCGATCGCCTGAGCAGGGCATTGACCCGCGCCATGAGTTCCTCGATGCGGAAGGGCTTGGTGACATAGTCATCGGCGCCGATTTCGAGCGCCTCGACCTTGTCCTGCCAGTCCGAGCGGGCGGTGAGGATCAGGATCGGGTACTTCAGCTCGCGCTCGCGTACCTGCCGGACGATCTCCATGCCGCTCTCGCCCGGCAGACCCAGGTCGATGATGGCGAGGTCGATCGGGTACTCGGTGGCGAAATGCAGCCCGTCGGTGCCGTCGGCCGCCAGGTCGACGGCATGACCCTGGCGCTTGAGCGCGCGGCCAAGCAGTTCTCGCAGTTCGGTTTCGTCTTCGACCACCAGGATTCGCATTCTAGTCTCCGTCTGCGGGCACACGCACCGTGCGTACGACGCCGTCTTCGGTGACGATGCGAATGACGTGAATGCGCCGCCCGTCGCGCTCGACCGTGTGGGCCGAAACAACCCTGGCGTCGTATTCCTGGGCTACCCGCCGCGCTGCTTCCTCAAGCGTAATCGCCCAGGCCGACACCATCAGCGTGGCAGCCAGGGTGATCGTTACCAGCAGGTTTCTGAGCAGTCGGCGCATGGCGGTATTTCGGTTGATGACGGCCCGATTCTAGCGCGGGGGGATTAATCGGTGCTGAACCCCGGACGTTGGTTCGTTGGTTCGTTGGTTCGTTGGTTGGTTCGTTGGTTCGTTGGTCCGTTCCGTCGTAGGTTCGTGGTTCGTCCGGGTCGGGTCCGGGGTCCGGGGTCCGGGGTCCGCGGTCCAGGTCCGGGGTCCGGGGTCCGGAAAACGGAAAACGGAAAACGTAAACCGTAAACCGTAAACCGCGATCAATATATCTCCGCCACGCAACAGCGCAGGCTGCCGCCCGCTTTTTCGATCTCGTCGAGCTCGACGCTATGGATCGTGAAGCCCCATTCCTCTAGCCTGGCCAGCTTCTCCGGCGCCAGGGCATCGACGGCGGTCTGGCTCATGAACAGGTCGCTGAAACTCAGGGCGATGACATTGCCGGCGAAGGCCTCTTTCTCTTCGGTGGTGATCTCGAGCACGTGGCCGGGGAACGCCTCGGCAATGGCCCCGGGCACTTCCGGGTCGACGAAAGAGTCCGGACAGATGACCAGCGCACGCGAAGCGAGCACGGCCATGACCACGTTGGTGTGATATTCGTGCTCGTTGAGATCGAACTGGAAGGTCAGGGCCAGATCAAAAGCTTCGTGCATGGCCTCGCAGCCGGCCTCGTTGACGCGCTGGGTCATGCCGCAAAACCCGATTCGCCGGGCACGGTCGAGCACCAGCGCACCGGTCAACTCGGCCACCACCTCCTGTCCGGACAGGTCGATCGTGTCGTAGTGCATCAGGTCGCTGAAGAAGATGCGGATATCGGCCCGCTCGGCCTCGCGCTGGCGCTCGGGGTGGAACATGGCGCCGACGATCAGGCGGCCTGGTGCGGTGGCGAAAGTGTTGTTGGGAAAGACATCGTCGGGCGTTTCCGGTTTGCCGGGAAAACGTACCAGCGGAATACCGCAGTCAGTGATGCGCTCGGAAAGATTGCGGTGCTGCTCGAGGGCACGCTGCGGATCGACGTCAACGGCCAGATCCATGTACTCGTTGTCGCGTGCCGTCTGCTCGGATACCCGAAAACCGCTGGGCTCGACGAGAAAGACCGCGCGCGGCACGGCCGGGCCGTCGGCAATGAGCCAGCCGGCTTCGATCTGCTTTCTGAATTCTGCGGGGGTACGGACGATCACCTTGGAAACTCTCTGCTCGGCGTGCGGTGCACAATATGCGGTTGATGCCCCGACGGATCAATAGTCGGGCTTGCCCGACATCACCCCGCGGCGGCCCGATCCCCGATGGATGGCGCGACCATCGCCTCGAAAAGCAGTTCGGCGTCTGCCCCTTCGAGGTGGATGTTCTGGCTCAGGTGGCGTCGCCAGTGCCGCGCGCCCGGCTGGCCGTGAAAAAGACCGAGCATGTGGCGAGCTACATGATTGAGGCGCCCACCGGCCTCGATGTGCCGCTGCGCATAATCGACCATGGCCTCGACCACCGCCTCGCGCGAAGCGGCCGCCGGCCAACCCAGGTCGCGGCTCAATTCCGCCAGGATCCACGGGTTCTGGTAGGCGGCACGCCCCAGCATCACCCCGTCGACACGCTCGAGCTGCTCGTTCACGACGGCGGCATCGGTGAGGCCGCCGTTGATGATGACCGTCATGTCAGGACGGCGCGCCTTGAGCGCGTGCACGCGCTCGTAGACCAGCGGCGGGACTTCGCGGTTCTCCTTCGGGCTCAGGCCCGACAGCCAGGCCTTGCGAGCGTGGATGATGATCGTATCGATACCGCTTTGTGCCACCGTATCGACGAATTCGAACAGGAATTCCTCGCCCTCGAATTCGTCGACGCCGATGCGCGTCTTGACGGTCACCGGCCGGTCGACCGATTCGCGCATTGCCGCCAGACAATCGCGCACCAGCGCGGGCTCCTTCATCAGGCAGGCGCCGAAACGCCCCTTCTGGACGCGGTCCGAAGGGCAGCCGACGTTCAGGTTGAACTCATCGTAGCCGTAGCTCGCGCCGATGCGCGCCGCCTGCGCCAGCTCTTCCGGATCGCTGCCGCCCAGCTGCAGGGCCACCGGGTGTTCGGCCGGATCGAATCCGAGCAGGCGATCACGGTCGCCGTGGATAACCGCGCCGGTGGTGACCATCTCGGTGTAGAGCAGCGCGCGCGGTGCGAGCAGGCGATGGAAGTACCGGCAATGACGGTCGGTCCAATCCATCATCGGGGCAACGCTGAGGGTTTGGGGGCGAAGCGGGAACAAGACTCTGGCGCTCATGAATACCTGGGTCACATTGTAACCGCGACTGCAACGGGGAGCTTGCCGCGGACCTTGCCCTGTGGCATATTTCAGAAGATGATGATATTTGAATCAGTCACTTCCGGCTGATTCGATCGGGGGTTCGACATGCCGTCTCGCAAGGACTCCGAGCCCGACCCCGGCCCGCCCGAGCGGCACCACCCGTCGCTGGAGTGGCCCATCGGGATGGCCCGGCGCAGCATCGAGATGACGGTCATGAATTACTGCGGTATCACCACCGTGGTCGTCATCGCCGGATTCGTTTTCTACCGCTATTTCACCGGCGACGCAGTCGGCGCGATGATCAATGCACTCATCGTGGTCATGCTGCTGACCGTTTTGCTGATGGGGCGGGTGGCGCGATTGCGACAAACCGCCCTGATCCTGTTCGGCTTCATCATCAGCCTGTCGTGCCTGCTCAGCGCCATGCTGGTCAGCCCAAACGGCCTGTTGTGGACCTTTCTGGTGCTGTGGATCAATTTCCTGGTTCTGCCGCGATCCATCGCCATCGCCTGCAACCTGATCATCACGATCACACTCACCGCCAGCGTCAGCCTGTTCGATTCGCTGCTTCACCAGATCAGCTGGGTCACCGTGGCCGTGCTGATCTCCGGCTTCGGGCTCGTGTTCACCAACCAGTTGCGCGAGCAGCGGCGCATGCTCTCCGAGTTGGCGACGCTCGACCCCCTGACCGGTGCGGGAAACCGTCGACTGATGCAGCACGACCTGGAGACGGCCGTCGCCGAGAGGCGCCGCGGCCAGCGGCCGGCAACGCTGATGGTTCTCGACCTCGACCACTTCAAGCGCATCAACGACCAACACGGCCACGAGGCCGGCGACCGGATGCTGACGGCATTCGTGGAGGTGGTGCGTGACGCCTTGCGCACCGAAGACGGTCTTTACCGCCTCGGCGGCGAGGAATTCGTCATCCTGTTGCGCGAAATGGACGCCGACACCGCCAAAGCCAACCTCGATGACCTGCACCGAAGACTCAGCGGCAAGGTCGAAGGTCCGGACGCCCCGCTGCACTTCTCGGCCGGGGCGGCCGTGCTCAGGGACGGAGAAAACTGGTCCCGATGGCTGGCGCGGGCCGACCACGCGCTCTACGAGGCCAAACGTGCCGGCCGCGACCGATTGGTCATCGCCTGAAGCGTGGAGCCTTGCCTCAGCGCTTTTCGATGCCGTCCTCGGTGGCGACCAGGACGACGTCGGCACCACGCCGGGCAAACAGGCCGCAGGTCACCACGCCGGGAATCTGGTTGATATCCGTTTCCACCTTGACCGGGTCGACCAAGTCGAGATTACGCACGTCGAGAATCAGGTTGCCGTTGTCGGTGGTGAAGTCCTCACGCAATTCCGGCCGTCCGCCCATGCCGACCAGCTTGCGCGAGACCATCGCGCGCGCCATGGGAATGACCTCGACCGGCAGCGGGAACTCGCCCAGCACCTTCACGCATTTTGACGCGTCGACAATGCAAACGAACTTGCGGCTGGCCGCGGCGATGATCTTCTCGCGCGTCAGCGCGCCGCCGCCGCCCTTGATCAGCCGCCTGTGCTCGTCGACCTCGTCGGCACCGTCGATATAGAGTTCCAGGTCGCCGCTGTGATTGAGATCGACCACGCGTACGCCGATGTCCTTCAGCCGTCGGGTGGTCTCCTCTGACGAGGACACCGCCGCCTCCAGGCGCTTGCCGGAAGCGGCCAGTTCGTCGATGAAGGCGTTGACCGTGCTGCCCGTGCCCACGCCCAGGGTCATGCCGTCTTCGAGGTACTTCAGGGCCGCGCGGGCCACCTCGATCTTGAGTCTCTGCTTGCTCATAACTTCTCCATTCCCATGATGTAGTCCCAATGCGCCTTGTCGACCGGCATCACCGACAGGCGGTTGCCCTTGCGCACCAGCGGCAGGCCGTCGAGGGCATCGGCGTGTTCCTTGACTTCGCGCAACGAAATGGTGCGCTTCGTGCGCCGCTTGAACTTGACGTCAACCAGCATCCAGCGCGGGTCGTCGGGATCGCTCTTCGGATCGTGGTACTTGGAATCCGGGTCAAACTGCGTCGGATCCGGGTAGGGCTTGCTCGCCACCTCGGCGATGCCGACGATGCCCGGTTCCTTGCAGTTGGAGTGGTAGAAGAAGATTTTGTCGCCGACCTTCATGTCGTCACGCATGAAGTTACGCGCCTGGTAGTTGCGAACGCCGTCCCAGGGCTCGCTGCCGACGCGCTCGAGATCATCGATACCGAAGACGTCGGGCTCGGATTTCATCAGCCAGTAGTTCATAGGAGTCAGGAGTCAGGAGTCAGGAGTCAGGAGTCAGGGGTCAGGGGTCAGGAATTCACGACCTAGTCTAAGCCATGGCGCCGTCCGTCGCGGATGTAACCGCGACCTACGCTGCCTCGAAATCGGGTTCAGCGGCCGGGCCAGTCAAAACCACCGAAGGCCGTTCTCGGTCACCACCCCATCGAGCGGCACGTCCCACTCGTCCACCGGCAATACCTCGACTTCCTGCACGGAGTAGGCCACGCCGACAAGCCGCGGCAGGAGACCGATACGCTCGCACTGGAACGCGAAGGCACGATCATAAAAACCAGCCCCCATGCCCAGGCGGGCCCCATCGGGCGCGAAACCGACCAGGGGCATCAACACCAGTTCAAGGGCCTCGGCCTCGAGGTCTTCGCCCTCGACCGGTTCCGGAATGCCATAACGGTTGGGTGCCATTTCGCCGTTCGGCCACCAGCGGCGAAAATGCATCTGCCGCCCACGAACCACCGGAAGGAAGATCTGGTGACCGCTTGCGTGCAGCTTGCCGACCACCGGCATCAGGTCAGCTTCACCGGCATGCGCTACGAAGGCCGCGACGCGCTGGCAGCGGATTTGACCGCACAGCAACTCGACATAACGCCCGATTTCCTGATCGGCCGACTCACGCGCGGCGAGCGACAGCGCCTTTCGGCTGCCCAACAGGCGCCGACGAAGTTCGGCCTTTTTCTGTGGCGGGCCGTGCTCGGAATTCATCAATCGGGAACGATCGACTCATTGGTGGGAAAAGAAGCGGCGCTCTCCACACATGCCGCTGCAGGTCGGTGACCTTGAACCAGAGGTTCAGGTGGGTTGGCTCTTCCAGCCTTCAGGCAATTCGCCCGGGGCGGACTGCACACCAGCTGGAAAGTCGCCATCCCTAGGTCGATAAGTAGGGACAAGGCATATTACGTTCCTGCTGGCGAACACCGCAGAGAGCGCCTGGTTCCCAGTCTAGTCCCGCTCCAGGGCCCGATCAAGCCGATCGGCCAAATCGCGTACCCGAGAATCGACCTGATCGCGCCGGTCGTGCATCTCCTGGCGCAGCTTCAGGACCTCCTCGGCCAGGTTGAGCGCCGCCATGACGGCGATCTTGTCCATCGAGGAAATCTTGCCGGAGTCGCGAATCTCGCGCATCTGCTGGTCGAGAAACAGGGCCGACTCCATCAGTGTACGGCGCTGCTCAGGGGTACACATGACGCGGTATTCGCGGTCGACGATGCGGACCGTCACCGGTTCCGGGGACTGGCTCATGGGGTTTTATCCTGCGTTTTCCAGCGCCTTGAGGCGCTCGATCATGCCTTCGACCCGGGTACGGGCCTCCTCGTTGCGCTGCACCAGCGTGGCGCGTTCGGCGACCAGCGATTCCTGCCGTGCAAGCAGGGAACCGTTCTCGTCTTCGAGTCGCTCCAGACGCTCGACCAGCTCCTTGATGCGCTGCTCAAGGCGATCGATGCTGCGGACAGTCTGCTCCAGCGAATTCATGCGGGTCCCCGTTTCGAAAACTTTCAAGGGCTTAATCATAAAACTTGCCAAGCCGCATCACAACTATCCGGTTCCGGCGATATGCCGGTGATAAACTGGCGTATTGACTTGCAGCATGCGAATTCATGACAACCGAACAGGAATCAAAGCTGGCCTGGCTACTCGCCGTGGCCGCCGACAGCGCCCCCGAATCCGTGGCCGAAACCCATGCCGTGGTCACCGGGCTGATATGCGGCAAGCCCGGCCAGGACGAGCGCGAACTGGCCACGCACCTGGCCGCCCTGCAGGTGGGCGACTGGACGTCCGAGCGAATACTCGACCAGCTCGGTCCGGCGCTGAACCAGCTAAAGAGCGAATTGGCCTCCGAAAACATGGACTTCCAGCTACTGCTACCCACCGAAGACCGGCCGCTGGACGAACGCACGCGCTGCCTGGCGCACTGGTGTTCGGGGTTCCTGACGGGGTTCGGTGCCGCATCGCCCACGATTCGCTCGGAGGAAGCCGGCGATGCACTGCGCATGGTCGAGCAGATCGCCCGAGCGGCCACCGACCCGGAGTCCGACCAGGAGTCGGAGGAAGGCGCCTACACCGAACTGGTCGAGTTCGTGCGCGTGGCCATTCTGATGCTGCGCGAGGAATGCCGGGCCGGCGCAACCAAACACTGATCCGAATAAACCCATGATTCGAAGCGAGGAATTCGTACGCCGCCGCCGGCGGCTGATGGAAGAAGCCGGGTCCGAGGCCCTGATCATTCTCGCCGCCGCGCCTGAACGGCTGCGCAACGGCGACGCCTTCTATCCCTATCGCCAGGACAGCGACTTCCTCTACCTCACCGGGCTCGACGAACCCGAGTCGGTCCTGGTGCTGCGCCCGGGCCACGACAGCGGCGAGCAGATCCTGTTTCTGCGCGAGCGCAATCCCGACCGCGAACGCTGGGACGGGCCGCGTCTGGGCCTCGACGGCGCCATCGAGCAACTGGGCATGGACGACGCCTTCCCCATCGGCGACCTCGACGAAATCCTGCCGGGCATGATGGGCGGCCGCGAGCGCATCTACCACCTGGTCGGCAAGGACGCGCAGCTCGATCAGCGCATCATCGGCTGGCGCAATCGGCTGCAGGCCGAACAAGCGGGTAGCCAAGGCCCCGGCGAGATCGTCGCCCTCGATCCGCTTTTGCACGAACAGCGCCTGGTCAAGTCGCGCGACGAGATTCGCTGCATGCGCCGGGCCGCGAAAATTTCCGCCGCCGCCGTCTCGCGCGCCATGCGCGCCTGCGCCCCGGGCATGAACGAGACCGAGATCATGGCGGAATTGCATTACGAATACACGCGCAACGCCTGCCCGGCCGCCTACCTGCCGATCGTCGCCGGTGGCGAGAACGCCTGCGTGCTCCACTACATCCGCAACGACCACGCCCTGCCCGACGACGGCCTGCTGCTGATCGACGCCGGCTGCGAGTTCCACGGCTACGCCGCCGATATCTCGCGCACCTTCCCCGTCAACGGAAAATTCTCGGGGCCGCAGCGCGAGCTCTACGACGTGGTGCTGGCGGCCCAGCGCGCGGCCATCGATCAGGTTCGCCCGGGCAAACCCTTCGAGGCCTTCCACAATGCCGCCGTCGAGACGCTCACACGGGGCCTGATCGACCTCGGCCTGCTGCACGGCAGTCTCGACGAAAATCTCGAGGAAGGCCATTACCGACGCTTCTACATGCACAAGACCGGCCACTGGCTGGGGCTGGACGTGCACGACGTGGGCGACTACCGCATCGACGAGCTCTCGCGCGTACTCGAGAAGAACATGGTCACCACGGTCGAGCCGGGGCTCTACATCGACGACGGCGAGGACATTCCAGACCATTTCCGCAACGTCGGCATCCGCATCGAGGACGATATCCGCGTCACCGACGACGAACCCGAAAACCTGACCCGTGCCGTGCCGACCGACCCGGCCGATATCGAGGCGCTCATGCGATCATGAAAGAATTCGATATCATCATCGTCGGCGGCGGGCTGGCCGGCTCCGCGCTGGCCGTGGGGCTGGCGCGATCCGGGCGCAGCGTTGCCCTGGTCGAAGCCTTCGAACCGAAGACCGACTCGCGGCCGAGCTTCGACGACCGCACCCTGGTGGTCAACGCCGCCTCGCTCAACATCCTCTCCAGCCTGGGCATACTCGACAACGACCTCGTCACCTGCCCCTTGAGGCACATCGAAATCAGCCGCGCCGGCGCGCCCGGCCATCTGTCCCTGCGCTCGGACGAACACGGCTGCGACCGATTTGGCGCGGTCATCGTCGCGCGCGAACTCGGCGGCGCCATGCTGCGGCGCCTCGAGTCGATCGACGGCATCGAGTCCTTCTGCCCGGAGCGGCTGGCGGGCTTCGAGGTGGCCGAAGACCGGGTCGCCGTCGAGCTGGAAAGCGGGGCCCGGCTGAGCGGCAAGCTGCTCGTCGGCGCTGACGGCAGCAACTCCACGGTCCGCCGCCTGGCCGGTATCGACAGCGAGCGCCACGACTACGGTCAGTCGGCCATGATTTTCAACGTCCGCTGTGCGGGCCGCCCGGCCGATACCGCCTGGGAGCGCTTCACGCCGGTCGGGCCACTGGCCTTCCTGCCGCAGCCCGCCGATCGCCTGGGCGTGGTCTGGATTGACGCGAGCGATCGAATCGAATCCGCGCTGGCCCTCGACGACGATGCCCTGATCGAAGAACTCGAGGCTCGCAGCGGGCGCACACCCGGCGGTTTCACCTCACCCGGCAAGCGCGTGAGCTACCCCCTGGCGCTGACCCGCACGCCCCGGCCGCTCGGCCCGCGCGTGGCCCTGGTGGGCAACGCCGCCAACACCGTTCACCCGGTCTCGGCCCAGGGCTTCAACCTCGGCCTGCGCGATGTCGCCGCCCTGGTCGACCATGCCGGGCGGGCCTCGGATCCCGGTCACGCCGATACCCTCGACGCCTGGTTCGCCGACCGCCGTGAAGACCAGGCAGCCACCGTGCGCTACACCGACACCCTGGCGCGCGCGTTTTCGAACCCTTCGAGCGTCGTGAGGCTCGGCACCGGCCTGGGCCTGTTCGCTCACGCCGCCTTCCCGGCGCTTTCGCGGCGCCTGGTACGCGCGGCCATGGGCTTTCGCGAGCCCGTCAGTTCGCTCGCCGCAGGGAGGATGCGATGAAAGTCGACCACGATATCGTCATCGCCGGCGGCGGCGTCGCCGGCGCGACGGCCGCTTCCCTGCTGGCGCGGGCCGGTCATCGCGTCGCCCTGGTCGACCGCAGCCGACCCGGAAAACCGGATCCGGAATCGGATTTCGACCCGCGCGTGGTCGCGATCGCACCCGGTTCGGCGGCCGTACTGAGCGCCGCCGGCGCCTGGAACGAGCTGCCGAGCGAGCGGCTGGGTCCCTACGACCGGATGCAGGTTCATGCCCACGGCGGCGAGATTAACTTCCGCGCCTCCGAACACGGGCTTTCAAGGCTCGGCTGGATCGTTGAGGTGCCCTGGCTGCAGGCCAGTTGCTGGCGCGCCCTGGAAGGCGTCGACAAGGTCGAATTGATCGCCCCGGCCGGGGTCAGGAATTTCAGCCAGCGCGAAGACCATGTTCGTGTCGAACTCGACGACGGCAAGACCCTGCGCGCTCGCCTGCTGGTCGCCGCCGACGGCGCCCGCAGCCGGCTGCGGCGGATGGCCGGCATCGAGACCGAAATGTGGCATTACAACCAGCAAGCCCTGGTCACGCACGTACGAACCGAGCGAGCCAACGAAGGCATCGCCTGGCAGCGCTTTACCGAGCACGGCCCGCTCGCCCTGCTGCCGCTGGCCGACGGCCGCTCGTCGATCGTCTGGTCACAACCGGCACGGCGTGCGGGCGAACTGAAAGCGCTCGACGAAGCCGGTTTCCTGGCCGAACTCAACGACTGCCAGGACAGCCCCTTCGGCGAGGCGACCGCGGCGACGGCCCGCTACGCTTTTCCGCTGATCCGCCGCCAGGCGAAGAACCTTCTCGCCGGCCGCGTGATCCTGCTCGGCGACGCCGCCCGCAACGTCCACCCCCTGGCCGGCCAGGGCCTGAACCTGGGCCTGATGGACGCCGCCGCGCTGGCCGAAGTACTGACCGACTGGCCGGGCGAGGAACATCCGGCCCGCGCGCTCCGGCACTATGAACGCTGGCGCCTCAGCGGCGGCGGCCTGGTTGCCGGCGGCATCCACGCCATCAATGAATTCACGCGCGCCGGCCCCGGGCGCGCCCTGGCCGGCCTGGGTTTTTCGGCGGCCGGCCGACTGTGGCCGCTGCGCGAAGCCTTCGTCGAACACGCCTGCGGTCTCGACCGCGACAGTCCGAAACTGGCTCAAAGCGCCCGCTGAGCCGATGAACGCGCCCTCTCCCCTAAAGGCTGCGGTGCTGGTCCTGGCCGGCGCCATCATGCTCAGCTTCGCGGCGATCTTCGCGCGCTTGACGGGCATGCCGCCGACCACATCGGGCTTCTACCGCATGGTCTTCGGCTGCCTCGCCTTCGCCGCGCTGCTGGCGATCAGGCCGGAAATGCGCACCGGCTGGCGCGACAACTGGGCCGGCTCTTTCCTGATCGGCGCCTTTTTTGCCGCCGATATCTGGTTCTGGCACCGCGCCATCGACTACATCGGCCCGGGGCTTTCGACCCTGCTGGCCAATTTCCAGGTCTTTCTGCTCACCGCCATCGGCGTGATCTGGCTGCGCGAACGCGTCGGCTGGCGCTTCGCCTCGGGCCTGGGGCTGGCCATGGGCGGGCTCTGGCTGCTGTTCGGCCGCAACTGGGCCAATCTGCCGCCGGACTATCGCATGGGCGTCATCCTGGGTTTGCTCACCGCCCTCGCCTACGCACTCTACCTACTGAGCCTCAGAGGCTTCCAGATCCGTCACGGCCATATCCGGCCCGAGGCCCGGCTGCTTCAGATGACCTTCTTCTGCGCGATCATCCTGGGCGCGGCCAATCTCATCGAAGGCAACAACTTCGACATCCCCAGCTGGCAGGCGCTGGCCGCCCTGATCGGCCTGGGGCTCGTCTGTCAGGTACTGGGCTGGCTATCGATCACCCGCGGCATGCCCTTCCTGCCGGCCGGCCTGGTCGGGCTGCTGCTGCTCATCCAGCCGGCTTCCTCGGTGCTGTGGGACTACCTCATCTTCGGCCTGCGTCTGGATACCTGGCAGCTGACCGGCATCGGCCTGGCCCTGGTCGGCATCTACCTCGGCCTGCGCTCGGCCTCGCGCCGGAAGTTGAGTTAGCGGGCGGGGTGCCCGCCGCCTTTGGCCTCGCGCAGAGGCGCAAAGACGCAAGGTTCGCAGAGAAAGACAATGAAGTGTCCGGGAAGCCCGGTGCGATGCTTACCGCCTTGCATCTGTCACTTCATATGCTAGGATTTTGACGGGAGGGGTTTGGCTTTACGCATTCGGGGAGCGATTCATGTCCCATCACTTCTTGCTATCACGTTTCATCTTCTTCGTAGCCCTGGCCGCGCTGGCGGCATCGCCAATCGCTTCGGCCCAGGATCCCGGCTCGGCTTTCTGCCAGAAAACGATCAGGAGCACCGACACACTGACCGCCCGAATCTCTGCCGAGATCAATGGTCACGGTGATCTTCTCTTGCTTCTCGATGCCGACGAAGGCGGCGGCCCCGAATACGCTCTGCACGGGGCACCCCAACAGCCTGAAGACGTATTGGCTGCCTTAGAAGCGCTACAGGCCATTTCCGTTCCGGCCGAGGTCCGGCTGCTGTTCAGGGGTTCGGTCGCGCCCAGCGGCTTCGAAATTGTTTCGGGCCAGGATGACAGCGAGCGTATTCGCGTCCTGACCGGAACGCTCGAGTGCTTTCCTGACGAAACCGCTACCGACCTCTGGCTCACCGGGCTGGCCCACTACAGTCTGTCGACATTCGAGCCGCTGGCGCAGTGGACGGTTAATGGCCTGAGAGAACGCTCACTGGTACAGAAACCGGATTAGCCGCGTAGATCGGCGTTGCGACGCCGAGGTAATTGACAACAGGAGGACACGCATGAAATTCACAGTAGCGACAATCTTCTTCGCCTTGGCGGGCATCGCGACCTTCGCGCATGCGGACACAGACCAGCGCGTCGCGCACGGCCATCTTCTTGACCTGGATCTGGCTGGGCTGACGCAGGCAAACAAACCGGATTGGCGCGTGCCGGCTGCAATGGCCCGAAGTGAGGCCATAAGCGTGTACGTTCACCGACCGCTTCGCGAAGTGGAAGGGGGCTATTCGCTTGCCGCCGTCTACGTGTGGAAGAACGATGACTGGCGGCCGGTCGGCTGGCGCATGATGCACCCATCCGTCGCCGGGAAGTGGTCGGAAGAAAGGGTCTTGAGCGATCCGGCACAACTACCCGGCAAGGACTTTTCGGTCGACGTGGTCTCCGAAGATGAACGGGGCCTTCTCTCCGAAAACGACTGCACCGACGCTCCGGACTCCCGTGGGCCCGACAGCGCACACGGCCACATAGCCGGTGATACGGTAATCAACTTCTGGATCAACGAATCTCAGGGCTGCGAATACGAAACCGAATACCGGGTACAAGAGCTGGCCGACGGCCGCATCGGTTGGGTCATGATCGACTTTCGCTTCACGCTGCAAAACGGCGACGGTGACGACGACGGGGCCTGATAGAGGTCCCGAGTGATCCCGGACCGGTGACCGGCCCACCGCGGGCGCTCCTCCACTGAGTAGCGGGCCCGACCAGCTACAGACGCCAGTCGATCGGCGCCACCCCGCGGCTGACGAGCCACTCATTGGCCTTCGAGAAGTGCCGGCAGCCGAAGAAGCCGCGGTGGGCGGACAGGGGTGACGGATGCGGCGCCTTGAGGACGAGGTGGCGCTGGCGGTCGATGCCGGCGCCCTTTTTCTGTGCGTGGCTGCCCCAGAGCAGGAAGACGACGTTATCGCAGCGCTCATTGACCGCCTGCACGGCAGCGTCGGTGAACTGTTCCCAGCCCTTGCCCTGGTGCGAGCCGGCGTTGCCGCGCTCGACGGTGAGCACGGCGTTGAGCAGCAGCACGCCGCGATCGGCCCAGGCCTGGAGGCAGCCGTGGTGGGGCGGCGGCGTGCCGAGGTCGGACTCGATTTCCTTGAAGATATTGACCAGCGAAGGCGGCGGCCGCACGCCCGCTTGCACCGAAAAGCACAGCCCGTGCGCCTGCCCGGGCCCGTGATAGGGATCCTGACCCAGGATCACGGCCTTCACTTTCGACAGCGGCGTGGAATCGAGCGCGTTGAAGATCTGCGGACCCGGCGGATAGACCGTGGCACCGGCCCGGCTGCGCTCGAGCAAAAAGGCGCGCAGGTGCTTCATGTAGTCGCGGTCGAACTCGCCGCCGATGGCTTCGAGCCACTCGGGGTGGAGTTGGATATCGCGTTGCTCAGGCATCGTATTCGAAACTCGGGACTCGGGACTCGGGACTCGGGACTCGGGACTCGGGACTCGGGACTCGGGCGTCAGGATATCGCAACCCGCCAACCTGAAACCTGAAACCTCGACAATCGCCTGACCCTGCCCTGGCGGTTATCATAGGCGACTCAAACCCGAACCGATCATGCGGAGCCAATCCATGTCCATCCAGACCGATGCGGTCATCATCGGCGCAGGCCCGGTCGGCCTGTTCCAGGTCTTCGAACTCGGCCTGCTGGGCCTGAAGGCCGAGCTGGTCGATTCGCTGCCGCAGGTCGGCGGCCAGTGCGCCGAGCTCTACCCGGAAAAACCGATCTACGACATCCCGGCCTGCCCGGAAATCGGCGCGCAGGAGTTGATCGACAAGCTGATGCAGCAGATCAAGCCCTTCCACGCCGGCATCCACCTCGGCCAGCGCGTGGAGAAGTTCGAGAAGCGCGAGGACGGCCGCTTCACCGTGGTCACTTCCGCCGGTACGGAATTCGATGCCGGCGCGGTCATCATCGCCGCCGGGCTGGGCGCCTTCCAGGCCCGAAAGCTCAAGGCGAAAGGTATCGACGAGGTCTCCGACGACCAGATTCACTACAAGGTGACCAACCGCGAATACTTCCGCGACAAGCGCTTGCTGATTCTGGGTGGGGGCGATTCGGCGCTGGACTGGACCATGGACCTGGCCGAAATCGCCACATCGGTGGACCTGATTCATCGCCGCAAGGAATATCGCGGCGCCGCCGCCTCGGCGGCAAAGGTGCGCGCGCTGGCGGCCGAGGGCAAGGTGCGCGAGCGCCAGGGCATCATCACCCAGGTACACAGTGAAGACGGACGCTTCACCGGCTTCGATCTGATGGACCTCGAACGCAACAAATCCAGCGCCGAAGGCGACGAGGTGCTGGTGTTCTGGGGCCTGGCCCCGGACCTGGGACCGATCGCCGACTGGGGCCTGGACCTGGAGAAAAAGCAGATTCCGGTCGATACCGAGAAGTTCCAGACCTCGATCGAGGGCGTGTTCTCCGTCGGCGACGTCAACACCTACCCCGGCAAGAAGAAGTTCATCCTGTCAGGCTTCCACGAGGCGGCGCTGGCAGCCTTCGGCGTGCAGAAGTACGTCTACCCGGAAGCGCGCCAGTTCGTGCAGTACACCACCACCTCGCCGATCATGCACAAGCGCCTGGGGGTGGCGGAAGAATGATGCGCCCTGCGCGTCGACCAACACCCGCGTAGGTCGCGGTTACATCCGCGACGGACGAGCTAAGAGGGTTGCGGCACACGTAGCTGATGTATGAACAGACCCTCGAATGTCGTCCGTCGGGGATGTAACCCCGACCTACCCCTTCGAATAGGGCTGAAGCTGCAGTTCGAACTCGAGATCGACGCGATTACGGATGAAGTCGGTGTCCTCGAAGTCCTCGCCGATGCCGACGTCCCAGTTCAGGCGCATGATCTCGGCGCTGCCGCTTAGCATCGGCGGCTTGTCGGAGGACAGTTTCAAGCGCACCGGCTGATCGCTCGTGATGCCGCGCAGCTTGAGCTTGCCTTCGGCAATGAACGCACCGTCTTCCGCCCGGATGTCAGTACTCTCCCAGGTGGCTTTCGGGAATTCCTCGACATGGAAGAAGTTCTCCCCGTGCAGTTCGCTGTCGCGCTGGCCATCGCCGGTATCGGCCGACGCCGTCTTGACGACGACTTCGATCCCGGCGGTGGCCAGATCGTGCTCGTCCATGCACAGCGTGACGGTGAACTCGCCGAACCCGCCGGTGAACCGATTGCCCTCGGCCACGCCGATGAACTTCAGTTCGCCGTCATTCTGGTCGGCGCGAAAGCAGTCCGCCAGCACCAGGCCCGGCAGCATCGAAATCGCCAGCGCCACGATCTTCATTCCTTTCGCCATATCGGCAGCATCCTCTTGAGTACATCGTCCTTGAGCCAGAAGTGGTGGCGCAATGCGGCCAACGCGTGGCCGATGGCCACGATCGCCAGAGCATCGGTCAACCACTCGTGCATGTCTTCGAACAGATCTTCCAGTTCCTCGCTCTTCGCCACAATACTCGGGAAGTCGATCGGGCCCCACCAATAGTCGCCGTAGCCGGCGGCCGAGGAGTACGCCCAGCCCGACAACGGGATGGCGAGAATCAGACCGTATAGCAACCAGTGACCCGCATGGGCGGCCATTTGTTCCCAGCGCGGCATGTGGGCCGGGAGCGGCGGCGGGCGATTGAACAGCCGCCAGAGCAGCCGGAGAACGGCGATCGCCAGGATGGTCATCCCGATCGTCTTGTGCTGCGTGATCAGCTCGAGCCGGTCGCGAAGCCCCTCGACCTCGTCGATGCGCCACGCCCAGATATACTGGACGAGGATCAGTGCCACGACCAGCCAGTGAAACGACTGGCTGACCACGCCGTAGAAACGTTCTGTATTGCGAAGGGGCAAGCTCAATCGAGGTTCCCTGGGAAGGTCACGGGCAGACTATAGCGCTCCCATGAAGAATCTGTCACCAGTCGGCTACCCGCGCCCAACGCCGCATTTGCCGGCGCTCATTGCACCTTGCCTGGGACATCCTGACCCTATGTGAACCAAGACCCCGCCCCGGGATCAGACAAGCCGCATCGCCTCGAGGGTGGCGGCGAGTCGCTTCTCATTGGCCTCTTGCAACGGCGCCAGCGGGCTTCGCACGCCGCCGACGTTCAAGCCGCAGAGGTTCATCGCCGTCTTGATCGGCACCGGGATTGGTCTCGATAAAGCTGGCCTTGAACAGCGGTAGCAGTTCATAGTGAATGGCGCGCGCGGTTTCGAAGTCGCCTTCGGCCGCTGCGTTGACCAGCGCGACCATGCGCTCGGGCACCAGGTTGGAAACCACCGATATAACGCCGTGGCCGCCGATGCTCATCAGGGGCAGCGTGAGCGCATCGTCGCCGGAGACGACCCAGAAGGGCTCGTCTTCCCGATGGCAGATGCGGTCGATCACGTCGGCCATCTGGCCGATATCGCCCGAAGCCTCCTTGACCGCGATAACGTTGGGAATCTTCGCGATCTCGGCCAGCGTCTCGGTCTCCACGTTGACCGCGGTGCGCCCCTTGATGTTGTAGACGATGATCGGCAGGTCGGTCGACTCGGCGATCTCGCTGAAGTAGCGCTTGAGGCCGGCCTGAGACGGCTTGTTGTAGTAAGGGGTGACCACGAGCACGCCGTCGGCGCCGGCTTCCTGCGCCTCGCGCGTGGTGCGGATAGCCTGCTGCGTGTTGTTCGAGCCCGTACCGGCCCAGACCTGCACGCGGCCTGCGGCCTGCTCGACCGTGCGGCGGATCACGCCGTCGTGCTCGGCGTTGAACATCGTGGGCGATTCACCCGTCGTGCCCATCGGCACGACGCCGGAAACACCCGCGGCGATCTGTTTGTCGATCAGTTCGCCCAGTACCTCGTAGTTGACTTCGCCCGACTCGTCGAAGGGCGTGACCATTGCCGTGTAGACGCCTTTTACCTGCACGATTGCGCTCCGTAGCTTTAGTGACCTTCTTTGGCCGCCCAGCTTAACGCCGGGCGGCCACCTATTTTCTTTCGGCAAGTTCCAGGGCTCGCAGTTTCCCGAAAACCAGACCTGCCCTTCAATCAGGGCAGCTCGACGGGCTGATTCGTGCCCAGACCGGGCCCGTAGATCAGCGCGTTTTCGAGAATACGCATCGCGCCCAGTTGCGCGGCGCGAAATGCCGGCTCGTGGGCGAACAGGATGACCTGCCCATCGCCGACGCGCTCGCGCGCGACCCAGGCACCGTGCGCGATTCGCTCGCGCGCCTCCGGCCACAGCAGGCCGCCGGTGCGCACCCGCAGCTGTCGATCTTCGGGCACCGGCGCCCAGCCCACCAGACGGGCCTGCGCCTCCTCGACCTGCGAGTAGACGCCAACCCGCAGCGGCGCTTGCGCCGGCGGCTTGCTCATCAATACCGGCGAGTCGGAAAACAGCAGCGTCAGAAACTCGCCCGTACCGGCCGCAAGCCAGTGCTCGGTGTCGACCCGGGCGGCGACCAGCGCTCCGGAAGGCATGAACTGCTGCTGCCATTCGTCGCGCCGCTTGCGCTCGTCGGCCGCCGGAAGTTCGTCTTCTATTCCCTGCCAGGGAAAGCCGGCACCGCTGTCGGCGGCATGGCCCCAGATATCATCCGGCAGCGGGTCGTTTGCCGCCAGCCATTCGCGATGCAGGGCGTCCTGGTAGCCGGTCAGGTCCTCGCCGGCCACCTTGGAGAGGGTGCGCACCGACACCATCGGATCTTCCCCGGCCGTCAACGCCTCGGCGGAGCTGCCCGAGGCGACCAGGGTACCCCCGTTGTTCACCCAGTCGCTGAGCGCGTCCATCAGCCCATCCGGCAGGCTGCCGCCCCACACGTCAGGAAGATAGAGCACGTTGTAGCGACGCAAGTCGCTGCGACCGGCGCGGTTGGCGTCTAGATGGCTGTTGCGGATTCCCAGGCGATGATCGAGCAGGTACCAGACCGACCCGAAATCGAGCATGTTGACCCCGCCGCGCCCAATCAACGCGACCTTCGGCTGTTCGAGCACTTCCCAGTAGCCACCGCCGAGGTCGGCCTTCTCGCCGGGCGCGCGACCATGACCAATGGGGTGAACAGCCAGGCCCAGCTCGGCGGCGGCATCGGCCACGCGCTGCTGCCAATCGTCCAGGTTGCGGTTGTCGTCGCGGGTGATGGCGATCGAACCCACCGGCAGATCCTTGCCGTCGAGTTCGGACTCGCGCGTGTTGGCGCGCACCTGTACGCCGCGCTCGAGCAGGCGGGCGGCCAATGCGACGGTGCGGTCGTCGTGGCCGGAGGCCACCAGGGCGATGGCGTCGGCGGCCGTCTGGGGCTCGGCGACGACGCGCTCGGGATCGATCGCCTCGAGCGACCGCTCGAGATGTTCGGGCACGCTCAGGGCATCGAGGCCGAACATCATCGGGATGTTCCAGCCGGTGGTGTCGTAGATGGTGCTGCTGCCGTCCTTGAGTACGCTCTTGCGCTCGGCCTCGAGCGCAGCCTCGCCGATCTCGGGATCGAACTCGAACATGGCCGCTACAAGACGCGCCGCTGGCTGCCGGTTGCGGACCACGATCGTGCCCTCGGGCAGGGTCACGTCGCGCTGCTCGCGACCGAGGACGTCGGTGGCCCTGGAAACCCGGACTTCATCGGTCAAGCGATGCGTTTCGATCTCCTGGATGGCGAGCAATTCAAGCAGTTCGTTGATCCGGCCCTGATTCTCGCTCGGCGGGAACACGAAGCTCCTCTCGCTGTAAGGGCTGTCGTCCGACACCAGCTCGGCGCGATCGGAAGCGTAGTTCGACAGCATGCGCGAGCGGTTGGCGCGCAGGGTCTCGAGATTGGCGAAGGTGGACAAGACCTGGTGGTGGACCGACTGCCGGTAGCTGAGCAGGTGGGTGTCACGCTGGACGCCGTCGTCGGCGATGCGCGCCTGTTCGTAGAGAATGCCCTGGGCACCGCGCAGGGTAGCCCAGGCGTCCGAGTAGCCCGGAAACCAGTTCTCGTTCCATTCACCAGAGTAGTACGGGTAGCCGAAGGCGTCGAAGGCCTGCGCCTGCTCGTCGGCGAAGCGCTGCGCCATTTCCATACGGTAGGGCGGCAGGTGCGGGTTGTAGGGCTTGCGCGGGGGCGAGAACAGGAACGTGTCCTGCGAGCCCATCTCGTGGATGTCGACGAACAGCATCGGCTTCCAGTCGACCACGTGCGGAATGCGACCGCGCGTCTCCGGCTGGCGGGCGTACATCCAGTCGCGGTTGAGATCGAACAGGTAATGGTTGCCGCGCCCGTATGGCCAGTAGCCGGTGTGCACCAGCGACTGATCGTCGACGTTGGGCTGCGCCCCGCGGGCCTGGTGAACCCCGTTGACGAAGCGCATGCGCCCGTCGGGGTTCATGTTGGGATCGATGATCACGACCAGGTCGGAGAGCAGGGAACTCGTCGCCTCCGAGCGATCGGCGGCCAGATGATAGAGCACCGCCAGCGAGGCGTCGGACCCGGAGCTCTCGTTGCCGTGGATTGAATAACCCAGCCAGGCCACCGCCGGCAATTCCTCGACCAGGCGCTCGCGCTCGCCGGCGTCTGAGTCGCGCGGGTCGGCCAGCGCAGCCATGCCCGACTGGATCTCGTCGCGCCGGGCCAGGTTTTCGGGCGTGGATATGGCCAGATAGACCAGCGGCCGGCCCTCGAAGGTCTCGCCATACTCAACCAGCTCGACCCGATCCGAAGCTTCCGCCATCAGCCGCGCATATTCCACGATCTGCCCGGATGTCGCCACTTGCTCGCCGACCTCGAAGCCCAGCACGGTCTCCGGCAGCGGCACGTCGGGGTCGTGATCGGCGGTCTCGGGAAACAGCGACTGCGGATATTCCAGCCCCACCAGCGGCGAAGGCGCGGGCTCGGGATAAGGCGTGGTTGTTTGCGCCAGCGCCATCGGCGTGAGCAGCAAGGCGAACAGTAAAACTCGGGGCATGGCTGATCTTTCCTCTGGGGTATTTGAGCGGGAAAGACTAACGCATCTGCGTGGCCCGCAGTTGCAGCCGCTTGTTCTTTGATCTGTGTGCATCTGTGTTCATCTGTGGACGATTTTCTTTTTCCGCACCGCGACGCATTTCTGAACAGACGCCGAAACGGTATGATTGCACCATGAAACCTTCATTCCAGACCGCCAGCCGGCTCGAGGCGGTGCGCTATGAGATTCGCGGCGCGCTGGCGCGGCGTGCGCGCGAGCTCGAACAGCAGGGCAACGACGTCCTGCACCTGAACATCGGCAACCCCGGCGCTTTCGGCTTCCGCACGCCCGAAACCATGCGCCGGGCGGTCATCCGCAACCTGCCCTTCTCCGAAGGCTACGGGCCGCAGGCGGGTATCTTCCCGGCGCGTGAGGCCGTGGCCATGCAGTTCCAGTCGCGTGGACTGACCGACACGCGCTACGACCAGGTCGTCATCGGCAACGGGGTCTCGGAGCTGGTCGACATCACCCTGCGATCTCTGCTCGAGACCGACGACGAAGTGCTGGTGCCGGCACCCGACTACCCGCTGTGGACCGCCGCGGTCGTGCTCAACGGCGGCAAGGCCGTGCACTACCAGTGCCGGGAAGCGGACAGCTTCGTGCCCGACATCGCGCGTATCGAGAAGCAGATTACCCCGAAGACGCGCGCCATCGTGGTCATCAACCCCAACAACCCGACCGGCGCGGTCTATCCGGAGGAAACGCTCAAGGCCCTGGCCGACCTGGCCACGCGCCACGACCTGATCATCTTTTCCGACGAGATCTACGACAGCATCTGCTTTGATGATGCGCGCTTCGTGCCGATGGCGCCGCTCGCGCCCGAAACCCTGTGCGTTTCCTTCGGCGGGCTGTCGAAGGTCTACCGCGCCTGCGGCTGGCGCGTGGGCTGGGCGGTATTCACCGGGGCGCTGGAACGCGCCGAGGACTACATGCTGGCGGTCGAGAAACTGGGTGCACTGAGGTTGTCAGCCAACGTACCCGGGCAGTGGGCGGTACAGACCGCGCTCGGCGGCTACCAGTCCATCGCCGACCTGGTCGGCCGCGAAGGCCGGCTGTTCGAATCACGCCAGGCCGTCATCGATGCCTGCGAGAAGAGCCGTTTTCTCGAGCTGGTCAGTCCGATGGGCGCGATGTACGCCTTTCCCTCGGTACGCACCGAAGTGTTCGGCGAATTCGACGACCACCGCTTCGCCGCCGAGCTGCTCGAACACAAGCACATCCTCATCGTGCCCGGTTCGAGTTTCAATATTCCCGAGCGCAATCATTTCCGCATCACCCTGTTGCCGGAAGCTGAGCAGCTGACCGAGGCCTTCGAACGCATCGAAGACCTGCTCGAGGAACTAGCCGACGAGCCGCAGCGCATCCGGGCCGTTAAGTAACCAAACAGAAAGGACACCATGGACAACCCCCTGCTGGCCGGCGGACTGCCGGCCTTTTCAGAGATTCGCCCCGACCACGCACTGCCAGCGCTTGAGCAGCGCCTGGCCGAGTACCGCCAGGTCATCGAGGACATCGAAAAGCTCGGCCCAGAGGTCGATTACGATCGCGTCCTGGTCGCCGAGACCCTGGCCGACAACGACCTTGCCAATACCTTTTCGGCGCTCTCGCACCTGAACTCGGTCAACAACACGCCCGAATGGCGCGAAGCCTACGAGGCCTGCCTGGAGCCGATGACGCGCTTCGATACCGAGCGCGGGCACAACCGGAAGCTCTGGGCCGCCTACAAGGCGCTTTCCGAGCGTGATGATTTCGCCGACCAGGACATCGCTGTGCAGGCATCGATCAAGCACGAGCTACGCGACTTCCACCTCGCCGGCGTAGACCTGGCAGAGGCCGAGCGCGAGCGCTTCGGCGAAATCAGCCTGCGGTTGTCTGAGCTCGGGAACCGCTTCGGCAACCACGTACTCGACGCCACGGAGGCCTTCAGCGAGGCGTTCGACGACGTCACGCAGCTGGCCGGACTGCCCAGGGCCGAACTCGACCTGCTGGCCGGCATGGCCCGCGATGCGGGCAAGACCGGCTGGATGGCCAACCTGAGCTTTCCAGCTTTTCGCGCCATCATCACCTACGCCGACGACCGCAAGCTGCGCGAGCGCTTTCACCGCGCCTTCGCCACGCGTGCCTCCGAAACCGGCCCCAACGGCGGGGAGTTCGACAACGGGCCGATCATGCGCGAGATGCTGGCCTTGCGTGACGAACAGGCGCGGCTGCTGGGCTTCGATCATCACGCGGCCATGCGGCTTTCGACGCGCATGGCCGACTCCGCATCCGAGGTCGAGTCCTTTCTCGACCACCTGGCCGGACGCGCCCGCCCACAGGCGCAGGCGCAGCTCGACGAACTCAACGAATTCGCCGCCGGACTCGGCGCCGAAACGCCGCTCGAAGCGTGGGACATTGCTTACTACACTGAAAAGCTGCGAGAGGAAAAGCTCGGCATCAACGAGTCGATGCTCAAGCCCTGGTTCGAGCTCGATCGAGTTTTCGATGGGCTTTTCACCACCGCTGGTGAACTCTTCGGCCTGCGCTTCGAAGCCGATGAAGCGGTCGATACCTGGCACGAGGACGTGCACTATTTCCACGTGCTCGACGAGACGGGTCAACGCCAGGCCGGTCTCTATCTCGATCTCTACAGCCGCCCCCGCAAGTCCGGCGGCGCCTGGATGGACGTCTGCCGCGCGCGCATGCGCGCCGGTGGCGTCGAGCAACTGCCCATCGCCTATCTGACCTGCAACTTCGCACCACCGGCGAAAGGCCGGCCCAGCCTGCTCACGCACGACGACGTAGTGACGATCTTCCACGAGTTCGGGCACTGCCTCCACCACCTGCTCACGCGCATCGACCTGCCCGGCGTGGCAGGCATCAACGGCGTCGAGTGGGACGCCGTGGAGCTGCCCAGCCAGCTGATGGAAGGCTGGGCGTGGGAGGCCGAATCGCTCGAGCGCTACGCGCGCCACGTCGACACCGGCGAACCGCTGCCGGACGAGATTATTGCCGGCCTAAAGGCCGACCAGCAGTTCCAGGGCGCAATGGCCCTGGTGCGTCAGATTCAGTTCGCCCTGATCGACCTGGCCATCCATACCCGCCCCGGCGCCGACCCGATCGAAATCACACAAGAGATCCACAACCAGGTTGCGGTTCTGCCGATGCCCGACTACAACCGCTTCCTGATGAGTTTCAGCCACGTGTTCGACGGCGGCTACGCGGCCGGCTACTACAGCTACCTGTGGGCCGAGCAGCTGGCGCGCGACGCCTTCGAGCTGTTCCTCGAGAAGGGCCTGTTCGATTCCGAAACCGGACATCGCCTGGCGCACGAGATACTGGAAGTGGGCTCTAGCCGCCCTATGCAGGAGTCCTGGATGGCACTTCGCGGGCGCGAACCGGCCCTCGAACCCCTACTGTCATTTTACGGCATCGCGGCCTGATGCGCCCGGCCGCCGGCTGACCGGGCGCATCCGCTTTTAGCAGGCTACTCGAATCGATCGCTGAACAATTCGTCGATCACGTAGTTCATCTCGAAGGCTCCCAGGTCGAACTGAGCGCCAGGGACGCTCACCGGTGGATCGGTCAGCGGCTGGCCGCGATGGAGGAGGCCCCGAGTGTTGCCGGCAAGGCCGGGATACCCAGCGGCATTGAAGTCATCGCAGTAGTCAATCGCCGGCGAAGTCGGGCCCAACCGAAGATCGCCGTTGGCGGCATCCACGAACTCAGGGTCGATGCGGCTGTAATAGCCATAGCTGTCAACATCCAGATCGCCCTCGAGCTGATGACCGATCACGCAGTCTAGACTGGCCGTTACCGCACCGGAGCCCGCCCTTTCGAACACCGCGCCGCTGTCTTCCCAGATGACACTCGCGTAGATGTCGACGTCGGCATCACCGGAGCCGGTACGCACGACATTGTTGGCTTCGTTTTCCGAGATCGTGCTCCAGGCCAACGTCAGGACCGCCGAATTGTTCGGCGTGAAGACGGTACCCAAGCCTGTATTGCCGTGAATGGCCACTCCTTCGAAAAACCCGGAGGTCGCCTCGGGCGGGGCGACGAGGCGCGAGTCGATCGCGATCAGGCGATTGGCGCCGCTACCCGAATGCCCGGTTATCTCGGTTCGGATCACCTCGATCTCGGCCATAGAATTGACCTCGATCGCCATGCCGCTGGTGTTGGAGATGACGCGGTTGTCCACGATCTTGCTGCAACGGGGATTCTGGGACCCTGTAGCTTGAGCGCAGGGTTGATTCTGCAGACGACGCATGACCACGCGGCCGCTTTGCTCCACGTGGATACCGCCGCCGCGAAACTCCGCGGTATTTCTGTCGAGCACCGCATCGCCGAGGAACAGGTAAGACCCGTCGCCGGCAACATGCACGCCGCCACCCAGCTGCGCGCTATTAGAGAGAAACTCGGCCGCGCCGGAAGGAATGCCAAAGCCGCTGAACGCATCGCCGCGAATGAGCGCTTCACCACCGTTGACAACGGATATTCCACCACCATCGCCTGACGCATCGTTGTCGACGATGGAGCCGGCATAAGAGACGTCGTAGCCGATATATGCGAAAACGCGCTTGCAGCCGTCGACGAAGATACCGGCACCGTCGACGGCCGTATTCTGTCTGATGCCCACAGCGCCCAGGCGAACCAGAGTACTCGTGTCGAGCACACTACCCAGGCTGCTGCATGCCAGACCACCGCCGTTCTCATTGCTGCTGTTGGAGAGCAGGTTAGAGGAATTGTCCATCGTGAGCATGGTTCCGGGGCCGTCGCGGTCACCGTTGACCCGCAGGTGGATGCCACCGCCACGGGTCGTGGACTGGTTGTCGCGAACGGTCACGTTTTCGAGCGTCACATCGAGAATCCCGGGTATTCCGTTGATCATCAGACCGCCGCCGCCGAAACTGCCGCTGTTGTCGCCGTTGACGACTTCGATGTCCTTGAGAACGATCTGCATGTCGGTCCCGACAAAGCCCGTGTTCTGCTCGATGTAGAAAACCCGTCCGGCACCGTCCGCGTCGAGGACCGTCTTGGCGGCCGGCGTGGTCGTTTCACAATCCTGATAGCCGCCGTCGATGGTTAGCTGTCCGTCGAAGTTGAGAATCTGGTAGGTCCGCCCGATGTAGTCGCCGCTTTCAGCGAGACGGATGGTGTCGCCGTCGGCGGCATCGACAAGCGCATCATTGAGATTGGCGTAGTCGCAATCGAGACCTGCACCAACGGTGCGAACGATGCCGCCTCGCGGCACGCGCCGCGGTGAAGAATCTGGTCGTGCGGATTCCGCTTCCGGCCAGCTAGCGGTGTCCTGCGACGTAAGGCGAGTGTCAGCGAGAGAGCGAGAGAAACCTTGATCGGACGATATCGGTTCAGCCACCGCATGAAGGCAGAAGATAGAGCCGAAGAGCAAAATGGCGACACGGGGCAATAAACACGTATGACTCACGATGGGCTTGATCCTTGGTTGGCGTTGGACTGTACTGCTTTACGGCATCGGGAGGTGAATCCTGCCATCAGCGCCGGATTTGGCCTGTAGCTTTCGGCAGCACCCGGCGAGCGGGCCTGCTCAGGAAACGCGGTTGCGGCCGGAGGACTTGGCTTTGTAGAGCTGCCGGTCTGCCGCCTGCAGCAGTTCGCTGATGCTCTTCATCCCGGACTGCCAGGTGGCAACCCCGGCCGACAGCGTGATGGTGTGGTCTTCTTCATCCAGCCGAAACGTCTCTGCCTCGATGGACGTACGGATCGACTCGGCCAGCTGACGGGCCTCGTCCAGGCCGGTATCGGGCAGAATCAGGGCGAATTCCTCGCCGCCGATCCGTGCCAGGGTGTCGCTGGCGCGCACGCGGTCGGCGGCGATACGGCTGAGTTGCCGAAGCACGCCGTCGCCGGCGAGATGACCATATTCGTCGTTGATTTCCTTGAAAAAATCCAGATCCAGGATGACGAGCGCCAGGCGATGATCGTTCTCGCGCGCGGCCTTGGCCGCCTCGGTCTCGAGTACCGCCATGGCGTGCCGGCGGTTATACAGGCCCGTTAGCGCATCTCGGATGGTGCTCTCATGCAGCTCCGAATGATAGCCCGCCTCGATGTTGCCCTCATCGACGAACTTCAGCACCGTCTGGCTGATGCGCAGGTGATCACCGTCGCGAAGGGGCGCTCGCTCGACTTGCTCGTCGTTGAGCCAGGTGTGGTTGGTCGAACCCAGATCCTCGGCCCAGTAGCGTCCATCCTCGCGGAAAATGCGGCAGTGCTGGCGCGAAATACTGCGATCGGAAATCTGGAAATCAGCATCCACGGCCCGCCCGATCACCAGCGGCTCGTCGCCCGGAACGATCCGCGAGCCCAGCCTGGCGCCACGAATGATCACCAGGCAGGCCTCGTGGCGTTCATCCCGGGCGCGCGTGGTTCCGAGAAGAACGGTCTCACCGTCAGTCGGCGGCTGTTGGTTGGATTCCTCGCTCAATACGATCCCCGTCTTTTCCGCATGCAGCAGAGGCAGTCTTGCCCCTTCAGTCATAGTGTAGCGCGAGCGGATGCCATTGGCACCGAGAAGCCCGGCGCCTCGCCCCGCACGCTACGCCGTATGGCTCCGGTTACGATAAATCTGCCATCCCGAGATCAACGCTCAGCCGCCCGGCGTCCAGCTCAGGGATACGAACACGCTGCGCCCCGCACCGGGGAAGTAGCGATAGTTGCCGAAGGCGAAGTCCGCGCGCTCGGCGTAGCGTTGATCGAGCAGGTTGCGAACCCGCAACCCCAAACGCCAATCCTCGTGCAGGGCGTATTCACCGGAGGCGTGCAGCAGAGTGTGGCCGCCATAGCGACGGGTATTGGCCGCATCGAGCCAGTACTCGCCGGTGTGCTCCACGGCGAGCTGAGCGCTGAAAAGGTCGTTCGGCCGCCAGGTCAGGTCGGCGCTGCCCAGGCGCCGCGGTGCGGCGGGGATGGTCTTGCCGGAGACGATCTGCTCGCCACCAGCGTCCCGGTCGAACCGGTACTGGTGGATGGCGTAGGTTCCGCGAGCGCCCAGTCTCAGCTGCGGCGTCAGGTCGTAGCCGAGCGAAAACTCGAGACCGCGATGCCCCGACTTGCCGTCGCTGACGTTGAAGCCTTCGCTGTCTCGAAAGATGTAATTGCGCTTGCGCTGGTAGAAGGCGACCAGTTCCCAGCTTAGAGCGCCGGTCCCGCGTACACCCAGCTCCACGGCGTCGAGCTGCTCCGGATCGAGGTCGGCGACGTCCTGCCCCCGCTGAAGGCGATAGAGCTCGGTGGCCTGGGGCGCGCGGAAGCCGCGTGCCAGTCTGAGCCAGAGCTGCCCCCCGTCGAAAGCGCGCTCGAGCGTCAGCTCGGGCGCCAGCTCGAAGAAGCCGTCGTCTCGGTCGGCCGGGCGGTTGTAGAGGCAGCCGCCCATGTCGCACGCCGTGCCGTCCTCGGCCAGGTTACCGACGCCAGCGCGATTGTCGTAGTCGTAGCGGATCCAGTCGGCATGCACGCCCGCCCGAAGCGACCACGAGGACGTCAGATCGAAGCGCTTCGCCAGATAGCCACCGGCGCGCTGGCCGTCGACGACGTAGTCGTAGTGGATGCCCGGCGGCCGGATCGCCGCGAGGAACGGCGGCGCATCGGCCGGCCCGTCCTGGATCTGGCTGAGGTCCCCGCGAAAGACTTCCATGTCCGCGCCCCAGGACCAGCCGCTGCCGGCATCGAGGCCGTCGTACTGAATCCCCAGCGACACCTGGCCGTTGCGCTCCAGCGGCTTGCCGGGGAGAAAGTGCTGCAGGAATCGCATCGAGGAACGGCGCGCGAAGCCGTTGACCCGATGCTCGAAGCCCCGTGCGTCCTGCCACTCCCGGCGGCTGATCACCCGCACCGCGTTGACCTTTCGATAGGCTTCGGGATTAAGGTTCTGAGTACGCAGGGCGGGGTCGGCATAGGCCCGCTCGCCGAGGATATAGCCGGCCGTGTCCTGGTCGAGCCGCGCGGCGCTGACGATCGTGCGCCAGCTGCCGTTGTCCACGGGCACAGCGTGCTGGGCCGTCAGCAGCTGGTGCGTATAGCCTTCATCCACGCGAAAACTGCCGGCATCGACCGCAGCTGCGTCCACAGCGATCACGCCGGCGCCGACATCGCCCGTAAGCGCGCCGGTCGCCCGCCGGTAGTCATTGCTGCCGGTCTCCAGCGTCAGCCGATTCTGCCGGTTGCCCAGCGGCGAGCGTGGCGTGACGTCGATAACGCCGTGCAGGCCACCCGAGGCATGGCCGATACCGCCTGGCCCGCGCAGCACGCTGACCGCTTCGGCCTGGGCGACGTTGACTTCGAAAAGGTTATTGACGTTGCAGAAACCGGGCGGGCGAACCGGAACGCCGGCTTCGAGAATCAGCAATGCCCCGCAGCCGCCGGCACCCGACAGGATCGGCGAGCGGATCGCGGTGAGATGTTCCTGGCCGCTGCCGCGCGTAACCCAGGCGCCCGGCAGGCGAGAGAACAGTTCGGCCGGATGCGTCGGCCGGACCCGTTCGATCTCCTGTTCGTTCAGCGAGGCAGTCGCCTGCGCTGCCTCCGGCTCGATATCGCGGCCGCGCACCGTCAGCCTGGGTAATTCGTCGGCCTCGGCGGCCAACGCGGCTGCAACGAGAAACTCGATCATCATGAAGCTTCAATCTCCTTTCGCCGCCAGCGTGCAAGCAGCACGAAGGTAACGGCCCCGCCCAGCGTCAGCGTGAAGGGGAACAACAGCACGAATCGTCCCAGCCCCGCCTCGACGCCTTCGAGCAATTGATAGACGCTCACGCCGACCAGCGGCGCCAGCAGGCCCCGGATACCGGTCAGGGTCACGTGGATGCCCATGTAGAGCGTTGATTGGTCATCGCTGGCAAAGTCATTATGACCCAGGTTCCAGCCCAGCTTGCCGCCCGCAAACGCCGCGCCCAAAGCGAGTGCGCCGACCCAGAACAGCAGGTCGAGGGCAAACATGGACGCCGTCATGAAAAGCAACAGCGCGAACACGAACATCCAGGCCTGACGGGCGCGATAGTCAAGGATGTGCGCGGCATCTAGCCGCCTAGCCCAGATCGGCGTGAAGATCGCCAGGGTCACCAGCGGCAGGGCCGTGGTGATCATCACCTGCTCGAAGCGGCCGAAACCGAACTGCTCGTTGAGCAACACGACCAGCAGCGCGATGACCATCAGGTTGCCGCTGCCGAAAGCGAACATGGTGAGCATGTAGCGTCGATACCAGCGATCCGTAACAAGGATATCGACCGCGGCCCGAAGCTGACCGCCCCGGCGAACCCGGCGCTGCTCGAGTTCCTCGCCTTGAATCCGCCTGCCCTGCCTCACGCGCGTCGCCAGATAGCGCCAGGCTGCAAAAACGCCGGCCAGTCCGGCGAGCGGAAAGGTCACACGCCAGACTTCCGGCCACCAGTTCATCAGCAGACCGGTGATGGCCGCCGTCGCCGAGATGATCAGCGAATAGATGATGGTGATCCAGCCGGTGATCCGGGCCCGCACCTGGCGTGGAAAATTGGCTCGCCAGATGGCCGCGCGCAGTGTGATCACGCCGGCCCAGGCCAGGCGGGCGGCGATCATCGTCAGCGTAATCATGACCAGACCCGCGGGACTGGTCGGCGCCAGGGCCATCAGGACGAGAAAGACGCTGGTCGTCGCCATCAGGGTCGCGACCCAGGCCGGTTTGTTGCGCCCCTCGGCCAGGCCGGAAATCCAGAGGCTGACGATGTTGGCGAACGCCGGTGCCCCCGCAACCAGGGCAACGGCCAGGTTGACCCAGGCCGCGCTGGCGACCTCTGCGAACTGGGTCTTGACGACGACACCGACCAGCCCACCCTCGAGCGCGCCCAGAGCCACCGCCATGGCCGCGTTGGTGCGCACCTCGCGCGGCATCAGGGTGCGGGCAACGTAGGGGAGCGCGGAAGGTTCGGTGGCAGCAGGCATGGGGGTATTTTACGGTATGCACCGTGCAGCGCCGGGTGTTGCCTTTGCTACCTTGGATTTTTGGCATCGCCGGGTTCTGTGTTGGCCTCGACAAGTCAAAGGCTGTTTCGCCCGCCTGATCCGCAGGTTTCTGTGCCCCCGCTTGGGTGGTGGCATCTCTTTAGGTTCGCGGCCCCGCCCGCGGTGGGGGTCTCGACACGTCAAAGGCGGTTTCGCCCGGCGCTTCGCGCTCTTTCGGCGAGTAACTTTTTTCCTGCGCGAAAAAAGTAACCAAAAAACGCGCTTAAAAGATACCGGAGGTGTCTCAGGAGCCCCATGGCGTCAGGGGCTCCAGAATGCCGATTACGGCTTCGCGAGGGCCCGACTGAGGGCGCCCGGACTTCGACTGGGGCCGAAAGTGGCCCGGGTCAGGCACAGAAGCTTCCGGAAGACACGATCACGCGCGCTGGGGCACGCGACGGCTAAAGCCTCGGGCAGTAGAAGATCTCATGCCGCGGACGTAGCCGGACCTATCGAGGTCGCACCTTTCTGGTGCGGGCTACGCCCAAGCCTTGACGAGGTTGCCATGTGCCTCGACCGAATTCTGGCGAGGGCACGTGCAACATTCCGTTAAGCCCCCAACGCCTGCTGGGTGTGCGGACCAACCGCGTGGTTGTAAGAGCACTTTTGGTTCCTTTTGTTGTAAATGACAAAAGGAACTCGCCGCAAGAGCGCGAAGCGCCGGGCGAAACCGCCTTTGACGTGTCGAGACCGCCAACGGGGTCGGTTGTGCCAGCCTCGCCCACGATCCAACCGGTGAAGCGCCCCGATAAATAAGACGGCCCTTTATAGGGCGATACGCATGAGACACGAGTGACAACACCGGATATGTCGTCCGTCGGGGATGTAACCCCGACCTACACCACCACACCCCTGCAAGGATAGAATGCCCCCATGGCAACCGATCTCGACGAAATCACCTGGCTGCAACGCACCCTGACGACCGACATCCCCCTCGGCGGGGCGATGGAACTGTCGGTCAGCCGCCTCGACGACGAAGGCGTCGAGCTCGCGCTGCCGCTCGGCCCGAGCATCAACGACAAAGGCACGGCCTTCGGCGGCGCGCTGGCCAGCGCAATGATCCTGGCCGGCTGGTCATTGCCGCGACTGCTCCTGCTGCGCTCGGGCATCGACGCCGATCTCGTCATCGGGCGCTGCGAAATCCGCTTCCTCGCCCCGGTAGGCGGGGCATTCCACGCCTTTTGCCCCTGGCCAGACGATCAGGCCATTCGCGCCTTTACAGACCGTCTCGGCGAGCGCGGTCGCGCCAGCCTGGTGCTCGAGCCCGAGCTGCGAGTCGATGGGGAGGTGGCAGCGACGCTCTCGGCGAAGTATGCTGCACTCATGCGGGAAAGCAAGAGACGCTCCGATGCGTAAGTCTTTGATGTTACTGCTAGTCGCTCTGGTTCTGGCCGCATGCGCCAGCGGCAACCAGGCGCAGCGGGAACGCAAGCAGACCATGGATCAGTGGCAATCGCTGGTGCGCTGGAGCGAATACCACGCGCTGAGCGACATGATTCACCCGGACTGGCTGGCCGAAAACCCGATCCGCAATATCGACCTGGAACGCCTTCGACAGTTTCGGGTCACCGAATACCGGGTCAGGCAGGTCATCAGTGATCCCGACGGCATGGCCGTGGAGCGCCGTGTCCAGATTCGCCTGTATCATGTCCACACGGCTCGGGAACGCGTGATCGAGCACCGTGAAGTGTGGCGCTACGACGAACAGCGCGAAAGGTGGATGCTCCACTCCGGGCTGCCCGACCCGCGCCGCCGGACCTGACGGGGATACTGTTATCGGGTCGAACTGACAACGGAGGGTGCCAGTCATGCGAACCATCGCCATCGTCAACGCCAAGGGTGGCTGCGGCAAGACCACCATCGCCACGTCGCTGGCCGCCGCCCTGGCCTGGGAAGGGCACGCCGTCGCGCTGGGCGACATGGACCCGCAGCAATCGGCCAACGACTGGTTGTCACAGCGGCCCGAAGAGTATCCCGAGATCATCGCGGCCGAACCACACAAGGGCCAGCTCAGGGCGCCCGCTGAAGCAGACACCCTGGTTCTGGACACGCCGGCCGCGGTCGCCGGGCATGAACTGGGCAATATCGTGCGCCGGTCGCAGACCATTCTGGTCCCGGTGCTGCCCTCCCCGGTCGACATGCGCGCCGCATGGCGCTTTCTCAATCACCTGCTCGAGCTCAAGCCGGTCAAGAAAGGCCATGTGCGCGTCGGGCTGATCGCCAATCGCGTCAAGCCCCACACCATCATCTTTCGCGAACTCACCGGCTTTCTCGACGACTTCCGCGTACCCGTGGTCGGCAACTTGCGCGACACGATGAACTATGTACGCGCCTTCGAGCGCGGCCTGACCGTCTCCGACCTGCCGCCCTACCTCGCCTGGCAAGACTGGGAGCAGTGGGAGGCGGTGATGGGCTGGATTCGGTCCAAGAAGTCGGTGGGGAAAGGATAGGGTTCAGGGTTCAGGGTTCAGGGTTCAGGGTTCAGGGTTCTGGGTTCAGGGTTCTGGGTTCAGGGTTCTGGGTTCAGGAAACACGGTTTCCGGATCACGGATCACGGATCACGGACCACGGACCACGGACCACAGTCGACAACCTCTCTCACCCACCAGCTGCCGCGGACACCGGAACATTATCGATCAACCGCGCCCGCCCCAACCACGCGGCGCCGAACAGGCGACTGGGCTCGCCGGCTTGCGGTTCGCCCAGGTTCCCGGCCGAGCGCCATTCCAGGTAGTCCGGTCTGAAGCCGGCCGTCTGGAGTTCTTTCAGCGCCTGTTTCTTGAGCGCACCGAAGTTCTCGCCCGCGACCAGTCCCTCGGCGGCCTCATTAAGCACTCGATACAGAACGGGCGCACAACGGCGTTCCGCCTCGCTCAGATAGCCGTTGCGCGAGCTCATCGCGAGGCCATCGGCTTCGCGCATGATCGGCGCGCCCACGATCTCGATCGGCAGGGCCACGTCCTGCGCCATGCGCCGAAGGATGAGCAGCTGCTGGAAATCCTTCTCGCCGAATACCGCAACATCCGGTGCGACCTGGTTGAACAGGCGCAGCACCACGGTCGCCACGCCGTCGAAGTGTCCGGGCCGCGAGCGGCCGCAGAGACAATCGGCAAGTGCCTCGGGCACGCGCAGCATGAACGGCTCATCGAGTGGATACATGGTGTCGACCGGCGGCGCCCAGACCAGGTCGCAGCCAACCGATGCCAGCGCTTCGAGGTCGGCTTCGAAGGTGCGCGGATAGGCCTCGAAGTCCTCGCCGGGGCCGAACTGCGTGGGATTGACGAAGACCGACGCCACCGTGGCGTCGCAGTGCCTGGCGGCTTCCTCGACCAGGCTGAGATGCCCGCGGTGGAGATTGCCCATGGTGGGCACGAACCCAATCCGATTGCCGTTGGCGCGAATGCGGCCGACCGCCTCGCGCAGTTGCGGCAGCGCCTCGATAACGCGCGGCATCACCGCCAGGCGTGTTCGTCGCCGGGGAAGCGACGCTCCTGCACAGCCGCGACATAGGCGGCGATCGCCTCGCGCACGCTACCCGTCCCGGCCAGGAAGTCATGAACGAATTTCGGCGCCCGGCCCGGCGAGAGACCGAGCATGTCGTAACTCACCAGAACCTGCCCGTCGACCGCCCCGCCGGCGCCGATGCCGATGACGGGAATATCGAGCGATTGCGCGACCTCTTGTGCCAGCGGCGCCGGGACGCACTCAAGCACCAGCATGCCGGCTCCGGCTTCGGCCAGTGCCAGGGCATCGGCCTTGAGACGCTCCGCCGGGCCCGTCTCCCTTCCCTGCACGCGGTAACCGCCGAGTTGATGGACGTGCTGCGGCGTCAAACCCAGGTGCGCGCAGACGGGAACGCCATTGGCCACCAGGGCGGCCACCGTATCGGCGTGGGCGCTGCCGCCCTCGAGCTTGACCATCTGCGCGCCGGCGCGCATGACAGCCGCGGCTGACACCATGGCGCTCGCTCGATCGTGGTAACTCATGAACGGCAGGTCGGTCACCAGCAGTGCACGACCCAGCCCGCGCCGCACGGCGCGCGTGTGATAGACCATGTCGTCGACCGTCACCGGCAGGGTGGAATCGCGCCCCTGGATGACGTTGCCGAGAGAATCGCCGACCAGCACACAGTCAACGCCGGCCGCGTCGATCAGCCGTGCAAGGCTGGCATCGTAGGCGGTCAGCATGGTGATCACCCGGCCCTCGGCCTTCATGGCGGACAGGGCGGGAACGGTCACGGCGCTAGCGGCGGTCATCAAGGCGTCTCCCATTCATCCGGCGAAGGTTGATCCGGCGAGGGCCGGAAGCCCGGTTCGGGTCCGGGCCGGACGCCGGAGCGCTCATTATCCTCGAGCGTATCAAGCAATGCATCCACCGTGCCTCGCCCCGGCACGACCCGGTCCGGCGCCAGCTCGGCCATCGGAACCAGTACGAAAGCGCGTTCGTGCAGGCGTGGATGCGGCACGATCAGGCCGGCCTGCTCGACTCGCTCGTCGCCGTAGAGCAGCAGATCGAGGTCGATGACGCGCGGCCCCCAGCGCTGACCGCGACGCTCTCGTCCCAGCTCGGACTCGACCGCCAACAGGGCGCGCAGCAGTGCCTCGGCCGAGAGCGCCGTGCGAACGCGGGCGACCGCATTGACGAATTCGGGCTGATCGGTCTCACCCCAGGGTGCGGTGAAGTAATAACGAGAGACCCCGACAACGCGACAGCGCTCGAGGCAGTCGATGCGCTCCAGGGCGGCGTCCAGGGCCCCGCACCGATCACCCAGGTTGGATCCCAGCCCGATCCAGGCTTCGGTCAAGATGCGGCCTTGTTCTTCCGCCGCCGTGGGCGACGCCGCTTGCCGCGCCCCTTCCCGGGCGCGGCCCGGGTCAGCTCGTGACGTTCTTCACCGTCGACTTCCTGGAAGGTCGTCCACCAGTCGGCCAGTTCCTGCAGCTCGGGGTTTTCCAGCGCGCGCAGCAGGAGAAAGTCGTAGGCGGCCCGGAACCGGCGCTCGGCAGCGAGGCGCTGGGGACGCTTGCCGCGGCGATTCTCGAAACGCGGCTGCAGGCACCAGATTTCCTTGGCCATGCTGGAGAAGCGTCGATGGATCGCCACGCGCTCGGCCTGGGCCATGATCGCTTCCTCACCGGCGACAGCCAACGCTTCGACGGGAGGCACGTCCTCGGCGACAAGCACTTCGGCACGCGCCTCGACTCGACGCCACAGAAAGGCAGCAAACAGAAAGGCCGGTGTCACCGGCTTGCCTTCGGCCACGCGCTGGTCGGTATTCTTGAGCGCCTGTTCGACCAGCACGGGCGGCCGGCTCGGGTCGTCGAAAAGGTCCGGAAACAGGGGTTCCCAGAGATTGAAGCGCACCAGCGCCTGAAACGTGTTCCAGGCGCGCCCACCCATGAAAAGCTTGAGAATCTCGTCGAACAGGCGCGCCGGCGGGATGTCGTGCAGAAGTTCGGCCATCTCCGGAATCGGGCCGGCCGTCGCGGAATCGAGCTCCAGGTCGAGCTTGACCTTGAAGCGAACGGCGCGCAGCAGGCGCACGGGGTCTTCCCGGAAGCGGGTGACCGGATCACCGATGAGCCGCAAGCGGCGCTTGAGCAGGTCTTCGTATCCGTCGACGTAATCACGAATGGTCGACGTCTCGGGGTCATACATCAGGGCATTGATGGTGAAATCTCGGCGTTTGGCGTCTTCTTCCTCGCTGCCCCAGACGTTGTCGCGCACCAGACGGCCCTGCTCGACTTCGCGGTGCTCATCGTCTCCACCCTCGCCGGTGCCCCGAAAGGTGGCGACCTCGATGATCTCGCGGCCGAAGCGTACGTGGGCCAGTCGGAATCGGCGGCCGATCAGTCGCGCGCTGCGAAAGACCTCAGCCACTTCGTCGGGCGTGGCATCGGTCGCCACGTCGAAGTCCTTGGGGTCGTGATCCAGCACGAGATCACGAATGCTGCCGCCGACAAGGTAGGCCAGGTAGCCGGCTTCCTGCAGACGTTCGACAACCTTTCGGGCGTTGGCGCTGACGCGATCGGGCCGAATGCCGTGGCGCTTCTCGGGAATGATGCTTGCCTTCTCAGACAATGTCAGGATATCCGTATCGGGTTTTGTTATTCGATGGCGACTGCCGTCAATGATCGGCAGCGCAACTGCTAAAATACAGTCTATCACTTGCCCGTCGTCTCTCCTGTCGAAGCCGCGAAGACGGGCGCCTCAAGTCCAAGCAAGCCGGAAAAGCCATCATGACCTTCGTCGTTACCGAGAACTGCATCAAGTGCAAGTACACCGACTGCGTTGAAGTCTGCCCCGTGGACTGCTTCCACGAGGGGCCGAACTTCCTGGTCATCGATCCCGAAGAGTGCATCGACTGCACCCTGTGCGAACCGGAGTGCCCGGTCCAGGCCATCTATCCGGAAGACGACCTGCCGGCCGATCAGCACCAGTTCCTGGAAATCAACGAGGAACTCTCGCGCGAGTGGCCGGTGATCTCGGAAATGAAACCGGCACCGGACGACGCCAAGGAATGGGAAGACGTCCCGGGCAAGATCAAGCACCTGGAGCGCTGAGCGCCGCGTTCGGCGCAGCCACGTTCAACCAAGGCGCTCGCGCAAGCGGGCCAGGACGAATTCGGCCCGGTCCATTTCGATCACGTCACCCTCGGCATCGAGCAATTCGACGCGCGTGACGCCCTCATCCGACTCGCCAGCGACTCGCGCAACGTACACGCCGCTATAGTCGATGGCCTCAGGGCTACTCCAGAACGTCAGGCGATCGAATACGCCGATCTCCGGCCGTATCGGCTCGTGGCTCAACCGGAAACGGTAACTGCGCTCGCTTTCGTCGACCTGCTGCACCTTCATGTCGCCACGATCGAGCGAGAAACCCAGGCGCCGCCAGACGCTGTCGGGCTGATCCTCCACCGCCAGATAGAGTCCAGTGGGTCCGAAGCGAATCTGCGAACGCGAGCGTTCGGCAACCGAACTCGGCTGCACTTCCGGCGGCTGCTCCTGGTCACCCTGTGCGGCAAGTTCGGGCAGTGAATAGCCGGGTACGTCGTAGGTATCACGGGTATTCGGCTGATCCAGGCCGGACGGCGCCTCAATGGGCGAGATTTCCTCGCTGGATACGTAAATCGGATCGCGCTCCCGGTTGAAACACCCGCCGAGCAGCAGGGAGGCGGCCAACAGAAGGACGAAAATGGTTCGGGTTCGAGTCATACCCCTTGGATCCGGTCAGAAGTGGGAAACGGTACCCGCCGCCTCTGAACAAAGCCTAACCCGTTCGGGCGGCAATGCATCGTGCAGCGATAGCGTGAAAAAACAGCTCCGCAGTTTAGGCAACATGTCGGCTGGCGTCCAGCGAAGCCGGGCGGATGGCGATCAATCTCGATTCTCTCAATACTCAAGGTCGATTCAGTCCGGACTGCGCCGATTAGCCATGCCATCCTGGGCAGAGCATCGACAAGGCTCCGAACTCTATTGCGGACCCCGTAGGACGCAAGTATCCTGATTTCGAACCGATTGTAACCCATTGGCGTCCGGGATCGGGACGGCGATGATTCACAAATTACTGATTAAACGAATATTTTACTTTTTATGAGCCCATCCAACATCACGCTGACCTCACCACCGCTGGAAGCGACCGGCGGCGATACCATTCGACTCGATGAATTCGCCGGAAAACCACTCGTGGTGTACTTCTATCCGCGCGACAGCACGCCGGGCTGCACCAAGGAAGGCGAGGCTTTTCGCGATCATTTCGAAGCGTTCAGTCAGCTCGACTGCCGCATCCTCGGTGTCTCGCGCGATACCCTCAACAGCCACGAGAAATTCAGCGAAAAGCACGGTTTCCCGTTTCCGCTGATTGCCGATACCGACGAAACCCTGTGCCGGCACTTCGACGTGATCAAGGAAAAGAACATGTACGGCAAGAAGGTCATGGGCATCGAGCGCAGCACCTTCCTGTTCGACGCCAACTCGACCTTGGTGCGCGAGTGGCGCAAGGTCCGGGTGCCCGGGCACGTCGAGGAAGTCCTCGCGGCCGTTCGCGAACTGGGCTAAGCCCGGCCCTCCCACTATCTTCGGAGATCATTGCCATGGCGGAGCGTCCGCGCCTCTACATCCTCGACACGAATGTGCTGATGCACGACCCCACCGCGCTGTTTCGTTTTGCCGAGCACGATGTCTTTCTGCCCATGATCGTCCTCGAGGAACTCGACCGGGCGAAAAAGGGTGTGTCCGAGGTGGCGCGTAACGTACGCCAGGTCAGTCGCTTCATCGGGCAGATGATGGTCAGCGACGAACCCCTCGACAGGGGCCTGGCGCTGAGTGAGCCCGAGAGCCTGCGCCTGAAGGTCGGCACCGGTCGCCTGTACTTCCAGACCGAGCCCCTCGGAAACGGCGAAGAACTGATCGGTGACCGCGGCCTGGCCGACAACGAGATTCTGCTCGCCGCACTCACCCTCGAGCATCGTCACGAGGATCGGCAGGTCATCCTGGTCTCCAAGGACATCAACCTGCGCATCAAGGCGGCGATCCACGGCATCACCGCCGAGGACTACCACAACGACCGGGCGCTCGACGACCTGAGCCTGCTCTACTCAGGCGTTCGCGAACTCGACAACCGCTTCTGGGAGGAACGCGACACGCGCGATTCCTGGACGGAGGAAGGACGCACCTTCTATCGCATCGGCCGCAGCGCCGACGACGAGTGGTTTCCCAACCAGTGCCTGCGGCTCAATGACGACAACGGGCTGGAAGCCATCGTCCGACAGGTCGCAGACGAAGGCGTGGTACTCGAAGTCGCGCGCGACTATTGCCGTTCCAAGCACGGGGTCTGGGGCATTCATGCCCGCAACACCGAGCAGAATTTCGCGCTCAACCTGCTGATGGACCCCGAGATCGATTTCGTCACGCTACTGGGCACGGCCGGTACCGGCAAGACCCTGCTCGCGCTGGCCGCCGGGCTGTCGCAAACGCTCGACGACAAGACCTACCGGGAAATCATCATGACCCGCGCCACGGTCTCGGTGGGCGAGGAAATCGGCTACCTGCCCGGTACCGAGGAAGAAAAGATGACGCCCTGGATGGGCGCCCTCACAGACAACCTCGAAGTCCTCACCGAAAGCGACACAGGCGCCGGCGACTGGGGACGCGCGGTCACCAACGAGCTGGTGGCCTCAAGGGTGAAAATTCGCTCGATGAATTTCATGCGCGGGCGCACCTTTCTCAATCGCTACCTGATCATCGACGAGGCACAGAATCTCACGCCCAAGCAGATGAAGACCCTGATTACCCGCGCCGGCCCGGGCACCAAGATCATCTGCCTGGGCAACGTCGAACAGATCGACACGCCTTACCTGACCGAAACGACTTCGGGGCTGACCTTCGCGGTGGATCGCTTCAAACACTGGCAGCACGCCGGCCACATCACGCTCAGGCGCGGCGAGCGTTCGCGCCTGGCCGATTTCGCATCCGAACAGCTCTGAGCCTTGAAGGCCGCGACCGGCGGCCGAAGCGGGTCAACAGCTTCGGAGCGCCGATGCTGTAGGATTGTGAACGACAAGCGCTCCCTTGAGGAACGGCCCATGGACGGGGCGACAGCGAGGGATCGAACGGGGAGGTATCGCAATGAAACGGACACCGGGAGCACTGGAAAGGGCACTGTTGCTTCCTGCCCTGCTCACCGCCTCGACGGTGGCTACTGGCCAGGAAGCGCCGACGGAATGGGACGTCGACTTCGGCATCGAGGCCAGGCTGCACTACCGCGACAGCGAATCCACCCGCATCCCGGTGAATTTTCCGTTTACGCCGGATATGCTCCCGCCCGGCGAGACACAAGGCTTCATGGAAACCGTGGAAGCGGGCAGGCACGTGGAGTTCTCGCTGATCAGCTTCATCGCCAACATCGGCTACGGCGAGCGCTTTCTCGCTCACGCCAGGGCCGACTTCATCGACCGCCACGAACGCAACCCCACTTCCGGCGACAGCAAGGTCGACGTTGACCAGCTGTGGCTGCGCTGGGGTCGTGAAATCACGCCGGCCCTGCCGGACGAGGGTTTCGGCGGCTACCTGAAGCTGGGCAAGTTCGAGAAGTTCGAGCGTCAGGACGACCGGCACCTCGAAAGCTACGGCCTGGTCTCGACCGCCTTCAACCGCCTCGAGGATGTGGGGGCCGAGTTCGGCTTTGACCTGGGCGGAAACTTCTACCTCAAGGGTTCGATCACGCAGGGCAACCCCCTGTTCATCCGCGACCCCAACGCGCTGGCCGGCGACAACGGCATCGACGCCCTGCTCCGACCCAATCCCGACCCCGAGCTAAAGACCGGGATCCCGATTCTCTACGACGCCGAAATCGAAGGCCTGGACTTCGACGGCGACCCCGAGCTGGGCGCCGCCGCCGGTTACCGCTGGTCAGACGATTCCGGCCAGCGCGCCTTCGACGTCATGCTCTTCGGCTACCAGGGAGAACTGCAGGAGAGCAGGTCGCTGGCAGGCACCTTCTACGGCGGCGACCTGGACCTCCTGCGCGGGCCGGGCAACCAATTCCCCTACCCTGGGCTGGACGGCAACGACCGCGAAGAATACGGCCTCAACGCGCGCGCCTACATCGGCGACCTGTCACTGTTCGGCCAGTACGTCGACCAGGAAATCGCCGGCCTGCCGCGCAGCGGCTTCGAACTGGAAGCCGCCTGGTCGTTCAACCTGCCGCTGATCTGGGCATACGATGGCCGGCAACTCTTCTCGCGCATCCAGCCGGCCGTGCGCTTCTCGCGCCTGGACAACGACTTTGCCAACCCTGACATCACGCCCTTCCCCAGCGGCGCATGGGACTGGGAAAAGATCGATATCGGCCTGCGCCTGACCATTCTGCCGAGCCTGGACCTGACGGCGGAATACGCTGACAACCGGATGTTCACCAGCGGCGGCACGGTCGGCAACGATGAGTGGCTGGCCACGCTGAGGTGGCGGCCATGAGAGGCAGCTTCGCCATTGTCGCGGCGATGATCCTGGCCCTGTGTGCCTGTGCACCGCTGCAACAGCGGTCGGGATCCGGCGCCCCGGACTCTGACACGCGAGAAACGACCGAAGGCGAGGCAGGGACAGTACCTGAGCCCGCAACCCGCGAGGAATCCGAGCGCCCACGACCGCCGGAGCCGAATGAGCCCGAGCCACTGGAGCCAACGGCTGATCAAGAAGACTCGGCAGCGCAACCGACCGAGCCTGACGCCGCGTCCGACGCAAGCGATGCCCCCGAAGCCGCTGCAAGGCCGGCAGCGCCCGCGGCAGCAGACCCCGAACCGGAAGAAGGCGCCACATCGCCGCCAGAGCCGGCCGGGCGGGAATCGGCCCAAGAGGCGCCGTCGACCCCGCAGCAACACGACCTCGACGGCCGAATCCGGTTGGTGGGCGGCGACGCCGACGTCGACGAGGCCATTGTCTACTTCATTGCGCAGTCGACGGGAAGCGCGGCCGCCAGCGCCTCAGCGTCCGGGCCCACCGAGATCGTCACCCGCGACAAACAGCTGTCGCCGACCGTACTGGCGGTTCCGAGGGGCACGGAAGTCCGCTTCCCGAACGACGATCCCATCCTGCACAACCTGTTTTCGGTCTCGTCGAACAACGAATTCGACCTGGGGGTCTACGGCCCCGGCGAATCGCCTTCGGTCCGGTTCGAGCATCCCGGCGCGGTCAACATCTACTGCAATGTGCATCACAACATGCATGCCCATGTGCTGGTGGTCGACACACCCTGGCACACGCGCGCCGACGCCGACGGCCGCTTCAGCCTGAGCGGCCTGCCGGCAGGTGATGGAGAACTGCGCGTCTGGCACCGACAGAGCGAGGCCTGGTCGCGATCGATCGAGCTGCCCGTCGACGAGCCGGTCGAGGTTTCGCTGGAAGTCACCAAGCCCCGGCTACCGCCGCACCGCGACAAGACCGGCCAACCCTACAATCGCCGAGACCGTGACCCCTACCGCTGAACGCAACGGGCTTTCCCTGGGCGCGAGGCTGTTCCTGGCCTTCGGGCTGGTACTGGCGCTCGCCGTCGGGGGCGCCATGGTGGTCACCCTGCAGGTTGTCCGCGACATCGCGGCCGATACGGTCGAGACTTCTCTGGCCAACAGTCAGTCGGTACAGCGTTACTTCAGGCAGTTCCGGGCCCGGCAGCTGGAACTGATCACCGAACTGGTCTCGGCCGACCCCTATTTCGGCAGCTACGTCGACGAGGCGGTCAATGCCGACGACCCCGAGCTGGCAGCCCGCTCGGTCGCCGACCTCCTTCAGTCGCGGCGCAACGAATTCGGGATCGACATTGCGATGGTGCTCGACCCCGCCGGCAAGGTCGTGGCGCGAACGGACCGCCCGCAGGCGCTGGCAGTCGATCTGTCCGAAAACCCGCTGGTCGCGCGCGGGCTCGATGAGCTGGGGCCAGTCAGCGGGCTATGGTCGAGCGGCGACAGGCTCTACCAGGCATCGGTCACGCCGATCGCGCGCGGCCGAACGGTCGCCGGATTCATGGTGGCCGGACTGGCGCTCGACAACTCACTGGCCAACGACGTCAAGCGCGTCAGCGGCGCCGACGTGGCCTATCTCACCGCCGGCGACCGAACCCGCGTGGTGGCCACGACTCTCGACGTTCCGGCCACCGATCGCCTGCTCGCCAAGATCAGCGCCGACGGCGAATTGGGCCGGGCGCTGCTCGAGACTTCCGAGTCAGGCCGCACCCTTCGCATCGAGCTGGGGAACGACCGCTGGCTGGCACAACTCTCGCCCCTGCTCGACGCGCGCGGCGAAGCCTTCGGCACAACCGTGGCGATGACCTCCCTCGATCGTGAGCTGGCCGCCTATCAGAACATTCCGATCGTGGTGTTGATCACCGGCGTCGTTGCCATAGTCGTCGCGCTCGTCCTTTCCTACGCGATATCGCAGCGCATCCTCCAGCCCGTGCGCCGCCTGACATCGGCGGCCGAAGCGGCCATGGACGGCAACTACCGCCACCAGGTCGCCACCGAAGGCAGCGACGAAATCGGGCGCCTGTCACGCGCCTTCGACAGCCTGCTGAGCAGCCTGCGCGAAAAGCGCGACATGGAAGACTACATGGCCGACATGGCCCGCCACGCGCCGCTGGATGATCATCGGGAGCGAGATTCGGCTCGGGTCGAGCACGCTGAAGGCCACGCCACCGAACCGATGGCAAACGCCACGCAACCCGACTCGCCATCGGGCAAGCTGCGCCGTCACCTGGGAGAGCGCTACGAACTGCTCGCCGAGCTCGGCCGCGGTGCCATGGGCGTGGTGTTCAAGGCCTACGACAAGAAGCTCGACGAGATCGTCGCGATCAAGATGATCAAGCCCGGCAGCGTCGATACCCAAAGCCTCGAGCGGCTCAAGAGCGAACTCAAGCTGGCGCGACGCATCACGCATCCCAACGTCCTGCGCACCTACGATTTCGGCGAAGCAGGCGAGGCGCCCTACCTGTCGATGGAGTTCGTCAGCGGCATGACGCTGCGAGAACTGCTCGATCGCCGCGGCAAGCTGCCCTACGGCGCCGCACTGAGGATCGCGCGGCAACTGTGCGCGGGACTCGAAGCCGTCCACGAGGTCGGCGTCCTGCACCGCGACATCAAGCCCGGCAACGTCATGCTCGAGCATCGCGGCAACGCCAAACTGATGGATTTCGGCATCTCGCGTCCAGCCAAGTCGGACGAGGACACATCCGGTGACCAGCTCAGCGGAACACCGCACTACATGGCGCCGGAACAGATCCAGGGCAGCCACCTCGACGTGCGAACCGACATCTACTCGCTGGGCGTGGTGCTGGAAGAGCTGTTCACCGGCGGCATGCCGTTTTCCGGTGAAACGGGCATGGAAATCGCGGTGGCCCGGCTACATCGAAGCCCAGTCCCACCATCGCACTTCTGGTCCTCGATCCCCGAGGAACTTGAAACGATCATCCTGCGCTGCCTGGCCTTCAAACCCGAGGACCGCTACCAGGACACCGCAGCCCTGGCCATGGCGCTGGGCAAGCTCAGAGGCTAGCGCCACAATTGAAGCCGAAAGCGACGTCTCCGATCGACCGGCCCGAGGCGTCGAATCGCCGCTCTGCCACCTGACTGCGTTGTCCCAGATCGAGTATGGAGGTGCAGCGTGTTCCATAGCGCTCGCCGACGATGAAAGGCGGCGAAAGGAATCGCTCCAGGTCGGCACCGACGCCGGTATCCGGCAGTTCTTCAGCCGGCGCGGGCTCGCGATCGTCCATGAGGTGGAACAGCCGCTCGGAGTCGACAGAAGCCGCAGACACCAGCCCACCCAGCGCCGTAGCCGCCCGACGCGTCTTGGGCCATGGCTCGTCGAGCAGGCCGTTCGACAACGCGTGCACACCCGGGGAAACGGCCGCGGGCGAGGCGCGCGACGAGCCGTACCAAAGCGTTGCGCAATCGCCGGCGAGCAGGTTGAAGGGGCCGTACTCGGCGCGCCTGCCGTGCGCCGCTCGAACGAAAGCCTCGGGCGCCGCTCCCTCCTCGAGAAACTGCAGCGGCAACTCTCCGCGTGAGCGCCGGCCACCCTGGGCATCCGGATCCCGGAAATTGGTCACTGCCGCCCAGCGGCCGTCACAACCCACCGCCAGCCAGGTACCGCCGGCACGCTCGTCCCTGCCCGCCAGCGGCCCCGCCGGCCATCGCCACCAGGTCATCGGCCGGGCCGGCCGCTCGTGGAACTCGTCCCGGTTGGCTGCCAGCAGCAGGTGCCGCTCACGACCCGGCGTGAAGCTGAATGCTATCAGGCACATCCCTACAAACCGCGTGCCCACTCGGGGCGCAGGGGGGCCCGGTCGGGGCTGCGGATCGCCTGGTCGAGCTGAGCGAGCAGGCGCGCCTTGTCGGCGTTGAGCGTGCCTTTGAGCACCAGCCAGTTAGAGGCATGATCGGATCGGAAAACCGTATTGTCGAGTTCGAGCGCGCCGAGGAAGCGGCGCATTTCGCTAAACAGCCCGACCTGGTCGAGCGGCTCCCACTCCGGATACGACGCCCGGAATCGCCGCTCGCCTTGCGGAAAGCTCACAACCAGGGTGGCCAGGTACTCCGGCTGTGTGGCGTTGACCAGGCGCGCCGAATTGTCGGCATGCCGATCACTGTGAACACGCCCACCGAGCCCGTTGAGGATCATCACCGAGCGCCGGATTCCAGCCTCGCCGAGTTTGTCGAGCGCCTCGCGCATCGATTCGAAGGTTTCTCCCTTGTTGACCTTCCCCAGCACCGTATCGTCGCCGGTCTCGGCGCCCAGATAGGCCATGGCCAGCCCGGCCCGACGCAGTTCGGTCAGTTCCTCGACGGACTTGCGGCGCAGGTTGCGGGCCAGGCAGTAGCTGGAGACCCGCTCGACGGCGGGCATGTGTTCAGCGATGGCCTCGAGAATGCGCAGCAGCCTGTGGGTCGGCAAGACCAGCGCGTCGCCGTCGGCCAGGAAAACGCGCCGGGCGCTATCGCCGAACAGCTCGCCGCTGCGGCGGATCATCTCCAGTACCTCTCCCTCATCGCGGGCGCGGAATTTCTTCTGCGGTGCGGTATACATCTCGCAGAAAGTGCACTTGTTCCAGGAACAGCCGTCGGTAACCGGCAGGATCAGCGAGTGTGCTTCGCTGGGCGGGCGAAAAATCGGTTCCACGTAGCGGATCGGGTTGGTGTCGAGTGAGGCAGTCATATACGATTCGGTCCGTTAGCGCGCATGCGTGGAATTGTACTATCGAGTATCTTGCCGCGAAGCAACGCCCGTCATTGCATAATGACCTGGAGTTTTCAGCAGGCCCACCGTTTCATGTCCGAAAACGCCAAACAGCTGCACTACGATCCCGGCAGCGGCCCCGACCGCGCGGCCTGGCTGGCCGCACCGGAAGCCGAGCGTACCCTCGCCGTGCGGCGATGGCTCAAGCACAACGACATGCCCTTTCCCTGCTGTGCCCCACGCAGCGCCGACGAGTGGCGCGAGGTCGAGGATCAGCTGGCCACCGGAATGCCGCCCGAAACCGGTCGCGTGATGATTCGCCTGCGCGATGCAGGCATCGATCGCGTCGTGGCGCTTTGGGCGCTGGCCGAGGCCGTGGGCAGCCGCCAGTACGAAGCGATGGGGCGCGAAGCGAAACGCGCCGGGCGCCCGGAGGTCTTCGATATCGAACGCCTGTTCGATCGGCGCGATATCGACATCCTGCCCGCCGCGTTCGAGGTCTCCGCGGGCGGATTCGGCCCCGCCCATCAGACCGTCATCGACTATTACCACCACCAGCACGACCCCGAGGGCTCCATGCCCTTCGCGGTCGCTGCCGGATTCTGCTTCGGCTGCGCGGCATCGCCCAAGTTCATACGCAATCACACGCTCTACGAGCACATGTACGGCAACCGGGTCGCCGATTCGACGCCCTTCTACCTGCCGGTTGCCGATGCCTACCGCGAGCTGTTCCGTTACGTCTCCGACGCCGTGTTCGAGCACCAAGACCCGATTCCCCCCGCCGTTCGCCCGCCGGCAGAGCCGGAAGCCTGTTTCGAGTCACCGTTTGGTGGATGGTGCCGCGGCTTTGTTGCCACGCAGCCGGTGGTCGCACCGGGCTGGGAATCGCATCTATCCGGCCACCCTTCGCTCCACAGCGAATATCTCGAGATCGTTGACACGCTGAGCTTCTTCGCCGGGCCGGAACGGGCCCGCGCAATTCTCGACTCGCGCGGCAGCGACGAAGACCTGACGCAAGCGGGCCGGCGGATGCATGCCGGCCTGGCCGACGCCATCCAGCGCCTGTTCCGGCTGGCCCATCCGATCATGGACCGGGAAAAGGGCGCCGATTGAACCGCCGCGGAAAGACCTTACGGTCTTGAATCGCCCCCGAATATCACGCCGCTGAACACTTCACACGGGTGCTCCCGAAAACCTTGCAATGACCGTTTACGCGTGTAATCATAACTACCGTTTACAAGCATAAACGATCAAATGACCATCACCGACGCGGAAATGCGCATTATGCAGACCTTGTGGGCCAGCAGCCCCTTGACGGCTGCCGATATCGCTACGGCGGTGGGAGAAGAGACCGGCTGGCGTGCCGGCACCATCAAGGCACTACTTAACCGCATGCTCAACAAGGGTGTCGTAAGCGCCCGCAAAGACGGTCGACGCTATCTGTATTCACCCGCGGTCAAGCGAAAGGACTGTCTCATTCGTGCTACAAGCGAATTTCTCGATCGATGGTTTGACGGTCACCTGACCCCCTTCGTAGCGCATCTTTCCCATGCCCGTCAGCTTGAGCGTCGGGAGATCGAGGAACTTCGGAAGCTGATCGAGGAAATCGAGGACGATGACTGATCTACTGATCCAATTGGGCAATCTTGCCCTGATTCCCCTAACCCTGAGTCTGGGTTTAGTGATCCTTGTTCGAAAGCCGTTGCGCGCAAGGCTGGGCAGCAGCCGCACCTACTTGCTCTGGGCCATACCCCCGTCCAGCCTACTCGCGGCCGTCGCTCCGAATCAACACGTGGCATCCGAAGCCATGCTGATCTCTTCGGAGCGCGGCTTCTCTGCTTCTCTAGCAGGCGGGGAAGCCCTCCATGCGGGGACGACTGCGCTCGAAGCGCTTTCCGTTTTGTGGGTTGTCGGCAGCTTCGTCTGCGCTTCGGGAATGATCCTGGCCTATCGCCGATTCCTTTCCCGGGTCGGCCCGTTCAGCCCGATTTCGGCCGAAATCGACATCGCCCATGGCCAGCTGGATTCGCCCGCCCTGATGGGACTGTGGCAGCCGCGCATAGTGGTGCCCAGCAATTTCGACGAGCGGTTCGATGAACGTCAGCGAAAAATGATCATCGAACACGAACGCCAGCATCGCAGGCGAGGCGACCACTGGGCTAATGTCGCGGCAGCCGCTCTGCAGTGCCTGTTCTGGTTTCACCCCCTGATCTGGTGGGCCGGCCGGGCGTTCAGAGTCGACCAGGAAATGGCATGCGATGCGGCGGTTTTGCGGCACTTTCCGCAATGGCCGCAAAGTTATGCGAAAGCCCTGATCCCCCAACTCCGGCCCCAGGCGCCGGGAACCTGCCAATGGTCCGCCCATGGGGCACTAAAGGAGCGCATTGAGATGATCGATCAATCTAGCCGTTTTCAACACAACTCATTCGCCGGCCTGATCTTCGTCGCGATATTAGTTCTTGCCATGACTGCGACGGTATGGAGCACTACAGCGTTCTCCGACAACGACACTGCTAGGCTCTATTTCACCATCCAGTCGAAGATCAGCGCGGAAGACGGCTCCCTCCACGAGCATCATTTCGTAATCGGGACAAGCCGCGGCGAACCCGCCTCCATGACAACTGAACTCACCGGCGGCGAATCGGTTCGCTACGAGTTGCGTTACGACCTGCGCGATGAAAATCTCGTGGATCTGTCCATGCGGATTGCCCGCAACGACCGCCAAATCGGCACTCCCCGCATCGTTTTCAAAATCGACTCGCCCGAGGGCGCGAGGATCGCAATGGGAGAACCTGACGGCAGCACGCGCTACGAAATGGACATTCGGGCGTCAAGGACGCGACCCGAAGGCGAATAAAAGACGCGGCGGCCGGGGTCGCATCCCCGACGGCACAAGCCTTCGACATGGAGTCGCGGAGACGATATCTTGGGTCATCGACGCCCGCGGATACCCTGGAGGACAAAATCATGGCCGATGCGACCTGCGCCCTGCACTACGACCCACGGACCGCACCTTCGGCCGAGACGTGGCTGGCCACGCCGGCCAGTGAGCGCATCAAGGCCGTTCAACGCTGGCTCGAAGCCAACGGCGCATCACTGCCATGGACTTCGGCCTCGGCCGACGAGTGGCGGGCGCTGGAAGACGAACTAGCCACCGGCTACCCGCCGGAGACCGACCGGCTGATGACCCGCATGGTCGATGCAGGCATCGATCGCACGATGGCGGTCTGGGCGCTGGCCGGGGCCTCCGGCGCACAGCGGTTCAGGCAGTTGACGCGCGTCGCCCGGCGACCGGCAAGCCCGCTGGTCTTTGGCGGCGAGCGCTTGTTCGACGAGCGCGACCTGTCGATCCTGCCGGCCGCTTTCGAGGCGGGGCGCCGGGGGTTCGGACCGGCGCACGAGGCGGTCATCGAGCACTACCGCCGCTATTACGCGAGCGATGAAGCCATGAACGTCGCTACAGCCGCCGGCTTCTGCTTCGGCCATGCTGCCTCACCCGGGCTGCACCGGACGGGCGAAGAACGCGAGGCTTACCTGTTTGGCGGCGATATCAGCGAAGAGGCGCCCTTCTACCTGCCGGTCATGCAGGCGTACGGCGAACTCAATGAATACGTTCTCGATTCGCTGTTCGGCCAGGTCAGCCCGATACCGCCTTCCTGCCGGCCACCCGAGCGACCCGAGGCCTGCTTCGAGTCGGCCTTCAGTGACTGGTGTCGGGGGCTGACAGTATCCCTGGAAGTACGTATCGGGGACTGGGCGTCACACCTGCACGCTCATCCGAGCCTTCAGGCCGACTACGAAACGACCGTCGACACGCTGACCCTGTTCGCCAGTCGCCGCCGCGCCACCGTAATCCTCGGCCGTCGTACTCCACCCAACGAATCTTTCGCTACCGCAACGGCAAGATTGCACGCGAGCATCGAGGCGGCGGCCACGCATCTGTACCGTCTGGCACACCCGGTGCTGTTGGGTGGCGGAATACGCTAGGATGCCGCGCGCGACGAACGGCGTTCAATAAGCCAGCACGGGCGACTCTTGAAGATACTGGCGGTCGAGCGCGCGGTCGACCAGGAACTGCGCCACATCAGCTCGGGAAATCAGCCCGTTCCGCCACGATTCCGGCGTTGAAAGCACCTGGAACTTGCCTTGTGGCGGTCCGTTGGTCAGGATCGTGGGACGCACGATCGTCCAGTCGAGACCGCTGCGCTTGACGATTTCCTCCTGTATACCCTTGTCGGCATACGCGCGCCCCAGGATTAAACCGTGCGCCATCCCTTCGATGGCATTCAACGCGCCGCGGCTGTCGCCGGCACCGTAACCGGTGACGACGATCAATCGCCTCGGACCACGCGCCAGCATCTCTGACACGACGACATCGGTCGAGCGCGAGAACAGCGTGACCGGCCGCAACAGTCGCAAGGGGCTCGAACCGATGCCCAGCGTGATCAACACTGCGTCGACGCCATCGAGCGCCCGGCGAACGGCTTCATGATCGGTCGCATCACCCGAGAACAGCTCGAGCCGATCATGCTTGAGCTCGATCGCTGCGGGATTGCGGGCCATCGCCCGAACGAGGCAGCCGCGCTCCAGCGCCGCAGTAACCGCACATCGGCCAATACCCTTGCTCGCGCCAATGATAAGCAGTTTCGCTTGCGTCATTGAGTGTCCTCCCTGCGGCTGCCCATCATCGTTGACGAGGTTGGCCACCGCATCGTCGGATAGAGAACCTATCCCTTCCCAACCAGAGCGCCAAGACGATGCGAGACTTCAGACCGCTTCTCGCTGAACCGCGATGTAGTAAGTTACGCCGTCGATGTCGAGTACGCGCCTGACCTTCCATTCGATCTCGAACTCGCTGCCGTCTTTGCGGTAGTTCACGGTGCGGCCGTGGAAGGTGCGATCCTGCGACACCTCTTTGGCCAGACGATCGAGGACCTCACGGTCAGTCTTGGGGCCCTGCAGCAGGCCGGGCGTTCCGCCCATGACCTCATCAGCGCTGTAACCCGTCAGGTCGGTGAAGCGCTCGTTGACATAAACGATTTCCGATCCCCCTTGTTCATCGGTGGCCCTGGTCACCATGACCGAGCTGAACGCGATATCGGCGAGGGCTTCGAAAAGCGGAGATGAGAGTGCCTGTTGCTTGTCGTTCATTGAAGTTGCTTTCTGGGTGAATGTAGATCGAGTGTAGCGCGGCCCCCGTCAATAGCGCGAGAAGATCTCGGCGCCGTAGGTCGCGGTCGCATCCGCGACTGACAACCGCTCGGACCTGTACACAAGTGAGCTACGTGTGTCCTGATCCTCTAAGTCGTCCGTCGCGGATGCGACCGCGACCTACGGCGCCTGGATCAAGCATCGCCCGGCGCGGATGCAAGTCCGGGCCGGGGGACAACAGTCCGGACCCGGACTACCACCGATACCCGCGGCCCCGATGATCAGATCAACCCGCCGCGACCGCTTCGGCACCGGCTTCGCGCTCGAATACCAACTCGCCGTCGGCAGCCTCGACACGGATCGTATCGCCCGGCGCGAATTCGCCGGCCAGGATCTTCTGCGCCAGGGTGTTCTCGAGCCGGTTCTGGATGGCTCGCTTCAGCGGCCTTGCGCCGTAGACCGGGTCGAAGCCGGCCTCGCCCAGCACGTCGAGCGCGCCGTCGGTAATCTCGAAACCGATGTCGCGGTCGGCCAGGCGGCGGCGCAGGAAGTCGACCTGGATGGCGGCGATCTCGCGGATCTGGCTTCTGTCGAGCGGGTGGAACACCACGATCTCGTCGACGCGGTTGATGAATTCCGGCCGGAAGTGCTGGCCGACGACTTCCATCACCGCGGATTTCATCGCGCCGTATTCGGAATCGGCCATCGCCTGGATGCGGTCCGAACCCAGGTTGGAGGTCATGACGATGACCGTATTGCGGAAGTCGACCGTGCGGCCGTGGCCGTCGGTCAGGCGGCCGTCGTCGAGCACCTGCAGCAGAATGTTGAAGACTTCCGGATGGGCCTTCTCGACCTCGTCGAGCAGGATCACCGAGTAGGGACGGCGGCGGACGGTCTCGGTCAGGTAACCGCCTTCCTCGTAGCCGACATAGCCCGGCGGGGCGCCGATCAATCGGGCCACGGCGTGCTTTTCCATGAACTCCGACATGTCGATGCGCACCATGGCGTCTTCGGTGTCGAACAGGAAATTCGCCAGTGACTTGCACAGCTCGGTCTTGCCCACGCCGGTCGGCCCCAGGAACAGGAAGGAACCGTTGGGTCGGTTGGGGTCGGCCAGGCCGGCGCGCGATCGGCGGATCGCATCGGCAACGGCCTTGACCGCCTCGTCCTGCCCGATGACGCGCTCGTGCAGCGCCTCTTCCATCTTGAGCAGCTTGTCGCGCTCGGCCTCGAGCATCTTGGAGACAGGAATGCCGGTCCAGCGGCTGACCACCTCCGCGATTTCCTCTTCCGTAACTTTGTTCCTGAGCAGCTGGAAGTGGTCGGTCGTTTCGCTGGATTCAGCCTGTTCGAGCTGCTGCTCCAGTTCGGGAATGCGCCCGTGCTGGAGCTCGGCCATGCGCGAGAGATCCTGGGCACGGCGGGCATTATCGAGTTCGGCCCGGGCGCGCTCGAGCTCCTCCTTGATGTGCGTGGCGTCCTGGACCGAGGCCTTCTCGGTCTTCCAGACCTCGTCGAGATCGGCAAACTCGCGTTCGAGTTCGGCGATTTCCCCTTCCAGGTCGGCCAGGCGCTTTTTCGAGGCGTCGTCGGTTTCCTTCTTCAGGGCCTCGCGCTGGATCTTGAGCTGGATGAGCCGGCGCTCGAGGCGGTCCATGGCCTCAGGCTTGGAGTCGATCTCCATGCGGATGCGGCTGGCCGCCTCGTCCATCAGGTCGATGGCCTTGTCGGGCAGCTGGCGATCGGTGATGTAGCGATGCGACAGGGTCGCGGCGGCCACCAGCGCCGGGTCGGTAATATCGACGCCGTGGTGCACTTCGTAACGCTCCTGCAAGCCGCGCAGGATCGCGATGGTGTCCTCCACGCTCGGTTCCTCGACCAGCACCTTCTGGAACCGGCGCTCGAGCGCGGCGTCCTTCTCGATATTTTCGCGGTACTCGTTGAGCGTCGTCGCGCCCACGCAGTGCAGCTCGCCGCGAGACAGGGCCGGCTTGAGCATGTTGCCGGCATCCATCGAACCCTCGGCCTTGCCCGCACCCACCATGGTGTGGATCTCGTCGATGAACAGGATGATCTTGCCTTCCTCGCGCTTGAGTTCGTTGATCACGGCTTTCAGCCGCTCCTCGAACTCGCCGCGGTACTTGGCGCCGGCGATCAGGGTGCCCATGTCGAGCGAGAGAACGCGCTTGTTTTTCAGGCCCTCAGGCACCTCACCATTGACGATGCGCTGCGCGAGCCCTTCGACGATGGCGGTCTTGCCCACGCCGGGCTCGCCGATCAGCACCGGATTGTTCTTGGTGCGACGCTGCAGCACCTGGACGGTGCGGCGGATTTCCTCGTCGCGGCCGATGACAGGATCAAGGCGCGACTGCTCGGCTTTTTCGGTCAGGTCGATGGTGTACTTCGACAGGGCCTCGCGCGTGTCCTCGGCGTTGGGGTCGTCGACCTTCTCGCCACCGCGCACGGATTCGATCGCGTCTTCGACCGCCTTGCGCGCGACGCCGGCCTGGTGCAAGAGCTCGCTTAAGCCCACCTTGGCTTCGAGCGCGGCGAGCACGAAGATTTCCGAGGCGATATAGGCATCGCCTCGCTTGGTGGCGATCTTGTCGGTCAGGTTGAGCACGCGGCCGAGATCGTTGGACAAGTTAATCTGCCCGGCTTGGCCGGTGACTTTCGGAAAGCCCTCGACCTTCTCACCGAGCGCCGAACGCAGCTGATCGACCTTCGCCCCGGCCCTCGACAGCAAGCCGCGGATGCCGCCGCCTTCCTGGTCGAGCAGCGCCAGCATCAAGTGCTCGGGCTCGAGCAGGTTGTGATCCTGGCTGACGGCCAGACTTTGCGCTTCGCCCAGCGCCTGCTGGAACCGGGCGGTCAGTTTATCCATTCTCATAACGGGTTGACTCCCCTGTAAAACTGCAACTTATCCACAGGGGTGGGGTCGGTCGGGGCCGGAATCAAGCAGGCGGGGCTCCGAAACCGGATCGCCCGCGTAGGTCGGGGTTACATCCCCGACGGACGACGTTTCGTCAACCACCACGCGGCTCTGATTACGTATCCTCCGTTTGGGTTCGGAACACATGTAGATCCCGGTGGAGTCAACCGAGGCCTCGTCCGTCGGGGATGTAACCCCGACCTACGCGGGCCTCGATACGGCCACGGCCTACACGTCCCTTATGGCCAGCAGGCGGATCTCGGTCATGTCCTCGATGGCGAACTTGATGCCTTCGCGGCCCAGGCCGGAATCCTTCACGCCGCCGTAGGGCATGTGGTCGACGCGGAAACTGGGCACATCGTTGATGATGACACCGCCGACTTCCAGCCGGTCCCAGGCCTTGTTGATCTTGGAAATATCGCGGATGAAAAGGCCCGCCTGGAGCCCGTAGCGCGAATCATTGATATCCTCGAGCGCCTGGTCGAAGTCGGAGAATCGCTCGAGCGTGACGACGGGGCCGAATACCTCCTCAACACGCAGCTTGCTGTCGGCCGGCACATCCTCGACCACTGCCGGACGAACGACGCTTCCCTCGCGCTCGCCGCCCACCAGCAGCCTGCCACCGCCATCGGTCGCTTCCCCGATCCATTCGACCACCCGCCTGGCGTCGTCCTCCGTAATCAACGGCCCGATCCAGGTTGCCTCGTCGCGCGGATCACCGCCGGGCAGTTCACCGACCTGCTTGCACAGCTTGTCGCGGAAGGCGTCGTAGATATCTTCGTGAACCAGCACGCGCTGGACCGAAACGCAGCTCTGGCCAGACTGGTAGAAGCCGCCGAAGACCACGCGCCCGACCGCATCCTCGACATCAGCGTCGTGATCGACCAGGCAGGCCGCGTTGCCGCCCAGTTCCATCACCACCGGCTTGGTGCCGGCCTTGCTTTTGAGCATCCACCCAACCTTGTCCGAGCCGGTGAAGCTCATCAATTTGAGCCGCTCGTCCTCGGTAAATCGGGCCGCATCCTCGCGATCGACGTTGATAATCGAAAAGGCACCTTCGGGCAGGTCGCATTCCGCCAGGATCTCGCCCATCAAAAGCGCCCCCACCGGGGTTTTCTCGGCAGGCTTGAGGATGAAGGGACAACCGGCTGCCAGCGCAGGGGCGATCTTGTGGGCAACCAGGTTGTACGGGAAATTAAACGGCGTGATGAACGATACGGGGCCGATCGGCACGCGCTTCCACATGCCGGTGAATTTTTCCGAGCGCGGGCTGATGTCCATCGGCATCACCTCGCCACCGATGCGTGTGGCCTCCTCGGCGGCGACCCGGAAGGTCTCGATCAGCCGGATGACCTCCACCTTGGCGTCACGGCGAACCTTGCCGCCTTCGACGATCAGAACTTCAATGAGTTCTTCCTGGCGCTCCCGAAATCGCTCAACGCAGTGCAGCAAGGCATCGCGGCGCTTGAACGACGGCAATTCCGCCATGGGCCGGGTGGCCTTGACCGCTGCCGCTACCGCCTGGTCGACAACCGAGTCGTCGGCATTGGCCACCCGCCAGGCCACCTCGCCGGTGTGCTTGTCGAGAACCTCAAGGTCCTCGTTGGCGTATACGGGCCGGTTGGCCAGATAGTAGGGAAGCGACTTTACTGACATGACTTGAACTCCAACAGGCGGGTGTGTATCGAGATTAACCCACAACCCGTCAACTTTCACGGAGCAGGCGCCAACCAGCCAACCAGCCAACCAGCCAACCAGCCAACCAGCCAACCAACTATAATCACGATATGGGAAACAGACTTTCAAAAATCTACACACGCACCGGCGACGACGGCACCACCGGCCTGGGCGACGGCAGCCGAACCGCCAAGGACAGCCGCCGCGTCGAGGCCTACGGCACCGTCGATGAGCTCAATTCCGTCGTCGGCGTCGTTGTCGCTGAACTCAACGGCATCGAGGGCCTCGACGAGCTGGCCGGCCTGCTGCTCGATGTCCAGCACCATCTCTTCGACCTGGGCGGGGAGCTGTGCATTCCGGAAAGCGAGATGATCACCGACGATCATATCGAGCGGCTGGAAAAAGAGCTCGACAGGCTCAACGACTCACTTCCGGTACTGAAGGAATTCATCCTTCCCGGCGGCTCCCCGGCAGCGGCCCACGCCCACCTGGCGCGCACCGTCTGCCGCCGCGCGGAACGGCGGCTCATCGCCCTGGCCCGACATGAGCCGGTCAACGAACCGGCCATTCGCTACCTGAATCGTCTCTCGGACCTGCTGTTCGTCGTGGCACGGACGGCCGCGCGCGCCTCGGGCGCCGGCGAGGTGTTCTGGAATCACGAGCGCAAGCGCTGATGCTGCGGATTCTCTCGCACCCCGACTGCGCCGGCCACATCACACCGAACGAGCACCCCGAGTCACCGGCGCGGCTGGCAGCGGCGATGCGGGGCCTGGAGCGCATGAGCAACGTGCATTTCCGCCAGGCCACGCCCGTCGACGAGGCGACGCTGAAGCTGGCCCATACCCCGCACCACCTCCATTACATCGAGGAGCTCAACGCGGAGGGCAAGGCGCAGGCCATAGACCCCGATACCTGGTTCGGCCCGGGTACGCTGCAGGCAGCCCGGCTTGCCGCCGGCGCAGCCTGCGACGCGGTAGATCAGGTCATGGAGGACCGCTGCCAGCGTGCTTTCGCCGTAGTGCGCCCGCCCGGCCATCACGCCGAGTCCTATCGCGCGATGGGTTTTTGCATCTGTAACAACATCGCCCTCGCCGCCGCGCGCGCCCTATCCCAGCATGGACTGGAACGGGTCGCGATCTGTGATTTCGATGTTCACCACGGCAACGGAACCGAAGAGATCGTGTCAGGCAACGAGGAAATCCTGTTCGCATCGTCACACCAGTCCCCCCTTTTCCCGGATACTGGTGATCCGGAAACGACCCTGGGCGGCAATATACACAACGCTACGCTCCCACCGGGTTCGACCAGCGATACCTTCCGGGATGTGTGGTTGTCCAAGCTGCTCCCGCCGATCGAAGCGTTCAAGCCACAGCTCGTGCTGGTCTCGGCCGGCTTCGACGGTCATGCGGCTGATCCACTGGCGCAACTGCGGCTGAAAGACGACGACTACTTCTGGATCGGTCAGCAACTGCGCGGCATCGCCGACCGGCATGCCGGCGGTCGACTCGTAGCCTCGCTGGAAGGCGGCTACGATCTCAACGCGCTGGAGCGCTCGGTCCAGGCCTTCGCCGACGCCCTGGTCTGACCGGCGCTTATCCATTCGGCCTCCGCCACCTCGCAAACGCGTGGGTCGGGGTTACATCCCCGACGGACGACCTATCCGATGTTGTCACTCGTTTCTTACGCGTGTTGCCCTGTCGAGGGGCGTCTCTATTCTCGGGGCGCTTCACGCGTCTGGACACAGGCGGGGCTGGCGTCACCGGCCGCTGGGCGGGTTTCGACAAGTCAAAGGCGGTTTCGCCCGGCGCTTCGCGCTCTTGCGGCGAGTAACTTTTTTCCTGCGCGAAAAAAGTAACCAAAAACGCGCTTAAAAGCACGGCGGGATTGGCTCAAGAACCTTCCATGGGAGCGGCTTCACGCCCCTTCGGGCTGGGGCTTCGCGATAGCCCGGCTGAGGGCGCCCGGACTTCGACATGGGCCGAATAGGGCCCGGGTCGGGCTCAGCGGCTTGCGGAAGATACGATCACGCGCGAAGCGCCGGGCGAAACAGCTTTTGACTTGTCGAGACCCGCACCGCGGGCGGGGCCGCCAACCTCAATAGCTGCCACGACCCAAGCTGGGGCACAGAAACCTGCGACCAGTGGCGCCACACAAGACAAGGCATCCCGCCGTGAAGGCCCCGGATCAAGTCCGAGGCGACTGGCAAGAGACCCTTCGGGCAAGCAACCCCCGATCCAGGCGCGATCGTGCGAGCGATTAATGGGAAAGGATGGAGCGGGCGAAGGGAATCGAACCCTCGTCACGAGCTTGGGAAGCTCGGGTAATACCATTATACGACGCCCGCACTGGCGCCCATCGTAGCCCTGCCCCGCATCATTGGCAATCCCCCTAAACAAGAAAGCCCCGCACCTTTCGGTAGCGGGGCCGTTTCTTGTTGTTATTAGCTCTTTTGGTGTGATCGATGCGCCGGTCAGGCGTGTCCGTGCTTGATCAACGTCAGCTCGTGGCTTAGCGCCTTGGCCAGACTCACGCACATGACCAGAAGGATGAGCACGAACGGCAAGCCTGTACTGACGGCACCGGCCTGCAGCGCATTGAGCGCGGCGTCGCCGCCAACCGCCAGCAGAACGCCGGCCACGACACCCTCCGTCACGGCCCAGAAAATCCGCTGCGGAATCGGGGCGTCGAGCTTGCCACCGGACGTGATGCTGTCGATCACCAGCGAACCGGAGTCCGATGAAGTGATAAAGAACACCAGCACCAGAATAATCGCCAGGAATGAGGTGATCGAGGTCAGCGGCAGTTCGTTGAGCATCTGGAACAGGGCCAGCGAGGAGTCGCCGATACCCCCGGCGAGTTCACCGGCGCCGGCGATGACCTGATTAATGCCGGCACCCCCGAAGGTGCTCATCCACACCACCGTCACGACTACCGGAACGATCAGCACGGCCGTCATGAATTCACGAACCGTTCGACCACGCGAAACCCGGGCAATAAACATGCCGACGAACGGGCTCCACGAAATCCACCAGGCCCAGAAGAAGATGGTCCAGGCATGGTAGAAGGTTTGATCCTCACGACCCACCGGGTTCGACAGCGGCAGGATGTACTCGATGTAGCCCCATGCGGTCGTTCCCATGTTGGCCAGGAACGCGACGAAGCCACCGGCAATCATGGTGAAGATCAGCAGGGCGGCAGCGATGAACATGTTGAGATTACTCAGCAACCGTACGCCACCGTGAATACCGCGTACGACCGAGACAACGGCTACGGCCGTCACGCCGATGATGATGGCGACCTGCGTCATGAGACCGCCGTCTACACCGAACAGGAACGACATGCCACTAGCGGCCTGCTTCGCACCCAGGCCAAGCGACGTGGCCAGGCCGAACAAGGTCGCAAGCACTGCCAGCGTATCGATGATGTGACCAAACCAGCCCCAGACGCGATCGCCCAGCAGAGGGTAGAACGTGGAGCGAATGGTCAGCGGCATGCCCTTGTTGTAGGCGAAGAACGCCAGCGAGCAGGCAACGACACCGTAGATCGCCCAGGGGTGCAGGCCCCAGTGGTACATGGTCGCACCCAATGACGCTTCGGCGTTGCCTCCGCCCACGTTGAGCGGCGTACCGTACCACTCGGTGAAGTAGCCAACGGGCTCGGCAACACCCCAGAACATCAGGCCGATGCCCATGCCGGCAGCGAACAGCATTGCAAACCACGACAGATAACTGAACTCGGGCTTGGCGTCCTGGCCGCCTAGTCGAATCTTGCCAACGGGCAGGATGATCAATGCCAGGCAGAAAAGTACGAAAATATTGCCGGCGGTCAGGAACATCCAGTCGAATGTCTCGCCAATCCAAACGCGTGCGGCGTTGAGCCATTCGTTGGATATTTCCGGAAAGACCAGTGACAGGACCACGAACAGAACGATCAGCGTCGCGGCAATCGCGAATACGGGATGGTGAATGTCCATCCCCATAGCTTCAACGTTGTCCTGGCCGACTTCGTAGTCGGTATCGTAGATCGCTTCGATCTCTTCGATTTCTTTTGGTTTCTGACTTTTCTCGTCAAACTCGCTCATGACTTGCTCTCCCTTAAGTAGGAACCCGAATCAAAACGGCCCAGTGCCGTTGCCATGCTGGTGCTGGCATACGGACACTGGGCCGGCAAGGTTCACTGCAATTTAGAAGTAATAGCCGAAGTTGATATTGAATCGGGTATTGGTGCCCGGCTTGGTCGCCGAGTCCATCGAGCCGCCGATAAACGGCTGGTTTTCGGCCAGAATGAGGTCGATATAGGTATACAGGCCGCCAGAGGTCACGGCGACACCGGTGACGTTCATCCAGGTGTCTTCGAGGCCAGCCGACTTGTCGGTCACCAGGGAATAATCGTTATAGAAAGTCAGGTTCGAAACCGGACCAAAGTTGACCGGCAGGCTGTAGGACACGTTGCCAGTGTACGTTGTCGCTTCGGAAGCAATGGTGTCGTAAAAGTCATAAGCGCCGACAGCCATGCGCTCCATGCCGTTGTCCATGTCGTATTCGTATTCGGTCGCCTGCAGCTGCACGTTCCACGGGCCGTAATTGCCCACCATGTGAGCAGCAAAGGCGGACTGGCTACCGATGCTGTCACTGGCGTTGTCGACAATATCACCGTACTGACCAGAGAAGCCGAGTTCCGTGGAGTAGTCGGTTCCATGGCCCAGCGTATAGGCTACGCGGCCGTTGAAGATGTTGCTGTCGAACGCATAGCTGGACGGCGTGGCGAAAGTGCCCCCTTCCGGACCACGAGCGCCAACGATGTCGTAGGAGTAGCGGTCATTGAGGAAATCGGGGAAGTCGCCGGCGTCGAATCCGAAGTAGCCGTCGGAGCCACCAAGTTCGTCGTTCCAGTAGAAGGCACCCTGAACATTGAGCGGACCTTCGTCGTAGACCAGCTTGCCACCGAAGTCGTAGTCATCTTCCAGTCCCAGATAGTAATTGGAGCTGAAGAAGAAGCTATGTGAGTTGTAGGGCGTTACGCCGAACGGAACCTGGTTGACGCCGAGCTGGCCTTGCAGCGAATCGGTGAAGTCGTAGCCGGCCCAGGCGTGATGAATCACGTTCATGTACTGGTACCAGCGCCACTCGGCCGAGAGAATCACGTCACCGACGGACCCGTCGAAGTTGAGCCGGACGGTATCCATCTCGAAGGTGCCGTTATTTTCCTTGGAAGCGTCTCTGTAGTCTTCAAGGACGTATTGGAAGCGCACTGCGCCGCCAACGTCGATTTCGGTGGACTTCTTCTCGTCGTAGGTCGAGGCGGCGATTTCCTTGACCTTTTCTTCGTCGGCTCCGCCTTCCTCGACTTCGGCGAGCCGAGACTCCATACGTTCACGCTCTTGCGCTTCTTCGTCGCGCTCGGAGCGCAGTTCGTCGAGTTGCTGCTGCATTTCAAGCAGTTGTTGCTGCATGCGGTCAATCTGTTCCTTGAGCATATCGGCTTCGTCTTCCCCTTCCGAAGCGGAAGCGGCAGACAGCGAACAGGCCAATATCAGGAATGCAGACAATTTGAACCACGATGGCTTGTGCATTTTAGTCTCCTGAATGTCGGTTGCTTTCAGTCATCTTCGGCAGCCGCAAACGAGTCCGGAATGGACCAGGAGAGCTTGCGCAGAGCGCACTTGCCAAGGCAAGCGCGCCCAAGCGGAAGAACCTTTGCCTTTCCGACTCGAACGCGCTACAGAAGCTCGAGATTAATATCACCTTAACAGACAGGAAGAATCAAAGGCAAACAAAAGCTTGACGCACGTCACCTTTCGTAGTGCGCTGGAATCGACAGATTCAGGGTATCCAGCGCCGCTCGCGCCCTGCCGGCGTCCGGGTCGCGGCGGGCGGTTTGATTCGTGATTTCGTCGATATAGCGCTCGGGAAAACCGTGAAAGCGAGCACCTTCTAGAACCAATCTCAGGTACCAATCGAATGGAACCATAGCCGGGGTAATCCACTGCGAAGGGGCCAGGTAGGTGAATCCATCGACGGCGTTGCCACGGATGGAAACGGTCATCGGAAAAGTTTCGTATCCCCAGCCGCAACCCTCGAAGCCATCGAGGATGAGAACCTGCCTGGAATCGAGCCGATAGACTGCGGCAAACGCATTGCAAGATTGGCCCACGGCAGCATGCAGGTTGGCCTTGGCCGATCCATCCGAGCCGCGCTTGTCGAAACGCAGCGACCAGCCGCTCAGCGCAATATTGCCGAGCAGTTCAACGCGCCCGACACGCTCTTCGAGCCGGTGGGGATGCAGGTTGGAACCGTAGGCCAGGTAGAGCTTGTGCCGGGCGGACGGCATGACCGCTAAACAAGGCCTCGAGGGCGGAAAAAGCGATCATGCAGGCCGAGCGCGTAGCGATCGGTCATGCCCGCGACGTAATCCAGCACCTGCGTCAAACGATCGGCTTCCGTTATGCAATAGCTTTCGGGAATGGACTCGGGGTGTTCGAGCAGGTGATCGACCAGTTGATGGATAATGCCCCGCGCCCGCTCGTTCTGCGCCACGGCCTCCGGCCGCAGGTAAACGCGTTCAAACATGAATTCCCGGAATCGCTGCATCGCCTGCAAGACTTCGGCACTCATCACCAGCTTGCCGCGATGCACCGACTCTTCGATGACTGCCTCGATCATGGCGTTGATCCAGCTGCGACCCGCCAGGGGGCCAAGCACTTCCGTGACGTCCGGGGGCACATCCGACGCCTCGATTACGCCGGCGCGCAGCGCATCCTGGAGATCATGGTTGAGATAAGCGATCCGATCGGCGAAACGACACACCCAGCCTTCCGGCGTGTGGGGCGGCGGCTTGATGCGCCAGGTATGTGCACGCACGCCGTCGAGCACCTCCCAGGTGAGATTGCACGGCTCGAGCACCCGGAAAATTCGAACGCCCTGCTCGGAGTGCAGCCACTCGCCCCCTTCGACGTAGTCTGACAGGGCAGCCTCACCGGTATGCCCGAAGGGCGTATGGCCGCAGTCATGCGCCAAACAGATGGCCTCCGTGAGCGTTTCGTTGAGGCCGAGGGCCGCGGCCAGCGAGCGAGCCACCTGGGTGACCTGAAGGGTGTGGGACATCCGGGTGACGAAGTGATCACCCTCGGGATTGATGAAGACCTGTGTCTTGTGCTTGAGGCGGCGGAACGCCTTGGAATGCAGCACCCGGTCACGATCACGCTCGAACGCTGTGCGGTAGGGATCGGGCGCCTCCGCGCGTTCGCGCCCCCGGCTCCATGACGAACGCGTCGCCAGCGGTGAAAGCGCTTGTTCGCGGGCTTCACGCTGCTCGCGCGTAACAGCGCTCAGCGGTTGATTCTGTGTACGTGCTTCCATCCACTCCAGTCTACAGCGCCTGCTTGACGGAATCGTTGAAGCCGACCAGCACGCACTCGCCCAGATCAAAGACCGGCCGCTTGATCAGCGTCGGGTGGGCTGCGAGCAGGGTCGGGGCGACGTGGGCATCCATCGCGCGCTCCCGATCGGACTCGTCCAACCCCCGCCAGGTGGTCGAACGACGGTTGACCAAAGACTCTGGGCCAATCGAGTCGATCCACTCGCGGAGCGTGATCTCGTCGATACCGTCGGCGCGCAGATCGTGCCACCGATAGTCGCGACCGGACTTTTCGAGCCACTTGCGCGCCCTGCGGCAGGAGTCGCAGTTCCCGATACCATAAACTTTCATCATCATGAACAGGTGGGAGCGGGCTGCATGAAGCTCAAGTCGATTTCGTTGCTCGCGTACCAGCACCGGAAAGGTGCGGGGTTGGCAGGTTTATATCACATTATGCTAATATAATGTCTTTGGACTCATGGGGAACGTCATGAAAGCGCGATTTCTTGCGGTCGCCACCGCGATCTGCGGCCTGGTGACCCTACCGGCACCGGCCGGTGCCGTGGAATGGCAAGCGGTGGAACGGGCGGTCCTGGTCGAATCGGTCCGTCTCGACGGCATGATCGAGGCGGTTCAGGAAAGCACGGTTTCGGCCCAGACCGCCGGAACAATCGTCGAGCTGCCCTACGACGTGGACGATATCGTGGCGTCCGGTGAACTCATCGCCCGCCTCGACGACACCGAGCAGCGCGCTCGGCTCGAGCAGGCCCGGGCTAACCTGGAGGAAGCCGAATCAGGCCTCGAGGATGCGCGCCAGCGCTTCGAGCGCATCGAACCGCTCGCCGAGCGCGGCGTCGCCTCGCAATCGGACCTGGACCAGGCCCGGAACGCCCTCAACGCCGCCCGGGCACGCGTAGCCCGATCACGCAGCGCTATTGCCGAAGCCCGCGAACAGCTCGAATACACGCGCGTTACCGCCCCCTACGGCGGCATCATCACGGCGCGGCTGGTCGAACTGGGCGAATCGGTGCGACCCGGACAGCCGCTATTGAGCGGCTTCGCGCTCGACCCCCTGCGGGTAGTCGCCTCGGTACCCCAGCGCTACATCGACCGGATCAGTAGCAACGGCAGCGATTTTCGCGTCTTGCTCGACAGCGGCCGCGAGCTCAAGATCGGCAAGATCACGCGCTTTCCCTTCGCCGACGCGCCGGGCCACGGCGTCACCGTGCGGATTGCAGTCGACAACGGCGACCTGGGCGTCTACCCCGGACAGCTGGTGCGCGTCATGCTGCCGGTCGAGCGGCGCGAATCGCTCTGGATTCCGGCTGAGAGCCTGCTTCGACGCAGCGAGCTGCGCGCCGTATTCGTGCGCGGTGAGTCCGGCGAGCCCCGGCTGCGCCAGGTCCGCATCGGCGCGCAGACAGGACGATCGCCTGGAGGTGCTCTCCGGGCTGGATGAAGGCGAGGAAGTCGCCCTCGATCCCGAAGCCATCTTTGCCCGGAGCCGGTCGCAATGAGCCGAGAGCAGTCGGGCATGGGTCCATCTGGAACCATCGCGCGCGCCTTTCAGGATTCGCGCCTCACGCCGCTGCTGGCTGCGGTGGGCATCATCGCCGGCCTGCTGGCCGTGGTGATCACGCCCAAGGAGGAAGAGCCGCAGATCGACGTCACGATGGCCGACGTGTTCGTCCCCTTTCCCGGCGCCAGCGCCGAGGAAGTGGAGTACCTGATCACCAACCCGGGCGAGCAGATCTTCGACGAGATTTCGGGCGTGAAGCACGTCTACTCGACCTCCCGCCAGGGCCAGGCGGTCATCACGGTCGAGTTCGAGGTCGGTATCCCGCGCCAGGATGCCCTGGTTCGACTGTACAACAAGGTCTATTCCAACAGCGACTGGTTCCCGGCCGACCTGGGTGCGGGGCAACCGGTGGTCAAACCCAAGGGCATCGACGACGTTCCGATCGTCACGCTCACACTCCACGATCCGACGGGCCGCCAGTCCGGCGAAGAACTCACGCGCCTGGCCCACACCCTGGAAGTCGCCCTCAAGCGCGTCCCCGGCACACGCGATGTCTACACCATCGGCGGCGTGCCCGATCGCGTGGACGTGGTCTTCGACCCGGCCAGCCTGGCGGGATACGGCCTGACCCTGGCCGACATCCGCGACGCCATCCAGGCGGCCAACAGCAGCGCCGGCGAGTCGCGCATCGTCCGCGACGGGGTGTCCATCCCGCTGCAGCCCGGCAGCCTGCTCGAAACCGCCGAGCAGGTGCGACGACTGGTGGTCGGCATCCACGGCGGCACCGCCATCCGCCTGGGCGACATCGCCGAAGTTCAGCGTGGCTCGACGGTGCCGGACCGCAGCGTCATGCTGGGGTTCGGCCCGGGCAACGACGGCGGGCGGCAGGGGAAGATCTACCCGGCCGTGACCCTGGCGGTGGCCAAAAAGCCCGGCGAGAACGCCATCGACATTGCCGATGCGGTCATAGCGCGCCTCGATATCCTCAAGGGCCGCGTCATCCCCGACAACACCGAAATACTCGTCACCCGCAACTACGGCGAGACCGCATCGGACAAGGCCCGGTCGCTGATCCGCGACCTGATCTCAGCGACCGTCGCCGTGATCCTGCTGGTGCTGGCCACCATGGGCTGGCGCCAGGCGGTGATCGTGGGCCTGTCGGTACTCGTCACCCTGTTGCTGACCCTGGTCTTCTCCTGGGCGTGGGGCTTCACCCTCAATCGCGTGTCCCTGTTCGCGCTGATCTTCTCGATCGGGATCCTGGTCGACGACGCCATCGTCATCGTCGAAAACGTTCATCGCCGGATCAGCATCTCGAGGCGGCCCATTCGCGACATCGTGCCCGTGGCCGTCGATGAAGTGGGCACCCCCACCATCATGGCGACCCTGACGGTGATGGCCGCGCTCTTGCCCATGGCCTTCGTCACCGGCCTGATGGGCCCCTACATGGGACCGATCCCGATCAACGCCTCGGCCGGGATGGTGCTGTCGCAGGTCGTCGCTTTCGTCCTCGCGCCCTGGCTGGCCGTGCGCCTGCTGCGACGAGACAGCGAAGCCGACACGGACCAGACCGAACAGGCTGAAAGCTCGAGCGAGGGCGCCAACCCGCGCCTGCAGCGCGCTTTCTCGACCGTTTTCACGCCCTTTCTGGGTGAGAATCGAAGAAACCGCTGGCTGCTGGCCTGCGGCGTGGTGGGGCTGACCCTGATCGTCGCCCTGCTGCCGGTCTTCCAGGCCGTCGTGCTCAAAATGCTGCCGTTCGACGACAAGTCGGAACTGCAGGTGGTCGTCGACATGCCCGAGCACACGCCCATGGAAGAAACCATGCGGGTACTCACGGAAATGGGCGGCTATCTGTCCACGGTCGATTCGGTCGCCGACTGGCAGGCCTACGCGGGCACGGCCGCACCGATCAATTTCAACGGTCTCGTGCGCCAGTACTACCTGCGCGGCGAGCCCTACCACGGCGACCTGCAGATCAACCTGGTCGACGAACGCGACCGGCAGTCGCACGACATCGCGCTGGACCTGCGCGCGCCCCTGACCGAGATCGGCGAGCGCTTCGGGGCGGCGGTGAAGATCGTCGAAGTCCCGCCCGGCCCGCCGGTGCTCTCCCCGGTGGTCGCCGAAGTCTACGGCCCCACGCCCGAAGCCCGCGCCGACATGGCGCAGAAGCTGGCCCGGCAGATGGAAGACATCGACGGCCTGGTCGATATCGACACCACCGTCACCGCGCCGACCGAGCGCTGGCAGGTGGTGGTCGATCGCCACCGCGCCGCCACCCTGGGCGTGTCCCAGGCCCAGGTCGTCGACGCACTGGCCGTCGCGCTCGGCCAGCGCAACGTCAGCTACCTGCGCGATCCCGGTGCCAAGCACGCCGTGCCCATTCGCGTGATTCTCCCGGAAGGCGACAAGGCGCAGCCCTCGGCCCTGATGTCGCTGCCGGTGATGAGCCGCGGCGGCGAAATGATCCGCCTGGCGGACGTGGCCAGCGTGGAGGAATCGCAGTGGCCGGGCATCATCCAGCACAAGGACCTGCTGCCGGTCACCTACGTCACCGCCGACATGGCCGGCCAGGTCGACTCGCCGCTGTACGGCATGTTCGCCATGGCCTCCGAACTCTACGGCCAGGCGAACGCGCCGGCCCAGTACTGGATCAGCCAGCCCGACTGGGCCGGCCAGCCGGCGCTGAAATGGGACGGCGAGTGGCAGATCACCTACGAGACCTTCCGCGATATGGGCCTGGCCTACGCCGTGGGCGTGTTCGTGATTTTCCTGCTGCTGGTCGCGCAGTTCCGCGCCTACCTGATTCCCCTGATCGTCATGGCGCCGATCCCGCTGACCCTGATCGGCATCCTGCCGGGCCACGCCCTGCTCGGGCGCGAGTTCACCGCCACCAGCATGATCGGCATGATCGCGCTCGCCGGCATCATCGTGCGCAATTCCATCCTGCTGGTCGTCTTCATCCGGCAGCTGCTCGAGGAGGGCGAATCACTGGAAGACGCGGTAATCCTCGCCGGCGTGGTCCGCCTCAAGCCGATCGCGCTGACGGCCATCTCGGCCATGCTGGGCGCGGCCTTCATCCTGCCCGACCCGATCTTCAACGGCCTGTCGATCTCGCTGATCTTCGGCCTGGCGGTGTCGACGGTGATGACGGTACTGCTGGTACCACTGCTCTACTACGTGTTTATCGGCAAGCAAGAAGCCACGGAATGAGTCAGCCGGCGGCGCGCAACAGCTCGTTGACCGACGTTCGCGAGCGGGTCTTCTCGTCGACCTGCTTGACGATGACGGCGGCATAGAGGCTGTGACTGCCGTCGTCGGCCGGCAGGCTGCCGGCCACGACAACCGAGCCGGCCGGCACACGGCCGGTGGTGATTTCACCGGTCTCGCGGTTGTAGATGCGCGTGGACTGGCCGAGGAAAACACCCATGCCGATCACCGCGCCCTGCTCGACGATCACGCCCTCGACCACCTCCGAGCGCGCGCCGATGAAGCAGCCGTCCTCGATGATGGTCGGGCTGGCCTGAAGGGGTTCGAGCACGCCGCCAATGCCGGCCCCGCCGGAGATGTGCACACCCGATCCGATCTGGGCGCAGGAACCCACGGTTGCCCAGGTATCGATCATGCTGCCCGAGCCGACGTAGGCACCGATATTGACGTAGCTGGGCATCAGCACCGTGTCGTTGCCGATGTGCGCGCCTCGGCGAACGGTGGCCGTGGGCACCACGCGGGCCCCGCATTGCTCGGGCGAATCCACCCCGTCGGCGAAGCGCAGCTCGACCTTGTCGAAGTAATTGCTGACACCCCCTTTCATGACGCGATTGGCGGTGGTCCGGAAATGCAGCAGGATGGCCTGCTTGAGCCAGCCATTGACGCGCCAGCCGCCCTCACCGTCCGGCTCGGCCACCCGCAACTCGCCGCTCTCCAGGCCCTGCAGGCAGGTATCGATCTGCCCACGCAATTCGTCGTCAGCCGTCTCGGGCGATAGTTCACCACGGCGGTCCCAGGCGGCCTCGATGGCCCGTTGCAGCTTGTCGAGTTCGTTGATCATAGGGGTCAGGGGTCAGGGGTCAGGGGTCAGGATAGCGCAGCCTCCAGTTTCCCGAAACCTGATCCCTGACCCCTGAATCCTGACCCCTTCAAACATCCAGCCGCTTGCGCAGATCCACCTCCAGCGCATCACAGACGTCACGGTTCAGTGGCTGCCCGTCGGCGTCGGTAATGGTGAATACGTCTTCGACACGCTGACCGAAGGTGGCCACGCGGGCGTCGTGCAGGCGCAGTCCGTGGGCGAACAGGGCCTCGGCGATCGCCGACAGCAGCCCCGGACGATCGGTGGCGGCGATCTCGAGCTCGGTCACGCCGTCGCCGGTCGACAAGGCAATCTCGGGACGGCCCATGAACGGCTGCAGGCGTCGCGGCAACGGGCGCGACGGCAGAGGACGAACCTCTCGCGCGGCCAGCTGGTCGATCAGGGAACGCCTCAGGCGATCGGCATCCGAGTCGTAGAGCGGCTGGTTGTGCGAGTCCATGACCTGGAACAGGTCCCAGCTCTTGCCGTCGGAAGTCGTGATGACGCGCGCGGCGAGCACGTTGAGCTGCATGCGGTCTAGCTCGCGCGCGACCACCGCGAAAAGCCCGGCGAAATCGCCGGCATGGACGAAAACCTCGCTGATGCCCTTGTCGTCGAGGCGTCGACAGGCCACCAGCGGCAGCGAATCGCCGGAGAGCACTTCGCGCGTGGTCCAGGCCAGCTGTTCGGCATCGAGGCGCAGGAAGGCGCGGTCGGGCAGTTCGCGCCAGCAAGACTCGACCCGTGCGGCATCGAATCCATGCTCACGCAGGGCCGCCAGCGCCTCGCTGCGCGTCTCGTCCAGGCTGGCCTGGCGATCCACGGGGTGCTCCAGTCCACGCCTGAGCGCGGCGGTCGTCGCGGCGTAGAGCTCCCACAAAAGGCTGTCCTTCCAGGAATTCCACAAGCGCGGACTGGTGGCCGCAATGTCGGCGACGGTCAGCACGAACAGGTGATCGAGACGCCGCTGATTGCCGACGTGCTCGGCAAACGAATTGACCACTTCGGGATCGGAAATGTCCTCGCGCTGACTCGTGCGCGACATCAACAAGTGCTCGCGAACAAGCCACACGACCAGGTCGCGGTCGGCGTCGGACAGCTCGAGCCGGTCGACGAAAAGCCGCGCGTCTTCGGCGCCCAGCTCGGAGTGGTCGCCACCCCGGCCCTTGGCGATGTCGTGAAACAGCGCGGCCAGGTAGAGCACCTCGGGGCGCTCGATCCGCTCGAAGACCTCGATGGCATGGGCGAATTTGTCCGGATGCTTGGCGTAGGCGAAGCGCCGCAAGTTCCGGATGACGAACAGGGTGTGCTGGTCGACCGTATAGACATGAAACAGGTCGAACTGCATTCGCCCGGTGATCTGGGCGAATTCCGGCAGCAGGGCCGCAAGCACGCCGTAACGGTTCATGCGCGCCAGCTGGCTGTAGACCAGGCGCTCGCGCCTGAGCAGCGCCAGCAGGCTGCCGAGGATCTCAGGATCACGCCGGTAATCGTCGTCGATCAGGTACAGGTGCTCACGCACCAGCCGGATGGTCGTGGCGCGCACACCGCGCACGTCCGGGTGGTCGGCCAGCACCAGGAACATGCGCATGATCAGTGCCGGGTATTGCACCAGCGAATGCGCGTCCTTCAGTTCCAGGTAGCCGTGGTGGATGCGGAAATATTCGTCGATATCGGCCGACGGCAGGTGGCGACGACCGGCCAGCAACTCTTCGTCGAAGCTCTGCAGCAGCCTTTCATTGAGCCGCTCGAGCTGCATGACGTTGCGATAGTAGGCCTGCATGAAGCGCTCGACCGGCTCGTTGCTCTCGCCGCAGTCGCCGTAGCCGAATCGTTCGGCCAGCCGGCGCTGGTACTCGAACAGCAGCCGCTCCTCGGCGCGGCCGGCGGTCTCGTGCAGAGCCCACCGCAGGCGCCACAGATACTCTCGGGCATCGACCAGGTCCTCGTGCTCTCGCTCGCTGAGGAAATCGCGCTCGACCAGGCCGTGCAGCGTGGAAGTCCCGAAATGCCGGCGCGTGACCCAGGCGATCATCTGCATATCGCGCAGTCCGCCCGGCCCCTCCTTGAGGTTGGGCTCGAGATTGTAGACGGTGTCCTCGAAGTGCTCGTGACGCTGATCCTGCTCTGCCAGCTTGGCCGAGAAAAACTCGTCAGCCCGCCACAGCGCAGGTGCATCAGTGCGCTCGCGCATCTGGCGATAGAGCCGGCCGCCGCCGGCCATCAGGCGCGATTCCATCAGGTTGGTTGCCACGCCGACATCGGCACGCGCCTCGCTCACGCAATCGTCCACGCTGCGCACGCTCTGCCCCGGATGGAGATCCGCATCCCAGAGCACCTGCACGAACTGCTCGAGCGACGCTGCCACACCGTCCTGGTCGTCGGGAAGCAGAATCAGAAGGTCGACATCGGAATGCGGGTGAAGCTCGCCGCGGCCGAAGCCACCAACGGCGCACAGCTCGAGGCCCGCATCGGACGGGGCCAGGCGCTCCCAGGCGGTAAGGATGAGCTGTTCGACGACCCAGGCCCGGGCCTGGACGAGATCGCGGATGTCGGATCCCGCGACAAACTGACGGTGCAACTCGGCGTCGGCCTGCACACGCGCGGTATCCAGCGCGCGGCTGAGCGATCTGGGCGCGGCGTCAAGCTTGGCCAGTGCCCCGAGGTCGAGGCAGTCGCGGGTGGCCGGAACTGCGCTCAGCCGCTCGGTCACAGCGGGTCGTCAGGCAACTGGGTCAGTACATCGAAGCCGTCGTCGGTCACCGCCAGCGTGTGCTCCCACTGGGCGGTCAGGCTGCGATCGCGGGTGATGACCGTCCAGCCGTCGGGCAAAAGCTTGGTATGGCGCTTGCCCAGATTGATCATCGGCTCGATGGTGAAGGTCATACCGGGCTCGAGCACCATGCCCTGGCCCGGCCGGCCGTAGTGCAGCACCTGCGGCGCCTCGTGAAAGCCGCGCCCGATACCGTGGCCGCAATACTCGCGCACAACCGAGCAGCGTTCGCCTTCGGCGTATTCCTGGATAGCGTGACCGATATCGCCCAGGGTCACGCCCGGCTTGACCGTCTCGATACCCCGAACAAGCGCCTCATGCGCCACATCGCACACGCGGCGTGCCTTGACCGAGGGCTCACCAGCAAAAAACATCTTCGAGGTATCGCCGTGCCAACCGTCCTTGATGACGGTCACATCGATATTGAGGATGTCACCGTCCTTGAGCTTCTTGTCGCCGGGAATGCCGTGGCAGACGACATGGTTGATCGAGGTGCAGATCGATTTCGGAAAGCCCTTGTAGTCGAGCGGCGCCGGCACGGCGCCGAGTTCATCGACGATATATTCGTGGGCGATGCGGTCGAGCTCGCCGGTAGAAACGCCCGGCCGGATGTGCTCTCGAAGCAGGGCCAGGACGCTGGCGGCCTGCTGGCCGGCAACGCGCATGGCCTCGATTTCTTCGGATCTTTTGATGTGAACTTGATGATTCATGAATGAAACTTATCCAAACCGGCGACAGTCTACCCGAAAGCCCCCTACGTGGCGTCACCGGGGCCGTTTTTCCAGGCGACCCGGCCACCGATGCATGCCTTTTGGCACTGTGTCGACGTCGGGTGCGATGGCAGGATGGCGCTCAATGTAGAACACCGCGACCCGGGACACGCGAACCCCATGAAAACTTTCCTTAAATACGCACTGCCGCCGCTGCTGATCATCGCCGCGATTGGCGTCGTTATCATGCTGTTTATCAACCGTCCCGAGCCGCCCGAACGCGAGCCGGTCGAAACGGCCATGCTGGTCGATACAATCTCCGCCGAAGCGGCCGGCGACCACTTTACGGTTCAAGCCCAGGGCACGGTGAAACCGCGAACCCAAACCAGCCTGGTGCCCGAGGTCAGCGGCAAGATCACCGGGCTGTCCGAGCAGTTCGTGGCCGGCGGCTTCTTCCGGGCCGGAGATGTGCTGGTCGAGATCGATCCAAGCGACTACGAAACTGCCGTCAAGCAGGCCGAAGCGGAACTGGCCGCCGCCCGCGCACGCCTCTCCGACGAGCAGTCGAGGTCCGACCAGGCCCGCCGCGACTGGGAACAGCTGCACGGCGATAGCCGACAACCGTCCGACCTGGTGCTGCGCATTCCGCAGCTCGAACAGGCAAAAGCCTCCGTCCAGGCCGCGGAGGCCGCCCTGGCCCGCGCCCGGCGCAACCTGGAGCGGACCCGCATCTCCCTGCCCTATGACGGCATGGTGCGCTCGCGATCGGTCGGTATCGGCCAGTACGTCGGTGTGGGAACCTCGCTGGGTGTGGCCTTTGCCGTGGACGTGGCCGAGGTTCGCCTGCCATTGCCCGACCGCGACCTGGCCTTTGTCAAACTGCCCCAGCCGGGCCGCCAGTCAGGCCCGCGTCCGACCGTGCGCTTCTTCGGCGACGTCAGCGGCGAGCGCGGTAGCTGGACGGGCGAAATCGTTCGCACCGAGGGCGTGGTCGAGGAGACCACGCGCCTGACCTATGCGGTAGCCCGCATTCAGGATCCGTACGGGCTGCTCGGCGAGGAGCGTCAGGTTCCGCTGCCGATGGGGACTTACGTGCAGGCCGAGATCGAGGGCCGCTCGTCGGCCGGGTTGATCGAGTTGCCGCGCGAAACCCTGCGCGACGGCGATCGCTTGTTCATTGCCGACAATGAAGACCGCCTGGAGATTCGCAATGTCAATGTCATTCGCTCGACCGCCGAACGGGTTTATCTGGGCGACGCGGTGGAGGTGGGCGAGCGTGTCATCACCACGGCCATCGCCGCCCCGGTTCAGGGCTCGCAACTGAAGGTGCGCGAATCACAATCGAATGATCCCGAACTGCGAATCCTGCCCGCCAGCGAAGACCAGGAGGTGGCAGCGCAATCGGAGGGCGAAGAATGAACCCCGAGCGCAACTGGTACGGCAATATCATTGCCTGGTTCGCCCACAATTCCGTGGCGGCCAACCTGCTGATGCTGTGCCTGCTCTTCGGCGGCCTGGTCACGGCATTTACCATCACCAAGGAGATCCAGCCAAAGATCGAGACCAACTACGTCACGGTCAATGTGCCTTACCGCGGCGGAACACCCAAGGATGTCGAGCAGGGCGTACTGATCAAGATCGAAGAGGCGATCCAGGATCTCGAGGGCATCCGCGAGATGGTTTCGACCGGCCGCGAGGGCTCCGGCAGCGTTCAGATCGAAGTGCACCCCGACTACGATGTTCTCGAAGTACTCGATGAGATCAAGACCCGGGTGGATTCCATCTCGACCTTTCCGGCCGAGACCGAGCGCCCGATTTACCAGCGCAACACTTTTACCCAGGAAGTTATCTGGGTATCGGTTTTCGGCGGGGTCGACGAACGCACGCTCAAGGAAGCCGCGCGCGAGATCCGCGATGAAATCATCGCCCTGCCAGACGTCACCCGCGCCGAACTGGTCGGTACCCGCGCCTACGAAATCGGGATCGAAGTTCGCGAACAGACCCTGCGCGCCTATGACTTGACGCTCGGCGAAGTGGCCCAGGCCATTCGCGAGTCCTCGCTCGACCTGCCCGGCGGGCGCATCGAAACCGCCGGCGGCGACGTGCTGGTGCGCACCATCGGCCAGGCCTACGTCGGCCGCGACTTCGAAGACATCGTCGTGCGCGCCAACCCGGACGGCTCGCGCGTGCTGGTGCGCGACATCGCCACCGTTCGCGACGGCTTCGTCGAGCAAGAGCGCTATGCCCGTCACAACGGGCAGCCGGCCACGGCCATCCGCATTCTCAGCGTGGGCGAGCAAAACGCCCTGGCCGTCTCCGAAGCCGTGCGCGACTACATCGCCGAAAAGCAGAAAGAACTCCCGGCCGGCCTCAGCGTCGACTGGTGGGCCGACATCTCGTTCTATCTCAAGGGCCGCATGGAGATGATGGCCAAGAACCTCATCGCCGGCGCCGTTCTCGTCTTCCTCATCCTGGCCCTTTTCCTGCGCCTGAAGTTGGCCTTCTGGGTGATGGTGGGTCTGCTGATCGCTTTCCTCGGCGCGCTGTGGATGCTGCCGGCCGTGGGCGTGACCATCAACCTGATCAGCCTGTTCGGTTTTCTCGTCGTGCTCGGCATCGTGGTCGACGACGCCATCGTCATGGGCGAATCGGCTTACACCGAGATCCGTGAAAAGGGGCACTCGGTTGACAACGTCGTCAACGGCGTCTACAAAGTCGCCATCCCGGCCACTTTCGGCGTTTTGACCACCATTGCGGCCTTCCTGCCCATTCTGATGATCTCCGGAATTTCAGGGCAGTTCTTCGCCGCCATCGGCTGGGTGGTCGTGCTGTGCCTGTTCATGTCACTGGTCGAATCGAAGTTGATTCTGCCGGCCCACCTTGCGCACATGCGCATCAAGAAGCACGAACCCGAAACGACCAATCGCTTCATCCGCTTCCAGCGACGTTTCTCCGACGGCATGTTTACCTTCGTCGACCGGTACTACCTGCCGTCGCTGGCTGTGCTGCTACGCAACCGCTACCTGTCAGTGGCAGCCTTTATTTCGATCCTCATCCTCTCGCTCGGGCTGATCTTCGGCGGCTTCGTGCCCCGGGTGTTCTTTCCCGATTTCGCCGGAGACTTCATGCAGGCCGAACTGGAAATGAACGAGGGCACCCCGGCTTACGTCACGCACGCCAACATGGACCTTCTCGCCGAAAAGCTGGAAGCCGCAGACGAGAAACTCCAGCAGCAATATGGCCTGGACAAGGACATTGTGCGCACGGTCTTCGCCTGGTCGGGTTCGGATACCTCCGGCGGCATGCTGGTGGAATTGACGCGCAACGAGGACAGCCCGGTCACCATCAATGAGCTGGAGCGCCAATGGCGCGCGGCCGTCGGCCAGATTCCCGGCGCCCGAGGTCTTCGCATCGGCAACGCCGGCGGCGGACCGGGCGGCGGCGGACCGGACATCTCATTCCAGCTGGTCGGCAACAACCTCGATCAGCTCGAGGCCGCGGCAGCCGAGCTCGTAAGCCGGGTCAACACCTATGAAGGCACCTACGACGCGCGCAATTCCTTCGATGGCGGCCTCAAGGAACTGCAGCTCGAAATCAAGCCCGAAGCCGAGGCACTGGGCCTGAGTCAGCAGGACCTGGCTCGCCAGGTGCGTCAGGCCTTCTTCGGCGAGGAAGTACAGCGCATCCAGCGCGGCCAGGACGATGTGCGCGTCATGGTGCGCTATCCGCGCGAGCAGCGCACTTCCGAGGGCTACCTGGAGGCCATGCGCATCCGCACGCCCGATGGTTCGGAAGTCCCCTTCGGCGCCGTCGCCGATATCGATGTAGGCAACAGCCCGTCGGTGATTCGCCGCTTCGATCGGCAGCGCTCGATCAGCGTCACCGCCCGCGTGGACAAGGAAGTTGCCGAGCCGGGCCGCATCACCAGCGAGCTACGCGAAACGCATCTGCCCGAGATTCTGGCCGGCTACCCGAACGTCAGCTACCGGGTGTCCGGAGCCACGCTCAGCCAGCAGGAAGTTGCGCGCGATCTATTGATGGGCACGGCCTTCGCCCTGTTCCTGATCTATGCACTGATCGCGGTTCCGCTGCGCTCCTACCTGCAGCCGCTGCTGATCATGTCCGTGATTCCCTTCGGCATGGTCGGCGCCGTGGTCGGCCATTGGCTGCTGGGCATCCCCATCAGCATGCTCAGCTTCTTCGGCATCATTGCCCTGGCCGGTGTCGTCGTCAACGACAGCCTGATCCTGGTCGATTTCGTCAACCGCCACCGCCGGGCAGGCATGTCGCGCGTCGACGCGGCCGTCAAGGCCGCCCGGGCACGCTTCAGGCCAATCATCCTGACGTCGGCGACCACTTTCTCGGCCTGGCGCCGATCATTTTCTTCGAAACCAGCCTGCAGGCCCAGATCGTCATCCCGATGGCGACGTCCCTGGCCTTCGGCATTCTCTTCGCCACGGTCATCACGCTGGGCCTGATTCCAATCTTCTACCTGATCGGCGACGATTTCGTCCATCTCGCGCAGCGCATTGCCGGCCGCGAACGTACCGGCATGGTGGCCTCACGGCAAAGTTGATTGAAAGTCCGTGTCGCCCCGGACATCGCGCAGCGATGAGCCGGGGCCTCGCACATCCCGGCCGGCAGTCAGACGGGGCCGTGCCGGAATAGGCTTGCGAGGTCCCGGCTCAGGGGCCGGGACGACACGGGTCAGGAGCCTCGATCGCTTGCTTTTCGGCTGACCAGTTATCATGCTCTTAACCGTTCCCCCGGAGAACTTCCCATGAATCCACGCCTGAGCCCTCGCCTTCGAACCGTCCTTCTCCTGATGCTCGTCACCGCCCTGGCCGGCTGCCAGTCGATGAAGTACCGCACGCTCGAAGCCTTTGGCGTTGAAAAGCGCGACATTCTCTCTTCTCGCGTCGAGGCAGCCCGCGACGCCCAGGGCGCCGCGAAGGAGGAATTCTCTTCCGCCCTGGAACAGTTCCGCGCAACGGTCGAGTTCGACGGCGGGGACCTGGAAGACCTCTACGACCGCCTGAGCCGCGCCTACGAACGCAGCCTCGACGACGCCGAGCAAGTCCGCGAGCGAATCGACCGGGTGCGCGACGTCGCCGGGGACTTGTTCGACGAATGGTCGGATGAACTCGACGAATACGAAAACGCCGACCTGCGCCGCCGTTCGGAGAAGCTGCTGCGCGAAACGCAGGGCCGCTACGAGCGCATGATCGCGGCGATGGAGCGTGCCGAGGCCACCATGGAGCCGGTGCTACAGGCCTTCCAGGATCAGGTGCTGTTCCTCAAGCACAACCTCAACGCCCGCGCCATCTCGGCCTTGCGCGACGAACTCGACGACATCGAAAGCGACACGCAAGCCCTGGTAGAGGCCATGAACGAAGCCATCGCCGAGGCCGACGCATTCATTCAGTCGCTCGATTAGGGGGTTGGTGTTTTGGTGTTTTGGTGTTTTGGCCTGCCTGGCAGGGGTGCGGGGCGGCTTCGCCGTGATGTGCCATGCGTTGGGTTGTGACCGCTGTTAGGTCTGGCACCGCCGGCCGCGGTGCGGGTCTCGACACGTCAATGTCAAAGGCGGTTTCGCCCGGCGCTTCGCGCTCTTGCGGCGAGTAACTTTTTTCCTGCGCGAAAAAAGTAACCAAAAAACGCGCTTAAAAGATACCGGCGGCGTCTCAGGAGCCTCATGGCGTCAAGGGCTCCAGAATGCCGATTACGGCTTCGCTAGAGCCCGGCTGAGGGCGCCCGGACTTCGACTGGGGCCGCAAGTGGCCCTGGTCTGGATTAGCGGCTTCCGGAAGACACGATCACGCGCGCTGGCGCGCGCGACGGCTAAAGCCTCGGCCATTAGAAGATTTTATGCCGCGGAAGAAGCCGGCCCTGTCGAGGTCGTGCTGTTCAGGTGCGGGCTACGCCCAGTCTCTGACGAGGTTGCCCTGTGCCTCGACCGAATTCAGGCGAGGGCACGCGCAGCATTCCGTTAAACCCCCAATGCCCGCTGGGTGTGCGGACCAACCGCGTGGTTGTAGGAGCGCTTTTGCTTACTTTTGTCGTAATTGACAAAAGTGAGTCGCCGCAAGAGCGCGAAGCGCCGGGCGAAACAGCAGTTGACTTGTCGAGACCCGCACCGCGGCCGGTGGTGCTTAACCCAGAAGAAGCCTCGGCCAGCCCATAAATCCGCCGCAAGACCCAGTTAAGCACACCCAAGCGAAACCGTCTTCGACGTGTCGAGACCCGGACTGCGGCCAGTGCCACCAGACCGTACGGGTGCCAACAACCCTGCAGATGGCCGCACCGGCAAACCAGACCGACTGGCGCATTCACTCTAGATCATGCACCATTACAGCCATGAACGCTGCCGAGCTTTTCGTCCGTTGTCTCGAGGCCGAAGGCGTGGAGTACGTCTTCGCCGTACCCGGGGAGGAAAACCTCGAACTGGTCGAAGCCCTGCGCCAATCCACCATCAGACTGATCGTGACCCGCCACGAACAGGGCGCCGGGTTCATGGCCGCCTGCTACGGACGCCTGACCGGGAAGCCGGGCGTGTGCCTGTCCACGCTGGGACCGGGCGCGACCAATCTCGTGACGCCGGCCGCCTACGCCGAGCTGGGCGGCATGCCGCTGGTGTTGATTACCGGCCAGAAGCCGATCAAGACTTCCAAGCAGGGACACTTCCAGATCATCGATGTGGTCGACCTGATGCGGCCGGTCACGCGCTACACCCGGCAGATCGTTTCGGCGGCGAGCGTCCCGTCTCGCGTTCGCGAAGCGTTTCGCCAAGCTGCCGAGGAACGTCCAGGCGCGACGCATCTGGAGTTGCCCGAAGACGTGTGCGAAGAGGAAACGGACGAGTCGCCCATCGCGGCGAGTTTGCATCGCCGCCCGGTGGCCGAAGTAAAGGCTATCGACGCGGCCGTGGCAGCGATCGAAAAGTCCCGCCACCCGCTGCTGTTGATTGGCGCCGGCGCCAATCGCAAGCTGACCGCTCGCATGCTGCGGCGCTTCATCGAGCACACGGGCATTCCCTTCGTGAGCACGCAAATGGGCAAGGGCGTGGTCGGCGAAACCGAATGCTGGCTCGGCACCGCCGCCTTGTCGGAGGACGACTACCCCCACCGCGCCATCGAGCAGGCCGATTGCATCATTAACATCGGCCACGATGTCGTCGAGAAACCGCCGTTTTTCATGCGCGAGGGTCGCCGCACCGTCATTCACGTCAACTTCTTCAGCGCCGAGGTGGACGCGGTCTACTTTCCGCAGCTCGAGGTCACCGGCGATATCGCCAACGCCATCTGGCAGATCAACGAAAAGATCGAAGTGCAGGACCACTGGGACTTCGACTTCGCCCACCGGGTTAGAGCAGCCATGCTGGAGGACCTGGCGCGCGGGCGCGATCTGGAGGAGTTTCCAGTCCACCCCCGCCGGGTGGTTCACGCCGTGCGCGACGCCATGCCCGAAGACGGCATCATCAGCCTCGACAACGGACTCTACAAGGTCTGGTTCGCCCGCAACTACCGCACCACGCGTCCCAACACCCTGTTGCTCGACAACGCCCTGGCGACCATGGGCGCAGGGTTGCCGGTTGCCATGGCCGCTCGCCTCGTTCACCCGGATCGCAAGGTGATCGCCGTGTGCGGCGACGGCGGGTTCATGATGAATTCGCAGGAGCTCGAAACCGCGGTGCGCCTGAAACTCGACCTGGTCGTGCTGATCCTGCGCGACGACGCCTACGGCATGATCAAGTGGAAGCAGGAGCAAATGGGGCTGGCCGACTACGGCCTGGACTTCGGCAATCCCGATTTCGTGCGCTACGCAGAGAGCTACGGTGCCAGCGGCCATCGCGCGGAATCCGCCGGCCACCTCGACGAACTGCTAGTCGACTGCCTCGCCCGTCCCGGCGTGCACCTGATCGACTGCCCGATCGACTACGGTGACAGCCGGCGGCAGCTTTTCGAGACCATTCCTGCGGCCAGCTGCGCCGTGGAATAAGCACCTGCGGCAACCCGTACGCATACCCCTGAGAACGCCGCGACAACGGTCGATTGGAGCGTTCTTCAGAACCATTCGGGCTTGGCAAGGGCACGGACCATCCGCATGTAGTAACGTGCAAGCCGAAAACGGGAGCTGAGATGAAAATACCTGAAAAACAAAAGGTTGCGAGCTTCGACGTTGATTCGCAGCGAACTTTCACGCCGCTTTGCCCGAACGAACTGCCCGTGGATGAAGGCGACACGATCGGGCCCGAACTCAACCGCCAGGCCGGCTTCGCCGCCCTGCGGCTGGGCTCGAAGGACGCGCACAGCCCGAAGGCCGTCTGGGTGACCGAAGACTCGGACAAGATCGGCCAGCCCGGCGTCGAGGGCGACAACGTCGAGGAACACTGGCCGGTGCACGCCGTGCCGGGCACCGAGGGTTTCGAGCTGGTACCCGACCTGCCCCGCCCTGCCGACTACGACTTTTTTGTCTGGAAGGGCGTCGAGCTGGACATGCACCCCTACGGCGCCTGCTACCACGACATCGCCGAGCAGATGAGCACCGGCGTGATCGAATGGCTGCGCTCGCGTGGGATCTCCCACGTACTGGTCGGCGGACTGGCCACCGACTTCTGCGTCTGGGCAACCGCACGCCAGCTCCAACAGGCCGGATTCCAGGTCATCCTCAATCGGGCCGCCTGCCGCGGCATTGCCGACGACAGTATCGAGGAGGCACTGAAAGCCATGGAGAACGCCGGCATCGAGTTCATCGACAGCTGCGACGAACTCGAGCAGCCGGCATGATCATCGATTCGCTACTCGACACCGACATCTACAAGTATTCGATGATGCAGGCGGTTCTGCACCAGTTTCCGGGTGCGGAAGTGGAGTACCGGTTCAAGTGCCGCAGCGAGGGCATCGACCTGCGTCCCGATCCGCCAGGATCTGGAGCGCGAGATCGAGCACCTGTGCTCGCTCAAGCTCGGGCCCGAGGAGCTCAATTTCTCAGCAGCCTGCGCTACATGAAACGCGACTTCATCGAGTTCCTGCGCCTGTTCCATCTGCAGTCGCGCTTCGTCCAGATCGACGAGGATGACGGACAGCTCAGTATCCGCATCCGCGGGCCCTGGCTGCACACGATCCTGTTCGAAGTGCCGCTGCTGGCTATCATCAGCGAGCTCTACAGCCGTCACGCCTGGCCTGGCCATGGCCTCGAGGAGGGCCGCGAACGCCTGGCTCACAAGACCGAGCAGGTCAAGGCCCTGGACCGCCCCGACGAGTTCATCTTCGCCGACTTCGGCACGCGCCGGCGCTTCTCGCGCCAGTGGCACGAGGAGGTGGTGGAGAACTTCTCCCGTGAGATTCCCGGCAGTTTCCGCGGCACCAGCAATGTCAGGCTGGCGAAGAAGCTCGGCCTGGTGCCCATCGGAACGATGGCGCACGAGTTCATCCAGGCCTGCCAGGCCCTGGGACCGCGCCTGGCCGAAACCCAGCGCTTTGCCTTCGAAGTCTGGGCGCGCGAGTACCGCGGCGATCTCGGCATCGCCCTGTCGGACACTTACAGCCTGAAGGCGTTTTTGCGCGACTTCGACATGTACTTCTGCAAGCTGTTCGACGGTGCCCGCCAGGACTCCGGCGATCCGTTCGAGTGGGGCGAGGCGATGATCGAGCACTACCGAAAGAACCGGGTCGATCCCGCAACCCGCAACCTCGTATTTTCCGACTCGCTGAACATTCCGAAAGCCGCCGAAATCTGGCGTCGCTTCCGCGAGCGCATCAACGTGTCGTTCGGCATCGGCACCAACCTGACCCACGACACGGGCGTCAGCCCGGTCAATATCGTCATAAAGATGACCGAATGCAACGGCCAACCCGTGGTCAAGCTCTCCGACTCGCCGGGCAAGGTCGTCTCGACCGACCAGCATTACCTGGCATGGGTACGCCAGGCCTTCGACGTACCCGCCGAGTGACCGGTGATGACTAACCGCAGCGGGCCATCCACCGCGGCGATGCGCTAGAATCCTGGCGATGAGCGATCCAAACAAGCCCCTGGCTGGTCAAAGCGTTTCCCTGGTGCTGGGTTCGGGCGGCGCCCGGGGGCTGGCCCATATCGGCGTAATTCGCGCGCTGGAGAAGGCGGGCCTCGAAATCAGGCACATTTCCGGCTCGTCGATGGGTGCCCTGATCGGCGGCATCCACGCGGCAGGCCAGCTCGACGCCTACGAGGAATGGGTGCGCGCGCTCGATCAGTCCGACGTGCTGGGGCTGGTCGACTGGACCTTCTCCGGCGGCGGCCTTATCCGCGGCCGCAAGATCATCGACAAGCTCGCCGACCTGATCGGTCGCTACGATATCGAAGATCTCGAAACCGAGTTCACGGCCGTGGCGGTGGACCTGGACCAGGGACGCGAAGTCTGGCTCGATCGGGGCCCGTTGTTCGACGCCATCCGCGCGTCCATCGCGATCCCCGGCGTCTTCACGCCGCACGAGTATCGGGGCCGCACCCTGATCGACGGCGGCATTCTCAACCCGGTTCCCATTGCGCCGACGCTGCGCGCCATCAACGACCTCGTGATCGTCGTCGACGTCAATGCGCCGGCCGTGCATCCGCCGCCCCTCGAACGCCCGCGCGACGAACACCAGGAAGACGGCAACAGCATGCTCGACCGGGTTCGCGAGTTCATGGACGGCTGGCGCGACAGCGAATCAAAAGGCAAGGACGAGCGCCCGGGCCTGATGGCCGTCATGATGCGTGCACTCGACACCATGGAAGCGGCCATAGCACGTCACCACATGGCGATCTTCCGGTCGGATATCATGATCAACGTACCCAAGAACACCTGCTTCGTGCACGAGTTCCATCGGGCCTCGGAAGTCATCAAGCTGGGTGAAAAGCTCGCCAATGAGGCAATCGTCGCGGCCGACCTGGAACGCCGCGCTTCTTCAGACCGATAGCATCCCGATAGCGGAGAATACCTGATGGCCAACAATGACGACATGCTGTTCGACGAAGCCGCCGACGCCGTCGTCGATCTAGGTAACCGGCTCGCGGCCGATAATCCGGATGTCGACCCCTGGGCGCTGGCCGACGGCCTGATCGCCGGCGCCGTCCACTTCTGGCTCTACGCCCACCAGCCCGAATCCCCGGTTCCGTCCGATGACGACCTCACCACGGCGCGAGAGCGCGTCGAGGAACTCGTCAACCAGGTCATGCAGTCGGTCGAGGAGAGCGAGTACCTGCACTCACCGCAGGATTCGGACGTCGGTCGGGCATAACGCGCCCACTGCTGGAGGAACCCGCGTAGGTCGGGGTTACATCCCCGACGGACGACATATCGGTTTTGTACACACGTGAGCTAAGCGTGTTCAGGTCTCAAATGTCGTCCGTCGGGGATGTAACCCCGACCTACACCGAGGTTCGAGTTACCGGCGACTTTCCTCCCGAATCGCCTTGAATTCATTGCCCTCATACCACGCCGGCCAGCGATCGCTGTCGGCGACCTCGCGGCCGACGGTGTAGAGCAACTCCAGGTCTTCGGCCACGCCGCGCAGATCCCAGTCTTCGCTGTAGGTGTCCGCGGTCTTGTGGTACCGATTGGCTCGGTAGTCCGCCTGCCACTCCATGCCGTACTCGCGACCCTTCTCGCGATGATCCACGCCACCCTTGGCGTACAGGGCCGGGATGCCGATCTTGGCAAGATTGAAGTGATCGGAGCGGTAGTAGTAGCCGGCCTCCGGGCTCGGTTCCTGCTCGATGTGGCGGCCCTGGCGCTCGGCGGCTTCGGCAAGGATTTCCTCCAGTTCAGAGGAGCCGTATCCGACAACGGTGACGTCGTGAGTCGGACCCAGCACCGTCATCGCGTCCATGTTGATGGCCGCCGCTGTGTCACCAGGAGCGTAGACCGGGTCGGCGGCATACTGAGCCGACCCCAACAGGCCGTATTCTTCGAGCGTCACCGCGGCAAACAGCTGGGTTCGCTCGGCCGGGCCGGCCTGCACGTTCATGCGCGCGATTTCAAGCAATCCGGCCGTGCCCGAAGCATTGTCGACAGCGCCGTTGTAGATACCCTCCGAACCCGACCGTGCCAGGTTGCGGCCAAGGTGATCCCAGTGAGCCATGTAGAGCACGGCCTCGTCGGGACGCTCGGTGCCGGGGAGTTCGGCCAGCACGTTGTAGGACGTTCCGCGGCGGATATCGTTGCGTACCCGGGCCGACGCCGTCGCATCGAGGCTCACCGAGCTGAAGCCGGGCTGCTTGGCGCGCTCTTTCTGTGCCTCGTAGTCGAGACCCGCGCGGGAGAACAGGTCACGGGCAGCATCGACGGTCAGCCAGCCTTCCAGGTCGACGCGCGGCGCGGATTCATCGCTTGCCAGCACGAATTCCGCGCCGGACCAGGAGTTGACAACAACCTCCCAGGGGTAGCTGGCCGGTTCGGTTTCATGAACCACCAGTGCCGCTGCAGCGCCCTGACGCGCCGCCTCCTCGTACTTGTACGTCCAGCGGCCGTAATAGGTCATGGCGCGACCGTTGAATAGCGCCTCGTCACCGGTCGCAAATCCGGGATCATTGACCAGGATAACGACAGTCTTGCCCTCGACGTCCAGGCCGGCATAGTCGTTCCAGTCGTACTCGGGGGCGACGATGCCGTAGCCGACGAAAACAATCTCGGAGTCCTCCACGACGTGAGAATCGGTCCCCAGGCGCCGGGAATTGATGACCATCTGTTCCGGGTAGGCCAGAGTCATACGCTCGCCATCCAGATCGACGGAGATCTCGCTTCGCTCGGCGTTGGTCAGCTCGATCATGGGAACAGGCTGCAGGTAGCTGTCGCCGTAGCCGGGCTCGAGGCCCATCTCGCTGAATTCGCGCACGAGGTAGTCGATGGTCATTCGACCCCCTCGCGTGCCGGGCGCCCTGCCCTGGAACTCGTCCGACGCGAGCGTCTGGACGTGCTGGGCGAACAGTTCGGTGTTGACTCCGTCGCCCGGCACTTCGGGCAGATCAGCCTCGGATTCCCCGGCCGGCTCCATATCAGCGGCATCTTCAGCACTTTGTGCCGGTTCTCCCGCCGTCTCATGGGCGGAATCGGAAGGCGACTCGCCACCACAAGCGGCAAGCAGCAGGGCAAGAGCGAATGCGCTCAGCAGTCGAAACATGGCAAAAGGGCTCCGTGAAAAGATACGATTCTAGCAGGCCACCGGGGAGAAAGAGGCCAGAGCACGAAACGGGTGTCGTCCCGGCCCCCGAGCCGGGACCTCGCACGCCCGGACATCGCACGCCCCAACTGACTGCCATCGAAGGAGTGCGAGGCCCCGGATAGCCGCGCGCTAACGGCATTCCGGAAGCCCTTCTTTCGCCTGACGGCGAAAACCGGGATTCCTCCATTGCCTGCGCTGCGCGGCTTCCGGGGCGACAGGTTTAAGGGGCGGCAGATCGCTCGTAGCGGCGGCTAGATCAGACCGCCTTCCAGTGCCTTGAGCACGGCTCGCGTGCGATCGCGCACCCCCATCTTGGAGAGGATGTTCGAGACGTGGTTCTTGACCGTGCCCTCGGCGACGCTGAGCGCACCTGCGATCTCCTTGTTGGAGTAGCCCCCCGCCATCAGTCGGAGGATCTCGGTCTCTCGGTCGGTCAGGGGATCGGGCTGAGACAGGCTGCTGAACTCGGTTCGCATCTGGCCAAGGCCTTTCATCAGGCGTTCGGTGACGGCGGGCTTGACCAGGGTCTTGCCCTCGGCCACCGCCCGAACCGCTGCGATCAGCTCTTCCAGCGCCACGTCCTTGAGCAGATACCCCTTGGCGCCCGCCCGGATGCCGGCCAGCAGGAGATCGTCGTCATCGAAGGTCGTCAGTATGATGGTCGGCGGAAGCTGTCCCCGACCCTGCAGTTCTTCCATGACTTCCAGGCCTGTCTTGCCCGGCATGCGCATATCGAGCAGAAGCACCTGCGGCTGGATTTCCGGAATTCGCTCCAGTGCGATCTGCCCATCCGGTGCCTCGCCGGCCACCTCGATATCCTCTGCCAGTTCGAGCAGGGAGCGAACGCCCTGCCTCACGAGCGTCTGGTCGTCCACCAGCATGACCCTGATCATGATGCGCCCTCCATGGGTAGCCAGGCCTTGACCTGAAAGCCGGCGCCGGGCCGTGTGGCGATATCGAGGCGCCCACCGAGTTCTCGCAGACGCTCTCGCATGCCGCTGATGCCGTTGCCGGGAACCAGATTTGGCGCGCCGCGCCCGTCGTCGCGCGCCTTGAGAATCACACCGTCACTGTCGTTGGCCAGGCTGATCCAGAGATTTCGGGCCTGTGCATGGCGAACCGCGTTGGTGATCAGCTCCTGGGCACAGCGCAGCAGGATCTGGGCACGCTTGGGATCGGTCTGGGCCAGGTCCGAGGGAATATCCAGATGAATCGCCAGGTCGGGGACGCCGGCCGCCAGCATCTCGAGAGCCTGCCTGAGGTCAACCTGGTCGTCCCGCCGCATGTCGCTGACCACTTCCCGCACATCCGAGAGCAGCAATCGCGCAATCGAGGCCGCTTGGTCGACATGTTCCCGTGGCTTGCCCTCGCTGGTGTGGCTTGCAACTTCGAGGTTGAGCGTCAGGGCGGTCAAGTGGTGACCGACGAGGTCGTGGAGTTCCCGCGAGATCCGTACCCGTTCAGCGATACGCGTATTCTCCGTCAAAAGGGACTGAGTGGCCAGCAACTCCGAGTTGACGCGCCGCAGTTCTGCGCGGGCCTGCATCTGCTTGAGCGCCAACAGCGAGGCAATGAACGGGAATGACGTCAAACCGAGGTTCATCAGCAGGTACACCAGCACCAGCAGCCAGCTCCCCTCCGGACTGAAAATGACCCAGACGCTGAACGCCAGCGCCAGGCAAACGACCCAGCCCACACCAATCACGAAAGGAAGCACCCACGGTAGCAGCGCTGCAACGAGCATTGCCAGGAGGCTGCCCAAACCGGTGTGCGTGAAATAGGTGACCCCGTAGGCCGACACAGACAGTATCCCCATCACCAAAAGGCGCTGCCAGAACGGCGCCGTCCGTTGCCGGCCGATCACCGGATGCCACAGCAAGAGCAGGAACAGCAAGGCCGCAGACCACCAGCCAACGATATCGTCAGTAGAGGGCGGTTCCGGCAGGAGCCAGGGCAGAAGGACCAGAGGAACTGCAGTAAGAAGCCAGATCAGGACGCCAACGTATCGCAGCCAGTCGATACTGCGTATCTCCGAGAGCGTGCCGAGGCGTTCCGTCATCTGTTTCAGGTTCATGGCGGAATTCTAAACCCGTTCAGGCTTGAGGGCATGGGTCAGTCGTCACGTGTGGAGATGTTTCTTGCGCCCCAACGAGAAAAGCCGCCGGGAAGGCCCGGCGGCTTTATCTCTGTCGATCAGGTCACCGCTGCGCGGTGACCGTCAGATCAGTGGATCAGGTGCGAAAGAAACGCACCGACAGTCCGCCGACCATGACCATCAGCAGGGCCAGAATGCCCATGCCGACCTTGCTCATGGTCGGAACCGGGTACTGGACGAACTCGGTGGCGCCGCAGGAAATATCATGCGTGCCACTAAACTCCGGGTCATCTTCACTAGAGCAGGACAGCGTAGCACTGAAGGTATCACCTTCAGCCGCGGTGTCCGGAACCGCGCAGGTGAGGCTGAAGTCGACGGAACCGCCTGCAGGCACGTTGATGGGCCCGCTAAGGTCGGGGTTCGTCGTGATCTCAGGATCACCACCCAGGGTGCAGGAGAACTCGCCGTCGGCGGAACCGTTGTTTGAAACGCTACCGTTGGCAGTGTTGCTTGATCCAACAACAACGGTGCCGAGATCAACCGGACCGAAGGCGGGGTTGACGCTCAGGTTAGCAACCGAGTCAGCCGAGCCAGTAATGTCGGCCGACGGATTCGGGTTGACGTTCGCGTCACTCGCGATGTCGATCTGATTGCTGTAGGTGCCGTTGGCGGCAGCGTTGAACTCGATATCAATGGTGCAGGACGCGCCAGCCGCAAGCGTACCGGTGCAGTTGTCCGCCGCAATGGTGAACTCGCCGTCCGGGCCAGCCAGCGTCACGCTGGTCACTTCGGCATCAGCAGCGCCGGTATTTTCCAGCGTGAACGTATCGGTCTGCGGCATGTTGCCGAGATCAACCGTACCGAAGGCCAGCGGATCCGGTGTCAGAGCCAGTTCGGACTGCGGACCCGCAAGGGCTTCCACCGAGCCGTCAACGAAATTGTAATCGGCAGGATCCACGTCCCCTCCAGCGGTATCGCCCATCGACTCATTGGAGACAGTCAGAGGAAACGTGTCCGGAGGGGTCACTGCTCCATCAATATCCATAAGGATAGTAAACAATTCGCCAGTGGGAAGTGGAGGAACTGGAGAGGCGATGGGAGCTGTAATCAGAACACGAAGCGTCCCAGCTGATGGTTCACTGCAGTTCAGGCCATGACCGTTAGCCTGAACGGCCGCGCCGGGTTGTACCGCGCCGCATGAAACACCAGTAGTGCCCAAAGTCAGCGAAGTATCATCGAACGCGATATCGAAGTTAGTCGACGTCACGTCATGATTATTGGCATTCAAGGTCACGGGAACCGAAACCGAGTCTCCGGGCTGTCCAGAGCCAGTGCCGATTTCGATCTCGCTTTGCTGAGCAAAGAGCGAAGCGGACGATACTAGAAACGCACCCGCTACCAGTCCCTTTGTCATTGCTAGCACATTCATTTTATGAAACATTTTGATTCTCACTCCTGACTTGGTTTTCGGAATTGCAAATAGTTAGCAATGTTAAAGAATGATGTTAATGAGGCACGTGATGTCCGCGCTATTTACGCTTCCATTCTCATTGCAATCTGGCTGTCCAGCTGCGAAGTTGCCTGACAAGATCTCATTGATGGTAGCGGTAATGTCTGCGCTGTTCACAGCGCCGTTATCGTTGGCATCGCCAACCAACAGGCGCCCAGGCCGCTCGATCCGACGCGAGTCGAAATCGTCAAAGTCGATCGTGCCGCCAGTGTTGGCAGCGTTGACATTACCCAGGAAGGCATTGGCGATGCTCAGGCCGCTCGTGTCCAGGGCCGAAGCGGTCTGGTCGGTGCCGTCGAGCGAAAACAGCGGCTCGGCCGCCGCGTCGGCTTCCCAGACGAACTCGACTGAATGCCAGCCGGCGCTGACGCCATTAAAGGTCACGTCGCTCGGCGTACCGGCGTTGTTAAAAACGCGCAGGGTAAGGTCGCCAGCAGCCGGATCGTTGTACCAAACCTGGATTTGATCATCAGCGCCGTCGTCCGCGTTGAAGATGAGCACCGGGTCGGAGCCCGCGGCGTCGAGAAATGTGTAGAAACGCGCGATATAGGTCGATTCGCCGGCGGGCGAGTCATCAGCCACGTAGCGATCGGAGCCGTCAAGATCGACGCGCAGGCCGCAGGGGCCACCGTAGCGGCGATTGTCACCGCCCTGGGTGCCGGTATCGGCGTTGGCCACGCCAGTGCTGGCGCCGGTCCAGTTGTCGATGGTGCAGGTCTGCGCCTGGGCGTTAAAAGCAAAGCCAAGGCAACCCACCAGGGCGACACCGGCGAGAAGCGCCTTGCGGCTGTCAGTCTTGAGATTCATGGTCATCATTCCTCTTTATTTTAGCGGTATCCGTTGCAGGTTCGGCCTGTCCCCACCTGCATGCGTCGGCACCGAACACGGTGCGTCGAAGCTTGCAGGCAGATTCGAATGCCCTGCCCGGACCTTACTGCGCGAGTGTAGCCCAGGAAAATCCGGGCTGCAACCCGCGCTTATGGCCGGATCAGGGCTGCCTTCAGTAGGAATATACGCATTCGAACCGCAAACCGTGTCAGTTATTTTCGAGAAAGTTCAGCGGGTCGGGTAGTTTTCGGCGCGGAGGCCGATGACTGAGCGCCCTGGGGCGCTTGGGCGCGGGTCGAACTGGGGTTCAAATTAAGCCTCTCCCCCGGCCATATACGAAAAAACCCGGCGCAGAGCCGGGCCGGAGCCGCGGGCTTCGAGACAGCCCGTGCATGTTTTATATCTCACGGGATTGCGGCACGGCCTACGGCCGCTTGCCCTCCGCTCCGCTCCGGGTTGCTCCAGCCGCTACGCGGCCTGCGCATCGATCCCTCTCCCCCAGCCAAACACGAAAAAACCCGGCGCAAGGCCGGGCAGCGGACGCAGCGGGCCTCGGGATAGCCCGTGCGTGTTTTATATCTCACGGGATTGCGGCACGGCCTACGGCCGCTTGCCCTCCGGGCTGTCGCTTCGCTCCAGCGAGCTCGCCGCGCTGACGCGGCTCGGTTGACTGCGCCAGCTACGCTGGCTTGCCCTCCGCTCCGCTCCGGGTTGCTCCAGCCGCTTGCGCTGGCTGCGCATCGATCCCTCTCCCCCAGCCAAACACGAAAAAACCCGGCGCGTGGCCGGGCAGCGGACGCAGCGGGCCTCGGGATAGCCCGTGCGTGTTTTATATCTCACGGGATTGCGGCACGGCCTACGGCCGCTTGCCCTCCGGGCTGTCGCTTCGCTCCAGCGAGCTCGCCGCGCTGACGCGGCTCGGTTGACTGCGCGCCTTCGGCGCTTGCCCTCCACGCGCGACGGAATTCCGGCTTCGCTTCTTGCGCTTCGCGCAAACCGCGAAACCTACATTGCCTGCGCTCCGCTCCGGGTTGCTCCGCCCGCTTGCGCGGGCTGCGCATCGATCCCTCTCCCCCAGCCAAACACGAAAAAACCCGGCGCGTGGCCGGGCAGCGGACGCAGCGGGCCTCGGGATGGCCCGTGCGTGATTTATATCTCACGGGATGGACTGCGCGCCTTCGGCGCTTGCCCTCCGCTCCGCTCCGGGTTGCTCCGCCCGCTTACGCGGGCTGCGCATCGATCCCTCTCCCCCAGCCAATTACGAGAAAGCCCGGCGCGAGGCCGGGCAGCGGACGCGGCGGGCCTCGGGATAGCCCGTGCGTGTTTTATATCTCACGGGATGGACTGCGCGCCTTCGGCGCTTGCCCTCCGCTCCGCTCCGGGTTGCTCCGGCTGCTACGCAGCCTGCGCATCGATCCCTCTCCCCCAGCCAATTACGAAAAAGCCCGGCGCGAGGCCGGGCTTTTTCGTAATTGGCTGGGGGAGAGGGATTCGAACCCCCGCTGACGGAGTCAGAGTCCGTAGTCCTACCACTAGACGATCCCCCATGAGATCGTTTTTGAAGTTCGGCGGATCGAGGGCGCCGTAGGTCGGGGTTACATCCCCGACGGACGAGACCCAAAACGCCTCCGAACTTATCGCTTGGAGTACTGCGTCGCCTTCCTGGCCTTGCGCAGGCCAACTTTCTTGCGCTCGACCTCGCGGTCGTCGCGCGTGCAGAAGCCGGCGCGGCGCATCGGGCTGCGCAGTTCTTCGTCATAGTCGAGCAGCGCGCGGGTCAGGCCCAGGCGGATGGCGCCGGCCTGGCCGGTGGTGCCGCCGCCGCTGACGGTGACGTTAACGTCGAAGCGGTCCATCAGCTCGGCCAGTTCGAGCGGCTGGCGCACGATCATCTGGGCGGTCTTGCGGCCGAAGAATTCGTCGAGCGGCTTGCGGTTGACGGTGATCTGACCGTTGCCGCGGCGCAGGAAAACGCGCGCGCTGGAGGTCTTGCGTCGGCCGGTGCCGTAATACTGTTCGGTAGCCATGTTCTTAGAAATTCCTGATCAAATACCGGTTGACGGCGATTGTCGTAAAGATCGTCATGAAGATTGTCGTCACAATCGTTACAGTTCCAGCGGCTGCGGCTGCTGCGCGGCGTGCGGGTGCTCGGTGCCGGCGTAGACCTTCAGCTTCTTGAACATCTCGCGCCCCAGCGGGCCGCGCGGCATCATGCCCTTGACTGCCGTCTCGATGACCGTTTCGGGCCGCTTGTCGAGCTGCTTTTCCAGGGTGATCGACTTCATGTTGCCGATGTAGCCGGTGTGGTGATAGTAGACCTTGTCGGTCCGCTTGCGGCCGGTGACGTGGATCTTGTCGGCATTGATGACAACGACGTAATCGCCGGTATCCACATGCGGCGTATATTCCGGCTTGTGCTTGCCACGCAGGCGGCGGGCCACTTCGGTAGCCAGACGGCCCAGCGTCTTGCCGTCGGCGTCGATCAGGTGCCACTGGCGGCGCACGTCTTGTGCCCTGGCGCTGTAGGTTTTCATGATTCCGTTCGCTCGCTGATATGAACGTTGCAGTAAAGAGCGGGAATTCTACAGCATGCTTTAACGCCCTGCAACAGCCATTCAGGCCGAATCAGGCGGCTCGGAAGGCAGCATCAAGCGCTCGACGGGCCGGCCCTCGACCAGGTGCGACTGGATGATCTCGTCGAGGTCGGATTCATCGATGTAGGTATACCAGACACCCTCGGGATAGACCACCAGGCAGGGCCCCTCCTCGCAGCGGTCCAGGCAGCCGGCCGTGTTGGCGCGGGCACCGCCCGCCCCGGCCAGACCCAGCGCCTTGAGCCTGGACTTGGCATAGGCTCGCAGGCGAGCCGAGTCGCAACGCCCGCAGGAGGGCCGCTCGGCGCCGTCGGGGCGCTCGTTGGTGCAGAAAAACAGGTGGTGGTGGTAGTAGCTCACGGGCCGCTCACTGTTGGCCGAACTTGTAGACCAGGTTGGCGGTCGTCAGTGTATCGGTCTTTTCGACGCCGGGGTCCACATCGGTATTGTGGCGCACGGCGCCGGAAAGCTTCAGCGCGAATCTCGAATTGATGGCCACATTCAGCGCCAGCTCGTTTTCGGCGAAGGTGTTGTTGCTTCCGGCTTCAACCAGCAGCGCATTCGAAAGACTGGCGGTCTCGGAGATGGCCCAGGCATAGTCACTGGACAGGCGGCCGATGACGTTGGTCTCGGTGGTCTGGAGCGGATCGTTCGGCTCAGCCCGACGCACACCCGGGCCGATCTCGAGCGTCAGCTCATGCGTGTCTGAATCCAGCACCTGGCGACCATAGCCAACCGCCAGACTGGCCTGGTAGTCGTAGCTCGAGAACTCGTCCTGATCATAGCGCAGCGCGCCGAACAGGTAGGACTTCTCGTTGAAGTTGTAACCGGACGTGTAGCCCAGGGTGTAGCGCTCGGCTTTGAGATCACCGTCGTCGGACGTCCGCAGCGCGGACATCTTGAGGCTATTGCGCCACTTCTCGGACTGACGCTCGAACTGAAGCCCCACGTTCAGCGTCTCGGTTTCTGAATTACCGCGGGCGATGACCAGCCCGAACTCGCCCTTGCCGGACCACTCGGCGGCTTCTGCCGGACAGACCAGCCAGCCGCACATCAGAATCATTGCGAAGGATTCCATCGGAAACGTCTTGTTCTTGTTGTTTGTGCGCCTGGCAGGGACTGACAGTCTCATCACGTCAAAGTTTCTCCGTAGTTCGAAAACGCTTTCGACACGGGCGGGAGTATAGACGGTGTAGCATTTGCAATCTGTAGAGCATTCAATCGGAGTCCTGCGCCATGCGAGACCTGTCCCCCATCGACCGATTCCTCGGCCAGCTCGACGGCGGCCTGCGCACCGCTTTCGGACCGCCGCCCAGCGGAACACGCCCTTCGCCGGCCGAGACCCTGGAGGATTCGCCGCTCGAAGAGACCGAATGCCGGCTGACAGCCGGCCTGATGCGCATCAACCACACCGGCGAAGTCTGCGCCCAGGCGCTCTACGCCGGGCAGGCGGCCACCGCCCGCAGCGACAAGGTGCGCGAACAGATGGCCGAGGCCGCCCGCGAAGAGGAGGATCACCTTGCCTGGTGTTCCGAACGGCTGGAAGAGCTGGGAAGCCGCCCCAGCCTGTTCAACCCCTTGTGGTACGCCGGGTCCTTCTCCATGGGCGCCGCCGCCGGCCTGGCCGGCGACCCCTGGAGCCTCGGATTCGTCGAGGCCACCGAACGCCAGGTCGAGGCGCACCTGGACGAACACCTCCACCGACTCCCGCCGCAGGACAAGCGCTCGCGCGCCATCGTCGCCCAGATGAAGGAAGACGAAGCCCGGCATGCCCAGATGGCGCTCGACCACGGCGCGACCATCCTGCCCGCCCCGGTGCAAAAACTCATGTCGCTGACGGCGGGCGTCATGAAGGCGGTGGCCTTCCGGATCTGAGATCGGTGGTGGCCCGGATAGTTCGTCGGGTCTCACGCAGAGCCGCAAAGGAGCGCAGAGTTCGCAGAGAAAAGAAACTGAATCTCCTGTTCTCTCTGCGCCTCCGCGCTTCTCCGCGTCTTAGCGTGATTACACGGCAGCAAGCCCGATGCGCCACCTGGGGCTGGCCCGACAGGCCCACATGCATGTCGCTGACCGCATGCATCATGAAGGCGGTGGCGTTCCGAATCTAGATCGGTGGTGGCCTGGATAGTTCGTCGGGTCTCACGCAGAGCAAACAAAACACAATCTCTTCTTTTTTTCTCTGCGCCTCTGCGCTCCCCTGCGTCTCCGCGTGAAAACGCGGCAACACAATCGACGCGCCGCCAGGGCTAACCCGTCAGGCCTCCAGCCCTACCCCCGGATAATCCGGCGACGGATCTCGCCGGAGACCATGTCGATGATCAGCACGATCAGGATGGTGAGCACCAGCACCGCTGCGGCCTTGTCGAAGTGCCGGTAGCGCAGCGTATTGAGCAGTACGCCGCCGACCCCGCCGGCGCCGACCACGCCCAGCACCGCCGAGGCGCGGATGTTGAGCTCGAAGCGGAACAGCCAGTGGGCGATGATTTCCGGCAGCACCTGCGGCAACACGGCGAAGCGAAGCGCCAGCACGCGCGAACCGCCAGCGGCCTCGACCGCCTCGATCGGCCCGTAGTCGATGGCGTCGACAACCTCCGAACCCAACTTGGTGAGCATGCCGATCGATGATATGCCGATGGCAAGCGCCCCGGCGAAAGGACCCAGGCCGACAATCGGCACGAAGTAGATCGCCAGCAGGATCTCGGGAAAGGCACGCGTGGTCGCCGAAATCAGCTTGACCACGCGGGCAAACTTGGGAAACAGCGTACGGGCGCCCAGCAACGCCAGCGGCAGCGAGAACATGGCGCCGATGATGGTTCCGATCCAGGCGATCTGGATCGACTCCGCGATCGAAGGCAGCACCTTGTCCCAGCCGTAGGCCATGTCGGCCGGCCAGAAGAAGGACAACACCTCGGCCATCTGTGCCGGCAGCTTGCCCAGACGCTCGGGCGAGAAACCGATCGCCCACATCGACCAGGCAAACAGCGCGGCGATGATGAAAGTCGCCCAGGTCGCCCCACCAACGCGCTTTTGGCCCTGAAGCTGCGCGGCACTCATGCCAGCCGTCTCCGGATCGCCTCGGAAATCTCCTCGATAATGAGGACGGCCACGAGCACAACCAGCACGATCATCGCCACGCGCTCGTACTCGAAGTTGGCGCGCTGGGTCTCTAGGATCATGCCGATACCGCCCGCGCCCACCAGGCCCAGCACCATCGAAGCGCGCACGTTAAGCTCGAAGGCATACAGCGCATAGGAAACGTAGTGCTGCATGGCCTGCGGGATGGCACCGAACTGGAGCATTTGAAGCCAAGTGCCGCCCACGGCGCGCACCGCCTCGGGCAGGCCCATATCGATCGACTCCAGCGACTCCGACCACAGCTTGGAGATCACCGCGACGGTGAACACCGACAGCGCCAGCGCCCCGGCCACCGGCCCGAAACCGACCGCCGTAGCGAACAGCATGGCCCAGAAGAGATCGGGCAGCGTGCGCAGGATATTCATGAAGTTACGGTCGGTGAACCAGACGACCCGGCCGAGGGTCAGGTTGCGCGCGGCCAGCACCGCCACCGGTACCGACAGGACGCCGCCGATAACGGTACCGATAATGGCGATGTTGAGGGTTTCCATGAACGGCTTGGCCAGGCGCGGCAGGTAGCCGAAATCCGGCGGCCAGGACTCGGCCAGCAAGCGCCCGCCGCCGGTGATGTTGCACATCAGCTCGACCAGCGAGAAGCCGATACCGTTGCCCGACCACCAGGTCATGGCGACAAGGAAGCTGGCCGTGACGAGGATCAAAAGCCAGTTGTGTGCCGGTCGCTTGGGGATCACCGCAAACTCCGAGTAGGATCAGCTTCCAAATTCGAAGCACGAAACCCGAAATCCGAAACAAGCACAAAACCCGAAGCACGAAGGAGCTGTCTATCGGTTTGATTTCGAATTTGGTTGTTTCGATTTCGAATTTCATTCTTTCTCTGCCAGCAAATCATCCTCGTTAAAGTCCCGCCCGTAGATGTCGCGAAAATCCCCATCCGTCACGGTCTTGGCCGAACCGTCATAGACCAGCTCGCCGTTCTTGAGCCCGATGATGCGATCACCGTACTCGCGGGCCAGGTCGAGGAAGTGCAGGTTGACCAGCGTGGTGATGCCCAGTTCGCGGTTGATACGCACCAGGTCACGCATGATCTGGTGGGTCGTGACGGGATCGAGCGAGGCGACCGGTTCGTCGGCCAGGATGATGGCCGGCTCCTGCGCCAGGGCACGGGCGATACCAACGCGCTGCTGCTGCCCGCCCGACAGCGAGCTGGCGCGCACCCAGGCCTTTTCGGGAATACCCACGCGCTCGAGCGCCCTGGCCGCGATGTCGCGGTCGTGCTGGGGCCAGAGATTGAACATCGCGCGCCAGCCGGGCACGTGGGCCAGGCGGCCGACGAGCACGTTGTTGATCACGCTCATTCGCTTGACCAGGCGGAAATCCTGGAAAATCATGCCGACGCGCTTTCTCAGCGCCCGCAACTCCCTGCCTTCTCGCTGCGAGACGGCCTCTCCGTCGACCTCGACCGTACCGGCGGTCAGACGATTGAGGCCATTGATAGCGCGCAGCAGCGTCGACTTGCCCGCCCCGGACGAGCCAACGATGACGACAAACTCGCCCGGCTCGATCTCCAAATCGAGGTTTTTCATCCCCACCGTGCCATCGGGGTAGGTCACGCCGGCATCGGCAAAGCGAATGCGGCCGCGCTGGTCAGTCATGTCTCTTTCCCATCTGGAAGCCTTTTCTCACTCGCGCAGCAACTCGTAGGCATCCCGCACCGGGTCGTATAGCCCTTCGGTGGCCGGCACAAAGCCGTCGATTTCGTAGAGCACCCACAGCACCTTCTCTTCCCGGGGCAGGTCCGCCTGCATCTCGGTGAGCTTGACGAAGGCCTCGGCGATGGCCGTTTGCAGGTCCTCGGGCAAGCCGGGGCGCAACTGAACGCCGTCGTTGGGAATCATCTCGGTATGCGCGAAGGTGATCACCTTCTGGCCGATATCGGGATATTGCGGTTCGATGAACAAGCGCACGTCATCGTAGGCCACGGCAAAGCGAACGTCGCCGGAGTAGACGGCCAGCGCGGCCGAGTCGTGGCCGCCGACGAACAGGCCCTCGACATCCTTTTGCGGATCGATGCCGCGCTTCATCAGATGCACGGAGGGAAACAGGAAGCCGGAGGTGCTGTTGGGGTCGGTAAAGGCGACGGTCTCGCCCTCGAGCACGCCGACGTCACCCTCGCAGGTCAGGTAGCCGCGCTCGTCTTCCACCACGGGCGTGTCGCACACCGACGGGTCGTTGGTCATGAACTGGGAGCGATAACCGGTCTCGCCCTCGCGCACCGAAATCAGGATGGTCTCGATATCGTAGCGACGCTTGCCGAGCATGGCGGCGAACGGCGGCAGCAAGCCGATATCGGCCCGGCCCGTGCCCAGCGCCTCAACCAGGCCGGTGTAGTCCTGCGGCACAAAACTGGTTACCGGCATGCCCAGTTCCTCGCTGAGGAAATCGGCCAGGGGCTCGAGGTTGTCGACCATGGCCTCGGCTTCGAGCGACGGCACCAGGCCCAGCACCAGCTCCTTCGGCCAGCCGCGCTCGTCAACCTGTTCGCCCGGGCAGCACCCGGCCAGAACAATCGCCAGCATGATCAGGAATGCACGTCGCAACGGGGGCAGCCCCTTCAAGACTGGCGCCATGTTAGCGGATTTGCCGGAAACGAGCATGACACCGTGGTTACAGCCCCGGCGACCTTAGGTTACCCCGCCAATCACTCTGTATCATTCAGCCGGGGATTGCCCGAAAAGCTCGCCGTAGTGCCGCCAGTGTCCCGTCGCGGGCAGGGCGCGAAACTGCCGATCGATGGCCTCGGCCAGGGCCGAAGCATCTTCCAGGCCCATCACCCGCGCAAGCTCGGCCGCCACTTCGCTGGAATCACGCTCGAGATCACCGCGCGAGAACACCATGAAGTCCAGCGGCAGGCGCTCCAGCAGGGTCTCGAGCACGGCTTGCTCGCGCTCGCACAAGGTGCGCAGGTCATTGATACCCCGGTAGCCCGCCAGGCGCCAGTCCAGCTCCAGATCACGCGTGTCGGCATCGGCCAGCACGACGGTCGCATTGGGGAACAATCGCGCGATGGCCGGCAGGGCCGCCAGCGGCAGCCACATCGGCTCCAGCACCTGGCCTTCCTCGCCAGCGACCTGGCGCAGGTAGCGCTTGCGCGCCAGGCGCACGCGTCCTTCGTCGAGCGCCGCCAGGTTTTCCGGCCAGGCCGGAAGCCCGAGAATCTCGCGTCGCTGGGCCGCGCCTTCCCGGTCGAGCATCCGCGTACTCCATTGCTCGGCCAGCGCGGCCAGCAGCTGATCACGCCCGCTGCCCGGCCAGCCCAGAATGAAGACCGGCTGCGCTCGCCCATCGTCGGGCGCGCGGCTCGGCCAGCCGTCCGGCTTGAAGTTCTCCAGGGCATCGTAGAGTCGGTTCGGCATTTGCGCCGCGGCCACCTGCAGCAGCGGCGGCACGCGCCAGCCTGTGCGCGGCAAATGAGCAGCGGCTTCCTCATGGCGCCCGGCCTGGTCGAGTGCCTTCGCCAGCATCCAGTGCACGAACGGATCTTCGTCACCCTCGGCCGCCAGGGGCTGCAACGCTTCGATACAGGGCTGCGGCTGGTCGTCGGCCATGGCAAGGCGTGCGCTCAATAGCCGCGACTGGCGCCGGATGCGCGCGCTGCCATCGTCGTGCAGAGCAGCCGCCAGCTCGGCGGCACGGGCGCGTTCGCCCGCCATTTCGGCCAGCCGCGCCCGAACCAGCTGCCCGGCTTCGGGCCAGTCGCCTTCAAGCTGCTCGACCAGTTCCCTTGCGCCCTGGGCGTCACCATCGGACAAACGCAGCTCGGCCAGCATCAGCAGGCCCGCGGCATCCAGCGGCTGGTGCCGGGAAAACGCCTCCAACCGCCGGCGCGCCTCGGACAGGTCGCCAAGCTGGTGTAGTCCGCGGATTTCGAGCAGGCCCACTTGATGATCGCTGGCGCCGCAACGTCTTGCCTCGGCCGCCGCGGCCAGGCCTTCCTCTGCGCGCCCGCGCTGCAGCAGCAGTTGGGCCTTCGCCCGATGCAGCTCGGCGCTGTTGGGGGCCGCCGAAAGCGCGTTTTCAAGACAGCGCTCGGCAAAATCCGGATGGCCACGCCGCATGAAAACGCGTGCGGCGGCCAGCTGTGTCTCGATACTGCCGGGACGCAAGCGGACGGCCCGGGTCGACAGTTCATAGGCCTGGTCGACCTCGCCAGTATCGAGCAGGCGCTCGGCCAGGCCCACCATGGCGGGCACGCAGTCGGGCTGGGCGCGCAAGGCCGTGCGGTAATGTGCCTGTGCGCTTTCGCGTTCACCGGCCGCCAGTGCCTGATGCCCGAGCTCGACGCGCGCCAGGGCGTGGTTGGGATCGAGTACAACGGCTTTCTCCAGCGCCTCGGTTGCGCCGGTCTCGTCACCGGCCCGACGGCGGGCTCGACCCAGCTGGAACCACGATTCGGCGCGCGAGTCGTCCCTGGCGACAGCCTGTTGAAAGGTCTCGAGGGCCTCGTCGTCATGCCCTTGCGCCTGCTGGCAGGCGCCAATGACCAGCGTGACGTCAACGCGCTTGTCTTCAGACAGCTGCTCGGCCAGCTCGCGATAGGCTTGTTCGGCGCCGGCAAAATCACCCTTGTCGAACAGGCCCCGGGCCTGCCGAATCAGTTCTCCGTCAGTCTGCATAGTTCACTCTTCACTCGTTGTTCGATCCAGCTCTCCAGGCGCCAGTTCGCCAGGAAGCCGCAGTGGCCGCCGCGGGGGACAACCTCGATATCCAGCGCCGCCGGGCGCGGCAGCGCTTCGAAATCGCTGATCGGTATGATCGGGTCATCCGCGGCGGTGATGATCAAAGTGGAGGTCTCCAGCCCGGCGAGGTAATCGCCGGCTACTGAATACCCTTCAAGATAGTCGTCGAGACTCTCGAACTCGGTCAGGCGCTCGACCAGCCACTCCGTCTGGGCGCGAACGCGGCCCAGCCGAAACCAGTCGCGCAGATTGTACCGCTCGGGGTAGAGCGATTGCTTGTGCTTGAGCGAGCGGCGCCACTTGTGCACGAAATAGCGCTCGTAGATCGGCAGGCCCTGCTCCATGGCATCGAGCACGTGCCGTGGTTTGATGACCGGGCTGACCGCAATGGCGCGCTTGAGCTCGAGCCCGCGTTCGGGCGCGTGACGCGCAATCCGCAGGGCAAAATTGCCGCCCAGGGAAAAACCGGCCAGGAAAACCGGGCCGTCGTAGTCATCCGCGACCGCGGCAACCGCGTCGAGCACCTCCTCGAGCAGACAGGAATGAAAGAGCCCCTCGTTTAGATGGTGCGATTCGCCATGGTCGCGGAAGTTGAGCCTGAAGGTGTCGAAGCCGGCCTGGTCGAGCGTCACGGCTGTCGACAGCAGGTAGTTGGAATCGACGCTGCCCTCCCAGCCGTGGAGCAGCACGACCAGCGCATCGCGCCGGTCGGTCCGGGCCCGGTTGGCAAAGCCGAGGAGGCGCGTGCCGTCTCGGGCGGTGATGATGCGCTCTTCGCGCCTGGCCAGGTAGCCGGCGGCGCGCTTTCTCACCTTTCGCCGGCGCCAGGGGCCGGATGTGAGAACGGACTGCACGTGCCGGTTGCCAAGCAGGCCAGCGGGCGCGAATTCGGACGAGAACGATTCAGGCATTGTCATAAAAATCCTTGACCACGGCACCGGCTTTCTCCGCCAGTCGACGCCGGCCGTTATCGTAATCCAGGATCGGCTCGCCGATCATGATCCGCCCGGTCAAAGGCGCCTCGGCCATCAGACGGAAGAAATTGCGCAGAAAGCTCTCGTTGGGACCGAAGACGAACTCCTCGTGCAGGTCGTCCTCGCGCTCGTAGCGGATGGCCACCGGCACCACCGGCATGCGCGTGCGAATCGCCGGCGCGAACAAGGGGGCGTGAAAGCGGTTGACGCCGCGATCCGGCCGAATACCGCCTTCGGGAAAGATGCCCACTCGATCGCCGCGACGCATCAACGCCGCCATCCGGCGCGATATCTTCTGGCGCGAAGCCAGCTTGCCGCGCACGATGAACAATGTGCCGCCCGCCTCGGCCAGCCAGCCGATCAGCGGCCAGGCCCGGATCTCGGCCTTGGCCACCAGCCACATCGGCCAAAGCGCCTGCAACAGCACGATGTCGAGCCAGCTGATGTGGTTGGAAACGACCAGCGCCGGCCCGTCCGGCAGGCGCCCGGAGATGTCCATGCGCACGCCGAACAGGCGCAGGGTGATCCGCTGCCAGGTTCGGTGCGCACGCTTTCGAAGCGGCATGCCGGCTACGGGAATCCCCTGGATTCCGGGCAGGAAGCACAGCAGGGTCAGAGGCAGGCCAATGGACACGTGGAGTGCAAACAGCGGCACGCGCCAGATCAGCCGCCAGGGCGTCCTGAACGGCGGCTGTCGGAGGACGGGGTCGATCATCCTTTCGTCTCGCGTGCCTGGCCACACCGCCAGCAGGTGGTGAACTGCGCTTCGAGCTGCTCGCCACAGTTCGGGCAAGCCCAGCGCGAGCCCTTGCCGGCCTCGTCACGGCGCTCGAGTGCCCGCTTCGCCGCCTCGAGATCGCGCTTGCGCACCCAAAGCGAGGGGCGAGCACCCTCGGAATAGTAGATTTCGACCGCCACGCCCCACAGCTCCATGCTGCGTAGCTGCACCTCGATGCCGGAAGATTCCAGCAGACCGCGCAGGAATCCCGCCTCGATCGGGTCGTCGGCGGTGGTCAATTGGGTCCAATTGGTCAAGTTTTCCTGGCCTCGGCGGGCGAATTCGGCGCGGTCGCAGGTTAGCACAGGGCATGGGTGACCGGTCGGGAGCTTCCCAACGATTCACCCGCAATCTGGCATCATGTACGGCTTGTCGAAATTCGATTCTATACGCCAGTGCCTTCTTCCCGAAACGCCCAGATCCGCATCGCATCGACCGGCCGTGAATTCAGTGCACGACCGGACGAGACCATCCTGACGGCCGCCCTGCGCCAGGGGATCGTGCTGCCCTACTCCTGCCGCAATGGCACCTGCGCGAGTTGCAAGTGCCGTCTGATCGAGGGCGAGATCCGCTACCCCTACAACCCACCGACGGCGCTCGATCAAAGCGAGCTCTACGACGGCCAGATGCTCAGCTGCCAGGCCGTGGCCAACGGCGACGTCATCATCGAATCGCGCGAGATCGAACAGGTCGAAGACATTCCCCTACGAATGCTGCCGGCGCGCGTGGAGGACATGAAACGCTTCACCGCAGACACGATGCGCCTGCGCCTGAAGCTACCCGCGGCCGCCCGGCTGCAGTTCCTGGCCGGCCAGTACATCGATATCCTGCTGCCCGAAGGCAAGCGCCGGGCATTCTCCATCGCCTCGCCGCCCTCGCAGAGCGAATTCGTGGAACTGCACGTCAAACACGTCGACGGCGGCGGCTTCACCGGCCACGTCTTCGACGACATGGAACCAAAGGAAATCCTTCGCTTCGAAGGCCCGCTGGGCACCTTCTTCTTCCGCCGCAGCTCCGAGCGCCCCGCCGTGCTGGTCGGCGGCGGCACCGGCTTTGCGCCGCTGAAGGCCATGGTCGAGGAACTGATCCACGCCGGCGACGAACGCCCGCTCGAACTGTTCTGGGGCACGCGAACGGCCAACGATCTCTATGCTGCCGAGCTGATCCGAAGCTGGCAGAAGGAACATCCGGCGCTGAACTTCGTGCCCGTCGTCTCAGAGCCCGACAGAGCCTGGGATGGCGAAACCGGCTTTGTCCACGAGACAGTGCTGCGCCACCACCCCGACCTGTCGGGCTGGGACGTCTACATGTCCGGCCCGCCGGCGATGATCCACGCCGCCCGCCCGGCCTTCATAGAAGCCGGGGTTCCGGAAGACCGGCTATTCTACGATTCCTTCGACTTCGCGCCGGATGTGCCGCCGGCAAGCGGCTGACAGCCTTCGGCAACGACGCTCAGGTCTTGCGGTCGCTGCCCGGCGCCCTTTCGTCATCGGCGTCCTCGCTTTCTAACAGAATCTCGAACTCCGCTTCGGCCTCCTCAGCCGCCGCGCTGTAGCTGTAGGGCTCGCCTTCTTCATCCTGGAGCTGGTAATCGTAGGCCGCCTGCAGGCCGGTCTCTTCTTCCTCGACTTCGGCTTCTTCCACCTCTTCTTCGATGTGGCGCGGGTAAAACGGCGACAGAATGGCCACCAGGATGCCGATGGCCGAAAAGGTGGCGAAGGCATCGGCGTATCCGAATCCAGCCACCATCCAGCCGACGATGGGCGAGCCGACCGCCTGGCCGAGCGCGCAGGCCATGAACGGCAACACCGGCCCCATCGAAAGCCGGCCGGGTAACAGACGGATGCCGGTCATGAGGTACAACCCGGTCAGGCTCATGTAGGCCATGCCGAAGACCAGCGCGGAAAATACCGCCAGCACGATCTGGCCGGGGCTGGCCGCGATCAGGGCCACGCTCGCCGACAGCATCATCAGCATCAGGGCGTGGGTGATGGGAGGGTTGTTGCGATCGGCCAGATCGGCGATGACGGCACCACCAAGACCTGCGACACCCACTGCCAACCAGAGCCAGCCGCTGGCCCCGGGCGCCAGCCCGCCGAGGCTCACGACCAGATCGGGCGCGAAAATCCAGTAGGCGGCCGAGATGAAGCCCATTGCGAAGCCGAACAGCGAAAGACGCAACAGCCGCCACCAATGCAGCTTGCTGATCGGCGGCGGCGGCGCGGCGCCCGCCGGCACAAAGGCCGAAACCGAAGGGATGAAGACCCACGCGGCCAGGACGCCGATGGCCGCCAGCACCGCGAAAGACCCATAAGCGAAACGCCAGTTGCCCGCCATGAACAGCACCGCCGGCACCGCCACGATCACGCCAATGCTGGTGCCCGCGTTCATGACCGAGCTGACGCGGCCGTGAAGCGTTCGCCTGACCAGCGCCTGCATGGCCGCGGTCAGCGCCGGCATCATCAGGCCGGTGCAGATACCGCAGGCGAACACGCCCGCCCCGAGCGACAGCGGCCCGGTGGAAAGGCTGATCGTCAGTAGACCGCCAACGCCGAATCCGCCCGACATCACCGCCGTGTACCGGGCGCCAAGGCGCTCGGCGGCAACCGGCGCAACCAGCGTGGCGAGCAGGAAACTGATCAGCGGCAACGCGCCGATGATACCGATCACGTACGGCGTCAGCGCCAGATCAGCCCGGATGGGCGGTACGAACAGCCCGAAGGCGAAACGCGCCAGACCGTAGCTGATCGCCACGAGCGCGGCCCCGAACAGTGCAAACCGGGTACTCGAAAGAGCCTTCATGATGCCGCCTCCGCCGGGGCAGGCATCGAGTCAACCGGGCAACGCCGGCTCCCCGTGCCAAATGCCATAGTCAAGGATGACTTCGACCCAGAATAATTCTGCCACACGCCGAAACCCGGTGGTAGCCGGTATTGACCCGGCGAATCAATGACTACTCGGGTTTGAGGTCGCCGTACCAATAGGCGGCCGTCACCCCGCCGTCCATCAGGAAATCACTTCCGGAAATGAACTGTCCTTCCGGCCCCATCAATAAGGCGCCGACGGAACCGACCTCATCCGGCGTGCCGGCACGCTGGGCTGCACACGCCTCGATCATGCGCCTGTAGTCGCGACTGTGCGGCCCTTCCAGCTCCTTTCTGGAGAGCGGCGTCACGACGATTCCGGGGCTGATGGCGTTAAGCCGTGCGCCGCGCCTGGCCCAACGAACCGCCTCGGCCTGAACGCGAAGCGAGCTACCGCGCTTGGCGATCTGGTAGGCCTGCAATGAGTCGCTCACGCGGTCGTCCTGGAGCATGGCGAGATCGAGCAGCTGACCGCTCGGTGTCGTCGCCAGTGCGGCGGTCTCCTCGGGCGCCAGGGCGCCCAGGCGATGCCCCGCTTGTGAACTCACGACCAGGCCGGATCCGCCGGTGGCGATGACTTCTCCGAAGGCTTCGAGAACGACTGCCGTGCCGTACAGATCGACCTTGAAAATCACCGCCGGGGGCGCGTTCGAAGGTGAAACGCCTGCGGAGTGGATGACCCCGGTCACGTTTCCAAGAGCAGCCGCGTTTTCGACCAGCCCGCTGACCGATTCCGGCGACGTCACATCCACGGTCGCCGGCTGGACCTCGAAGCCGGCGTCGGCCATCACCCGGGCGACCGACTCGGAATTTTCGGGCTTAAGGTCTGCAAGCAAGATTTTCTTGCCTGCACCCACACGCCGGGCGATCGCCTGACCGATTGCACCCGAGCCTATGACAACGATGACATCCTTCATGATTCACTCCTGCCTGATACCACGCACCCGGGTGCCATCCGACTGCCACCCAACCCGGACGCCTCCAGTCTTCGCAGGCCTCGGGCGCGAGAGCGCACTACTGGCTTGCCAGCAAGCGCCTGGTGTATTCGAGATGGTTCGGCATCTTCGCCACAGCCGCGTCGACCATTCGCCGGAATTCCTCGAAGCGTTGATCGAGTTTTCCGAAATCGAATCGGTCAACGAGCACATGATGCGACTTCGGCCAGAACCCCATATTGATGTAGCAACTGACGCGATACGGTTCCCCGAACGGCTCTTCCTCGAAATATGCCACATCGGCGGTCTCTGTGAAGAGCCTGAACTTCTGTCGAAACGACTCGGGCAGCGCTTCGAGGCCGTCAGGTTCGATGGACGAAAATTGAAGCGACACGTACCGCATCAGGTTGTGGTCGCGCAAGTTCTCGAACCACAGCCGCGTCTTGCGATTGAATTCACGGGCCTCGCATTCGCAGTCCGCCGTCCTGGGGAACAGATCCAGGAATCGCTCGAGCGAGACCAGAAAGCCATGGAAGTTCGATGAATCCAGCGGCTCGTAGCGGCCGTAGGCCTTGCCGAGCGCCACGTAGTTGCCGACCCAGGCCGACGCCCTGATCCCCGATTCAAAGGCGATCGCGTCCGACTCAATCTCCGCGCCGGGCTCGACGCTTTTCAGGAAATCGACCGCGTGTTCCCGATCGAGTCGTTCACCCGGATAATACAATTCCCCCCTGAACGACGTCTCAAGCGGCACCTTCCGGATCAGTCCGTTCTCGTAAGCCGTCACTTCGGTCAGCGGCCTGCAGTTGCCGTCTCCCTGTTGCCTGAAAGCAATCTTCCTGTCGTTGGCAAAGTATCTGCGCCAGCTCTCGAACGGAACCGACAAGGCATCGCCGACAGGACTGTCCGCGCGATTGGAGCAGTCGATGAAAAGATCGGCGTCCAGCGCCTTGCCGTCGCTCAGCGTCAGCCGTGCAACGGATGAGCCATCTTCGCTGAGGCCGACCTCTTGAACCTCCGAATCCAGGGTTGCGACATCTTCCTCGCGGCACAGCTTCTCCAGCAGCGCTCGCAGTTCAGAGCGATCCAGGTGCAGCGAATAGCCCAGCGTGGACAGGATGGACCCGGGATTGATCTGCGGATGAATGAACTTCCCCGCCTGCGCGGCATTGGCGCTCAGGGAGTAATCGTTGTAGTCCAGGCCGCCATGTTCTCGCCTTTTCACAACCGCGAAATTCTGAAAGGCCACTGACTCCATCGGCCCGCCATGCGTACCGAGCGGCTGGACAATCTCGCCGCCATCCGCCCGCCAATTGCCAAACGTGGTACCCAGCTTGTGAGTACCCGAAACGTTCTCGAGCAGCGTCTTTTCATTGAGACCGAAGCGAGCAAGAATTCGAAGTGACTCCTCCTGTAGGGAAAACGCGCCTTCGCCGCCTTCTGTCGCGCAGTCAAGGACCGTAATATCGAACCGTCCCTTCGCATACTGCTGCTTCAGAGTCCAGGCAGCCATATAGCCCTCAACGGTAGCGCCCAGAACGACGATCTTTCTCTTGATTGAATCACTCACCACAAATACCCGATTGTTTTCATTGCTCTACTGTCCAGCCTTCTCGATCATCGAAATCAGATCGCCGGCACAGTAATCTTCCAGCGTTTGATTGTGCAAAGGCATGGAACTGACCGCGTCGCGGATGCCTGCGCGCATCGGCTCGACGATGTCGCGTACCTGCGCATCGCTGAATCGATCGACGCGCTCGTCGTAGGCTTTCGGAATCACCCTTTGTCCAAACAGCACAGCGAGCCAGTTGTGCTCCAGGAAGAGGTCGGCCTTGTTGAAAGATACAAAACCCGTCTTTTCGAACAGCTCCATTCGATGCCTGAGCTCGTCGGGAATACTCATGGTCCGGCAGTAGTTCCAGAACTCGGTGTCGTCTCGCTGCGTTGCGTGGTAATGAAGGATCAGGAAGTTCCTGCTTTCTTCATATTTTTCCTGCAGCCGGCGATTGAATGCGTCTTCTCGGACCTTGTCGTACTGACCGTCGGGGAAGTGCTTGAGAAGCGTCATGATCGCGCCCTGGATCAAGGCGATACTCGTCGATTCCAGCGGCTCCAGAAATCCACCCGATAGCCCGATGGCAACGCAGTTCTTGTGCCAGAGCTTTTCGCGCTTGCCGGTCGTGAACTTCAGCAGCCGAGGTTCGCCGAGCGGCTCGCCCTCAATGTTGTCCAGGAGTTGACTACGGGCCTCGTCCTCGCTGATGAAGTCGTTGCAGAAGACGTTGCCGTCCCCGGTTCGATGCTGCAGGGGGATTCGCCATTGCCAGCCGGCCGTGAGCGCTCTTGCGCGCGTGTATGGCGGAATGATCGCCCGGTTGGTCGGATACGCCGAGGAAACGGCCCAGGCCCTGTTGCACGGCAGCCAGTGACTCCAGTCGAGGAAGTCCACGCCCATGGTCTGGTTGATCAACAGCCCCCGGAAGCCCGAGCAGTCGATGAAAAGATCGCCCTCGATCGACTCACCGTTCTCGAGCGAGACCGACTGGATGAAACCGCTCTCGTTATCTGTCGTGACTTCGGTAATCTTGCCCTCTCGCCGGGTTACCCCCCGCGCCTGGGCCCACTCGCTCAGGTAGGCCGCGTACAGGTGCGCGTCGAACTGAAACGCATAAAAATAGCGGGCGCCGAGATCCTGATCGTCGTATTGCCGGTGCGCGTAGCGGTTCATGTCCGAGGCCACTGCAGGTACGTTGCAGTCGAAGATCGAGGCCTGCTCGTCCGAGCCGTGCCGTTTCAGCCAGAAATGGTGGAAGGGAATGTCTTCGACCGGGCGGCCGAAGAACCCGAAAGCATGGTTGTAGGCATCGCCTTTCCTCGCCCAGTTCTCGAAGCGAATACCCAGCTTGAACGTGGCGTTGGTTCGACGCATGAACTCTTTTTCGTCGATCCCCAGCGAGGAATTGAATGTCCGGATAACTGGGATCGTGGCCTCGCCGACGCCCACCTTCGCGATCTGATCCGATTCGATCAGAGTGACCTTGCATTCCTGCGGAAGGTGACGCGCGAAGGCAGAAGCTGTCATCCAGCCTGCGGTGCCTCCACCGACGATAACGACCTTTTTGATCATGAGAACTCGAGAGTTTAGTTATCAGCAACGGAAATGGGAACGAGCGAATGCAGCGCGATCAATCAGGCGTCAGCGTGCCCCGATCGTGAACAAAGGGGAATCTGCGAAATCCCCCTCTATGGTCCTACAGCGCCTGAATGGCCGGAAACAATTCTCGCATTCTGCGCGCTACGAGTATAAATGCCCAAGCACCCGAACGCCAACAGTTTCGGGCGACGCAGGACCTGTTCGGCGCGACTGACTGGTGGGTCCAACGGGCTGTTCGCGCTGAATAAGGCGCGCACGGCCTCAGTCTTGGGTAAGGCGTTCAATCTGCGCTCGTCTTGGTTATTTACTGAAACCGAAAGCGCAGAGGGGCATTGCTAGCAAAACACCATCGTTCCAGCTCTTCGATGGGGCCCGATTGAGTACACTAGGCGCATCTAGTCATGACGGACCGAATGGCCGACAGCCAGTGTTCAAGAAATTCCTTCTCAACCACCGCCGCCAGATGGCCGCCCGCGAGGGCCGCATCGGGGCCAGTCAGCGCATGCGCCGGTGGCTGCAACGCTCCGGCTCCCTGACCTTCAAACGCGAGCCGATCGCGCGCGGTATCGGCATCGGCCTGCTGGTCGGCCTGACGCCGACGGTCGGCCTGCAAACCTTGCTGATGCTGGGCGCTTGCCTGCTAGTGCGCGGCAATTTTCCGGCCGCGTTCGCCATATCCTGGGTCAGCAATCCGATCACCCTTCCGCCGATGGTCTACGCTTACCACGAGCTTGGTAAATGGCTCTTCGGCTCATGGGCGCGGACCCTTTTCGAGGGCTCGGATGCGATCGACGATGCACTGATTGCGGTGCTGAGCACGGCCCTGGGTACGGCTTTGATCGCCATCCCGATCGCGCTGGTCGGTTACTTCGCTTCGCTCGGCATCTCAGAAGTCTGGCACCGACGTCGGCACCAAGCCCGGGAGAAGCGCCGCGAAGCCGCCCGCCGCAGACGCGAAGCCTGAGCCATTGCTCCGCCTGGCAATGACCTCTGAATGCCGGAAAACAAGACAAGAATGCCGCCCCGCCGCGTGGCCTATTAGCTGGGCGTTCATCCCGCTCTACAGGCTACCCGCTGATTCAGAGATCGAATGATCTTGAAAGGGTCAGCGTCATGTTGGTATCGGACGATCCACCCAGCAGCGTCGAATCGCTGTAAATGACTGCAAAGCTGTAGTCGAAAAGGTCGGTTTCCTGCACGGACAGCGTATTGCCGTAACCGGCTTCGTAATATGACCCGTCGAAGTCATCTTCGAACGTGCCGGCCTTGCCGTAGAAGCCGTTGTATTCCGCGGTCAGCGAAAAAAACGAATAATCAAGCGTCGGTCCGTCGAAGTTATCGTATTCGCCGATAGCTGCGTCTAAGGTCAGCCATTTCCAGCCCGCGCTCAGGTTGACCTCTTTGTAAGTGTCGTCGAAGTCGCCGGTGTAGTCGTAGTAGGTGCCGCCAACACCAAAGTTGAAATCCCCGACCTCAAAGCCGTACCCGCCGTAGTAGTCGATCTCGACGCCGTCACCGACGTCTGCACCCCAAGTTCCCGCATAGAACCCGCCGGCTTCCAGGTCCAGGCCACCGAAGGCGGAAGAGGTTTTCTGCGGAATGCCGCGATAGATGTATTCCGAGCTGTACCCGATATTGGCCGACAGGTCCACGGCAAGTGCCGATGAGGATGCGGCTGCCGTGGCAATGGCGAGGCTGATGCTTGCAAGTGCAATCTTCATGGTCTCTGGCTCCAGGTGGTCGTCTCGAATGGATTTGATGAACCGAATCATCTGACGTGTTCACACCTGCAAATGCACGCTTTGTACCAGCTCTGTTTATTGCATATAAAACAATTAGATAGAATTTACCGGGGAGGCACTTACACCCTGCAACTGCTTAAGAATCGAGCGCGCAGCGGGGGGTTGTGCATGAAATCTGCGCATCGGCCTCGAAACCCGCTCGCATGCTCGGCAGGCAGGAACTGGCCCAAAAAAGCGCTATCGGAAAATCGGAGTCGCTACAGCCTTCAATGGCCGGACCGTCAGGCCCGGGCCGAGCGAAAGAACATCAGGTAGACAAGGCGCCCGTCTTCGATCGAGCTGCCAAAGGATTCACCAGCGGTATGCCAAAGCCACGGCCTTAAAAGGATCAGACGGTTGAAGCGCATCGGCACGCGCATCGTCATTTCCCACTTTGAATCGTCGAGAGAATCGCGATCGAGCAAATCCGCGACCCACTGATGGCCAGAACTTGCGCCAAAACGTTCCATGGCCTCCTGGTCGTTGTAGGGCGCGCGCTCGGTGCCGGTTTCGATATGACGAAAGAACTCCGTTCCGCCACGGCAGTCTTCCGGTTTGCTTAAATAGAGTATCCCCGACCAGTGCGACGCATCGACGTGCACCTTGGCCTTGCCGATATCCGAACCAAGGGCGATTCGGCATTTTCCGTGGGCTTGATCCTTGTCCATCGGAATCAGCGGCTCTCCAACGAGCCTCGAGACCTCCTCGGTCAAGCCCTCCAGATTGAGCCGCTCTACGGAGTTCCGGCCGGGATACGGCCCCTGCTCCTGCGGATAGGTGAGCTTCATGGCAGCTTCGCGCAGCGCACTTGCGTTGTTGAAAAAATCATCGACGACTATGAGTGACGTAGGCATGAAAACAGAATCCTGCTTTTTCGAAAGTATCAGCACCAGTCTAATCGCCCAATATCGACAAGAAAACCGTGACGATTGCACCACAGATCGAATTCCCGGGACCGAGCGGGCACAGGAGCACCATCACATCCCGCCGGGGATTTCAGAATGAAACCACGAGATACACTAAAATAACTCGATGTCTCCATCATCCGAGAATCAACTGGCCATCGACGCTACCCATCGATGGCTGGAGAGAGTCGTCATCGGGTTGAACTTGTGCCCGTTTGCCGGATCACCGTGGCGTCAGGGGCGGGTCCGGTTCGAGGTCAGCGAAGCGGTCACCCAACAGCAGCTGGCCGAGGACCTGGCCGACGAATTACTGGCCCTGCAAGCATCTGATCCGGCCGAGCGGGAAACCACGCTGCTGATCCATCCCCAGGTGCTGGGCGACTTTCTCGACTACAACGACTTTCTCGACGTCGCCGACCGGCTGCTGACAGACCTCGAGCTCGACGGAACGCTACAGGTGGCCAGCTTCCATCCCGACTATCAGTTTGCCGACAGTAAGCCCGACGATCCGGCCAACTGCACCAACCGATCGCCCTACCCCATGCTGCACCTGCTGCGCGAAGCCAGCATCGAGGCCGCTACGGCCAACCTGGCTGACCCCGAGGCAATCTTCGAGCGCAACATCAAGACCCTGCGCACGCTGGGTGTGGAGGGCTGGAAGGAATTGATGGACCGCTCTTGACTCGCCGCGGCGTCAGGTCTTCTTGCGGGCTTTGAAGTTGGCCTTGCGTTCGGCGCGCGTTCGGGGCGGACGCACCAGCCGGGGCTTACCCGGGTCATCCGGTTTTTTCCCGGCGCTCTCCTTGCTGTCGTCAGGCGACTTCTTCTTGTCGAACTTCTTGCCCTTGCCGGTCGGCTTTCCCTGTCCTTTCCGCCCGGGCTTGTCGAACGGTCGTCCGGGACCTCGAGCGGGCCGACTCGGTCCGCCGGGGTGAGCTGCGGACTGGCCCGGGGCGCCGTTATCCAGCCTGATCAGTAGCGGCCGGCTGGCAACACGCACGCCGCGAAGGTGCTCGAGCGTCTCTGCGGCCAGGTCAGCGGGCAGGTCGACGATGCTGAAATCGTGCTGGATGTTGATCCGCCCGATCTGGCTGGCATCCAGCCCGGCCTCGTTGGCAATGGCGCCGACGATATTCCCGGGTTTTGCGCCGTGGCTAGAGCCCACTTCGATGCGGTAGCTGGCCAGGTCGTCGTCACCGCCCGACCGTGGCCGGGCTTCACGTCGCGAAGGCGCCCCGCGCGCCCGGGTTTCGTGCGATCCCGGAGTCGAATCGTCAAAGGCCACCGGCGCACGATCTTCGCCCAGCTTGCTGGCGTTGCCGCGGGCGATCAGCGCCAGCGCGGCGGCGAGGTCTTCGACAGGAACGTCCAGCGCATCGAGCGTCTGCTGCACGGTCTCGCGGCCCGAATCCAGCTCGTCGCTCTCCAGCGCGGCCTTGATCGTGGCCTGGAAACGGACTAGGCGCTGGGCGTTGACGTCGCCGACGGTCGGCAGGGCCATGGCCTCGATCGGCTGGCGCGTCGCACGCTCGATGGCCCGCAGCATGCCGCGCTCGCGCGGCGCAACGAACAGGATCGCCTCGCCCGATCGTCCGGCGCGGCCCGTGCGGCCGATCCGATGCACATAGGCTTCCGTATCGTGCGGGATATCGTAGTTGACCACGTGGCTGATGCGCTCGACGTCGAGACCGCGTGCGGCAACGTCGGTCGCTGCCAGGATGTCGATCTCACCGCGCTTGAGGCGTTCGACGATCTGCTCGCGATTTTTCTGCGGCACATCGCCGTTCAATGCGGCCGCCGAAAAACCGCGCGCTTCCAGGCGCTGGGCGAGCTGCTCGGTGGCAATACGCGTGCGGGCGAACACGATCATCGCGTCGAATTCCTCGACCTCCAGGATGCGCGTGAGCGCGTCAAGCTTGTGCACACCGCTGACCACCCAGTAACGCTGCCGGATATTGGCAGCCGTCGTGGTCTTCGATCGGATCGTGATGTGCTCGGCCTCGACCATGTAGCGGTCGGCGATACGCCGGATCGGATCGGGCATGGTCGCCGAAAAGAGCGCCTTCTGGCAGGTCGCCGGGATCCGCTCCATGACATCGCGAACGTCGTCGATGAACCCCATGCGCAGCATTTCGTCGGCTTCATCGAGAACCAGGGTCTGGAGCTGGTCGATCTTGAGCGTGCCCTTGCCGAGGTGGTCGATGATGCGACCCGGCGTGCCGACGACCACGTCGGGCCCGCGTTTGAGCCCGTTGAGCTGCGGCGCGTAGGCCTGACCGCCGTAGATAGGCAGCACGTGAAAGCCGCGCAATCCGCTGGCATAGCGATGAAAGGCTTCGGCGACCTGGATGGCCAGCTCGCGGGTCGGCGCGAGGACAAGTGCCGCCGGGCGGGCCTGGTCGGTTTCCAATCGAGCCAGGATGGGCAGCGCGAACGCGGCCGTCTTGCCGGTTCCGGTCTGGGCCTGGCCGAGCACGTCGCGACCGGCCAGCAGGGCCGGAATGGTTTTGGACTGGATCGGCGACGGCGCCTCGTAGCCGAGTTCTTGCAGCGTGGCGAGGAGTTCCGCGGGAAGACCGAGCGCGTCGAAGCCCGGATCGGCGTTGGTGGAATCGGACATGGTTCAGAACTTGTACATAATTGCCCATGATACCGTTTTAACCGTCGCCATGGCCCACGCTGGCGCGTTTCTGCGGCCTTGATGCAACGGCGCTACACTTATCTCTCCTTCAACGGGAATACGCCAATGCCGCTCCGTCGATCCCGGACAATTGCGACCCTGCTCATCCTTGCTTTTCTCGTCGCCGGCTGCGCAGGCTTTCCGAAGCCAGGCGACGATCTGCGATTCGACGACGGCCTGGGCGCCGAACAGTGGTTCGAACGCGTCATGCGTGCCCACGGCGGCGACCTTTCCGACGACACCCGCGACTTCAACCTCGCCATGACCGGTGAGTGGTCATCGATGATCCAGCGTATCCAGCCCCTGGTCAGCGACGCCGACTACCGGGTATCCGCCGAGGAGCGCTACCGGCCGTCGGACAACCTCTACGCCATCCGTCACGCCGGCCCGGCGGGCATCAAGACCGTCTGGCGCCGGGGCCGCGACATTCGGGTGTGGTACGACGGCGAGCCCGTCGACGATCCGGATGTGCTGGCCGCCACGGCCATGACCACCGACGCCTTCGAGCTGTTCCACTTCGGGCCGTCCTTTCTGGCCCGCCGCGCGGTCGACATGACGCGGCTGAAGGCGGGAAGCGATGACGGCCAAAGCTATCCGCGGCTTCTTTTCACCATCGAGCCTGGCTTCGGCCGGGCCGAAAGCGACCAGGTCGTCGCCTGGATCGATCCGGACAGCCACCGCCTTTTTCGCGTGCACATCACGCTCAACGGCTTCGAAACCACGCAAGGCGCACACGTCGACACGACGTTTTCAGGGTACGTTGAGCAAGGCGGCTACTGGTTCCCGACCACCTTCGAAGAGCGCGTGCGCGGCCCCATTCGCATCCACGCCCACGACTGGCGAATCACCGGCCGGGATCTCGATCGCGGCTGGCGCCCTGAAGATGTCGAAGGGCCGGAATTCGACGGCGCGGCCGCAGCGCCTGCCGAAGCGGTCATCGCGGGGTCAGGGCAAAACTGAGCAGCCACCGGGTGCCTTCTTCGATCCTCGAAACCTGGTGCTGGTAGAGGTCCGGGCGGAACAGGACCAATCGACCGAACAGGTTGAAGATGTTCTTCTCGCAGATGAACTCGCCACCCGCCTTGGGCTTGACCAGTACGCAATTGAGCTTGTACAGCCGGCCCTCGGAGACCATGTCCACGTGAGGCACGATCCTGTGGCCCGTCGAGTACCGGACCAGGTAAATACTCAGAAGCCTGGACTGGAAGAGAACCCGGTTTTTGACTTTTCCCGCCATCTATCGCCTGATTGCTCATTGCTCCTTACTATTTTGAGCGACAGTACCTAAAATTCAAAGTGGCCGGCCAAGCCTTCCGGCGCGGATGCGGCAGCAATTCGGCGCCGAACCGACGCAAAAGCGATTGTGTGTCCGATTTTCTCCTTTTTGCCTGCACCTTCATTCTGATCGCGTTAGGCTCACGTTCATGACAGATCGAAACATTTCAGCAAAATCCGGAAGCGTCACAATTCCATCCCTCGACCCCACTCGCGTCGACATCGTCGAGAAAGCGGGCGGGAAAATCGCGCCGATCGATCCGATTGGCGCCGAAGTGCGCGGTATCGACTTGCGCGCCGAGACGCCACCACCGCCCGAGGTACGCGAGGCGCTCGAGCGCGAAATGGCGAACCGCGGTTTCCTAGTATTTAAGAGTGACCAACCACTCGATGTTGACGGTTTTCTTCGAGCGAGCGCCTGGTGGGGCGGACGGGAGCTGCTCAGCACACACGGCGTCCACCCGGCCACGCCGGGCGGCAACCGGCATATTTTCCGCCTGTCCAACGACCCCCGGCACGGCATTCCCGGCGTGGGGCCCCAGTGGCACAACGACGGCAGCTTCAACGCGGCCCCGTTCTCGCACTCGGGCTACCACATCATCCGGCCGGCCGAAAAAGGCGGCGGCACCTACTTCGCGCACCAGGGCGCCGCGTTCGACGCGCTTCCGGAAGAGCGGCAGGCATTCTGGAGCCGCCTGTCTTCTGTCAATTCCGCCTCGGGCGTCGTTCATCCAGCGGTCCACGAACACCCCATATCCGGGCGCAAGAGCCTTTGGCTGCACCTGGGCATGACCGGGGCGGTCATCGAGAAGCTGCCCGACGAAGAGGGCTTCCGCCTGCTCAATGCCGACGAGCTCAAACGCCTGTGCCACGAGTACAAAGACATTCTCGATGCCGGCCTGAAGGACGGATATGCCATCGCCTACGAGTACCAGGAAAACGACTGCATCTTCATCGACAATGCAGCCGTGGCGCATCGTGCGTCTCCCGAGGCCCACCTGCCCCCCGAAGAGCAGGGCCTGCGGATCATGCACCGCAGCACCGTGCGCGGCGTGAGTGATTTTGCACCTCTCCATGGACTGCCGCAGCAACTCAATATTCGCGGTCCCAGTGCATTCGGACAAGGCGTCTGGCAACATGGCGGCGTCGGCTTTCGCTGGGACGACGACATCCCGATGCAGAACTGAGCTGCACTTGCCGCCCCGACCCGTCGTCCGCGAGTGGGCCACCCCGACACGGCTTACAAGACAATGACCATGGATTTCGCGTCTTCCGACGGCGGCATGATGAGCCAGATGACCTCGCTGCATCAGCAGCGCCTCGAGGTCGCTTTCCGAACCCTCAGGGAAACCGGCGCCACGACCGTTCTGGACCTTGGCTGTGGCTCCGGGGCACTACTTTGCAGGCTTGCGGCGGAACCGCAGTTCATCAGGATCACAGGGCTGGAGCCTTCTGGAATCTCGCTGCAGCAGGCGAGGCAAATGGTTGCGCCCTACGTAACTGATTCGCCGGACAGAGTCGGGCTGATCCGCGGCTCCTACACCGACAGCCACCCGCAGCTCGCGAACTACGACGCCGCAGCCATGATCGAAACCATCGAGCATGTGCGCCCTGAGCAACTGTCACGCGTCGAGCGGGCCGTTTTCTCAGAAATGCGCCCGAAGCAGCTTTTCATGACCACGCCAAACCAGGAATACAACCCGCTTTTCGACCTCGGCCCAGGTGAATTCCGGGAAGCGGATCACAAGTTCGAATGGAGCCGGGCCAAGTTTCAGCGCTGGGTAGCGGGCGTGGCCGGACGAAACGGCTACAAGGTCGAATTCGGCGGCATCGGTGAAATGGACCCTGAATTCGGTCACCCCACCCAGACCGCACTATTCACCAGGACAGACGTCGCAGTGGGGCCACACCAGCGCAAGCCCTGAAACCCGCCCGGCGAACATTGATCCAGCGGTGGCGCAGATGCCCCTCACGCGCGACTGGAATAGACTACTCATGGCCACTACTGATCGTCGTCATCGAACGCAGAGCGGTGAAACTCGGCGGCCTCGTTGACTTCCTTGACACCGCTTTCCCAAAGTTGCGGCACCTCACCTCCAGCCAGCGTTTCCAGCACTGCATGAACGCCGAGGGAAAGCGAAGTCAGGTTATAACCGCCTTCAAGCACGAAAGCGAGGCGGCCCTCGCAGTGCCTGTCGGCCACCTCCTGGACAATGCTGGTGATGACCTTGAAACCGTCATAGGTCAAGTTCAGCGCCATATCGTTGCGGTGGGGATCAAACCCCGCTGAGACCAGCACGAGATCCGGCTTGAAGTAGTCAGCTGCAGGCACAAGGATCTCGCGAAAAACCTTTTCAAAGGCGATATCACCAGCCGATTCGGGTAGCGGCACGTTAATGGTGTAACCCTCACCAAGCCCGTCACCAGTCTCTTCGAGATGGCCCGACCCGGGATAAAACGGTGCAGCGCAGTGGCTATCGAAAAACAGCACATCAGAGTCGGCCCAGAAAATGTCCTGAGTGCCGTTGCCATGATGGGCGTCCCAGTCGATGATCAGGACGCGCTCGCATCCGAGTTTCGCCTGGGCGTGGGCGGCGGCCACAGCGACATTATTCAACAGGCAAAACCCGCGTGCCCGAACCGGTTCTGCATGATGCCCGGGCGGGCGCACAAGGGCAAACGCACTGTTTGCTTCACCGCGCACGACGCACTCGACGGCCGCAATGGCGTTACCGGCAGCGGCGGTGGCCGCGTTGATGCTTTCCGGCGATACCGCCGTTGTGTCCCTGTCCAGCCAGGCACGTTTTCCAGACAACGAAAATATATGATCCAGATATGATGTGGTGTGCACCCGCGCCAGCTGTTCATAGGTCGCCGCGGCGGCGCCTTCCTGGAACCGAACGCCCGGAATGGGATTGTTGTCCAGATATGCCTTGATCTCCGACAGACGGCCGGGATGCTCGGGATAGCTCCACTTGAATTCCAGGCCCTCGAGAACGGACCGGACGCGCTTTTCCACCCGACTGGGCATGAACGGGAGATCAACCTGGGGGTTGTGACCCAGCATGATCGGGTCGTAAAACACATTGACACTGCGGTCGCCAATCATTCGGTTTCTCCTATTGCGCAACGTAGAGCTTTGGCTGATCCGTGAACGGCGTCGCCGCCAAGTATGACGTTATCACCATTGAGCCAGGGCTTTTTTTACCTCCGGAATAAAAGCAGCCGCGCGCACACCGGTGACCTTGAAACCCAGCTTGGTCCACACGGCTTTCGCTTCCGGGTTGGAGGCGGAATATTCGAGAATCAGCTCGTACACATGTCGGCTCTCTGCAAAGGCCACCAACTCCTGAATTAGAGCCCTGAAGACGCCGCGGCCGCGAAACTCGGGCTCTACCCAAACATCATCAATGACCCCCGAGCGGTGCTCCTCCGGTTCCGACTGCTCCCATATTCCCTGGCTGCGCCAGGCATAAACATAACCCATGCCGACCAGACCCGCCTCGGGATCTTCCGCGACCACCAGGCGCTTGTTCCTGGCGCCGAGCGCTGCGCGAAGCGCATCCAGAAGCCGGGCGAATTCCTTGTCTTTGAGATTCTGGGGCGGCTCGCCGGAGACATGCAAATCCAGTTTGGCGAGAAAACCCACGAGAACAGGAAGGTCGTCCTCGCGGGCCTTCCGTATGATAAAGCTCTGGTCAGGGGTCGCTTCCTGGGGCACGAAAACTCCTCAACCTTCGCGGCAAAGGCCGGTAGTGAACCAGCCGCTTGTGTGGTAATCGGCTTTTGTAGACTACCTACTTTGGATAGATATTGGAAACCATCTAGAAGTTGCAGGGATTGTCGCCCGCGACCTAGTGTACCCCGTCACTCATCTTGTAACTGAGGGCAGGCGGCGCTCGCGGGAGGGTGTCCCTCAGAGCGCCAACGCGCGATCGGGCTGACGCTCCTCGCAGAGGCCACTGCGCGTTGCGCACGTAGCACCACTACGCCGCGATCGCGCCTTGCACTGACCCGGCACTGCATAAGTCACAATGAGTGACGGGTACCAGGAGTCCAACATGGAAATATAGCCCGGATTGTTGCAGTCCCGGACAGGCGCCCGGACGTCACCCGGCGGCGTCTCGGTTCTTCCGGCCCCACCGGCTTTCGTGTAGTTTCAGTTTTGGCCAAGCGCCCGAGCAGTGTCAGGAAGGACGACCAGTTCATAGACGCGCTGGCCCCAATCATCCGGACCGAGGTCCGGCACGCGCTTCAGTTTCACTTCGATGCGAGTCCGGTCGGGGAAATGAACAATAACCGCACCGCCTCGATCAAGAGCGCCCTGGGTCACGAAGCGACGGATCGCGCGAACGCGAGGGTCGTTCCTGTCCGCAACTGAACAGCTCTCCATTCCGTCGATCCAGCACTGAAAGCGATGAACCAGCGCCGCACGATTCTGGCCTGCCGGACCGTTTTCGGGACCGACCAGATCGGTCGCCGATGGGATCTGGCTCTCAAGCCCGAAATCAGCGATCCAAATCGGATCATCCGGCAACCGGACCGGCCTCTGCGCGGACGATTCCTGGTGCGCGGCGATTAAAAGCCACGAGCCAATGAAGAGGGCAGTAACTATCCTGATCACTCGAGCCATGTCGAGGCTCCCTCTAGAGGATTAGAAAAATTGACGCTAACGGCGCTTTTTAGAGTGATCACACTAAATGCGGGCGCGCGGATCCAAAAACGGACCGGCTGCGGCTAGTGGGCCATGCGCTGCAGATCTCCGCGGCTGGTAATTGATTCAGCAAGCTTGTAACCTCGTTAGTGTGACTTGAAATCCGTTCATGAAGGAAACAAGGAGCAGCGAGATGTTTCGGAAAATGCTGGTGCCCGTCGATCTTGCCCACCTGGACTCGCTGGAACGGGCGCTGAAAGTAGCTTCGGACCTGGGTCGGAAGTATGGAACCGAGATCTGCTACCTCAGCGTCACCCAATCCGCGCCGGGCAGTGTCGCCAGATCGCCCGAGGAGTACGAACAGAAGCTCAAGGCCTTTGCCGAAGAGGAGGCCAAAACGCACGGCCGGCCTGTCTCTGCGAAGGTCCTGGTTTCAGCAGACCCCGCCGTAGAACTGGACGATAAGCTGGTTCGTGCAATTGAGGATCTTGACGTGGACCTCGTGGTCATGGGAACCCACCATCACGGCAAGCATGACATCGTCATGCCCTCCAACGGTAGTCACGTTGCCAAAGAAACCAATGCATCGGTGTTCCTGGTGCGCCCTTAATGGGCCATTTGGGCTGACCTCTTGGGAGTCTCTTGAAGGTAGGAACAACTTAAAACGGAGCGGTGTCCATGAAGTCGCAAGATCCAAAGAAGCCCAATGACAGCAGTGAGGGCGTAGACGGCGTCCCGGCCCCTGAGGGCTATACCAACTTGATCGATACCGATTACCAGATTGGTCAGGACAACTACACCCGGCGCGTGGCGGGTATCGAGATTGACCTGCATGGCAAGGTGTTTTCGATCTCGTCTGTCATCATCCTCTTTTTCGTCATCATTACGCTGGCGCTTCAGGATCAGGTCGCGCCCGTATTCCAGGGGATCTTCGACTATCTCACCCAGAATCTGAGCTGGGTTTTCCTTCTCGCGACCAATATCTTCCTGCTCCTGGCCGTTGTCTTGATCTTCACACCGCTTGCCAGGATCCGTCTTGGCGGCGCCGAAGCCACTCCCGACTTCTCCTACGCCGGGTGGTTCTCCATGCTGTTTGCCGCTGGCATGGGTATTGGCCTCATGTTCTATGGCGTTGCCGAACCCATAACCCACTACGGCACTTCCGTTGAGGGCACGACTATAGAGAACGGCATCAGGAGCGACTGGGCACCGCTGGGTGCAGCTGAGGGAGACCAGCAAGGCGCACAGCGCCTGGCCATGTCAGCCAGTATTCTTCACTACGGGCTGCATCCGTGGGCAGTCTATGCCGTAGTAGCGCTGGCGCTGGGACTGTTCTCGTTCAACAAGGGGCTCCCTCTGACCGTCAGGTCCATCTTCTACCCAATCCTGGGTGAACGAGTCTGGGGATGGCCAGGTCACATCGTTGATATTCTGGCCGTGTTCGCTACGCTCTTCGGCCTGGCGACATCACTGGGCCTCGGCGCTTCTCAAGCGGCAGCGGGGCTATACCACCTGTTTGGCATTCCCAACGAGGATTTCAGCAAGGTATTTCTGATCATAGGCATCACCATCGTCGCCCTCGGTTCGATTCTGCTTGGGGTGGATAAAGGGGTAAGACGGCTTTCAGAAGTCAACCTCGTTCTCGCGGCCCTGCTGCTGCTGTTCGTGATTGCCGTGGGTCCGACCTTGTTGATCGCCACCGGCTTCTTCCAGAACCTCGTCGCCTATCTGGGCAACCTGCCCGCGCTGGCCAACCCCTTCGGCCGTGAGGATGCCAATTTCAGCCAGGGCTGGACGGCGTTCTACTACGCCTGGTGGATTGCCTGGTCGCCCTTTGTCGGCATGTTCATCGCACGGGTCAGCCGCGGCCGTACCGTACGTGAATTCCTGATTGCGGTACTCCTCATTCCCTCGACCGTGTCCATACTATGGATGACCGCGATGGGCGGCACGGCGCTGGAGCTGTACCTGGGGCAGGGCATTGAGAGCATCAAGGATGCCGCGCTGGAACTCCAGCTTTTCATGATGCTTGAAGAGCTACCGCTTGCGGCCATTACTTCCTTTATCGCAATCACGCTGGTGATCGTATTTTTCATCACTTCCTCGGACTCGGGGTCACTGGTGATCGACACCATCACGGCGGGCGGCAAGGTGGATGCGCCCAAGTCACAGCGTATTTTCTGGGCGATCATCGAAGGCGCCATCGCGATTGCCCTGCTGCTTGGCGGCGGCCTGCAGGCATTGCAAGCGATGGCGGTATCCATGGGCCTTCCCTTCACGCTGGTACTGCTCGCCGGGTGCTACGCGGTTGTTCAGGGATTGCTGAGCGAGCCCAAGCCCCAGTAGAACCAACCCAACATTCGAAAAAAGAGAGGGCGGCCTTCGGGCCACCTCTCGCTGGCGTCGTGCGACGCCGACGCAACCATTCGGCGCATCAAACATGAGAGATGCGCCATGAGAACGGACTCTGGACAACCAATATGCGGGCAGGCTTGGCCGCCTGCATCATTGCTCCCCCCGACACGAACCCCGAAGCATTGAGCTTAGCTGCCCGGTCCCCTCGTCTCCTAGGCAGTCTTCGACCCGGGCGGCACGGCGGACGACTTCGACAAGACCAAAGCCCATCGCCATCAGCCAGGAATCAGAGGGTACTGCGGACATCTGGAGCAACAATCAGGAGACCTACCTGACCACTTTCAAGGCCGGCTAAGGTCAACTTGCACTCAAGTCACTTACAGCTCACGAGGCGGGCCCGTTTCGCATGTAACGGCTCCGCCTCGTGACCGTTATCTTCGGGAAATACTCAACCATAGCCTGGTTCCACGGTGAAGCCGAGATGGTTTGCTTGCTTCGATGGCGCCGTCGGTTGCATGATCAACGCTGACACCGGCGGAGTAGTTTCGAAATGACACCAAAGCCCATCAATCTCGCAGATAAATTCCAACGCTTCTCCGAGCGCTGGTCGCCGCGCGTCGTCGCGGAGATGAACGACTACCAGTTCAAGCTTGCCAAGTTCGAGGGCCGTTTCGTATGGCACAGCCATGACGAAACCGACGAGGTCTTCATCGTTATATCCGGCTCGATGGGTATCGAGTTTCGAGACGGCGTGGTCGAACTGGTCGAAGGGGAAATGCTTGTCGTCCCCCGGGGCGTTGAACACCGCCCCTTCGCCAATGGTGAGTGCCACGTGATGCTGGTCGAACCTCGCGGCGTGGTGAACACCGGTGACCAGAATAGTCCCTTACGGGCGGAGAACGATGTTTGGATATAGCCGGGTCACAGAAAGACAAGACGGACTCAGTCGCTGTGGTCGCTGACCGAAAGTCTTCGCGTGTCTTAGCAAGAGCAGCGATCGTCTAATTCCTGATCGTTTTCGGAGCCGGCTTCGTGCTTGGCATACTGCGCGTGGTGTTGCTGGTTCCCGAACTCGGAGTCCGGACCGCCGAACTGCTTGAAATGCCCCTGATGCTGGCGCTGGCCCTGCTGGCGCTGGCCGAACTTTTCGCTGGCCTGGCTGCTTTCCGGAATGACGCCGTTGACTTATGTGGCGTCACGCGACCCTGTCTCGGGAACCGCCTATCTGCTTTGCCTGCTGGTCTTTGCCGCCGTACCCGTGTTGCTTCACCGCAAGCGTGGGCTATGACGAGCGGTCACTGCAACCTCGAGGAGTTTTGCCATAGCAAATCGAGTGATTCACTTCGAGATTGATGCCCCCGATCGCGAACGGACACTCAGTCCTCGATGTCGGACAGGGGTATCGGGTGGCCGATCCAGTAGCCCTGGGCATAATCGACGCCCAGTTCGCGCAACAGTTCGACGATAGCCTCGCTTTCGACGAACTCGGCGATGGTTTCCTTGCCCATGACCTGCCCCACTTCGCAGATGGACTGGACGATGGCCCGGTCTACGGGATCCCGGGCGATGTCGCGAACGAAGGTGCCGTCGATCTTGAGGTAATCCACCGGCAGGGCTTTCAGGTAGGCGAAAGACGACAGCCCACTGCCGAAATCATCCAGGGCGATGCGGCTACCCAGGCCGCGAATTGCCTCCATCAGTGATGCCGCCTCCGTCAGGTTGCTGATTGCGGCGGTTTCGGTGATTTCGAAGCAAACATGCGTGGCGAGATCGAGCGATTCACCCAGGGTCTGTTTGAGAAAGCGCCTGAACTCTTCATCCCCGAAGGAAAGCCCCGACAGGTTGATGGACACCGATAAGGACTTTGTATCCTTGTCGCGTGCACGGAGCCAGTCCAGCGTCTTGCGAACAATCAGCTGGTCAAGGCGGGGGGCCAGCCCATAGCGCTCCGCTGCGGGCAGGAATGCACCCGGAGAGACGACCTTACCATCGTCATTGAGACGCACGAGGATCTCGTACCAGTCGGCGTATCGCGCATTGCTCGAAAGCGGCACAATGGGTTGGGCGACCAGCGTGAACAGATCTTCATCCAGGGCCTTGTTGAGCCTGGGCACCCACTGCATTTCCCCCTGTCGGCGATAAAGGCTGACGTCATCCTCGCGCCAGACAACGGCGCGATTGCGCCCGCTGTCCTTGGCCATGTAGCAAGCAGTATCCGCGGCCTGAAGCACTTCGGTGACGGAGGGCAACGCGTCCCCGGCCAGCGGAACGACCCCGACACTCACGCCCAGCTTGAATGTCTTCTCGCCCCAGACGAAGGGATGCTTCTCCACCGCTCGGCGCAATTTGTCAGCCACCGCAACCGCATCCTCGCTGGAGCAGCCTCGCAGCAAGACGCCGAACTCATCGCCACCCAGGCGCGCCAGGGCGTCGGTGCTTCTGATCTGTTGCTGCAGCTCGGGACCAAGCTGACGCAGAACCTCGTCTCCCGCCACGTGGCCGGCCGTGTCGTTGACGAGTTTGAACTGGTCCAGGTCCAGGTAGCAGACCGCACCGGTTTCTTTCCCCCGTGTCACATCTCGCAGGTACTCGCGCAGCAGCCTGTCGAATTCGTTACGGTTGATCAATCCCGTCAGGGCATCGTGGCGTGCCTGGAAAGTGAGCTCCTCCGAGAGCCGCCGCGCATCGGATACGTCCTCGACGACAACGACAAAGCGCTCCACGTCGCCGTCAACCTTCCGGACGGCGCCCGACGACAGGTTTACCCAGAGCGTGCTGCCGCCCTTGCGCCGGTAGCGCTTCTCCACGTGGTAACTGTCCTTGTCGCCTTTGAGCACCAAATCCACGCGTACCCGATCGCGCTCGATATCATCGGGGTGCGTCACGTCTCGAACGCGCATCTGTTGAAGTTCGGCTTCCGAGTAGCCCAGCAGTTCACAGAACTTTGGATTGACACGGATGTAGCGACCGTCCGGCGCGACGTGAGCGATGCCTACGGCCGCATGCTCGAAGGTTGCGCGGTACAAGGCTTCTCGATGGCGGAGCGCCTCTGCCGAACGGTAGCGCTCGATTGCGATGCCGGCCAGGTTGCGCATGCGTGACAGCACGGCCAGTGCGACATTGCTGGGCTCGCGAGGCTGACGGTAGTAGACCGCGAAGCTGCCCGTGACCCGGCCGTCGGAACCGTGAATGGGCTGCGACCAGCAGGCACGCAGTCCCTCGGCCTCCGCGGCGGGGCGCCACTCGTCCCACTTCGGATCCTCGCTGATATCTGGCGTGATGACCTGGCGGTCGAGGTACATGGCGGTGCCGCAGGATCCGGCACTCGGACCGATCGCCGCGCCCTCGATAGCGGCAGAATAGGCCTCGGACACGCTCGGGCCTGCGCCATGGGTCAAGTGACGCCCATCGGGGCCAAGCAGAACGACAGTGCACACGGACTCCGGCAGAATCTGCTCCACAACGCGGGCCAGGGTATCGAGAGACCTGTCGAGGCTTTCACCGGCGGCGATGGATGCCAGGACCTCGTGCTCACCCTCGCGCTGGATCTCGGTGCGATTTCGGCTCAGGGACCGGTGGCGCTGGTCGATTTCATCATCGATTGCCGTGTTGAATACGCCGATACGCTCCATCGTCCGCCCCAGAAAGAGCGATGCCACGATAATCGCGCCGAGCCCCACGAAAGCATGAAGCGGGGGACCAAGCACAGCCGCGTCGATAATGCCCGTGGCCGCACCGGCGGCGACATAGGCCGAAGCCAGAATACCGCTGATCACCGCCCCGCGAGTGCCGCCGACGGCGGCAGAAAAAACGACGGTCGCGAACAACATGACCAGCATAACGGGAAGTTCGCCGCCGAGGAGCCTGAGACCCTCGGAAAGCAGGATAATGACGGCGGTGGACAGCGGCGCGCCACGCCTGAGCCAGCTCGGAACGCGCATGCCGGCTTGGTGATCCTGCAGCTCGCGCCAGTGACCTGAAACAGCGGCGCGGTGATTAGCCCCATCAGCCGGCTCACCAGCCGAGTTGCCCCAAGAGACCAGACGGCCTCTTTTCGGGTCTCGGTCACGCCTGCCTCCGGCATCATTCATGGTCGGGCCTTTCAAGTAACGCGCGATAGTTCCAGGCAGTATACCGGACAGTTCTCGTACCACAGGCCCTGGGCCCTGGACACTCTGCGTCGGGCACCACAACAACCACTTCCGGCTGGCGTCGACAGGAACGCACCGTTATCCTCAGGCCCTCGGCCCGAAAATTTACTGCCCGCCGGAGAGAATCATGAAAAAACCGCTGCTGTTCATCGTCATCGGCCTGATCGTGGTGGCCGTCGGCGTCAACTGGTATTACACCCGTCAGATACGCGCCCAGCTCGATCGCATGGCCAGTACGGTCAGCATGTTCGGCACGCTGTCCTACGACAACGTCCGGCTGTCGCCGGGCGGCGCGATCAACATCAATGATCTCTCCTTTCGCATGCATCAGGGCCAGGGCGGGATCGACATCGGTCAGATCTCTCTGCAGACCGCCAACCTGCTGGCACTGATGACACTCGAAAGCGATCTCGAGCGCGGCCGGTTTCCCGAAACGCTGGGCCTGCGCGTAGAAAATATCCAGTTCCCGCTCGACGGCGCGCTCGCGACCATGGCCCGCGAGACGCCCGGCGGCACATCGCCGACCGGCGCCTCTGGCGCCTTGTTCAACGCCGCAGGCTGCGACGGCCGCACGCAATTCACCGCGAACGACCTGATGCAGATGGACTACTTCGATATCCGCGCCGACGTCGAAGCCCAATATCAACTGGTCGACAACGGCGACCGCCTGCGCCTGTTCGCCAGCGCTCGCAACCACGACGCCGGCGCGATCTACCTGGAAGCCACTTTTGACCTGCTTTCGGGCTCGCTGTCCACGCGCGACCTGGCCAATTCGATGCAGAACGCGCGTCTCGGCTCATTTGCGCTGGAGTATGAGGATCTGGGGTTCTACGAACGCATGCTGGCCTTCTGCGCTGACGAGATGTCGATGCCCAAACCGGAATACATTGCCCATCACGTCGAAGCCTGGAAGCAGGCGTGGTCGCGATCCGATGTCGAACCGGGCCCGGACACGGTGGCAGCCTACGAATCCTTTCTTGAAGACCCGCAGCAGCTCAGCGTCAGAAGCGCTGCAGAACACGGCGTGTCCATCGAAGGGCTTGAGCACTACACCATGCCCGACTTGCTCGAACGTATGGAAGTGCAATTGGTGGTCAACTATAGCGAGCCGCAGCCGCTGGACATGAACCTTCTCGGTGGGTCATCCGCTCTTGCCGCCGCCTCCGACCGACCCGCTTCCTCTGATCAATCCAGTGACCCCGAAGGCGCGGCGGCGCCATCCGAACCAGCCCGCGAGCAAGCGGCCGCCACGACAAACGGCGCTGACGCCGGGGCTAAAGCGCCGGCAGACACGACGGTCGAAGCGGCCTCGCCATGGATCGAAGTCGATCCCGGAAAGATGGAAGCGCATATCGACCAGCGAATTCGCATCCTCACACACTCCGGCGATCGCTACGCTGGCCGACTGACCAGGGTCGAGTCCGACCGCATCCACATTCGTGTCGAGGGCGTCGGCGGCTACTATATCCGGCCGCTCGCGCTTGATGAGATCCGGGAAATAGAAGCATTTGACCGCTCCTGAGGCAGCCACACGCATTCTCCACGGCCTGTCGGGCCTCACGAGAATCTTGGGCGTCGTAATTCTCATTTCCGCCTTAGACGACCTTGAGTTTTTTGTTTCGGTTAAAGTAAAGGTTTTGGCAGACAATCGTCATCGGAACCAATCGCGGCATCGGGCCAAAACTCAAATCCCAATCAGCGGGTCGAGCGTGGCCGCTGACCGCTGGTTGCCGCCAGACATCGACCGGGCTCAGGCCACCTGGGCATTAGCGCACTGCGAAAAGTGCCGTGCCTCCAGCGCCAGAGCTCGGTAGAGCGTGTAACACCAGTCAACCGCGGCCCGGCCGGGCTGCGCATCTAAGAGTTCTTAATCAAATGCACTTCAAAAACGTCGTCATCCAGTCCGTTTCCGCCGTGGAACCACCGATCAGTCTGAGTTCCAGGGAGATATCGCAGCGCCTCAAGCCCACCATGGATCGTCTGGGCGTTCGCGAAAACCTGCTGGAGGAGATTTCGGGCATCGTGTCTCGCGGACTGTGGAAAGAAGGCACCCGGATATCCGATGCCGCCACGCTGGCAGCAGAAAAAGCCATCGAGGAAAGCGGCGTCGACCGCTCGCGCATCGGGGTGCTCATCAGCACCTCGGTGTCTCGGGACTTTCTGGAGCCTTCCACTGCCTGCGTCGTGCATGCCAGTCTGGGCCTGGCACCCGACTGCCTGAACTTTGATGTAGCCAATGCCTGCCTGGGTTTTCTCAATGCCATGGATATCGCAGCGGGCATGCTCGAGCGCTCGGAGGTGGACTACGCGCTCATCGTTGACGGCGAATCCAGCAGGCAGCTCATCGAAGCCACTTGCGAGCGCCTGCTTGATCCGTCCGTGGATCAGGCGCAATTCCGCGCCGAGTTTGCCTCGCTGACCCTCGGTTCAGGTGCTGTCGCCATGGTCATGACACACAGCGGAGAGGACCCGGAAGGTCACCGCTACCGTGGCAGCGTGACGCGTGCCGCCACCGAGTTCAATCAACTATGCCAGGGCGATATGGAGCGCATGCATACGGACACGCGCAACCTGCTCGGGGCGGGCCTGAAACTTGCGACGCAGACGTTTGATGTCGCCCGCTCCTCGCTCGGCTGGGTCGAAAGCGAGCTGGACCATTACATCATTCACCAGGTCAGCAAAGTACATACCGAATCCCTCGTGGAGACGCTCGGGCTGGACTTTGAAAAAGTCCACGTGATCTACCCTCATATGGGCAATGTCGGCCCGGCCTCGGCGCCCATCGCGCTGGCCAACGCCGCCGCAGAAGGGAAGCTCGAGAAGGGCGACCGAGTTGCACTGCTGGGCATCGGTTCGGGGCTGAACTGTTCCATGGCCGAGGTGGTCTGGTAACAGCCCCAGGAGCTCCTCCAACCTGATGAACCAAGCGCGAGTAAAGTTATGCTCGCGCTTGCTTTTGTGCCCGCGTGTTCGGCATTCAGAACCATTCATCCTTCATCGAAAGACAGGTATCGTCCATGCGCTCGAGAATCTCGAGATCGCGACCGATACCGGGAAGTTCCCAGTGAAAGAAATAGCGTGCCGCCTGCATTTTTCCCGAATAGAAATTGCGGTCCGCTTGGCTGATATCGGCTTCGAGCCGGGCGGCCGCAATATTCGCCTGCCTGAGCCACATCCAGGCCACCACGACATGGCCGAACAGATGCAGGTAGACCGATGCATTCGCCAGGGCATCGTCCGGCCCCTGCTCGGCGAGCGCCCGGCCAAGCCCGCGTGTTGTCGCTTCGAGTCGCTCGATGACCCCGCCGAGCGACTGGGCCCACTGTTTGCACTGCGGGTCAGCAGCCGCCGCCATGTCGGTTTGAATAGCTTCGAGCAGAAGCTCGAGGCCCTTTTCCTGCCACACCTTGCGGCCAAGCAAATCCAGGGCCTGGATGCCGTTGGTGCCTTCGTGGATGGGATTGAGGCGATTGTCACGCCAGCACTGCTCGACCGGGTACTCGCGGGTGTAGCCCGCACCCCCGTAGACCTGGATGGCCAGGTCATTGGCCCGCGTCCCGTATTCGGATGGCCAGGCCTTGATCACCGGCGTCAGGAGATCCAGCAATTGCCGGGCCCGCTCGCGTTCTTTATCGTCGGGGTGCGTCTGGCTGTCGTCGACCAGCCTCGCGCCGTAAAGACACAAGGCAAACGCACCCTCCATCCAGGACTTCTGTGCCAGAAGCATTCTGCGAACGTCGGCGTGTTCGATGATGGGTACAGGAGAACTGGCCGGATCCTTGCCCGAAGGCGGCCGCCCCTGAAGCCGTTCCCGGGCATAGCCGAGGCTGTGAAGATAGCCGCGATAGCCAATCGCCGTTGCCCCGAAACCAACGCCCAGTCGGGCCTCGTTCATCATCTGGAACATGTATTTCAGGCCCTGATGCGGCTCGCCCACCAGGTAGCCGTGGCAGGGCGCGTCGTCGCCGAAGCTCAGCGCGGTAGACGTCGTCGACCGATAGCCGAGCTTGTGGATCAGCCCGGCCAGCGCAATACCGTTGCGTTCGGCCGGATTGCCGTCGGCGTCCAGGCGATACTTGGGCACGATGAACATCGAAATGCCCTTCACGCCGGCGGGTGCGCCCTGTATGCGGGCGAGCACAAGATGAATGATGTTCTCGGAAAGCTCGTGTTCGCCGCCTGAAATATAGAGCTTGGCGCCCCGGATCAGGTAATGGCCTTCGCCTTCGTCGGCCGGTGTGGCCGAAGTGGTCAGATCGGCCAGCGACGAACCCGCCTGGGGCTCGGTCAACGCCATCGTGCCGGTGAACCGGCCCGCCAGCATCGGCGGAAGGTAAGTCGAGCGCTGTTGTTCAGACCCAAACAGCCGGATCACGTTGGCCGCTGCCGTGGTCAGAAAGGGGTAGCCGGCCGTCCCGGGATTGGCGGCCACAAAGAAGCCGCTGCAGGCGGTCATGACGCTCTCGGGCAGCTGCATGCCGCCAAGCGCCTCGTCGTAGCGCCCGGCGATGAAGCCGGCATCGGCATAGGCGTCGATCGCTTCGCTGACCTCGGGCCGCATCTCGACCCGACCATCGACAAAGCGCGGTTCCTCGCGGTCGGCCAGCGCGTTGTGCGGGGCGAATTTTTCCCGGGCGGTGCGATCGGCCGCATCGATCACCGCATCGAAGGTTTCTCGATCATGCTCGCGAAACCTCTCGCGCTCGCACAGCCCGGTCGTATCCAGTACCTCGTAGAGCTGGAACTCGAGATCCCGCCGATCAAGCAGCGTATCCGTCATGAACAATCTCCCTTGTCAACCATAAGCCGCGCACAGCCGAAAGACGGGTTAGCCGGGATCTGCAGGCAATATCCAGCGGACGAAGCAGTGATTGGAAAGCCGGCTTCAGTTCGCAGATGCTCGCCAACGGCACATGCGCCGGTGAAGAACCCGCATTGTAGCGGCCCACGGGTCAATACATCGGTTACGATGCCCAGACAGCGCAAACCGAGACTCAAACGATGGCCGATACCGCCAAGATGCCCCGCCTGCTGATGAACCGCAGTCATTTCGAGGACATGCAGACCGATTCCATCGAGGCGCCGTCGGCGCGGGAAGGTGAGGTGGTCTTCGCGCTCGACCGCTTCTCGCTGACCGTTAATAACATTACCTACGCGACATTCGGCGACGAACTGCGCTACTGGGATTTCTTCCCGTCGGGCGTCGAAGGCTACGGACTGCTGCCGGTGTGGGGCTTTGCCGATGTCGTCGACTCGCGCGCCGAAGGCGTCGATACCGGACAGCGCTACTTCGGTTACTTCCCGTCATCAAGCTACTTGGTGGTGCAGCCCGGCAAAACCGGCGCCCGGAGCTTCCGCGACGAATCAGCGCATCGACGCGACCTGCCGGAGGTCTATAACTGGTACCAGCGCACCGACAACGACCCGCTTCACACTGCCGACACCGAGCCGCTGCACGCCATCTTCCGGCCGCTGTTTGTCACCGCATTCGGACTGTCGGACTTCCTGGCCGATGAGGAATTCTTCGGCGCCGAGCAAGTGGTGATCTCAAGCGCCTCGAGCCGCACCGGCTACTCAGAGGCATTCAGCATCGGCATGCATTCCGACATCGAGACGGTCGGGCTGACTTCGGCCGGCCATCGCGACTTCGTTGAAGGCCTGGGCCTGTACTCACGGGTGCTGGCTTATGAGGATCTCGAGCAGCTGGACCCGAACCGCCCGACCGTGTACGTCGACGTCGCGGGAAACACCGAGCTGCAGATGCGCGTGCACCGGCATTTCGGCGAGCGGCTGGTTCACGACGCCGCGCTGGGCGCCTCCCACGCCCAGCAACCACCGCAGCCGGATAAGAACCTTCCGGGACCGGAACCGACCTTCTTTTTCGCCCCCCGATGGGTTGCGCGGCGGCAGAAAGAGTGGGGTTCGGAGGAATTCAACCGCCGCGTCGGCGAGGCCGTCGCTGCCTTCTTCGGCCATGTTGCCAAGCACGAGCTGATCGACATCCGCGAACAACAGGGCTTCGACGCCGCGCACAAGGTACTCAGCGAAATGCTCGACGGCCGGACCGACCCCGCCATCGGCCACGTGATTCGCTTACGCGGCGGTTGACGCAGCAATCCGCCGCGGCTCCGCCGCCAAGTTCAGTGCCCGGCCTCCGAATGCTCGACCTCGCCCTTGAGCCGGGCACCGAGCGAAAGGATCGCCACGACAATTGCGCCGATTACGACGCCAAAGAGTCCGTCGAGCAACAGCAGAGTGACCCCCTCGATAGGTCCAGTCAGAGCCGCCCAGCCCTTGAAGAGGTGCTCGATCAGGGGGATGTTGTGCGAGAAAATGCCGCCGCCGACCAGAAACATCGCGATCGTGCCCACGATCCCAAGGCCCTTCATCACGATCGGTGAGGCGTCGATGAGCCACTCTCCGAAGCGGCCGACCCCGCCACCGCGCTCCGACAGTTGAACACCCAGGTCGTCGATCTTGACGATACCGGCGACCAGCCCGTACACGCCCACGACCACGAGCGCACTGATGGCAATCAGTACGCCGAGCTGTACGCCTAGCGTCGCTGCCGCAACCGAGCCCAGCGCAATAACGATGATCTCCGCCGACAGGATGAAGTCCGTGCGAATTGCACCCTTGATCTTCTTCTTCTCGAAGGCGACCAGATCGACCTTGGGATCTCGAAATGCCTTCCTCAGCTGCTCCTTCTCCTGCTTGTCGCTTTCCCTGTGAAAGAGCTTCTGGTGCACCTTATGGGCGCCCTCGTAGCATAAAAAGGCCCCACCGAGCATCAACAAGGGCACAATCGCCCACGGGATGAACGCGCTGATCAGCAGCGCGGCCGGAATCAGGATGATCTTATTGAGGGCCGCGCCCTTGGCGACCGCCCAGATGACAGCAAGCTCGCGCTTGGCGGAGACGCCGGTGACCTGATTGGCGTTGACCGCCAAATCATCAGCAACCAGGGTCGCGGTCTTCTTGGCGGCGACCTTGGTCATTACGGAGACGTCATCGAGCAAGGTGGCGATGTCGTCGAGAAGGCTGAGTAAGCTCGCTCCGGCCATGCAATGTCTCTTTCGGCGATTGGACAATCAGTCTGTCACAGTCGGGGCGGTTCGTGGCATATCCCTGGCCAGGGCAACATTCGTTGTTTCTGGTCCCGGGCTCCGGTTTCCTGACCTGCTGATGCCGCCTCAGTCCACGGCCAGCCCGACCTCCATCACGACCTGTTCACCGTCTTCCGAATCGACTTCCCCAGGCTCTGCCAGGAGGACCTGGTCGGCTTCGATTGCGCTACCTTCTTCCCCACCCTCAGGCGCATCCGCCAGCAGGCGATCGCGCACGGCGGCGGCCCGCGCACGGCCGAGCGCTTCCAGGTCGGCGTCGGTGACCGGCTGCGCCGCGATGACGCGCTCGGCAAGATGGGCGCGATACGCAACAGCGTCGAACTCCGATTGTCCTTCCTGCTCCTCATCCGACGCGCGCGTGAAGCGTTCGCGAACCTCGTCCAGCCCGGTATCCGGATAGGCGCGCGTGAAGATCGCCTCCATTGCCTCCCGGGTCGATTCGGCGGTCAGGTCCGGGGACGAGGCCTCGCGTCCCCGCTCGCGCAACGCTTCGCCGAGCCGCTCGACTGCGCGCTGGCGCTTGAGTGCGGGGCCGTCCACATCGGGATTGAATGGCCCGGAAAGTTTCAGCACCAGTTCCGGACGCTTCGCCAGCACCTCGCGAAGCAGCCCGACGCGCTGGCGCTGTGGTGGAGTCAGGTCGCTGCGGCCCGCCGGGTAAGCGATCCGTTGCAAGTCTTCCTCGCCGGCTCCGACCAGGCTCGCCAGGAAGCGAAACGGCGCGCTGACGACGTTGCCGATCGCGTCACCGATCGCGCTGCGGATCGCGGCACCCAGCTCGAACTGCGGATCGCCGAGATCTCCCGTGACCGGAATATCCATCTTGATCACGCCCTCGCTGTCCTTGAGGAGCGCGACCGCGAGGTTGAGCGGCAGGTCCATCGCGGTCGAGCTTTCGACCTTCTCGCCCAGTTCCAAACCGTGCAGCGCCATCGCATTCTGGCCCTCGATCCTCCCGTCGTCGAGACGGTAATCGAGATCGAGATCCACACGGCCTTCCGCGATCCGGCGGCCGGCAAAGGCAACCGTATAAGGCGAATAGTCCGGCACCGCCAGGTTGCGGAATGTCAGTGTGGCGTGTGTGTCGCGTGTCGGCTGCCACGCGTGGATCGCGCCCTCGATGCGCACCAGGCCGTGTTCGCCCACCTGACCTTCCAGCTGCACGTCCGCCGGCGTCTGCGTGTCCGAAGCCAGTGTGGAAATCTCGCCGTTGAGCTTGTGGATGCGCGTCGAGAAGGGCAGCGGCAAGGAATGATCCGCGAACTGAAGGCTACTGTCGGCCAGGACGATACCAGCGATGCTTACGCGTAATGGAGCGACGTCTTCATCTGCATCACTTTCGGGAGTGGGATCGTCTTCCTCGGCGCGCGCCACGAGCAGGCGACCGAAATTCGTGGTCCGATCCTCGCGGATGATCACCCGTCCAGAGCCGCCCTCGATGGACACGCTTGAGGCCTCGATGCTGCGCCGTGCCAGACTCAGATCGAGCTGCTCGATATCCAGTGCCTGCCAGCCCGCTACCGGCTCGGGGTCTTCGGCATCCAGTGGCGCCAGGCTCAGCCCGTCCACGCCCGCCCGGCCGCTGTAGGCCAGCGGCTCGTCGCCGCTGATCGCCAGTCGTCCGCCGAGGCTCAGGTTACCGCCCTCGATCGCCAGCCGCGCAAATTGCTGCAGGTAAGGCTCGGCCGGACTCAAAGACAGGGCCTGCACGCTCAGATCGCCATTGATCTCGAAAGCCGGCGACACCTGCATCTCGCCGTCGAACGAAAAGTCACCGCCCGTTTCGAGCTGGCCGGCAAAATGGATCCCAAACCCGTCGCTCTCGTGCAGGGCGGCATCATCCAGCGACAGCTCGAGCTCTTGTACACCGATGTTGGCGGTCGAGCCTGACGGGGCATCTGCGTCGGTCGTCAGGTGATCCGCGAATTGAATCGACCCCTCCACCACGTCCAGATCGCGGATCACCATCGCAGGCATCCCGCCTTCGTCGTCCGCTTCCGGTTCGCCTGCGGTGACAGCCATCAGGCGGTTCCAGCGCGTCTCGCCCGAGGCGAAGCGCTCCTCATCAATCACTGGACCTTCGAGGCGTACCTGCTGAAAGGTCCAGGCCCGGTCGATCAGGCTGACCAGCGTGAAGTTGACCAACAGCCGGTCGAATGCGACGAGTTCGTGACCATCGGTGTCGGCCAGGGTGAGGTCGGCCACCTCCAGCGTGAAGGTATAAGGATTGAAATCGATATCGCCGATGCGAAGCTCGCGCCCAAGGTCCTCGCGCACCTTGTCCTCCGCGATCCATCCGGCGAGCCACGGCACCAGGAAAAAGCCCGCGAGCGTGTACAGCGCGATGGCAACCAACACCCAGAAGCGCACCCGCCGGACGTTTATCCAGCGACGGCGCAGGTATCCCCACACGCGCGACGGGAATCGACTGCTCATGGCCATGGGCTCCACGGATGCGAGTTGCAAGTAAAAGCATAACAGGGACTCCCGCCGCAATCAGGTCAAGTGGGATCCACGCTTGGCTGTCCTGAGATAATGGGCAAAGTGGTTGGCTAGAAACGGGGCGGTTTCTCGTTAAGTGTAGAACCTCCCATGCGAGTAGTTCCCATGTCAGAGCACAGCCAGGACGAAGATCGACAGAGCGCCGAGACCTCAACGCGGTCAGATCACGATAAGGCGGCGCCACAAAGCGATGCTGCAGGGTACCTGGCCCATGTCAGGTCGGTATTCCTCTCCCCGGACGAGTTCTTCGATGATGCTCACCGTAGCGACCGTGGGCATGCCCTGGTCGATCTTGCCGTCTACGCCATTGCGGTCTACCTGGCGGCGCTGATTGCCCGGATCACCGGCTACTCGGGATGGGGATTCGAGTTCGGATACCTGCTCGAGGCCGGTAAATCGGTGCTGACGATCGGCATCCCGCTCGCCTGTGCAGTACTCGCTTTTTCCGCCTACGCCCAACGCAGCAACAAGCCTCATTCAAGCGGCTTCTTTCTGGAGAAGCTCGGCGCCGGCCTGCTGCTGCCCGCGCTGCTGTTACTTGCCGCCCTCGTGTTCGACGTCCTTGATATCCGCATTCATTCCTGGCTCCGCGGGCTCTCGATGGCGTTCATCTATGTGGCCGTGTTCGCGTTTGCCTATCGTTACGCCACGCCGGGCCGATTGACGATTGCGGCAGGCTTTCTTGCCGGGTTTTATGTTCTTTACCGCCTTCTGGCACTGCTGTTCTGACAAGTGAATTCGAATCCGTGAGCGGCCCTGAATCGGTATTGGCGTGCAGGAGGACCCTGGATTGAAAATCGATTGGGTTTTGAACAACAGCGGCAGCCTGAAACGATGGGTCGCGGCGGCCGCATCGGTTTTCGTCATCATCGCGACTGCACCGCACGTTGCTTTCGGGCAGGATGAATGCGGGTCAGGAACGGGAGCCTGGCCCACCAGCGACTGGGCCGTGGTCTGCGCGGCCGATGTCATTGCCGAACTCGATCACATCGACAATCTGACCGAATCCGGCATATCGAGCGAGTTGGTGTGTTCGGGCTCGCGCGAAGACAGCCCGAGCGCACTCGCGCGAAAGGTATTGGTCGACACAGGCGCGTGGTTTGAATCCATGTGCTTTCGTGAACCCGTCGTGCCCACCTACCGCCGGGGCGATCAGGAGCGGGCCTGGAAGGCATCGCTTGCGCGGGCCGATACCGACGGCAACGCAGGCGTGTATGGGGACGGTGAGCTTTACGTCAGCTACGACTACTTCATCGGCGACGGAATCGAAAGCGGCGAAGGCCTGGATTTCAAGCCGAGCGACGACGGCCTGGCGACGCTGCCGCATGAACTGTTTCATGCCATACAGGCGAATTACTCCCTGCTCGAGACAGACGACTGGCACAAATGGATCATCGAGGGGACTGCAGAGGCTGCCGAACTGACCTGGAAGCGTCGCGAGGACATGACAACTCTCGGTCAAGCGCGTTACTACGACGATCCGCTTCACTTGCCCCGAAACGAATTGCACGCCTATCGGACCTCCACGTTCTGGCTCTGGCTGGGCCGGGAACTGGGCAGCGAGCCGGAAATTGCGTACCTGCACGAGATGTTTCAGGTTGGTGATTTCGTGGCCGGCTACGGCCTCGACGACCTCGAGGATTTTCTATACGACCGCAGCACGCGGCTCTACGACATTTATCCGGCCTTCATCGCTGATCGCGTCACGAGCACGGAAATGTATGCTAATGGGGATCGCTCGGTCACCATCGCCTATCGTGAACCCGAATCGAAAAAGCAGCATCGCGGCCGGGTCGCGGCCGTCGCCGCCGATCCGGTCACGGTCAAGGTTGATGTGCCGCCGAACGAGTCCGGCGAACTCGAGATCAAATTGCGCGACGACGACCCCGATTTGCACCTGATCGTTGGAAACCAGGTCTACAGCGGCATCGACCCGCTTGGCGGCATGCCCGAAGACCAGCGCATGCTGATGCCCGAGTTTCGCGATCCCCAATGGCAAAGCGAGCGGAACCGCTTTGTGACTCCGGTCGGCGGTGCCCGCGCGCCTTCGGAATTCTTTGTGCGCGTGGCAAATGTCAAGCGCGAAGCCAATTCGGCAGACGCAAAGCCGAAGCGCTACCTCCTCGACATCAAGCTGACTCCGATCGGCGAATGCCAGTTCAGCGCCGCGCTGTCGGGCGATACCGACAAGACCGCCGCACGCGGCGAAATCGCTCACTTCTCGACCGGCGGCGGTGCAACGATACAGGGCTTGATGACCAACCCCGACAACATCGACGGCATGACCGGGTTTCTAGAGTCCATGAGCGGCGGCCGGATGAGCGATGAGGAGAAGAAGCAGTTGGCTGAGCAGGCCGAGGCCTGGAAGGCAGAAGCGGCAAAAATGCCGCGAGAGACTCTGGGGCTGTCTCTAACGGAGATGAATCTCGAAGGCGAAAGTGAGGCCATGCTGGCCTCGGCTATTGGTGGCTTCAGGCTCGGGGCTTCCGTGTTCAATCAGCCGATCGAACCGGGATTTACCGGTGGACTCGAACCGGGCCACATCGTCGTCCATACCGGCGAATACACCGAGGATGCCAGCACGCCGATCCGCTATGAATGGGCGCCCGGCGCTGCGGGCAATGCAAGCCTGGAAATCAACCAGTATAAGGAGAATCTGCTTACCGGAACCCTGTCGGCCACGCTGGAAGGCCAGGGCGTGTATCAAGAGAAAACCGGCGAGGCGCCCGTCATTACCGTCACCGCAACTTTCCGCGCGCTGCCGCACAATCCGCTGCGTGGCGATCTGGGCTGCATTGCCCGGGAGTGATGAACTCCTAGAAATCTGGCGAGAAATTAGGGACAACTTTAGAACATTTCCTATAAGCAACTGCGATTGCGATACAGGGAGGGGACGGCTATTCTCCCAGTATTTTTTCGAAATCCTTTCCCGCTGGAGAACCATGTCCCATATCGTCACCCTCCCTTTTCGTCCGCACGGCGTCCGCGTTCCCTGCGCCCTCATTTTCTCTGCCCTCATCGCCGCTGTGTCGGCCCTTCCTGCCCACGCCCAGCCGAGCTTCGGGAAGAGCTTCACCCCCGACACCATCGCAGTGGGCAGCACCAGCGCCTTGACCTTCACCATCACCGCTTCGAGTGCGGTGACGGACCTCGCCTTCACCGACGTCTTGCCGGCGGGCCTCGAGTTCGCCTCTCCGGCCAGCCCCACACTGGGACAGGGCTGCAACGCAGGGACATTCGTCACCGATGTGGACGATGACCCGACCCTGGACGGGGACACAGCGCTCCACTTCTTTTCGGACCGGCTGGGGGCCGGACAGACCTGCACCGTGCGGGTGGACGTCACCGGTGCCAGCGCGGGGATCTACACCAACGTCAGCGGCGACCTGACCTCCAGTGCGGGCAACAGCGGTACCGCCAGCGACGACCTGACCTTGTCCACCAACGTACCCGGTTTCAGCAAGACGTTCTCCCCGGACAGCCTGTCCCCCGGCGACGTCACCCGGCTGACTTTCTCCTTCGACAACACCGGTGGCGGCAACGTCTTCAACCTGACCTTCACCGACTTCTTCCCCGAAGGCCTGGAGGTGGCGGCGGCGCCCGACGTCAGCAACACCTGCCAGGCGGGCGGCGTCTTCAACGTTTCGCCGGGTGCAACCTCGATCTCCCTCTTCGGCCAGTTCCTGGCCGCGGGCGCAACCTGCGAGTTGGGCCTCAACGTGCTGGTCACCGCTCGGGGAACTTTTGACAACCGCACCAGCGACGCCAGCTCCAACGTCGGAAACTCCGGTTTCGCCGTAGACCGGGTCACCGCCGCCCTGGACCCCGTTGGCCTGATCAAGAGTTTCAACGACCCGGTGCCCCCCGGAGGCACCACAGACCTGGTATTCACCCTCACGAATAGCACTCGGAACTCGGTGGCGGACATCGCCTTCACCGACGACCTGGAGGCCACCCTGTCAGGGCTCCAGGTCACCGGCACGGTCCCCGCCACGCCCTGCGGCGTTGGCTCAAGTATCTCCGGCAGTAGCGTCCTCTCCTTATCCGGCGGCACTTTAGCCAGCGGCGAGTCCTGCTCCTTTTCCGTCGAGGTGGCGGTGCCCGCCGGCGCCACCCCTGGCGCGTATCCCAACACCACCAGCCCCGTGACCTCCAGCGCCGGCACCTTTTCGCCGGCCAGCGACGATCTGGACGTCGGCTATGCCCCGGTCCTGGTCAAGGAATTCTGCGAACAGGTGGTCTCCACGGCCGACCCCTGTGTCGCCGTCGAGCAGGTGACGGGTGGCGAGATCCTGACGACCCGCTTCACCGTTTCCAACCCCGACCCGGCCAACGCCGTTTCCGAACTCGCCTTCGAAGACGACTTCACAGCATTCCTGGCCGGAACCTCCGCCGACCCCAACATCCAAAGCGACGTCTGTGGCAGCGGTTCTGCCTTCTTCGACTCCAACGGCGGCTCCGCGGGCGAAACCTACTCGCTCGCCGACGGTTCTGTGGGTGCCGGCGGCTCCTGCACCTTCCAGGTCGACGTACAGCTTTCGTCCACCATCCCGCCAGGGACTTACATTAATGAAACCACCCCGGTCATCGGCAACTTCGGCTCCGGCCAGGTGATCGGCAATCGGGGACACGACCAGCTGACCCGCTCCGTGGCACCGGAGTTGACCAAAACCTTCGTGGACCCGGTGGGCCCCGGCGACACGGTGGACTTGGTATTCACCCTGAGCGCCGGCGAGAGCCCCCTGCCATTCTCCGACATCGCTTTCATCGACGACCTGGACGCCACCCTGAGCGGTCTCAGCGTCCTCGCCTCTCCCCCGTCGCCCTGCGGTGGTGCCCTTGCCGCAGCCGGTGGCGGAAGCAGCCTGTCCCTTTCCGGGGCCAGCCTTGCGGTGGGAGAAACCTGCTCCTTCAGCTTGACCCTCCAGGTGCCGGCGGCAGCCGCACCGGGGAGCTACCCCAGCACCACCAGCCCCGTCACCGCCACTGCAGACGGCGAGGCGGTGATGGGCAATCCCGCCACCGACGAACTGGACATCACCTTTATCGACTTCACGAAAGGCTTTATCGACGACCCGACCCTGGCCGGGGGAAGCGTCACGCTGAGGTTCCGGATCGACAACATGGGGACCGAGCCGATGGACGGGCTGTCCTTCAACGACGACCTCGACGCGGTGCTCACCGGCCTCGTGCCCATCGACATGCCCCAGAGCGACATCTGCGGTGCCGGCTCCGCTCTGACCTTCAGCGGCGGCGTGCTGACCCTGACCGGCGGCACCCTGGCGACCGGCGAGAGTTGCGAATTCAGTACCGTGCTGCAGGTGCCTGCAATGGCGAGCCCGGGTGCTTACCCGAACCTGACCTCGGATCTGTCGGGCAACGTCGGTGGCAGCCCGTTCAGCGTGCGCGGCGCCGGCGATACGATGGAACTGCAGATCGAGGATCTGGTGTTCTTCGACGCTTTCGAGGACAAGTAGCGAGCGCGTCCCTAAGAAATCTGGCAGACCCATGATCTGCAAGCTGGATCATGGGTGTCCTGCTTCTTTCTGTTTTTTGATGCGGAGTTCAAAGCCCGATGGCGCCTCTTCGCAACCAATCATGCACAAATGCCAGCTTCTGGCGGGCATGGTTCGACAGCACGAATGGATAGAGATCCGATAGCCCCATCGAGCGATTCACGTGGTTGACGCTGATGGTCAGCGAGGCTGCAGCATGGATCAGTCGCTCGGCATCGGGCTCCGAGTAAGGATCCCAGCCGGGCCCCGGAATCTCAGGCGATGACAGACCGGTGGCCACGAAACTGTCGGCGATGTCGGTCAGGTGCAACAGGTGCGCAGCCGTTTCCGCCCAGTCCTCATGAGGGTGCGCGGAAGCGTAACTGGTCAGGTAGAACTGCTTCCACTCCGACGGCGGGCCATTCTCGTAGTGGTGTCGAAGCGCTGCCGGATAGTCGATCCGCTCGTCGCCGAACATGGCACGGAAGGCGTCGAGGAAATCTTCACGCAGGCTCAATCGCCACCAGAGCATGTGTGCAATCTCGTGGCGCATGTGCCCAATCATGGTGCGATAGGGCTCTTCCAACGCCTCGCGACGGGTCGTCACCAGGATGGGGTCAACCTCCGCCACGCTGATCGTCACCACGCCTTCGGCGTGCCCCATCGGAACGGGGGTCGGGCCTTCTGCAAGCAGATGAAAAACCGGCGGCGCCCCGGGGTCCTCCGGTCGAAACCAGTGCCAGCGTCCCAGGTTGTCCAGCGCCCAGCGCTTGGCCGCCTCGGTCTTCGCCCAGTTCGGAATGGCATTGGGAATCGACGGATCGGGCGCCAGCGCGGTCATGGCACAGGAACGACAGAAGCTGCCCTCCTCCGGCGCGATCCAGTTACACCCGATTCTGTCCCGATTGGCACAAAACGGGGGCATTGGCAGGAATGCCCGCGCCTGAGGATCATAGGCGACAGGCGTTCCGTCGGCCGTGGCAAGGTTGTCGAACCAGAGAGACCCGGCACCGACCGGGTTGGCAAAAACACGCACTCAAGGCGCTCCATAGAGAATGTTGGCCACCATGGTGCGCGTCGAATCGACTGTCTGCAAGCTGCGGGAAGCTGAAAATCCGGAAAATCTGGGACACCGGAAAATCCTGGAAAATCTGGGATATCCATGATCTGTAGGTGCGAAAATCATGGGCGTCCTGGCTTTTTTTGTGGACACAGGCGCTCTGATCGCATCAATGAATGTCGCGGTGCATGCCCCCAAGCCGCCGGGTGATTTCGACCGGCAGGTCGGCGCGCTCGGCGAAGCGAGGCCAGTCGACAACGGCCGCGTTGACCTCGGCCAGGATCGCCTCGGCCCGTCCCCGCTTTAATGCGAGTTAGTTATTTCTATATGATCGTCGATAATGGCGAATTAACGTCGTCGGGGCCAGGCTCCGCTATCCGGCAAAGCCACGGCTCGCGAGCCTGTAGTTCGCCGCCTCCGGACCGCACCCGAATCTCCAAATGCCAGATGCGAAAGCCTCGGTCCAGCTCGTGGGTGTTCCGGGCTTCATAAGTTGACTCCGGAATCCAATCGGGATAGAAGAAAGCAACAAAATCAAAGGAATCGTTCCCGATGCGTTGTGTTCTTCTTACCGCTGTCGCCTTTCTCGCGTCCCTGCTGCTGTTCCCGGTTCCAGCCCAGGCGCAAAGTCTCCGCTACTTCGACATCAACGGATCGACCGCTGGGTCCGGAGCACCTGGCGGCGTATTTTTTCTCTGGGCCACGGACGTTCTCGAGTATTGGTCGACCAGTTCGGGTGGCACGTCATCGACCCAGTTATGGCAGAACGGGCAGATCGCCGTTTTCGGTGCCGGCAGCGACTGCTGGGGTGTTCAGACCGACCTGGCCGGTTTCAACGGCCCGACAATGGCCGGCATCCGGCTCGAAGAATGCGACGTCACGATGTCGAACAATACGCTGGTTCTGGTGGGTTCCGGTACCGAACTTCACACGGCCGGCTCACTCGAGCTGAGCGTTTCCAGCCAGCTGGACTGGCCGGGCACGGGGTTCATCCGGAAGACCGGTTCGGGACTTCTCGAGTTCGTCGGCGCGACGGGCGACGACGGTACGCCAGCCGTCACGGACTTCGATCTCGAAGCCGGGACGCTGCGCCTGGCGAGCTCGTCGAGCACGAACTGGTTCGGCGGGACATCGAGCGCCGATCTGACGGTCGGAACCGGGGCAGGTGCGGCCAACCTCGACCTGGGCACGGCCGACCAGCTTCGCGACACGACTGTCGTCGATCTGGTCGACGGCGCCTTCCGTCTCAACGGCCATGACGAGACGATTCGGGGGTTGACGGGGTCGGGGTCCGTTATCGGCGGTGGCCTTTTGACGATCAATGCAAATTCGTCCGACCACCTGTTCAGCGGTTCGTTGACCGACGGCGGTACCGTCGCCTCCCTCACGGTCCGGGGCACAGGCTCACAGCGATTCGACGGCTTGCTCGAACACAGCGGTGCAACGCTTGTGGACTCGGGTGGCCGCCTTATCATTGGCGGCACGCTGGCGGCTTCCAACGTCTCAGTCGACAACGGCGAACTCGTCTCTGCGGGTGGCGAATTCCAGGACATCGCGATCGCCACGTCGGGAACCTTCGAACTTGGCATCGGCACCACGCTGGCAAACCAACTGGCCTGGAACAACGGCAGCACCGCCCAATGGGTTCTCGGCCCGACGGCGACAGTTGGCGATTCCGCCGCCGTGACCGCAAGCAGCCTCGATGCGATCTCGGACGGCACACTGACGATCCGGATCGATCCGTCGTCGAACGTGCCGGTATCGGCGCAATCCTATCCGCTGATCACCTACGCTGCGGGGAGCGTCAGCGTCGGAAACTTTACGGTGGACGACGCCGGACTGCTCGATGACCGTGACGTCACCGTCAGGCTCGAATCCGGAACCGTCTGGCTGGACATCGGCCCCCTCGACGGCGTGTTCGAAGACCGCTTCGAATCGTCGCCGTAGTTGGATAAGAACCCATAGAGAATCCAGGACACTGTGAACTCCCGGCGTCCTGGCGTTCTTACCATCTATTGCTGCCGGGGCGTAGACGACTCGAAGCGATCAGAGAAAATCAGCGGGCACAGTTCGATGCGATAGCGCCAAAGAGCGGTCGATGACTGCTGGCTGCCCTCGTCGAAAAGTTCACCGAAAAAGACGACTTCATCGCGGCCAGTCAGAGCCAACGGTTGCGCGGCGCTCTGGGCAATCTCGGAGGGGTTGACCGGCAGCGAGAAGGGGGCGGTCACCAGGTTCCCATCACCGTCGAACAATCTAACGATGATCTGCGACTCTTCGCCGGCGGCAGCCTCGGTTCGCACGTACACGAGCAGTCCGGCATCGGCCAACCAGCTGGCTCGGCCACGGCTGGCCGAATCCAGCGACTGATCGGACACCAGCTCGATGTCTTCGGGACTCACGCTGCCGTTCGGGTCGACCTGGCGCAAACGAACGCTGTCGTCATTAAAGCTACCGAACAACACCAGGTAACGCTGGCTTTCGTCATCCCAGAACGTATAGGCAGCCCGTCCCGATGTAGGAAATTCGGAACTGATGACAAAATTGCCGCCAACGCTTGTCAGGGTATTGTCAAGAATCGTACCCTCAAGCCGCGCATCAATCTGATTACGCCAGGTCGCCAGATATTCATCATTCAGCGGGTTGTAGGCCAGCGAGCCGATGGGTGCCGGGATAGAGTCATTGGGGGCCAGCGCAGAGCTGGAGGGCCCGAGCGTCCCGTTGCTATTGATTCGGTAGACCGCCACCGGCGAGCGGCTCAACGCCTCGAAATCCGAACCCGAGGCGATCACCCACGGCTCCCTGCCGCCAAACTCCGGGCTCATCTCGAGCACCGGGCCGATGGTGCTGATGTCTTCATCAAGCACCTGCCCAAGCAGGCTGTTGAACCCACCGGCCGAAGCCTCCTGATTTTTCCAAACCACCGCGTAGCGCTCGCTTTCGGCGTTGAACGTGACCGCCGGCTCGAACGGCTGAGTGCCAACCAGTTCAGTCGGCGCAGGGTCTAAGGGCGACAGATCGACATTGAAACGCTGGCCCTGAAGGGTTGAATCCCCACCCGCCCAGGTCAGCAACAACGTGGACTGGCCAGGATTCCAGGCCGCCGGAATCTCGCTGAGATCAAGCGAAGAAAGACGTTGCGGGCCATCGAGCCGCTCGGCCACGAATTCACCGGGTGTACAGCTTAGCTGCTGAGCTTGCGCAGCAGGCAAACACAACACAGCACCCATCAAGCAAACAATCCAACGCATCGGGAAATCTCCTCTTATATCGAAATCACGGCAGGCCCACCCAGGATTCAACAACGGAGCATGTCGCAAGGCTCAGTGCTCGGGGGCAATATGGAAGAGTCAGAATGCTGAGGTCCAGACAGGGTCCTGGCAGGCCGCTCAAGTTTTTGAAAATCGCTGAGCGCAACGCCGCCGTGGCAGTCGAACAGATTCTGATTCTCACGCCAACCGCCAGGCTGGCGCGCGCCTTCCTCAAGGTCAAAACTGCGGGGCGAGTGCAGTCCAGATGTAAAAGTATAAGCGCTCCGTCAACCGCTGCAGGCGCTTACCTACCTGGCCCTGAATGCTTTCCTTTTTTCAGCCGCCTGGATTACCGGCGGCTCCTTCCGGGAACACGTCCGGCCGAACAGCGGTCCTTCACCGAAAGTCCCAGCGTGGACGCGAAGTAGCACTTGCGCGGGCTCATTCATTCAGATCAGATAAATCAGGCACAAAAGGATCAAAACCGGGACGTACTGCTGCTGGATTTGATGATGCAATCGATTGTCAGCGCCACGCTGCTTCATTTGACGGCAAGCTGGATTGGCGGTTTATGGATAGCGCCCGTACAGCAGCCCTGCATCAGGCATCTACCGGAGGATGGATGCGAAACCACAGGGCGTAGAGAGCCGGTAGAAAAAGCAGGGTCAGCACGGTACCGGCCGTCACGCCGCCGATGAGGACCACCGCCAGCGGCCCCCAGAAGGTGGACGTAGTCAGCGGCAGGAAGGCCAGTACCGCGGCCAGGGCGGTGAGAACCACCGGCCGCGCGCGGCGCAGGGTCGCCTCGATGACGGCGTTGTAGTCGTCCATGCCCGCTTGCTGGTTGGCCTGGATCTGGCCGGCAAGGATCAGGGTATTGCGCATGAGAATACCGGCCAGGCCGATGAGGCCGAGCATGGCGACGAAGCCGAAGGGCCGGCCGGCCAGCATCAGGCCGGCCACGGCACCGATCAGGCCCAGGGGCGCGGTGAGCAGCGTCATGATGGTGCCGGGAAAGCTGCGCATGGACAGCATGATGAGCGTGACCATTACGGCCACCATCACCGGAAACAGGCCGGCGATGGAGGCGCGCGCCTCGGCACTCTTTTCCACGGAGCCACCCACCTCCACGCGATAGCCGGGCGGGAGTTCGGCGCGGATGGCATCCAGGGCGGGATCGACCTCGGCGGTAACGGTCGCGGGTTGCACGTCGCCCCGGATCTCGGCATGGACCTCCATGGTCGGGGTGCGGTCGCGTCGCTTGAGGACCGGTTCCTCCTGCACCACCTCAAGGTCGGCCACTTGCTCCAGCGGCAGACGCTCGCCGGTGGCGGTCTCGATGACCAGGCTGCCCAGGCGATCGAGATCGGGCCGGGTCGCGGGGTCCATGCGGGTGACCAGGTCCACGGTGCGGATGTCCTCGCGGATTTCGGTAGCACGCAGGCCGTTGGTAGCACCCTGGATCTGCTCGGCCACTGCCTGGGGCGTGAGCCCCAGAAGCCGCAGGCGCTGGCGATCCCAGCTCAGCCGCAGGGCGGAGACCCGCTCGCCCCATTCGGCGTGGGCCTGCGTGGTATTCGGGTGGTCGGCGAGGCGCTGACGCACGCGTTCGGCAATGACGCGCAACTCGTCCACTTCCGGGCCCATGACCCGGAAGGTCACCGGCCATGGCACTGGCGGGCCGTAGAGCAGCGGATGGGCCCGGACCCGGGCATCGGCAAAGGCACCGGAGGCCACCTGCTCCTGGACCTTCTGTTGTAGCCGCTGGCGCTCCTCCTTGCCGTGCGTGAGCACGATGAGCTTGGCGAAGGCCGGGTCCGGGAGTTCCGGATCGAGGGCGATGAAAAAACGCGGCGAGCCGCGGCCGATGTAGGTGGCCACGTGCTCGCTCTCTTCGGCCTGGCGCAGGAAAGCCTCCACTTCGTCGGCCACCGCGCGGGTGGCAGCGATGGCGCTGCCCTGGGGAAGCTGGATATCCACCTGCAGCTCCGGCCTGTCCGAGGTGGGAAAGAACTGCTGCTCCACCCCGAAGCGCATGCCCAGGACCGCGGCCACCATCAACACGACGGTCACCCCGCTGACGATAAGGCGGCGATCCACACACCAGGTCACCAGCCAGCGCAGGCGCTGGTAGTTGGGCGTGTCGTAGAGTTCGTCGGCGCCACCGGGACGGGATTCGACCTTCGGCAGCAGCTTCACGCCCAGGTAGGGCGTAAAGATCACCGCCACCACCCAGGAGGTGATGAGCGTGAAGGCGAGAATCCAGAAGATGTTGCCGGCGTATTCGCCCACCCGCGATTCGGCGAAACCAATAGGGATGAACCCGGCGACGGTAACCAGCGTGCCGGCCAGCATGGGGCCGGCGGTGATGTTCCAGGCCTGGGCGGCGGCGGCCGCCCGGTCGAAGCCTTCCTCCAGTTTCACCAGCATCATCTCTATGGCGATGATGGCGTCGTCCACCAGCAGGCCCAGGGAGAGAATGAGCGCGCCCAGGGTAATGCGGTCGAGGTTGCGGTCGGTAAACTGCATGATAAGGAAGGTGATGCCCAGGGTCAGCGGCACGGCCAGCGCCACCACCAGGCCGGCGCGAAAGCCCAGGGCCAGGAAACCCACCAGGATGATCACACCCACCGCCATCAGGAACTTCAGCTCGAATTCGTCCACCGCCAGGCGGATGGCGTTGGCCTGGTTGGAGACCTTTTCCATGGCGACGCCGGCAGCCAGTTGGTCGCGCTGATCGACCGCGAAATCGGCCAGCGCCGCATCGAGGTCGAGGCCGTTATAGCCTTCCTCCATGACCACGCCCAGCAGCACCGCCTCCTCGCCGTCGCTGCGAGCGATGAAGGCTGGCGGTTCGGCATGCCCGCGGCGGACGTCGGCGACATCGCCTACCCGGACCAGGCGGCCGTCCGCGGCGGCCACCGCGGTATCGCGGATGGCGTCCAGGCTGTGCAAGTCGGCCTCGGGTCGGAAATAAATCCGCGGACCAGCGCTCTCAATGAGCCCGGATGGCTCGACGGCGTTGTCTTCGCCCAGCGCCCGGCGGAACTGCCGGGCCGATAGCCCCAGAGTCGCCAGGCGATCGTGGTCGAAATCCACGAAGATGCGCTGCTCGCGCTCGCCGATGAGATCGACCTTTTTCACCCCTTCGACCCGACGCAGGCGGCCGCGGATCTCCTCGGCCTCGCGGGTGACCTGGCGCAGCGGAAGGTCCGGCGACTTCACCGCGTAGATCGAGAAGTAGACGTCGGAAAAATCGTCGTCGAAAAACGGGCCGCGGACGCCCTCGGGCAGGTTCACCGCCTCGTCACCGACGCGCTTACGCACCTGGTAGAAGAGGTCCTCGATCACGTCTGAAGGGGTGCTTTCCTCGAAGGTGACCTTCAGAACGGCCTGGCCCGGCCGCGTGGTGGTTTCCACCCGGTCCAGCCAGGCGACCTCCATGATTCGACGCGCCAGCTTGTCGGCCACCTGGTTCTGCATCTCTTCGGCCGTGGCGCCGGGCCAGCTGGCCTGGACCACCATGACCTTGACCGTAAAAACGGGATCCTCGGCGCGGCCGAGGTCGATGAAAGCCCAGATGCCGCCGACGGCGGCAAACAGAAGAAAATATAGGGTGACGGCACGCTGGCTCACCGCCAGCGCCGATAGATTGAAACCGTTCATGGTCTAGCGTCCCGCCCGCACCCGGACGGCCTGCCCGGCCTGGAGTTGGTGGGTACCGGCGGCGACCACCTCGGTACCGGGTTCGAGACCGCGGACCTCGGCGGTTTCCTGGCCGGTGGCGACCACCTCGACCGGCCGACGCTCCACCTTGCCGTCCAGCACGGCCCAGACCGCCGTGCCCTCGCCCCGGTCGATCAAGGCGCCGACGGGAATACGAACCACGGTTTTCTCGGGGTGGAAAGTCAGACGCAGGGTCTCTCCCAAGGAGTATTCGAGCCCTTCGGGGAGCGTGTAGCGGGCACGCCAGGTCCGGGTCACCGGATCGGCGCCGGCGGCAAGGTCGCGCAACGGCACTGCCTGGCCACTGGACAGACGGGCCGTGCCCAGGTCGCCATCCCGCCGGCCGGCGGGGATGGCGACCTCGATCTCTTGGTCACCCCGGGCGAACCGGACCACCGGCTCGCCGGTAGCCACAACCTCGCCGGGCGCGGCCATGACTTCCATGACGACGCCGTCGGCCGGCGCGCGGAGCGTGGCGTAGCCCAGACGGTTGCGCGCGACCTCGAGTTCGGCGCGGGCGGCAAGCAGGGCCTGCTCGAGAGCTTCAGCCTGCGATTCGGCGCGATCGAATTCCTGTTCAGAAGCGGCGTTCGTGGCAACCATGTCCGCGAGCCTCTCGAGCTCTGACCGGGCGAATCGCGCCCGCGCTTCGACCTCGGCCACGCGGGCGAGCGCGACGTCGCGCTCGCGCCCCAGATCGGTTGCGTCCAACCGGGCGAGAACCTCGCCTTCTTCCACCTTGTCGCCGGCATCGGCTATTCGCTCAGCCAGTTCGCCAGCCAAGCGAAATCCCCGTTGTGACTCGTATCTGGCATGGACGGTACCGACCACCGACCAGGCAGCCGTCTCGCCGCGCTCAGCGGTTACCGTGCGGACCACCAGGGGCCCGCCCGTCACTGCAGAACCGTCGTCCGGGCCAACCGTCCCGCTGTTCTCCGATCCACCGCCACAGCCGGCCGCCAGAAGCGACAGGATTGAAATGACGGCAATGCGATGGAACGGGAAGGTGAAAAACATGCTGTGGTTCCTGCTTAAAGTTATTAGATTATACTAATATAAATTACGCAATGCCACCCCACCCGGTAACCCAAGCTCCGGAAAACTTAATTGAATGCGGAATCGCAGACCACGGCCGATTGCCGACAAGCGGCTATCGGCATCGCACCTTGGATGAAGCGGTCGATCTCAGGCTTCGTCGAGTGTATCGACCTTGATGACCTTGCCGTCGAGTTCACACGCCTCGGCCAGCGTATTGGTGATCGTTCCGTATTTGCGGATATTCGTGTGCAGCAGCTCGAGGCGGTCTTCGGGTTCGTTGGTGACGACCCTGATCAGATAACGAATCCCGGTGAATTTGGGAGGCGATTCCTGGCGCTCGCCCTCAACCTCGATCGAAGCCGCCTCGTACTGAAACGGCAGAATCTCCGAGAAACGCTCGACGTTTTTGAGTGCACAGGCCGAAAACGCCGTCAACAACAATTCTGCCGGCCCGGGCAGCTCGTCGCCCATCGCCGTGGACGCGTCGAAATCGATCTGCTCCTGTTTGGCATCAGCGTGGGCTTCTCCGCCCTTCTTCGATCTGGCGGTTACCTTGTAACTCGTCGGGGCTGGGCTCATGCGGGTCTCCTGTTTCCGAGTCAAAACAACGTTTGGTCGCCCTCAGCGCGCCGGCTTGATGATGCCGCAAGCGTCCCGGGCGCCACCGGCGCAGCCGGGGTTGAGTTCGTCTTCGTGATCGCAGTAAGAATCCGCTTCGGTGTGAATGATAAACGCGCTACCGTCGTCGTCGAAAAGGCTCAGACGCCCGGGAGAAAGCGTGAAACGGTTGGTGGCGGCCTGCATCATGCCGACGCCGTTCTCGACCTGGATGTTGATGAGATCACCCATGTGATACGGATGATTGTAGTCAGGTGCATCGGGCGTGCTCTTGCCGTGCGGGCCCGGATCGTGGTGGCCGCCGGCAGCCGTGCAGGGCTCGCACTCGGCCGTTTCGTGTACGTGCACTGCGTGGTCGCCGTCGCTGAGGCCGCGCACGAGCATATAAACCTCGACCTCCTTGATGCCTTCGCTCGTCGGTGTTTCCTGGAGCAGCGCCGTGCCGATGATACTGTTGTCGCTGCAACCCTCGATAGTCGCCATCGCGACCCTGACGGGATCGCCCTCTTCGGCTATCGCCGAGGCCATCCCGGCCGACAGAATCAGTGCTGCAAGCAGGCGTGAAAACAAAGCTATGGCGTTGCATTTGAAACTCATGTTCTGCTCCTTTGAAGCATAACGGGCAAAAAGAAACACGCTTGGCCAGCAGTTTACGGCTCGTTGCCTCCGGAATTCAACATTGCCGACCGCCGGAACTGCAGCTCTGGCATATCGATTCGTCAACCGCACCCCGCATTTGAGCCACTTCCAACCGGTTGAAAGCGTGGTGGAGCGCGACGGCGAATCACTCTCTGTGTGATCCAGCCGCCAGCCCTCTGGGTCAGCAACGAACGATTTCGTTGCTCGACGAGCCCGGCAAGCAGGGGGCAAACGGACCCGAAAGCAGCGTGCCGCCGAGCGCCCAGCCCCTGGCCAGGGGACTCAGCCAAGAACTGTTTTTGCGGTGGTGTTGGCAGGATCTTGATCTGCAGTCTGCATACTTGCACGCCAGTCAACCAAAGCGTTTCCAATGAATCGATTGCTTTTCGCCTCCGCACTCCTCGGGTTCCTTTCCGTGGTGATCGGGGCGGCTGCGGAACATGTGTTGCGACCGGGTCTCGAAGATGAGACCTGGCGCTGGGTATTGACCGCGATCCGCTACCATCAGGTCGGCTCACTCGCCGCGTTCGGCATCGGCCTTTCCACGCTGGTCGACTTGGGCCCGGTGAGACTGAAGCGGCTGCGATTTGCCGGCTGGCTATTCGTGTTCGGCACTATTCTTTTCAGCTTCAGCATCTATACGGCCGCGATGACCGGTGTGACGGCACTGACTTACGCCACACCGGTTGGCGGTATCACGCTGATGATCGCCTGGTTGGCGGTCGGCCGAGCTGCCTTGCTACCATCGCACGCGGGCTGAACCGTCTGATGCACCACGATAGCGACTGGCTCCTTCGAGGATCGACGACTAATGTTTCCCATGACACTTTCCGACCGGGTCAGCGGCCATAAATTAAAAATAAATTGATCTGGAGTCCAACAGTGAGCAACGCTAACAATTCCGATGCCGTGCAAATTGCCCGCGACTTATACAACAGCGATGACGCCGACCTTTTCTACAGAAAGGTTTGGGGCGGAGAAGACATTCACGTCGGCCTTTATGAGTCCGAAAGCGAACTCATCGCTGCCGCCAGCCGGCGCACTGTGCAGCAAATGGCGGAGCTAGCCGGTGAGCTGACGCCGGACAGTCGCGTCATCGACCTTGGCGCTGGCTACGGTGGTTCGATGCGCTACCTCGCCAAGCATTTCGGATGTAACTGCATTGCACTGAATCTCAGCGAAGTGGAAAACGAGCGCGATCGCCAAATGAATCGCGACGCCGGCTTGGACAATCAAATCGATGTCGTCGAGGGCGATTTCGCGTCTCTGGACTTCCCCGACGAAAGTTTTGACCTGGTCTGGTCGCAAGAAGCCATCCTGCACTCCGGCGACCGCGACAGCGTCTGCGCAGAGGCCGCTCGCGTTCTCAAACCCGGCGGCCGATTCGTCTTTACCGACCCCATGCAGGCCGACGACGCCTCGTCAACTGCTCTGCAAGCCATCTACGACCGGCTCCACCTCAGTTCAATGGCCTCGCCGTCGTTTTACCGCACCACGCTTTCGGCTGCGGGAATGCGCGAGGTTGTCTTCAAGGAGCATCCGGAACAACTGTCGCGGCACTACGCCCGGGTTCGTGAAGTCCTGGTCGATCAGGCCGAGGATTTGCGCGAGCGGGGAATGAGTGCAGATTTCATCGAGAAAATGAAATCCGGGCTCACCCATTGGGTCGAAGGCGGCCGGAATGGCGTTTTGACCTGGGGAATTTTCGTTTTCGAGAAGCTTCCAAATGACCGAATCCGAAAATCGGCAGACCTTCCTTAACCTTTGCTTTCGATTCGGGACATTTCGCGTGTCAACCAAGCACCGGCTCCAAGCAATAATGCGCCACCGTAAAGCATGCTGGACTCAGGAATTTCCGTGAATATAAGAAAGCCAAGGAGAGTTGCGGCCGCAGGCGAGACAATGATGTCTATCAGCGAATAGAGGTTGGCATTAATCGATCTCAACACAAGCGTGATGCCGAAATAGGCGAATCCGATGGAGATCAGGCCCAGGCTCACTGCCCATAGCATGACGGGGACAGAGACCCCGATTCCGTCATAACGGATCATCCCGGCGATATCCCCGGTTCCCACTAAGATGATTGAAGGAGACATGATCAGCGCCGCGACCAACAGAGACCATGCGATGTCATTACCGGTTTCTGTTTTCCCCTCGTGACGCATGTAGGTCACCATGGCCCCATAGATTGCACCCACGCCGAGCGCGATCATGTTCCCGAGCATGTAACCCTCTTGCAAGGGCTTGGCAATGACAATCCCGCTCAGGGCGATTATAAATATTACGACGTAGCTCCTTTTCGCTTTTTCTCCCAGAAACAGCCACGACAGGATGAAGGTAAAGAAGGGCGCAACACTCCAGAAAATGACTGCATTGGCAATGGGCACCAGGGTCATCGCGTAATTGAAAAACCCACTCTGACCGGCAATAAGCGCGCCGATTATTACGGTGTCTTTCCAATTTCCGTGGGGCAGATGAAGCGGTTCCTTGGTGGCTTTTGGCATCGCCAGCATGAGGAATGTCGAAGCAAAGGCGAAGGCATAAAACGTCAGCGTCTGCACAGGGATCCTGCCGTCAGTCAGCTTGACGAAAACACCGATTGTTGCTTCCGATAAGGTAATAACGATCAGTAAAATCCAGTTTTTCATGATCAGTGAGGAAGGGCCTCCTGAAAGGCGAGCATTGCCATTAGCGACAGCACCACCACGAGCCCGACGCCCGAGGGTGACAACCGTTTGTTCGCATCGGGCAGCATTTCGGCAAACACCATCCAGATCATTGCCCCTGCCGCCAAGCCAAGCCCGATCGGCAGGAAGGGTTCGAACGTAGAGACAAACAGGTAGGCTGGAATCGCCATCAATGGCTGGGGTAGGCTGGAAAAGACCGCCCAGCCAGCGGCCTGCCAGACGGGAACGCCGCGCGGGACCAGCACCAAGGCGATGGCCAGGCCCTCCGGGATGTTGTGTATGGCGATGGCGGCGGTGATAAAGACCCCCAGGTCCTCGCCGCCACCAAAGGAAACCCCGACCCCGATACCCTCGGCAAACGAGTGGATCGTCATGACCCCGACAATCATCAGCGCCTTTTTGGCGTCGGCGCCCTTCAAGTCACTGACATCCGGCGTCTCGTGTCGATCCATCCAGCGAGCGGCCACAGTGACCAGGGCCAGCCCTGTGGCAATCCCCAGCAACGCTCGCCATGCGCCGATTGCATTCCCCTCGGCGATCAAGCTGTGGCTCGCGGCGAGCATCAAACCGGCGGCCACGGCTGCCCCGATGGCAAGCCAGCGGTCATCGACCTTCTCTGCGAAGGCCAGCGGGATCGCCCCAAGGCCGGTCGTGAGCGCGGTGATCAATGCGGCAATAAAAACGATCAGTAGACTGCCTTCGAGCGCCATGAGGTTAACCCAATATGCGTGGAAACGAATAGAAGCTAGGCTAACCCGCCTCGAAGGTCAAGGGAGCAGAAACCCAAACAATCCAGGAAAAAATCCAGGGTGTCCTCGTTTTGTCGCACGCTCAGAATCCGCAAAAGCGGTGACCGGGAGCTGGGCACGATGATAATCCACGGTGCGCGAGCCGCCATCCGGTGGGCCGACCGGCGTTATATCCGCTAACCGTATCCCTCATCAGGTTGACAGACCGCAGGGTCCATATATGTCCTGGCTTGACCGTTTGGCGACCCCTGAGAGCGCCAGCGCACAGACGGACAGCATGCCCCTGGGATATCGTCATGCGCATTCCACTAATCAGGCAGGCTCGCATGAACAATTATTCCGGCAAAATCCTCGTCACTACCGTACTGGCCGCCAGCCTTAGCGTGGGCGGCTGCGCCACTTATACCGGGCAGACCACTGATTCTGATGACCCGAACCGCACCCGTACCGGCGCCCTGATTGGGGCAGGAATTGGCGCGGTTGCCGGTTTGCTCAGTGGGGGTGACGCCACTGAGCGGCGCCAACGGGCGATGATCGGAGCAGGCGTGGGCGCAATCGCTGGTGGCGCCGTGGGCGTCTATCAGGATCGCCAGGAGGCGGAGTTGCGTCGTAGCATGGCTGGCACTGGTGTAGACGTGGTGCGAGATGGCGACAACATCACGCTATCCATGCCGGGTGCAATCACGTTCGGCTTCGACTCGTCCGAGGTGCAGCCTCGTTTCCTCTCAGTGCTCGACACCTTGTCGGACACACTCAATGAGTACAATCAGACTGTCATTGAAATCGCTGGCCACACCGACAGCACCGGCTCGGCAGACTACAACCAACGTCTGTCCGAGCGTCGCGCCATTGCGGTCGAAACCTACCTTGGCAATCGCGGCGTGATGCGCGACCGCACCATCGTCATCGGGGCAGGACAAGCCCACCCCATCGCAAGCAACGAAACCGAAGACGGTCGCTCGCAGAATCGCCGCGTCGAGATCACCCTGGTGCCGATAGAAGCATAAGTTTTCGTCATTGCGCGGATGGAAACGCGGGATATCTAGATTTTTAACCGCCTACTCTTTCAGGTAAATCAGCGGGCTCTCCACGTTGTAGAATCCGGATTCTCTGGCGAGCTGGTTCAACAATTTGTTGTGGCCCGGAAATCCGGGACACCAGCGGAAATCCGGGACACCCACGACTCCTAGCCCTCTACATTCCGGCGCATCAATCTACTCGAACAAATTAAGCGACGAACTTGGGGTAGCGTCATGGGTGTCTTGGTCTGCCTGGTTTCCAGTTCAGACAGTTCGGCGAGCCAAGATGCGACCCCGGGCGGGGTTCGGATACTCTTGGATGACAAGAAATGCGGCGTAATACCGTTTTTTGAAGTTTTGCCGAGGAGGTCTTCATGCTCGCACGCTTCGTCATAACACTGGCAATTGCCTTGCAGGCTGCACTGATTTTAAGCGCGTGCAGCGACAACGACTAGACTGGGAAATGGACGGTTGAGGAGGTGAGTACACCCTTGACCGGAGCGGCCAACAATCCCCTGGAAGCAGCCATGCTCGGTGGACGCGTAAAACTGTCACGGTCCGAGGTCGTGCTGCCCCACTACACTCGAAAAGCCGAAAGAATGGCCATCCATACTGAGTAAACATCGGCGAAGTCGCGCCGGTCGAGAAGGGAAATGCCCTCTCCGCTTGTAGGAGATTCCCTGTAATTCATGAGTGCGCCGGTTGTCACGGTTGTCGCCTATCTCAAAGAAAGAATCGTGGGTGCCCTGGCTCTGCTGCTGGTTCTGGTTGGCCCTGGTTTTCGGGGTCAGAGCTGATCGGCTTGAAAGGTGTCGCAGCGGGCGAATTCGCCCCTCTCAAAGCCGATCGTGAACCAGCGCATGCGCTGCTCCGAGGAGCCATGGGTGAATGAATCCGGAACGACCTCACGGCCTGACTGGCGCTGCAGACGGTCATCACCGATGGCGCTGGCCGTCCTCAGCGCCTGTTCGATCTCACCGGGTTCGAGCCAATCATGACGTTGCTGTGCATGATGGGCCCAGACGCCGGAGTAGCAGTCGGCCTGGAGCTCCTGACGCACCAGCAGCCCCGTTGCGCCTTCGACATCTTCACCGCGTCGTCGCGCGGCGTTCACCTCGCTGGCAACGCCGGTCAAAAGCTGAATGTGATGGCCAACTTCATGGGCAATGACATAGGCCTCCGCAAACTCTCCTCCGCCGCCCAGGCGAGTCCGCATCTGTTCGAAAAACCCGAGATCAATGTAGATCTGCTCGTCGGCTGGACAGTAAAAGGGACCCATTGCACCGCTGGCACCACCACAGGCCGAACGTACCTGGCCGGTAAACAATACCAGCGTGGCCGGTCTGTAGGTTTCGCCGTGCTGCCTGAAGAGCGCGGTCCAGACATCCTCGGTTTCACCCAGTATGCTCGCGATAAATTGCGTAGCCTCATCGTTGGCGTCGACCGGTTGTTGGGCCGCGCGATCAGAGGCACCGCCCTGGCCGATTTCGGCGAGTATTCCCAGCATCTCGGCCGGGTTCTTACCCATCAACAAGCCGATGACGATGACCACGGCAATGCCAGCCAGGCCCAGACCTCCGCCAGCCGCGACTCTGCGACCGCGGCGATCCTCAACGTTGGTGCTTTTACGCGCGCGCCTCCATTTCATGGTCTGTTCCGGTTCGTGGTAACCGCCACCAGTCTACGCCTAATCGCCATGGACCACCGACAAGCCATCGTGGCGCTCTTGCCGAAAGGCGCGGCAAACTGTCGACAGTCGAAGAGGCGCCTCCTGAGGGCCTCTGGAACGTCGCCAATCTTCCCCGCGAGCGGATCAGGCGCGTCCGAGGAACCGAGAGCCGCTACTGCCGGACGATCAAACGGACGAGCGCTATTACAATCCCTACCTGACCCGTCATCCTTTCAGCAGCTGGCAGGCATGACCGCGCGGTTGTGACGAGGCATTCGGAACACGAGTGAAGGCTGCCGGTTGGATCCCGCCGGTTGGTGATCGACTGCTCGGCTTCGACCTGTCGGTACCGGAGGCGCTGTCCGTTTAAGACGATATCGTCACGGGTCAACTGTCGAATGGCGCAGCGGGATTTCGCGTTTACGGGCCGATCCGCGAGCTGATTCTCGGTCAGCCGGACCGGATTCGTGTGCACGTGGATATCGAAAAGCCCGCGGTTCCTGAAACGGCTCATCAGAGTAAAGCTGCTCCGGCTCGCAGCATCGCCGGGACAGTAGTCAGGCAACAGGCGCCCGTGGCCGTGTTGGTGCCCTCATCAGGCACAGAAATCGTGGGTGCCCTGGTTCGCTCACACCAGCCCAAATTCCGTCCGATTCCGCCTCTACTTCACCACGAAACTCGATAGCCTGCGCAATTCGTGGGGCTCCTGGTTCTTCGTGATAGCATCCTGAGTGCGCAGGCTTGGCATCTCAACGCGCTTATCGAACGGCCGGTTGCAATCAAAGGAGCACGCGATGAATCCACCATCCCAGGCGCCTCTACGAGCTGAACTCAAGTTTCTGGCCGACCTGTCGGCGCCTCTGGTCTACGTGCCCTCCAAGGGAGGTGGCGACCAGACCGAACACCTCGGCAACTACCGCAACCAGGAGGTCGAGATTCACGACGCCAGGAATGCGTTGCCCGAGCCCGATCTGGATAACGAAGGTTTCATGCTGATTGCGCATCGAAGCCAGGTCGTCGACTTCTACGACGACTCGGCGCTGACTTCGACCTACCATCCTGAATTGATCGACCTGATCAAGCGCGTGACGGGTGCGAAAAGGGTCGAGATATTCGACGACACAAGACGAAGTTCTTCGGTTTCAAGTCAGCAGTCCCGCGGCTCGCGAGACCCCGCTAACATCGTTCATAACGATTACACGCACGATTCGGGTCCGAGACGGCTCGATGATTTCTTCAGCGAATCGCCTGAGGAAGCCACCCAGCTGAAGCAGCGACGTTTCGCAATCATCAACGCCTGGCGACCGATCGGTACGCCGGTAGTCGATCACCCGCTCGTGCTCTGCAACGCGCGCACGATCCGCGAAGACGACCTGGTGGCCGTTGAACGACGAGGAGAAGACCGCATCGGTGAGCTGCAGGTCCCCTTGTATGACCCGGCGCAGCGCTGGTACTACTATCCCGAAATGAATCGCGACGAGGTCCTGCTGTTCAAGACCTACGATTCAGCGCTCGATGGGCCCACTCGCTTCACGCCGCATTCCTCGTGCAAGGATCCACGCGCACCCGACGACGCCCCGGCGAGAGAAAGCCTGGAGACGCGGTGCCTGGTTTTCTTCTAGGGAACCTCTGAACAACTCTGGGAGACCCGGGTCAGGAACGCAACGCAACCGATGGTCAGTCACCGATGTACTTGGTATCGACAATCTGCTCTCGACCAACCGAGTCATCGACCAGCACCGGCTTTATGTGACCGGCAAAAAGACCCATTTTGATTTCCAGCCTGATATACCTGATCTCGCCCTCATCGAGCGTCATCGTCAGGCTTCGCTTGGCCTCCGTGGAAGCGGAGATTTCATACTCTCCAGGCGGCAAGTCAACGAAAAAGAATCCCTGGGGTGCTGCCTTGCCAACTTCTTCACCATTGACTTTTACCTTGGGCTGGATTGCAGCACCTAAAGCCGACGTCCGGTACATATAGATCCGGCCGGCGTCTTCAGTCAAGGGCGGAATACTAGATTCGTACTCTCGAAAGCCCGGACCGGAGGCGCACCCCGAGACGGCAACGATAATAATGGCGGCAAGGATGAACTGCATTTTGTATTTCATGTTATTCCCCATTTTCTGCAAGGTCGATTTTAACGGGCTCAGCTTCCACAAAACTCTTCTCATACGGCAAGTAATAGCCGATAACCCGACCTTCGCGCACGACGATATAAGCTTCATGCACATTAAATCCGTTGACGGTGACAACCTGGTCGATTGGCTCGAAGACTTGGCCCTTTTCGATGGATCCCAACAGACGCCAATGAGTATCGCGCCTGAGCTCAACGGTCCGGACGTTCCTGGCCTTCACCGAAGCAGAAGAGTGAAGTTGATACAGGGCGCCCTCGTCTGGCAAAGGCGCGAGCTGCTGTTCGACCCTTACTTGGTCAACCGAGCAGCCCGAGACGAGAAACACCGCAAGAACAAGAAAAACCCTCAAGCGCACCTCCAATCGCCCTTCTAAAACGAAATGAGCCTCGATCATGTCAGCGAAACGGCGCACGGCTATTCGTTGGCCACAATCGAGAAATTGTAAAACCGAAGTTCAGGGCCGGAAATAGTCCAGGTACGGAAGGCCCCCTCCGCACGTCAGCTACTGCCCATAATCAGTCGTACCGACGGCTACTCAAACCAACTTTTCGTGACCTTACCACAGTGCAGACGCTCTCTCCAGGGGATTTCGGAGGAATCCAGAAAACCGTGAATTCGCGCAATAAGCGCGACACTCAAGACGCTGGGAAATTCGTGGTTGCCCTGGTCTTGCTTCTTGAACTGGCCGTCTTGTCAGCGAAGCAAGAAAGCTATTGGAATCGATCGGAGAAGATCGAATCCATGACCTCGAGTGCGGCCAGCCGGACGCCGAAATCCACGCTCCCGCAGCTGCCTGTATCGACGCAGGAGAAGCTGATCCAGCCGACGTTGGCGGCCCAGGCCCAGCCACTCATCTCGCCGCTTGTCGGATCCACGTGTACACCGTAGTCAACGCTCCCGCAGCTGGCGGAATCGACGCAGGAAAAGCTGATCCAGCCGAGATTCGGCGACCAGGCATGGCCGCTGAGCTGGCCGGTGCCGTCGTTGAGCACACCATAGTCAACGGTGGCGCAGGAGCCGGTGTTTTCGCAGCTCAGGCTGATCCAGCCGCTGTTGGCTGACCAAAGCCAGCCGGTGGCGACCTCGTCCGACAACGACATCCCGGGGCCGCCGTCGCCCAGCGGCTCGGCGTTGATCCAGCCCAGGTTGCCGGCCCAGGCGTACTGGGAGTCGTCGTTATCGGGGTCGACGTCCTCAGCCACCGCTGAAAAGGGCCCCAGCAGGCATCCGCCGATCAGCCCCACACGCAATATCTGAAAAATTGTCATGGGCTACTCGGAAATGTTGTCCCAGGGGCCAGGATTCTCATCGAGCGCTGAAATCGGCGCCGCTCGCTGGCTGGTGACGTTGTAGTTCGTGGCGTTTCCTGACGCGACGTTCTTCGCAAACACGACGTCGGAAAATACGCTGAATGCGGTACTGCCATGCTCGGTCGCCAGGTTGCCGGTGACCTGACCGTTAGCCGTGGCATTGGGGCCTTGAACAAGAAGGCCAAGGGTGCGGTTGTTCAGCAGGCGGTTGCCGGTGACCACCACATTCATCTCACCGGTCGCGTTGTGGGAAATCGCAATGCCGTAGGTGCTCACATCGGTGGTGGTGTTGACGTTGCTGATCACGTTATCGCGAATAACGGCATAGATTGGCTGGTCGAAAAACTGGCGAATGAAGATCCCGGCGCGGGTGGCGCGATGACAGCGTATGCGCTCAATGGTGACCATGCCGGAAGGGTTGTTCAAGTCAATGCACTCACCCGTGATGTCAAGCAGCTGCAGGTCACTGACGGAAATCGAGCCCACGGGCGAGCCAGCAATGCCGGTTCCGGTTCCGCCGGCAATGGTCCCGTTGAAGATTTTTACGTTGTCGCGGTTGCTGACCCTGATGGCAACTGCGGATTCAGGCGTTACGGTGAAGCCGTTCAGGTCCAGCGTCACGCCGTCGGCGCCAATGATGATGCTGCCGTTGATGTCATTGGTGAGGTAGTAGGAGCCTGCCTCAGCAATGAAAACGGGTTCGGAAACCGGTTTGCGCGGCTCGACCTGGTCGAGCGTCTTCATCGTCGGTGCCGGCGGTGCCGGCGGCTCAAGCGCGCCCTGCGCGAAAACGGCGAAGGGTATGCTCAGCAATACAAGGAAAAGGGAAAGGGAAAGGTAAAGGGAAACGCGTAGGGTCATGGATTTTCTCCGCTAATGAGCAGGGTCACAGGTCCAACTCGACGGACGAGTGCTGGACCCCACAAAGTCTGACCCACCCCTGCCCGCGCTGGAATGGCCGCAGGTTGCCGTTTCTTGCCCGGAGGTTGCGGCTGACCCTATTTGGGATCAACTTGGCCTTGGGCTGGAAATTCAATTGATCCGCTGGCTCGGGAGTGCTGGAGGATTTCAGTTAGTTACTGCTGCCTCGGGCGTAAGCCGCCGGGGTGGTATCGAAGCGCGCTCTGAAGCGGCGCGAGAAGTGCGAGACGCTGGCGAATCCGACCGCGTCGGCCACTTCCGCCACGTTGCCGACTTGCTCGCGCAGCAGACGGGCGGCGGTTTGCAGGCGTCGTTCGCGCAGGTACTCTTCCGGCGACTTGCCGGTTTCGGATTTCAGGCGCCGAAATAGCGTGGTGCGGTCCATGTGGACCAGGTCGGCCCAGTCGCGAACCGAAAACCCGGCGTCACCCAGGTGGGCTTCGAGGGCGTCGTTGATGCGGGCCATGAAGGGCGATTCAGCCACCTCGGCCGCGCTGGGTCCCGAACGCTCGAGCCTCGCTTTCAAGCGTCGGCGCGAAGCAATCAGACCGGCCACGCGCGCAGCCAGCTCGGCGCTGTCGAACGGCTTGGAGAGGTAGTCATCCGCGCCGGCTTCCAGCCCGCGCACCGCGTCTTCTGGTGCGGCGCGCGAGGTCAGCATCAGCACCGGCACAAAGGCCAACTCCGGATCGGACTTGATTTCGCGGGTCATTGCGAGCCCGTCCATGACCGGCATCAGGCCGTCGGTGATGATGGCGTCTGGCGTAATGGCGCGGGCTTTTTCCAGGCCTTGCGAGCCGTCGGCGGCCTCCTCGATACGGTAGCTGCGCCCAAGCCGCAGACGCAGGAAAGCTCTGAGCTCGTCATTGTCGTCGACCAGCAGCACACAGGGCACATCGTCAGCGCTCGGCGCGTCCTCGCAAAGCTCGGCAGCCGCTTCGCTGCTTCGATCGGCTTGAAGGTCAGATCGCACGTCAGACTGATCGCTGGTCGGCGGCTGGACGGCCGCCTGACCGGCGGTAAGGATCAGCGTGAAGCGGGCACCCTCGCCCGGCTTCGAATCCACCACCACGCTGCCACCATGCAGCTCGGCCAGTTCACGCACCAGGGCCAGACCGATACCCGTGCCCGGACTGCTGGCCGAGCTGTGCTCGCCCTGTCGATAGCGCTCGAAAATGGCCTCTTGATCAGCCGGGTCGATGCCGGGCCCGCTGTCAGTGACCGTCAGAACAACCTGCGATTCAAGGCGCTCAAGGCAAACAACAATCCGGCCGTCCTCGGGCGTGAACTTGACCGCGTTCGACAACAGGTTGCTCAGCATGGTGTCGATATGAGCCTGATCGCAGACGAACGACGTGGGTTGATCGACGCCCTCGCAGGCCAGATCGATTTTGCGCAAGCTGGCCTGCACGGCAAAGCGGTCGACGACGCCGCGCACGATCAAGGCGATATCGGCCCGAATTGGCCGGAAGGGCATACGCCCGGCCTCGAGCCGCTGCAGATCGAGGATCTGCCCGATCAGCGATTGCATCGCCTCGCTATTGCGCAGCGCTACGTCCAGATACTGCTTCGACTCGGCATCCAGTCGATCGCCGCTGCTGCGGGCCAGTTCCTGTAGCGGACCCCGAGTCAGCGTCAGCGGCGTGCGCAGCTCATGCGATACGTTGGCGAAGAATCTTGCCCGGGCATCGCTGATCTGGCGAATCTCGCGCGCCTGGGCGCGCACCTCGCCGGTGCGTTCGGCCACGGTCTGCTCGAGCTCGCGCTGGCGCACCCGCAGCCGTCGCTCGCGCTGCTGCTGGCCGACACGCACGGCCGCGGCGAGCAGGATCAGCGCGGCCAGCGCGTAGACCAGCCAGGCCCAGGGCGAGAGGTAGAGCGGCGGCTGGACGCCGAACGGCAGCGGTTCGGATTCGAACACGCGACCGGCGGCGTTGCGTGCCTGCACCAGAAAAACATAGTCACCACCCGGCAGGTTGGTGTAGTCGCGCCGGGTCTCGTCGCTCCAGCGCGACCAGTCGCTCTCGAGACCGTCCAGACGCACCCGGTACTCGGTCAGATCGGGCGCGCTATAGCTGCTCAAGGCATATTCGAATCGCAGCGACGCCGGCTTCGCGGCCAGTCGCTCGGCCACGCCACCAGCACCGGGGCCGGCGATCAGCCACTCGTTGCGATCCGGAAAGCCGGCGCGAACGATCTGCAGCCGGCTGGGCTCGATCGCGGGCTCGGGGGGCGGCCAGTCCAGCCTCAGCAGTCCCGGATGGCGGCCGATCCACAAATGCTCACCGCGCTCAGCGATAAACCAGTTGACCGCCGGGGCCAGATCGGTCAGCCAGCGGCCCTGCCAGTCGAAGCGGCCATCGTTTGACAAGTTCCCGCGCCACAGCGACCCGCCCGGGCCGATGCCGCCGATGATCTGACCGTTGCTGGCCTGGTACAGGCGATAGACGCCGCGTGGTTCACCCAGTTGCTCGTTGCCGAAATCGGGATCGGGTTCGATGCGAACACCCTCGGGCTCGATCAGTCGGTAACCGCCTTCGCCGGTACCCAGCACGGTTCGCTCGCCCAGCTTGAAGGCCCAGGCATAGCCCTCCGGCACGCCGTCGTCGGCGTCGAGCTCGGCTTTCAGGATCAACTCATCGCCCTGCCAGGCCAGGCGGTAGTAACGCCCGACCGCGGTGCCGACCCAGACCCTGCCGGAGTCATCTTCAACCACCGTATGGGCGCGATGGTCAATGCCCTCGATCTTGCCCAGCGAGCGCCAGCCCTGATCGCTGTTCAGCAATACGCCGAGGCCACTCTCCAGCTCGGCGTAGACGGCATCGCGCAGACGCGAGCGCACCAGCCCGAAGGCGTAGGAATCGTCGAGCAGAATTTCATGTTCGACCAGGGTCAGGTCATCGAGATCCAGCACAAGGCGATGAACGCCGTCAATGCTCGCCACCAGCACGCCATCGCCATCGTCGAGAATCCCGAAGGCCTCCAGGATCGGGGTCTCGATGTTCTCCAGCCGGCTGGCATCCGGACCATCGGCGGCGAGCACGCTCAGGCCCGCATCGCCGCCGACCAGCCAGTGGCCTTGGAACGGGATCAGGGCGTGGGTGGTCGACAGCCCGAAATCGGCGTCGTAGACGCGTCGGCCGCTGAACAGATCGACCCTGGCAATCGCGCCTCCCTGGGCCAGCCAGACGCCGTTCTCATGGTCGATGACCAGATCGGAAATACCATTGACGGCCAGGCCATTGCGGTGGGTGACCTGCTCCAGCGCCTCGCCCTTCGGGCCCAGGTGAAACAAGCCGGCCTGCTGTGTGGCCAGCAAGATCCCGCCCTCGGGTGACGGGATGGCACGGTAGGGCCAGGCATCGGCAAAGTCGAACGCCGTCTCGATCGCCTCGGGCGCGCCGTCCGACAGCCAGAACAAGCCATCATCGACGCTGCCCATCAGTATCCGTCCGTCCGGCCACGACGCGAGCATGCTCAGGCGCGGGCCCTCGGGCATCCGCCAGTCGGGTTCAGGCTTGGGCATGCTGCCGTCAGTGGGGAAGTCGGTGTAGTCGTGGAAGCGGTCACGAATCAGAACCAGAAAGCGGCCCTGGTGATCGAGCGTGGTGCGGAATATCCCATCGCCGGCCGCGATGACCGCCAGTTCGTCGTTGTGCCAGCGAAACAGGTGGCGCAGGGTGTGGAAATAGACCGCACCGCCGATCAGATGCACACCCCGCACTTCGCCGAAGTTGCGCTGATCTTGCGGCAGGCGGTCACTGAGCGACTGATAGACCAGACCGCCATTGATACCGGCCTCGAAGTAACCGAACTCGTTGGGCGAGCCGGTCCAGATGCGCCCCGCCTCGTCGATCTCCAGGACCCGGATGCGGTTACGATGGCGCGAACGAATGGCCTGCCAGCCGGCCCCGTCGAAAATCACCAGCCCGTCGCCGCCCCCGACCACGATGCGCTGGTCCGGCGCCTGGCGCACCACCCAGTTAGTCAAATGCCCGCCGTACTCGGCCATCGTGTAGCTGCGCACCGGCGGCTTGCCTGGCGGGGGCTCGAGCGCTTCGACCGAGGTCAACGATGCCGCAAGCAGCAACACGATGATCAGATCACAAGTCCGCATCGACACGGGCTCTGAAAAAACCAGACCTCAGTATAGCCCCCTGATCCGTTACGACACTTTGACCTCAGATTCCACCATCTCGCGAGTCACTGGAGTTCTGTGAACTCAAATATCAATAGCGGCTATCCCTCGAATCGATCCCTGAAGATGGCTATCGTGCTCTCGATGACCCGCAGCACGCTGACCTGCATGATCTCGTTGACCGCCTCGGAGTCAGTAGTGAAACTCAGGTCAATCAGGGCATCGATGGTGTCCAGCGCCTGACCATCGCTGGTGAAGGTCAGAGTGATGGATCGTTGTTCACCGACCGCAAAATCACCAAAGTCGCAGTCCATGCTCTGCCCGTCCGGGCTGATCGTGCAGCTACCCTCCGAGGCCGAGACGAAGCGAACGCCCTCGCCCAGCACGCTGCCCTGCATCCGGATCGCCTGGGCGATCAGTCCCGCAGCACCGTCCGGCGCCTGATTGTCGATCACGACATCCACACTGAAGAAATTGCCGGCCGACACGGGTGCCGGTGGGGTGCCATCAAAATCATCCGGAAGATCCAGCGCCAGACTGACCAGGGGTTCGGGCGTGACCGAGGCCTGCTCGCAGGACTCGCGACCCTGACCGTCGGCGACGCAGAATTCCAGCGTTCTTGTTGTGGTGTCGGAATAGCGGTGCTGGGCGATCAGCATGCCCTTCCCTTCTCCCTGGGCCGGGTTGATCATCAGCACGCCGTCGATGCGTGACTCGTCGTCGGTCTCGACCACTTCACCTGCGACCAGAACCGGCGATCCATCTCCAGGATCCAGCGTCGTGGTGTAGTTCTGACCACCGTCGTCTTCATACTCGGCGCGAACCGAAAATGGAAACCCCACCCCGACTCGCGGCGGCGTATCGACACTGAGTATTCGAGGGGGATCGTCGACGTAGGTGACATCGATGATGACCTCGCCGGTATTCGAGTCGTCGACACCGTCGTTGGCAACAAAGGTGAATCGATCTTCGCCGACGAAATCAGCGTCCGGTGTGTAGCGAAGCGTCACGCTGGCATCGTCACCCGCCAGGAAGGACAACTGGCCGTTTTCGGGCGTGTCGGGGATGACGAAATTGAGCTGATCGAGTCCATTGAAGTCGATCCCGAGGATGCCGTCCGGGTCTTCTGCGATCAGCTCGATATCCATGGGCAAGTCCTCAGGTGTGGTGGCGAACTGATCGAGCGCGACCGGCGGCCTGAAGTTTCTATCCACCTGCACCGAGACAAGCGCCGGCGCACTTTCAGCCAGGCCGTCGCTAACACTGTAGCTGAAGGTGTCCGTATCGCTGTGGAAGCGGAATGCCGATACATAGCTCACGGTCGCGGAGTCATCCGTGATGTCCTTCAAGGGCGAGGTCTCGAAGACATTGACGAAGGACTCTTCCTGATCGACCACGAAAAACTGGGTGGAGTTGACGGACACCGCCTTGACCGTACCCATGTTGCCGAGCACGAAGCCGGGGCGATCGCCCTGGTTGATGCCCGTGCCGGTCGAGCGCGCGGTGCCGGCAAAGCTGCCGTCGCTGGCGAAGCGCTGCACGCGCCCGCCCGCGTCCGGATCACCGGCATCGGCGGCATAGAGCACACCGTTGGGGTCCATGGCAACGAAAACCACGTCATCGAACTGCCCATCTTCACTGCCTGCCGTGCCGCCGGAACCCACGCTGCAGGTCTCATCCGTGCAGCTGTAGCCCTTGCTGGCCTGACGTTGTTCATCACAGGCGTTGTTGGTGCTGGTTTCGCAGCGTCCCAGCCAGCCCACGTACTCGCCCAAAACCAGCTCGCCGTTCTCATCGCGCGTTGTGGGCTCGATCTTGTGGATGCGATCAGCACAGGTATCGGTGACATAGACCGCGCCTTCCGGATCGACCTCGATCGCAAAACCCGTCCAGTCGTTGCCCCAATTGCCGGTGGTGCAGACGAACTGTTCACCGTTTTTGAGCGCGCCTCGGTAACGTTCAAACATGACTTGATTGTGGTCATTCGGCTCACCGTCATTGATGTCTTCGAGCACATCGAACACGAACACGCGCCGGCGATCGGTGACATAAAGGACGCCCCGTCGACTGTCCAGACGTCCATAGGACAGCTTGGAAGCCTGGACCGGATCACTCAGCCCCAATTCCGGGTTTTGGGTAGATGACGCTCCAATCGGCCAGTTATCGCCACCCACGCGCGTCTGCTCCGGATTGACGCTTTCCAGACTCTGATTGACATTGAGTTTGGTGCTGCTGCCACCGCCGCTGCGTGACAGGGTGTAGATGAATTCATCCTGGTCGACCACGAAGGTTTCATTGGTGCCGCTGTAATTATCCTGGTCGATGTACTCGCCGTTCGCATCCCAGAACGACATGCGCTGATTCCGCGATACCGAACTGGGCCCGCATCGAAACCAGTAGTCAATCATGATGGTCAGGCCCGAATCGGTCACGTGCACATAACGCGGACGATGTACCCAGTCCAGCGGGATCTTGTCGTTGTCCGGGCCGGGCAATACCTGGCAAACGTTCTGGTAGAGCCACTGGTTCGGATTATCGGCCTGGATGAAATCCTCGCCGTAGGGACCGCCCGGCTGGGTCCGATAGTCCTCGATAAAAAACGGCAGTAGAGGCGCAACGAATTCGCCGTTGGCCGGCCGATCCAGGATTCGAACCGAAAGCGGGTCGAAGCGCCCGTCGATGAAATCACTGTCGCTACCGCTGAGCACGATATCGACCGGCTGGGCGGTCAGAGTAGAAGCCTGGACATCGTTGGCCACTGGCGAGGTGTTCGTGCCTTCAGCCTTGATGGTGATTAACTGATCGCCAGTGCTTGCATTGCCGGAAGCATCGGTCGCCGTCCACGTGATCGGCGAGCGCGAATCGATCGGGTAGAACGCCGGACCGTCGTTGTCGATGGCCGGCGCGGCGTCAGCCAAATCGACCACTCGGGGTGCGCCCAGAACGACATCCGCGGCATTCAGGCCCGATTGGGCCGAGGGAATCTCGATCACCCGCCCCGGTGGCGGCACCATGATCGGGCCCTGGGTATCTTCAATCATGACCTGCTGTACCAGGGACTGACTGTTGAAGCCACCGCCGGGCAGTGGCCCGGCGTCGGCCACGGTCCAGGTGATGCTGTTGCTGCCGATGCCCAACAGAGCGCGAGCGTCGTTGTCCAGGCTGAAGGGCATCTCGCAGGGGTCGGACGCGTTGATAGTCCCCAGCAGTTGATCCTCGATCCGCGAGTACAGAACGCCGCCGAAATCGGTGGCCTCCAGCGTGATCGTTGGAGAAGTCGTGGAAATCTCGGGGCCACGTGGCTTCCAGATCGTGATGTCCTGGGAGCGATTGTGGGACACGGTTGAACGGGTGCCGAAGAATTGTGAGGCACCAACCAATCCGGTGTTGATGGCGAGATTCTTGAGGGTTTTGCGCGCTGCGTTCTGGGTGGCGGCCTGGCGCGCCGCCGACGCCCCGGAATTGGCCACGGCCGCTCCGTACTGGATCACATTGCTGGTCAACAATCCGGCGGGAATGACGATGTCGAAGGCATCCGAGATTTGCGTCTCGGCCCGCCAACTGATGCCATGCTCGCCTGGCGGCAGCAACACGGTCTGCGGCGAACTCAGATCAGGCGTGATGTAGGGACTGAGCGCCCGCACATTGACGCTGGTATTGGCGTGGACCACATCGATCGTGCCCGAACGCGTCAGCTCGCCCCAGTTCGAAGGCACATCATCCAGATTGACGAAGCCGAGCAGATTGCTGTATTCCGCGCTCGATTGAGGCAAGTTGAACTGGAAATGACACTCATCCGCAGTGTTCGGCCAATCCGTCCAGCCGTTCGGCGTCACGAAGACCGCCCGTGTGTCCTTCAAGCCAAGGTTGGTCCCGAAGGTGACGGCACCAGCCGGGATGCCGATGTACGGATCCGGAAGGAAGGAGAGCGGCAACGCAAAATTGTGCGTACCGATCAGGGCCCCGATGGCGATATCCAGGTCTTCGTTATCGTCGGCCGAGGCTATGCGCGGCGTCGCCAGGCTGCAGGCAAGTAAGAGCGAGCTCGCGATGCCGGTGCAAGCGCGAATTCCGCCCCGCGCAGGCTCCCGGGCCACTTCCAGTCTAATCCGATTGTTACAGTGCACAAGCTGCTCTCCGACTCAACCCAAAGCTCAGTGTGCGAGGTGGCGAAGCGGATCACCATGCCTGCTGGTTGCCTATACTTGCCCGCTGGTTGCAAAGCCCCCCCCAGGCAACGTCCGAACAAGTCAGCGTCCGCGGATCTGCTCGGGTTTTCAGAACCGGCTGTCGCCTGCGCCTTCAGAGCTTTCGCAGGACTTTTGGTATCGCAACGACGTAGCGCCCATACAAGCCCTGGTAAACTCTACCGACCATGGGGACTGAACCTGCTACCGGCCTGAGCTTTCAGAAACTGTGCACCCTGACTCACGGAATGTTTGAATTGCGCCATTTTCTGTTTCCAATGCTGCTAACCGCTGTCGTGACATCGACGCTGTCGTCGCTTGCCGCGGCGTCGGACGACGAGCGAGCTTTCAGGGCCTGTATCGAAAACCTCCAGTCCGTCGCGCGCGGCCAGGACGTTCCCGAGCCGCTTGTCAGCGGCGTGCTGGGGTCGCTCCGGCATCAGCCGCGGGTAATCGAACTCGACCGCGATCAGCCGGAATTCCGCCAGTCCTTCTCGGCCTATCTGAAGGCTCGGGTCAACGAAAACCGGGTTCAACGCGGACGCGAACTCTACCAACAACACCGTCAGCTACTCGACAGGCTGTCACGCGAATACGGCGTGCCGGGCCACTACCTGATCGCCTTTTGGGGTATGGAGACGAATTTCGGCTCTTACCTGGGTGGCATGCCGACACTCGATTCGCTTGCGACGCTGGCCTGCGATCCAAGGCGCAGCGAGTACTTTACCGGCGAACTAATGACTGCGCTGCAGCTACTTGCACGCGAGAATCTGGATCCGTCCGTGATGCGCGGTTCCTGGGCCGGCGCAATGGGACATACCCAGTTCATGCCGTCTTCCTACATGGCCCACGCCGTGGACGGTGACGGCGATGGCACCATCGATCTGTGGAACAGCGAGACCGACGCGCTGACTTCTGCGGCAAATTACCTGGCGAATCTCGGCTGGCAACGTGGCGAGCGCTGGGGACGGGAGGTTCGTCTGCCTGACGGGTTCCCGTACCTCGAAACCGGGCTTTCAAATTCAGCACCACTTGCGCACTGGCGCGAGCTTGATGTACGCCAGGCCAACGGATCCGCGCTGCCCTCGGTGGACATGCACGGGTCGGTCATCGTGCCGATGGGACATCGTGGCCCAGCGTTCCTGGTGTATACGAATTTCGAGATCATCATGAAATGGAACCGGTCACAGGCCTACGCAATTGCGGTCGGGCGCCTGGCCGACCGCATCACCGGTGGCGGACGCCTGGCAGCCTCCCTCCCCGACGTAGAAAACGCACCTTCCCGGTCGCAGATTCTGGCGCTTCAGCGCGGCCTCGACCGAGCCGGCTTCGATCCGGGAGAGCCAGACGGCATGCTTGGGCCGGCCACCCGCGCAGCACTCCGAGCCTGGCAGCAGGCGAACGGAAGGGTGGCGGACGGCTACCCCGACCCCGATACGCTGGCCGCTGTAAGCTCAACCCCCCTTGAACCAAAACACAACACCGACCAGTAATCAGAATCCAGAACGCCCACGAATGAGAGAAAATCGCGGTTGTCCTGATTTTGGCATGCGTAGGCTTGAGCTCCTCATTTTATTAGAACGAGTAGCCTGCTATCTTTTCGAAATTCTCATCGTAGATCTCAGCAATACTGTACCCGGTCACTATTCGGGTCTCGGAAAAATCTTCATCTTGAGGAGTTGGCGTCTTCACAAAAAGGGCGAAATAGTAGTTTCCAACCCTGAAATAGCCTGCATCAAAGTAAGGATAGATCTCGCCTGAAATATCGAGCTCCTGATTCCACGTCTTTGCAAGGTATTCGGAGTGACCTTGCCGATAAAGTGCACGACAAGCTCCCTCGTCTCTTTTAGAGCTCAACAGCTCTACTTCTCCCCTCTCGACTGACTGAACAGCATCCATTGGAACTTCAAGCCCTTGCTTCTCGAACCGCGCGAGTCGATCAGCCAAGCCCTCAAGGGCCTCCCTGACGTGCTCGGTAGGCTTTGGACATGCTGACGTTCGTAACTCGCCTGAGAGCACTTCTTGACTTACGAATATCGACAACACAAAACACGCGATTAATGCGATCGTCTTGTTGTGAGATATCATATTTTGAACCACTAATAAGGTGGAGAATCCAGGACGCCTACGATCTGTAGAAATTAATCTGCGGGAACAGTAACAGACCCGCCGGCCGGCAGCGAGGTAAGTCGCCAACCGGTGCGGAGCACTAGATAGTGAGTGAACTACCATTGGCATAGCTGCTATCTTATAGGACAGCCTAAAATGAGAAAAGCCAATGAAGCTAGCCATTTTATCGGCTATATCCGGATCTCGCAAAGCCTTGATCCCGCAGCACGCCTGATCTGACTGGGTTTGGCGCATGATTCACAGTGTACGGAACCTCGCCGGGATTTGCTCAGGCAGATCCAGGTCGCCAACCGCCAGGAAGATCATGTCGGAGAAGGCATCGAGATGGCGGTAGCCACTGGCGCGGTTTTTGACGATCTTGACGATGCGGTTGATGCCTTCTGCGATGGCATTGGTGACGCGGGTATCGATGAAGGCAACGACCGCCGACTGATGTTTGCGCAAGGTCCTAACGAACTTTCTCATTGGCTCCAGCCGGCTGAGTAGCGTCGTTCGGGTCCAGCGCTTGAGGAAGCGCTCGGCCGCCCAGGTTGCCTTGTAGGTCCAGAACTGCTCGAACTCTTCTTTCAGTTGCCATGCACGGTAGATACGACGGTTGTGCTTGTCGAGGGCCTTGAGGTGGCGGGTGTCGCGCCGGGTCCGGGTCGATGAGTGGCGATACAGCAGCCAGCGCAGCCCCTTCAGGGGCTTGCGATCAGCTTGGCTGGCTTCTCGCCACTGCTGCTTGCGCACCTCGTCGACGGCCTCGTTGAGGGCCTTGACGATATGGAAGCGATCCAGCACCAGCGTGGCATTCGGGCAGTGGGCTTCGATGGCCCCGATGTAAGCCTGGCTCATGTCGCAGCAAGCAGCCCGGATGCGGGCTTTCTGGTAGTCGCTCAAGGCCTCGTTGAAGAAGCCATCAATGGCCTCGCGGCCCTTGCCTTGGCCGACCCAGACCACACAGGAGCGGTCCAGATCGTAGACCAGCGTGGCGTACTTGTGGCCCTTGTGATAGGAGATCTCGTCAATGCCGATGGTCTTGAGTCGCCGGATACGATGGCCCCTGCGCAAGCGCTCAATCGAACGGTGCAGCAGGTCCGACAGAGTCGAGGCCGGCAGTCGCAGCAACTCGGCGGCCGCCTTCTGAGGCATGATCTGGCAATAACGCAGTATCAGGTACTCAAAGCGATAACTGACCCGGGCGTTGGCATCAGCCCAGGGCAGGCGCTCGGTGACCCGGCCGTGGGTGGTGCAGTGGATCTCGCGCGGCCAGTACATCAGCCATACCGACCAGGGGCCGACCGGAATATCGCGCCAGAACCGCAGCTCGGGCCGCTGACGGATGATCTTGCCTCTGCGGCCGCATTCCGGGCAACGACAGCCGTTCTTGTACGGCTTGACCAGCACATCAAGCCGACAGCTCCGGCGAAAGGCCAGGTCGACGCAGCGAAACCCTTTGAACTTGAGCAGCTTTCCGATAAGCTTGGAGGCGGTCATGGGGCTCATCTCCTGTGTTGTTTGTTCGCGAAAACAAAACTCTACAGGAGGCCCCATGGCCTCTCAAATCAGGCAGTTTCATGCCCGAAATTCGTTGCGAGATTCGGATAGACCCATTTTATCCTGCAGCCCGAATGCCTACAGCACCCGACGTCTTCGCGAGGCCGCCGAGCAGCGCGGCCACAAAGCAAGGGTACTCAATACGCTCAAATTTGCCATTGACCTCGAACGCGGCTCGCCGGATCTTTACTACCGGCAAAAGCATCTTGGCGACTTCGATGCGGTGCTTCCTCGCATCGGGGCTTCAATTACCTACTACGGCACTGCAGTTGTCCGCCAGTTTCAGGAAATGGGCGTTTACTGTGCCAATTCCGCCAACGGCATCCTGAATTCTCGCGACAAGCTGCGCAGCCTGCAGATCCTGAGTCGCCATCACATCGGCATTCCGGATACTGTCTTCGTTAGGGACAAGAAGGACGTGCTGCCCGCAATCAAGCGCGTGGGTGACGCGCCGGTCATCATCAAGCTGATCGAGGGCACGCAGGGCGTAGGCGTGTTGCTGGCCGAATCGACCAAGTCGGCCGAGGCTATCGTGGAGTTGCTGCAAAGCCAGCGCCAGAACGTGCTGATTCAGAAGTTCGTCGCAGAGAGCAAGGGTAAGGACGTGCGTGCGCTGGTCGTCGGTGATCGAGTCGTTGCAGCAATGCGGCGCGTGGCCCAGGGCACTGAATTTCGGAGCAATATTCACCGCGGTGGAAAAGGCGAGATCATCGAGTTAAGCGATGAGTACCGGGAAGCGGCGCTGCAGGCAACCCAAATCCTGGGCCTGCAGATTGCCGGGGTGGACATGCTGGAATCCGCCGAAGGCCCGCAGATCATGGAGGTGAACTCCTCCCCGGGTCTAGAAGGAATCGAAACGGCCACGCAGCTGGACGTGGCCGGGGCCATCGTGGATTACATCGCCGCGCACGTGGATTTCCCGGAAATTGATATTCGCCAGCGCTTGAGCAGCAGCAAGGCCTACGGCGTAAGCGAGATCTATGTTCGCGAGGGCTCGGAGTTCGTCGGTCAAACCATCGCTGATTCCGGCTTGCGTGAGCAAGACATCAACGTATTGACGCTTTACCGAGATAGCAAGGCAATCCAGAATCCCCGTCCGAGCCGCGAACTGCAGGCAGACGACCGACTGCTGTGTTTCGGCAAGATCGAGTCCATGCGAAGACTGGTGCCTGCCGTTGTGCGAAAGAAGCGACGGCCAAAGTTGCAGAACTTGCCCGAATAGGTAAGGTTGGGGAGCGGCCAGGTGCTGCTGGACGGGACTTCACGCCCATCCCGAGAAGCGGAGCAAGTTGCCCACAGCCGGAAAAGCACCGTCCGAGGGGCTTTGGAGCGTCGCAACTACCGGGCAACTGGATCGACGGAGGCTCTCATGCTCAAAGCTGCCGATTAGTGGGCCATGCGGTTAATTAGGTAACACTCAGCCGACGCGTTGGCGGCGACGCCGTTTCAGGCGCAGGAATGGTGGGTGCCCTGGTTTTCCTTGGTTTTTTCCTTGCCCTTGCGCCGCTGTGACTGTTAAAAGAGAGCTCGACAGGACGTAGCCAGGGACGCGGGCCCGGTGTCGCACTCCTCATACAGAGGGCCCATGAGTCTGAAAAGACCATTGAAGAAGTTCCTTTGGGTCTGGTGGCTGTGGCTGATCGGCTTTTATGCTGGCTGGCTGTGGCTCGTGATCGGACTGGATTACTGGGCCACGGCCGTGAATCACTGGCCGATTGCGCTGGCCATGACCCTCGGAAGCTACGCGGCGGGCTCCACGCCGATGGGCGGCGGCACCATCGGTTTTCCGGTCCTTGTCCTGCTGTTCGAGATGCCCGCCAGCCTGGGGCGTGACTTCAGCTTTGCCGTTCAGGCCATCGGCATGACCAGCGCCAGCATCTTCATCCTCGCCCGGCGCCCGGCGCCAGCCGCTGGCCCTGGCCGTGCTGAAGGGCGCCATCGCCGGCACCCTCGTCGGCGCCCCGATCGGGATTTTCCTGATCGCGCCCCTGGTTCCTGAAGTGTGGGTCAAGGTATGTTTTTCGGTCATCTGGGCCGGCTTCGGACTGCTGCATCTCTACCGGATCAATGAAATCGCCGCCCATAGCGGCATCATTGACTTCAACGAGCGCTGGGACATTCGCCTGGGGCTGGTTCTGGGCACCCTGTCAAGTGCGACGGTCGTTGCGGTGACCGGCGTCGGTATCGACATGGTGGTCTACGCCGCGCTGGTCTTGCTTTGTCGCGCCGATCTGAAGATTGCCATCCCCACCTCCGTGGTCATCATGGCCTTTGCCTCCGTCTACGGCGTGCTCCTGAAATCCCTGACCACGGGCATGCAGCCCGGTGTTTTCGAACAATGGCTGGCCGCGGCGCCGGTCGTCGCACTGGGTGCACCGCTCGGCGTCTACATCGTCGGCCTCATCGACCGCAAGCACACGCTGTTGTTCGTCGCCACTCTGTGCGTCGGGCAATTCGTCTGGACCTGCACCAAGGAGTTCGACGCCCTGGGCCTGGTCGGCGTGGGCATTGCCCTGCTGGCGGTCAGTTTTTTACTGTTCGTGTTCGAGCGCCTGCGCCTGTGGGGAAACGTGCTCGCGGGTGAATTGCCCAACACCCATCACGTATCCAGCCTGGGCTATCGCGACGTCGAGCCCCACATCCACTCCGAGGAGCCCTCCGCCAAACCGCGAACCTCGACAAAAGCCGGATGAAAGGGGTTTCCCGTTAGTGGGGGTCCTGTTCCCTGCCAGGGCGCTGCTTTATGGCGTTCTCAGTCACTGCAGCAAGGTGCTTTGATACCCGGCCATTTCCTCTGGAAGCATCGGGCTTTCCAGCCTGAAAACGGTCCTCTCGTTTAATCGCAGACCCGAGATCAACTCGGCGTTGTGTCGCCGAAGGATGTGATCGAGCGTACCGTCTTCAGCAATAGCGGACATGCCTTTCCGGATCCTGTCTGCAAGCTCGGGATTGTCCGGATTGACATAGAAAAGCAATGGAAACGGATAGTAAACCAGAAGGTCATCCACCATCATCAGTCCCTCGACTTCGTCTGCGCGATCGGCAAACACCCCTTCAACCTCGTTCGCTCCCAGCGCCGTGAAATCATACTGATTGCCGTGAAGACGCTCGAACATGTCGTCGTAGGTGCCGCGCTCGATCACGTTGTATCCGTTGTGGCGAAAGATCTCTGCATCAGACCATGTCTCGGGCACGCCGACGCGTAATTTCTTGAGCTGTTCTTCCGTTTCGATGCGAGCAAATTTATCCTGATCTTCGGCTCGAATAATCAGGACCCGAAAGCCCAGGATGCCATCCATTATGGCCTCATGAATAACGATCTTTTCTTCATCCTCCAGCTTTCTGTTGCCGGCAGTCGTTACGAACAGGTCGTGACCATATTCCCTGAATGCACGGGACTCCCGGTCGCCGTGATAATCCTCGTCATGTTCATCCAGTTCCCAGGGGCCATACTCCTCCCTGGTCGCCTCCAGGGCCGCCTGAAGCACCTCACGCTCATGGACGCGCCTGGCTTCCGTGCGGCTGCCAACCCAAACATTTATTACATCGGTTTCCGTAACATTACTACTTTGGGATTGTTTTGTGCTTGAACTTCTGTCCGTACACCCCGAAAAAGGCAGGGTCGCAATAATTAGTACAAAGACAGATAATGCGGACTTTTTCATGGGTTTTTAATTTGATTTCTATGGTGTGATGATACCAATTGAGGGGCCTTGAGCAAGAATCGTGGGTGGCCTGGTTTTATCCTGGTTTTGAGAACCCCGAACCCACGGCACGGGAATGGGAACCTTCCAATTTGTGGTCGATGTGGTCGAAACCATGGACGCGGACCCGTCCGATGAATTAACGTGACGGCACCTCTATAAGACAGCGGTGTCATCATGTTCAGAATTCCTGATGGTCGGCGTCGGCGGGTTGGCAGCTCGAGTGGATCGAGCGCTTCGACGGCGAGGACGTGAACTGGGACAACTGGACGGCGCAGACGGCCGCCAACTACAACAACGAGGTTCAGTGCTACACCGACGACGATTCCTCGCCGGATAGAAACTTCGACGTTTCGGACGGCACGCTCAAGATCATCGCGCGCCGGCAGGCCATCGATTGTCCCGGCCTCAACGGCACGCCCAAGAGCTGGACCTCGGGTCGCATCAACAGTAAGGACAAACGGGAGTTCCTCTACGGGCGCATCGAAGCGCGCATCCGTTTCCACGACCTCGAGGGTGGGACCTGGCCGGCCTTCTGGATGCTGGAGAACCGAATCGACGAACAGCCCGTCAAGGGCGACAACGACAATGTCGGTTGGCCCAACCCGGGCGCATCGGAAATCGATGTCTGGGAGTGGTTTTCCAACGAACCCGACTCCTACATCGTCAATTTCTTCAACAATTACGGCGCCGTCTGCGGCAGCGAGGCGCGTTTTCCGTATCCAGGGGGAGCGGGCGACGTGACCGAGTGGCATACCTACGCCATGGAATGAAGCGCCGACGAGATCACCTTCTTAATGGACGGCGAGCGCATGCGCAGCTACGACGTCAGCAATTGCCCCGTCTACGAAGAGCCAATGTTCGTGCTGCTCAATGTCGCCATGGGCGGCAACCTGGGCGGCGCGATCGACCCGGAACTCGACCGGGCGACCATGGAAGTTGACTATGTCGCGCACTGCAAGGAATCGTCCGACAGTCAGGCCGACGCTTGCAACGAGCAGACGCCGCAGGCCTTCGATTTCGCGGTGGATGCCGACGGCCAATGGGTGGCCGCTGATGAAGAACTGCTCGGGCACAGACAGGGCCTGACTTTTGATCACATGCCGTTCGCCGACCTGCTGTTCGTAGCTTGGTTTACTTATGTCGACTCGGGGGCAGACGATTCGTCCGAGGGCGTCGACAGGATCGGCGCGTTCGACAATCGCTGGCTGACAGCCACCCTGGACGTGGATGGCGACGTCGCCACTGGCCCTTTATATGCCTCGACCGGAGGGTACTTCGATTCGCCGGCGCAGCCCGGGCAGGAATCGGTGGAAGTGGGCAGCATGACGATCGAGTTTTCCAAATGTGATCGAGGTGTGGTTCAGTACACCATCGACGGCCCGGAACTGGCCGGCGAGTTCAGCATTATTCCGCTGGAAAAGCTCGTCAACGGCGAGTTTCGTTGCAAGACGGCGATGACCTCGGCTCGCTAAGCGGTATTTCTGGATCGGCTGCGGATACTCTTGGATTTCGGGGGATAGGGTATTTATACTTCCCGTGCGCGCGACGTTACGCCGTTTTTTTGAAGTTTTACCGAGGAGGTCATCATGCCCGCACGCTTCGTCGTAACACTGGCAATTGCCTTGCAGGCTGCACTGACTCTAAGCGCGTGCAGCGACACCGACTGGACCGGGAAGTGGACGGTCGAGGAGGTAAGTACACCTTTGACCGGGGCGGCCACCAATCCCCTGGAAGCGGCGATGCTCGGTGGACGCGTCAAACTGTCACGGTCCGAGATCGTGCTGCCCCACTACACGCGGAAGGCCGAACGAATGGTCATCCCGATTGAGCGCGTGGAGCCCGAAAACGAACTGGGCGAAATCGTCCTCCACCCTGCCGACGGGACACCTTACGTGGACTCCAGTCTCATCCTTACGCCTCAGGACGAAGGTACCGTGGTCCTTCACGGGGTACCCCGGAATGGGCCGAGCGCCAATTTTTTCCTGACCCTGAATCGCCGTTAGTGGCGCATTCAGGAATCATCCACGGCCACAAATCCGGGATACCCACGATTGAACCGCGAGGGAAATTGTATGCGTGGCCAGTCGACCTTCAGCCGCTTCTTTCGCTTCGCGAAAATCGCAACTCCCGCTCTCCTTACGCCGGGCCATTCCGGAAGGGCCGGTTGTCACGGCTCTCGACGGATAAGCTCGCCGGCTGCATCTATGGCACCAATCGAGGACCGAAATGCGCCCTGAAACGGGTGCGGATGGCTTCTACCTGCGTCTGAGAATATTCCTCATGCTCATGCTGTCCCCAGACCACGCCAGGCCAACAGAAGTCATCCGACCGGCGTCCAACGATGTGGACGTGCAACTGTGAAACCACGTTGCCAATGGCTGCGACGTTCGTCCTTTCACACGCCATCTCTCGACGCAGCAGCCTGCCGATCTCACTTGTGAGTTCGAACAGACATTCCCGCTCTACCGGAGGCAACTCCACAATATCGGTGATCGTGGTATTTGGCACCAAAATGAACCAGGGCAGCAGGGCATTGTTCATCAGCAGAAGGCGAACGGCGTCCAGCCGCCCGATGAACAGACAGTCGGCTTTCAGACGGGGATCCAGAGCAGTTTCGTTTGTTTTGATCAATTCCGACGTTCCCGGTGGATAACGGCTCAGAGTATAGCGGCCCTATCGCCCCGAATTAGTTTCCGCAAATCCATCCCGCAGGATCACCGATGATCGTATCGCCAGCATCGCTGTTGGTCCCTTGCGTTCTGGTCGCCACGAAAATCATGGGTGCGTGAATTCACGGTGTCGTGTTTTTTCATAGATTAGAAAAGGCAGCACGGATACTGTTTGTCCGTCACGCCGCGACAACCCGATTGCGCCCATCACGCTTTGCCTGATACATGCGTTGGTCAGCCACATTGATCAGCTCATCGTAGGTGGCACCGTCGACGCCAAACTGGGCGACGCCAAAGCTGGCAGTCATGTTCAGTTCAACCTCGTCGACCGTGAACTGCTTGGTCTCGATGATCTTGCGCAGGCGTTCGGCCGACTGCCCGGCCTGCTCCCTGGTCGTGTCTGGCAGGAGAATCACGAACTCCTCACCGCCATGTCTTGCCAGCAGGTCACTAAGCCGTAGCGCATCGCTGGTCAGGCTTACGAACTCCTGCAACGCCTTGTCGCCGGTCTGATGACCGTGGGTGTCGTTCAATTCCTTGAAATGGTCGATATCTATCATCACCAGCGATAGCGGCGACTCACTGCGCGACGAGCGCGCAATTTCCACAATGGCGCGCTCCATGAACTCACGGCGATTGGCTATCCCTGTCAGGGGATCTGTGGCTGCGAGTTTTTCCAATGTGATATGGGCATGGTTGAGTTCCAGCAGCGCCTCTTCTGCACGTGCCTTCTCGGCACGAATGTTATCCATCAAGTCAGCCTGGCTGTATACCGTGGAGAAGGCCCCGGTTGTCAAGAATGCCTGGATAATTCCATAACTCAACCCGATGAAGCCTGCGGCAAATATCGCATGTGCCAACCACCATTGATGGTTCCATACTGACCCAATCAGGAAAGCCACGGAAGACTGAGAGAAGAACAGCAACGACAGTGCGAATATTAGTATGAGCGGAGATCGCGGTCGCCGTACCACAATAACCACCAAAGACGCCAACAGCAGAATCAGGGAGGAAGTCTCCAGAGATACTCGTAGACTACCTGCCCACACCGTTCCTGCCATCAGGTACACGAGGATGGTGACGGAAACGAATGCACCGATCCAGCGCAACCAGAACTCAGGACGAATCCGCTGTCCGGCCGGTACCACAGGCTGCTCATATTTGACAATACCTATCAGGAAGCATGCAGCCATGACGAATCGGCTTGCCGGGCCGAACATGATGAAATGCATCATGAGCTCTTGAGAAGCCCGTGTCAGGATCCCATGCATGGCATAGATGATGGTAAAAGCCAGAAAACCGATCGTGAGCCATCGCAGGAACACCTCGCCGGAACGCAGGAAACAACGCCAAGTCACCCAGGTGATGAATCCACTCTGCGCAAGTGCGACGGCGATGGCGATTTCGTGGAACGTGTGGTGTTCGAAGCGAAGTGCCGGATCCTGAAAAAAATGCAGGTAGGCAATGGCAAAGCTGGGAACAAACCCCAACACAACCAGAATCAGCGCTGAGTAAGCCCTGACCAGGACACCAATCGCACCTCGATAATCGTTCGCTGCTTGCTTGCTCATAAATCCAGGGTATAGAAACAATCGTGGCAAGAAATGGTTTATATGAGTGAGCCAGTCAGTCCACGGTACGGGAATTGAACTGCGGGTGGCAAAAAGGGAATTGGCTGCGGCATTGAACGCAGTGACGAGACTTCCAGCGCGCCACCGGCCCAGGCCGGCGACCGGGGTGGCGTATAGGCACTATAAGCGCCCTTTTCACTGAATGCCAGCAGTATCTATAGCCGCGCCAATCTGGCGTTTAACCCCGGTTTCGGCCCACAGCGGCCCACATTCCCGCTGGGGTATGTGTTAATTCCCTAAAAGTGTCGAAGCGCACAGACGGCCGACGGCGATTGTATTAGATTGCAAGCTCAAACCTGCATCTCCAGCATATTATGGCGATCAGCAGGGTTGCACCCGAACCAACCTCCGGAGAATTACTGATGAACAAGAATCAAGTCGAAGGTCGTACAGACCAGGCCAAGGGAAAAATAAAGGAATCGGCTGGCAAGCTGACCGGCAATAAAAGCCTGGAAAATGAAGGCAAAGTACAGGATCTGAGTGGCAAGACTGAAGCCGCCTACGGCGACGCCAAGCGCGACGTCAAAAAGGCAACATCATGAATCACGCCAACAATGGTTCATCGGCAGTGGTTGATGCAGCTGAGGACGACAAGCATGGCTATGCATTGCTCAGTGCCACCTCGATCGTCGGCGATGACGTGTGCAACCTGAAGCACGACAAGATTGGCAAAATCGAAGACATCATGCTGGATCTACACAGCGGCAAGATTCGTTATGCTGTTATGTCGTCGGGTGGGTTCCTGGGTATGGGCGATCGCCTGTTCGCAGTTCCCTGGCAGGCTCTCAAGCAAGATCGCGAGCACCAGCGCTTTACCCTGGATATCGACGCCGAGCGTCTCAAGAAGGCCCCGGGCTTCGACAAGGAAAGCTGGCCGGATATGGCAGACTCTGCCTGGAATTCCAGCGTCGAATCCTTCTACGCCGCTCGACCGAATTCTGCAAGGATCTGAGCCTGGCCTGGGTGGGATTTAGCTTTGCCCCCACCCCGGCCCGCACCTGTACCTGCACTAAATCGGCGCGTTCTGGTGTTCTTGGTGTTTTGCGCTTTTCTGGTTTGTGCACGCCGCGTGCGTGCACCTCCCGGCCTTCTCAGCTCGCTTCCTTTCGACCCATCTCAGGCAGGTCCGTGCCACCGGCGCGATCACGAAGAGTGCCGGCCCAAACAACAGTCGTAGCACGGCAAGAAAAAACCCAAATACAAATAGCCAGGCTAGAAGCTGGCCGATCCATCCTGGCCATCCCATCCAATTGGCAAGATTCGTGCCCAGCCCGCTGACGAGGCTGGGATGACGAATCACTGCAACCCCGATGCCTGAGACAATTGCAATCTTCGCGCCGGGCGCCAGAGCCGTAAAGGCCCGGCCTGCAACGGCGCCGTCTGCCGCCTGGATACCAGCGGGCCGTCCAACGCGGGCGGCTTTTCCCGCGCGCAGTATCTTGATCGCGCTCGTCATGATGAGTAAATCAAGGCCGGCCCAGGCGAGGTGGGCAGGTTCGACTTCCTCGCCTTGACGCCACTGCCGCTCCAAGTCACGAAGACCACTGGTTAAGAAGCTGCCCACGCTCGAGACGGTTACTTCGCCAAACAAACGGATCAGCTCGCCCTCGTCGTTCACATCAAACTGATTGATCAATTCGTAGCGCTTGTCCCGAAGTAGCGCAATGCCGATCAATCCTCGAGTATGAGAATCAAGCGCCGTTTCTTCGAGCGGGACTTCGTCTCGCCACCAACGACCGATCTGCTCAGCACTCTTGCCAAGCCAATGCCGCAGCCTAAGCGTTGCAAGATCATTTGAATGAAAGTATCCAATCGGCAGGACAGCATCGGCGCCGAACTCTACAAGCACGTCCTGAAACTCAGTGAGGAACCCGTACTCAAGGAGCATGCGGCGCGCCAGGTCGCCGTGCTTCTCAATGGCCAAGGATGCGCTCATCCACAACGCCGGACGATTCGCGTAGCTCAGGAACAGCGCGTTGATCGGCGTTGATTCCTGCCGCAAAGAACCCGCGATGGAGGGAATCTGCTCCTGTGCTTGCAGGCGGACCAGCCTGACCTCGAACGGGTCCCCTGACGTCAGGCTTGTGGCCAGCCCGGCCATCGCAACGAGAAGGAGAACGACGAGCAAAGCTAACCGCAGCGCTGGGGGGCCGGATGGTGAATCGGTGCCGTGCTCGACTTTCATCTTGGATCCTCCTCGGGGCCAAACCAGTGTACCCCGTCACTCATCTTGCTGGAGGGCGATCATGACCAATACATGGGTAGTCTTGAGTTATCACCCGGAGCACTGAATCACTCAACCGGTCAGGAGAACTCGGGCTAAGCCGGTAACCCGGAGGGTGACGGGAAAACCAATAGCAAGGAGAGCCGCCGCGGGTTTCCTGGTTTTTCCATTCTTGGGTGGTTCGTCCTTGAACGGAAAGGGGCCGCAAATTTTTCAGTGTTTACGTTGT
>JAXHNG010000017.1:0-105089 GCA_034520805.1 Lysobacterales bacterium | reverse complement strand
GGCGTCTTGCCGGCGCCGCTGTATCCAGAGACCCCGAAAACCACGGGCGGGGCGGCCAGTGCACGGCGAATCGGCCACAGCCCGAACAGGCTTCCCGTCGCGTAGCAGCCCGGGTTGGCAATGCGCCGCGCCGAACCCAGCGCCTCGCGGTTGAGCTCGGTCAGGCCGTAGACCCAATGCCGATCGAAACGCCAGTCGGCGCCGAGATCCAGCACGACGGCATCGGGATGCGCCTGGCCGATGGCAGTCAGCCAGGGCTGGCTGCAGCCATTGGGCAGGGCCAGCACCCAGATTTCGGCTTCGACTTCGCTCACACCGTCGGGCTGCAGAGCCTCGAAACACTGGTCTGTGTCGGGCCACTCGGGAACGGTAGCGGCGATCGGCCGTGAGGCATGGCTGTCGCTCGACGCCAGCGCCAGCGTGATTTTGGGGTGCCGGGCGATCAGCTTGAGCAGTTCGGCACCGGCATAACCCCGGCCCCCGATCAGCGCCAGTCGATACATCGCATTTCTCCCATCATGTCGGGTACAAGCGCCGGGCGACCGTGCCATGCGTTTGCGCCCGGAAGCTGCATTTTGCCCAGAATACGCGCCACAGTGAAACTACGCGGCCCAGCCCGAATCCCGGCGCCGCGCATCGGCCGTCAGGCGGCCCAGCAGTTCGAAGTCGTCGATGCCCAGCGTGTAGACGATCCACTCGCCCTGACGGTGCGTGGTACGCGCTTGCTGAAAGTACCAGCCGGCAATCGGATTACCCGCCCGGGCCCGCCAGTACAGCGACGGAAACCGCTGGCGCAGCGCCTGCCATAGCGCCGCCCCCAGGCCCTCGCCCTGCGCTTCGGGCGTAACGACGAACTTGTCGAGGTAGGGCACGCCGTCGACCCCGGCGGTCACCAGGGCGGCGGCGCGTCCGCTCTCGGCCCAAAGCAGGCCGAGCAGTTCACGCCGTTCGAGCCAGTCGGGGCGAAGGGAGCGCCCGAAGCTGCCCTCGAGCAGGATCTGGAGTTGCTCGCGATGGCCCGGCGAGACCGACTCGAACCAGTCGATGGCCTCGCCGCGGCGAATGAGGGTGCCGGCACCGGTGTGGGTAAAGAGCTCGCGGGTGAGGTTTTCCGCCGACGTGATCGACACCGAGGTTTCCGGCGGCAGCCGCTCGAGCATCTCCTTGATCTGTTGCAGCTTCAGGCGCATCCCCGAATGCACCCAGTCCTGGGCAAGCAGGTGGTCATAATCGGTACGCAGGCTGATGGCCGAAATCACCCGGCCGCTGTCATCGAGCAGGCCGCCGGTACCCGCAAGAAAGATGACCTTGTGGGGCTCCACCGCCCAGACCAACTCGCGCGCGGCGATATCGGCATTGATGTTCATGACCTGGCCCGCGGGCGACTCGCCCAGGCAGGCGACCACCGGCAGCGATCCGGCGGCAATGGCCGAGCGCACCGGCTCGAGTTCGACGCGCTCGATCTCGCCGACCAGGCCGAGCCGCTCGCGGTCGGCCAGGCGCGCCTCGAACACGCCGTGCAGGATGCCGCGGGCGCGCACGCCGCGCGCCTCGAGCGCATCGACCAGTGCCGCGTTGGCGCGGTAGATGACGGGCCGGGCGACCGCCATGACATCTTCAGTGGTCACACGCAGGCCGTCGCGCTTTTCGATCGGCACGCCGGCGGCTTCCATGGCCTCGTCGAGCTGCGGGCCGGCGCCGTGCAGCACGATGGGGGTCAGCCCCAGCCGGTGCAGGAAGGCCATTGCCGCGGCCATCTCGTCGAGGTGGTCGCGCATGACCGCCCCGCCCACCTTGACCACGGCGAAGCGCGATTCCTCGATGCGCGAGAACTGCTTGAGATATTGCCTGGCCTCCCGGCTGGAGCCGAGCTGGCCGAGCAGTTCGATGACGGTGCGCCGGACTTCAGCCATGGCCGACGATCCGTTTGTAGGTACTCAGGGCACAGTCTAGCTGTTCGAGCGCGACCCACTCGTCGGCGGTGTGTGCCTGGGCGATGTCGCCGGGACCGAGCACCAGCGCCGGCATGCCGGCCGCCGAGAACAGGGAGGCCTCGGTCCAGAAGTCGACGGGCTCGCCGATCGGCACCTGGCTGCGCTCGCAGAACGCGAGCACCAGTTTCCCGATCCTGCCCGGCGGCGGGCAGCGGCGGCCCGGAGAAGGGAACGTGCCAGTTGGCGTATTCCTCGGCCCCACCCAGCCCGGACAGATGAGCAAGCAATTCTTCATTGCACTGGCCGGGACCGAGGCGTGCCGAGTAATGGAGGTTCGCCTCGCCCGCGATCACGTTCGACTTGGTACCGCCGGAGGCCAGGCCGACGTTGAAACATGTCGGGCGGCCATCGTCCGCCTCGGCCTGGCAGTAGTCGAGCGCGGCCGTCGTCCAGCGCGCCATGCGGTGAATGGCACTGTCGGCCAGTGCCCGGCCTTCCGATGAGTGTCCGGCGATGCCGGTGAAGCGACCCTTGACCGACAGGAAGCCGCGGTGTGCAAGCACCGCTTCGCAGCCGGTGGGCTCGCAGACCACAACCCTCTTGAAGCGGCAGTGCGCCGGGTTGTCCAGGAAACGACGCACGCAGCAACCACCGGCGCCTTCCTCGTCAGAAGAGAAGAGGATCGCCATTCGCGCGTCGGTCGACTCGGCCAGCGCCAGCAGCGCGGCCGCCGCGCCCTTGATATCGCACACCCCGCGACCGTAAGCCCTATCACCCTCCAGGGTCAGCGCCAGCGGTGGCCTGGTCCAGCCTTCGCCGATGGGGACGGTGTCGAGATGACAGTTGAACAGCAGACTCGATTCGCCCGCGCCGGGCGAACAGGTTGATGTGGCCGTCGCCGTAGTCGGTCATCGAGACCGAAAACCCGGCGGCCTTCAGCACCGCCCGGGCATGCACGAACATCCCGTCGGCCGGCGTAATCGCCCGCGGCGGATTCTGGCTATCGCACTCGATCAGCGATTTTAGGTGATTCAGGAGCGGTTCGATCGATCATGGCGTTGTTTAAATACTCTGGAATAGCCTCTCGCAAAGGCGCAGAGGCGCCACGGACGCAAAGGGAAAAGAATGTATTGGTATTTCGACCTATCCGGACTCGCGCGTGGCCATCGCATCTGACTACATGGACTCCAAACTCCTTTATCCATTTGCGACCTTTGCGCCTCCGCGCCTCTGCGCGCTTTGCGAGAAACAATTGCATTTCGCTCCCTCACTCTCGGGCAGCGAGGGTTGAGGACTGGCCGAGGAGTTTGACGAAGCCCTCGGCCTCTTCCGGGGTCCAGTCGGCGGACTGGGCGTAGACGGCGTCGGGGTCCTTGAGCAGGTAGCGCGAACCCACCGCCACGGCCTGCACGCTGCCGCCGTCGGTCGCCAGGCGGACCACGCCGGTGACGTATTCGTTGGCTGATTCCAGGTAGGCCTCCAGGTCGGCCTTGTGTGGCTCGAAGAAGAAGCCGGTGTAGACCAGCTCCGCCCAGCGCTGGGCGATGGTCTGCTGGAACTGGTTCTGGAGCCGGGTATTGACCGCTTCGCGCAGCGCGCGCTGGGCGGTCATCAAACCGTCGATGCCAGGACACTCAAAAGCAATGCGGCCCTTCAGGCCAATCGAGACATCGCCCGTATAGATGTGGCGGCCCACGCCGTAAGCGCCCAGCCGGTGATTGAGCTCGGCCAGCAGCGCCGGACCTTCCATCGCCTGGTCGTTCAGGCTCACCGCTCGGCCGCCCTGGAATCCGATGGTCAGCTCGAGCGCCCCGGCCGGCCACTCCGACCGCGGCCGGCACCACACGTAGGTATCCTCGCCCGGCACCCCGAACTCGTCGATCTCCTGGCCCGAGAGCGTCACACCGAGCAGGTTTTCATTGATCGAATAGCGGCTCGCCGACTCAGGCACGTCGACGCCGGCGTGCGGCCATCAGGTCCAGCTCGTGGGCGCGCACGTTGCTGGTCTCGCGCTGCAGTTCCCGAATCGGTGCGTGGATGAGGTAGTCGCCGAGCGAGCGCACCGACTGGTCGAAGCGCAGCTGATCGTTGCCCATGCCGGTGCAGCCGTGGGCGAAGCGCTTTGTGCCGAGCTCGTCGGCCAGCGCCAGGCACTGCTGCACGATAACGTAGCGGTCGGAGCAGAGCATGGGGTACTGCTCGAGCATGCGCGCGCCCGACCACAGCAAGGGCACCACGAACTGGTCCCACAGCGGCTGGCCGGCGTCGAGTTCATGGTGTTCGGCCGCGCCGAGCGATCGCGCCCGCTCGGCAATCCACGCCTTTTGATCGCGATCGATGCCGCCGGTATCGACGAAAGCGGTATGCACCTCGAAACCCTGCTCCTTGAGCGCCAGCACGCAGTAGCTGGTATCCAGCCCGCCGGAGAAGGCGAGTACGATCCGTTCACTCATGATTCGTTTGTCCTGTTCATTGCTTTCCTGTCCGATAGACACAAAAAACCCGGCTTCCGGAGCCGGGTGTTTTGTGCAGTCTGTTCTGGTTGAAGCTCGATACGACTAGCGCACACCCCGGCCCGAATGGCGGACACGACGACGCGGGCGTCGCGGCAGGCGGCCGGCGCGGCGGGCTTTCGATACGGGCGAATGCGATGGCTTCAATCGTCATGGGTGACAAGTTGCCACAGGATGGGGGGCAAAACAAGTAGGTCGGGGTTACATCCCCGACGGACGACATATCCGATGTTGTCACTCGTGTCTCTTGCGTGCTGTCTGCTGGGTTGACGTTACCTTTCTGGTTTGGCACCACCGCCCGCTGTGCGGGTCTCGACAAGTCAACTGCTGTTTCGCCCGGCGCTTCGCGCTCTTGCGGCGAGTAACTTTTTTCCTGCGCGAAAAAAGTCACCAAAAACGCGCTTAAAAGACACCGGCGGGCTTGTCTCAGGAGCCTTCATGGGAGTCAAGGGCTCCAGAACGCCGACTTCGGACTGGGGCTTCGCGAGAGCCCGGCTGAGGGCGCCCGGACTTCGACTGGGGCCGAAAGTGGCCCTGGTCTGGATCAGGGGCTTTCGGAAGACACGATCACGCGCGCTGGCGCGCGCGACGGCTAAAGCCTCGGGCAGTAGAAGATCTCATGCCGCGGACGAAGCCGGCCCTATCGAGGTCGTGCTGTTCAGGTGCGGGCTACGCCCAAGGTCTGACGAGGTTGCCATGTGCCTCGACCGAATTCTGGCGAGGGCAGAAGCAATATTCCGTTAAGTCCCAGTCCTTACTGGGTGTGCGGACCAACCGCGTGGTTGTAAGAGCACTTTTGGTTCCTTTTGTTGTAACTGACAAAAGGAACTCGCCGCAAGAGCGCGAAGCGCCGGGCGAAACCGGTTTTGACTGGTCGAGACCCGCGCAGCGGGCGGTGCCGCCAGACCCGAAAGGTGCCACCACCCAAGTCGGAGAATTCAGGCCCCGCCGATCAACTCCGCCAGCAGCGCCTTCTGCACATGCAGGCGGTTCTCGGCCTCGTCGAGGGCCACGCAGTAGTCGGCGTCCATCACGCCGTCGGTGGCCTTGATGTTTCGGCGAAGCGGCAGGCAGTGGCTGAAGCGGGCGTTATCGGTCAGCGCCATTTTCTGTTCATCGACGATGAAGTGGCGAAACGGCTCGCGCAGCCTGGCTTCTTCGCTCGGGCCGGCCGTAGAAGGGCAGCGCGCCCCAGCTCTTGGCGTAGACGAAGTCCGCGCCCGACGTAGGCCGATTCATGTCGGTGGTGACCGTCAGCGAGCCGCCCGAGTCTTCGGCGTTCTTGTCGGCGGCATCCATGAACTGCTCGTCAAGGCGATAGGCCTCGTCGGGGATGAGCATGCGGACGTTCATGCCGAACTTGCTGGCAATCAGCAACGCGGAATTGGCCACGGCGGTATTCAGTGGGCGCGGATGCCAGGTCCAGGTCAGCACGAATTTCTTGCCGTCGGGTTCGACCGATGTGGTCCTGCACGGTGCGCATCAGCGCCAGTTCCTGGCATGGATGCACGATGGTTTCCATGTTGATGACCGGCACCGCCGCGTATTGCGCGAGCGAGCGGATGACCTTGTCCTGGCGATCTTCGGTCCAGTTCTGGAACAGCGGAAAGGCGCGCAGGGCGATGGCGTCGCAGTAGCGCGAAAGCACCCCGGCGACTTCGGCGATATGCTCTTCGGCGTCCTCGTCCATGACCACGCCGGGTTCGAACTCGATGCCCCAGGCGCCGCGGCCGGGCTCGAGCACGACGGCGTGGGCGCCGAGTTCGTAGACGCCGACCTCGAACGAGGCCCGGGTTCGCAGCGAAGGGTTGAGGAACAGCAGGGCCACGGAGCGGCCCGCCAAGGGTCGGCCCGATTCGCCTTCGCGCCATAGTCGGGCGCGGTCGAGCAGGCCCTGCAGCTCGTCGCGCGTCCAGTCGATGGTGGTCAGAAAGTGTCGCATTGCAATCCGCTCTCTACGCTCGTTCATCCGAAACGATAGCAGCTTCAGCCCTTCACGATGCGGTCGCGCCCGGCCTGCTTGGCACGATAGAGCGCCTCATCGGCGCGCGAGAGCCATTGGCGCACCGATTCCTCCCGACTCAGCTCGGCCACGCCCATGCTGGCCGAAACGACACCACCGGGCCCTTCGAGCTGGGTCGAGAACGTGCGCTTGAGAACGCGCGCAACGCGTTCGGCATCGAGCAAGGTCGTACCGGGCAGGATCACTACGAACTCCTCGCCGCCGAGGCGGAAGATGCCGTCACGGTCACGCAGACGGGTGGTCACGATTTCCACAAAGTTGACCAGTATCCGGTCGCCGGCGTCGTGACCATAGACATCGTTGATCGACTTGAAGTGATCCAGGTCGAGCAGGATGAGGCTGACCGGCGTCGCCCGCCGCGCCAGGTCGCCGGCGACTTCGTCGAGTGCATGGCGCAAAGCGCGGCGATTGCCCGCGCGGGTGAGCGGATCCCTGCTGGCAATCTCCGCCAGGCGGTGCTGCTGCATCTCGGTTCGGGTGGCGAAGATCAGCCCGAGAAATACTGACCAGTACGCCGGTGGTAATGAAGCTCCAGAGGTCCACCGCGGTATCGAAGCGATCGGCAAAAACGCCGGTAAGCGCCAGGGTGCCCAGCGCGCTGAGGGAGGCGAACATCCGATCGGCCAGCAGGAAACCCGCACTGAGAATCGGAAAGGCCCACATGATGCTGATATCGCCGAAGGTCACCAGCGCCAGGTAGCCGACCGTGACCGTCAGCGCGAGCAGGCGCGCGACGAGCCCGGTACGGCCGCTGAACCAGGCGTACCCGACCAGCACGCCGATGAAGGACACGAGGATGACATCGCCGGTACCGGTCTGCCAGTCGCCGGCCATAAAACGATAGACGGCCAGAGGCAGGATGCTGGCCATCGTGCACAAGCCGAACAGGCTGATGATGGTCAGCCGGAAGTCCGAACGCAGCCGCTGTCGCCAATGGCCCGCCCGGATTCCCAAATGCGGCAGAACAAATCGCTCCCGGCGGCGCTCGCTCATGCCACGGCCCCGAACCGGGGGAAGGCCGGACGAACGCTTGACGCCGGTGACCGAAGCGTCGATGCTTGAAGCCTTCAGCTGCGCAAACCAACGAAGAACAGGAGAACGACATGGGAATCGAAGTCACCGGCCTACTCAGTCTGATCTGGCTGATCATCATCATCTGGGCCATCGTCAAGACGGCTTCGAGCAGGGCGGGCACGGGTGCCAAGGTGCTTTGGATACTGCTGTTGCTGTTCCTGCCTCTGCTCGGCCTCATCCTCTGGCTGCTGCTCGGTCCCAAAGGTTAGCATCGTTGAAGGCCCTGCTGCCCGAAGCGCAGGAGAAGGGACGGCGGTGACCGACGCGGGACGGCTCCAATCCCTGCTGACGTTCTGGTTCGGCGACGCCCGGCACGACCCCGACCGGATCGGCGAGCGCATGGGCCTGTGGTTCAAGCCGACCGCGTCCGACGATGCCGCCGTCGGCGAACGCTTCGGACCGATCATGCAGCGGGCCGCATCGGGCCAACTGACCGACTGGATGCCATTTCCCGCCGGGCGGCTTGCGCTGATCCTGTCGCTCGACCAGGTGCCGAGGGTCATCTTCCGTCGGCAGGCCGAGGCCTTTGCCCACGACGGTCAGGCCCTGGCCCTGGCGCTTGCCGGAATCGACGCCGGCATCGATCGCGACCTGGGCCTGGCCGAACGCGCCTTTTTCTACATGCCACTGCAGCACAGCGAAGACCCGCTGGTCCAGGTACAGTCGATCCGGCAATACGAGGCGCTGGCCAATGACCACCCCGAGCACGCGGGCCTCGCCGAAGGGTTTCTCAAGCACGCGCAAGATCACGCCGCCATCATCGAACGCTTCGGCCGCTACCCGCACCGCAACGCGGCGCTGGGGCGCGAGAGCACCGAATCCGAACTCGCCCACCTGGAGAAGGGGCCACGTTTTGGCCAGTAGCGCTCAGTCCTCTACGGTGAGGCGGGTAAACCGTCGTTTACCGACCTGCAGCACACCCTCGAAGCCCGGCTGAAGCAGGCGATCCCGGTCGACGACTTTTTCACCGTCTATCTTGACCGCGCCCTGCTTGATCATGCGGAAGGCGTCCGAATTCGATGCCGTGAGACCGCAGGCGGTCAGCGCAGCGGCAATCCCGATTCCGCCGTTGTCTGCCTGCAGGTGCTTGCTGGGCATGTCCCGGGCATCTGACCGCCGCGGAAGCGGGCGATGAACTGATCGCGCGCCTTTTCACCCGCGCCCTCGCCGTGGAAGCGGTCGACGATCTCCATCGCCAGGGCGAACTTCGCGTCGCGCGGATTGCCGCCCTGCTCCACGCCGCTGCGTAAGGCTTCGATCTCTTCGATCGAGCGGAAGCTCAGCAGTTCGAACCAGCGCCACATCAGCTCGTCGGAGATGCTCATGATCTTGCCGAACATTTCATCGGGCGCTTCAGCGATACCGACGTAGTTGTCGAGCGATTTCGACATCTTCTGCACGCCGTCGGTCCCCTCCAGCAGCGGCCAGGTGATGATGATCTGCGGCGCCTGACCGGCCTGGTGCTGCAGCTGGCGACCGACGAGCAGGTTGAACTTCTGATCGGTGCCGCCCATTTCGACGTCGGCCTCCAGGGCGACGGAATCGTGCCCCTGAACAAGCGGGTAGAGGAATTCGTGAATGGCTATGGCCTGACCCGACTGGTAGCGCTTCTCGAAATCGTCGCGCTCGAGCATGCGCGCAACCGTGTGCTGGGAAGCCAGGCGAATCATATCGGCGGCACTCATCTTTGAGAACCATTCCGAGTTGAAACGCACTTCGGTCTTGTCGCGATCGAGAATCCGGTAGACCTGTTCGCGGTAGGTCTGGGCGTTGGCCCGCACGTCGTCTTCGGTCAGCGGTTTGCGGGTGACGTTCTTGCCCGTGGGATCGCCGATCATGCCGGTGAAATCCCCGATCAGGAAGATCACGTCGTGGCCTGCGTCCTGGAAACGCCGCATAGCGTTGAGAATCACGGTGTGGCCGAGATGCAGATCCGGCGCAGTGGGGTCGAAGCCGACCTTGATACGCAGGCGGCGGCCCTCGGCGAGGCGTTTTTCGAGTTCGTCGATCTGAATGACTTCGGCCGCGCCGCGGATAATCTCTTTGATATCGGTCACTTTCAAGCGCCTTTAATGCTGATTTGCCTTGCACTTTCGAGCACGTACTCGTTGACTTGCCCGACCACAACTCGGTAATGTTAACGGGTTTACAGCTCTATACGTCGTGCATGAATAGAAAATCCATGGCCTCACTCGGGCGATCACGCCCGACCCGTCCGATCCGGCAACTGGCCGAGAAGTCCCTGACCACCGTTCACTCGGCCGGCCGGCACAGCGCCCGTGCGCTGCGCAAAAGGCCGCGCGCGAGCCTGGCAGCGGTCGGCCTGATCGCGCTCGGCGCGGTGTTTTCCATGGTACCCGGCGGACCGCAGGGTTCACCCGCGGCCAGCATCAAGCCGCTGGAGTTGCCGCAGCGATCGAGCGCGGAGGCTGGGATCGGAGCGCCCGAGGTCCTTGCCGCCTCGGTCGGCAGCCTGCCCGCTTTTACCGAAGCAGCCCGTGAGGAGCGTGTCGAGGCCGACTGGCAGATCGTCGAGATAAAGCCCGGCCAGACCCTCGAACGGGTCTTTCGCGATCTCGGCCTGAGCGCCGGCCTGCTGCACGAAATCGTCACCACGACCGAACAGGCGCGAGACCTGGCCCGTATCCGCCCCGGTGACGAGTTCGCCTTCGATATTCATCCCGAAGACGGCTTTCGCGCGCTGCGCACCGAACTCGACGAGGAAGCCTGGCTGTTCGTCGAACAGGACGACGACGGCCTGTCCACCCGGACCGAACCGCGCCACCTCGAACGGCGAATCGTGGAGACTTCGGGCACGATCAACAGCTCGCTCTACAACGACGCTCGCGCCGCCGGCCTGTCGGATGCAATGATCATGCGCCTGGCCACCATCTTCGGCTGGGACATCGACTTTGCCCTGGACATCCGCGACGGCGATCGTTTCGCGCTCATCTACGAGGAAGTCTGGCGCGAAGGCGAATATCTTCGCGACGGCGAGATCCTCGCCGCGCGCTTCGTCAACCGCGGAGAGCCCTTCGAGGCGGTCCGCTTCGACGCCGGCAACGGGCCCGATTTTTACGCGCCCGACGGACGCCCCATGCGCAAGGCCTTCCTGCGTACCCCCTTGAATTTCGCGCGGGTTTCGTCGAACTTCAACCCGCGCCGCCTGCATCCGGTCACCAAGCGCGTGCGTCCTCATAACGGCACCGACTACGCCGCCGCAACCGGAACGCCGGTGTGGGCCTCCGGTGACGGCAAGGTTATCGAAGCCGGCTACTCGCGCGCCAACGGCAACTACATCTTCGTCCAGCATGGCAACAGCATCGTCACCCGTTACCTGCACCTGTCGAGAAAGACGGTCAAGCGCGGGGATCGGGTACGCCAGGGGCAAACGATTGGCCACGTCGGCGCGACCGGCCTGGCGACCGGACCCCACCTGCACTACGAATTCCTGCTCAACGGCGTGCATCGCAACCCGCGCACGGTGGACCTGCCCCCGGCCGACCCGCTGCCCGCCGAGCACATGGCCGCGTTCAGCCGCATCGGCGACAATCTGCTGGCCCGCCTCGACGCGCTCTCTACCGTACGCACGCTGGTGGCCAGCGGCAGCGACGAAGATTGCCGGGGCGTCAGCGGCAGCTGCTGAATGGCCCGCCCGTCCGGCGAACGCTACGTCGGGCTGATTTCCGGCACGAGCATGGACGGCATCGACGCCGTCCTGGTGGATTTCGGGCCCGATTCTCCCCGCCTGCTGGCGAACACCACCCGGCCCTTCGATGGCGAGCTTCGCGAAGCGCTCGACGAAGTCCGGAAAGATCCCGACAACTTTCCTGTCTCCGCGCTCGGGCGCGCTCGATGCGCAGCTTGGCGACCGATTTGCCGAGGCCGCGCTGGCGGTCATTTCCGACGCGGGACTGAAACCGGCGGATATCACCGCCATCGGCTCGCACGGTCAGACCGTCGTCCACCATGCCGAGGCCGATCCGCCGTTCACGCTCCAGATTGCCGACGCGCACCGCATCGCCCGTCGAACGGGCATTGTTACGGTGGCCGATTTTCGCCGCGCCGACCTGGCAGCAGGTGGGCAGGGTGCACCGTTGGCGCCGCTGCTGCACGACGCCCTTTTCCGCAGTGACGATGAACCCCGCGCTGTCGTGAACCTCGGCGGCATCGCCAACGTCACCTTCCTGCTGCCCGACCAGCCGGTGTCGGGCTTCGATACCGGGCCGGCCAACTGCTTTCTCGACCTGTGGTATCGCCGTCATGCCGATGGCGGACGCTACGATGCAGGCGGACGGTGGTCTGCAGGCGGCCAGGTCGACGCGGCGTGGCTGTCAACGCTAAAGGCCGATCCGTATTTCGCCCGGCCCGCGCCCAAAAGCACCGGTATCGAGTACTTTTCCCCCGGCTGGCTGGACGAGCGCCTGCCGGACTGGGCTAATCCGCGCCCCGCGATGTTCAGTCGACGCTGGCCGAACTGTCGGCCCACACCATAGCCGACGCGATTCGTGCGATGCACCCCGACGGCGTCGAGACCTGCATCGTCTGCGGCGGCGGCGCGGCCAACGCCGATCTGTGCCGGCGCCTGGCCGCATCGCTCGATGGCGTCAGCATCACGCCCAGCGACCGCCTGGGCCTGCCCCCCGACGACGTCGAATCGACCCTTTTCGCCTGGCTGGCGCGTGAACGCCTGGCGGGCCGCCGGCTGACCACCGGCCCGGTCACCGGGGCGGACTGGCCCGTGCTTCTGGGCGTCGTCCACGAACCCTGACGCACCCGGGCACCGTGCTCGAATACGATCAGCGTGGCGAGCCGTTCGTAAGGGCCTCCGGCGGGCGTGCAGACATGGGCGCCTACGAGTTGTTCATCGACGGCATCTTCTCCGACCGTTTCGAGCAGGGCCAATAGGCCGCGTCAATCCCGACGCTCGGTTGGTGCGGCCAGGTAGCGTCGCTGCATCAGCCACAGGATGAGCAATATGGCCGGGATACCCAGCGCGGAGGCGTAGACGAAGAAGAACACGTAGCCGGCGTTGTCTACGATCCAGCCCGACGGTCCGCCGAACAGCTTGCCGGGCAGGGTCATGAAGGAACTGAACAGGGCGTACTGCGTGGCGGTGTAGCGGCGGCTGACCAGCGAGGACAGCCAGGCGATGAAGACCGTGGCCGACAGGCCGTTGGCAAGGTTGTCGGCACCGATGGTCATGAACAGCGCCCACAGCTGCGGGCCGATGGTCGCAAGCCACGCGAACAGCAGGTTGGTCACCGCCACGATGATGGCCGAAGCCAGCAACATCGGCAGCAGCCCGAATCGCGCCACCAGCACCCCGCCGAGCAACCCGCCGGCGATGGTCATGACAATGCCGAAGACATTCGTGACCGTGGCAATTTCGCTGAGCGTGAAGCCCAGGTCGAGGTAGAGCGGGTTGGCCATCGCCGCCATGGAGATGTCGGACATCTTGAACAGGCCGACCAGCGCCAGGATCGGCAAGGCCATCCAGCCGTTGCGGCGGAAGAAGTCCACCAGCGGGGCGACCACGGCGCCGGTCAACCAGGCACCCAGGTCCTGCAGCCTGCCGGACAATCTCGTGCGCTCCCGGAAACCGATCACGAGTGGATCCTTCTCGATGTCGAGCCGCTCTATTGAGGTCGGCTCGGGTGAGATCAGCACCGCGACAACACCCACCAGAACCAGGGCGCTCATGCAAAGGTAAGCCAGCGTCCAGCTCGCGAAGTCGGCAATATAGAGCGCGCCGGCCCCGGTCGCCAGGATAGCCATGCGGTAGCCCAGCACGTAGGTGCCGGCCAGCGCGGCCTGAAATTCGTTGCTGTCGGATTCGATGCGGAAAGCATCGATGGTGATGTCCTGCGTGGCCGCAGAGAAGGCGACCAGCAGGGCCAGCAGTGCGACCTGGATCAGTTGCGTGACGGGATCGGTCAACGCCATGCCCGCCAGGCCGGCCATGATGCCGAACTGGGCGAGCAGCATCCAGCCGCGACGCTGGCCAAACACTCGAGTGAGTCCGGGCAATCGCACCCGATCGACCACCGGCGACCAGAAAACCTTGATCGAGTAGGTGATGCCGATCCAGGCAAAGAAGCCAATGGCGGTGCGCGACACGCCCTCGTCGCGCAACCAGGCGGTCAGGGTCGAGAAGACGAGCATGAAGGGCAGACCGGCGGAGAAGCCGAGCACCAGCATGCGCAGGACCGTGGGCCGGGTGTAGATCGCCCAGGCGCGTTGCCAGCTTCCGCCGCCGGCCGCCTCAGTCGTCATAGTCGATGATCAGCGGCGCATGGTCCGAGAAGTTCTCGTCGGTGTAGATCTCGGCCGAGCGGGCGCGCTGGGCCAGACCGGACGTGGCCACCTGGTAGTCGATGCGCCAGCCCACGTTCTTCTCGCGCGCGCGGCCGCGCTGGGACCACCACGTAAATCGATCGGGATTGGGGTCGATACGGCGGAAGGCGTCGACCATCCCGACGGGCCCGAAGACCTCGTCGAGCCAGGCCCGCTCTTCCGGCAGGAAGCCGGAATTCTTCTGGTTGGCCTTCCAGTTCTTGAGGTCGATTTCCTTGTGGGCGATGTTCCAGTCGCCGCAGATGACGTAGTCGCGGTCGTGCCCGGCGAGTTCCTCGAGGTGCGGATGAAGCCGCTCCATGCAGCGGTACTTGAACTGCTGGCGCTCGTCCTTCGAAGTGCCCGAGGGCAGGTAGAGGGAGACCACGCTCAAATTCTCGAAATCGGCCTGGAGCCAGCGGCCTTCTCGGTCGAACTCGTCCCAGCCCAGGCCGTAGACCACGCGCACCGGCTGATGCTTCGAATACAGCGCCACGCCGGAATAGCCCTTCTTCTCAGCGTCGTGGTAGTAGCAGTGGTAGCCGATGGGAAAGAAGTCACGATCGGCCAGCTGCCAGTGCTGGGCCTTCGTCTCTTGGATGCAGACAAGGTCGGCTCCCTGCTTCTTGAGCCAGTCGAAGAAGCCCTTGCGGTGGGCGGCGCGAATACCGTTGGCGTTGAGCGAGATAATGCGCATCCGGACATCTCTTTCGATCCAGCGGCGTATGTTAGCTCAATCGACCGAGGCACCCGCCGATCGAATCGTTTGACAGTACTACGCATTAATTAGTACGATTAATTTAGTACTTCAACGGGAGAAGACCATGAATCCGCACTTTCGTATTTCCCTCCAACTCGCTGTCGTCTTGTTTGCCGGCGTGTTCGCCGCTTCATCGGCCGTGGCCCGTGACGTGGTCCCCGTCGACGAGTTCCTCGAGGCGCTCGACACGGTGGAAAGCAACCTCCGGGAGGGCAAGCCGCGGCAGCTCAAGAAAAGCGAATGGAAGGAGTTCGAAGAGATCCAGGAGGATTTCCAGGAACTGCTCAGCGACGTCGAGAACATCGATGCTCTTTCCTCGAAAGAGCAGATCGAGGTATTCAACCTGCAGGAAGAGCTGGATACGCTGCTCGTCGGACGCGAGCGGGAACAGGTCGTTTGCCAGGAAGTGAAACGAACGGGCTCCCGCATTCCGCGCCGTCGGTGCGTGACGGTCGGCCAGCGCGAGGCGATACGCGTCGAGGCCCAGCAGATCCTGACGGACATTCCTTCGCTGATGGAGCCTCCGGCCGGACGATAAAGCCCGAGACCCATCTCAATTTGCCGCTTCGCCTTGGTCCCGGACCTCCGGGCCCGGGGCGAACTCGTTCAGCGCCTGTCCGGACTCACCCGAACCCGAGCTCTTCAGCTCCCGAGCATGTCGACGAGTCCACCGGCGCAAAGATCCATGACCCCGATCAATCGATCGCCTAGAATGGCGCCATGATCAAGCCCTGGACCACCCGCTTTCTGCAGCTTGCCCTCGATCGAGAGGCGCTGCGTTTCGGCCGCTTCACCCTGAAGTCAGGCCGCGAAAGCCCGTACTTCTTCAACGCCGGCGAGTTCAGCACCGGCGCGGCCGTTGATACGCTCACGCGCTGCTACGCCGATGCCATCGTCGACTCGGGCATCGAGTTCGACATGCTTTTCGGCCCTGCCTACAAGGGCATTCCGCTGGCCACCGCCGTGGCCATGAACCTCTCGCGCGGGCACGACATCGATGTGCCGTTCGCCTACAACCGCAAGGAAGCCAAGGACCACGGCGAAGGCGGAACCATCGTCGGCGCGCCGCTGAGGGGGCGGATTCTGATCGTCGACGACGTGATCTCGGCCGGCACGTCCGTTGGCGAAGCGCTCGCGATCATCGCCGAGTCCGGCGCTGAAGCCGCCGGGGTAGCCATCGCGCTCGACCGCCAGGAGCGCGGCAGCGACGACGAACGATCAGCGGTGCAGGCTGTCAAATCCCGTGGGTTGCAGGTGGTGTCAATTGCCAGCCTGCAGGATCTTATCGACTGGCTGGCGGCTCACGACCGTCCGCCGGCGAGCCTTGATGCCGTGATAGGCTATCAACAACGCTACGGCGCCTGACTTCCGCGATGCTGCGTCATACCCTGCTGCTTTTCTTGCTTCTCGTCCTGGCCGCGCCCGCGGCCCAGGCCCAGTCCGTGTATCGCTGGGTCGATGACGATGGCGAAACCCACTACGGCCAGTCGGTTCCTCCCGAGTTCAAGGACTACGGTTACGTGCGACTGGGTCCGGACGGTACGGTTCGCGAACGCGTCGAACCGGCATTGAGCCCCGAAGAGATCGAGGAGCGACGCCGTCAGCGCCGCGAACAGGCGCGTCGCGAAGCCGAAGAACGCAGTCAGGAGGCTCGCGATCGCATGCTGCTGGCCACCTACAACAGCGAGGAGGACCTGCGCGAAGCGCTCGAGATGCAGCTGGCGGGCATCCAGAGCCAGCGCGTGTCGACACGCCTGGCCCTGGGGCTCATCGAAAACCGATTCGAGAAGTTCGTCGGGCGCGCCGCAGCCCTCAATCGCGAGGGCAAGACAATTCCGAAATCGCTGCAGGACGACATCGACGAGACCCGCACCGAATTGCGCGCGCTACGCGCCGACCTGGACCGGCTCGACGAGCGAGAGGCGGCGGCCCGTGATCGATTTTCGGCCAGCCTCGAGCGCTATCGCGAACTCACCTCGCCGCGCACGGACAGCGGCTAAGGTCGGGCACCGTGTTCACGCGTTGCCCGGCCTGCCAGGCCGTCTACGAACTCCAGCCCGGAATTCTGGCCGAGGCAGCGGGGGTCGTTCGTTGCGGAAACTGCGGAAAGACCTTCAACAGCCTCTCGGAGCTGTTCGAGCGCCATCCCGACGCCTCGGAAGACCCCCTGCGCGGAGACGGCATGCCGCCCATGCTCGAACACCCGGACATGGTTCAGGCCGAGCTGCCGGTCGAGTATCACGATGAGCCCGAGGACGAGGACGAGCCCGAGGATGGATCCGGCGTCGAGCCTCTGCCGGGATTCGAGAGCGACGATACCGCGCCCGGCTTTCGCCGCTGGCTGTGGCCGAGCGTCAGCGCTGTCTTGCTGTTGCTACTGATCGTTCAGCTCTGGGCAATGTGGCAGACCCCCGGTTCGCCGGTCGCGCGCTGGCTGGGAAGCACGGCCCAGCCCGATGCGGCCTTGGACCCCAACAAAACGATCCAGATCGTCTCGCGCGACCTGCATCCGCACCCGAGCCTGGACGATGCGGTCATCATCAGCGCAAGCCTGCGCAACCAGGCGGACACGGCCGTACCATTCCCCGTGGTGGAGGTCCGCTTCTATGACGCCAGCCAGCAGGTGCTTGGTGTTCGGCGCCTAGAGCCCGGGGAGTACCTGCGCGACCCGGACCTGGTCAGGCGCGGGCTGCCGGCGGGCATCGTCATGCCGGTATTGCTGGAGTTCGTTGTCGGCACGACCGAGCCGGCCGGCTTCCAGATGCGTTTTCACTAAATAAGGGCTCGCCCAGTTGTGCTATCGTTTACGGTTCGCCGCGAACGTCAAAACTTTCCAAGCATTTCGAGGGACTCGAGCTTGTCAGAGAAGCCGCCAGAGCAGGGTCCGTGCCTGCACGAATTCGTCCGTTGCGTCGTCCGGCAGTACCTGGATGACATGGGCGACACGCCGCCGGACAACCTGCACTGTGTGATCATGGCCGAGGCCGAGCGGGCGCTGGTTGAAACCGTGCTGGAACAGACCGACGGCAACCAGTCCCGCGCCGCCGAAATTCTGGGTATCACGCGCACCACCCTGCGAAGCCGCATCCGGCGATACGGCCTCGACTAACCCCCTCCGGAGTCACCTTTCAGACATGAGCAAGCCGAACCAACGCTGGGCCCTCCTGAGCGTTTCCGACAAGCGCGGGCTGGTTGAGCTGGCCAGTCGTCTCGAGCAGGCCGGTTTCGGGCTGCTGTCCACCGGCGGCACCGCCCGCGCCCTGAAAGACGCCGGCCTGACCGTGACCCAGGTCGGGGACCTGACTGGCTTTCCCGAAATCATGGGCGGCCGGGTCAAGACCCTGCACCCGAAAATCCACGGCGGCATCCTCGGTCGCCGCGATGTCGACGCCGAGACCATGGCCGAACACGGCATCGACCGCATCGACGTCGTGGCCGTCAACCTCTACCCGTTTGCCGAGACGGTAGCGCGCGCCGATTGCACGCTCGAGGAGGCGATCGAGAATATCGACATCGGCGGGCCGGCCATGCTGCGCGCTGCGGCCAAGAACCACCGCGACGTCTGCGTGTTGAGCGACCCGGACGACTACGCGGGCTTGATCGAATCGCTCCCCGAACTTCCCGATGAGCGCCGAAGGCGCGAGCTGGCCGCGGTTGCATTCGCGCACACATGCGCCTACGACGGCCATATCAGCCAGTGGCTGTCGGCGCACGACAGCGACAGCGAGCTGCCGCCGAGGATCAATCTCGCGCTCGACGCCGTCGAGCCGCTGCGCTACGGCGAAAACCCGCACCAGCCCGCCGGCGTCTATCGCGTCCGCGGACAGGGCGCACACGGCCTGGCCGGCTGCCAGCCGCTGCAGGGCAAGGCGCTGAGCTACAACAACCTGCTCGACGCGGACGCCGCCTGGGCCGGCGTCAGAAGCCTGGGCGAGCAGCCCGCCTGCGTGATCGTCAAGCACACCAACCCCTGCGGCGCGGCCCAGGGAGACAGCACCGCCGACGCTTATGACAAAGCCTTCGCCTGCGACCCGACGTCGGCCTTCGGCGGCATTATCGCCGTCAATCGCGAAGTCGACGCCGAACTGACCGAACGGCTGCTCAAGCAATTCATGGAAGTCCTGATCGCCCCGTCGGTCAGCCTAGAGGCGCGCGAGATGCTGGCCGCCAAACCCAACGTACGGGTACTCACACCCGGCGATGCGGCACCGCAGCCGCTGGAACTGCGCGCCATCGACGGCGGCTGGCTGGTGCAGGCCGGCGACGACTGGCAGACCGTGCCGCAGCTTGAGATCGTCACCGAACGCGCCCCCGACGATGCCGAGCTCGACGACCTGCGCTTTGCCTGGGCCGCGGTGCGCCTGGTGCGCTCCAACGCGATCGTGTACGCAAAGGATCGGGCCACGGTGGGTGTCGGCGCCGGTCAGATGAGCCGCGTCGACTCGGCCCGCTTTGCCGCGCTCAAGGCCGAGGCCGCCGGGCTGTCGCTCGACCGCGCGGTGATGGCTTCCGACGCCTTCTTCCCGTTCGCCGACAGCATCGAAGCCGCCGCCGAACGCGGCATCCGCGCCGTCATCCAGCCGGGCGGCTCGAAGCGCGACCAAGAAGTGGTCGATGCCTGCAACCGGTTCGGTATTGCAATGGTTTTGACCGGCCGCAGGCACTTTCGCCATTGAGCAAATGGGTCGGCAGTAGCAGGCGGAAATTCGAAGCACCAAGCACCAAATCCGAAACAAATTCGAAAACCCAAGTACGAAAAGGGGCGTGCGGAACGCCCGCCGTTTTGAATTTCGTGCTTCGAGCTTGTTTCGAATTTGGTGCTTCGGATTTCGAATTTCGCTCTCCCGAAAGCCCCTGACGCGCCAGGGTGCCGCGGTACAATGGATCGGCACACTCATCCTGGAAAGCACACTAATGAAACTCCTCGTCGTCGGCGGCGGTGGTCGTGAGCATGCGCTGGCCTGGAAGCTGGCGCAGTCGGAGAAGGTCAGCGAAGTGATTGTCGCGCCCGGCAACGCCGGGACGGCCTCCGAGCCGGGCATGCGCAACGCCGATGTCGGCGCCGAAGACATCGACGGCCTGATCGAACTGGCCCGGTCTGAATCGGCGGGCCTGACGGTGGTCGGCCCTGAAGCGCCGCTGGCCGCCGGCATCGTCGACCGGTTCACCGGCGCCGGCCTTAACTGCTTTGGCCCGAGTGCTTCCGCTGCCCGCCTGGAGTCCTCCAAGGCCTTCGCCAAGGCCTTCATGGCGCGCCACGACATCCCCACCGCGGCCTTCGGCGTGGTCGAAGACGTCGATGAAGGCATGGAGATGATCCACGGCATCGGCCTGCCGATCGTACTCAAGGCCGACGGCCTGGCCGCCGGCAAGGGCGTGGTCATCGCCGAAACCGAAAAACACGCTCGGGCCACCCTCGAGGACATGCTCTCCGGCGAGGCCTTCGGAAAGGCCGGGCGTCGCGTCGTCATCGAGGAATTCATGGTCGGCGAGGAAGCGAGCTTCATCGTCGTCGCCAGCGGTAAGCAGTATCTATCCATGGCCTCCAGCCAGGACCACAAGCGCCGCGACGACGGCGACCGCGGCCCCAATACCGGCGGCATGGGCGCTTATTCACCGGCGCCGGTCGTCGACGCGATCGTGCACCGGCAGATCGTCGAGGAAATCATCGAACCGACGCTCGCCGGCCTGGCCGACGACGGCGCGTCGTTCACCGGCTTTCTCTATGCCGGCGTCATGCTCACGGCCACCGGCCCCAAGGTGCTGGAGTTCAACGTCCGCTTCGGCGACCCGGAAACGCAGCCGATCATGATGCGGCTTCGCTCCGACCTGGTCGAAATCATCGAACGCGCCCTTGACGGCACGCTCGATGAAGTCGAACCCGAATGGGACGAGCGCACGGCCCTGGCGGTAGTCATGGCCGCCGGCGGCTACCCCGGCAGCTACGAAAAAGGCCACCCGATCACCGGGCTGCAGTCCGACTTCCCTGCCGACGTGAAGGTCTTCCACGCCGGCACAGCCCTGGACGACGCCGGCCGGGTCGTGACCAGCGGCGGCCGCGTCCTCGCGCTTTGCGCCCTGGGCGACACGCCAAGGAAAGCCCAGGCACGCGCCTACCAGTGGATCGCCCAGATCGGCTTCGAAGACGATTTTTATCGGTCGGATATTGGGTTTCGTGCTGTCGCGAGGGCTCAGGACTCAGGGGTCAGGGGTCAGGAGAACCCCGCCCCGAATTCGGAGCCCTGAGCCCTGAGCCCTGAGCCCTGATCCCTGAATCCTGAATCCTGAACCCCGACCCCTAGCGAACCATGGACGTCAGCCACCTTCTCGACGAACTCAACGACGCGCAGCGCGAGGCGGTTACCGCCGAGGACGGGCACGTGCTGGTGCTTGCCGGGGCCGGTTCGGGCAAGACGCGCGTGCTCGTGCATCGCATCGCCTGGCTGATCCAGGTGCACCACGTCAGCCCGATGGGCGTGCTGGCGGTGACCTTCACCAACAAGGCCGCCGGCGAGATGCGCGCGCGCGTCGGGAAGCTGCTCGGCCTGCGGCCCGACGGGCTGTGGATCGGCACCTTTCACGGCATCTGCCACCGCATGCTGAGAATGCACGCCGCGGAGGCCGGACTGCCCGAGACCTTCCAGATCCTCGACAGCGAGGACCAGTACCGCCTGATCCGGCGCGTCATCCGCGACATGGAACTCGACGAGGGCGAGTACCCGGCCCGGCAGATGCAGGGATTCATCAATCATCACAAGGACGAGGGTCGCCGGCCGGAACACATCGAGCCCTTCGACAATCCGCATGCGCTCACCCAGGTGTCGGTCTACCGCAACTACCAGGACTACTGCGAGCGCTCCGGCCTGGTCGACTTCGCCGAGCTTCTGCTGCGCACGCTCGAACTGCTGCGCGACAACCCGGCGCGCCAGCAGCAGTACCGCGACCGCTTCGGGCATATCCTGATCGACGAATTCCAGGACACCAACAAGCTTCAATACGCGCTGGTGCGCATCATCGCCGGTGATCAGGCGCGCATGTTCGTCGTCGGCGACGACGACCAGTCGATCTACGGCTGGCGCGGCGCGCGGGTGGAAAACGTCTCCGATTTCGCGCGCGACTTCGAACCGGCCATGATCCGGCTGGAGCAGAACTACCGCTCGACCGCAACCATCCTCGAAGCCGCCAACCGCGTCATCGCCAACAACGAAGGGCGGATGGGCAAGAACCTCTGGACCGAGGGCGAAAAGGGCGAGCCGATCCGGATTTTCTCGGCCTTCAGCGCCGAGGAGGAAGCCGATTTCGTCATCGCGCGCATCCGCGACTGGCTCGAGCAGGGCGGCGCGGCCTCCGAAGCGGCTGTGCTCTACCGCTCGAACGCCCAATCACGCCTGTTCGAGCACCAGCTCCTCGCCGAGGGCATTCCCTACCGCGTCTATGGCGGCCAGCGCTTCTTCGAGCGCGCCGAGATCAAGGACGCCATGGGTTACCTCAGGCTGGTCCACAACCGCGGCGACGACCCGGCGTTCGAGCGCGTGGTCAACGTCCCGGCGCGCGGCATCGGCGAGCGCACCGTGGCCGCCATCCGCGAGCGCGCCCGCGCCGACGGCACCTCGCTATTCGTGGCCGCGACGGCCATGCGCGACAGCGGCGCCTTCGCCGCGCGCGCGGGCAACGCCGTCGCCCAGTTCCTGCAGATCATCAACGATCTCGACCAGCGCACCCGGGACGCTTCGCTGGGCGAGTTGATGTCGGCCGTGGTCGAAACCGCCGACCTCGCGCGCTGGTACCGCCAGCGCGAGGCGCCCGACCGCGCCGAATCGCGTGAGGAAAACCTCACCGAGCTGATTCGCGCCGCCGAGACCTTCGACCAGCCGCTCGAAGACGAGCAGTCGGGCTTAAGCCCACTGGCATCCTTCCTGGCGCAGGCCGCGCTCGAAGCCGGCGAGCACCAGGGCGAGAAATGGCAGGACTGCGTGCAACTGATGACCCTGCACTCGGCCAAGGGCCTCGAGTTCCCGCTGGTTTTCCTGTCGGGCATGGAAGAAGGGCTGTTTCCGCACCAGAAGTCGACCGAGGAACCCGGGCGCCTGTCGGAGGAGCGCCGCTTGTGCTACGTCGGCATGACCCGGGCTATGCAGCGCCTGTACCTGACCTATGCCGAGTCACGGATGCTGCACGGCCAGACCTCCACCAGCTACCCCTCGCGCTTTCTCGACGAACTGCCCGAGGAGCTGATCGAGCAGGTCCGGCCACGGGCTGCCCGCTACGCCGGCACGGCCTTCGGCGGCGGCGCGATGTCACAGCCCGGGCCGGAGCACGACTTCAACCTGGGCTCGACCGTCAGCCACGAGCGATTCGGCATCGGCACGGTGGTCAACGTCGAAGGCAGCGGCCCCAACGCGCGCGTCCAGATCAACTTCGAGACCGCCGGCCAGAAATGGCTGGTGTTGTCCTACGCCAACCTCGAACGGCTGGACTGATGGAACCCATCGAGCTGCTCGGCGGACGCGTTGCGGGGCTGCGCTGGCGGCGCGGCGATACACCCGTTCTGGCCCTGCACGGCTGGCTCGACAATGCGCACTCGTTCGTCCCCCTGGGCGAGCATCTCGACGGGCTCGACCTGGTGGCGATCGACTTTCCAGGCCACGGCTTCTCGACGCCGCGACCCGAAGGCGTGCGCTACCACTTCGACGACTACAGCTTTGACGTGCTGGCCGTGCTCGACGACCTGGGCTGGGAGCGCTGCAATCTCCTCGGCCATTCGCTCGGCGGGGCAGTCTCGACCCTGGTGGCGGCCGCCGCACCCGAGCGCGTGCAGTCCATGGTCCTGATCGAGGGCCTGGGTCCGCTGTCGGCGCCGGCACACAAGACCGCCGCGGGCTGGCGCAAGGCCGTGGCGCGTTCCAGGCCCCGCCCGCGTCGCGTACACGTCCGGCGCGACGACGCCGTCGCGGCACGACAGCAGGGCAGCGACCTCAGCGAGCACTCCACCCGCCTGCTGGCCGAGCGCGGTCTGGTCGAGGTCGAAGGCGGCTGGCAGTGGCGCCATGACCAGCGTCTGACGTGGCCGACCGCGCACCGCTACACCGAGCCGCAGGTCATCGACCTGCTCGCCCACATCGATGCGCCCGTGCTCAACATCCACTCCGAACCGCACACCGGCCTGCTGGGCCAGCGCATGTTCCAGCTGCGCCTGGCCGCGCTCAAGCATCGGCGGGCCACCGTGAGCTGCCCGGGCGGTCACCACCTGCATATGGTCCATCCCGAACGTATCGCCCCGAACATCCTGGAGCACTTTCATGACGCTGCCTGAAAACCGCCGGCGGATCCCCGCCGAGGAACGACTGATCTTCGCCCTCGACGTGCCCGATATCGACCAGGCTCGAAGTCTGATCCGGCAGCTCGGCGATCACGTGCGCTTCTACAAGCTCGGGCTGGAGTTCTTTCTCAGCGGGTACTACTTCGAGCTGGCCGACGAACTCAAGCAGGCCGGCAAGCGCGTGTTTGCCGATCTCAAGCTGTTCGATATTCCACCGACCGTGGGCCGTGCGACCGCCCAGCTGGCGCGTCGCGACGTCGATTTCCTGACCGTGCACGGCAACGACGGCATGCTCGCCGAGGCCGTTGCAAACCGCGGCGAAATGGGCATCCTGGCGGTCACCGCACTGACCAGCCTGGACCAGGGCGATCTCGACGACCTGGGCTTCGAATGCGACGTGGAGCGCCTGGTGCTCTCGCGGGCCCGCCGCGCCCTGGAGATCGGCTGCACCGGCGTGATCTCTTCCGGGCTGGAGGTGGCCGCGTTGCGCCGCGAAGTCGACGACCGATTGGTGGCGGTCTGCCCCGGTATCCGCCCCGTCGCCAACCGCGACGAACAAAAGCGCACGCTGAGCGCCGAAGAGGCTTTCGCAGCGGGCGCCGACTATATCGTCGTGGGGCGCCCCATCCGGGACGCGGATGATCCCCCTGCAGCGGCCGCCGGAATTCAGGCAGATATTCAACGTTTTTTCAGTTAGTTATAGATGTTTTATAAAAACTTGATAAGAAACCGGTTCCTGTTATATGATTTTGAACGAGGGAAGTGAATCGGTTTCTCGTATTTCGTTCGCGTCCCCGCGATCAACAACCAAGAAAGTCCTTTCCGGTTCGACCGGTTTCCGGGCCGCCTCCACGGAGGGGCCCGGTTTTTCTTCCCGTCTACAGGGCGATTCGCCCAACCGGGCCGGATGGTAAACTTGCCGCCCCGAATCGTGACCCTGCCATGCAGCGAACCAGCCCCTCAATCGGCCTGACCGCGCGACTTTACGGCGCGTGGCTGAACCTGCTCCGGCGCATCCTGCACTGGTGGGTTCGCTCGACCGTCCTGCCTGAAGATCTCTCCGAACTGGACATCGATCCGGACCGGCCGGTGTTCTACGTTCTCGACACCTATGCCTTGTCCTCGCTCCTGATCGTCGAGCAGGTTTGTCGCAAGCTGGACTGGCCGCGACCGAACGAAGCATTCCGCGTCGGCGACGGCATGCTGCCGCGCTCGTACAGCGCCTCGCGCCGCTACGGTGGATTCATCATCCGGCGCCCCCGGCGTCGACGGCACCCGCAAATGCTGCGCCAGGTGCTCGAACGGGCCGAGGCCGAGGACCTCGCGAAGGTCCAGGTCGTGCCAGTGACCGTGCTCATCGGCCGTGCGCCCGACAAGGAAGAGAGCATTTTCAAGATCCTGTTCTCCGAGAACTGGGGCGTGGCGGGCCGTCTGCGGCGCCTTTTCTCGACGTTCATCAACGGCCGCGCCACGATGGTTCAGTTCGGAAAACCCGTGGACGTAGGAGAAGTGCTCGCTGAAACCGAAGACAGCTCCCAGGCGCTGGGGCGCATCAGCCGGGTACTGAGGGTGCACTTCAAGCGCGTTCGCACAACCGCCATCGGCCCCGACCGCTCGCACCGGCGCACGCTGGTCGACCGGATCGTCCGTTCAGAGTCCGTACAACAGGCCATCGCCGCCAAGGCACGACGCGACGAGATCAGCGAGGAAAAGGCCGAGCTGATGGCCCGCAAGTATGCGCGCGAGATCGCGGCCGACTATTCCTATGCGTTCATACGAATCCTCGACCTGCTGCTGACCTGGTTCTGGAGCCGCATCTACCGCGGGGTTTCCGTTCAGCATTTCAGCCAGTTCCGCGAGGCCCAGGCCGGGCACGAAATCGTCTACGTGCCCTGCCATCGAAGCCACATCGACTACATCCTGCTGTCCTACCTGCTGTACCACCGCGGATTCGTCCCGCCGCACATCGCCGCCGGGGTGAATCTCAATATGCCGATCGTCGGGCCGTTGCTACGGCGCGGCGGTGCGTTCTTCCTGCGACGCTCGTTTCGATCGCAGCCGCTGTATGCCGCTGTTTTCAACCAGTACGTGACGCTGATCCTCGACCGCGGCGTGGCCCTGGAGTATTTCATCGAGGGTACGCGCTCGCGCACCGGCCGACTGCTCCCACCGCGCGCCGGCATGCTCTCGATCACGGTGCGTGCCTTCCTGCGCGACCCCTCGCGACCGGTGCTCTTTCAGCCCGTCTACATCGGCTACGAGCGGCTCGCCGAAGGCAGCTCCTACATCTCCGAGCTGTCGGGCCAGCAGAAGAAGCCCGAATCGCTGTCGGATTTTCGTAACGTGATCAACATCCTGCGCAAGAATTACGGTGAGGTCACGGTGAGCTTCGGCGAGCCGATCAAGCTCGACGCGATGCTCGACCGACATAAGCCAGACTGGCGCTCGGAGCAGCTCGACAACGGCAGCAAGCCGCCCTGGCTCGGTCCGATGGTCGAGGAGCTGGCCGAGCGAATCATGGTCAACATCAACCGCTCGGCCGACGTCAACCCGGTCAACCTGCTGGCGACCGCCCTGCTGGCCAGCCGCAAGCACGCGCTTGATGAGGATGACCTCGAAAAGATGATCGGCGTCCTGAAAAACGTCGTGCGCTTGAGCAGCTACTCCGACCGGGTCACGATCACGCGAATGACGCCGGGGCAGGTTATCGAGTACGGTCTCGAGTTGGGGATTGTCGAGCGTCAGGCGCACCGCCTGGGCAACATCATCCGCACGGATGCAACGCGGGCGGTCTTGCTGACCTACTTCCGCAACAACACCGCCCACCTCCTGGCCATCAGCGCCTGGATTGCCTGCTGCTTCCTCAACACCCAGCGCGTGCGGCGTTCTCGCCTGCGCAACCTCAGCCAGACGGTCTATCCGTTCCTGCGGCGCGAACTGTTCCTGCCCTGGAGCGAAGAGGAACTCGACGGGGTGGTCGAGCGCTGTATCGAAGCGCTGATCGAACTACAACTGCTGCGCGCCTCGGGCGACGACCTGCAGCGCGCCCCCGGCGGCAGCGATGAAAGCTACTATCTCCGGCTGCTCGGCGGGTCGCTGCTGCAGACCTTCGAGCGCTATTTCATCACCATGTCCGTACTGGTCAAGAACGGGTCCGGCCTGCTCAACCGCCGCCAGCTGGAACTGCTTTGCAGCCTATCCGCCCAGCGCATCTCCCTGCTGCACGAGTTCGAGGCCCCGGAATTCTACGACCGCACCCTGTTCCGTCAATTCATCGAGGCCATGTTCGAGAGCGGGTTCCTCTCGCGCGACGAAGACAACTGCCTGGTCTTCGGGCGCCAGCTCGAGACCTTCGCGCGAGATGCCAAGCTTGTACTCAGCAAGGAAATACGGCACGCCATCATTCAGGTGACGCCAGAACTTCTGGAACTAACGGGCGAGGATTCGTAGGTCGGGGTTACATCCCCGACGGACGAGGTATCCGATGTTGCCACTCGTGTCTCATGCGTTCTGTCCGTTGGGGTGCTGGCGGCTTTCAGGTTTTGCACGACTGCTCGCTGTGGTGGTCTCGACACGTCAAAGGCGGTTTCGCCCGGGCCCGCTTCGCGGGGTCTTGCGGGCTCAGGCTGGACCCTTCGGTTGGCGCCGCCGCGGTGGGGCTCGACAAGTCAAAGGCGGTTTCGCCCGGCGCTTCGCGCTCTTGCGGCGAGTAACTTTTTCCTGCGCGAAAAAGTCACCAAAAAACGCGCTTAAAAGCACGGCGGGATTGTCTCAGGAACCTTCCATGGGAGTGGCTTCACGCCCCTTCGGACTCGGGCTTCGCGAGGGCCCGGCTGAGGGCGCCCGGACTTCAATGAGCGTCGAAAGTGGCCCGGGTCGAGATCTGTGGCGTTCGGACGACACGATCACGCGCGCTGGCGCGCGCGACGGCTAAAGCCTCGGGCAGTAGAAGATCTCATGCCGCGGACGTAGCCGGCCCAATCGAGGTCGTGCTGTTCAGGTGCGGGCTACGCCCAAGCTCTGACGAGGTTGCCCTGTGCCTCGACCGAATTCTGGCGAGGGCACGTGCAGCATTCCGTTAAGCCCCGGTCCCTGCTGGGTATGCGGACTAACCGCGTGGTTGTAGGAGCGCTTTTGGTTACTTTTGTCGCGATTGACAAAAGTTACTCGCCGAAAGAGCGCGAAGCGCCGGGCGAAACGCCTTTGACTGGTCGAGACCCCCACAGCAGCCGGTGGCGCCAGATTCAGAAGGCGCCGCCGCCAGCCCATGAATGCTCCGCAAGCCCCACGAAGCGGGCCCGGGCGAAACAGCAGTTGACTGGTCGAGACCCGCAACGCGGGCGGCGACGCCCAACCCAAAAAAGTGTCACCACCCGTCAGGCGTCAAGATCAGGAATCAAACAGCTTTCGTACCAGGCAATCTGGTCGCGCAGCCGAAGCTTGCGCTTCTTGAAGCGGCGCAGCTGGAGCTGGTCTACGGCGGGATTGTCGACCATCCGCTCGATCGCCTGGTCGAGGTCGCGGTGCTCCTGTCGGAGTTCGTGCAGGCGCGCGGAGATTTCGGCGATGTTTTCGGTCACTTTACCGCTAGAATGATGGGTTTGGAAGAACCTACGGACGGATCTGATGAATCGCGCCACCCTGCCGCTGACCATCGTCGACGACGAGCCGACCGACAATCGTGGGCGAAAGCGGCAATATAACACCAACAAGCTGATCAAGCGTCTCAGGCGCCAGGTCGGCCAGGCGGTCACCGACTACGGGATGATCGAGCCCGGCGACCGGGTGATGGTATGCCTTTCCGGCGGGAAGGATTCCTACGGGATGCTGGACCTGCTGCTCGGGCTCAAGCAGGTCGCGCCCATCGAATTCGACTTGGTGGCGGTCAATCTCGATCAGAAGCAGCCGGGCTTTCCCGAGCACGTCCTGCCGGAATACCTGGAATCGCTGGGCGTGGACTATCACGTCATCGAGAAGGATACCTATTCGGTGGTCAAGCGCGTGGTGCCCGAGGGCAAGACCACCTGCGGGCTGTGCTCGCGCATGCGTCGCGGCACGCTGTACGAGTTTGCGAGCAAGAACGGGTTCACGAAGATTGCACTGGGTCACCATCTCGATGACATCGTCGAGACGTTCTTTCTCAACCTGTTCCACGGCGCCGCACTCAAGGCGATGCCACCGAAGCTGCTCAGCGACGACGGCAACAACATCGTCATCCGTCCGCTGGCGTATTGCCGGGAGACCGACCTGTCACGGCTGGCCGAGGTTCGCGACTACCCGATCATTCCCTGCGACCTGTGCGGTAGCCAGCCCAACCTGCAGCGTCAACAGATCAAGGCCATGCTGGCTGAATGGGAACGCGTGCAGCCGGGGCGGAAAATGTCGATTTTCCGGGCGCTTGGCAACGTGGCGCCGTCCCAGTTGTGTGACCTCGGGTTATTCGATTTCACAGGCCTGCAGCTGCAGCGAACGTGACTTCAGGCACTGGCGCTCGTGCCCGGGTTGAAGCAAGCTTCATTGTTTATGCAGGGAGGAACGAACATGATCAGACGGATACTTACCGCCACAGGACTTGTGCTCATTCTCGGCGCCTGTTCCGCCCTGGTGGACAGCTTCACGCTGGCCGACGGTTCCAGTCATGAAGGCAGGATCTCTTTGGTCAACGGCCGCATTGAAATCGGCGCGGATTGCCGGGTCAACGGGCAGGTCAGCAACGTCAACGGGCTCATTCAGGTCGGGAGCGGCACGCAGGTGCTGGCCATCAGCAACGTCAACGGTCGAATTACACTGGCGGATGAAGTCGAAGTCGACGGCGACATCTCCAGCGTCAACGGCCGCATTGAGCTGGGCGACAACAGCCGGGTGAGCGGCGGCATCGAGTCGGTCAACGGACGCATCAGCGCAGCGGACGGTGTCAGCATCGGTGGAACCGTCAGCGCGGTCAACGGAAACATCGAGATGCGGGGGGCAAGGGCCGCCGGGCTGGTAACGAACAACAGCGATATTCGCCTCGAAACGGGTACGGTGATCGAGGGTGAGCTGCGGGTCCGCAAGAGCCAGGGAGTCAGCTTCAACGCCGGATCGCCGCCAAAAGTTATCGTCGGCCGCAACGTCAGGATCGAGGGCCCGCTCACTTTCGAGCGCGATGTCGAGCTGTACGTGCACGAGTCAGCGTCCGTGGGCGAAATCACCGGCGCCGAAGCAGTTCGCTACAGCGGCGAAACGCCCTGACCACGGCGAATGGCTGAATAGGTCGGGGAGGCTCCGCACCGACGCGACCGGCGGCGGACGTTCAGTCGTAGAGCGTTCCCTTGTGGCGAATCCAGCCACCACCGCCCGGCTGCTCGTCGTCTTGGTGGGTAAACCCAAGCACACCGCCTCGCCCGTTGAACTGGTAGCGGCCCTGAAACGACACGGCATCGCCCTGCGCAACCGGCACGCGCTCGGAGCGTTCGATCGAATGACGGACAATCAGGTCGAGACTGTCCTCGACGTTGACAACGATCCTCTGGTGCGCTTCACCTGCGACCGCTACGTCGCCGATCAACTGCTCCACGGTGCCATGCCCGCTGACCCAGACTCCCGTCCGCCCCTGCTCGAATGCGTTCAGTAGACGCTCGTTATCGGGCCGGGCGTCTCCGCCGCCACAACCCGCTACCCCGATGACGAGAGCCATGATCATGAGCACACGGTTGTGTGTTGCCATGGCTTTCTCCTTCCCTTTTTGTACCGTCAGAATACCAGATTTATCTTATAGACCACGAGTACGTAAAAAAATGCCCCGGGTAGTCCGGGGCATCGGGAAGGGATCGAAACGGGGGCTTCACTAGCGCTTTAGTTTCTTGCGCAGGCGTTCCAGTGCGGCCAGCTGCGCCATGGCTTCGGCCAGTTGGGCCTGGGCCTGGGCAACTTCCATGCCAGCGGAGCGGTCGGCGATGGCCTTCTCGGCCTCTTCCTTGGCCTTGACGGCAGCAGCCTCGTCGAGATCGCTGGCGCGCGCAGCCGTGTCCGACAGTACGCTGACGAGGTGGGGCTGAACTTCGAGCATGCCGCCGGAGATGTAGTAAAACTCCTCGCCGCCTTCGGGCAACATCACGCGGACCTGACCGGGCTTGAGCCGGGTCAGAAGGGGCGCGTGCCGCGGGGTGATGCCGAGCTCACCTTCCTCGCCGGAGACCACCACCATGGTGGCGTCGCCCGAAAAGATCTCGGACTCGGCGCTGACGATGTCGCAATGGATTGTTGATGCCATTTAAGCTGCCTTCTCGGCCATCTTCTCGCCCTTCTCGACGGCTTCTTCGATGGTACCGACCATGTAGAAAGCCTGTTCAGGCAGGTGATCGTACTCGCCGTCGCAAATGCCCTTGAAGCCGCGGATGGTGTCCTTGAGCGACACATAGACACCCGGCGAACCGGTGAAGACTTCGGCGACGAAGAACGGCTGCGAGAAGAAGCGCTCGATCTTGCGCGCGCGGGCAACCGCCAGCTTGTCCTCTTCGCTCAGTTCGTCCATGCCGAGAATGGCGATGATGTCCTTGAGCTCCTTATAGCGCTGCAGCGTGCCCTGCACCCTGCGGGCCACGTCGTAGTGCTCCTGGCCGACCACGAGCGGGTCGAGCTGGCGCGAGGTCGAATCGAGCGGATCGACCGCCGGATAGATGCCCAATTCGGCAATGGAGCGCGCCAACACCACGGTCGCGTCGAGGTGAGCAAAGGTCGTGGCCGGCGAGGGGTCGGTCAGGTCGTCGGCCGGGACGTAGACGGCCTGTACAGAGGTAATCGAACCGGTCTTGGTCGAGGTGATCCGCTCCTGCAGCATGCCCATTTCCTCGGCCAGAGTGGGCTGGTAGCCCACTGCCGAAGGCATGCGGCCGAGCAGCGCGGACACTTCGGTGCCGGCCAGGGTGTAGCGGTAGATGTTGTCGATGAACATCAGCACGTCGCGGCCTTCGTCGCGGAAGTACTCGGCCATCGTCAGCCCCGACAGCGCCACTCGCAGGCGGTTGCCCGGCGGCTCGTTCATCTGGCCGAACACCAGCGCCACCTTGTCCAGGACGTTGGAATCCTTCATCTCGTGGTAGAAGTCGTTGCCCTCGCGGGTACGCTCCCCCACGCCAGCGAACACGGAATAGCCGGAGTGTTCGATGGCGATGTTCCGAATCAGTTCGAGCATGTTGACGGTCTTGCCGACCCCGGCACCGCCGAACAGGCCGACCTTGCCGCCCTTGGCGAACGGGCAGATCAGGTCGATGACCTTGATGCCGGTCTCGAGCAGCTCATTGCTCGCCGCCTGATCTTCGAAAGCCGGCGCCTGGCGATGAATGGACCAACGCTCTTCCTCGCCGATTTCACCGGCCTCGTCGATCGGGTTGCCCATCACGTCCATGATACGCCCCAGGGTCTTCTCGCCCACCGGCACACTGATCGGCTTGCCTGTGTTGGTCACCGGGAGGTGACGAGTCAGACCGTCGGTCGAACCCATTGCAATGGTGCGGACCACCCCGTCGCCGAGCTGCTGCTGAACTTCCAGCATGATGTCTTTGTCGTCGACGATCAGGGCGTCATAAATATTGGGCACTTCGCCGCGCGGGTATTCCACGTCCACGACGGCGCCGATAATCTGGACAATTTTTCCGGAACTCATTTTGCTTTCCTCTGTTTCGGGTGGCTATCGGCCCGCATTCGGGCAGGCCACTCATTTTGCGATTAGAAATCTTTCGTGAATCGTGTCGTGAATTGGGCGGTCTTGGTACGTTCCATTCTCGATTTACGATTTACGTCATCTGCATTCTTCGGTCCTGGCTCGCCGCTTCAATCAAGCGCTCAACATCCATGTTGGCGACAACCATCAAACCGCCGCCGCACCGCCGACGATCTCGGAAATCTCCTGCGTGATCGCGGCCTGCCGTGCCTTGTTGTAGGCCAGCTGCAAGTCGTCGATGAGGTCGCTGGCGTTGTCCGAGGCGCTCTTCATGGCAACCATGCGCGCGGCCTGTTCGCTAGCCACGTTTTCCAGCGCGGCCTGGTAGACCAGCGATTCGACATAGCGCGTGAGCACGTCGTCGAGCAGCTGCTCGGCGTCGGGCTCGTAGAGGTAGTCCCAGTACTGCAGCATGGGCTCGTCCTCGGTCGGCGGCAACGGCAGCACCTGTTCGGCCACGGAGCTTTGCGTCATCGTGTTGATGAAACGGTTGTAGCACAGGTAGACCCGATCGACCTCTTCTTCCCTGTAGCCGTCGAGCACGACCTTGATCGAACCGATCAGGTCTTCGAGGCGGGGGCGCTCACCCAGGTCCTGGGTGGCAGCCGAGACGTCCACCTTCAGGCGGCGAAAGAACTGGGCGGCCTTGCGACCCACCAGAACGGTGGTGACTTCCACACCCTGCTCCTGCCACTTGCGGAATTCGCTCAGGAGGGTACGGAACAGGTTGTTGTTCAGGCCGCCGCACAAACCGCGGTCGGTCGCCATCACGATGTAGGCCACGCGCTTGACGTTCTCGCGCTCAACCGTGAACGGGTGGCGATACTCGGGATTGGCGTGAGCCAGGTGACCGATCACCTGACGCATCATCCGCGCGTAGGGTCGGGAAGACTCCATGCGGTCCTGCGCCTTGCGAATCTTGCTCGCCGAGACCATTTCCAGGGCGTTCGTGACCTTGCGCGTGTTTTTTACGCTCTTGATCTGACCGACGATTTCTTTTGATCCGCTCATGTCTTCTCTCGGGACTCGGGACTCGGCACTCGGGACTCGGCTAAAACCGCGACCCGGGCTTCAAGTCGTAAAAAAACTACCAGCTACCGGTCTTTTTGAACTCGTCGAGGGCCTTTTTCATTTCCTCGGCCAGTTCATCATTCCAGTCGCCCTTTTCATTGATCTTGTTCATCAGGTCTTCGTGATTGGCGTTCATGTGATCGCGCAGCGCCAATTCGAAATCGGTGACCTTGTTCAGCGGCAGGTCATCGAGGTAGCCCTCGTTGCCCGCGAACAGGCTAGCGGCCATTTCGGCGACTGACAACGGCTTGTATTGCGCCTGCTTCATCAGTTCGGTGATGCGCTGGCCGCGCTCGAGCTGCTTGCGGGTCTGCTCGTCCAGGTCGGAGGCAAACTGCGAGAACGCGGCGAGCTCGCGGTACTGGGCAAGCGCCAGGCGCACGCCGCCGCCAAGCTTTTTGATGATCTTGGTCTGGGCTGAGCCACCCACGCGCGAAACCGACAAGCCGGCGTTGATGGCCGGACGGATACCGGCGTTGAACAGGTCGGTTTCCAGGAAGATCTGGCCGTCGGTAATTGAAATGACGTTGGTCGGCACGAAGGCAGACACGTCACCAGCCTGAGTTTCGATGATCGGCAGCGCGGTCAGCGAACCGGTCTTGCCCTTGACCTTGCCGCCGGTCTTCTCCTCCACGAAGTCGGCGTTCACGCGCGAGGCGCGCTCGAGCAGACGCGAGTGGAGATAGAACACGTCGCCGGGGTAGGCTTCTCGGCCCGGCGGACGGCGCAGCAGCAGCGATACCTGGCGATAGGCCCAGGCCTGCTTGGTCAGGTCGTCATAGACGATCAGGGCGTCTTCGCCGCGATCGCGGAAGTACTCACCCATGGCGCAGCCGGCATAGGGCGCGATGTACTGAAGCGCGGCCGACTCGGAGGCGTTGGCGGCGACCACGATGGTGTGCTCCATGGCGCCGTGCTCTTCAAGCTTGCGCACCACCGAGGCCACCGAGGAGGCCTTCTGGCCGATGGCAACATAGATGCACTTGATGCCCTTGCCCTTCTGGTTAATGATCGCGTCGATTGCCACGGCGGTCTTGCCGGTCTGGCGGTCACCGATAATCAGTTCGCGCTGGCCGCGGCCAACCGGCACCATGGCGTCGATCGACTTCAGGCCGGTCTGAACCGGCTGGTCGACGCCCTGGCGAGCGATAACGCCCGGGGCGATCTTTTCGATCGGCTCGGTCGTTTCGGTATCGATCGGGCCGTTGCCGTCGATCGGGCTACCCAGCGAGTTGACCACGCGCCCGAGCAGTGCTTCACCCACCGGCACTTCCAGGATTCGTCCCGTGCAGCGAACCGTGTCGCCTTCGCTGATGTGCGTGTAGTCGCCCATCACCACGGCGCCGACGGAATCGCGCTCGAGGTTGAGCGCCAGGCCGAAGGTGTCGCCCGGGAATTCGATCATCTCTCCCTGCATGGCGTCGTCTAGGCCGTGCAGGCGGCAAATGCCGTCGGAAACACTCACCACCGTGCCTTCAGTGCGCGCTTCGGAGGAGATTTCGAACTGCTCGACGCGCTTGCGGATCAGTTCGGAAATTTCAGTCGGGTTGAGGGTCTGCTGCATTTTTGCAATCCTTGAACATTCAATTCATTCCGGCCGCCGACCCGTTTCGACGTCGCGACCGATCCATTTTTTCAAGCGTTGATTCGTCGGCTCAGTTGCTCGAGGCGTCCGCGCACGCTGCCATCGATAACCTTGTCGCCGGCGCGGATGATCGCACCGCCGATCAGGGACTCGTCGACTTCAACGTGCATATCCACGTCTCGCCCGAAACGCACCTTTAGGCGCTCGGCGAGCTCGTCCGATTCCTTGTCGTCCATCGGCCGGGCCGAAAAAACCTCGACCCTGATGCGCTTTTCGGCGTCACGCCGGTACTGCTCGTACTGCAGGGCAATCTCGGGCATCAGTTCCAGGCGGCCGTTGATAATCACCACCCGCAGGAAGTTGGTAAACGACTCGTCGAACTTATCCTTGCCGATATCGGTGATCAGTTCCAGAAGCCGGTCGCCGCCCACGCGCGGATGCCCGGACAAGTAGTGCAGCTCGTCCGTGCCGGCGATTTCGGACGCGAGCGCGAGCGCTTCACTCCAGCGGCCAAGGGCATCGGCATCTCGCGCCGCTTCGAAGGCGCCACGGGCGTAGGGTCTCGCGAGTGTGGTCCGATTGAGCATGGCTTAAAGTTCCGCGGCCAGCTGGTCGAGCATCTCGCGATGCCGCTTGTCGTCGATTTCGGACTCGATCACGCGGCCGGCACCGGCAATCGCCAGCTCGGCCACGCGCTCGCGCAGGGCTTCACGCGCCTGGTTGGTGGCCTGGCGGATTTCCGCCTCGGCCGCCTGGACCTGGCGATCACGCTCGACAATGGCCTCTTGTTTGGCCTGCTCGACGAGCTGGTTGCCGCGCTGGCTAGCCTGCTCGATGATCTCGCCGGCCTTGCGACGGGCCTCGCGGATAATCTCGTCGCCCTCGGCATTGGCCTTGTCGAGCGCCTGCTCGGCCTCCTCGGAATGGGCGAGGCCCTCGGCGATCTTTCGCCGGCGCTCTTCCATCGCCTGGGTCAGGGGCGGCCAGACGAACTTCATGGTCACCCAGATGAACAGCAGAAACGTCAGTGCCTGTCCGACGATGGTGCCGAGACTCAGTTCCATAGCAAAACCTTAAAAGCTAGCATGATCGAAAGTTCTGTCCGATTCCCGCGAAGGAACGGCTCAGCCGCCCAGCGCACCCAGCAGCGGGTTGGCGAACAACAGCAGGGCAGCGAAGGCCACGCCGATAATCGACAGGGCGTCGAGCAGGCCGGCAATGATGAACATGCGAACCTGCAGCATACCGGCCAGTTCCGGCTGGCGGCTGGCGCCTTCCAGGAACTTCCCGCCTAGCAGGCCGAAGCCGATACCGGTACCCAGTGCGGCAAAGGCAAAGATCAAGCCGACGGCGATGGCGGTATTAGCCTGAATTAGAGCAATGGTTTCCACTTGGTGTCTCCTAACGGTTTTGTGCTTGAGAGCAGTTGGTTAAAAAGGACGAACGTAAAATCTATTTAGTGTTCCTCATACGCCAGCGACAGATAAACGATCGTCAGCGTCATGAAAATGAAGGCCTGCAACGGCACGACCAGGATATGGAACGCCGCCCAGGCACCGCCCGGAATGAACTGGATCCACCACGGCAGCATGGCAATGAGCACGAAGATCAGCTCGGCCGCGTACAGGTTGCCGAACAGTCGCAGCGCCAGCGAGACCGGCTTGGCGATCATCTCGACCAGGTTGAGCAGGAGGTTGGCCGGCCACAGCAGCGGGTTCTTGCCGAAGGGATGGAACAGCAGCTCCTTGCCGAAACCCGCGAACCCCTTACCCTTGACCGAGTAGATCAGGATGATCGCGAGCACCGTGATCGACAGACCGAACGGCCCATTGATATCGGCCGACGGCACCACGCGGGTGTATTCCAGCCCGAACACTTTGTAGGCCAGGTAGGGCAGGTAGTCGACCGGAACCAGGTCCATGAGGTTCCACAGAAGCACCCAGACGAAGATGGTCAGGGCCAGCGGCGCGACGAAGCCGCGCGGGCCGTGGAAGCTTTCCTTGACGGAGTTGTCGACGAAATCGACGATCATCTCGACGAAGTTCTGGAGCTTGCCGGGCTCGCCGACGGTCACGCGGCGCGCGACCAGGATGAAGACGGACAGGAAGAACAGGCCCAGCACCCAGGAAAAGAACAGCGTGTCGGCGTGGATCGTCCACAGCCCGTCGCCGTAGCTCAGGTTGGTGATGTGGTGCTGTACGTACTCGGTCGGAGTCGGGGTGCCGCTAGCCATAACGCTGTCAAACTGTCCTTTGCTACTGTTCCGAGTTTTCCGATATCGGGCCGGTGGACGCCAGACGCCACATGGCCAACCAATAGGCCAACAGGGTGGCCGCGTATCCAATCATCACCGGCAGGAAGTACCCGGCGAACCATTTGGCCACGATGACAAACAGAATCACCGCCAGCACGAGCTTGAAGGCCATGGCCTTGTAGAAGGCGGCGATCATCACTTTCGGATCGCGCCCCAGGCTCAGACCGATTCGCAGGCCGGTCACTGCCGTCAGCAGCAAACCGATGCCGCCGCCGACCAATACGGCCAGCCCCATCGGCGCGCCGGCGATCAGGCCGTAGACCACCGCCCCGACCACGCTGAGCATGGCCTGCCAGCGCAGGAGCCAGGCGACGGTGTGAGCGAATCTCTCGTGCACCTGAAAAGGCCCCTTGCCACCAGTCTTGCGCGAAACTCTCCCTTGCCGACGAAGTCCACGGCGCCGACAAGAAAGCCACCGACGCAACGCTTAAGCGTCGTCGGCGGCTACAAATCCCGGCAATTATAGCAGGGGTAGAAAGCGAGCGGCAAGCTAGTGTACCCCGTCACTCATCTTGTAACTTATAGAGCGCCGTACAAGCCCGAGGGCAAGGCGGCGCTCGCCGGGAAGGGTGGTTCCCTTTGCAAGAGCGCCAACGCCGCGATCGGGCTTGTACGGTGCTCCCTTCGGGCGAGCGCCTCAGGGGCCATCTGCAGAGCAGGCGAAGCCGCATGGCGGCATTCGCGAAGCGAATAAAGCCTTGCGAGCGCAGCCGTCGCCCGTGTTGCAATTGCTTGACGTAGCACCCACTACGCCGGCGCAATCGCGCCTTGCAGCTGACCCCTGAGGCACTCGCTATAAGTCACAATATGAGTGACGGGGTACACTAGTTGCCGCCCGCCAGAGAGGATTCAGAGCCCCAGGGCCGTCTCCTCGACCTGAATCGAGAGGGCCTCGGACTCGGGCAGTTCGGCTTCGATCGTCATCCGCTCCTTGCCGCGCATGATCTCCAGCGTCACCGTTCCGCCAACGCGGCCCAGCAGGGTCCGACCGATCTCAACGGGACGAGAGACGGATTCGCCGTCGATACTCAGAACCACATCGCCGTCGACCAGCTTGAGCGGGTTTTCGGCGTCGATGCGCAGCACGACCACGCCTTCTCCCGTGCCAAAGTAGCGCTCGAGGCCGGCGTGGTTGCTGATCATGTCGCTGTGACGGCCAAGGCCGGCCAGGCGCGGGGGCAGCGGCGGCTCGGGAATGCCATGGTGCCCGGGGCCGAGAACGATTACCTCACGGTCGATACGTGGAGCGTCCGGCGCATTCGGCGCGGGCGGCGGGCCCTTGATGTCGTGCGTGATCACGCGGAAATCGCGGGCCGGGGAAGAAACCGTCACGTCGAGCGTCACTCGCTCACCATCCCGCTCGATCTCGACCGGAACGGTGTCGCCCGGCTCGACGCCTTCCATCGACGCACGCAGGCTTTCGGGGTCGGCGGCATCCACTTCCCGGCCATTGATCGAGACGAGCCGGTCACCGGATTCGATGCCGGCCTTTTCGGCCCCGCTGCCGGGGGTGACGCCGACGATTTCGTTGGTTTCGTCCTCACCACCGAGCAACACACCCAGGCGCGGACGAGTCATGCGCAGGCCCCTGATCACTTCACGGTGTATGCGTTCTTCCATCCCGGCCAGTTCTTCTTCCATTCCCTCGAGGGCCTTGAGCCGCTCGATTCGAATATTCGCGACCTCCTCGTCGGCCAACTGGCGCTGGATTCGCGCCATCTCTCGCGCCGCCTCGGCTACCTTTCGCCTGGCCTGTTCGAGCTCTTCTCTCAGCGCTTCCCGCTCGGCGCGTTCCTCGACCGTCCGTTCGGCCCCGGCATCGTCCTGCGCCATAAGGGCCGGCGGGACGGACAACATCAGTGCGGTCAGTGCAATCAGTAGTGCTTTCATCTTTGGGATCCTCTACGGGTGAACTTGGATTGGGGTCAGACGCTGGCCAGCAGCATGTCGCGCCGCCAGTCGCCATCGGCGTAGCGTCGGTTGAGTTCGGCCAGCAGCTCGACGCGCTGCCGCCAGAGTTCGCGGTCGGCCGGCGCCTCGGCCAGCTGCTCGTCGAGCCAGGCCAGCTCGGCCTCGAGCCAGAGCAGCGACTCCAGCTCCATGCCGCCGACCGCACGCTGGCGCTGGTCGGAAAGCCGGGATTCCAGGCGAGCCGAGGCGGCGCGCAGGTCAGCGAGCGTCACCCCGCTCGACGCGCTCTCGGTCGGCGCGCTCGCGATCCGTTCTTCGCCGAGCGGTGGCGCGGGCGCATCGACCAGCACCGCGGCCAACACGACGACGGTGACCATGGCGGCCAGGGCCGAGACGCGCCGCACGAAGCGATGGTTCCTGCGCCGGTCGAGTTCTCCGGCGATGGCCGGCCAGAGACCCTCGGGCGGGCCCGATTGCCGTAGGCGGGTGAAATCGATGGCGTCATCCATGTTCCATGCTCCTGGCCGGGACCTCGCCGGCCGTCAGTTGTTTCCTCAGCTTCTCTCGCGCTCGCGCCAGTCTCGATTTCGACCAGGACACGGTCTGCCCGGCCAGTTCGGCGATCTCGGCGTGCTTCATGCCTTCACCGTCGTGCAGCCAGACCACCTGTCGATCCAGGGGTTCGAGCGCAGCGAGCGCTCGTTCGAGATCCAGCGCCGAGTCCTGGTCGCGAAGCGCGGCGGCCGTCTCGATCTCGGCCTGCTCACTCGATTGCCGCCGGTGCTGGTCCATCACCTGGTTGACCAGGATGCGGCGCAGCCAGAAGCCGAACTGCTTCGCCTCCCGCAGCTGGCCGACGCGCTCAAAAGCCAGCACGAAAGCCGACTGCACCGCGTCCCAGGCCCGCGCCTCGCAACCGCTGAGCCGCACCGCCAGAGTCCAGGCCGGCTGCGAGTACTGCCGATAGACGCGTTCCTGCGTGCGGCGGCAGCGCCGCTTCAGCGCGGCCAGGACCAGGTCGTCGATGGGGCTCGAAAGGCTCATGTCGCTGTATAGACGCCCCGGGGCATGAAAAGGTCGCAAGTTGCGGGCCAATGGGCCTCCGCCCGCCACGTGAAGGAAGTAAAGCAGACTTGACAATATGTAAAGCTTAAATTACTTTTAGTAAAGCTTACTTTACATCGACCCACCAGGCCAACCGTTAAACAAGGAGAGAGCCATGTCATCAATGTCCTTTCAGGAAAAGAGCGCCTGGGGCACCCTGGTCAGCCTGCTGGTGATCGGCGCGCTGTATTTTTCGTCGGTCTGGAACCTCTGGCGCGCCGAACAGCTGCACATGGCCGCCATGTTCGGGCTTTCGGTCGGGTTCACGATCCTGCTGACGGTCGTACTCGTCGGCTATCACCTCATCGTGGCCGCCATCTCCGGCGGACAGGACGAGGACGAACGCGATCGCCTGATCGGCTGGCGTGCGGGCAACAGCAGCGGCATCGTCTTGGGCGTGGCTGTGATCAGCATCGTGTTGATGATCATCGCAGGCGGAATGGTCGACGATCCCTTCTGGCAACAACCCGTCGTCATCGCCAATGCCCTGATGCTGGCCGTGTTGCTATCGATGATCGTGGAGCTGGCGCTGACCATCTGGTTCCACCGGAAGGGCATCTGAGGTGGGCGGGGCCATCACCAACCGCGTGCGCGAGCTACGCCAGCGCGGCGAAGGCATGACGCAGCAGAAGCTCGCCGAGGCCGTCGGCGTCTCGCGCCAGACGATCATCGCCATCGAGTCCGGCCGCTACAGCCCGTCGCTGGAAGTGGCACTCAAGATCGCGCGCGAGTTCGGAGAGCCGGTCGAGGTGGTATTCGAGCTGGTAACGACGGCGGATTGAACGGGCGCCGGGCGCGTGTCGGGTATAGTCCCGGCTTGAGACCCATCGCGGAGCAATACTCCATGCCCCATTCCTTCAACAACGTCACGGTCGCGATCACCGGCGCCTCGATGGGCGTCGGCGCCGCCACAGCCCGGGCATTTGCCGCGCTGGGCGCCAATCTCGTCGTGATCGCGCGCGGCGAGGACAAGTTGCGTGAACTCGAGCGCGAGCTCGACCTGGGCGAGCGGGTCATGGTGGCGCCGATGGACGTGACCGATACCCAGGCCTTCGGCCGAATGCTGGAAGACGCGCAGGCGCGCTTCGGCACGGTGGACATACTGATCAACAACGCCGGCTATCACGCCAGGGGCCCGTTCGAGGGCATCGATGCAGACGACGTCGCCCGCATGGTCGACGTCAATCTCAAGGCGCCGCTCGTGGCCACGCGGCTTGCCTTGCCGTACCTGAGAAAGTCGAAGCGCGCGGCGGTCATCAACGTCGCCTCGCTGGCGGGCCGCACCCCGGTACCCGGCTCGTCGACCTATTGCGCGACCAAGTTCGGACTGCGCGCCTTCACCCTGGCGCTGCACGAGGAACTACGCGGCCAGGGCATCAAATTCGCCAGCGTATCGCCCGGCCCGATCGACACCGGCTTCATCATGGACGACCTCGATCAGGCCACCGACCTGACCTTCTCCCAGCCCATCTCCACCGCCGAGCAGGTCGCGGAGGCGATCGTCGAACTGGTCGACAACAACACGACCGACCACCCCATGCCGCGCATCAGCGGCTACCTGACCACCATCAGCTACCTGTTCCCACGTATCGGTCGGGCTATCCGGCCGATGCTGGAGAAAAAGGGCGCGCGCACCAAGGCCAGGCTCAAGCGCGAACGCCAGCAAGGCTGAGTTAAAAAAAGGGCGGAACCCGAAGGCCCCGCCCCACAGAGAGTCCGACGAAGCACGCCGGTTCCGGAACGATCAGTCCGACAGGGTCACGATGCTGTCGGCGAACAGATCGCTCTTGCCGAAGAAGTCGGAATCGACCTTGCCTTCGACGCTGACCCGGTCACCCGGCTCGATCTTCTGGAAGCCTTCGTCGTCCAGCGGATCGTAGAGCAGTCGGCCGGTGAACACCGTCAGTTCCTGGGCGCCGGTGTCGATCGTGAACGAGTCGGTCACCGGCGATACGGTTTCAACCGTACCGATGTAGGTCAGATCGCCGAACTCGGCGTTGGTGTCGAGCGACCACTCACCAATCTCTTCTTCGTCGGCTGCGCTGGCATAGAAGAAGGTGTCGAGCCCGTCAACGTAGACGCTACTGGCTTCGATCTTGTCTTCCTCGTAGAGTGCATCGTCGACTTCACCGTAGACGGTCACCTCATCGCCCTCTTCCAGGGGCCAGGCATCACCGTAGCTGTCCCAATCGTCCATCTCGACGGTGATCTCGCCTTCGCCATAGTCGAGCATGAACTGATCGGACTGCGCAGATGCGACCGAGCCGCTCAGGCTGATCCAGGTATCGTCCGGCTTGCTCTCGGGATCCTCGGCGAGAACCGAGCCCGACATCAGAATCGCCGCAATCGAAGTAGTAAGAATCGTCTTGTGAAATCTCATTGACAACCTCCTTGTCGCAAGGTGTTCACCCGTTGCGTCAAGAAAGCCGGCGGATCGTTCAATAGATCGCGCACAAAAGCGCCCCCGAAAGCGTGAGCGGTGGCGATCGATCGATGAGCGGGGCGAGACCTAGCGCTTGAAACGCTCCAGCAGGCCGTCGAGCTCATCGAGGCTGGTGTACTTGATGGTGACCTGGCCCTTGCCCGAGCTGGAATGCTTGACGCTGACCGGGGCGCACAGCGTCTCGGTCAACTCCTGTTCCAGGCGCTCGATGTCGGCGGACTTCGGCGCCGGCTTTGCCTTTCTCGGCTTCTCGCCGCCTTCGCGCATGCGACGCACCAGGGCCTCGGTCTGGCGAACCGACAGGTCGTTGTCGACCACCTCGCGCGCGGCGCGAATCTGGTCGGCGCGCTCGAGGGTGAGCAGCGCGCGGGCGTGGCCCATGTCGAGCTTCTTCTGGTCGACGAGCTCGCGCACTTCGGGTGCGAGCTCCATCAGCCTGAGCAGGTTGGTCACCGAGGTGCGCGAGCGCCCGACGCTCCGGGATGCCTGTTCGTGGGTCAGGCCGAATTCCTCGATCAGGCGCCTGAGGGCGCCCGCCTCTTCGAGCGGATTGAGATCCTCGCGCTGGATGTTCTCGATCAGCGCCAGCGCCAGGGTGGCCTCGTCGGCGATCTCGCGCACCAGCGCCGGAATGGTCTCCATGCCGGCCATTCGGCAGGCACGCCAGCGGCGCTCGCCGGCGATCAGCTCGTAGCGGCCCTGCCTGGCCAGCGGGCGCACGACCACCGGCTGCACCAGGCCCTGCTCCTTGATCGAATCCGACAGCTCCTGCAGGCGGTCGGGATCCATGGCCGAACGGGGCTGGTAGCGGCCGGGCTCGATCGCATCGAGCGGCAGCTCCTTGAGCCCCGTCAGCTCGCCGCTGGGGCTTTCCTGCTCAGCCGCCGCGCGGGTCTTGCCGAGCAGGGCGTCGAGATTGCGGCCGAGGGGTTTCTTCTTGCGCGATGCAGCCATTGATTCGGGTTCCTGGAAACGTTTTCCTACAGGCGTTGTTCTTCGGCCAGGTCCTGCACGGTGGCCGACGGCGTCTTCGCCGCCTCGCCCATGCGCCGCAGGTACTCGCCGGCCAGGCCCAGGTAGGCCACCGCACCGCGCGAATCGCGGTCGTAGTGAATCACCGACTGCCCGTAGCTCGGCGCCTCGGCCACGCGCACGTTGCGCGGCACGACCGTGGCGTAGAGCTTGTCGCCGAAGTGCTCGGAAAGCTGGCGCGAAACCGCGCCGGAGAGATTATTGCGGATATCGAACATGGTGCGTACCAGGCCCTCGATCTCGAGCTCCGGATTGACCGAGTCCTGAATCTGCTCGATGGTACTCATCAGCGCGGTCAATCCCTCGAGGGCGTAGTACTCGCACTGCATCGGGATCAACACCGAATCGGCCGCCGTCAGCGCGTTGAGCGTGAGCACGTTGAGCGACGGCGGGCAATCGATGATGATGTGGTGATAGCGCGAGGCGGCATTCGCCAGCATCCCGCGCAGGACGCTGGCGCGATCGTCTTCGTCCATCAGCGCGACCTCGGCGGCGGTCAGGTCGCCGTTGGCCGGCACCAGGTCGAAGCCCATCGCCTCGACGTGCACGATCGCCTCGGCGATCGCACACTCGCCCATCAGGACCTCGCACAGCGTGTTCTGCTCGTCTTCGAGCTCCACGCCGGAGCCGGTCGTGGCGTTGCCCTGCGGATCGATGTCGATCAGCAGAACGCGGCGCTCGAGTTCGGCCAGGCCGGCGGCGAGATTGAGGGCCGTCGTGGTCTTGCCCACGCCGCCCTTCTGGTTGGTTACGGCCACGATACGGGCCCGTCGCTGTGTCATGACTTCCTCAGGATGGCCAGGCTGCGGGCGTTAACCGTGCCGGGCACATTCAGTTCGATAATTTCGACATTGTACGCATCCGCCACCGCGGCGCACTCGTCTTGTTCGAGCCGGCCCTTCATCGCCAGCAGGGTCGCCCCTTCGGACAGCAGGTGGCCAAGCTGTTCGACCAGCCGCGGCAGGGGCGCCAGGGCGCGCGCCACGATCTGATCGGGCAGGCTGTCGGGCGCGAAGGCCTCGAGGCGGGCGTGCACCGGCTCGATATTGTCGAGGCCGAGCTCGCGCCTTACCTGGCGCAGGAATCGCACCTTCTTGCCGTTGCTGTCGACGAGTACGAAGTGCTTGCCCGGGCAGGCGATGGCCAGCGGCACACCCGGCAGGCCGGCGCCGGTTCCGGCGTCGACGATCTCGTGCCCCTTAATCCAGGGCAGGATGCTCAGGCTGTCGACGAGATGGCGATCGACCATCGCCGCCGGCTCGTCGACCGCGGTCAGATTATAGGCGCGATTCCAGCGCGAAAGCAGCGCAAGGTAGTCGAGCAGGCGATCGACCCGCTCCGCCTCGAGCGACAGGCCGAGACCCGCCAGGCCTTTCTCCAGGCGCTCGCGTAAGGCATCGGGGTTCACGATTCGGCTTGTTCCCCGGCTTCCGGCACGATTTCTTCCCCGGGCTCGGGCGCCGCCGGCAGGTCACGATGGTGGTGGCAGGCGACCTGGTGGCCGTCGTCGACCGTCTCGAGTTCGGGCACCTTTTCGGCACACAGGTCGGTCGCGAAGGGACAGCGCGTGCGAAATACGCAGCCCGAAGGCGGGTTCAGCGGTGAGGGCATGTCGCCCTGAATCGAACGCCGCGCGCGGGCGCGCTCGCGCGCTGGATCCGGGATCGGCACCGCCTCGATCAGCGCCCGGGTGTAGGGATGGCGAGGCCTGCGGTAGATGCTTGAGCGGTCGGCGAGCTCCATCACCTTGCCCATGTACATCACCAGGATGCGGCCGGAGACATGCCGCACGATCGACAGGTCGTGGGCGATGAAGATCAGCGACAGCTGGAGCTTTTTCTGCAGGTCCTTGAGCAGGTTGACGATCTGCGCCTGGATGGAGACATCGAGCGCGCTGACCGGCTCGTCGCACACGACAAGGCGAGGATTGACGACCAGGGCGCGGGCGATGCCGACGCGCTGGCACTGCCCGCCGGAGAACTCGTGCGGATAACGATTGATCTGGTCCGGCCGCAGGCCCACCAGTTTGAGGATGCCGGTCACCCGCTCGCGAATCTGCAGGCGCGACATCGACGGAAAGAAGGTCTTGAGCGGCTCGGCGACGATATCGCCGACGGTCATGCGCGGGTCGAGCGAGCCCTGCGGATCCTGGAATATCAGCTGGATTTCGCGGCGCTTCCTTCGCAGGGTCTGCTCGCTGGCCTGCGCCAAATCTTCACCCAGCCACAGGATCTCACCACGGCTGGCGCGCTGGAGGCCGAGCAGCGCGCGCGCGAGCGTGGACTTGCCGCAGCCCGATTCGCCGACGATCCCCAGCGTTTCGGCCGGATAGACGTCGAAGCTCACGCCGTCGACGGCGCGGATGCGGTGGTAGTCGTGGCGAAAGATCGAGCCGGTATCGACCCGGAAGCTCACCTCGAGATTGCGAACCTGGAGGACCGGATTGCGCATCAGCCGGCCTCCTCTTTCGACGGCAGGGCGTCGAGGTGGCATCGCTTGAACCGACCCTCGCCAATTTTCTCGAAATCAGGAAGCGCCTGGCACTCGTCCCAGGCGTAGGGGCAGCGATCGCGGAAGGGACAGCCCTCGGGCACCTCGAGCAGGTTGGGCGGGTTGCCGGGGATGGCGTGAAGGATGCCGGAGTCGTGGCGGTCGAGCCGCGGCACCGAGGCCAGCAGGCCCTCGGTATAGGGATGCTGCGGGTCAGCGAACAGCTCGTCGACGCCGGCCATCTCCATCTCCTTGCCGGCGTACATGACCAGCACGCGGTGGCACAGGCCGGCAACCACCCCCAGGTCGTGGGTGATCAGCAAGATGGCGGTCGACGACTGCTCCGAGAGCTCGCCCATGAGCGAATTGATCTGCGACTGCACCGTCACGTCGAGCGCGGTGGTCGGCTCGTCGGCGATCAGCAGGTCGGGCTGGCACAACAGGCCCATGGCGATCATCACGCGCTGGCACATGCCGCCGGAGAGTTCGTGCGGATACTGCTTCATGCGCTGTTCCGGATCACTGAGCTGGACCAGGCGCAGCATCTCGATGGCGCGCTCGCGCGCGCGCTTCTTCTTGAGGTTGCGGTGGTGGGTCAGCACTTCGACGAGCTGGTTGCCGACAGTCATGTAGGGATTGAGCGAGCTCACCGGGTCCTGGAAGATCATCGAAATCTTCGAACCGCGCACGCGGGTCAGTTCGGGCAGCGACATGCCCAGCAGCTCCTGGCCACGGAATTTCACCGAACCGCTGGCCTGCCCGTTCTCGGCCAGCAAGCCCATAAGCGCCAGCGCCGTCTGCGTCTTGCCGGAGCCCGACTCGCCCACCAGCCCGAGCGTCTCGCCGGGCTCGAGATCAAAGCTGATCCCGTTGACGGCATGCACGACGCCGTCGGGCGTATCGAATGAGACCGTGAGATCGCGGACTTCAAGCAGGGCCATGGCAACCTCGTCGTCGTTGAGGAGTCAGGGGTCGGGATTCAGGGGTCAGAGAATGCCATGATACGTCCGGATGAGGGCATCCCTGAACCCTGACCCCTGAATCCTGAATCCTCGCCACCGTCACTGCCTATCCTTCGGATCGAGCGCGTCGCGCAGCCCATCCCCCAGGAAGTTGAACGCGAACAGCGTCACGGCCAGGAAGCTGGCCGGGTAGAGCAGCGACCACGGCGCGGTCTCCATTTCCTGCGCGCCCTCGTTGACCAGCGCGCCCCAGGAGGTCAGCGGCTCCTGCACGCCCAGACCTAGGAAGCTCAGGAAAGACTCGACCAGGATCACCTGCGGAATGGTCAGGGTGACATAGACGATCACCACGCCGAGCAGGTTCGGCACGATGTGGCGGCGAATGATCTGCCACTCGGTAGCACCGCACGCGCGCGCGGCCTCGACGAAGTCCTTGTTCTTCAGGCTCAGCGTCTGGCCCCGGACGATGCGCGCCATGTCGAGCCAGTTGATCGCACCGATCGCGACGAAGATCAGGAAGATGTTGCGCCCGAAAACCACCATCAGCAGGATCACGAAGAACATGAAGGGCATGGCGTAGACGGCATCGACGATGCGCATCATCACGTTGTCGGTCCGCCCGCCGACATAGCCGGCGAAGGCTCCCCAGGTCACGCCGATAAGCAGCGAGACCAGGGTAGCGACCAGCCCGACCAGCAAGGAGATGCGCCCGCCGATCATGGTACGAACGAACAGGTCGCGGCCGAGCGCGTCGGTGCCGAAAATGTGACCGGTCTCCAGCGACGGCGGCGAGGAGTAATTGTCCCAGTCCGGAATTTCGTGGTCCCAGTCCGAAAGCATCGGCCCGAAGGTCACCAGGAGAATCGTCAGCACCAGGATGCCCAGCGCGGCCACCGCCGCGCGATTCTTCAGCAGCCGGTGCCAGGCGTCGACGTAGAGCGAGCGCCCGCGTACCTCGCGGGTATCGAGCGCCTGATCAAAGGCGTCGCGGGTCGACTCATTCACCGCTCGGTCTCTCCTTCGTCATAACGAATGCGCGGATCCAGGAAGGCGTAGATCAAGTCGACCAGGAAATTGAACAGGATGATCAGCACACCATAGAGGATGACCACGCCCATCACCAGCGTGTAGTCGCGGTTGAGCGCGCCCTGCACGAAGTAGGAGCCGATGCCGGGAATGGTGAAGATGCGCTCGACCACCACCGAGCCGGTCAGAATCGCCGCTGCCGCCGGCCCAAGGTAGGAGATCACCGGCAGCAGAGCCGGCTTGAGCGCGTGGCGCAGGATGACTTCCTTCTCGGGCATGCCCTTGGCGCGCACCGTGCGGATGTAGCTCGAGTGCAGCACCTCGATCATCGCACCGCGGGTAATGCGGGCGATGTAGGCGATCATCGGCAGCGCGAGGGTCACCACCGGCAGGACCATCCGATCGAAACTGAACGCCCAGCCGCCGGCCGGCACCCAGCCGAGCACGATGGCAAACAGCAGGATCAGCAGCGGCGCCATGACGAAATTGGGGATCGATATACCCACCATCGCCACGCTCATCAGCGTGTAGTCGGCCGGCCTGTTCTGCCGCAATGCTGCCCAGGCCCCGGTAATCACGCCGATCAGCAGCGCCAGGGCCAGCGCCGCGGCGCCCAGCGCGAACGACACCGGCGCACCCTGGGCGATCAGGTCGTTAACGGTCCAGTCCCGGTAGTGGAAAGAGGGCCCCAGGTCGCCGCGAACGATCTGCCACAGGTAGCGCCCGTACTGGAATACCAGCGGCTCATCGAGATGGTACTTCGCCGCCAGGTTGGCCTCGATATCCGCCGGCAGGGCCCGCTCCGAATCAAACGGCCCGCCAGGGGCGATGCGAATCAGGAAAAACGCGAAAGTGATCAGCAGAAACAACGTCGGAACCGCCGACCCGAGCCGCCGGAGCGAATACTTCAGCACGGCAGATCTCCGAGGCGTTGCGCAAAAGGCCTCACGCAGAGCCGCAGAGCCGCGGAGTTCGCAGAGAAAAGACTACTCATGAAAATCATTAACCACCCTGGCGATTCCGTCACGCATCATCGCGACACCGAAATTCAGCAACAAACCGACTTGAAGGTTCGTCAACTTCAGGTACGTAAGCAGTTGGCGCTTGTGCGCCTTCAAGACCTCTTCGACGGCCTTGATCTCGACGACGACGCGGTCTTCCACGATCAGGTCAGCGCGGAAACTCTCCTTGAATTCAAGGCCATCGTATTTCAAGGGAACCGGCACTTGTCGTCTAACCCTAAGCCCCGCCCTGCTCAGCTTTTTCTCGAGAATTGCCTCATACACGGTCTCCAACAAGCCGGGCCCCAGATCCTGATGGATTCTCATGGCACGATCGACCACCAGCCCCGTCAATTCATTTGCGCTTTTCCTCTGCGCACTCTGCGGCTCCGCGGCTCTGCGTGAGACAAACCTACTCCGAGTCATCCGAGCCCTCCTCCGACGCTTCGACGGCCGACTTCGGCTTGACGAGGAACATGTAGCGCGTCAGATGGTGATCCATGACGTTTTCTTCCCAGCCTTTCAGGCGCGGGTTGATGAGGCGCTTGGTGACGTAGTTGTAGACGGGCAGGATGACCTGGTCGGCCAGGATCATGCGCTCGGCCTCGGCCATCAGGTTGCGGCGGCTGGCCGGGATACGTTCGGAGGCGATGCGCTCGAGCAGGCGATCGAAGCGCGGATTGTCGTAGCCGGCGTCGTTGCGGCCGTGCTCGGAATGAAACAGTTCGAGGAAGGTGAAGGCGTCCTGGTAATCGCCGATCCAGCCCGAACGAAACACCTCGGTGACCCGACGCTGGGCGCGGTTTTGCAGGAAAACGCGAAACTCCTCGTTGATCAGACGCGTGCGAACGCCCAGCACCTGCTTCCACATCGCGGCGATAGCCACGGCGATCTTGCGGTGGTTCTCGGACGTGTTGTAGCGCAGCTCGACGGCTAGCGGGCGGTCTGTACTGTAGCCCGCTTCACGGTAGAGCCGCCTGGCCTCCTCTTCGCGCTCGTCCTGCGTCATGCCGGCCCATTCGATGTCGGGGCGCTCGTAGCGGGGCAGCCCCGGCGGCACGAGGTTGAAGGTCGGAATCTCGCCGAAGCGGCTGACCCGCTCGGTCAGGATTTCACGATCGATGGCGAGATTGAGCGCCTGCCTCAGGGCCAGGTTGTCCTCGAAAGGCGCGCGTCCCAGGTTGAAGGAAAAGAAATAAGTCCCGAACCAAGGCGTGACCATCAGCGCCTCGTCCAGGTGCTTCCTGAGCCACTGGAACTGATTCGACGGCACCTGGTAAGTCCAGTGCAGGTCGCCGGCGCGAAAGCGATTGAACTCGGTGTTCTCGTCCTCCAGCGGGTGATAGACGACGCGCTCGACGATGACCTCGTCGGCCGCCCGGTAGTGCTCGTTGCGGACCAGATCGATGTGGGATCGCACGCGCCAGGCATCCAACGCGAAAGCGCCGTTGGATACGAGGTTGCCGGGACGAACGTGACTGTCGCCGTGCTCGGCCACCGCCGGGCGCCACACCGGGTAGGTCGTGGGGTGGGTCAGAAGGCCCAGGAAATAGGAGGTGGGGTGGTTGAGCTTGACCTGGAAGGTGCTCTCGTTGAGCGCGGTCACGCCCAGGTCCTCGGGCGGACGCTCGCCGGCGAAAATCGCTTCGGCGTTGACGATCGGCGAGAGCATGCGGCCATAGGACGCCCCGGTGGCCGGATCGACCGCGCGCCGCCATGACCACACGAAATCATCGGCGGTGACCGGTTCGCCGTTGCTCCAGCGACCTTCTGGATCGAGAAAGAAGGTGTAAGTCAGGCCGTCGCGGCTGATATCCCAGTGCTGCGCCGCGCCCGGAACGATTCGCCCGTCCGGGGCGGTCGTGGCCAGGCCCTCGAAAAGATCGCGCAGGATGTTGGTCGAGGGCACGCCCTGGGCCAGGTGCGGGTCGAGCGTCTGGGGCTCTTCGCCGTTGCCCCGGTGGACAACCTGCGAATCGGCCAGGATCCCGGGCAGCGGCCGGCCCTCTTCGTCGAGCCTCACTTCCACCGGTTCGGCAAAAGCCGGAACGGGCTCGGGCGGCTGGTCGGCCCGGTCGCCACAGCCGGCCAGCATCGGCAGCAGGAACAGCCACGCCAGGCGCCTCACGGCAGCGACAGCCAGCGCGAGAGATGAATGTCCATGGGGTTGTCCTCGAATCCGCGCACGTTCGGGTCCACGAGATGCCTCGAGACATAGTAGTACAAGGGCAGGATGACCTGTTCATCGAGCAGCCGACTTTCGGCCTGTCTGAGCGTAGCGAGCCGCTCGTCGCCACGCTGGCCCTGTGCGCGGCGCATCAGCCCGTCGAAGGCGCGGTCGTCGAAAAACGTGTAGTTGCCCGGGCTGTCGCTCTCGAAAAGCTGCAGGAAGTTGACCGCGTCGCGCCAGTCGGCGATCCAGCCGCCGCGGAACACTTCGGTGATGCGCCCCTGACGGCGGTTGGCGATGAAGACCTTCCACTCTTCGTTGACCAGGCGCGTTTGCACGCCCAGGTGCAGCTTCCACATCGCCGCGATGGCGGCGGCCATGCGGCGGTGGGTCAGCGAGGTGTTGAATCGCAGCTCGACCTGCAGCGGTCGATCTTCGCCGTAGCCGGCTTCTCGGTAAAGGCGCCCTGCCTCGGCCAGCCGCTCGGCGACCGGCAGCGGCGGCTCGCGGCCCTCGGGCCAGCCGGGCATCCCCGGGGGAATCAGGCCCCAGGCCGGAATCTCGCCGGATCCGAGCACGCGCTCGGTAATGATCTCGCGGTCAACCGCCAGGCTCAGGGCCCGGCGAAGCTTGCGCGTGTCGGCGAACGGCTCGCGCGCGAGATTGAAGCCCAGGAAGAAGCTGCCCAGGTAGGGCGAAATCCGGAGCTCATCGCCGAACTGCTTGCGCAGCCAGTCGATACGGCCCGGCGGAATGGTTTCGGTCACGTGCAGCTGACCGGCCCGATAGCGATCCAGCTCGACATTGGGCTGCTCGATGACGTGCCAGCTCACGCCGTCGAGCGCGACCTGGTCGGCCTGCCGATAGTGCTCGTTGGGCCGCAGCTTCAAATGCGCGCCGGGCACGTGTTCGGCGAGCACGAATGCGCCGCTGTAGCGCGACGCGGCCTCGCCCGGCCAGGGGTAGGTCACCGGGTGAGTCAGCAGTTCACCAAACCAGGCCAGCGGGCGTTCGAGACGCACTTCCAGCCGACCCGGGGAGAGGGCGTCGATGCCCAGCTTCTCGGCCCCGACCCGCCCCGTCCGAACCTCCTCTCCATGCGCCACTGCATCGAGCAGAGCGGCGGTGGGCGAAGCCGTGGCCGGATCGAGGGCGCGGCGCCAGCCGGCCACGAAGTCTTCGGCGACGATCGGGGCGCCGTTGGACCAGCGCGCTGCCTCGTCGAGCTCGAAAGTCCAGACCCGGCCGTTGTCGCTGATCGACCAGGACTCGGCCACCCCCGGGATCAATCCGGCTTGCGCGTCGAAAGTCAGCAGGCCTTCGTGCAGGTCGCGCAGCACGTTGAGCGCCGATAGACTCTGGGCGGTGTGGATATCGAGCGAGTCCGGCTCCGGGCCGACGCCGCGCTGCAGGGTCTGGCTATACGCCGAATTCGCGAGCAGCAAGAAAACAAAGAGCAGTGGCACCACCGAAAACACCGATGACACCGTATGACAGAAAGAACGAAAGCACCGCGCTTGTCGGGTCGAACCGAAAAGACGCGAGCGTCCATGGTCTGTCCAAGCTTCTTCCAGTCTTTGCATTCGGTGCATTCAGTGCATTCAGTGCATTCAGTGCATTCAGTGTCTTCGATGGTTGTGCTCTTGATTCTCGCTCGAATCAGGGTGACCGCGGATGTTCATGCAGCCACCGTACAAAAAAGCGATAATCGGCGCCTCATTCTAGCCGGGTGTTCCGTCTTGAATCCCGACACTATCCTGACCGAAAAGCGAGCGCTCGTCGCCTGGCTCGAATCTGGCTGCAAGCCTCAGTCCGAATGGCGCATCGGCACCGAACACGAGAAGTTTGGTTTCTGTACCGAGTCGCTGCGGCCACTACCTTACGACGGCGAGCGCTCCATCCGCGCCATGCTCGAGGGTATGGCCGAGCACTTCGACTGGACGCCTGTGCTCGAGGAAGGCCGGCTGATCGCACTCAAGAAGGACGACTGCTCGATCACGCTCGAACCCGGTGGCCAGCTGGAGCTGTCCGGCGGACTGCTCGATAACCTCCACCAGACCTGCGACGAGGTCAATACGCACCTCGCCCAGGTACGCGCCGTTGCCGAGCCACTGGGCATCGGCTTTCTGGGCATGGGCTTTCATCCCACCGCAACGCTCGATGACATCGAGTGGATGCCCAAGGCACGCTACGTGATCATGCGCAACTACATGCCGAAGGTCGGCACGTTCGGCCACGACATGATGAAGCGCACCTGCACCGTCCAGGTCAACCTGGATTTCTCCAGCGAAGCCGACATGGTGGCCAAGTTCCGCGCCTCCCTTGCCCTGCAGCCGATCGCCACGGCCCTGTTCGCCAACTCGCCTTTCGTCGAGGGCCGGCCCAGCGGGTATCTGAGCTATCGCGCGCATGCCTGGACCGACACCGACAACGACCGCACCGGCATGCTGCCCTGGGTGTTCGAATCGGGCATGGGCTTCGAGCGCTACGTCGACTACATGCTCGATGTGCCGATGTACTTCGTGAAGCGGGGCGAGCGCATGATCGATTGCGCCGGGCAGAGCTTCCGCGACTTTCTCGACGGCCGCCTGCCGGCCCTGCCGGGCGAGCACCCGACCCTGTCGGACTGGGAAGACCATCTCACCACCGCTTTCCCGGAGGTCCGCCTCAAGCGTTTCCTGGAAATGCGCGGCGCCGACGGCGGCCCCTGGCGCCGGCTGTGCGCGCTGCCGGCCTTCTGGGTGGGACTGCTCTACGACGCCGACAGCCTGGCCGCCTGCCTGGAGATGACGAAAGACTGGAGCGCCGCGGATCGCGAGCAGTTGCGACTCGACGTTGCACGCCACGGGCTGCAAGCGCGGATCCACGACCGCAGCGTGCGCGAGCTGGCTTCCGAACTGCTCGACCTGGCGCGTCGGGGCCTGGCGCGCCGACAGCGCCTCAGCGGCAGTGGGGATCACGAAGGCGGCTTTCTCGAGTCGCTGCAGAAGGTGGTCGACCGCGGCACCACGCCGGCGGAAGTGAAACTGGCCGCCTTCGAAGGGCCGTGGGACGGCGACCTGTCGGAACTGTTCCGCAAGCACGCCTATCAGTAGGGGAGCGGCAGCTTCGGCTCCAGTTCCAGCAGCTTGTCGCGGAACTCGCTGCGCACCCTTCCCAGGGCAGTCGCCTCGTCGGCGCCGAATCGCAGGATCAGCCGGCCGGAATCGGCATCCACCCGCGCCAGGCCCCAGCGATCGGACCAGTCGGCACGCACACCGTCGATACGCGTCACCAGGGCATCGCCGAAATCGACCTCGCGGCCCAGGCGATCGATCAGGGACTGCGACTGCTCGCGCTCGATGTTGACCACGATTTCGGGGCTGGCGCGGAACTGCGGCTGCTCGGCGAGAATCTCGTCAACCTCGCGCGTGTCGGCGGCCAGGATCTCGAGCAGCCGGGCGGCCGCGTAGATGGCATCGTCAAAGGGATACCAGCGGTCGTTGATGAACAGGTGGCCGTTCATGTCGCCGCCCAGCGGGGCGTTCTCCTCGCGCAGGCGGTAAGCAACCGACTGCTGGCCGGTGGCGGTCATCACGCCGCGCCCACCGGCGTGCTCGACAACGCGCTGCAGGTGGCCCGAGCAGCGCACGTCGAAGACGACGGCCTCGCCCGGGCGCGATGACAGGATGTCGGTAGCCAGCAGCATCATCAGGCGGTCCGGCCAGACGATCTCGCCGTTTTTGGTGATCAGTGCCAGGCGGTCGGCGTCGCCGTCGAATGCGATGCCCAGCTCGGCCTGGAAGTTGCGCACGCACAGGCGAAGGTCTTCCAGGTCGTCGGGCGAGGACGGATCCGGCCGGTGATTGGGGAAGGCGCCGTCGACGTCGCAATAGAGCGGAATCAGGTCCACGCCCACGGCCTGCAATAACCTGGGAACGACCGTTCCGCCCACGCCGTTACCGCAGTCGACGACGACCTTGAGCGGGCGCTCGAGCTGGATGTCGCTGGTCAGGCGCTTGCCGTAGCGCTCGAGGATATCCTGCTGTTCATAGCTGCCCTCGCCCTTGGCAAAATCCCGCACCTTCACGCGGCGAGCCAGCTGCGCCATGCCCGCCGGTTCGATCAATTCACCGCCGATCATGACGCGAAAGCCGTTGTACTTGGGCGGGTGGTGCGAGCCGGTGACCATCACACCGCAGCCCTCGGCCAACTCGGTCGCGGCAAACCACAGCAGCGGCGTGGGCACCGCGCCGATCTCGATGACGTTCATGCCGGCATTGCGCAAACCGCGAATCAGGGCCGAGAGCAGCACCGGGCCGCTGAAGCGTCCGTCGCGGGCCACCGCCACGCGCGAATAACCCCGCTCGACGGCGAGCGAGCCGATCGCCTGACCGATCTCGGTGGCCAGAGGCGCGGTGAGATCCTCATCGACGACGCCCAGGATATCGCCGCGGCGGAAAATACCGGCCGGCAACGACGGCAGGTCGCCGGCGGCGGCTTGTGCTGGCGATTCCGCTACGGGAGTCGGTCTTGGCTCGGGTTTCGGCTCGGGTTTCGGCTCGGGCTTCGGCTCGGGTTTCGGCTCGGGTTTCGGCTCGGGTTTCGGCTCGGGCTCAGGCTCAGGCTCGGGCTCGGGCTCGGGTTCGGGTTCGGGTTCGGGTTCGGGTTCGGGCTCGGGCTCGGGCTCGGGTTCAGGCTCGGGTTCGGGTTCGGGCTCGGGTTCTTCATCCAGGCTGAACCAGTCCTCGTCGTCCGGCTCGCCACTCGACTCGGCGCCGCTGTCACCTTGCTGCAGCGCCTCGTCCTCGTGGGCCAGGTCGAGTTCCTCGCCGCTCGGGGGCTCGGACATCGCCTCCTCGCCCTGCGCATCCGGGCCGGCCTCCGCTTCGAACGCGGCATCGAGCGCTTCCTCCTCCGGGCGATCCCTGGCGTCGCTGAAGGCGAAGTCCAGGTCGAGTTCCTTGTCGTTTTCCGCCTCCGGCCGCTCACCGGATTCGGCTTCGGGGGCCGGTTCAGGTTTGGGTTCAGGTTCAGGTTCGGGTTCGGGTTCAAGCTCCGCGTCTTCGGCATCAAAATCGTCACCGGGCTGCGGCAAATCGTCTTCGTCGGGTTCGATCGTGTCCTGCGCGAAATCGAACTCGTCGCCCTGGGGAGGGAAGGATCCCTCGCCGTCGGCAGCCTTTTCATCGGCCGCCTCTTCGGCCGAACCGGCGCTCGCGGGCGCTTCATCAGAGGGTTCGCTGCGGGCGCGTCCACCGCTTTCGCCGGCACCGTCTTCCTCGGCTTCGATCTGCTCGTAGATCTCGTCGAGACCGGGTACGTCGAAACCGACATCCGCGGCCGGGCGTTGTCGTTCGCCGCCGCCTTCGCGCGCGGGCTGCTCACCGCCAGGGAAGGGCCCGTCGTTGCCCTTTTCGTCGAGCATCCAGTCCGGCAGGTCCTGCTGTTCACCGCCTCGCTCGGCGCCCGCTGCGCCGGCCGAGGCAGGCTCACCAGCCGATGCCGCCACAGTCGGCTCACCGTCGGTCGCGGCCGCTGAATCGGCCGACGCCGTGTCGGCGACGCCCCCCGAGCGGCGCAACACGACGCCGACAGCCAGCAGCACAAGGCCCAGGACGGCCACGGCGCCCGCCACGGCGGGAGAAGGTCCAGCGGCTGCTGCGCCGGTGGTCCAGTTCAGGCGCAGCTGGCTGCCGGCAATGGTTGCCTGGCCGTCGGGCACCCGGTCTTCGGCCAGGCGTCCCTTGCTCTCAATGACCGTTTCGCCCTGTCGCAAGGCCAGCCAGCCACCGGACCCGGGCTGGGCCAGGCGGCGCGTAACCACGCTGACCGGCAGCCGAACGAACAGATAGCCGGCAACAACGGGATCGTCACCGGAATCAGGCCGATGCAGGACCCGGGCGAAGGCAAGGTTTTCGTTGGCGGTGCCGGGGTAGTGAATCTCAGCGGGCGCACCGCCTTGACGGCGGGCCTCGAACAGCATCTGTACGACGGAAAAGTCCGGTTCGGGATAGGTGCCGATCTCGATGTCCTCGACGTTCGCCGAAAAGACCCGAACATCGAGCGTATTGGCCAGCCCGGCCGATTGCAGGCGGCGGCGCAGCGTTTCGGTTTCGACCTCGCCGGCGAGCACGCCGCGGGCGGCTTCGACCACCGCCGAAGCGGACATCGCAGCGCTGACCCGGGTAATCGCCGCACCAATCTCGTCAATGCTATTGCGCGCGGCGCTATCGGTCGAGCCCCCGTCGTTTGACGAAGACGCGCTCCACAGCAGCCACGCCGCAGCCAGGAGCACGACCCCACCGACCGCCATGAGCGCCGGCGCAGCCTGTTTCGGGAGCGCCTTGCCGGACAAGGCTGAAAAAGCGGGCATCCTGGCCATATCAGGTCACCCCCGTATGTCCGATGCCCCCTTCCGCGCGCTCGCTGGCGTGAAAGCTGTCGACGACATCGAGGCGGACCTGCACGACCGGGACGACAACGAGCTGACAGACCCGCTGCCCGGGCTCGATGTAAATAGGCGCGCTCGCACGGTTCCAGCAAGAGATCTTGACCTCGCCCTGGTAGTCGCTGTCGATCAGGCCGACGAGATTACCCAGCACCAGGCCCTGCTTGTGCCCCAGCCCGGAGCGCGGCAGGAGCACCGCGGCAAGCGCCGGGTCGTCAAGATGAATGGCCAGCCCCGAGGGCAGCAGGGCGGTCTCGCCCGGCTCGAGCGTGAGCGGCCGATCCAGGCAGGCCCGCAGGTCCATGCCGGCAGAGCCGGACGTGGCGTACTCCGGCAACGGCCACTCGCCGCCCAGGCGCGGATCAAGAATCCTGACTTTCAGGTCTTTCATCGGATCGGCTTTCCCTCTCTTGCATTCTGTCAGTGATAATAGCAACCAGTTCGCGCGCCAGGGCCACCTTCGACTTGGGCGAAAGCGTCCAGCGCTCGTCGGCGCTGAAAACTTCCAGCGCATTGTCCTCGGTTTCGAATCCAAGGTTCTTGCCCACCCGGTTGGCCGCGATCAGGTCGAGCTTCTTGGACTCGAGCTTGCCGCTTGCGGCCGTCTCCAGGTCGCGCGTCTCGGCCGCGAAGCCCACGACCAGGCGCGGCCGTCCGGCAAGAGCGGCCACCTCGGCCAGGATGTCGGGGTTGGGCACCAGTTCCAGCGCCATCGATTCGCCGGATTTCTTGATCTTGTCGAGCGACTCGCTGACCGGCCGGTAGTCGGCCACGGCAGCCACGCCGACAAAGCCGTCGGCGCCGTCGATACGCGCCATCACGGCCTGGTGCATTTCGCGCGCGGTTTGCACGTCGTGGCGATCGACGCCCGGCGGCGTGCCAAGCTGCACCGGCCCGGCAACCAGGTCGACCGCCGCGCCGGCCTGCACCAGCGCTGCGGCGACGGCAAAACCCATGCGCCCGGACGAGCGGTTGCCGATGAAACGCACGGGATCAAGCGGCTCGTGCGTGGGCCCGGCGGTGACCACGAAACGCCGGCCAGCCAGCGAGCTCCCATCCCCTGCCAGCGCGGCGACCAGCTCCCCGGGCTCGAGCATGCGCCCCTGCCCCTGCTCGCCGCAAGCCTGTGAGCCCGCACCCGGCCCGAGTATGCGCACGCCGCGCTGCTCGAGCAGCTTGCAGTTGTCCCTGACCGACGGCGAGGCCCACATCACTCGATTCATGGCCGGCGCCAGCCACACCCGCGCCTCGGTGGCGACGATCAGCGTCGATAGCAGGTCGTCGGCGAGGCCGGCGGCAAATCGGGCGATGGCGTGTGCCGTAGCCGGCGCGACAAGGATCTCGTCGGCCCAGCGCGCCAGCTCGATGTGTCCCATGCCGGCCTCGGCATCCGGATCGAGAAGGTGCGTTCGCACGCGATGCCCGCTGACCGCCTGAAGCGTCAAAGGTGTGATAAAGGCTTCCGCACCGGCGCTCATGACCACGCGCACGTCCGCGCCGGCATCGCGCAGGCGGCGCACCAGCTCCGGCGTCTTGTAGGCGGCGATGCCCCCGGTCACGCCGACCAGAATCTTCTTGCCTTCGAGCGTGCTCATGAATTGTCGAGTCGATTTCCTACGCTCAAGCGGGACGGAGGCCGATTTCGAAGGCCCATGGTTGCCGACCAGAATAACGCCCCGGTGACCATCCATAAAGCACGACCATGCGAATAGCCGACTGGCCCATGACCGAACGTCCGCGCGAGCGCCTGCTGGCAGGCGGCCCGGCGGGTCTGAGCGACGCCGAACTGCTCGCCATCCTGCTGAGAACCGGCGCGCGCGGCCGCTCCGCGCTCGACCTCGCCCGCCACCTGATCAACCACCACGGCGGCCTGCGCGGCCTGCTCGAGGCCGACGTCGACGGCTTCTGCGACACGCCCGGCCTGGGCCCGGCCAAGTACGCCCAGCTACAGGCTGCCCTGGAGCTCGCGCGCCGCCACCTGCGCGAGAACCTCGAACGCGGCCAGCCCCTGACCAGCCCGCAAGCCACGCGCGAATACCTGCGCGCCGCGCTCCGCGACCGCCCGCACGAAGTTTTCTGTGCGCTGCACCTGGACACCCGCCACCGCGTAATCGCCTTCGACGAACTGTTCGCCGGCACCATCGATTCGGCCCACGTGCATCCAAGAGTCGTTGTGGAAAAGGCGCTGGCGCGCCGCGCCGCCGCCCTGATCGTTGCCCATAACCATCCGTCAGGCATCGCCGAACCGAGCCAGGCCGATCTCGCCATCACACGCCGCCTGCGCGACGCGCTGGGCCTGGTCGATATCCGCCTGCTCGATCACTTCATCGTAGGCGATGGAGAAGTGGTGTCGCTCGCTGAGCGGGGCCTGGTCTGATCGGTGCCGCTCAGTCGGCGAGGCCGACGGAGCATTCGAGATTCTTCAGCAGTCCATCCTTCAAGCCGTACATCAGGCCGTGAATCTCGACATGCTCGCCCCGGCGCCAGGCGCGCTGCACGATGGGAGTTTCGGCCACATGGCCGACGCCGTCGATGACGTTGAGTTCGGCCAGACGATCGAGCCGGGCCGGATCGTCATCGAGCGCGTCGAGTTCGTCGCGCCTGCGCCGGCCGACGCGCCGGATCGGCTCGAGCCAGTGGTCCGACAGGCCGTGGACGACGTCTTCGCAAGCAGCCTTGATGCCGGCACAGCCGTAGTGGCCGCAAACGACGATCTTGCCGATACCGAGCACTTCGATGGCGAATTCCAGGGTGGAGAGAAAGTTGAGATCGGCCGAGTGCACCACATTGGCAACGTTGCGGTGGACGAAAATCTCGCCCGGATCGCGACCAGTAATGACGTTGGCCGGCACGCGCGAATCGGCACAGCCGATCCAGAAGTAGTCCGGCTTCTGCACGGCGGCCAGGCGCTCGAAGTAGCCCGGCGATTCAGCCAGGATGGCCTCGGCCCAGGCGCGATTGCCGCTTATCAGGTGGTCGGGCATGGTCTGATTTCAAGGATGCGGAGCCGGCATTGTAAGCTGCGCCGGTTGGTCGCTCCAAAGTGTGCTGTCTGCTCGGCAATTGTCCCTTCTGCGGTTTGGCACCACCGCCGTTTAGTGCCACCGCTCGATGTGCGGGTCTCGACAAGTCGATGGCGTTTCGCCCGGGTGCGCTGTACGGGATCTTGCGGAGGATTCATGGGCTGGCGATGGCGCCTTCTGCGTCTGACGTCACCGGCCGCCTTGCGGGCCTCGACACGTCAAAGGCTGTTTCGCCCGGCGCTTCGCGCTCTTTCGGCGAGTAACTTTTTTCCTGCGCGAAAAAAGTAACCAAAAAACGCGCTTAAAAGAAACCGGAGGCGTCTCAGGATCCTCATGGCGTCAGGGGCTCCAGAATGCCGATTACGGCTTTGCTAGAGCCCGGCCGAGGGCGCCCGGACTTCGATAAGCGCCGAAAATGGCCCGGGGCTGGATCAGCGGCTTTCGGAAGACACGATCACGCGCGCTGGGGCGCGCGACGGCTAAAGCCTCGGACAATAAAAGATCTGATGCCGCGGACGAAGCCGCGCCTATCGAGGTCGCGCCTTTCTGGTGCGGGCTACGCCCAAGCTTTGACGTGTCGAGACCCTCACAGCGACCGGTGCCGCCAACCACAACAGGTGCCACCGCCCAAGCGAGACCAAACCCGCACTCCAAACGCAAAACGCCGGGCAGAGCCCGGCGCTTCGAAGAGACTCTGCGAAAGCGGAACCCTTACTTGATCTTGCCTTCCTTGTACATCACATGCTTGCGCACCACCGGATCGAACTTCTTCATCTCCAGCTTGTGCGGCGTGTTCTTCTTGTTCTTGTCGGTGGTGTAGAAGTGCCCGGTACCGGCACTTGAAATCATGCGGATCTTGTCGCGTGCGCTGTTGGCCATGACGGGGCTCCTTAAACGTGTTCGCCGCGGGCTCGCAGGTCGGCGAGGACCTGGTCGATGCCGTTCTTGTCGATGATGCGCAGTCCTTTGGTGGAGATGCGCAGCTTTACCCAGCGGTTTTCGCTTTCGACCCAGAACCTGTGGTTGTGCAGATTCGGAAGCGACCGCTTGCGGGTGCGGTTGTTGGCGTGGGACACATTGTTTCCGACCAGCGGGCGCTTGCCGGTCACCTGACACACTCGGGACATGACGAATGTTCCTGAAATTGGGTTGATTGCTAATCGAGCCGGACTTTATACCCTAGAACGCGCCGCAAATCAAGGATGACCCGCGATTTCCAGTCAACCCGAGAGCAGGCGCTCCAGGTCGGCGGCGATCTCGGCGACACCAAGGGCGTCGAGGAGCATCAGCTGCGGCTTGCCTTCGGCGTCGAACACGAAGATGGCCGAACTATGGCTGACTTCGTAACTGCCGTCGTCGCGGCGATCTTCGTAGCCGTAGGTGGTGCGGTAGCGGCGGGTCAGCGCCCTGAGCTGCTTCTGGCTGCCGGTCAGGCCGATCATGCGGTCGCTGAAGGCATCGGTATAGTCGGCGAGCTGCTGCGGCCCGTCGCGCTGGGGATCGACGCTGACGAAGGCCAGCTGCAGCCGCTCCTGCTGCGGCTCGGGCAGGCGGCGCGCCGCTGCGACCAGGCGCGCCAGGGTGGTCGGACAGATGTCGGGGCAGTGGGTGAAGCCGAAGTACATGGCGACCGGGCGGCCGGCAAAGTCCTGCTCCGTGAACCTCTCCCCGGTCTCGGCGGTCAGCTCGAATTCCAGCGGCGGCATCAGGCCGGAGATGTCCTTGCCGTTCCAGCTCGAGTCGCCGCAGGCGGAAATCGTCACGACTAGGATGACTACAGTCAGGATTCGAGGGCTCACGACGAGGTCACCGGCACCACGGTGAAGGTCACGGGGCGCTCGGACGGCTCGATACCCTCGAAGCCGAGCAGGATCTGCACCTCGTCACCGACTTTCAGCGCGCGCTCGGCGCGCATCAGCATCAGGTGAAGCCCCTTGGGCTCGAACGATACCGTCTCGCCGGAACCGACGAGCACACCCCGTTGCTGGTGTTCCATACGGGCGCTGCCTTCGGCGTCGACCACCGTGCGGTGAATCATGACGTGGCCGAATGCCGGCGAGGCGGCCGAGACCAGGCGAAACGGCGCATCGGTGTGATTGGTGATCGAGAAATAACCGGCCATCGGCGCGCCGCCGGGCACCAGGCGCACGCGCGGGTTGTCGATCTCGATCGGCTCGGCCGGGGCCATGTCAGCCACCCACCACAGGGCGCCGGCCAGCAAGACGATAACCAGCAATACTCCAGAGATGATTTTCATGCCTTGACTCCTGTCTGTTGCATCACCCGGCTCAGGCCGCGGCCGGTCGCGCGGCGTTGCGCGCCGCATCGTCGTAAATCCAGAATCTAAGGATCACCAGCGCGCCGATGACGCTCATCATTGCGGCGGGAATCCAGGTGATCAGCCCGCCGATATGCTGGTCGGTCATCGGATCCAGCGGCCAGGCGCGCCCGCACACGGCGTAGACCTCGAACCAGTTCGAATCGGCGAAGGTAATGTTCGCGCCGATGATGATCTGCGGCACCATCACGGCAAAAAGCAGCAGCACGCGCGTGCCGTAACCCAGTCTTGGCGTGATCCCCTGCTTGCCGCGATCGAACATCAGCCACCAGAACAGCAGGCCGTCGAGCGCCATCGACCAGTTCATGACCCAGTACAGCGTCACATTGAGCATGGCGTCGAAATGAATCTGGGGCGTCAGCCAGAAAGCGATCAGGCCGACGAACAGGAAGCAGGCGATGGCCGGCTGCTGCAGCCAGCGATACGGCGTGACCCATAGAACGCGTAGCCAGCCCTGGCGTGCGAACCAGGCGCGGACTCGCTGCGGAATGCCGCGGGCGAGCACCGGCGCGGGCATGGCCAGCGCGATCAAAAACGGCGCGAGGTGGTGCAGCACCAGGTGCTGACCGCGGTGAATGAAGAACATGTACTGCGACCAGTAATCGAAGCGCGTCTGGGTGACCAGGTACATCAGAACGACCCCGAGCACGAAGCCGATAATCGGCCCATAGCCTGGCAATTGACCGGGCGCGCTGTTGCGCAGGCCGTTGAAGTAAAGCAGCAGGGCGCCCCAGACGCTGATCTGGACCAGCCAACTGAACTCCCAGGGCACGAAAAAGGCGAAAAACTCGGACACCGCAACCAGACTGCATCAGCAATCCCTTATTTTAATCGAAGGAGGTGAGCGGGCCGCGACTAATTACTGCCTTTGCCGGTGACGCCGAATCAGTCCCTCGGCGTGGAAAGCCGGGACGATACGCTTGAGCCGGGCCCGCTGATCGTCGGCCAGCTTCGCCGCTATCAGTGCCTCGAGCCAGTCCGCAGTCATGCGCCGCTCGTCGCGGCCGCCCTCGGCGGCGGCCTCGCAGGCGATCAGACGCAGTTCTTCGCGCTTGAACGAGCGCGGGAAGCAATCGAGATAATTGCCGCACAGCCGTATCGTCAACGCGGGGTAGCCGTGAGCCCGCGAGGCGCGCACGAGCGAGTACATCGATTCGGTATCGCCCAGGCAGAACGTCGGATCCTGATCGAGCAGGCTTGCGGCTTCCTCGACGGCCGCCTTCGGCCGGTCGAAGCCGGCGAGCAGGGCATTGATATGCGCCCGCCCGTGCTCAATCCGCCGCGCTCGCTCGCCGGTCATCGTCAGGGCATCGGCCAAGCGCCGATGCTGTTGGGGCGTCCCGCCCGATCGGTGAACTCGCTCGAACAGCCGATCGATATCCTCGGGCGCGGTCGGGGTGGTGTCGTCGGCCCCTGCGGGACCGCGAAGCACGCGCCCGGCCAGTTCAAACCAGGCGATCGTTGCCCAGATCCAGTAGAACAGCACCACGGCCTTCTGCACCGACTGCAGAAACGGCGGCAGCGGCAGGATCGACAGCAGCAGATAGCCGCCGGCTAAAGCGAACAGAACACCCACCAGGCCGACGCCCGGGCGCCAGCCGAGCTCGGCGACAAGTTCGCGCCAGTGCAAGGGGTCGAGCGCATCGATCAGCGACGGCGAGCGAGAGAGCATCAGGGTAGCCGGCACCAGTCCCGCCAGGACGAGCACGGCCAGCAGCGCCGCAAGCCAGCCGCCGGATGCGCCGGTCAAAACGGCACTGGCGGGCACCATGGCCAGCAGCCAGAGCACGACCAGCCGAGAGACCAGGCCCGGCGGAATATCCTGTTCTTCCCGCTCGGCCAGGGTTCGCGCACCGGCCGCGGCGGCCAGCAGGCAGCGTGCGGCCAGTCGCAGCGTCACCACCCAGGTGGCAATCACGAACATTACTGTCATGGCGGTACGCGGCGCTGCGGGCAGCAGCGCGCCAAACAGGTCCAGCAGCAGCACGACACCGGGAAGCACGAGCAGCCAGACGCGCTGGCCCCGCTTGATGGGCACGCGCGCGGATTCGGCCAGATGCTGGCCCACGGGCTCACCGTCTCTTATCTTAGCCACCTGCCGGAAAGCCTCCATCTTGACCGGATCGTCGCCTTGGCCGAGTATGCCGTGAACGGCCCGGCAAGTCGCACGCTATCCTGACTGTCGACAGCCAAGGCTTCACACCTCAGGGAGGCAGAACATGCGAAACAGACAACAGACCGCAAGGATTCTGGGATGGGCCGGCGTCCTGCCCTTCGGCGCGTGGGCGCTGGTGGCCTGGACGGGCGCGCCCCACTGGCTCATGGAACTGCTCGTCGGCTACGGCGTGCTGATCCTGGCCTTTATGGGCGGAACGTTGTGGTCTGCCGCGCTGGACAAGCCGCAGGAATCCGAAGCACCGCTGGTTGCCAGTATCGTACTCGTTCTGGCCGCCCTGCCGGCTTTCCTGCTGCCCGCCATTTCGGCGGCGCTGCTGCTGGCCGTGCTGTTTGCGCTGCACTGGACGGCCGAGTACCTGTGGATCCGACAGGCGCAGCCGGGCTGGTATCGCCGAATGCGCCTGGGTATTACTGCCTCGGTCATTACCCTGCTGGTTGTGGCCGTACTGATCGAGCTGAGCGCCTGAGCACCCGGAACCGCGGAAGCAGCGAAGTGTCGCTACCCGATGAGCCTTTTAGAACCCACGAGAGGGGCTTGGAAGCGGAACAGCAGCAGGGCTATCTGACGAAGCCGACCTGGGATTACGTCATCCTGCGCAAGGATCCGTAGCTCAAAAAAAGGGCGCCCGGAAGTCCGGACGCCCTGATCAGACCAGTGATTGTCGTGATGCAACTTTACTCGATGATGAAATCGCCGCGCATCATGGCCACGTGGCCGGGGAAGCTGCAGAAGAAGTCGTAGTCTCCGCCGGCTTCAAGGCCTTCCAAGCTGAACGTGATCGAAGTCGATTCACCGCCGCCGATCTGCTCGGTGGCCGCGATGACGCGTTCGTCGCCCGGCTTGACGTAGTCGTTGTCCAGGCCGGCCGAGATGCCGTCCCGAGCGATGGCCTGCACGTCGCCGCTTTTAGCCAGAACCCAGTTATGACCCATTTGCTCGACGGCCATCTTGCCGCTGTGGGTCAGCGTCAGGGTGACTTCCGAACACTCGCTGCTGACGGTCAGCGAGTCCTTGTCGTATCTCATCTGGTCATTGCTGTCGATGGTCAGCTCGCAGTCCTGCGCAAGCAGGGTGCCAGAAAGCAGGAAGCCGGCAAGCAGAACCGTTAAGCGAATCGGGTTTTTCATGAGCTGCACTCCTTGGGGATTGCATTAGTGAGTAGCGATATTCTATGTCTTGTCCCGTGGCCGGAAAGTCAAGGCCCGGGGCGTCGATTCACGCGCCGTGCAGCCTTCTGCTACTGAGCCGATCAAAACGCGACCACACGCCGCTGTCACCATCCCAGCGCCCCTGCGTCGCACCCTTGGCGTACTCGGTCGAGCGCTGCTCGAAAAAGTTGGCGAACTCGACGCCATTGAGTATTTCGACCAGCCAGGGCAAGGGGTGTTCAAGCCGCGCCCGGTATTGACCGTCGTGGCGCTCGAAACAGCCGAAAACGGTAGGCAGCCTCAGCTGCGCCAGGCGCCAGTCGGCGATGTAGCGCACGTAGGCCTTGATGTCGGCCGCCGACATGCCCTCGACTTCGCCCAGCTCGAAGGCCAGGTCGACGAAGTTTTCCTCCAGGCGCACCATGGTTTTCGCCACGTCGATGATGTCGTCTCGAACCGCCGGCGTCATCGCGCCGGTTTCGTGGTTCCACTCGTGGAACAGGCGGATAACGCCCTCGCAGTGCAGCGATTCGTCGCGGACCGACCAGCTCACGATCTGGCCCATGCCTTTCATCTTGTTGAAACGGGGAAAGTTGAGCAGCATGGCGAAGCTGGCGAACAGGCTCATGCCCTCGGTAAAGGCGCCGAACATTGCCAGGGTTCTTGAAACGTCGGCCACGCTGTCGACGCCGAAGGTCTTCATGTAGTCGGCCTTGGCCCTCATCTGCTGGTAGTCGCGAAAGGCCTCGAACTCCGTCTGGGGCATGCCCAGGGTCTTGAGCAACAGGGCATAGGCGTCGATGTGTACCGTCTCCATGTTGGTGAAGGCGGCCATCATCATCTGAATCTCCAGCGGCTGGAAGATCGGGATGTAGCGCTTGAGGTAGTTGTCGCTGACTTCGACATCGGACTGCGTGAAAAAGCGGAAAATCTGCGTCAGCAGCGATCGCTCCGCAGAACTCAGCTTTTCGTCGTTCCAGTCGCGGATATCGTCGCCCAGCGGTACCTCCTCGCCCATCCAGTGGGTCTGCTGCTGGCGCTTCCAGAACTCGTAGGCCCAGCCGTAGCGCTCCACGTCGTAAGTGCCGGTGGATTCGAGCAGGCCCACCCGGCCGCTGCCGACCAGGTCGAGCGGATTGGTCTCAGGCGTGATCACTGGCATGCCAGGCACTCCTCGTAGTCGGTCGCGGGGCCGTCGCCGGCGGCGTGGTCGGTGGCGTCCATCCGGCCGGCGAAACCGGCGCGCTGGACGGCCTTCGAGCGGCAGTAGTAGAGGCTCTTGATGCCGCGCTTCCAGGCGGTGTAGTGCAGCATGTGCAGATCCCACTTGTCGATGTCGCCGGCGAGGAACAGATTGAGCGACTGGCTCTGGCAGATCATCGGCGCCCGGTCGGCGGCCAGCTCGACGATCCAGCGCTGGTCGAGCTCGAAGGCGGTCCGAAAAACGGTCTTTTCGTGTTCGTCGAGGCAGTCGAGATGCTGCACCGAACCGTCGTGTTCGAGAATCGATTGCCAGGTGGCCGCGTCGTCGTGACCGCGCTCGGCCAGCAGAGCCTGCAGGTGGCGGTTGCGCACCGTAAACGAACCCGACAGGGTCTTGTGGGTGTAGATGTTGGCCGGGATCGGCTCGATACACGCGCTCACCCCGCCGCAGATGATCGAGATCGAAGCAGTCGGCGCAACCGCCAGCTTGTGGCTGAAGCGCTCGCGCGAGCCGGCGCGCAGCGCGTCCGGGCAGGGGCCACGCTCTTCAGCCAGCGAGCGCGAGGCGGCGTCCATCCGTTGACGGATATGGCGAAAGATCTTGAGGTTCCACCCCTTGGCCGGCGCGGACTCGAACGGTACCTCGCGCGCCTGCAGAAAGGAGTGGAAGCCCATCACGCCCAGGCCGATCGAGCGTTCGTTCAGCGCCGAATAGCGCGCCCGCTGCATTTCGGGCGGGGCGGCCTCGATGAAGTGGGTCAGCACGTTATCGAGGAAGCGCGCGATGTCTTCGATGAACACCTCGTCGCCGTGCCAGTCGTCCCAGCGCTCGATGTTGAGCGACGACAGGCAGCAAACGGCGGTGCGTTCATTGCCGTCGGGGTCGCGCCCGGTTGGCAGGGTGATCTCGCTGCACAGGTTGGAGGTCGTCACTTCCAGCCCGCGCTGCCGCAGATGGGCCGGCATGCCACCGTTGACCGTATCGATGAATAACAGGTAAGGCTCGCCCGTCTGCAGCCGCGTTTCGAGAATACGCTGCCACAACGAGCGCGCGTCGATACGGCGCAGCACCTCCCCGGTCTTGGGGCTCTTGAGCGCGAAGTCGCTGCCGTCGGTCACCGCCTGCATGAACTCGTCGGTCAGGTTGACCCCGTGGTGCAGGTTGAGCGCCTTGCGGTTGAAGTCGCCCGAGGGCTTGCGGATTTCGAGGAACTCCTCGATTTCGGGGTGATGAACGTCAAGGTAGACGGCCGCCGAGCCGCGCCTGAGCGACCCCTGGCTGATGGCGAGCGTGAGCCCGTCCATGACGTGCACGAAGGGCATGATGCCCGAGGTCTTGCCCGTGCCCTTGACCGCCTCGCCGATGGAGCGGACCTTGCCCCAGTAGGTGCCGATGCCGCCGCCGCGCGAGGCCAGCCAGATATTCTCGTTCCAGGTCGCGACAATGCCTTCGAGCGAGTCGGGCACAGAATTGAGAAAGCACGAAATCGGCAGGCCCCGCTCGGTGCCGCCGTTGGACAGGATGGGCGTAGCCGGCATGAACCACAGCCGCGACATGTAATCGTAGAGCCGCTGGGCGTGGTCGGTATCGTCGGCAAACGCGCAGGCGACGCGGGCGAACATGTCCTGCGGGCCCTCGCCGGGCAGCAGGTAGCGGTCGGCCAGGGTCTGGCGACCGAAGTCGGTCAGCAGGCGGTCGCGCGCATGATCGAGCGCCAGGTCGGCCGGGTCGGGCCTCGGGCCGAGCGGCGCGGGCACCGGCGCGTGCCGGGGCTGCGGCGGAAATTCTTCGGGTTGAAGCGGTGCGGTCTGTTCCATGCAATCCTCCGTTGTTCCATCGTCGAACCCGGCATCGGGGCGGACGGAAACGGAAGACCGGCGCAAAAGGAAGGGGAACGCCTGAGACCGCAACCGCCGGGTGCCCCGCCCGGGTGAATCGGATCGTGTACACGGCAGGTCTCCTGGCTTGCGGGTCGTCGCTCCGGCGCCGCCTTCCCGGTCGGACTCGACCAGTGGCGCAATGGCGCGGGAACTCACCGCCTACAGTTGCGGGGACAGCTCCGGACTTGAACGTAGTGTTCGCACCGGCTTCCCTTTTAACCCCAAGATCTTGTGATCCGGGGGAACCGTGACCACGATATGTTGCGGGATAAGTCGAGACAGGTCAACACGGGGAAGCTAAAAAGCGGCCCCGGAGTCCGGGGCCGCTTGGCAATCGCTGTAGCTACTGGCCGAGCTCGGTCGGCAGCGGCGGGGCTTCGTCCGGGATATCGTCGGAATAGTCTTCGAGCATCGAGCGGATCTGCTCGATGGCCGCCTGCAGCTGGGTGTCGGTACCGTTGTTTGTCGCCACCGGATCGAGTTCGACCTCGATGTCCGGCGCTACACCCTCGTTTTCCACCGACCACTGGTTGTCGGCGTCGACGAAGCGGAAATGCGGCACGGTCATGGTGCCGCCGTCGACGAAGCCGGGGTTGGCGTAAATGCCGATCAGCCCACCCCAGGTGCGCTTGCCCAGCAGCGGGCCGATTTCGAGTTCGCGGAAGGCGTAGGGCAGGTAGTCCCCGCCGGAGCCGGCATCCTGGTCGATCATCATCAGCTTGGGCCCGTGCAGCGTGCCGAAGGGCGTACGTGACATCTCGCCGTGGCGATACACCCAGTTGGACAGGTGCGGGCGAGAGAGCACTTCGACGATGTAGTCGGCCGCCTGGCCGCCGCCGTTGCCGCGCTCGTCGATGATGACCGCCTCGCGGTCGAGTTGCGCGAAGAACATGCGGTTGAAGAAGGTATAGCCGGCGCCGGCGGTATTGGGCAGGTAGACGTAGCCCACGCGGCCGTCGGTTGCCTGATCGACCGCCCTGCGATTTGCTTCCACCCAGGCCCACAGCCTGAGCTCGCCTTCGCTGTCGACGGGCTCGACCACGATCTCGCGCGCATCGTCACCTTCGGCGTCCGGGCCGACGGTCAGCATGACCTGCTCGCCGACAGTGTTGTAGAGGTGCTCGTGGATATTGTCCTCGGCGGTGAGCTCGCGGCCGTTGACGGCCAGGATGTACTCGCCCTCGCGCGCTTCGTTGCCCGGCTGGGCCAGCGGGCCCTGTAGGAAAGCGTTCCAGGACTCACCGGTGTAGATTCGCTCGATGCGCCAGCGGCCCTCGTCGATGACATAGTTGGCGCCGAGAAGGCCCGCGCCGGGGTCGGATTCGCTGTGGACATCGCCGCCGCCGACACGATTGTGGCCGGCGTGCAGCTCGGCGATCATCTCGACCATCAGGGCGTTGAGATCCTCCCGGCGGCCGACGTGCTCGACCAGCGGGCGGTACTGCTCGTAGACGGCGTCCCAGTCCAGGCCGTGCAGGTTGTCGGCGTAGAAAAACTCCTTCTGCATGCGCCAGCCTTCGTCGAAGATCTGCGCCCACTCCTGCTCGGGATCGATCTGCATGCGCAGCCCCGACAGGTCGACGGGTTCGGGCTCGATGTTCTCGCCGGCCTCGGCGACCTGGACGGAACTGTTGGCGTAGATCAGCAGGTGGCTACCGGCCGCGCTGATGTCGAAGCCGTTGAGGCCGGAAAACACCGTCGAGGCTTCGCGTTTTTCGAAGTCGAAGCGCATCAGGCGGTTTTCGTCGGTGTTGCTCTCGCCGGGCATTTCCACCGTCGAGCCCGGCTGCGGATAGCGCATCCAGAACAGGCTGCCGTCGCCGGCCACCTGCAGGTCGCGGTAATTGCCCTTGGCCACCGGCAGGGCGACCATCCGCTCGGCCAGGCCGTCGAAGTCGATGCGGACTTCAATGTCCTTTTCTTCCTCGTCCTTGCCGTCGTCCCCGTTGCCGTTGTCTTCGCCGTTGCCTTCACCGTCTTTTTCGGCGGCTTCCTCGTCGCCGGTGCGCGGCGCCAGCGGCGAGTCGGCATCGTCGGCGAGGACCAGGGCATAGATGCCGGCGCGATAAGGGCGCTCCTGCGTCGACATGTCGAGTCCGAACTGCACCGGGCCGGCGTTGGTCGAGGCGGCCATGTAAAGATACTTCCCGTCGCGGCCGAAGGCCGGCGAGGCGACGTCAGCCATGCCGTCGCTCACGAGGGTCGACTCGCCCGACTCGAAGTCGTGCACCATCAGGTCGCTGAGGTAGTTGTCGCGATTGACGGTGTAGGCCAGCCAGCGGCCGTCGGGCGAGAAGGACACGTCGAAATTGCCCATACGCGCCGACTGCGCAATCTCGTCGCGATCGCCGTTTTCGGTATCGATCACGAACAGGCTCACGCCGTTGTCGCTGTAGGCAATCCGCCCTTGTTCGGCGTCCCAGGCCTCGAGCGAGTAAAAATCGGGGCCCAGATCGTGGCGCGCGATTTCCTCGCCGTGCTGATCGGCAACGACCAGCTCCTGGCCTTCGAGGGACTCGACGATCCAGGCGATCTCGGTGCCTTTGGGCGACCACAGCGCCGGATACTCGCGCTGGCCGTCGCTGACGGTGAGGTTGCGCGTCGAACCGTGCTCGGCCGGCACCGTGAAGACCTCGCCGCGGGCGGTCACCAGCACGCGCGCGCCGTTGGGCGATATGCCGACGCGTTCGATATTGTCCTGCACGCTCTTCCACTCGGTGCGCTGCTGGGGCAGATCGGGATTGATCGAAATCGCCAGCTTGCGCCGCTCGCCGCTTTCGATGTCGAGCTCGTGCAGCTCGCCGCCGGCTTCGAAAACGATGTGCTCACCAAAGCCGTCGGCCCAGTGCACGTCCCAGTCGGACTGATCGGTCAGGCGCTCGATCTCGCCGCTTTCGGTATCGAAGGCGTGCAGATTCAGGCGCTTGTTGTGGCGATCGGAGATGAACACGACCTGCTCGCCCATCCAGAACGGCTGGATGTCGTTGACGCGCTCGCCCGGTACATCGACCACTTTACCGTCGCCCGGCTCGATGATGCGAATCGACGGCGTGGTGCCGCCGCGGTAGCCACGCCAGCCCGCCGAACCGCCGTAAAGACCGTTGTAGGCCGGGCCGTGATCGATATAGGCCAGGCGCTCGCCGTCGGCGTCCCAGCGGCCGCGGAAAAACCGCGCTTCCATTTGCTTGTTCGGGGCGCCGCCGGCGACCGGAACGTGCCACAGCTGCGCCGATCGGCCCTGATCGGTTTCGCGCTCGGACGCAAAGGCCACGGCTTGTCCGTCTGCGCTCCAGCCGACCGGAACATCATCGCCCGGGTGCCAGGTCAGCCGAACGGGCTGACCGCCCCCGACCTCGATGACGTAGACGTCGGTGTTGCCCTCGTACTCAGCGGCGTAGGCGATGTGTCGACCGTCGGGCGAGAAGTAGGGATTGTTTTCTTCGGCCGCGGCGCTGGTCAGCCGATGCGGGTCGCCCCCGTCGCGATCGGTAGTCCAGAGATCGCCGGCGTAGACAAACGCAAGATGATCTGCCGAAACGGCGGGGTGGCTCAGCAGGCGGGTGGGCTCGGCAAGGACCGATGTTGAAAGCAATGCCAGCGCTGCAAGCAGGCTGGTCGGGAAAATTCGCACAGATCGACTCCTGGAACGTGGTTATATTAGTTACCAACGGACTATATCAGGCCATCGTCACCAGGGCATGGGCTGGAAGTCACGCGCGGGAGCGCCGTAAGCGGGCAGCCCGGATCACCATGCTAATCTACTGGCCAGTGAGGAAGCCGATTGGAATAAGAGGACGATGGGATTTTCGCGGCCCTGGCAGTCTGGACCTTCAGCCTGGTCGTGCCGGATGATCGCGCCACCGAACAATAGCAGCGCTTGCTTGACTGACGTGTCTCCCGCCGGGCCATGAACAAGCAGGCCGGGCGACTGACACCGCTGAGACGGCGGGTGCTGGATGCCGAGTTCGAGCGACTGCTCGAGCTCGACGAGGCTCAGCGCACCGAGCGCCTGCGCCAACTGGCCGGGCGCTGTCCGCGGCTGACGCGATGGCTGGGCCCCTTGCTCGACGCGCTGACCGACAAGGCTGAACACCTCGAGGCGATGATCCGCGAGGTCGCCGACTCGGCCGTCACTGAACTCGACGGCGACGACGCCGAGTTGCCGACCGGCACCCGACTGGGCCCGTGGCAGTTGACCGGTCTGGTCGGGCGCGGTGGCATGGGCCATGTCTACCGCGCCGAACGTGCCGACGGCGCCTTCGAGATGAGCGCGGCCGTCAAGGTCATCCGGTTGCGACGCGACCGGCGATTGCGCACCCGGCTGACGATCGAGCGCCAGCTGCTCGCCCGGCTCGACCATCCCAACATCGCACGCATCCTCGACGGCGGCACCACCGACGACGGGCAGGCCTGGCTGGTCATGGAATGGGTCAGCGGGCGGGATCTTCAGCAGTGCCGCGATGACCACGACGGCGACTGCCAGGCCTGCCTGGGGCAGTTTCTGCGCCTGGCCGAGGCGGTCAGCCACGCCCACCAGCGTCAGGTCGTTCACGGTGACATCAAACCGGCCAACGTGCGCGTGGGTGACGACGGGCGCGTGCGCCTGCTCGACTTCGGCGTCGCGCGCCTGCTCGCCAGCGAGGCGGAAGACGCCCGGCAGCGTATTCGCGCGCTCACGCCGGCCTGGTCGGCGCCGGAATTGCGCGCAGGCGATCCAGTCTCCACCCAGTCGGATCTGTGGTCGCTGGGCGCGCTGCTCTACTGGATGCTCACCGGCGAGTTGTTCGTCCCCGAGCTGGCGGACGATCCGCGCTCACTAGCCGCGCGGCTGGGCCGGCACTGCCCCCGGCGGGACGACCTGGCCGCGATCATCGCCACTTCCAGCGCCCCGACCCCCGAGGCACGCTATCCCTCCACGGCCGACCTCATCCGCGATATCGAGCGCTTTCGCCGATGCATGCCGGTGCAGGCCCGCGAGGCTTCACGCCGCTACGTCGCCACGCGCTTCGTTCAGCGCAATCCCTTCGCGGTGGGCCTGAGCAGCCTCGCCGCCGTGTTGCTGGTACTGGGCCTGGCCGGCACCAGCTGGCAGGCGCGGCAGGCCGCCATCGAACGCGACCGCGCTCGGCTGGAAGCCAGCAAGACCGAGCGGGTGAGTGAATTCCTGGTCGGACTGTTCGAACACGCCGACCCGTGGCGGGCTCAAGAACGCGAACTGACCGCCCGGGACCTGGTCGACCGCGGCGCCGAGCAGATCCGCGTACTCAACGAGACGCCGCAGGTCCAGGCCCAGATGTACCAGATCCTCGCGCGCGTCCACCGCGGGCTGGCCGACTACGAGCGGGCCGGCCGGCTGGCTGCAGAAGCCGTCGAACGCCTCGAGGCCGATCCAGACGCCGAACCACGGGTCAGAGCCCAAGCCTGGGCGCTGCGGGCAAACACTCTTGGTTCCCAGGGGCGATACCAGGAGGCGGAAAGCGCTCACCGCCGGGCGCTGGCGCTGGTCGTTAACGAGCCGCCGCCGGTGCGCGCACGCTTCATGAACGGCCTCGGGCTCGCGCTTTATTCCCTCGGCCGTCTCGACGAAGCCCGCGACCTGCTCGAGCAGGCCTTCGACATCCGCCGCGAGTACCAGCCCGAAAGCGCCGAGCTGGCCGAGTCCTACAACAACCTGGCGCTGCTGAACGCCACCATGGACCGCAACGACCAAGCGCGCGAATACTACGACCGGGCGATCGTGCTGCGCCGCCGCGTACTCGGCGAGGACCACCCCACCACCAGCTTCTCACTGACCAACCTGGCGTCGCTGCTCGTGCAGACCGGCCAGCCCGCCGAAGCCCTGCCCGCCTTCCGCGAGGCACTGGCCATTCGCAAGAACGCCTTCGGCCCGGAACACCCGGCGGTCGCCAGCGTGCTCTACCAGATGGGCTGGGCGCACGCCAATCTCGAGCAGCACCGACAAGCTCGCGAATACTACGAACGCGCCCTGGCCATCCGGCGCGACGCGATGGGCGAGCGCCACCCCTCCGTGGCCGTGCTCTACAACGCCCTGGGCAGCGTGGCCCGTGCCGAGGGCGATCACGCCCGGGCACTCGAACTGCTCGAACTGGCGCTCGACATCTACCGCGGCAGCTACGGCGACTCCCACCACGACATCGCACTGGTGCTGAGCAACCTGGGCGCAACGCACATGAACCTGGGCAACATCGAGCGGGCCCTCGAACTGCTGCAAAGCGCGCTGGCGATGAATCGCGCCGAACTGGGAGAACGCCACCACCAGGTGGCCGACAACCTCAAGACGCTGGCCGAACTGCACCTGCAAACCAGCGAACTCGACCGGGCAACCGAGCTGGCGCGGCTGTCGCTCGACACCTACCAGCAACTGCACGGGGACAAAACACACGCGGCGGTCAGCGACGCACGCGACCTGCTGGAGCGCATCCGCTCAGCGCGTTGATGCTTCCCTCACACAAACCCCACAAGTCCTTCATTTCCAGTTGATTCCGCGTTGATGTCGGCAGTGCATGATCCGTACATCGCCGATAGAGGCGACCGACCCCAACTAACTGGAGATCAAGTATGAACATTCGCAACTGGATGACCCTCACGGGCGCCGCCCTGTTCCTGGCCGCCTCATCGGCCGCCGTCGCTGACAATCACGGCAACAAAGAACAAAAGAACATCGTGGAAACGGCGATCGCCGCCGGCCAGTTCAACACCCTGGTAACCGCGGTGCAGGAAGCCGGCCTGGTCGAAACGCTTTCGGGCGAAGGCCCGTTCACGGTATTCGCTCCCACCGACGAGGCCTTCGCCAAGATCCCCGAAGCCGATCTCAAAGCCCTGCTCGCCGACAAGGAAGCCCTGACCGGCGTCCTGACCTATCACGTGGTTGCCGGCAAGGTGATGGCGTCTGACGTGGTCAACCTGACCGAAGCCGAAACCGTACAGGGTTCGACCGTGGACATCACCGTCGATGGCGACACCGTCATGATCGACGGCGCCACGGTCATCAAGACCGACATCGAAACCTCCAACGGCGTCATCCACGTGATCGACACCGTAATCACCCCGTAATACCGCAGATCCCCGTTCCACCGGATGGAACGATTGGCGCCCGCTTCGGCGGGCGTTTTTTTGTTTGCGCTACATGTGTTGGTTCTTTAGTTTTTTGGTTTTTTGGTGTTTTGGTGTAATGGCCGAGTGGCGTGGTGGGCGGCTTCGCCGCGAGGTGTCGTGCGTTGGGTTGTGACACCGTTTGGTGTCTGGCGCCGCCGGCCGCTGTGCCGAGCCGCTGCCGCCACCGCCGTAGGTCGGGGTTACATCCCCGACGGACGACAATGATTCAACCACCACGCGGATCTCATGTGTGCCCCACCTTCCTGAGTCCAAATCCGCGTGAGCGCCGCGTGGGGGGATTCCGAAAGGTCGTCCGTCGGGGATGTAACCCCGACCTACGTGGGCGGTAGCCGGCCTTTCAGTCGCCCCCACGCTTCTTCGCCCGCGCCAGTCCTTCCGTGGCTTCGAGACTTTCTATTGCCCGAGGCTTTAGCCGTCGCGCGCGCCAGCGCGCGTGATCGTGTTTTCCGGAAGACCCTGATTCCGACCCGGGCCCTATTCGGCCCCAGTCGAAGTCCGGGCGCCCTCAGCCGGGCTCTCGCGAAGCCCCAGTCCGAAGGGGCGTGAAGCCGCTCCCATAGAAGGTTCCTGAGAAGAATCCGCCGTGCTTTTAAGCGCGTTTTTGGTTACTCAACCAACGAGAACGGGGCTGGGCCGAAGCTCAGCTCGCTGTGAAGCGTTCGTGGCAAGGCGTCGGCGTGCCGCTGTAGTGGTGCTACAGCAAGCGCCGAGAACGCAGTCCACGGACGCTTCACAGCGAGCCCTTCGGGAGATTCGGACGCGCTCGCCTTGCAGGCAAACGCGTCCGAAACTCTGAGCCTCGGCCCAGCCCCGTTCTCGTTGGTCGTCGCGCAGGAAAAAAGTTACTCGCCGCAAGAGCGCGAAGCGCCGGGCGAAACGCCTTTGACTTGTCGAGACCGCCACCGCGGGCGGGGCCGCAGACCTCAAGAGGCGCCACCAACCCTCCTCCCCGGCGCCAATCCCCCAGCAAGCGGATTCAATCCGCTCGAAGCCGCTCGTGCCACTCGGCCGGATCAACGCGAAAGCAGGTGCGCATTTCCTCGTACAAATCCGGGTGCTGCGCCTTGAGCTGCCGCGGCTTTTCATAGAAGGCCTCGACGAGCACGGCGAAGAACTCTTCCGGCGCGGTGGCGCCATAGTGGTCGAGCAAGGTCTGCGTTCCCGCGCTGGCATGCTGCCTGAGCTCCTGAAACTCGCGCTTCATCACCCGCGCCCAGCTAACGTACTGGGAGCGCTGATGGAGAATTGGTGCCCCGTCGACCGCGCCGTCCGCACCATCAAGCTTGTGGGCGAACTCGTGCAGCAAGACGTTGTGGCCATCCTTGATGTCGCGGCTGCCGGCCAGCGCCGAGTCCCAGGACAGCACGACCGGCCCGCGGTGCCAGGACTCGCCCAGGCGGGCGGAGGGCCCGACCGACTGCACCAGGCCATCGTAGCTGGTGTGCTGCGACACGAATGTGCTGGGGTAGAGATAGATGGTCGAGAAGTTGGCGTACTGGTCGTGGGAGCGGTTGAGCAGGAGAATGCAGGCATTGCCCGCGATGGTCACGCGCATCTCGTCGGTCACTTCGAGGCCCTGAAAACCCTCGAAGGTCTTGTCGTGCAGGAACAGCTGGATATGCCCGTGCAGCTCCTCCTTCAGTTCGCGCGGCAGCGCCCGATAGAGCGGTACGTTGCGCTCGAGGATCTCTTGCCATTCGGCCGGCAGCGGCTCCCCGGCGATCCTGCGGCGCCGATGCCGGCGCCAGCGTCCCCAGGCCCACCAGGCCAGTGCGGCCACCGCCACGAAAAGCAGGATTTCCATCAGGCCTGGTACCCGGTCCAGTGATCGCTAAGATGCGGCCCGCCGGTTGGAATCCCGTCAATGGGCTGGCTAGAATGTTGCCAGGCACGGCAAATGTGGGGAATGCGATGACAGAAGATCGTGACCATTGTCCCGACTGCGGAAACAAGCTGCATCCGCAGGAACTGGAGATCCTCTTTCGCGGCAGGAAACTCGACTGCTGGTATTGCAATACACCGCTGAAGGCGCAGGCAAAGGGGTATCTTTCGATGGTGACACAAGGCCTGGTCGGGGCAGTGCCCCTGTTCGACACACTCGTCGGCAACAGCACGCCCGCCTGGTGGGGTTATGCCTTCGCCGGCGTCATCATCGCAGCCATTCACGTCCTGCCGCCGGGCCTCGTCCAGGGCGCGCCCTGGGTGCGAATCGTCAACAGCCGCAGCGTCTTCGCCGCGAACGAGGAATGAGCGACGGCGGCGCGGTTCAATCACGCACGGCATCCTGCACCCACTGATAGGCGTACCAGAAAAAGTCGCCGCTACCGTCGTCGGCCGGTGCGGTGCAGTTGATCTTGTTGCGGCCTGTCGACCCGCCTTCGATCTCGATTTGGAGCGAATGCGGCGGCCCCTCCTGGAAACGCATCTCGAGACGTTCGCCACCGCTTGAGTAGCAGGCCAGTTGCCCGTGGCGGTAGGCACCTTCGGCCAGCTCGAGCCGCAGCGAGTCGACCGGCCCGCGCACGCCGTCGCCCGGCGGCGCAGGCGTCGACTCGAGCACCGGCAGCGGGCGCGAATTGACGGCCAGGGCGAAGCGCTCCATGCCGTCGAAACCGCTCGCCATGGGAAAGCGCGGCACCGAGAGTCGGTCGGTGTGAGGGCCCACCGCGCCCGAGCGCTGGGCCAGGGCGAAGGCGTGCTGTCGGCCAACGAGCTCGGCCAGCCGGGCGGAATCTTCACCGTAGGGGTAGGCGAACAGGTCGGATTCGACCCCGATTTCCTCGGCGATGCGCCCATGGGCGCGATCGATATCCATGCCGACACGCTCGGACCAGCCGGATCGGCTTTCGCCGTCGTCACGCGCAATCAAGTGAACGTGACTGGCGCTGTGGTTGCCGATCGTGGCGCCGTTTTCGTAGAGCGTACGCAGCTCGTCCCAGCCCAGGTAGGGCGAATGGCCGGCATCGACCGCATCGGTGTTGACGAACACGGCAAACGGCCAGCCGCGCTCGCGCAGCCGCGGCCAGGCTTCCGTGTAGACCGATTCGTAGGCGTCGTCGAAGGTGATCGCGACCACGTTCTCCGGCACTACCTCCTCGCCGTCGATCACGGCCGCGAGAAGCCGCTGGAGCGGCCAGACCTCGAAATCGTTCTCTTCGAGGTAGGCCAGGTGCATTTCGAAACGATCGGGCGTCACGCTCGTGGAAGGCGGCGTTCGGTCGCTGACGTGGTGATAGAGCAGAACCACAGCGTGGTCGGCTCGCGCCGGACCGGCGGTGCAGGCAGCCAGTCCCAGGCAGGCCGCCAGGACAGCAATCCGAACACTCATTCCAGCTCAGGCTCCCGGGTCGGTGGAGGCGACCGCGTCCGCGGTGGAGGCCTCTTCGCCCATGGCGCGGCGAATCAGGTCCCGATTGGCGCGAATGATCTGCTTGATCTCCTCGACGTAGGCCTCGCGCCGCTCGGAGTAGCGGATGAGACCGTCGGCCAGGGACAGCGCCCGCGGTTCGACGTCCGCCGCGCGCTCGGCCGCGCGAATGCGACGCAGCGGCAGGTAGGACGGATGCGTATTGAGGTTGTTGAAGTAGCGCCGAACGGACTGGCGCACGGAGTCGAAGGCCGCCACCTCGTGCGCGGCATCCTGGTTGCGCCGCGACGGCACGATGCCGCAGCCACGTTCGTAGCACCAGTGACCGAACAGGTTGTTGCCCTGCCGGGCGAAACGCGAGCGCCCCCAGCCCGACTCCTTGGCGGCCTGAACCAGCGCCAGCGACGGCGGCACGATATCGACACGGCGCTTGAGCAGAGCCAGCGTCTCCTCGCGAGACTCACCCGGCCAGGCCAGCTCGTACTCGGCCGCAAGCTTGCGCATCCAGTGCCGGTCGAACCGCGGCAGCGGGCGGTCGTCTGCAACCCTGGGTGCGATGTCGAGCAGCGTGCGGCGCTGTTCGAGCACCCGCTCGTTTTCCGAGGCGACGATCGGCCCCAGGAATTCGAAGAATGACGCCTTGAGGGTTTCGGCCCGCTCGATCTCGCCGAAGTCAGGCAGCACTTCCGGCGCCGGACGCAGCACCCCCCACAGAACGACCAGAGCCATGGCCAGCAAGGCCGCGCCTTCGCCCGCCCACTGCGGCGGCAGGCGGTCGATCAGTCGCCGCGGTGGCGACGCTTCGCGTTGATTGGATTTATCCATAGCTATAGTTTGCCACCAACCGGGGCAATTCTGCGTTGAATCCCGCGCTTAGTGGGCCATGCGGCAGGCGTCAATCCGCTGCCCGGCGCCGCAGGTATTCGCCCAGGTTCGGCGGCCGGTAGGCGCTGTCTTCCCGCCAACGCTGCTCCGCGGTCTCGTCGAGCCTCTCCGCGGAACCTGAGCTGCTTTCGGCCGCGATCGGCCGATGCCAGGGCGGAATTAAACGGAACAGACCACGTCGGCTGCGCGCCGGCCCCTGAAACACGTCTGGCGTGCCGGTCGGCGCATCGACGGCCAGCCCGCACAGGCGCGCCTGGCGCAGAATCCAGCCGAAAGCGATCTCGGAAAGCCCGGCGTGCGGACTGCCGCCGCCAACATCGCCGTGCACACCGACAAACCAGCGCTGCTCCATCGTCTGGTTGCCGGCGCCGGGCCTTCGGCGCCAGCGCGTCGCCTTGAAATGCCGACGTTTCTCGTCGATGGCAAGGGCGTGGTAGGCATAACGGACCGTCGGGCCCAATTGCGTGTCATGGAACTGTACCCGGCGGCTGAGTGGACTTTTGTGCAGCAACAGCGGATTGCCGAGCGCACCCACCGTGTCCCACACGCCAATGAACTGGATGGGCGTGCGGTTCTCCCAGGCGAATTGCTCCCGGAAGCGCACCGCGTCGGCGGCATCGGGATGCTTCAGTGGCGACCGGGACTTGTACAGTTCAAAAGCGGCATCGAGACGATCGGCGGAGGCGGGTTTGAGAACCCCGGCGTTGTAAATCATGCCGGCGAGGCTGCGCACGGTGAAAGCGCCGCGGCTATAGCCGAAAAGGAACAACTCGTCGCCGGGCTCATAGCGCTCGACAACGAATCGATAGGCATCCTTGAGATTATCCGACAGGCCCCAGCCCGTGGCGCCGGCGAACCAGCGGTACAACCAATTGCCGTCCGACCCCACGCCGGGGCCGTAGTAGACACGTTGCTCGACGCCCAGCGAATCCGCCCCGGCCACCGACTCGGCCAAGCGCAAGACATTCGTCGGCGCCGGCTCACCGTCACGCGCCCGGTCCGCCGAACTCCAGGTGCCATCACAACACACGACGATTCGCTTCATGACCCGCTCCCCATAGCTCCCCGAACGATGCTACCCGCGTGGAAGCGAGCCTTCAATTCGTACGATGGACCACCAGGGGCAACCGACCCAAAAAGCCTGTCGTCCCGGCCAACGAGCCGGGACCCCGCACGTTGGGGTCCACACGGCGGGGCTGACTGGCAACTTGAAGATGCGAGGTCCCGGATAACCGCGTCGCGGTTTCCGGGACGACAGGGGGCAGTGAACCGCCGGACGCCGTGACGCGCGCTCTCAGTGCGTCATTCAAAGCTCCTAGAGCGCGTACTCGATAATCATCTCCAACGCCTCATCACGCGATATCTTGCCGTCATGGTCGGCATCGAACTGGTCGAAGATTTTCGAACTCACGCCCACGCCGTGCTCGCCGGTCAGGCAGCGCACCAGTTCAACGAACTCACCCCTGGAAAGCACGCCATCGCCGTTGGTGTCGACCTGCTTGAACATCTCGTCGACCAGTTCTCTGCGTTTCATGCCCGTATCGCTCCGTTGCTTGGTGAATCGATGCTTTTCGGGCAAAAGATAACACCGATTGATTGAACCGTTTCCCGCGATGGGCGCACTGTAAGGGCAAGAACGAAGCATGGACCGGAAACCTTCGTGAGAACAGAAAAGGAAAGGGCGCTCGATGCCTACCTGGCCGCCTCGGCCCGGGTCGGCAGCCGTGATGCGCTCGAGAAGCTGGCCGGGCGATGGCACCGCAAGCTGCTGGCCCACGCCCATCGCGTCACCGGCGAAGCCGATCTTGCAGCGGACGCGACGCAGGACGCCTGGACCGACATCGTGCGCGGCATTGGCCGGCTCGACGACGTCAACGCCTTTCCCGCCTGGGCTTTCCGTATCGTGACCCGCCGCTGCACCCGTGCCATTCGCGGCCGCCAGCGTCGGCGCGCCGGCACGGCGGCGCTGGGCAATCAGCCCGGCCCGCCGCTCGAAGACGCCACCGGCCACGAAGACCGGGCAGACCTGGCCGTTGTACGCAAGGCCATGGCCGAACTGCCGGCAGAACAACGCGCAACGCTCGGGCTTTTCTACCTGGAAGGCCTGAGAGTTGCCGAAATCGCCGTGGCGCTCGATGTCGCGCCCGGCACCGTCAAGACCCGACTCATGCACGCCCGCAACAAGCTGCGTGCCCGACTGGAAGGAGAAACTAGATGAACAAGATCGACGACCTGATCAATGAAGCCCTGTCCGAAGAGGACGAAGCCCTGCTCGAAAACTATCCTGTAGAACCCGGCTACTTCAGCCAGGCCATGGCCCTGTTCCGGGGCAAGCTGGGCTGGGTGATGTGGTTCGTGGGCATCATCCAGCTGCTGTTCTTTGTGGGCGCGGTCTACACCTTCATTCAGCTTTTCGGCGCCGGCGACCCGCTCGACGCCCTGCGCTGGGGTGTCGTCACCGTGATCCTCGTGCAGCTATCGACCTTCCTGCGCGGCTTCATGGGCGCCCACTTCGAGGCCAACCGCGTCTTGCGCGAAGTCCGGCGGCTGGAACTCAGGCTCGTCCGGATGGAGCGGACCGGATGAGCGGTCGGGATAGCCATTGCCGCCCGCATTCGATAGCATGAAGACTGACGCGCCCGTAGCTCAATTGGATAGAGCACCAGGCTTCGAACCTGGCGGTTGGGGGTTCGAGTCCCTCCGGGCGTGCCAGTCAGCCGATCAGTTCCGTCACCGGTCCGACATGCGTCAGCGCCAGGCGGTGCATGGCGCGGGTGCAGGCGACGTAGAGCAGGTTGCGGTCCATGGCGTCACGATAGTTGTCGGCCGTGGCCTGCGGCACGATCACCCGGTCGAACTCCAGGCCCTTGGCCAGGTGGGCGCTCATCACCACCACTCCCGATGACAGACCGGCGCTGAGTTCGTCGATCAGGTGCAGGTCGTCGATCTGTTTGGCCAGTGACTTGTGCAGGCGCTTCGAATCGCCCCGCGTCTTGCAGATGATCGCCAGGGTGTTGTGGTCGGAGGCCTGGAATTCCTCGATGCGCTCGACAATGGCGGCGACCTCCTTCGGCCGGCTCGAACATTCGAGCACTTCGGGCTCGGGGCCGTGGCGCTCGACCACCTCCAGGTCCGGGTTGGGCGAGATGCGCTGGGCGAAACGCGCAATCTCACAGGTCGAGCGGAAGGTCTTGTTGAGCGCCACGCGGGTGGCGCGGCCGAAGGCGTCCTGGATGAGTTCCGCGGTCGAGGCGCTGTAGGGGTTCACCGACTGCCAGGCGTCACCGAGGATGGTCATGCGGCAGTCGAACAATTTTGAAATCACCGCGTACTGAACCGGCGTGTAGTCCTGCATTTCATCGATCAGCAGGTGCTTGATCTGCCGATACGGCGAGCGAATCCCCTCGAGCTGCATCTTGAGATAGATCAGCGGGAACACGTCCGCATACTCGAGTCGCCCGCCGGCCGGCCGGAACAGCTCGGGGCGGCCGATCCAGTCGTAGAAACCCTGGTAGGCCCGGCGCAGGGTCTGCTCGGTGACCCGGTCGCGGATGCCCTCTAGCAGCTTGCGCTGTTCATCCGGGTTGAGTTCGTAGTTGTATTCGAGCGCCACCTTGCGGTTGATCTCGCGCGCGGTCTGCGCAGTGCGCTCGGTCATGTTCATGCGCTTGTGCTTGGCGAAAACCTCGGCCATCAAGAAGCCGGGCACCAGGCGGCGCGCCACCCACAGGTCGTCGGCGCGGAAGCGGGTTTTCTCGACGTGCTCGGCATAGCGCCTCAGCTGTCGCAGGAACTCGGGGTCGGCCTTGAACTCGATGCGCTGCTTCAGCGCCTCGTCGTTACCGCCCAGCAGCGCCTCGGTCTGGCCGAAAAAGGACTGGAACTTGTACTGTCCCTCGAGCAGGGCGTCGGCCACGTCTTCCATGCCGATCTCGCGCACTTCTTCCTCGCCCAGCTCGGGCAGGACGTTGGCGATGTACTCGGAAAACACCCGGTTGGGCGAGATGATCAGGATGTCGTCGGCGCTGAGCGTGTCGCGGAATCGGTAGAGCAGGAAGGCGATGCGGTGCAGGGCGATCGAGGTCTTGCCCGAGCCGGCCACGCCCTGGATGATCAGCACCTGGGCCTCCTCGTTGCGGATGATGGCGTTCTGGTCGCGCTGGATGGTGGCCACGATCTCGCGCATGTGCTCGTCGGAGGTCTCGTTGAGCGTCTCGATGAGCACGTCGTCGACCACATTGACCGACGAGTCGATCATCAGCTCGATGTCGTGGTAGCGGATGCGGAACTGGCGCTTGCGCTCGATCGTGCCGTCGACTTCGCCCTCGGGCGTCACATAGCGGCCCGGGCCGGTCTCGTAGTCGTAGAACAGGGTCGCCACCGGCGCGCGCCAATCATGAACCAGGGTTTTGTCGGCCTCGTCGTCGTGGAAATGATGCACGCCGATGTAGAACGGCTTCGCCTCGTTGTCGCCTTCGGCGGCGAAGTCGAAGCGCCCGAACCAGGGCGAGCGTTTGATCTTCAATAGCCTGAGGCGCTGCTCGGCCAGGGCGGTGCCGACCAGGGCCGACTGCTCGCGCGACTGCCGGCTGGCGATCTTCTCGGCGAAGTCCATTTCGCGCCGGTGCTGCCACATGTAGTCGGTCTGATCCTTGACGTCCTTGTTGTAGGCAAGCACGCGCCGCTCGACGCCCTTGACGACCTCGTCGAGTCGGGCCTGCACGGCGTCGAGGCGCGCCTGCTCCTCGGCGCGGGCCGGCGAGTCTTTCTGCGGCTGATCAGTCATCGGGCATTCGTGGTCGGGCAAGCGGGAAGGCGCGAATTATCCCGGCCCGTCAGTACAACGTCAAAGGGTAGACGCAATCAGTCGTACGGCGAACCGGGTTGCTGAACGCGCCCTGCGGCCTCGTCAAAGGGGTTGATGACGCGCACGCTTCCGTAGCGCTGGCCGTCATTGAGGTCTTCGGTGTAAAGCGTATCGGCGCCCGCGAGCTCGGCAGCGGCAAGAATGGCGCCGTCCCAGTACGAGATCCGATAGCGCTCGCTAATCTCGGCGGCTACCTTGACCAACGCCGTATCGACCGCAACGCAGCAAAAAGCCTCGAACTGTTCGATCCACCCCAATGCCTGATCGGCGGAAAGCGGAATCTCCAATTTTCGGGTGACAGTTACGTAGAACTCCTGCAGCACTTGCGCGGAAAGCGCGAAATCCACCGTCTCGATCAGTTCAAGGGCGCGCTCACGCTTGAGCGCCGACTCGGCATCCGAGGTAGCAGCGTAAACCAGGACGTTGGTGTCGAGGAAACTCTCAGTGATCATGCAACTCGTCGCGGGACCAGTGCGCCGAACCTATGCGGGCTTCGGACGCCTCGCTCAGCTCGCGAATCCGCTTTCTGGCCCGCGACGCCCGATCGGCGTGGTTGGCGACACGCTGCAAATGCTCGCGCACCATGGCATTGACCGAGGTGTTCTGCTCGGCAGCTATGCGCCTGACGGCAGCTAGTACAGCTTCATCAACACTTAGCGTGATGTTTTTCATATAGCACAGTATATGTGTAGCTGTGCGACTCGGCAACGTGCGATCAGGGTGCGTTGCGCTGCGAGGGGTCGCGGTTGAGCGCGCCCGTTCGCGAAGTCTCGCCTTCCTCGCGCTGGCGATTGGCCGCCTCGGCCCACCAGGCCAGCTGCAGCAGGGCACGCTGCAAGTAGCCTGACCAGCCTTCGCCGTCGACGCCGTCGAGATACGCACCCGCTTCATCGAAGACTTCCTGCGCCTTCGGCACGTGAATCATGGCCGACACCGGCAGGCAGCCGAGTTCGGACAGGAAGGTTCGCATATTCACCGACGCGCGTGCACCGCCCCACTGGCCGGCCGAATAGGTCGCGACCACGCTCGGCTTGTAGGAATACAGCGAACTGCCGAAGTGGTTGAGCAGATGGGCCAGCGCCGGGCTCATCGAGTGGTTGTACTCGGGGCTGACCATGACGTAGCCGTCGGCGCGCTCAATCTGTTCAGCCAGCGATTCGAGCGCCTCGGGCGCCTTCCCGCGGGCATAGGCGAAGTGCGGCTTGAATACGCCGCCCAGCTCGAAATCCAGCGGGTCGATAAGCGCTGCCTGGTGGCCGGCTGCGGTCAACTGCGACTGCAGGGCGCAGGCCACCCGCTCGCCCAGCCGCGCGGGCCTGGGCGGCGTGCTGTCTCGAACGGTGCCGAGAAACACCAGGAAATTCATCTTCATCTCTTGCCTCGTGCAAGTCGGACCAATTCATTCATTCCGGGTCAAGGTAGCAGACCCCGCTCACCAGGGCACCGGCTTTCCGTGATGATCGAAAAAGCCGCCGGTATCCCCGGCGCCGAGCCGGTCGATGACCGCCAGCAGCTCACGCGCGGCCACATCGGGCGCGCGCACCTCGAGGCCGGCCTTTCCGAAAGGTGCCGACAGACGCGTATCGACGGTGCCGGGGTGGAGCGCGACGCAAACGGCCTCCTTCGAACGGCGATGCAGCTCGACGGCTGCGGTTCGCACAAACTGATTCAGCGCCGCCTTGGAGGCGCGGTAGCTGTACCAGCCGCCGAGGCGGTTGTCCTCGATGGAGCCGACGCGCGCCGACAGGGTGGCGAAAACCGATTTTCCGTCACGCGGCAATAGCGGCAGAAAGTGCTTCATCAACAGCGCCGGGCCGGCCGCGTTGAGGGCGAAGGCTTTCGCCATGTGTTCCGGATCGAGCTGCGACCAGGACTTCTCCGGCCCGAAATCGTCGTCGTGCAGGAAGCCAGTGGCATCGATCACCAGGCGCAGGTTGCCGTCGAGGCCTTTCACGTAGTCTGCCGCCCGGCCAATGGATTCCTCATTGGTGACGTCAAGCGGCGGATCACTTCGCCGCGACAGACCAATGACCCGCAGGTGCTCGGAATGAGCTTCCAGGTGAGCGCAAAGCGCGGCGCCGATGCCCCCGCTGGCGCCGATCACGACGACCTTTCCTTCGGCCGGAAAAGCCCTGGCATCTTTCGGTTCGATCATGGCGTGCGCGCTGCCCGGACCGGCAACGATATGTTTGGGTTCAGTGGCATCGTGCGGCAGGCCGGGCGAATCCAGCGTCAATGCTACACCGACAACGGATTCGGCTGATACGGTGAGCCCCGAACACAAAACTGCTCGATCCCATGCCCTTGCAAACCTTCGAACCGCTTCGCCGCCTCTATCGCTTCTACTTTCCTTCGGTCGACTTCGAACTGCCGCTGGCCGTGCAGCGCAGCCAGGCGGTCAATCGTCTCTCGGAGCACGTCATCCCGGGCTGGAAAGCGCTGTTCTCGCGGCTCGAACACGACGCGGTGGGCGGCAAGGTCTCGCGCGACAAGGTCGTGCTCTATCGCATCGAACCTATCGAGGGCCGGCCCGGCACGTTCAAGGTGAATTCCTGGCGCCCCATGCTGTTCGCCACCTTCCGCATGCGCGGCGACACGCTACACCTGCGCGGCCAGTTCACCATCCACCCCTTCGTTCAGGCATTCACCGCGTTCTGGCTGCTCGGCGTGTTCGCCATCACCGCTTACGTGCTGCTCATGGCCGTCTTCCACGAGCAAATGGGTATCGACGAATCCATGCCCCTGTCGATTCCGCTGATGTGCGCGGCACTGATCGTCGGCGGTACGTTGCTGGTCAGGAAGGCCTGGCAGTGGTCCGAGCACGATATCGACGCCCTTTCCGAATTTCTCGAGGAGACGATCGGCGCAGAGAAGTAGTCGCTACTCGGCTTGCTCCAGATCAACATCGACAGAGCTGCGACGGCATAGCATGAAATACACAGCCAACGGAAGGATCAAGGCATGAATCGAGTCGCAGACAAGGTCGCCGTCGTCACCGGCGGCGGACTGGTGATCGACGGCGGATACACGGCGCAATAAGACCGTCGAGGGCGGCTCCGCCTTGCATTTCGCAGCAATTTGTCCAAGAAATCTTTCGCCAACCGAATAAGAAGGGTGCTACCCCGCCAACCCTCTTGCACCCTTTGGCTGAAAAGGACGATCACTGATGAAAGCAAGCTTGCGCACTCTATCTCTCGTGGCAACCCTGGCTCTGGCGCTCTTGCCCTTTGTGGCGACGGCGCAAGCCCAAGCCCCGGCCTATATCGGCAATACGAGCGAAGACAGCATTTCGGTTGTCGATACCGCCACCAACACCATCATCGCGACTTACTCGGCGGTCCCCTCCCCCCGCGGGGTGACTGTCTCCCCGGATGGCATGCGCATCTATGCTGCGAGCATCAGCGATAGTGTCGTAACCGTCATCAACACCACCACCGGCACCATCGAGGCTTCGATTTCCATTGCCGACTGGCCGCAGACCGTTGCCGTCAGCCCGGACAGTTCCCGCGTCTACGTCTCCACGACGCTCGCCGATGTCGTAACCGTCATCGACGCAGCGAGCAACACCGTCAGCGGCACCATTGCCGTGGGCGACGGCCCGGTCGGCATCGTAGCCTCGAGCGATGGTGAGCGGCTGTACACGGCAAACTTCAATGACGGCACCGTTTCAGTCATCGACGCAGCCACCGAAACGCAGATCGCGGCAGTGCCGGTTGGAAACGAGCCGTTCGTGATTGACGTGTCACCCGACGGAAGTCGGGTTTACGTCAGCAACGGGGCGGACGACAGCGTTTCCGTGGTCGACACCGATACGCTCGTGGAGATCACCAGTATCGGAGTCGGGACATCTCCCGCCGGCCTGGTCGTCGATTCAACTGGATCGAGCGTCTATGTCGCAAACGCCGATGGCGATTCGATCTCGATCATCGATGCCGACGTCGCCGCCGCGGTGGCTACCGTTCCAGTGCCCGTCGCCGGACCGATCGGTCTCGGCATCACGCCCGACGATGCGCGACTTTATGCCGTCAGCCTGACCGACAGCGAGGTGGCCGTAATCGACACTGCCACTCAAAGCGTCATTAACGGCGTAGTAGTACCCGCGGGCTCGTTCAACCTTGGCCGATTCATCGGGCCGGCCCCGCCCGATCCGGGCGCCGCGATGTCGGTGCCTTCGCTCGACGTTTGGTCCACGCTCCTGTTGATCCTGCTGGCTGGGCTGATCGCCAATCGCGCGCTTCTCACCCCGAGGTAACGGCGGCCAAAGCGACTACGCCTGACGCGTCGGATCGTTGCGCCCGTAGTGGTCGTGGCTGGAGACCCAGTCGAGCGAGGAAATAGCCGCGCCCAGGAAGATTTCGCCGGCCAGCACCGTGCCGGCAACAATCTCGGCGAACTTCACCACCTTGCCCGGCCCCTCGCCAAAGCCACCGGCAATCGCGCACACCATAAAGATTCGGCTGGCCGGCCAGCGATCGGCCAGGCCCGAGAGGGCGAAGCCCATGTCCCGGTGATGAATCCCAGCTGGATCGAGCTCGATATTTGGAAATTGGGTCAGCCCACGTCTATACTGCCGCGCACCGGTGGGGTCTCCCGGAAACTCACCTGCAAGACACCAGCGCGCTGAACCAGGGAATGAATAGCGCCCGAGCGGGACTGTCACTCTCCACGCGTCGGCCCGATCATGAACCTGAGGGGAAACACATTGAATAATCACAAATCGATTCTGCGCGCCGGCGCAGTGCTGTTCGCCGCATTGGCTTCCATCGGGGTGAACGCCCAGTCGTTCACGGAAACTTTCGGAACCGATCCCTGCAGCGGCGCCATCCCGTGTACCTCTTTCAGTCGGGATTACTCGGGCGTGCAGTTCGATTACGTATTCCACACCGACGGGGACGGCGGTGATTTTCTCTACGACTCGGACTTCAAGGACATCATGCTCCTTTCGTTTGAACAAAACACCGGCACGACCGAGCGCGTAACGATCCGTCGCAATGACGGTCAGCCATTCACATTCACGTCGATTGACCTGGAAAATGACGCGCCCGATGCCCAGGACATCACGATCACCGGTCGACTGTCCGGTGCGGTGGTCGAGACGGTGACCGCACCCGCCTACGCGGGCCCGGCCACCTATACCTTCGGCGACGGCTCGGGCGCAGGGGTCGACGTGGTAGAGATAACGTCAGCTTCGTTCGAAGCCGTCTTGACCGACAACATCACCGGCGAGGTGTCGCTACCCACGCCGGACATCAGCATCAACGATGTCTCAGTCACGGAAGGCAACACGACGGCCAGTTTTACCGTATCGCTTTCGGAAAGCGCCACGTCGACCGTCACCGTCGACTACGCCACCGCCAACGGAACCGCAGCGGCCGGGGCCGACTACAACACGACGAGCGGAACGCTTACGTTCAGCCCCGGGGAAACCGCAAAGAACGTCGCCGTCACCGTCCTGGAAGACACGCTCTACGAAAACGACGAGACCTTCCTGGTCAACCTGAGCAATGCGGCCAACGCCAATATTTCCGACAGCCAGGGGCAGGGCGTGATCAATAACGACGATCCGGCGCCGACCGTTTCGCTGGTGGTCTCCGGCGACTCGCTCTGCCACCCTGACTACACCGGCGTCGTGTCAAGGGTGGAAAGCGGCGATCCGATGTGCCTGGAAGCGGAGCTGTCCGCTGCCGCCGGACTCACGACAACGGTCAACCTGGCGTACTCCGGAACGGCAACCAGCGGCGTCGACTACACGACAGCCACCAGCATCACCATCCCGCCTGGCGAAACAATCGATTACGCGGTGCTCAACCTGATCGACGACAGCCTGGACGAGGCCGACGAGACAATCGTTGCCGACATCTCCTCCGTGGTCAACGGCAGCGAGTCCGGTACCCAGCAGCAGACGTTCACCATCCTCGACGATGACGAGACACCCGTCGTCACATCCGGGCAGTCCTTCTCCGTCAACGAAAACAGCGGCGCGGCAACGATCGTCGGTACCGTCGTCGCGACCGACGGGGACGCCGGAACGACGCTCCAGAACTGGACCATCACGACCAACGCCAATCCTGACGGCGACGGCAACAACGCCTTCGCCTTCGATTCTTCCTCCGGTCAGATCACGGTCAACGATCCCGGCGATCTCGACCACGAGTCGAACACCAGCCTGATCGTGCAGGTCACTGTCAGCGACGGCACCAACACCAGCACAGCGGAGAACGTCACGGTCAACATCACCGACGTCGACGACGTCGCCCCGACCATGACGGCCAACACCGGCATCACCGTGGACGAAGGCGCGACCGAAACCATCAACGGCAGCGAGCTGCAGGCCAACGATGCCGACACCAACAACGACAATCTCGTGTTCGCCGTCACTTCCGGACCGGCCAACGGCCAGCTCGAACTGACGACCGGCCCGGGCATTGCCATCACCAGCTTCACCCAGGCCCAGGTCAACGCCAACCAGGTTGTCTACGTCCATGACGACAGCAACACGACCTCGGACGCGTTCGGCTTCGATGTCCGCGACGGCAGCGGCAACAACCTCACCGGCCAGGCCTTCTCGATCACCGTCAATCCCGTCGACGACGATGCCCCGACGATCACCGCCAACACCGGCATCACGCTCATCGAGGGCGGGACCGAAATCATCGATAGCATCGAGCTGGCGGCCGACGATACCGACACCAACAACGACAATCTCGTGTTCGCCGTCACTTCCGGACCGAGCAACGGCCAGCTCGAACTGATTACCGACCCGGGTAGTGCCATCACCAGCTTTACCCAGGCCCAGGTCAAAGACACCCAGGTCGTCTACGTCCATGACGACAGCAACACGACCTCGGACGCGTTCGGCTTCGATGTCCGCGACGGCAGCGGCAACAGCCTCACCGGCCAGGTCTTCTCGGTCACCGTCGAGCCCGTCGACGACGATGCCCCGACGATCACCGCCAACACCGGCATCACGCTCAACGAGGGCGTGACCGAAACCATCAACGGCAGCGAGCTGCAAGCCGACGATGCCGACACCAACAACGACAATCTCGTGTTCGCCGTCACTTCCGGACCGGCCAACGGCCAGCTCGAACTGACGACCGGCCCGGGCACTGCCATCACCAGCTTCACCCAGGCCCAGGTCAACGCCAACCAGGTCGTCTACGTCCACGACGGCAGCGGCAGCGGTTCGGATGCGTTCACCTTCGATGTCCAGGACGGCAGCGGCAACAACCTGACGGGGCAGCAGTTCAACATCACGGTGGCCTTCGAGTTCAACATCGGCGGCGAAGTCTCCGGTCTGCAAGGAACGGGCCTGGTTCTGCAGAACAACGGCGGCGACAACCTGCCCATCAGCACCGATGGCCCGTTCACCTTCGCCACGCCCCTGCTCGACGGCAGCGCCTACGAAGTCACCGTGCTCAGTCAGCCGGCCGATCCCGCCCAGAACTGCACGATCGACAACCCCAGCGGCGTAGTGTCAGGTTCCGATGTGTCCAATGTGCAAGTCACCTGCGTCACCATTACCTGGACGGTGACCTTCATGGACCACGACAGCACGATCCTGGATACCCAGACGGTCAACGACGGCGATGCCGCCACCGCCCCGCCGGATCCGACCCGCGAAGGCTACACCTTTACCGGATGGGACAGCGATTTCAGCAACGTCACCAGCGACCTCGAGGTCACCGCGCAGTACGAGATCAACACCTACACGCTCACCTACACTGCCGGCGCAAACGGCGTCATTACCGGTGACGCCGTACAAACAGTCGATCACGGAAGCGACGGCACGGCAGTCACGGCCACGCCGGACGCGCGCTACCGTTTCGAACAGTGGAGCGACGGCAGCGCCGACAATCCCCGCACCGATGTCGATGTGCAGGCAGACCTGTCGGTAACGGCCGAATTTGCCGAAAACACCAGCACCACCGCGCTGACGAGCAGCCTCAACCCCTCGGTCTACGGTCAGCCGGTGACCCTGACCGCGACGGTGGAACCCGACCATGCCGCAACGGTGACCGGCACCGTCAGCTTCAATAGCACGACCCAGGCACTCTGCACCGATGTGGCCCTGGATGCCGGGCAGGCCACCTGCATCGTCGACGATCTGTCGGCCGGCGCCTACGAACTGACTGCAGAGTATTCCGGCGATGCGGAAAACCAGGCCTCCGTCTCCGACGTCCTCGAGCAACAGGTTGACCTGGCCATCGCTCCGGGAACACTGCCGGATATCATCGCCGGCGAGCATTATGAAGTGACGTTCACCGCCGCCGGGGGCGTGCCGCCTTATACCTACACGGTCTCCGACGGCGAGCTGCCGCCGGGCATGACGCTGACGTCGGACGGCCAGTTCAGCGGCTGGCCGAACCGGGGCGGCGACTACGCCTGGACCCTCTCCGCTACTGACAGCAATGGCCAAAGCGGCGAGCGGGGCTACACCATGGGTGTTGGCTTCGCGCCGGCGCTGCCGGTTCCGGTGCTCCACCCCGGCCTGCTCTTGCTGCTGGCGGCCCTGCTCGGCGGCGTGGCCATGGTCCGGCTGAGGCCGTAAGCGACATGCGCCGCCCGGCCCCGGTACCGTCCGGGGCCGGGCGATGGCCGGTCAATCCGGCTTGCGCGTCGGGTCGTTGCGCCCGTACTGGTCGTGGCTGGAGACCCAGTCGAGCGAGGAAATGGCCGCGCCCAGGGAGATTTCGCCGGCCAGCACCGTGCCGGCCACAATCTCGGCGAACTTCATGACCTTGCCCGGCCCCTCGCAGCCCATGATCCGCAGGCTCTCGGACTGCGTCGCCAGGCCGGTGCCGCCGCCGAGGGTGGCCACGATCAATGACGGCAGGGTGATCGAAATATAGAGGTCTTTCTCTTCGGTCAACTCGGTATAGAGGATGCCGGCCGAGGACTCGGCCACGTTGGCGACGTCCTGCCCGGTTGCGATGAAGATCGCCGTGATGGCGTTGGCCGCGTGGGCGCCATTGTTGTTCGCACCGGAGAGCATGGCGCCGATGCTGGCGATCTTCGAGTGGGCATAAAGCTGTTCGGTGTCGGCGTCCATGATGTCGCGCAGCACCCGGTGCTTGACCGTGCACTCGGCGGTGACGCGCTTGCCGCGCGTACGCATGGAATTGATCATCGAGGCCTTCTTGTCGGTGGCGAAGTTGGACTCGAGGTAGAAGTCCTTCACTTCCGCGCCGTCGAAGTTCTGCAGGATCCAGTTGCAGGCCGCGAACGTGGCCTTGCCGACCATGTTCATGCCGGCCGCGTCACCAGTGGTGAAGTTGAATCGCGTGTAGCAGAAACGGCTGACCAGGTAGTAGTCGACGTACTTCAGGGACACGAAGCGGTCGGACTCGCTGCAGACCTTGCGCAGGGTGTCGGTACGCTCCTTGAGCCAGTCAGCAAAGTGCCGCGCCGCGGCGGCATTTTCGAAGCAGAAGACGGGCGCGCGCTGCATGTTGTCGCCCACGACCGTGCACTGCACACCGCCGGATTCACGGATGACGCGCATGCCGCGGTTGTAGCTCGCTACCAGCGTGCCCTCGGTGGTCGCCAGGGGCACGTAGAACTCGCCGTCGGCGTGCTCGCCGCGAATGTGCAGCGGCCCGGCGATACCCAGCGGGATCTGAGCCACCCCGGTGAAGTGTTCGATATTGCCGCGCGTGCGGCCCGGATCGAACGAGAACCTGGGGATGTGCTCGAGCTCGACACCCGTTCGCTCGGCCACAAAACGCTGGCGCGCCTCGATCATGGCCGGGGCGTAGTCGTCCTCGCCGTCGCGCGGAATCATGTCGGGGGAACGTACCCCGGCGTGCAGCCGGTCGCTGACCGACAGCGACAGCCGGCCGAAGGGCGCCGCCCGGAACACCAGCTCGATATCGTGCTCACCCTCATCGAGCGCGTCGATGGCCAGATCGAGTACCAGCAGCGTGCCCAGCGGGAAGTCCAATGCCCGCTCGGCAGACAGGTCGATGAGGGGAAAATCCGCATTGCCGTCCATCGACAAGCGCACGCGCTTGAGCGCGACGGCCTCGCCGTCGATACGCAGCCGCTCGACGGCTTCCAGCCGCGCCGGACTGAGCCGGTTCTTGATCGAAAAGCGCACACCCGCGTCGGTGTTGCGCAGGCTCGAGCGGTTGTAGAGCCGCTTGAGCAGGGCCTTGGGTACGAATCGAGCCATCATCTTTCTCCCTCCCCACTCGGAGCGCGCACCGAATCCATGTTCTTCGATCATAGAGCCGCCCGCGGGCCAGTCTCTTGCTCCAGATCAATAGCGGCCGCGGATCAGGACATCATGCACCGCAGCCGGGGCCCGGACCGCGCTCGCTGGCTGAGCGGCGCCTGCACTGGCATAATGCCTCTTTCGGGGACATCTCAGAGGGGAGCATGATCCGTGAAGAATCTCACATGGGCTCGCGGCAGAACATGGCCATGGGGCCGCACAAGGGCGGGGGAATGAAGCAGTGAACGCCAGTCAGTCATTTCTCACGCGCGACTCGATCGCCAACCTGCTCCGGCTGACCAGCCTGGTGGCCATTGCACTGGGCCTGTTCGCCATCGTCACCGGGGGTGTGGCGATCTACCTGAATCTCTCCGCCCAACTCGAGCTCGAACGCTCCGATCGCGCAGCCACACAGCAGGCCGATCGCATTGCCAACGAGCTGGGAGACATCCAGACAGCCCTGCGCGACGCCAGCGTGGTCGACGCCGCCCGCTCGGGCTCACGCGAAACCCTGCGCGCAGCGCTTCGCGCGCGCGGCATAACGAGCATTCTCGATACACGCGTGCTGCCGGACGAGATCGACGCGATCGCCCTGTCGGAAGACGTCGACCTGGACTTCGCGGCCACCGAGGTGGTCATCGAGGCAATCCGCAACGAACGCGCCGAGATTCGCGTGATCGAGCCGGGCACGCCATCGGAGAGCCTGGCGTTTGCCCAGCGCATGCCCGGCGACGGTGGCGTACTGCTGCTGCGCCTGACCGTGAACGTGCTCACCAGCCTGCTGCAAGACCACGAGGCGCTGGACTTCCTGGCCCTGGCCCAGGGCGGCCGCGAACGCACGGTGCTCAGCACCGCCGGCCGCTCGGCGGCCGCACCCATCCGCGAGATTCCGGTTGCCGGCAGCAGCCTCGTGCTGCAGTGGAGCCGGGCGACGGTCTCCGCGCCGATCGACAATCGCGCCGCCGTGATCTTCGGCTGCTCGGGCGTCATCGTGCTGATGATCGGCCTGTTGCTGCGTCGCCGCACGCGGCTGGCGCGCTACCTGGGCGAGTTCGGCGACGGCGCGAGTGACAAGAGGTCGCAGCCCGCGAAGCCCCGCCGGCAACCGACGCCCTCACCAGCCGCGCGACGGCCCGGGCCCGCGCCGGTCGACAGCGACCGGTCGGGCAACGCGCAGGGCAGGGACTGGCGCTCGGCCGAGGAAGAATCGCCGACCGTAGTCGCACCTGCGCCCGACCTGCCCGAGTGGCTACGCGAGGATGTCGACGCCGGGCTCGACGAAATCGGCGACGATGACCTCGCTTCGACCATGCCGGGACCCGACGCGTCCCTGTCCGACCCGGGCGGCGACGAGGACGAAGAACTGCTGGAGGAATTCGACACCTACCAGGGCGTCGACCCCTCGCTGTTTCGGCCTGACGGCATCTACGGCAAGACGGACGAGGAACTGGGCGTACCGGACATGGTGATCCTGGGCCAGGCCATCGGCAGCCAGGCGGCCGAGCAGGGGCTCAGACGCATTTGCGTGGCGCACGACGATCGCGCCGGCGGCGGCGAATTGCTGGAAGGTCTTTCGCGCGGACTGAGCGTCAGCGGCGTCGACGTGATCGACCTGGGCAAGGCCCCGGCGCCGCTGGTGTGGTTTGCCGCGATGCGCCGGCAGCAGGCCGGCGGCGTGGTCGTCAGCGGCGGAAACCGGCCGGAAGACGTCAACGGGCTCGAGATCGCGCTCGACGGGCGCTGGCTCGGCCGCGAAGAACGGCGCGGCCTGCTCGATCGCATTCGCAACCAGGAGTTCGCCACCGGCGCCGGCGATCACGAAAGCGCCGACGAGGCCGGGAACTACCGCGAACAGCTGATCGCATCGCACCGCCTGCAGGAGCCGCTGCGCGTGGTGCTCGACTGCGGCAACGCCGTCAACGGCGCGCTGGCCCCCGAGCTGTTCGAGTCGCTGGGTGTCGACGTCATCGCACTCAACGCCGATGCCGAAACCCGGCCCGAGCAAGTGGCGGCGTTCGACAGCCCCGATCGCGTCGGAGACCTGCAGCTTTGCGTGGAGAACTTCGCCGCCGACCTGGGCGTGGCCTTCGACCGCACGGGCGAGCGACTGCGCGTCGTCGACCCCACCGGGCAGGCGGTGGCACCAGCCCGGCTGGCGGCCCTGCTGGCGGCCGACCTGGCCGAACAATCCGAGGAAGCAATAGTCGTCGCCGATGCCGCGCTGGCCGCGCAGCTGTCATTATTCGCCGGCACGGGCGATATCCAGGTCATTGCCTGCGAAGGCGACGCCCGGGCGATGCAGCGCAGCCTGCACGATCGCGCTGCCGGCCTGGGCGTGCACGCCGACGGATCGATCTGCGCGGCGGGTGGCTGGCACGGTCTGCCCGACGCCTTCCACGCCGCCGCCTGGCTCCTGTCGGTGCTGGCAGCCGACGAGCGCCCGGTCGCCGAAATTCTCGCCGCCGACGCTGACACCGATCAGAAACTGTGATGTATTTCTCATAATTCCTGCGGTAAGATGCCGGCATCGAGCGCCATTGGGGGCCTGCTTCTTGAACGACATCCGCACCCACGACTACACCAGCGTCATCGGCCGGGCCTTCGGCAATTTCATTGTCGTGCGCGAACTCGGGCGCGGCGCCATGGGCGCGGTCTTTATCGGCTACCAGAAGTCGCTCAAGCGGCAGGTGGCGATCAAGCTCCTGCCCAAGGCCATCGCCCGCAGCGAGTCGGCCCGCCAGCAGTTCCGCGACGAGGCCGAGACCATCGCGGTGCTGTCGCACCCGCACATCATCACCATCTTCGAAAGCGGCGAAGACGACGAGTATTTCTACCAGGTCATGCAGCTGATCGAGGGTCAGGACCTGGCACGTATCCTGGCAAAGCTCAGGCGCCACCCGGTGCCCACGCGTCGATACCTGCCCGTGCACCACATCGTGCGCCTGGTCGGTGAGGTGCTCGACGGGCTGGAGTTCGCCCACGAGGAAGGCGTGATCCACCAGGACCTCAAGCCCGCCAACATCCTGGTCGACAACCGCACCGGCCGCGCTTTGATCGCCGACTTCGGCATCGCCAAGACCCGCCAGATCGAGTTCTACGCCCGGGGCCTGGTCGTGGGCACGCCGCAGTACCTGTCGCCCGAACAGGCCGCGGCCGAGGACACCGACCGGCGCACCGACATCTACTCGATGGGCGTAATCTTGTTCGAACTGCTTGCCGGCCGGTTGCCCATCCGGGACGAATCGGGCAAGGAAACGGTGGTGCGCAAGATACAGCGGCCCGACACCTTCTTCACGCAGCCCCCGGCAGCCTGCTCGCCCTGGATCGACCCCACGATGGAGGGCATCATCCGCAAGGCCACGGCGAGCGACCGCAACAAGCGATACGTCAGCGCCCGCGCTTTCGCCCAGGCGCTCCGGCGCTGGTGGGATGCACAACAGCAAAGGGCGGCGCCATGAACCCAAGCGAAACCCACAATCTCGACGCCCGCAGCGCCGAGCTGATCGCCCGGCAGCTCAATTCCGCCTATATGAACGCCTGCGGCTTCGGCGTAAACCACCCGACCACCGATCGGGCGCTGGATACCTTCCACGGCACCCTGACCCGTGCGCTGGAAAAGGACGACTCGCTGTCGCTGATCCTCGACCGCGGCACACTGTTCATTGAAAAGCATCCCGTCGGCGGGCGCTTCAACCCCAAGCGCATGGTCGACTCCTTCAACGAAATGGGCCTGGAGTCGATCACTTTCAGCAAGGGCTTCAGCGAGTCCGACGCCAAGGGCCTGGTGACGATGCTGTCGAAACTGCTCGAGTACCCGTCGCTGGAAGCCGCGATTACCGAGCTCAAACCGCGCCAGTCCGGCAGCATCCAGTTCAACTACATCGTCTACCGCAAGGTCACCTCCGACCAGAAGGTGGTGGGCGGCGACGCCCCCGGCGACGACCCGGGCGAGGCCCTCAAGCGCAGGAATCCAGAAGCCCCGGTATCGGCCGCGGGCGCACGCGTGCTCGGCCAGCTCGACAGCTTCTTCTCGCTGGGCGATATCGCCGGCAACCCTGACGCGGCCGCCGAACAGATCGACGCATCGAGCGCGGACGACAGCGGCAACCGCGGCAAGCTGGTCGAACACCTCAAGCGCCTGGTGCGCGAAGTCGAGATGGGCGGCGGCGACGTCGAGGGCCTGTCGCCGGAAGAGTTGTTCGCAGCCATGAACACGCTGCGGCAGCGCCTGCGCAAGTCCGCCACCGCGCAGCAGGACGTCGACCGCATCATGGCCGAAGGCGGCGAGGTGGTCAGCGAGGTCGACGAACTGACTTACTCCACCCTGGTCAGCCTGGTGCGCGAGGAATACCGGAGCGGCAATTTCTCGGTCAAGCGCATGGCCCAGATCATCAACCGCATGCTGCCCGACGCCGGCGACCTCAAGCGCCTGCTGCCGCGGCTGCGGCGGGGGCTGGTCGAAGAGGGCATGCCACTCGACCAGTACACGCAGCTCGTCCACGAACTGTCGACGGAACTGCGCGGCGAACACCTGGTGAGCGCGCTCGAGTCGGGCGCGGAAAACGTCGGCATGGACGTCGACGACATCGTCCGCCAGATCCAGGAAGACCCCACCGAGGCGGCCCGCCTGGTGGTGCTCGCCGGCGAACTGCGCCAGGGCGGCGTTGGCGACGCACAGCAATTGTCGGCCGCGTTCACCGACTACATCGAACGCGTCAGCCAGAAGCTGGCGCTCGATCGCGTCGCGCACGGCGAACCGGTCGACTCGGGCACACTCGGCGAGCAAATCCAGCGCGTACAGCAGGAGCTGATCGGGCGCATGAACGAGAGCGGCATGACGCCGGAGGCCGCCCGCCAGCTTGAGCAACAGCTCGAACAGCGCATGCCGCAGATGCGCGAGAACAGCAAGATGGAATTGTTCGAGCGCATGCTGGGTGGCAGCGAGCAGCTCTCCGACACGCTCGTGCTCGACTGGCTCGAAAAGCAGGTCGAGAGCACCGCCGAGCTCGAGCAGCTCGGCCAGGCCATCACCGAGCGGCTCCGCCGCCACGGCTACACCCCGCCGCAGGCCGCCCGCCTGATCGACGAACTGGTCGAACGCCTCGAGCAGGAGGACGAGCCACCGCCCCTGCCGCCATCGGTGCTCAGCGTGAGCAATACCGCGCTGTTCCTCAAGCACCAGATCAAGAGCGCCCAGCGCTACGGCAACCCGTTTTCGGTTATCAAGCTGCTGGTCGAGTGGCTGGAGCCGGCAGAAGGCGGCGGCCCCAGGCGCCCACGCAAAAGCGACATGCGCGAACTGCTGCCCGAGCTCTACTTCCGCATCACCCGCCTGGCGCGCGACCTCGACCTGGTCGGCTCGCTCGAGAAATCACAGCGCGCCGTCCCTTTCATCATCCTGCCCATGACCGAAGAAGCCGGCGCCACCATCTTCCGCCAGCGCCTGCTCGATGTCCTGGCCGAGTTTCCCTTCCGGCTCGACAGCGGCGAATACACCCTGACCTGCACGGTCAGCGCCGTCGGCTTCGACACCGAAACCGATACCGATGCCAACACCTTTGTGCAGCGGCTCAACAAGGTGCACCAGGCCAACCGGGCCGAGGCGGCGCAGCCAGCCGGCGCAGGGGGCCGCTGGATCGCGCTCACAGCGGAGCGGCGTGACTTAGCCTCTGCCGCGCAGGATCATTGCGTTCCCTGCCGAGCGGCCAGCCGACATTCTTTGTTCACAACACTGCAGGGATGGAGCAGCCGGGTTACACTCCGCGCACGCTCGCTTTTTGCACCTCTTCCCATGAAAACACCCTGCAAGACTGCGATCGCTGGTCGAAGACGGCCTGATCGACGAAGTCCTGTTCGAACTCAAGAGCGGCAAGGAAGCCGACGTGTTCGTGGTGCGACTGCGGCGACGAGCAGCGCTGCGCCAAGGTGTTCAAGGAAGCCCGCCACCGCAGCTTCAAGCAGGACGTGATGTACCAGGAAGGGCGAAAGGTGCGCAACAGCCGGCGCGCGCGGGCGATGGCGCACCGCACCCGATACGGCCAGAAAGAGCAGGAAAAACTGTGGGTGAGCGCCGAAGTCGACGCGCTCTATACCCTGTCGGCCGCCGGCGTGCGCGTGCCCCAGCCGCATGCCTTCGTCGACGGCGTGCTGCTGATGGAACTGATCACCGACACCGACGGCCGCGTCGCCCCGCGCCTGGACGGCGTCGAGCTGGACACCGCAACCGCACGGCACTACCACGACATCCTGGTCACCGAGGTAGTGCGCATGCTCACCGCCGGCCTGATCCACGGCGACCTGTCGGAATTCAATATCCTGATCGACGAGCACGGCCCGGTGGTCATCGACCTGCCGCAGGCGGTCAACGCCGCGGCCAACAACTCGGCGGCCATGCTGCTCATCCGAGATGTCGACCGCCTGCGCCGCCACTTCGGCCGCTTCGCCCCGGACCTGCTCGAGACCGACTACGGCAAGGAAATCTGGGCGCTCTACGCCGGCGGCCAGCTGCAGCCCGACACGCCGCTGACCGGCCGCTACGAACCCGACCGCCAGGACGTCAACCTCGACCACCTGATGGGCATCATCGACGCCGCGCGCGAGGAAGAGCGCGAGCGTCGCGACCGGCTGGAAGAGGAAGAGGCGGACGACCCATATAGCATCCGGCATTGATCGAGCTCACCGTATACTGCGCGATACGCGATTCGCGCGCATTCGTTCTGATACGATTTACTTACACGGAGAGAAACCCACCATGGGCATGCTCAGGGAATTCCGGGGAAAGGAAGAAGCCGCCCCCGCAACGCCCGCGGCACCCAGTGAGGAAACTCGTCGTCCTGCGTGAAGTCAGGGACGCCGTGAAGAAGGCCTGAGTCGGCGGTCCTGCACTCCCGGCGCCATCCACGGATCGAGCAAATCCAGCCCGGCATTGCGAAAATCGGCAACATTGCGTGTGGCGAGGGAGGCAGCGTGAACCCGCGCCGTGGCAGCAATCATTCCGTCCGGAATGGACGTGGGGTGACCGTTGCGGGCCGCTGTCCCCATAAGCTCGCCATAGTGCATCGCGGCCGCTTCGTCGAAGGAGAATGCTCCGCCCCTTCAGGCGATTGCGCCACGCCACGCCAGGCCGAGCGCAAGCCGCTTTGCCCGGTTCTGCGGTCGTACCCGTTCGATGCCGTAGCCAAGTTCGGCCAGCGCGACCGAGGGAAGCGCCAATTCGGCATCGTGTGCAATCAGCCGTTCGATGACCAGCGGATCGGGTGCGGGCTTGAGCGTTTCGGATACGACGTTTGGTGTCGAGAAAGAGTCAGCAGTTCAATACCGTGGTGCGGCTTTCGATGCGCCTCGATCAAGTCATCCAGATCAGGACTCTCGGCCGCGCCAGGTCTCTCGCAACTGCTGGTAGAACGCTTCTGCCGGGGATTCAATCGAATGTTTCGCTGCGTACTCTTCCAGCGCCAACTCCACGATGCTCGCCACCGTTCTGCGTTTCTCGTTGAGCAAGACGATGGGCGAGTTCACGTGCCTTGGCACTGCGGATTGAAAGCTGTGGTTTGGCCGTTGCAGAAGTACCAGCCGACTTTAACCCATGCGCAGTGTAGCGAGCAGGCTGGCAAGCCGTCGACGGATGGCTAGATGGCAGCTACCCGCGGCTGGACGCAGCATTCGCCCTCTCAACCGCCCGCGGCCAGCGCCTTGCGTCGGCGCTTGTTGGCGGCGAGCGCGATGCCCTGGGCGTCGAGTTCGAGATCCATCTTCACGTGCGACCAGGTATCGGCGTCGCAGGCCGAGCGTCGCCCCAGCCGTCGAGCAGGCCGGCGAAGTAGTCATATAGCCGCGGACGGCAGCAGGCTTCCAGCTCCTCGTCGGGCAGGTCGCTGGCCTCGGCGTCGTCGCGCAGGCGCTCGGCAAAATCCAGGTAGCGGGTGAGCTGGCCGGCGGCGGTCTCGATGTCGGTTACACCGCCGAAGTGGGTCGCGTCGATGCAGCTCGGCCTTTCCTCGACGAGCCTACGGACCGACGCGCGCCAGCTCGGGTTCGGAATCCGGTCGAGGAACCAGTCGATGGGAAGGCGAAGGTGCCTTCAGCCTGCAGGGCCGGATAGAGCCAGCCCGAACGCATCGCCGGCAAAGATCGCGTCCGAGGCGCTGTCGGCAATGCAGAAATGATGATTGGCGTGGCCGCGGGTGTGCAGGCAGAAGCGCAGTTCGCGGCTGCCGAATCGCAGGGTCTGATCGTCTTCCATGACCTGCACGCGAAGTCGGGCCGACCGGCTCGATCGTGCCGTGCCGTAGAGGGCGCTCGAACTCGTCTTCACCGTAGACCGCCGAAGCGCTGGCCCCGAGCTTCGAGGGGATCGATCACGTGGGGTGCGGCGCGCGGGTGGGCCACGACGGTTGCGTTCGGACAGGCCTGCGCCAGCTTCGACGTTCCGCCGGCGTGGTCGAGATGCACGTGCGTGATGATCAGGTAGTCCGCCTGGCTCGGGCGTGAGCCCCTGCTCCTCGAAGCACAGCCGGCGGCGCTCCGGGACGGCGTCGTTGGTGTTGTTGTCGACAAAAGCGGCGCGCTCGCCTGCGACGATCAGGTAGGCCGCCGCCAGTTCAGGGCGGTCGAGATAGTGCGTATCGATGGTGTGGATGCCGGTCA
>JAXHNG010000016.1:0-195372 GCA_034520805.1 Lysobacterales bacterium | reverse complement strand
TCAATCGATGCCGAAGCCGGCGTTTCGCGCCTCAACCACCAGTTCCGAGCGACTGGAAACAGCTAGCTTGCCGCAAACGTTGCTGACGTGGTTGCGCACGGTTTTGGGTGCCAACGACAGTGCCTGAGCAATGGCTGCATTCGACAACCCGCGAGCGACGTGGTCGAGCACCTCGCGTTCGCGGCGGGTGAGCTCATGGAACTGCGCCGCCATGAGCACGTCCTGCTGCGGGTCGGCCGAGAGGAACCGGCGCAGCTCTTCGATGAATGGGCGCCAGCCGGGGTCTTGGGGTTGCAGGATGTGATTGCGGCCCTCGAGCGGCAGAAAACGGCAGTCGGGAATCCGCCCGGCCAGATCCCGCCCGGCCTCGAACGGCACCATGGAATCGGCTTTGACGTGCGCGACCAGCGTGGGCGCGCGCACCTGCGGAAGCTGATCGCGGATATCGATTTCGTGAAATCCGTGCCACAGCCGTGCCGCGGTGGACGGGTCTGTCGTCAGGCGCTGCAGATCGTCCCACCAGGTGATCTGATCACCGGCGTCGGCGGGCGACAGCAACCGGGCAAAGACTTCGCGGAAGGCACCGGTTTTCCGGGCCCAGCCCACCTCGATCATGCGTTCCAGAGCCTGCGCCTCGTCGACACGATAGCCCGACATGCCCTCTGCGAATGCGCCGTGGGCATAGGGATTATAGAGCACGAGGTGGCTGACGCGCTCGGGATGCCGCACCGCGTAGGCGACGGCGATGGCCGCCCCCTGGCAGACCCCCAGTACTGGAAATCGACGCCAGCCCAGGCTGTCCGCCACCGCCTCGACATCGCGGACCCAGGCTTCCAGGGTCTGTCCGTCCACGGCCCGGTCGGACAGACCGGTGCCCCGAATATCGAAACGGGCAAGCATATGGTCGCGCGTCAGTTCCCGCAGCCAGTGCTGCCATACCGGGCTGTCCCAGTCGTGCTCGATATGCGTCATCCAGCCGCCGACGCGTAGCAGCGGCCTGCCCTGTCCAGCCGTCGCGTAGGCGATGCGCACATCGTCCGTCGTTGTGCAGAAGCCGATTCGCTGTCTCATACGCTTGCGCCTTGCCCGTTTTCCTCACCAGCGTAGCGCGTTGTTGAAATTCATGCCGGAGAGCCATCTGAGCAGTCATACGCGTGACTATAGCGCTAGCCAGAACAAAAAAAGCCCCGCCGGAGCGGGGCTTTTCCTTGTAACTGTCAATTGCTTGCCGCAATTCAGTCCATCTTACCGGTGACCCAATAGTCGATCAGGTCTTCATTTTCGTCGATGAACTTGTCGACCGCTTCGTCGTAGGACGTTTCCTGGGCTTCGAACATGGCGGCCTGGAGTACGTCGAGGTCCAGGTGCATGCGCGCCAGGAACAGCGCGGCTTCCGGGTTTTCCTGGTAGAAGCCTTCGCGGGCCATGGCGTGGACACGCTCATAGCTGCCGAGCACGCCTTCAGGGTCCTCGAGATAGCGCAGGTCGTAGGCGCCGAACTTCCAGTGCGGGCTCCAGCCGGTGACCACGATCCATTCGTCGCGGTTGACGGCGCGTTCCAGCGCGGCGGTCATCCCGGCGCCGCTGGAGATCTGGAGCTCGTAGCCGTCCAGACCATAAGTCTCGATGGCTTCCTTGGACAGGCGCGTCAGGCCGGCGCCCGGGTCGATGCCCGTGATGGTGCCGTCGAGCTTTTCGCGAACGCTGTCTTTCTTGAGGTCTTCAATGGACGACAGCTCGCTTTCGGGGATATAGGTGGGTACGACCCAGCCCAGGCGGGCATAGCCGTAGAGAATCCCCAGGCTCACGATGTCCTGTCCGACTTTTTCCATGTAGTCGGAATGGGTGCCCGGCAGCCACGACATCATCATCACGTCGATGTCGCCGGAGGCCAGCCCCTGGTACTGCGGGGCGATGTCGGTCTGGATGAGTTCGACATTCTGGTCCATCCGGTCTTCCATCACCTTTCTGGCAAGCTTGGTGACGAACTCGGCGTCGGACCAGGCGGTCCAGCCGATCTTGACATCCTGCGCCTGTAGCGGCGCGGCGAGCGCCAGGGCCAGGCCCAGCGTAATCAGTATTCTGGTCAGGTTGTGTCGCATGGTGTTATCTCCTCTTCAAGTTTGATGCGAGAAAACACCGTGCCCGGGTGTCATGCGGTACACGATGCCGTTGTTGGTGCCGATCGGTCAGCTGCGCCCACCCGGCGCGAAGCTCTGGGTGATGCGGTCGAGCAGGATGGCCAGGATGACCACCCCCAGACCGCCTTCGAACCCGAGCCCGACGTTGAGTCGCTGGATGCCGGTTAGCACCGTATTGCCCAGACCGCCGGCGCCGATCATGGAGGCAATCACCACCATCGACAGCGCCAGCATGATGGTCTGGTTCACGCCGGCCATGATCGATGGCATGGCCAGCGGAAGCTGTACCTTCGTCAATAGTTGGCGACGGGTACAGCCGAATGCAAGCCCGGCCTCGATCTGTTCCTCGTTGACCTGGCGGATGCCCAGGTTGGTCAGGCGCACCGCCGGCGGCATGGAGAACACCACCGTGGCGATGGCGCCCGGCACGGTGCCCAGGCCGAAGAAGATGGCCGCGGGAATCAGGTAGACGAACGGCGGCATGGTCTGCATGAAGTCCAGCACCGGTCGAATGATCGATTCGACCGTGTCGTTTCGCGCCATGGCGATACCCACGGGCATCCCCACGGCCAACGCCACGGTGCTGGCGGCCAGCACCAGCGACAGCGTCTGCACGGTCGGGTCCCAAAGCTCCATGCCGAGAATCACGCCGACCGCGAGGGCGGCGAATACGGCAAACCGCCAGCTCACGCGCCAGAAGGCGAGCGCGACGATGACCAGGCCCAGCAGCCAGGCCGGCAGGGCCAGCAGGCCGTCCTCGAAGGAGTCGGCGAGAAAACCGATGACCACGGCGATGCCGTCGAGCAGCGGCGTGAGATTGTCCTGGATCCAGGCGACGAGGCTCTCGACCCAGTCGCCGATCGGAATCCGGAATTCCTGCAGCCATTCATTCATGGGATTCGTCTCCGGTGCGGTCGAGGGTGCGCAGCAGGCGGCTGCGCGAAACGGCGCCACGGTAGCGGCCGTCGCCGTCGACGACGGGAATCGGTGCGGTGGTCTGGGCGCAGCGGCCGATCAGCTCGTCGAGCAGGCCGTCCGGCGCCACGGGGTCGACTGACTCGAAGGCCGCCCTGAAGCTCGGCTCGTCGGACTCGTTGAGCACGCGGGCCAGGGCATCGGCCGAGACGATGCCTTCGTACTGTCCGTTGTTGCCGACGATCACGGCGAAATCCCGGTCCTGGCGGCGCAGGCTCTCGAGCGCGGCGCGCACGCCCATGCCGGGGCGCTCGACCACGGTGAGGTGCTGCTTGTCCATGATGTCGGAGGCGGTAAAGACCTGGGAAATGTCCACGCCGTAGAAGAACGAGCGCACGTAGTCGTTGGCCGGCTGCGTGACGATCTCCTCGGGCGTGCCGACCTGCACGACCTGGCCGTCCTGCATGATGGCGATGCGATCGCCGATGCGCATGGCCTCGTCGAGGTCGTGCGAGATGAACACCACGGTGCGCGCCTGCTGGCGCTGTAGCTCGAGCAGCTCGTCCTGCATTTCGGTGCGAATCAACGGATCGAGCGCCGAGAAGGCTTCGTCCATGAGCATGATCGACGGGTCGGTCGCGAGCGCGCGGGCCAGGCCGACGCGCTGCTGCATGCCGCCGGACAGCTCGTCGGGATAGCTGTTGGCGTTGGCCTTCAGGCCGACCTGGTCGAGGGCGGTCATGGCGCGCTCGCGGCGCTTGTCGCGATCCTCGCCGGCCACTTCCAGGCCGAAGGCAGCGTTGTCGAGCACCGTACGGTGCGGCATCAGTGCGAAGGACTGGAACACCATGGCCATGTCGCGGCGGCGCAGCTGGATCAGTTCCTTCTGCGACATGGCGGTCACATCGCGGCCGTTGATGCGGATATTGCCGGAGGTGGGCTCGATCAGGCGGTTGAGCAGGCGCACCAGGGTGGACTTGCCCGAGCCGGAGAGACCCATGACCACGAAGATTTCCCCCTCGCGGATGGACAGTTCGGCATCGTGCACACCGATCGTCTGGCCGGTCTGCTCGAAGATCTCATCCTTGCCGAGCCCTTTTTCGACCAGCGGCATGGCGGCCTCCGGACGGGTTCCGAAGATCTTGTAGAGCCCCGAAACCTCGATCATCGGGCCATCGTTCATGCGCTAAATCCCTTGGTGATAACCCTCCTACCTTAACTCCCAAGGCCGTTAATTTGAAATCACATCCGTGAGCGCCGGCCGACCGGCGCCCGCAAAATTCGCACCTTCAGTTCAACAGGAAGGCCTCGAAAAACAGCACCACGGCCTCACTGTAGAGGTCGCGGTTTTCCTTGCGGCGGTAGCCATGGCCTTCGTTGAGCGCGTTCATGTACCAGACCGGGCTGCCCTGCTCGCGCAAGGCGGCGACGATCTGCTCGGCCTCGGTGACCGGCACGCGCGGGTCGTTTTCGCCCTGGACGACGAACATCGGCACGTCGATCTGCTCGACGTTGTTGAGCGGGCTGATGGCCTGGAGATGTGCGCGCATTTCGGGATCGCGCTCATCGCCGTACTCGACGCGACGCAGGTCGCGACGATAGTCCTCGGTATTTTCGAGAAAGGTCACGAAGTTGCTGATGCCGACGATATCGACGGCCGCCTTGAGGCGATCGCTGTAGTGCACGGCGCTGGCGAGCACCATGTAGCCGCCGTAGCTGCCACCGTAGACGGCCACGCGGTCGGCGTCGAGGTCGGGCTGAGTCTCGATCCAGTCGAGCAGCGCGCCGATGTCCTTGACCGAGTCCTCGCGCTTGAAGCCGTTGTCGAGCTTGAGGTAGCTCTTGCCGTAGCCGGCCGAACCGCGCACGTTGGGGCGGATGACCGCCGCGCCGAGATAGTCCATCCAGAGCGGATAGGTGCTGGAGAAACCCGGGCGCGTCTGGCTCTCGGGCCCGCCGTGGATCTGGATGATGACCGGGTGCGGCCCTTCCCCTTCCGGCCGGTAGACGAAGGCCGGAATCTTGCGCGGTTGGCCGTCGACCTCGTCGAAGGTCGGGTAGTGAACCAGTTCCGGCATGACGAAGCGCTCAGTGTCGAGGCCGCCAACTTCGCTGTAGGTCCAGCGGGTCAGGTCACCGCTGTTCCAGTCCATGACGTGGATGTCGCTGGGCGAGCGCGGGTTGTTGACCACCAGCGCCAGCGACTCGTCGTCCTCGCTGAAGGAGGCGCCGTAGATCAGGCCGTCGGGTACGCTGTCGATGCGGCTGTAGGACTCGTCGGCCGGGTCGAAGCGGTACATGCGGCTGATGCCGTCTTCGTTGGTGACGAACACGCCGGCATCGCCAGCATGGTTGAGCTCCAGGCCCTGCACCGACCAGGGAATGTCGTCGGTAATGACCCGCGCTTCGCCCTCCGGGTCGAGCGGGCGCCAGGCCAGCTGGGCGAATTCGCCCTTGGCGTCGGTGCTGAAATACACGCCCTTGTCGTCGGCGTCGAAGCCGAAGGGCAGGTTGCGGGAAGGCTCGGTCTCGCTGCCGGCGATCCGGGTGAGTTTGCCGGATTCGAGATCGAGCACGTAAATGCGCGAGTCGTTGACACTGACGTACTGGACCACCAGCAGCTTGTCGTTGTCGGAAGAGAATTCGACCGGCCCCCACCAGCTGCCGTCGGGCGCCTCGAGCACCAGTTCGGCTTCGCGGCCGTCTTCGAAATCGAACATCCAGATGTCATTGGAGCGACCATTGCGGCGCGTGGACTGGAAGGCCAGGTAGCGGCCGTCTTCGGACCATTGAAGGCCGCCGTTGCGCGAGGAGCCGTCGCTGATCATCTCGCGGCTGCCGTCTTCAGGGTCAAACAGGTAGATCTGGTCGAACTCGTCGCCGCCGGTGTCCATCAGAAAAGCCATGGTGTCGCTGCCCGGTCGACGCGTGAGGCCGCCGACCGGCTCGTCGTACCAGGTCAGCTGATGGCGCGCCCCGCCGGGCTGGTCGACGCGATGGAGCTGGCTGACCTCGGCAAAGCGCGTGGTGATGTAGATGCTCTCGCCATCGGCGCTCCAGTCGACCAGCCCTGCCGAACGGGTGTTCTGATACTGCTTCAGCGCTTCACTGATCGACTCGGGAATCTCGGGCACATCCTCGAGCACAACATTGCCGGAGTTAGCCGTGCGGCGGTCAATTTCGGCGGCCGAAGAAGCGGCCGCCAGCAGGAACAAGCTGGGCAGGATGAACAAACGTCGCATGGGGTCTCTCGTCGCGTTGACAATCATCTCAGTATATCGACTCGCCCGATAGCAGACGTGAGAGGATCAGGTCAGACGTCTTCGGACTTGCGCACCAGCGTCAGGCCGTCGCCGATCGGTACCAGCGAGACCTCGATTTCCTCGCGCTCGTGCAGATAGTCATTGAAGCCTCGTATGGCTTCGGTGTCTTCATCGTCGTGGGCGGAATCGACCACCTTGCCGTCCCACAGCGTGTTGTCGATCATGATCAGCCCGCCGGGCCTCACGAGGTCGTGGCAGCGCTCGAAGTAGTCGATATAGCCGCTCTTGTCGGCATCGATGAAGGCCAGGTCGAAGGTGTCTTCACAACCGGACACGAGCAGTTCGTCGAGCGTCTTGAGCGCCGGGCGCAGCTCGAGCAGGATGCGTTCATCGAGACCCGCCTCCTTCCAGTATCGTTGCGCGATGTCCGTCCATTCCCGGCTGACGTCGCAGGTGATGGTGCGTCCGTCTTCGGGCATGGCCAGGGTGACGGCCAGGGCGCTGTAGCCGGTAAAGGTCCCGACCTCGATGTAGCGCTTCGCGCCGATCAGGCGGGCCATCAGGGCCATGAACTGGCCCTGCTCGGGCGCGATCTGCATGTTGCGCTCCTCGAGGTGGCCGGTTTCCTCGCGCAGCCGAGCAAGCAGGTCGTCTTCCCGCAGCGAATGCTCGAGCACGTAGCGCTGGAGTTCGTCGTTGAGGCCGATGGAGCGATTCGTCATGGGTGCTTTCCGTTGAAACGATTAACCGGGAATATTAACAGTCATGGCGGGATGGCAAGATAGGAACTCACCACATCCAGAGGAGAGCCGGCTTGGACAATTTCATGCGCGCCGCCGTCGAGGAGGCCCGACAAGGCCTGGCCGAGGGCGGCATCCCCATCGGCTCGGTACTGGTTCACCGAGGACGCATCATCGGGCGAGGGCACAACCGCCGCGTGCAATCGGGCAGCGTGGTTCTGCACGGCGAGATGGACGCGCTGGAGAATGCCGGGCGGCAACCGGCAAGGGTCTACCGGGAAAGCACGCTCTACACCACACTTTCGCCCTGCCCGATGTGCTCGGGTGCGATCGTGCTCTACGGCATCCCGAAAGTCATCGTGGGCGAGAACCGCACTTTCATGGGCGACGAAGAGCACCTGCGCGCCCGGGGCGTCGAGGTGACCGTCATCGACAGCGAAGAATGCGTCGCCCTGATGGAACGCTTCATCGCCGAGTCTCCCGAGTTATGGAACGAAGACATCGGCGAATGAGTCGCCAGCGGTTCCACTAAGCGCAGTTATCCGCGATCATCACCTGATCAGGATCCCGCGTCGGCGAACGCCTGGCGCGTGAAGTTGACCGGCTCGCCTTCGCTGACGAGCACGTTGTCCTCGATGCGAATGCCGCCGAAGGGCGTCAGGCGCTCGACGGCCTGCCAATCGACCTTCGAGGCGTGGTCGCTTGCGCGAAGCTTCTCCAGGAAGCTAGGGATGAAGTACAGGCCCGGTTCGACCGTCACCACGTTGCCCGGCTCGAGTTCGCGGGTCAGTCGCAGCGCGGGATAGCGATCAGGCGGCGGCATGTCCATGCCGCGCTCGTCCTTGAGGCCGGCCACGTCGTGCACCTGGGCGCCGATGTAGTGGCCAAGGCCGTGCGGCAGGAAATGCGCGCTCACGCCGGTCTCGAGCTGGTCTTCGGGCGGCATGCGCACGATGCCGGCCTGCTCGAGCACGGCGGCTACGGCTCGATGGGCTTCCACGTGCAGGTCGACGAAGTTGCGCCCCGCCTTCACCTGGTCGACCAGGCGCCGCTGCGCGGCATCCATCGCTTCGATCAGATGGCCGAATTCGCGATGCTCATCGAGCGTCAAGGTACGCGTGATATCGGCCGCATAGCCGCGCCAGTCGGCGCCCGCGTCGATCAGGAAGCTGCGCGCCGGGTTCGGCGTTTCGGGCGAGCGGTGCTGGTAGTGCAATACGGCGCCATGGTCGTTGAGCGCGACGATGCTGTTATACGGCAAGCTGTCCTGGTCGGTGCCCATGGCCGCCAGGTAGGCGAGGTGAATATCGAGTTCACTCTTGCCGTCGCGGAAAGCCCCGGCGGCCGCGAGATGACCGGCAACGGCGAGGTGATTGGCGCGCTCGATGCAGTCACGCTCCCACGCGGTCTTGCGCGTACGGATCTCGTCGAGGCGCCACATCAACTCGGGCGGGTTGAGGTCGGCGCCGTCGAGCAACTCGCCCATGGCGCGCTCGTCGCCGATGACGGCCAGCGCGCGCTGCTGGCGAAAGCGCTCGTGCCAATCGGTCGGCGAGCGCACGATCTCCACCTCCAGGCTGCCGGTCAGCCAATCGCCCGGCGGCTCCGGCGGCATGTGCCAGAAATCGTCGGGCTGGCAGTACCACAGCTTCGGCTTCCCACCCGGGCGCAGTTCAAGCAGGCTGTCGGCCGCGAACGGCAGGGGCGCGAACGCCACGAAGGGGCCGTGCGCCCGAAACGGCGGGTGCTGGTCGTCGAACAGCCGGTTCTCAGGCCGGCCGGAGTGAATCAGCAAACCGTCGTAGCCGAGTTCGGTGAGAATCTCGTCGATCTCCTCGCGCCGGTGTTCGACGTGGCGAGCGTAGAGCAGCGCTTCGGGATTGGGCATGGGGGTGAAAGCCTCGATCAGTTAGAATTCGACGCTTGTCATTCTAGCGCCTTGGCGCCAATTCTTTGGACAATGGCCATTCAGATCTACAACACGCTCACCCGCCGGAAAGAGGAATTCGTCCCGCTCGACCCCGAACGGGTGACGATGTACGCCTGCGGACCCACCGTCTACAACTTCGCTCATATCGGCAATGCCCGGCCGGCAGTCATCTTCGACCTGCTCTACCGGACGCTCTCGCGCCGATTTCCGAAAGTGATCTACGCGCGCAACATCACCGACGTCGACGACAAGATCAACAAGGCCGCCGCCGAACAGGGCGTACCGATCGACACGATCACGAGCAAGTTCGCCGACCACTACCACGACGACATGGCCGCACTCGGCGTCGGGCAGCCGACGGTCGAACCGCGCGCGACCGATCACATCGACGCCATCATCGCCATGATCGAGCGCCTGGTGGACAAGGACTGCGCCTACGAGGCCGAGGGCCACGTGCTGTTCAGCATCGAGAGCTCGGACGACTACGGCGAGCTCTCAAGGCGCGATATGCGCGAGATGGTCGCCGGCGCGCGCGTGGAAGTGGCGCCGTACAAGCGCCACCCGGGTGATTTCGTGCTGTGGAAACCCTCCGACGACACCCAGCCGGGCTGGGACAGCCCCTGGGGCCACGGCCGCCCGGGCTGGCATATCGAGTGCTCGGCCATGAGCGCCGCGCACCTGGGTGAGGTGATCGACATCCACGGCGGCGGGCAGGACCTGATCTTCCCGCACCACGAAAACGAGATCGCGCAGAGCCGCTGCGCCCATGGTACCGACCGCTTCGCCCGCTACTGGATGCACAATGGCTTCGTCACGGTCGAAAAACGCAAGATGTCGAAGTCGCTGGGCAACACCCTGATCGTGCACGATCTTCTCAAGGAATGGCCCGGCGAAGTCCTGCGCTACCTGCTGCTGTCGGCCCACTACCGCCAGCCGCTGGACTGGTCGGAATCCGCGCTCGAGCAAGCGCAGAACACCCTCGACCGGCTCTACGGATTGCTGCGCGACCATCCGCCGGCGCAAATCGACGCCGAGCCCGAGCCGGCGGTCATCGCCGCGCTCGAAGACGACCTCACCACGCCCACCGCGCTGGCGGAGCTCAACAGCCTGGCGCGCCGCCTCTCCTCGGCCGAAGAAAGCGAGCAACCCGAACTGGCCGCCCGCCTGACGGCCACCGCCGACTTGCTAGGGCTGCTGCAGGCCGACCCGGAAGCCTGGTTCAAGCAGCGCCCGGGCAGCGACAGCGTCGATGCCGACGAAATCGAAGGACTGATCGAGCAGCGCAACGCCGCGCGCAAGTCCCGCGACTTCGCCACCGCCGATCGCATCCGCGACGAACTCGCCGAGCGCGGCATCGAACTCGAAGACGGCCCGGAAGGCACGCGCTGGAGGCTGACCTCGTGAGCATCGAGACGGCACAGCGCGAGATCGTCGAGGACTTCGGCCTGTTCGACGACTGGATGGACCGCTACCAATACCTGATCGACCTGGGCAAAAAGCTGCCCGAACTCGACGAGTCGGAAATGACCGACGACCGACTCCTGGCGGGCTGCCAGTCGCAGGTCTGGCTGATCGCCGAGGGCAGTGCCGACAGGCTGGAATTCCGCGCCAATTCCGACGCCGCCATCGTCTCGGGCCTGATCGCCCTGCTGCTCAAGGTCTACTCCGGCCGTAGCGCAAGCGAAATCCTCGAGTCCGAACCGCATTTCGTCAGCGAAATCGGCCTGAGTGAACACCTTTCCCCGACCCGAGCAAACGGGCTCAACGCCATGTTGAACGAGGTCCGGCGGCAGGCCCGATTGGCACTCGAGGGCGCGGGAGAAAGCCGGGGGGCGTAGGTCGGGGTTACATCCCCGACGGACGACCTTTCCGATGTTGTCACTCGTGTCTCATGCGTGCTGTCTGCTGGTTTGATGGCACCTTTCTGGGTTGGCACCACCGGTCACTTTGGTGGCCTCGACAAGTCAACTGCGATTTCGCCCGGCGCTTCGCGCTCTTGCGGCGAGTAACTTTTTTCCTGCGCGAAAAAAGTAACCAAAAACGCGCTTAAAAGATACCGGACGCGTCTCAGGAGCCTCATGCGTCAAGGGCTCCAGAATGCCGATTACGGCTTCGCTAAAGCCCGGCTGAGGGCGCCCGGACTTCGACATAGGCCGAAAGTGGCCCGGGTCGGGTGCAGCGGCTTTCGGAAGACACGATCACGCGCGCTGACGCGCGCGACGGCTAAAGCCTCGGGCAGTAGACGATCTCATGCCGCAGACGAAGCCGGCCCTATCGAGGTCGCGCTATTCAGATGCGGGCTACGCCCAAGCTCTGACGAGGTTGCCATGTGCCTCGACCGAATTCTGGCGAGGGCGCGAGCAACATTCCGTTAAGCCCTAATCCTTACTGGGTGTGCGGACCAACCGCGTGGTTGTAAGAGCACTTTTGGTTCCTTTTGTTGTAAATGACAAAAGGAACTCGCCGAAAGAGCGCGAAGCGCCGGGCGAAACAGCCTTTGACTTGTCGAGACCCCCACAGCAGCCGGTGGTGCCAGTCTCAGAAGGCGCCATAGCTAGCCCACGAATCCCTCGCAAGCCCAAGGTAGCGACACTGGGCGGTAGCGCTTCGAAGCAGGGAAGGCATAGAAAATGAAATAGCCCCGCATCGGGGGCTATTTCAACAATACAGAGTGAACGAGCCCCCGGCCGTCAGCGGCTGTTGCGCATCTGCTTCTGTTTGAGTTCCCAGCGCTCCTGGGCGTCCAGGCAGAGCGTGGCATTGGGGCGGGCCTCGAGGCGGGCCAGGCCGATTTCCTCGCCCGTTTCCTCGCAATAGCCGTAATCCCTGTCGTCAATGCGCGCGATCGCCTGATCGATCTTGTTGAGCAGCTTGCGGTAGCGATCGCGCGTGCGCAGCTCCAGGCTGTTCTCGGTCTCGCGGCTGGCGCGTTCGGCCTCGTCGCCGACGTCACGCACTTCGCCACGCAGGTTGTTGATCGTTTCCTGGGACTCCTGGATCAGATCTTCGCGCCACTGCAGCAGCTTGCGGCGAAAGTACTCCAGATGCTCCGGGCACATATATTCTTCGTCTTCGGAAGGCTTGTAGCCTTTCGGTAAATCGACAATCTTGCTGGGCATCAGCTCTTGGCCTCTTCAAGCCAGGTTGTTGCAAAACGGCCGATTATATATCCTAGTCGTCAATCACGGGCAACCCCCAATGCAGACTTTTTTACTCGCGCTGATCCGGGCCTACCGCTATTTGCTCTCGCCCTGGATCGGCGGCCAGTGCCGATTCGACCCGACCTGTTCGGTCTACGCCAGGCAGGCGATCGAGCTTTACGGCCCCTGGCGAGGGAGCTGGCTGGCGCTCAAGCGCCTGCTGCGCTGCCATCCGTTCTGCCCGGGTGGTAAGGACCCGGTACCCGGCTACCAGGATGACGAGGTGAAATGAGCCGCTGGCTGATCACCAACGCCCGGCTGGTCAATGACGGGGAGACAATCGAGACGGATGTTCGGATTGAACGGGGGCGGATCGACCGGATGGATGGCGAACTGAGCGCGCGACCGCGTGAGACGGTCGTGAACGCGCGCGGGCGCTATCTCCTGCCCGGGATGATTGATACCCAGGTCCACTTTCGCGAACCCGGCCTCTCGAAAATGGGCAACATCGCCACCGAATCGCGTGCGGCGGTCGCGGGTGGCGTGACCAGCTTTCTGGATTTTCCCGACACGCGACCGGCAACCACGACGCGCCGGGCACTGCGTGACAAGTTCAGCCGCGCCCACGGACGCGCAACCGCGAACTACGGCTTCTACCTGGGTGCGACCGGCAGCAACCTCGACGAGGTCCGGGCCACGACGCGCCCACAGGCCTGTGGCCTGTCGATCTGCGTGGGCGGCGGGGGGATGGACGATGTCGTCGACGATCCGGCGACGCTTGCCGAGTTGGTCGCCGCTACGTCCCTGCTGCCGGTGGTCCACGGCGAGGACGGCGAAATCGTCGAAGCCAATCGGGCGCAGGCCCTGTCTCGCAACGACGGTGAACTGCCCGCCTCCGTCCATCCGGAAATCCACTCGCGTCAAGCCGGCCGGGCCGCGTTCGATCTCGCCGCCGGTGTGACCGGGGCCGCGGCGGTGCACGTCGCCGGGATCAGCACGCTCGATGAGACCGAGATGCTCGAAGCCGGCGAGATCGAGGGAAAACGGCTTTCGGCCGGCGTTTGCCTGCCGCATTTGTATTTCATGGACGTCGACTACGACGACCTGGGTAACCTGATCAAGTACGACCCGGCCATCCAGGCCGATACCGATCGCGCTGCGCTGCGGCGCGCCGTGGCCGACGGTCGCATCGACATCATCGCTTCCGGACATGCACCGCAGCTGCTGCGCGACAAGGGTTCACGCTACTGGGCCGCGGCCGCCGGGATGCCGGTGGTTCAGTTCGCGCTGCCGGTCGCCTGGTCGCTGGTGGCTGCACGCATGCTCAGCCCGGAAAAGCTGGTCGAGAAGATCGCCCACAACCCGGCTCGCCGATTCGGCCTGTCGGAGCGGGGCTTTGCGCGGGAGGGCTGCTGGGCCGACCTGGTGCTGCTCGACCCCGCGCGTCGCTGCGTGGTGGACAAGCAATCGCAGTTGTCGCAGTGCGCCTGGACACCGTTCGCCGGCCGCAAGCTGCCGGCCTCGGTGGCCGCTACCTGGGTCAACGGACGACTAGTCTGGCGCGACGGTCTTCTGACCGGCCAGGTACCGGGGCAGCGACTCGCGCCCGTGCGCGACTGAGCGCAGGGCATCAGCCCGCCAGCCTGCGAATATCGGCGCCGAGCTGGCGGAACTTCTCCTCGATGTTTTCGTAGCCGCGGTCGATGTGATAGACACGATCGATCACGGTTTCGCCTTCCGCCACCAGGCCGGCGAGCACCAGGCAGGCGGAAGCACGCAGGTCCGTTGCCATCAGCGGGGCGGCCGTCAGGCGGTTCACGCCCTTGATCACCACGGCGTTGCCTTCCAGGCGCATATCGGCGCCCAGGCGCTGCAGCTCCAGCACGTGCATGAAGCGATTTTCGAATACCGTCTCGCGCACGATGCCCGTGCCATTGGCAATGGCGTTGAGCGCGGTGAACTGCGCCTGCATGTCGGTCGGAAAGCCCGGGTACGGCGCCGTGGTGACGTTGACCGCCTTCGGGCGCCGGCCAGCCATGTCGAGTTCGATCCAGTTCTCGCCGGTGGAGATCTGCCCGCCGGCCTCCTCGAGCTTGGCCAGCACGGCATCGAGCGTATCGGGCGCTGCGTTAACCGCCCGCACCCGCCCGCCGGTCATGGCCGCGGCGGTCAGGAAGGTGCCCGCCTCGATGCGATCGGGCACGACGGCGTAGTCGAATCCCGACAGGCGCTCGACGCCCTCGATCACGATGGTGTTACTGCCGTGGCCGGAAATGCCGGCGCCCATCGAGTTCAGGCATTCGGCCAGGTCGACCACCTCGGGCTCCTGCGCGGCGTTCTCGATCACCGTCGTGCCCTCAGCCAGGGTGGCGGCCATCATCAGGTTCTCGGTGCCCGTGACCGTGGCGGTATCGAGCACGATCCGCGCGCCCTTGAGGCGCCGTGCACGGGCCTGGATATAACCCGACTCGACGGTGATGTCCGCGCCCATCGCCGCCAGCCCCTTGAGGTGCAGGTCGACCGGACGCGCGCCGATGGCGCAGCCGCCCGGCAACGAGACCTGCGCGACGCCGCGACGCGCCAGCAAAGGCCCCAGCACGAGGATTGAGGCGCGCATCGTCTTGACCAGGTCATAAGGCGCCACGTCGCTGTCCATGGCCGAGGCATCGAGTTCGACGCTCAGCCGGTCGCCCAGCGCAATGGAAACGCCCATCTGGCCGAGCAATTCCATCGTGGTGGTGACGTCCTTGAGGTGCGGCACGCCCTCGAGCCGGCAGGGCTCCTCGGTCAGCAGCGCGGCCATCAGGATCGGCAACACGGCATTCTTGGCGCCGGAGATCTCGACCGAGCCTTCCAGCACCCGGCCGCCGACTATCTGGATTCTGGCCATGCGCTTCAGCCCGCCGCCGAGGCTTGGCCGGCTTCTTCGGGCGTTTTGAGGTCGAGACTCATGGCGTGAATCTCGCGGCCCAGTGCTTCGCCGACGGCCGAGTGCACCTGGCGGTGTCGCTGAATCCGGGATTGCCCGGAAAACGACTCGCTCACGATGCGGGCAACGTAGTGCACGTTGTCGTCGGATTCGACCTTGACCTGGGCTCCAGGCATTGCCTGTAGGATGCGCGTTTCGATTGCAGTAACGTCCATGATCTGCTCGGGGGAAGTTTTAAAATCGCTGGCCGTGATCCATTATCATGGCCAGCTTTCTAGTTTAACGCATTCGCCCCACCAGCCTGCCCGACCCGTTCAGGAAACCAAATGACGATCACCATCGCTGTGCTGCAACTGCTTGCCGGCTTCGTGCTGCTGATCTGGGCGGCTGACCGGCTGGTCACCGGCGCCTCGGCGCTGGCGCGCAATTTTGGCGTATCTCCCCTGATCGTGGGCCTGACCATCGTCGGATTCGGCACCTCCGCGCCGGAGATGATCGTCTCGGCCGTAGCCTCGCTGCAGGGCAACCCTTCGCTCGCCATCGGCAATGCGCTCGGCTCGAACATCGCCAACATCGGACTGATCCTGGGGCTGACCGCCCTGATCTATCCGCTGCGCGTCGAGTCGACCTGCCTCAAGCGCGAAGTGCCGATCCTGACATTCATCATGTTTCTCACCCTGTTCCTGATGTGGGATCTTGCGTTCTCCCGCGCCGACGGTATCGTGCTGATCATCGGGCTGTTCACGCTGATCGGCGCGATGGTCGTGCTCGGTATCAAAACCGGCGGGACCGACCCCCTGAGCGCGGCGCTTGCCGAGGAAGTCCCGAGCGGGATGCCGGTGAGAACCGCTGTGATCTGGACGCTGGTCGGGCTGGTTCTGCTCCCGCTCAGCGCCCAGGTCCTGGTCAAGGGCGCGGTCACCCTCGCCCTGATCGTGGGCGTTTCGGAAGCCGTGGTCGGCCTGACCGTCGTCGCGCTGGGCACGAGCCTGCCGGAACTGGCCGCCGCGGCCACCTCGGCCTACAAGCGCGAGGACGACCTGGCGATCGGCAACATTCTCGGGTCCAACATGTTCAACCTGCTCGGCGTACTCGGTATCGCTGCCGTCATCGAGCCCATGCTGATCGAGGCGGTGCTGCTCAATCGCGACATGCTCGTGATGTTCGCTATCTCGATGCTGCTGCTGCTCATGTCATGGCGCCGGGGCCGCGACGGCCTAATCAGCCGGCCGGCGGGCTTCGTTCTGCTCGCCGGCTACCTGGGCTACCAGACACTGGTGATCACCGAGGCGCTGCTCGCACGGTGACCGCCACCGCATTAGAATCGTGGCCATGAATATCGACTCCCGCCGCCTGCTCGATGCCGCCAGTGAAGTTCTCGAAACCGAATCACGCGCCATCCGCGCCCTGGCCGAACGCCTGGGAGATGATTTCGTGGCGGCCTGCCGCCTGATTCTCGACTCCCCGGGCCACGTGGTGGTCACCGGCATGGGCAAGTCCGGCCATATCGCCAACAAGCTGGCGGCCACGCTGGCTTCGACCGGCACGCCGGCCTTCTTCGTCCATCCGGCGGAAGCGAGCCATGGCGACCTGGGCATGATCGCCGAGCACAACACCGTCCTGGCTCTGTCGAACTCCGGCGAAACCGAGGAAATCCTGCGCCTGCTGCCCGGCCTCAAGCGCCTGGGCGTGGGCCTGGTGGCCATGACCGGCAACCCCGCCTCGACCCTGGCCCGGCACGCCGACGTCCACCTCGACACCAGCGTCGACCGGGAAGCCTGCCCGCTCGGCCTGGCCCCCACGGCGTCGACTTCGGCACAGCTGGCCCTCGGCGATGCCATGGCCATCGCCCTGCTGGACGCGCGCGGATTCACCGCGGAGGATTTCGCGCGTTCGCACCCGGCCGGCAGCCTCGGCCGCCGCCTGCTGCTTCGTATCAGTGACCTGATGCACGCCGGCGACGAACTGCCCACGATCGGCCGCGATGCCAGCATCGCAGAGGCGATCATGCAGATGACGCAAAGCCGCCTGGGCATGTGCGCGGTACTCGACGCTGAAGACAGGCTGATCGGCATCGTCACCGACGGCGACCTGCGCCGCCACGTCGACGAACTGGGCGACATTCGGAGCAACGCCGCGGAGAACATCATGACCGCCAACCCGCGAACCATTCGCGCCGATGAACTGGCCGCCTCGGCGGTCGAACTGATGCAGCACCACCGCATCCAGGGCGTGCTGGTCACGGATGCTGACGGACAGCTGGTCGGCGCGCTGAACTTCCAGGACCTGCTGCAGGCGGGCGTGGTATGACCACCGGAATTCGCCTGGCCGTATTCGACGTCGACGGGGTCATGACCGACGGGCGGATTGCCTACACCGACGCCGGCGACGAGATCAAGACGTTTCACACGCGCGACGGCCTGGGCCTCAAGGCCCTGCAGGCCAACGGTATCGGCGTGGCCATCATCACCGCCCGCAGTTCGCGGATCGTCGCCCGGCGCGCCGCCGAGCTCGGCATCGAGCATCTGCTCCAGGGGCGCGAGGACAAGGGCGCTGCGCTCGAGGAACTCACGAAGCAGCTTTCGATCACCGGCAGGCACTGCGCCTACACCGGCGACGACCTGGTCGACTGGCCGGCGATGCGTCTGTGTGGTTTCAAGTGCGCGCCGGCCGATGCCGCCGCCTGGATTCGCGAGCGGGCCGATTTCGTCACCGAAGGCCGGGGCGGGCACGGCGCCGTGCGCGAGGTCTGCGAACGCATCCTGGCCGATCAGGGCCTGCTGGATCGCTGGCAGGACCGGTTCGAGTGACCTGGCGGATCGTGCTGATCGCCTGCCTGGCGCTGGTTCTGGCGCTGGGCATACGCTGGCTGATGCCCAGCGACCGAAGCGCCACCCCGCCGGTGACCGTGCCCGACACGCAGTTCGACTACACCCTCACCGATTACTCGGCGCGGTTTCGCAATGCCAATAACGCGGTCGAACTGACGCTGTCGGGGCCGCGGCTCGAGCATGTCTGGGCCGAGCGAATCGCGCGACTGCAGTCGCCCGAGTTTCACATCGAGCCCGAAGGCGCCGACTGGCAGGGCTCGTCCGAGCGCGGTCGAGTGCTGCGCGACGACGAGATGCTGATTCTCGAAGGTGACGTGAGGCTGGTCCACCGCGGGGAGCGCGGCGAGATCGAAGTCAGGGCCGAGCGACTGCGCTACGACCGGCGCGCGCGTACAATCACCTCCGATACGCCGGTGTCGATCACACAGATTGAATCAAGACTGCGATCCGGCGGTCTGAGAATCGAACTCGACAACAACCTTCTGGAACTGACCGATGGCGTACACGGTGAACTCGACCCGGCCACAGCTGGCCGCGATGATCCTGCTGCTGATCCTGACCGCCCTGACGACGGCGGCTGAGGCCCAGCAGAGCGGCCCGATCGGCGTCGATGCCGACAACTTCGTTCACGACGCCGAAAAGAACGCCTCGCACCTGCAGGGCAACGTCCGCATCACGCGGGGCGAAATGCTGGTCACGGCCGACGAGGGTTTCGCCTATCGCGGCAGCAACGGCTACGAGCGCGTCGAGTTGTTCGGCGCGCCGGTCCGTTGGCGCACCGTGACGGAACAAGGCGGGGAAACCACCGGCCGGGCCGACCAGGTGATCTACAACCTGCTCGATCGCACGGTCACCCTGGTTGGCGACGCGCATCTCGAAGAGCCGCGCGGCACCTATTCCGGCGAACGGCTGGTCTACAACCTCGACACCGAGGGCGTTCGTGGCGAAGGCGGCGTGCGCCTGTCGATCGAACCGGAAGTGATCGATGGCGACGATAGCGATGAAGCCGGCGACGACGATCAGGAACCGGAGCAGGACTGACCCGTGCTGATTGCCGAGCAGCTGGCCAAACGCTACAAGGGACGCGCCGTCGTCCACGGCATGTCGATGCAGGTCGACACCGGCGAAATTGTCGGGCTGCTCGGGCCCAACGGCGCCGGCAAGACCACCTGCTTCTACATGGTCGTGGGCCTGGTCGCCGCCGACAGCGGCCGTATCGAACTCGACGGGCGCGACATCACGCGCTCGAGCATGAACCAGCGCTCGCGCTATGGCCTGGGCTACCTGCCCCAGGAGGCCTCGATCTTCCGGCGCCTGTCGGTGGCCGACAACATCATGGCCGTGCTGGAACTTCGCCGGGATCTCGACAAGGCCGCCCGCCGCGACGAGCTCGAGCGCCTGATGGAGGAATTCTCGGTCAGCCACCTGTCCGACCAGTCGGGCATCAGCCTGTCCGGCGGCGAACGCCGACGGGTGGAGATCGCCCGCGCCCTGGCCGCCAACCCGTCCTACATCCTGCTCGACGAACCCTTCGCCGGCGTGGACCCGATTTCCGTCGGCGAAATCCAGCACATCGTCAAGCACCTCATCGAACGCGACATCGGCATCCTCATCACCGACCACAACGTGCGCGAGACCCTCGGCATCTGCGACCGCGCCTACATCATCAGCGATGGCCGCCTGCTGACCCACGGCAGCCCGGCCGACGTGATGGCCGATGAGAACGTGCGTAACGTGTACCTGGGGCGGGAGTTTCGGCTCTAGTGTACCCCGTCACTCATCTTGTAACTTATAGAGCGCCGTACAAGCTCGAGCGCAAGGCGGCGCTCGCCGGGAAGGGTGGTTCCCTTTGCAAGAGCGCCAACGCCGCGATCGGGCTTGTACGGCGCTCCCTCCGGGCGAGCGCCTCAGGGGCCATCTGCGGCGTTGCAATTGCTTGACGTAGCACCCACTACGCCGGCGCAATCGCGCCTTGCAGCTGACCCCTGAGGCACTCGCTATAAGTCACAAGATGAGTGACGGGGTACACTAGGTCGGGGCGATGCCGCTCACTGCCGTGCTGCTGTCGATTGGGCGAGGGGTCAGGACTCAGGATTCAGGGGTCAGGGTTGTCTCCGTTGCCCCGCAATGAAGGCGGAGGCCTCCTGGTCACCTTCAGGCAACGTGCTATCCGCATTCTCCTTCGAGCAACCGAAGCCCGCCTCTGATCCCTGACCCCTGACCCCTGACCCCTCGTCCCCGCAGCCGCCCCACATCGATGTGGCCCGAAACTTGCTACCGGCGTAGAATCAAGACCATGAAACCGGGTGCGAGTCTCCAGCTCAAGCTGGGTCAGAAACTCAAGCTGGCGCCGCAATTGCGGCAGGCCATCGCGCTGCTGCAGCTCAATCGGGTCGAGCTGCGCCAGACCATTCGCGAGGCGCTCGACACCAACCCCATGCTCGAGCGCGCCGACGAGCCCCTGGCCGAAAGTGGTGACGATGCAGCCGACGAGGAGTTCGACAGCGACCTGGACGTCGACTACGGCGACGACTACGGCTTCGACGACCTGCCGGACGGCTATTCGGTCGGTTCCGCCCCCGCGCCCAACTACGACGAGTTCATCAGCGATCGCGCCGACGAATCGCTGCAGCAACACCTGCTCTGGCAGGTCAACCTGTCCGGCTTCAGCGAAACCGACGAAGCCATCGCACGCGCGATCATCTACGCGATCGACGAGGACGGCTACCTGCAGGACGACCTGGCCACCCTGCGCGCCTCGCTGGCGCCGGAATACCTGGTCAGCATCGAGGAAGTCGCCGCCGTGCTCGAGCGCGTTCAGCACTTCGAGCCGATCGGTGTGGCCAGCCGCAGCGTGGGTGAGAGCCTGCTGGTGCAGCTCAAGGCCATGCCATCGGACATCCCGGCCCTCGGACTGGCCTGTCACCTGGTCGAGCGCCATCTCGATGACCTGGGCAAGCAGGACTTTCGCGCCATGGTGCGTGCCACCGGCATGGGCGAGTCCGAGATACACGCCGCGCTGGCCGTCATCCGAAGCTGCAATCCGCATCCATGCTCGCGCTTCGGGCGCGACGACGAAAACTACATCGTGCCCGACGTCTACGTGCATCCGGCCGAGGACGGCTGGCGCGTGACGCTCAACCCGGACAACGATCCCGGTCTGCAGCTCAACGGTATCTACATGAAGCTGGCCAAGCAGGCCCGCGGCGAGGACAAGAAATACCTCAAGGACCGGCTGCAGGAGGCGCGCTGGCTGATCAGCGGGCTGGAGATGCGCAATCAGACCCTGCAGGCGGTCACGCGCGCCATCGTCGAGCGCCAGCACGCCTTCTTCAACGAGGGAGAACCCGGCCTGAGGCCCCTGCTCCAGCGCGAAGTAGCCGAGTCAGTGGGCGTGCACGAATCGACGGTCTCTAGAGCGACGACCGAGAAATACGCGCACACGCCGCGCGGCACTTTCGAATTGAAGTATTTCTTCTCGGTCGGCATCGATACGCAGGACGGCAACCAGGTGGCCGCCACGGCGGTCAAAGCCAGGGTGCGCCGCCTGATCGGTGAAGAAACACCGGGCAAACCATTGTCCGACCAGGCACTGGCCGATCGCCTGGCCGAGGCCGGCATCAAGCTGGCCAGGCGCACCGTGGCCAAGTATCGCGAGCAGCTGGGCATCCCCGGATCGGCCCAGCGTCGACGTGCCGCGCGGCTGCAAACGGGCTGAACCCGTTCCCGCTACTGTATTAACATTGGTTCGTGCAAAAAGGAGCAACCTGATGCAACTTGACGTCACTGGACAGAACATCGAAATTACGCAGGCCCTAAGGGCCTATATTGCCGAAAAGACCGAACGACTCGAACGGCATTTCGACAATCTCATCGCCGGCCATTTCGTCCTCCATCTCGAAAAGCTCGAACACACCGTCGAAGGCACCATCTCCGTCGGCGGCCGAACCAAGCCGCTCCACGCCGAAGCCAGGTCCGAAGACATGTATGCCGCGATCGACTCGCTGATGGACAAGCTCGACAAGCAGGTACGCCGGCACAAAAGCAAGGTTACCTCCCATCGCCACTCACGCCCGGCGGCCGAGGCCGACTGACGCAGGCCGTGACTCTACAAGGGGTTCGATCTCATGCAGCTCGTTGACGTGCTCGCACCCGATCGCATCGCGGTCGATATTTCAGTCTCGAGCAAGAAGGCCCTGCTGGAGAAGGCGGCCCAGCTGCTGGCCGCTGCTCCGGGCAGCGCTGATGCTCGCGATATTTTCGACAGCCTGTGTCAGCGCGAGCGGCTCGGGTCGACCGGCCTGGGCCACGGCGTGGCCATTCCGCACGGCCGGGTCGATGCGCAGGAGAACGTATCGGGCGCGATGATCCGGCTCAAGCGGCCGATCGATTTCGACGCCCCCGATCACGAGAAAGTCGACCTGTTCTTCGCCCTGGCAGTACCCGGCCAGTGCACCGACACGCATTTACGCCTGCTCGCGGAAATGGCCGACCGCCTCGGTCGCGAATCGCAGCGCCAGACGCTGCGCACGATCGACGACCCCGACGAGCTGCTGCGCCTGCTGTCGGTCAACCCCGCCGACGCACAGGCGAAATGACTCAGCGCGTCACGCCGGCAGAACTCTACGAGCAGTTTTCCGACCGCCTCGATCTGCGCTGGATCTGCGGAAAATCGGAAGCCGGCAAGCGCGAGCTCGAACCGACGGGGTTTTACTCGCGTCCTTCCCTGGTCGGTTTTCTCACACCCATTCACTCCACGCGCATCCAGGTGATCGGGCGCGAGGAATACGACTGGCTCGAGGGTCTGGACTCTCGAACGCGCTGGGAAACGCTGGCGCGCATCATGGACGACCGGCCGGCGGCGATCATCGTGGCCAACGGGCTGGAGGTGGCTGACGACCTGGTCAAGCTCGCGCACGAGAACGACACGCCGCTCCTGTCGTCCAGCCACAAGGACTGGGAACTGGTCAATTTTCTCGAGTACCAGATTTCGCGCCGGCTCGCCCCGCGCGAGACCCTGCACGGTGTTTTCATGGAGATCTTCACCATCGGCGTGCTGATTACCGGCGAGTCGGGCACCGGCAAGAGCGAACTTGCGCTGGAGTTGCTCACCCGGAGCCACCGGCTGATCGCCGACGACGCGCCCGAGTTCACCCAGCTCACGCCCGACATCGTCGAAGGCTCTTGCCCGCCGGTGCTCAAGGAATGCCTGGAGGTGCGCGGCCTGGGCATTCTCAATATTCGCCGCATGTTCGGCGACGCCGCCATCAAGTCGAGCAAGTATCTGCGGCTGATCATTCACCTGCACCTGCCGCGCGACGGCGGCACCGAGCCCGACCGGCTGAAGGGCAACGACAGCCAGCGGCAGGTTCTCGATCTCAAGATTCCGCAAATCAACCTGCCGGTGCTGGCCGGGCGCAACATGGCCGTCATCGCCGAAGCCGCGGTACGCGACTTCATGCTGCGCATGAAGGGCTTCGACGCGGCGGCCGAGTTCGTCGAACGCCACGGCCGGCTCCTGGCCGACAAGCCGACGAGCAATGAATAGCCCTCTGGTCATCGTTTCCGGCCTGTCGGGCAGCGGCAAGACCGTCGCGCTGCATGCCCTGGAGGACCTGGGCTACTACTGCGTCGACAACCTGCCCGGCGGCCTGCTGCCGGAACTGGCGCGCGAGGTCCGCGAGCAGCCCGAGCGCTACCCCCGCGTAGCCATCGGCATCGACGCGAGAAGCGGGCCGGAAGGCCTCGGAAAACTGCCCGGCTTGCTCGACTCTCTGCCGGGCGATCGACCTTTCCAGCTTCTCTATCTCGATACCGATGAGAAAGTGCTGGTGCGGCGATTCAGCGAAACGCGCCGCCGTCATCCACTCAGCGACCTGGGCGGCGTCGAGACGGCCATCGCCGCCGAGCGCAAACTGCTCGCCCCGATCCGGGAGAAGGCCGACTGGATCATCGACACTTCCGAGAACAACATTCACCAGCTGCGGCGACAGGTCTGGCGCGCAATCGGCGTGACGGAAAACGAATCCGTTCAGTCGCTGGTGCTCGAATCCTTCGCTTTCAAAAAAGGCGTACCGCGCGATGTAGACATGGTCTTCGACGCCCGCTGCCTGCCCAATCCGCACTGGCAACCCGGGCTGCGCGCCCACACCGGGCTGGAAGCCCAGGTGCGCGACTATCTCGAGTCACACACCATCGTCGACGACTTCTGCGGCGACATCCTCACCTTCATCCGCCGCTGGCTGCCGGCCCTGGCCGAGGACCAGCGCAGCCTGGTAACCGTGGCAATCGGCTGCACCGGCGGCCAGCACCGCTCGGTCTACGCCGTCGACCGAATCGCCCAGGCGCTTCGCGAGGACGGGCTGCGCGTACTGGTCAGTCATCGCGAGCTCGAGCAGTGACCGGCATTATCCTGGTCACCCACGACGCCCTGGGCGAGGCGATGAGACGCGAGGCCGAGAACATCCTCGACCGATCGCTTGAGATCACGACGGTGGCAGTGAGCTATCGTGCTCGGGTGGATGAAACGCTCGAAGCCCTGCGCCTGGCGCTGGCCCGCGGCGCCGACACCCAGGGCGCCGTGGTCCTGACCGACCTGCCCGGCGCGACCCCGCACAATCTGGCCAGCCAGGCAGCCGCCGAACGCGGCATCCCCGTGATCTCGGGGCTCAACCTGCCGATGCTGCTGAAAGTGACCAACCACGCCGACAAGCCGCCTTACCTGCTGGCCGAGCTAGCGGCCAGCGGCGGCGCACAGGGGATCCTGCAGTCATGAGAACCGTCGAGCTCGAACTGGTCAACCGTCTCGGCCTGCACGCCCGGGCCGCCAGCAGGCTGGTCCAGACAGCCTCCGGGTTCGACAGCCAGGTCTGGCTGAGTCACGGCGACAAGCGCATCAACGCCAAATCGATCATGGGCGTCCTGCTTCTGGCCGCACCCTGCGGCAGCCGCCTGACGCTCGAAGTCGAGGGGCCGGATGAAGACGCCGCCGCCGAGGCCATCGAGCGGCTCGTCGCCGACCGCTTCGGAGAAGCCGAATGAGCCTGACGCTGACCGGCATCGGCGTGACCGCGGGCATCGCACTGGGCAAGGCGCATCGCCTCACCCCCGGCGAGCTGACCTTGCCCGAATACCATCTGGAACGCGGCGCGGTCGAAGCCGAAATCGAGCGGGTGCGCCGCGCCGTCCAGCGCGGCGACGATTTTCTCTCCGGGGTACTCGATCGCGTCGGCGAGACGGGAGGCGAGACGGCGCGCGAGCTGCTCGAAGCCCACCGCCTCATCCTGCAGGACCCGATGCTGATCGAGGCGGCCTGCGATCGCATTCGCGACAACCGGATCAACGCCGAATGGGCCCTGGTGCAGCAGGGCGACCAGCTACGCGAGGAGTTCCGCCGGCTCGATGATGAATATCTGGCCCTGCGCCGCGAGGACCTGGAACAGGTGGTGAACCTGGTCCAGCGCGAGCTGGCCGACCAGCCCTCGGCGCTGTTAAGCACCCAGGTACCGCACCGCCTCGACGACACCATCCTGATTGCCGCGGAGCTGACACCGGCCGACCTCACCATTCTCAGCCAGCGCCGGGTGGCCGGGCTGGTCACCGAACACGGCGGCCCGTGGTCGCACACCGCCATCCTGGCGCGCAGCCTGGAAATCCCCATGGTGGTGGGCGTGCATCATGCGCTCGATCTGCTGACCGAGGGCGAGTCGCTGGTTCTCGACGGCCACTACGGCGCCGTGCTGGTCAGCCCGGACGAGCACCTGCAGCGCCATTACAGCGAAAAGCTCTCGACAAGCCAGCGCCACCGCCAGGAGATCAAGCGCTTCCTGTCGCGGCCGTCGCGCACTGCCGACGGCAAGCGCTTCCAGCTGCACGGCAATGCCGAACTGCCGATCGAGTTCCAGCGCTGCGTGGAAGCCGGGGTGGAAAGCATCGGCCTGATGCGCACCGAGTATTTGTTCCTGGACGAATCGATTCCCGATGAGCAGGCTCAGTTCCGAGCTTACCGCGATGCCATCCGCGCCATGGACGGCAAACCGGTCACTATCCGTACCCTCGATGCCGGCGGCGACAAGCTGCCCGATTCCCTGGCACTCACGCGCGGACCCAATCCCGCGCTGGGCCTGCGCGGCCTGCGCCTGTCGCTGTCGGTTACCGACCTGTTCCGGGAACAATTGCGCGCGATCCTGCGCGCCTCCGTCGAGGGACCGGTTCGGATTCTCCTGCCGATGCTCACGAGCATCGAGGAAATTGTCCAGGCGCGCCAGCTGATCGCCGAGTGCCGCGAGGCGCTGCGCAGCGAGGGGTTGGCGATCGATCCCGAGCTGCCGGTCGGGGGCATGATCGAAACCCCGGCCGCGGCGCTGAACGTCGACGCCATGGCCACCGAGCTGGACTTCCTGTCGATCGGCACCAACGATCTGATCCAGTACGTCCTGGCCATCGACCGCCAGGACGAACTGGTCAGCTACCTGTACGATCCGGCGCACCCGGCCATCATCGAACTGCTGGCCCGCATCGTCGAGGCGGGGCAGCGCCACAAGCTGGACGTGGTCGTCTGCGGCGAACTGGCCGGCGACGAGCGCGCGGCCCGGCTGCTGCTCGGCCTGGGGGTGACCCAGTTCAGCATGCCGCCAGCTTACGTGGCGCCGGTCAAAAAAAGCCTGATCGAGGCAAGCGCCGATCGCTGCCGCGATATCGTCGATCGCTTCCGGACCCGGGGCGGCCAGCAGGGCGCTGCGCTGCTCGACAAGCTTCGACACGGCGGCAACGGCCGCTGACGTCACCATGCGCGTTCTTTACCTGTCCCTCGAACCGCCGCTGGATACAAGCGAGGTCGCCACCGGCAACCAGATGCGCGCGGCGATGCTCGTCAAGGCCCTCACCGACGCCGGTCACGACTGCGTCCAGCAGTCGCAGACAAGCTGGACGCAGAATAAAATCGAGCGCAGCATCCGCGACGTTCAGCCGGATGCCGTCCTGCTCGGCTACTGGCTGCTGGCCGAACGCATGCCCGAGCATTTCGACCGGCCGCTGATCGTCGACTGCATCGCCCCGCGCCCGCTCGAAGAGCACTTCGTCGATCCGCTGGCGACACCGGCGATGATCCAGCGCTATACGCGCGCGCTGGCCCGCGCAGACCTGATCCTGGTGGGCAACGCGCGCCAGCGCACGCTGCTGGCCGGCTGGCTGCTGACCGCCGGCGAGGATCTGCGCGAGGCGGTTCCCATCGTGGAACTGCCGCTGGCGGTCGAGTCCCCTGACGAGCCCCGCAGCGATCACGGCAGCCCCCTGGTGCTGGCCACCGGCGGTCAGGATTGGGCCTGGCGCGACGCCTCGGATTGGCTGGCCGCGCTCACCGACCCGCCGCTCGACAGCGCCGTCGAATTGCACCATTTTGGCGCGCGCAAGCTCGATTCCGGTGCCGTCGAACACGGCCTGGTCGCCTGGCGCGAGTGGCAACGCTTCCTCGCCGAGCGCGCGCATGTCGGCGTTGAGCTGGCCGAAGCCAATTTCGAGCGCGAACTGGCACAACCCTTCCGCATTGCCTCCTTCCTGCACGCCGGTCTGCCGCTGCTGATCAACGACTACCTGCCCATGGCCGGGAACGTGCGCGAATACAACGCCGGCTGGGTGGTCGCCACCCGCGAGGAGGCGCGGGCGGCCGTGCGCGAGGCGCTGAATCAGCCCGAGACCTGGCGCGAGAAGGCGGCCGGCGCACAGCGGCTGGCAAGCGAGCGATTCGAGCCGGGGCGCTGTGCTCGCCCCCTGCTCGAGTGGCTCGAGGCGCCGCGCAAACGACACACGACAATCGCCCCGACCGCCGCCCCCACGTCCGGGGCATTGGAGCGGCAGCCCAGCCTGTTGGGCATGATCGCCCGGAAGCTGCTGCGACCTGTCCGCCGCGAGATCGACGGCGAGGGTGTGGTGGTGATCACCCGCGCCGACCTGTTTCCAACCGACCACGGCGCGGCGGTGAAGATTGTCGAGACCGCCCGGGGCCTGGCCCGAACGACTCGCCCGGTGGCCATCGTCACCGCCGACCGGAGCCGTTACTGGTTCGTCGGCGCGCATGGCATCGAGGAAAGGCCCCTGCCCTGGTGGCTGCGAATGCTCGCGCTGCCGAAGATCGCCAGCCATGCCATTCACCGCCTGCGCGGCCTGCCGGCGAGCAATGCCTTTCTCTACTGGCCGCTCTACGACCCCGGCTACGGCCTGCGCGCGGCCTGGGTGGGCCGCGCCATCGATGCCGGCGTAGCGCTGGCGGAATTTCCCGGCTACGCCCAGTCGGCGCGCATCTGCCGGATGCTCAACGGCGGCCACGCCGTGCTGGCCGAGCACAACGTGGAATACCTGCGCCTGGCCGAGCAGCTGACGCAGCTATCGCCGCGCGCCTTTAGAAAGCTCAAGAACAGTGAATTGAAACTGGCCAACTGCATGGATGCGGTGGTCTGCGTCTCCGACCGCGACCGCGCACAGTTGATCGCCGACGGCCTCTCGCCCGGACAGCAGATGACCATTCCGCACGGCGTCGACCTGCCCGCCTTCGAAGCCGCCGAGCCGAGCGACCTGGCAGCGGACTTCGGCTTCGACCCCGACCGCCCCGTGCTGGCCTACCACGGCACGTTCTCCTACCCGCCCAACCGGCAGGCGCTTTTGATCATCATCGAGGAACTGCTGCCGCGACTGGAGCGACTGGGCCACCGACTGCAGGTGCTGGGCATCGGGCGCGAGGCACCACCGGGCATCGACCACCCCGATGTTCGCCTGCCGGGCAGCCTCGAAGAACTCGCCGGCCCGCTCAAGCCCTGCAGTCTGGCCGTCGTGCCGCTGACCTCCGGCGGCGGCACCCGCATGAAGATCCTCGACTACTTTGCCGCCGGCCTGCCGGTGATCAGTACCAGCAAGGGTTGCGAGGGACTGCCCGTCGGCGACGGCGAACAGCTGCTGATCCGCGACGACTGGGACGCCTTCGCGCAGGCCGTGGCGGACCTGCTGGAAAACGAAGATCAGCGCCGCGCCCTGGGCGAGGCCGGCCACGAATTGGCCCGAAGTTTGAGCTGGCAGGAGATTGCTGGACGCTACGACCAACTGTTCCGTAGGCTCGCGTAGGCCGCGGTCGGATAATCCAATCCGGACCGGAACCCGCGTAGGTCGGGGTTACATCCCCGACGGGCGACCTGTCCAACTTGATCACGCCTAGGGAACCTCTGAACAACTCTGCGCGGGCGCGACGGAGTCTTTGCGGGATGACCCGTTGTGGCTTCGGTGAGCGTGGTTTGGTCATTCCAAATGAGCGAGCCGAAACGCAGCGGGTCGCCCGCAAAGGCCCGTCCCGATTGGGTTTCGCCGGAGAAGCCGCATCTCGCGCACGCGCTGTTCCTCGCTCCAGGATCGCTTCTTCGCTGCGCGAAACCGCCATCCTTACGCTCCGGGCGCTGCGCCCCTCGGCCGTAGCTACGGCTACTGTCACTCGCGTCGCACCACACGATCTGCGGCTTCTCCGACTGAAACGCGCTCCGCGCAGAGTTTTTCAGAGGTTCCCTAGCTAAGCGTGTACAGATCCGAAGAGTTGACCGTCGCGGATGTAACCGCGACCTACGCGATCGTTAGACTCGTCTCAGTTGGCAACATCATCCCTGACGTATTTCGGCTCGAGTTCCCAGGCACGGACCGGCTCGACCGTGTCGGCCAGGGCCAGGACGCTGCGGGCGTCGGGCCAGATTTCCGGGTGCCCGGACGAAACCTTGCCGGCGAGGACGTCTTCGAGTTCATCGCCATAGCTCGCCAGGCCCGATCCGGCAGCCAGCCAGGGACCGTCGTGCGGCAGATCGAGTTTTGCCGGGTCGACGACGATCTCGGAAGCGAGTGCGACATGCGCGCCCTCGCGGGCCTCGAAAAAGCCGGCGTAGACCTGCGACATGCGCGCATCCAGCAAGGCCAGGACATGCCCGGCTCGCGCCTGAGGATCGGCCGCATGCGCCAGGGCCGACAGCGTCGAGACGGCATGAATCGGCAGGCCGTGGGCCAGTGCAATACCCTGCGCCACGCCCAGGCCGATGCGCAGGCTGGTAAAACCGCCGGGACCGCGCGAGACGGCCAGCGCGTCGAGATCGGCGAAGCCGATACCGCGCTCGGCGAGCAGTTCGCGAACCCAGGGAATGAGCAGCTCGGCGTGCCTGCGCGGGGCCAGTTGTTCGCGCACGCTAATCTCGCCGTCGACATCCAGCGCGACGGAGCAGAAATCGGTCGCTGTTTCGAGCCCCAGCCGGATCATGCCGACAACTTTTCACGCAGGAACTCGCCCGCCTCGGCTGCCGACCGGGCCCGGGTCATCGGCGGCAGGCTCTTGAGAAACAGGCGGCCATAGGGCTTCTGGGTGATGCGCGGGTCGCCCAGGACCAGCACGCCGAAGTCGTCCCACTGCCGGATCAGCCGGCCGGCGCCTTGCTTGAGCGCCAGCACGGCCTGCGGCAGCTGTACGCTCGTGAACGGGTTCTCGCCGGCCTCGCGCACGGCCTTGAGGGTGGCCTCGAGCACCGGGTCGTCCGGCGCCGCGAAAGGCAGCTTGTCGATGACGACCACGCTCAGTGCCCGGCCGGGTACATCCACGCCCTCCCAGAAGCTCGCGGCACCCAGCAACAGGCTGTTGGGCGTACTGCGGAAGCGCTCCAGCAGCACGTGACGCGGGGCGTCCTCCTGGATCAGCAGGTTGAAATCGGTGTTCGATCGCAGCCACTGCGCGGCGCGCTGCAGGGCGCGGTGGGCGGTAAACAGCAGAAAGCTTCGACCGCCGGCGGCGCGCAGCAGCGGCAGCGTCTGCTCGAGCAACTGCTCGGTGTGCGACGGGTCGCGTGGCTCGGGCAGGTTCTCGGGAATCCACAGCCGCGTCTGGTTGGGGTAGTCGAAGGGGCTTTCGACCACCAGCTCCTCGGCCGAATCCAGGCCCAGGCGCCGCGTGAAGTGCTCGAAACGGCCGTTGACCGCCAGCGTGGCCGACGTCATGACCCAGCTGGCCGGCACGCGCTCGCGCAGTTCGGTCAGCGGGGCGGCGACGTCGAGCGGCGTGAGATTGAGCTGAAAACGACCGTTGCGGCTGCTGAACCAGCGCACGTAGCCTTCCTTTCCTTCGAGAAAGGCGTGCAGGCCATCGTGCAGGGCGCAGGCGCGCTCGGCGCAGTTGGCCAGGTCGCGCGTGCGCTCGGCGAGCGGGTCGAGGGCCCGGCCGAGGTCGTTGAGGGCCCGGGCCAGGGTCTGGAAATCGTTCAGGCAGCCGCGCAGGGCCGAGTATTCACCGCGCTGCGGCAGGTCGACGCAAGCGCTCACCGCCTGTTCGAGCGCGGCGCGAAGGTTGCCCGTGGGGGTTTGCAGCAGCTTGAGGCTGCCGGCTGCAGCGGCGCTGGCGGCCAGGGTGTCGCGGGCGAGTTCGCGCACCTGCCAGGCGCTCAGGCCGCGCGAGAAAAAGCGCATGGCGGTTTCCGGCACCTGGTGGGCCTCGTCGATCACGACGGTCTCCGCCCCCGGCAGCACCTCGCCGAAACCCGTCTGCTTGAGCGCCATGTCGGCGAACAACAGGTGGTGGTTGACCACGACGACGTCGGCCTCCTGCGCCTGGCGCCGCGCGTGGACCAGGTGACAGTCCGACAGGAACGGACAATCACTGCCCAGGCAGTTGTCCTGGGTGGACGTCACCAGCGGCCACACGCGCGACGAGCCGGACAGGTCGTCGATCTCGCTGATCTCGCCGCTGTTGGTGTGCCGGGCCCAGCGCTGCACGCGCCTGAGCTCGTCCATGACGTCCTCGAACAGCTCCGGCTCGGAGGCGTGGCGCTCGAGGCGCTGCAGGCAAAGATAGTTGGCCCGACCCTTGAGCAGGGCGACCTTGCGCTCCACGCCCAGGGCCTTGAGCGCCAGCGGGAGATCTCGCCGGAACAGCTGGTCCTGCAGGTTGAGCGTGCCGGTGGAGATGATCGTGCGGTCGCCGCGAAGCAGGACCGGCACGAGGTAGGCCAGGGTCTTGCCGGTTCCGGTCGCGGCCTCGGCGACCAGGTCCTGGCCGGCGCCGAGGCAATGCTCGATGGTCTCGGCGAGCTTCAGCTGCCCTTCTCGCGGGCGAAAGGCCGGCAGCGCCTCGGCCAGCGCGCCGTCGGACCCGAACAGCGTCGCCAGCGATTCTGTCATCCGCTCAATACTCCGGCGCGCGCCATGATCAATAGCGCTCGGGCGGCTCGACCGGACAGATTTCGACGCGCTCGCGCGCCTGCGCGGCCTTGATGACCTGGCCGGCGCGCTCGCGTGCCAGGGCGGCGGTGCGCCAGTTGCGCCGGCAGATCTCGCCGACTTGCGGGCCCAGCTCCCAGGAACGCATGGCATAGCTTTCGGCCTGATCCCAGCGGCCGCGCGAGAGCTGCAGCTCGGCCATGCGCTGGAGCAGCTCGGGGTCGCGGTCCTCGATGCGAAGCGCGCGCTCGAGCAGCGACTCGGCCCGGTCGTAGTCACCGTCCGAACGCGCCGCTTCGGCCGCCTTCTCGAGCTCGCGCACGGCCGGGTTGCGCAAGGGGTAGACCTGCAGGCCGCGGGATTCGGACCCACCCTCCGGCGCGCGCACCTGCTCGGCGATCTCGGGGTCATCAAGGGTCGGCTGCCAGGGCGCGCAGGCCGACAGCAGCACGATCGTCAAAACGGCGAGGCCGGGCAACGGGTAGCGGGGAAGAAACGGCATCAATTGCATGCGGAAATCACGAGCCAGTCATGTCACGGCAATGGTACAGGCAATCAGCGCCTGAATGGCCACGTACCCTGCCGTTCAAGGCAGTCCGAGAGCTGTTCCGGCTGGCTGCCAGCGATAAAGGGGATGGCGACTGCGCCCTCGCAGTACTCGGCGGCAAGCCGTGGATGCGGCCACTCCACCCAGAACCACTCGATGGTATCGGGCCAGGCGGGTCGCACGGGCCGCTTGGGCAAGTCGTTAAACAGCGCCGCCCAGACCGGCAGGGCGGTGGTCGCTCCACCGACGCCGGCGGGCTTGTTGTCGTCTCGCCCCGCCCAGACCACGCCCAGCCAGTCGGCCGTATAGCCCACGAACCAGGCATCGCGACGGTCGTTGGTGGTACCGGTCTTGCCGCGCACGCCCGGGTCGTCGGCCAACAGGCCGGGCAGGGACCGACCCGTGCCGTTCGTGACCACGCGCCGCAGGGCGAAATCCAGCAGGGCCAGTGCCTCGCGCTGCGGCAGGGATTTCAAGCGCAGGGGATAGCGGGCCACAATCTCCCCGTCCGGATCGACCACTTCACGGATCGATCGAACCGGGGCACTGTAGCCTTCGGCCGCGATCGGCTGGTAGAGCTGCGCGACCTGCAGCGGCGTGAGATCGACCGCGCCCAGGAAGGCCGCCGGGTGCGCGTCGCGCCCCGGCGCCACGCCCAGCTGGCGCATCAGACCGAACAGCGCGTCGACGCCGACGGCCTGCCCGACGCGCACGCTGGCCTGGTTGTAGGACTGCGCCAGGGCCTCGAGCAGCGGGACGGTGCCGTGACTGATCCGGTCATGATTGACCGGCTGCCAAGGGCCCGAGCCCGGGATGTCGACGGTCAGCGGCTCGTCATCGACCGGCGTGACCAGGTTGAAAGATGCCGGTCGATCCAGGGCCAGCAAGTAGACCAGGGGCTTGATCACGGAGCCGACCTGGCGGCGCGCATCGAGCGCCCGGTTGAAACCAATCCGGCCCTCGACGCGATCCCCCACCAGCGCGCGAACCTCGCCGCTGCCCGGCTCGAGCAGCACGACGGCACCCTGCAGCGAATCGGGCTCGCGCTCGACGCGGGCCAGGCCTTCGGACAGGGCCGTCTCTGCGCGCTTGTGCGCCGAAGGCGAGAGCGTGGTGAACACGCGAAGCCCCTGGCCGCGCAGGTCCCTGTCGCGATAATCGGCCCGCAGCTGGCGCCCGACCAGGTCCAGGAAGGCGCCGTACTGGCTGGCACCCGAGCGCAGCGACGGGCGCAGGCCCAGGCCGGCCTCGCGCTGCCGCTGCAAGCTGCCCGAATCGATCAGCCCGGTCTCGTGGAACATGGCGAGAACGCGGTCCCGGCGTTCGCGCGCGCGGTCGGGATTGCGCAGTGGGTGATACCAGGACGCGCCGCGCGCCATACCCACCAGCAAGGCGACCTGCCCGGCATCCAGTGTCTCGAGCGGCTGGCCGAAATAGTACTCGGCCGCGCGTCCGAAGCCGTGAATCGCCCGGCGCCCGTCCTGGCCCATGTAGACCTCGTTGAGCCAGGCCTCGAGAATCTCGGCCTTGGAGAAGCGAAGCTCGAGGCTGACGGCCATGACCGCCTCGTTGAACTTGCGCAACAGGCTGCGCTCGGGCGACAGGAACAGGTTCTTGACCAGTTGCTGCGTGATGGTGCTGCCGCCCTGCACGACCCGCCCGGCGCGCAGATTGGCCCACATCGCCCGCGCCAGCCCGCGCAGGTCGATACCAAAGTGGTGCTTGAAGCGCCGGTCCTCGACCGCCTGTGCGCCAGCGACCAGCAGGGGTGGGAATTCGGCCAGTTCGAGCGGCGTGCGCACGCGGTCGTCCAGCGGCAGGATGCGACCCAGCTCGGCCGGCGGCAGTCGAAGAACCGCCGTGTCACCGGTCAGTTCGACCCGATCGTTTCGAACCCGAAGCGCGGCGCGCTGCGCCGGCTGCAAACCGTCCGGAAACTCGAAGGCAGGCAGGTGCAGGTCAATGCGATCGCCGTCGAGCTGGAAATATCCGGGCTGCCGGGGTGAGCCGGCGCGAAGGCCGGCGGCCTCGAGCTCGACCAGCAGGTCGCGGCGCGAGAAGGCCCGACCGTCGTGCAGCTCCAGCGGCCGGGCGTAGACGCGACTGGCCTCGGCCAGGTGGCGATCGGCGAAGCGCAGCGACACTTCGCGGTCCAGCCACCAGATCCAGGGCCCCAGCAGGCCAAGCGCCAGACCCAGGGTGAACAGCAGCGGCCAAACCAGCCAGCGACGCCGCTTGCGCGACGAAGGCTGGCTGCTACGGGCGTTTGTCTTGCGGCGACGCCGCGGCTTGCTGGCCATACCTCGGAGCTTCCCCGGATGACAGGAGACTGTGGTTAAAGGATAATTGCGCGTTTGCGGCGACGGAGCCGACCGGCCGGGCCGGTCCCGGCAGTATACCGTCCGGCCCTCGACCTGGAAAAACGTTCTGATCCAGTGACTGATTCCGACACCACAACCAAGCCACGACCGCTGCTCATCGTCCTCAACGAAGCCGGCGTGCGGGTCGAACCCGAATGGCTCGAATCTCTTCAGCAGCAGTGGCCCGGCGAAATCGCGCTCAGCGAAGGCGGGCCGGGTACCGATGGCGCGGACGTCCTGCCCGGCAGCCGCGGGCCGTGGTGGACGTGGCTGGGCAATATCGAATCCACGCACGCTCGAAACGGCGTCGTGCTGGTGGCGGCAGGGCTGGCGCTTCCCGAACGATTCGCCGACCGGCTCGCACACCTTCTGGCGGCTGCCGACTGCCCGCCGCTGCTGACCCTCCCCGGTAATCACCAGGCCGGCCTGGACCCCGCCGGCGGGCTGATCGAGCCCTGCGACGATTGTGATCGCAATCGTCACGACAATCGTCACGACAATCGTCGACGCCATCGTCCAGGCCGCCGCCGACCTGCGCTTCTCGCCCGTGCATCTTCGCCCCGGGCGCCTGGCCATCATTCCGCCGGAACGCATCGGTGAAGCGGTTCGCCAGGCGGAAGATACCCGCTGCTGGGTCTACGACGGCCTGTGGGTTGGTGATCCTTATTCGCAAGAAGATCGCGGCCCGGACGCGCCGGACCTGCGCGCGGCCCTGGGGCACCTGCGAGCCACCCTCGAGAGACTGGCCGGAGAAGACGAAGACAACGCCCTGCCCCTGTTCGGCTTCGACATGCGCCCGGTGATTCTCCACATCAGCCACGACTGGGGCGGCGGCGTGGCGCGCTGGACTGCCGACCTGGTCGCGGCCGACAAGACCCACAACCACCTGGTGCTTTCCGCGAGCGGGCGCAAGGACGGCAAGATCCACGGGCAGTGGTTGAAGCTCTATGCCGCCGGTCCGGGCAAGACCTGCGTTCGCGAATGGGCGCTGGCCCCGGCGATTGCCTGCACGCAGGTCACTCACCCCCAGTATCGCGAGGTTCTCGAGGCGATCATCGCCCGCTACGGCGTGGCGCGGATCGTCGTCTCGTCGCTGATCGGCCACAGCCTGGATGCGCTGGCCACCGGCCTGCCGACGATCGAGATGCTGCACGACTACTACCCGGCATGGCCCGCGCTCGACCAGGATCCGCTCGATTTCGTCGACGATGCGGGCCGGATCGAACTCGATCGCGCCATCGACAAAGCCGGCGACGGCTTCCTGTTCGCCGAGCGTCGCGCCGGGGCCTGGCGCGAGCTGGGCGCCGCCTGGCTCGAAGCCGTCCGGAACAACGACGTGGCGCTGGCCGCGCCGACCGAACAGGTCCTGACGCGATGGCGGCGGCTGCTGGACGTCGCGCTCGAGCAAGCGAAAGTCGTTCCGCACGGTTTCAGCGGCTGGCCGGATGACGCACCGACGGTCGAACCGCGCGCCCTGCCCGACGGCCGTCTCAACCTGGTCGTGGTCGGCCGCCTGTCGCCCGGCAAGGGCCTGGGCCTGCTCGAGGCGGCACTGCCTGGCCTTCGCGAGCACGCGCGCATCACCCTGCTCGGCTGCGGCCACCACGGCATGCGCTTTTTCGGCCGCCCCGACGTCGACATCGTGCTCGACTACCGCCACGAGGATCTGCCGCTGCATCTGGCGCGCATCGGCGCGCAGGCGGTGCTGTTTCTCTCCACCGTGGCCGAGACCTGGAACTACGTGCTGACCGAGACCCGGGCGCTGGGCCTGGTGCCGCTGGCCACGCGTGCCGGCAGCTTCATCGAACGCATCCGGCACCAGACCGACGGCTTGCTGTTCGAGCCCGATGCGGGCGCCCTTGTAGAGGCCGTGGCCTCCCTGCACAACAGCCCCCGTCAGCTCGAGACGCTGCGCGATGCGCTGCCGGCCGAGCCGCCCGTATCCGAAGCGCTGACGGCGCTTGGCGCACTGGCAGGCCTGCGCGAGGCCGCGCCGGCAGCCGCTTCCGCCAGGAGGCCCGTCGAGCTGCAGGCCGCCGCCGAAGCCGCCGAACTGGCGGACGCCCGGCACCGAAACGCCGGCATGGTCGACAAAGTCGAATCGCTTCGCCGAGATCTCGAGAAACGCACCGACTGGGCGCGCAAGCACGAACGGCTCGCCGGCGAACGAACGCAGTGGGCCAAGCGCCTCGACGCGGAACTGCACGACTATCGTCAGGAAGTTTCCGAAGAGCTTGGGCGCCTTGAATTGGCGCTGCACTCCGCCCGCAGCGAAGCCGAGGCGAACCGCGCCCGCGCCGAGCACCTCGACGGCGAGCTCAAAACGATCTTCGCCAGCCGCTCGTGGCGCATGACGCGGCCGATGCGGGTAGCCAACCGCATCATCGCCAACGCCGTCCGGCGTCGCATTTACAACCCGAAGCAGTGGCCTTTCCTGCTGCGGCGGCTTCGTCTCCACCTGCGACTGCACGGTGCCCGCGGCACGCTCGAACTACTGCAGCAGGGCACAAACGTTGTACCTAAGGCACCCGCCGCCTTCGAAACAACTGAAGCACCCGCCGGCACCCCGAAACCGGTTGTGCTCGACCCGGTCGAAAAGCCCCTTGTCAGCATCGTTGTGCCGGTGTTCAACAAGGTGGACTACACCGCGGCCTGTCTCAATTCCATCATCGAGTGCAGCGACCGGAACATTGCCTATGAACTGATCGTGGTCGATGACTGCTCGAACGATGAAACCGCCGACTATCTGACGGCATGCCGTGGTGTGCGGGTCATCCGCAACGCCACCAACAGCGGCTTCATTGCCAGCTGCAACGCCGGCGCAGAGGCGGCCTGCGGTCATTTCCTCGTATTTCTCAACAACGACACGAGCTTAACCGAGGGCTGGCTGCGCGCCCTGGTGGAAACCTTCGATATATTCCCCGATACCGGCGTTGTCGGCGCGCGGTTGATTTACCCGAACGGCAAACTGCAGGAAGCCGGCGGCATCATCTTCAAGGATGGTTCAGGGTGGAATTACGGTCGGGACGACCGGCCTGACCGACCAGAGTACAGTTTCGCCAGCGAAGCGGACTACGTCTCGGGTGCCTGCCTGGCCATCGAACGCAACTTGTTCGCGCACCTCGGTGGTTTCGATCGCCACTACTCGCCCGCCTACTACGAGGACACTGACCTGTGTTTCAGGGTTCGCGAAGCAGGCCGGCGTGTCATCTATCAGCCAGCCTGCACGATCGTGCATCACGAGGGTGTAAGTTCGGGCACCGACGAGTCTTCAGGAACCAAGCGCTTTCAGGCGGTTAACCGCAAGAAGTTCGAGCAACGCTGGCGACGACAGTTGCAGCAACACACCGATCCCGTGCCCGGGCCGGAAGCCGTGCACAGGATCCGCTACCGACGCCTGGACGGCCATATCCTGGTCGTCGACGCGACCACGCCCGAGCCCGACAAGGACTCCGGTTCGATGCGCATGGTTGCCATACTCACGATCCTGCGTGAAATGGGCTTTCGGGTCAGTTTCATGCCGCAGAACCTCGCTTGGGTCGAAGCCCATTCGCGCATGCTCCAGGCTCGGGGCATCGAGGTGCTCCACCATCCCTGGGTCAACGCGCCGGAAACCTGGCTGGCCCAACAGGGCAGCCAACTCACCCATGTCATTGTCAGCCGGTATTACGTGCTCGAGTCGCTGATCGATACAATCAGAAAGCACGCCAGGCAGGCATCGCTCGTGTTCGATACAGTCGATCTTCACTTCCTGCGCGAGGAGCGTCTGGCCGAGCTGTCCGGTAGCGAAAAAGCCAGGCACACGGCACAAGGAACCCGACAATCAGAGCTCGCCCTGATCCGTCGAAGCGACACGACCCTGGTCGTCAGCCCGATCGAGAAGGCGTTGCTCGACGACCTCGTGCCCGAAGCACGCATCCAGGTACTGTCGAACATCCATCGCCTGCACGGCAGCGGCCGACCCTGGTCGCAACGACGAGACCTGCTCTTCGTGGGCGGCTTCCAGCATCCACCAAATGTCGACGCGGCCAAGTGGCTGATCGAAGAGATCATGCCGCTGGCGCGGGAGAGACTGCCGGAGCTCAAGCTGCACATCATCGGCAGCCGCATGCCCGAGGGCCTGCGCGAGCATCGCAGCGAGGGCGTGGTCATGCACGGCTACGTCGAAGACCTAGCGCCCTACCTGGAGGGCTGCCGCCTGTCGGTCGCACCGCTGCGCTACGGTGCCGGCGTGAAGGGCAAGGTCAACCAGGCGATGGCCTGGGGCCTGCCGGTCGTGGCGACCGGCTGCGCCGCCGAGGGGATGTACCTCGAAGACGGCGAGGACGTCCTCGTGGCCGACACGACGGAGGCCTTCGTCGAGGCCGTCGTGCGCGCCTACACCGACGAATCGCTGTGGGAGAAGCTGTCAGAGGGCGGGCTGGCCAACGTCGAAAAACACTTCAGCTTCGATGCAGCAAGGCGTGCGATCGTTGAACTGATGAAACCCGAAAACCAGAAAACCCTTTAAACGCAAGGACGCCTGGCTAGTGATCAACGTAGCCGCCTTGCGTCGGACACACTCGGGATCGCCTGCAGGCGGCTGAGCAGCGTCGAGAGCTGGTCGAAGCCCTCGACCTGGACCGTCAGCTCGATGGTCACCTCGTCGCCGCTGTCTGCGTGCTGGGCGTTCATGCCCGTGACGTTGACCTTCTCGGAGGCCAGCAAGGTGCCGATATCCTTGATCAGCTCGCGACGGTCCCAGGCATGCACGACAATCTTCGACGGATAGCGGCTGCGTGAACCGGATGCCCACTGGACGTCGAGAACGCGCTCTGGATTGCGGCCCTGCAGGTTGAGAAACTGACGGCAATCCTGGCGGTGAATGCTCACGCCGCGGCCGCGCGTGATGTAGCCGGCGATAGCGTCGCCCGGCACCGGCTGGCAGCAGCGCGCCATCTGGTGCATCAGGCTGCCGACGCCCTCGATGCGAACGTCGTCGTCGCCACCGGTCTCCACCGGCCGGCGCTGCAGCGAGATCCCTTCCTTTTCCTTGCGCTCGCGCGCGTGCAGGCGCTCGACGGACTGGGCGACCTGCGTGGCCGTCACGTCACCCGCGCCAACGCTCACGAACAGGTCCTCGATGCGCGTGGCGTTGAACTTCTCCATCACCCGCTTGATATCGCCGACATCCAGGTCGAGCCGCCGGAACTCTACATCGATCGCCTGCTTTCCCGCGGCCTGGTTCTCTTCCTGGTTGGCCTGGCGGAACCACTGCCGCACCTTCGCCCGCGCACGCGCCGTGCCGATATAGCCCAGGCGGGGAATCAGCCAGTCGCGCGACGGGCGTGGCTCCTTCGCCGTGAGAATCTCGACTCGGTCGCCGTTGCTGAGTTGGTAGGTCAGCGGCACGATGCGGCCGTTGACGCGAGCGCCGCGGCAGCGATGCCCCACTTCGGTGTGAATCAGGTAGGCGAAATCCAGCGGCGTGGCGCCGGCAGCGAGATCGCGCACCTCGCCGCGCGGCGTCAGCACGTAGACGCGGTCCTCGGTGGTGAGGTTGCGAAAGCTCTCCAGCAGGGCTTCGTCGTCGGCCTCGTCGTCCTGGCCTTCGAGCAGCTGGCGCATGACCCCGATGCGCTTCTCCAGGGCATCGTCGCGCGGGCCGCCTTCCTTGTAGCGCCAGTGCGCGGCCACGCCCAGTTCGGCATGGCGGTGCATGTCGTGGGTTCGAATCTGCACTTCCACCACGCGGCCGCTGCTGGTGCTCACGGCCGTGTGCAGCGATTGGTAGAGGTTGGCCTTGGGATTGGTAATGTAGTCGTCGAACTCGCCGGGCACCGGCTGCCAGCGCGTGTGAACCAGCCCCAGAACGGCGTAGCACTGCTCTACCGTATCGACGAGAACCCGAACCGCGCGGACGTCGAAGAGCTCGTGGAAATCGAGCCCCTTGCGCTGCATCTTTCGCCAGATCGAATAGATATGCTTGGCCCGCCCGCTGACCTCGCCCCCGATCCCGGACTCGCCCAGCAGACCACGCAGGCGGTTCATGAACTGGTCGATGAAGGCCTGTCTGTCTGAGCGCTTCTCCACCACCAGGCGGCTGATGCGCTGATAGGTTTCGGGCTCGAGATAGCGAAAGGACAGGTCCTCGAGCTCCCACTTGAGCTGCCAGATACCCAGCCGGTTGGCCAGCGGGGCGTGGATCATCTGCGTCTCGCGGGCGACCTCGCGCCGCGTCGCCTCGTCGGCGTCACGCGCCGCGTGCAGGCGGGCAATCTGCCAGGCCAGCGCAATCAGCACGACGCGGACGTCCGCTACGAGGGCCATAAGGAGCTGGCGAAGCCCTTCGGCGCGAGACTGGTCGTCGGGCAGGTAAGTGCGGCCGAAGAACGTCAGGGTTCGAAGCTGATCGAGGAGGTCGCAGACTTCCTCAGAGCATTCCGGGGGCAGACTGGGGCCGTCCGTGTCGGCCTCGAGGACCAGGGGCAGCAGGATGGTGGCCTCGACCACAGCCAACTCGGGTCGGATGCGGGTCAGCGCGTCGAGCGCATGCCCAACCAGGAACAGTGCCTGCGCGGGGTCCGAACGCGACGACTCGACCAGGAGCTCGACAAAGCGTCCGAGTCGCTCGGCCGACTCACCGGAGCGACCTGCGTAGTCGTCGATCCAGCGAACAATGGCCCGGCGCTCGGATGGAGTCGAAAGGGTCACCAGACACTGACCTGCCAAAGATTCATGAAGCGCAGGATACCTGAGTCACGAACGCCTGGAGACGCGTTGCGAAGCCGAGTTAATGATGGACATGGTCAACGCCCCACTTGGTCGGACGCTGCTACGGGGCTCGCCCGCCCCCTTGGCTTCTCCCTTGCAGCGAAGCACTCACCGCATGAAGACTTGCCTTGGTGTTACTGCGGAGGCAGGAGCTCGAATTCAATACTGTCCACAAAGAAGATATCCGAGTCGGTTGTCCCCACCGCTCTGAAGCTGTAGCCCAATCCGGCACTGAATTCATTGCTACTGAAGAGCAGGTCGGTGAATTCCGCTTCGCCATTAACAACGACGGCATCCGCAAAGCTGGAGTCGATGGTCACACCGTTTTGCCTAAGCCGCAACTGTACGGTGGTCGTCTGGTCATCAGCGACCCAGTTGCCATTGTCATCGACCACACGAACGACGACCGGCGCCATGGCTGACCCGTCGAGGTAGGTATCAGTGGGGTCACTGATGAAGGCCAGATCCGTCGCTGCTCCCGGCAAGAAATCGACGGAAACTGCATCGCTGCCGGCACCAGCTACGGAAAACTGAATTTGATAGGTTCCAGCCACCGTAGACGTAGGCGTAAAGATGGCCCCGCCATTAATATCGGTATATTCACTGGGCGGCGGCGACGCAAGCCCGCCACCATCTGTGACTTCAACCAGGACACTGTCTACCGCATTGCCAAACGCATCCTCGACCAGTACATCAATAGTGGGGGCGTCAGTACCATCTGCGACGGCTTCGCTGTCGAGAGCGGCAGCGACCATAATGGCTGCGGGACCGTGGTCGAAGGTCACGGTGCCACTACCGGTCAGTGCACCCCCATCGGCGCTGAAAGCCACGTTGTAATTCCCTGCGGTGGTGGTGGTTCCGGAGTCGAAGACTACCTGCCCATTGGAACCGGATACGCCGGAAGCTGGAGTAACGCTGGCCAAGTCGGACGACGAACTATCGAAAGTCACAGTTTCTCCGGGCACCGGATTGCCGTTGCCATCGAACACCGTCACCGCAATTGCGGAGGAATCAACGCCGTCGGCAAGGGCATTGCCATCGCCATTGTTTACTAAATCCGTGGCCGAGACACTCAAGCCAGCCGACTGGCCGATCACCGTCATCAGCGCTTCAGCGACCGCAAACGCAGCACCAGTGGCAACCGGATCAGCGACCGTACCCGCATGCAACTGAATCGTCTCACCGGTAACCGAATTGGCAGCGACCGTTCGCACGATGTTGAAAGTCAGGCTATCGCCAACGGTCAGGTCGATGCCGCCGCCGTTCATTTCATTGAACCGCAACGGGCCCGTACCACTGCCCGCAGGGCAAACGGCATCGCCGGTTGCCGAACAGGTCCACGTCGTAGCGGTCAACGCAGCGCTGTAGACGCCAAGATTTTCGGGGAACAGCTCCTGGAGCGCAGTGGTCTGGAGAGCACCGGTGCCGGAGTTGGTCACGACCAGATCATAGCTGAAGGTCTCGCCCACCGTGACGAAATCGGGGACACCCTGATATTCGAGTTCGAGCGATCGGTCAACTTCGAGGCGATCACTGAAGATCAATCCGGACGGCTCCGGGTCGCTGGCAGAGGCCGCCCCGAACAGACCGAAAACGTCCTGACTCGAGCGGTAGAAGCACTGCTGGTCCGAAGCCGGGCCGACCGTCAGGCTTAAAGGAGGCTCCAGGGAGTATGCGAGGGGATCCTTCAGGTCGAACTGATCGATGATGACGTGACCGTTTGGATCCAGCACTTCCAGCTTGACTGCCGACGAGGGCGTACCCAAATCGAAGCAAAATAGCGGCTCATCGTATCCCGGAGAGAGTACACCGGTATCAAAACGAACCTCGCCCGCTCCGAGGTCGTAAGTCACGACATCGTCCTGCGCGTCCTCGGTGAGGATCGGCATCACCAGAATTTCGCTGCCACCATCCACGACCAGGGACACATCACTGGCCAGTTTAGATGTATCCAGTTGTCCAAAGGCCGTCGCACTGGCAATGACAGCGACAATCGCGACGGTCGGATTCAATATTGAGTTGCGAGCAGTAAGGTTCACGGTCCGGATATACCCACCAGAGTTCATAATGCCGTCATTGTATCGAGTTCAGTTGCAAATTGACCATGCGAAGAACATAAAAGTTCCGTTAATTCAGGCCTTTCTGGCGCTATTTGAGAACGTGGTCACGCAATTTCAGCCCTCTGCAGCGGCGCATTGCGCCCAGGCTTCGGACAGGCGCTTGCGCGACGTTTTTTCCGCGGTTCCCAGTTTCTGCGCAAAAACCTGCACCCGAAACTCCTCCACCAGCCAGCGGAACCGATCCAACTCGGGCGTATACCAGCCCGCTTCGAGCTGCGAGAGGTAGCGCTGCCACCAGGGCTGCACCTGGTCCATGCGCTGCTTGTCGCGCACGGGATCGAGCTCCAGCGCCTCCAGCCGCAGGCGCAGCGCCTCCAGGTAGCGCGGGTAATGGCGTAGCCTGTCAGCTTCGATATCGTCGAGGAAGCCGGCGTACATCAGGTCCTCGAGCTGGCTGCGCATGTCCGAAACGGCGGCGGGCACCGCGGCCTCCAGGCTGTCGAGCCACATGGACAACTCGTGCCACGTTACGAGACATTTATCCGCAGTTTTCGCCAGTTCGCTGTAGGTTCCAAGCAATTCCCGACGAGCGGCCGCGGCGAGGCGACCGAAGGCTTCGCCGTCCCGGATCGCCCAGGGTTGCTCCAGAAGACCGCGCAGCGCCATGTTGCGCAGCGCCTCGGTAAAGGTGGAGATGTCTTCCACGCGCGTCCAGGCCAGCTGTGCCTCGCGCGAGAGTTCGTGGTTCTTCCTGAGGTATTTCCACTTGTCGCGGAGTGATTCGCGCAGCAACACCTGCAATCCCTCGCGATGCGCCGAGCAGGCTTCTTCCCCGGTGTCAAAAAGGCGCACGCCGGCGCGATGGCCCTGCGCAACCAGCGCCGGCCAGGCGCGATGGCCACCGCGGGTCGTGATTTCCTCCGGCAGCTCGGGAAAGTCGTCCGGCCCCAGGTCATCGCGTTGCCACTGACCGGCCTGGCGATCCATGAACTCGCGCCGGGCCCTTTCGCTGAAACGGTCGATGAGCACGTCGGGGTCGCGATCCTGTCCGATGAGCCGACCTTCCTCGTCGAACACCCGCACCAGGAAGTGCAGATGCCGCGGCAGCTTGTCGAGCTTGAAGTCGGCCGGTTCCACGGTCATGCCCGACATGCGCGTCAGCTCGCCGGCCAGACGTTCCAGCAAGGCGCCCTCCGGCGGGCCCATGGCCTCCATGGCGGCGCGCGCATAGTCGGCCGCCGGCACCAGCGAACGGCGTTTGGACTTGGGCAGGCTGGCGATCAGCGCGGTCACTTTCTCCTCGAGCAGCCCGGGAACCAGCCACTGCAGTCGCCCGGTATCGAGCCGGTTGAGCAGGTGCAGGGGACAGTCGAGCGTGACGCCGTCCTGGTCCGAAGCGGGGTCGAACCGGTAGTGCAGGCGAAAGTGCTCCGGCCCCATGGCCACAGACGCGGGAAACGCCTCCTGGCCGGCCAGGGGCGCTTCCTCGCGCAGCAGGGTTGCCCGGTCGTAGAGCAGCCGCTCGCGTTCAGACGCGTCGAGCTTCTCGTACCAGCGGGCGAAGGCCCGGGTGGTGTAGATCTCCGGCGGCAGGCGCTCGGCGAAAAAGGCCTCCAGTTCAGCCTCGGCAGCGAGCACGTCGCGGCGACGGCGCTTGTGCTCGTGCTCGGACAACTCCCGCTCGAGCGCGGCGTTGCGCTTGAGGAAATCCGCCTTGGAGTGAATCTCGCCGCGCACCAGGGCATGGCGAATGAAGACCGAGCGGGCCGTGTCCGGGTCGTGCGGCCCGTAGTGGACCCGGCGCTTGTCGACCAGCACCAGGCCGTGCAGGCTGAGCTGCTCGTAACCCATCACCCGACCCGAGCGCTTGTCCCAGTGCGGATCGAACACCCGGCGCTTGAGCAGGTGCCCACCCTGCGCCTCCAGCCACTCCGGCTTGACCGGCGCAACCATGCGGGCGTAAGGACGCGCCGTCTCGACCAGTTCCGCGGCCATGATCCAGCCGGGATTTCGCCGGGCGAGCACCGATCCGGGGAAGATGCGGAACTTGTGGCCGCGCGCACCCAGGTACTCCCCCGCCTCCTCGTGCTGGCCGACCAGGCCCAGCAGCCCCGCCAGGAGGCTGCGATGCACGGCCTCGGGCTCGGCCGCTCCCGGCTGCCCCGCCCGCCAGCGCTCGTCACGGGCGACCTTTCTGAGCTGGCCGTGCAGCTGCCCCCACTCGTGCAGCCGCTGGGGGGCGAGGAAATGCTTGCGCGCCAGCTTGTCGGCCTGGCTGCGTGAGTGGTCCGCTCGCACCTTCTGCCACCACCGCCAGAGTTCGAGCAGGGTGAGAAAATCCGAACCCTGCACCACGAACTGCTGGTGCGCCTCGTCGGCGGCCTGCTGCTGATCCAGCGGGCGATCACGAACGTCCGCGATCGACAGGCCGGCGACCAGCACCAGCACCTCGGCCAGCGCGCCTCGCTGTGCGGCCTCGATCAGCATGCGGCCGTGGCGGACGTCCACCGGCAGTCGCGCCAGGGTCCGCCCCTGCCTGGTCAGTCGTCGTTCCTCGTCAACGGCGCCGAGCTCGAACAAGCTCTGGCGGGCCTCGCCGATCAGGCGCCGGGGCGGCGGATCGACGAAGGGGAAGTCCTCCGGATCGCCCAGGCCGAGCGCGAGCATCTCCAGAACCACCCCGACCAGGCCGGCGCGCTGGATTTCCGGCTCGGTGAACTCGGGGCGGGACAGAAAATCGGTTTCATCGAATAAGCGGATACAGGTTCCCGGCCCGACGCGGCCGCAGCGACCCGCGCGCTGATTACACGAGGCCTGGGAAACGGGCTCGACCGGCAGGCGCAGCACCTTGGAATGCGCGGCATAGCGCGAGATCCGCGCCAGGCCCGAATCGATCACGAAACGGATGCCGGGAACGGTCAGAGACGTTTCGGCCACGTTGGTTGCCAGCACGATGCGCCGGCCCTGCCCTGGTCTGAAAATCCGGTCCTGGCTGGCCGAAGGCAAACGCGCGTAAAGCGGCAGCACCTCGGTGTGCGACAGGCTGGCCCGCTTGAGCGCGCGCGAGACCTGGAAGATCTCGCGCTCACCCGGCAGGAACACCAGGATATCGCCGCGCGCATCGATACGACCCACCGCGTCGACGGCCCGGCGCACCTGCTGGGGCAGGTCCTCGCTCTCCTTCGGCGCCTGGTACTGGATATCGACCGGGTAGCCACGGCCTTCGACCGTGATGACCGGTGCCTGGTCGAAATGCTCGGCAAATCGCTCGGTATCGATCGTCGCCGAGGTGATGATGATTTTCAGGTCGGGTCGGCGGCGGGTCAGACGCTTGAGATAGCCGAGCAGGAAGTCGATATTGAGGCTGCGTTCGTGCGCCTCGTCGATGATCAGGGTGTCGTAGGCATCGAGCAGGCGGTCACGGTGGACCTCGGCGAGAAGGATGCCGTCGGTCATGAACTTGATGTAGCTGCTGTCCGAGACCCGGTCGGTGAAACGCACCTGGAAGCCAACCGCCTGTCCAAGTTCGGTGCCCAACTCCTCGGCGACGCGGCGAGCGACCGAACGGGCCGCGATTCGCCGCGGCTGAGTGCAGCCGATCAGGCCACGCTGGCCGCGGCCGGCGTCCAGGCACAGCTTGGGCAGCTGGGTCGACTTGCCCGAGCCCGTCTCACCGGCGACGATCACGACCTGATTGTCGCGGATCGCCTCGACGATACTTTCGGCGTGCGCGCTGATCGGGAGATCCGGCGCATCGCCCGTATCCGGACTCGCCTCGGCGCGCGACTCGCGCAGCGCGGCGGAGTCCCGCAGCCGCTTTTCGTACTCTTCGAACAGGCGCCGGCGCTTCTCGGCCGGGCCGCGAAAACGCGCAAGCTGTCGATGCCGGCGCTTGAGCCAGGCGACATCGCGCTGAAGCACGGTCTGAGGGTCGAAGGTGGGGACGTCGGACATCGGCGGTATTTTCGCAGATTGAGGGTTGGTTTCAGGGTTCAGGGTTCAGGGGTCAGGGTTCAGGGCGGCAGCCGACAGGATTGCGGGCCGGCTTTGCCGCGATAACCACAGGGGCATACAGAGATGCCGATAGGGTTGCGCGGCGCAGCCGCCCCGCACCGCGCCCGGCTGCCGCCCTGAACCCTGAACCCTGAACCCTGAATCCTTCCTCACCCTCAAAACCCTAAATCTCAGAGAACCCGAGTGCTACGCTATGGCGAGAACGCCAAGACAACCCGCAAAAAGATGAACTTCACCAGCGACAACGAGGCGCCGGCGCATCCGGCCATGATCGAGGCGATCTCGCGGGCCAATGATGGCTTTGCGACCGCTTACGCCAATGACAGCTGGAGCAAGCAGCTCGATCAGCGATTCTCGGAACTATTCGAGACCGACTGCCATGTTCTGCCAATCGCCACGGGTACGGCAGCCAACTGCGTGGCCATCGCCGAGCTGAGCCCGCCCTGGGGCGCGGTGCTTTGCCACCAGCTGGCGCACATCCACAACGACGAGAACGGCGCGCCGGAGTTCTTCTCCGCGGGCGCCAAGCTGCTGCCCTTGGCCGGCGCCAACGGCAAGCTCGATGCCAACACCGTGGCGAGCACCATCGACAGCGCCGGTGCCCACGGCGTGCACAACGTCAAGCCCTCTGTGGTGTCGATCACACAGGCGACCGAATGCGGCACCAGCTACCAACCTGACGAGATCCGGGCGATCGCCGAGGCCACGCACGAGCGCGGCCTGTCGCTGCACATGGACGGCGCGCGCTTCGCCAATGCCGTACATCACCTGGGTTGCAGCCCCGCCGAGACCACCTGGAAGGCGGGCGTCGATGTGCTGAGCTTCGGTGCGACCAAGAACGGCGCGCTGACCGCCGAGGCGATTGTCGTGTTCGGCCATCCCGATTGGCTCGAAGGCATGGAACGGCGACGCAAACGCGCCGGCCACTTGTTTTCCAAGATGCGCTACGTTTCCGCGCAGCTGCTTGCCCAGCTCGACGACGGCCTTTGGCTGGAACTCGGCTCAACCGCCAACGCCCGGGCTGCACAACTGGCCGAAGGCATTGAAACGAGCGGTCACGCATCGCTCCACTGGCCCGTGGAGTCCAACGAGGTCTTCATGAAAGCCTCACCGGCCAAGCTCGCCGAGCTGAAGGAAAAAGGGTTCCTGTTCCACATCTGGCCCGGCCACGACGACCTGGCCCGGCTGGTGTGTTCCTGGGCAACGACGAAAGAACAGGTGTCGGCGTTTCTCGAGGCCCTGGATTCGTAGGTCGGGGTTACATCCCCGACGGACGACATCGCAGACCACGGCACACGTAGCTCATGCGTGTTCAGACCCGAAACCTCGTCCGTCGCGGATGTAACCGCGACCTACGCGGGCTTCGATCCGATCCGTCGTCCAACGCGGACGTAATCGCGACCTAAGCGGGCAACGGCTGGTATTGAAGTCCTTCAGGGTTGTTCGAAACGATCTGCAAAGATCTCCCCCGGAAGCGCCAGGAAGACCTGATAGTCCAGCCCCGGGTTCTCAGCGACCAGGTCGGCATTCGACTCGAAGGCGATCTGGCTGGCGTCGAGGCTCGAGCCCCTGCGACAGAACCGATGTCGCGCCGTTGTCCGTGGTCACAGTGACCTGGACGATCCCGTCTTCCTCGCTCCAGCGAAAGATTTCGGTATTGCCGTCCGGATTGTCGCCGACGTGGTCGGCGTCCGAATGGAAGGAGAGCGTGCCGTCCTTTAGGCTCGGCGCGGAAGAGCCCGTACCGAGACTCGTCGAGTCGGTAATCTGGACGAGCTGGTCGTTTTCCCAGAGAAATATCTCGCTGTTGCTGTCGGAGTTGTCGCCGGTCAGATCCGAAGTCGAACTGAAAGCGATGGCGCTTCCGTCGAGACTTGGCAAGGAGGACTCACCCGAAGTGGCATCGGTAATCTGGGTGAACCCGAAGGGAGTGAGCACGAAAATCTCGATGCTGCCGTCCGGGTTGTCACCCGTGAGGTCGGCTGAGGACTCGAAAGCGATGATGCCACTATCCAGGCTCGGCCAGTACGAATCGCCGGAAGTCGTGTCGGTAATCTGACTAAGGCTGGTGCCCGACCAGGTAGAAGATTTCCGTGTTGCCATCCGGATTCTCGCCCGTCGGGTCGGCAGTAGACTGAAATGCGATGCTGCTCTCATCCAGGCTGACGTTTTCGACGTCGCTCACTTCACTCGACGAAGTCGTGGTGATCTGCTCGAACCCAGCGCCGTCCCCATAGAAAGACCTCGTTGCCATCTATCGAACCGCTGCCCGTGAGGTCGAAATTCGAGGTAAAGGCGATCGATCCGCCGTCGAGACTGGGACGGCTGACAACGGCCGACTGGGTGTCGGTGATCTGCTCGACAGAGCCGTCTTGCCACAGGAAAAGCTCGCGGTTGAAATCGGCGTTGTTGCCCGTCAGGTCGGCGGGGGACGTGAAGGCAACCTCTCCCTGATCGAGGCTGATGTCGCTGATGGCGCCCAGCGAGTCAATGCCGGTGTCGGTGAGCTGCACGAAGGCCATATCGCCCTGAGCATGAAGGGAACCGGCAAACAGCAGGCTCGAGGCAAGAGCCACTTTTGAAAAATTACGCATGCTGTTCCTTCTGACGGAGTCACTTCGAATTCACTCCAACCGTAACAAACGCAGAGCTCGGGTACCGGCGACAGGCCACCAAAACTTCGAAGGCCAGGAGTCAGGACGACATCGCAGACCACGGCACACGTAGCTCATGCGTGTTCAGACCCGAAACCTCGTCCGTCGCGGATGTAACCGCGACCTACGCGGGCAATACCCGGAATTGGAGCAGCCTCATCTCAGGTGCTTGCCGCCGGTCCAGCCCCCCTTCTTGAGCACCTTTTCGCCGAGCGCCTTCGGACCGTCTTCGAGGTCGGTCGCCATTGAATCGTTCCAGCGATTGAGGAACCCGTACAGACATATAGCCGCCAGCAACTCCACGATCTGCTCGTCGCTCCAGTATTCCTTGAGACGCGCCATGAGTTCATCGTCAACTTCATTCGGTACGGCGCCGGCGGCCAGGGCGAAGTCCAGCGCCGCGCGTTCGGCTTCGGAGTAGTGCTCGCTGGTCTGATACTCCCAGAGGGCCTCGAGCTTCTCATCGGGCAGCCCGCTGATGCCGGCGGCAACCAGGGAATGCGCTTCGCAGTACTGGCATCCGGCCGCACGGCTGGCGAAGTGGGCCAGCAGGCGCTTGAAGGCCGGATCGACGCTGCCCTGCGGGTCCATTACGGCCGCGGTCAGTTCGCCGAATGCCGCGACGATACGCGGCTTTCGCTGCATCGTCAGCAGGCTGTTGGGCACAAAGCCCAGGATTTCCTCGAAGTGCCCAAAGGTCTCGGCCAGCTCCGGGGTATGATCGGCCGGCAATGGATCGATATGCGCCATGGATAAAATACTCTTCCGATTGCAACGGCCAACACTATAACGCCACCATTCCAACGTGGGCGGTCCACCTGAACCCTGAACCCTGAACCCTGAATCCTCGTCCTCGCAATGCCCCACGATCAACCCGTCATTCCGGTCAGCTCGACAGACGGCCATCGCTTCGAGCTGATCCATGTCGCGGCCGAACGGCCGCGTCAAACGATGCTCTTTCTGCCCGGCATGGGCCTGAGCGCCCGTTTGTTCATCCGATTTGCGCGGTCTTTGGCCAAGCGGGGCGTCGACGTATTCATCCATGAGTGGCGCGGCAACGGCTCGTCGAGCCAGCGCGCAAGCCGGCAGTCGAACTGGGGCTACCCGGCGCTGCTCGAGGACATCGATTGCGCCCGGCGCGCGGTGGCCGAGCGCTGCGGCGGTGGCTACCTGCTGGCCGGCCACAGTCTCGGTTCGCAGTTCGCCTGCCTGAGCGCCGCAGCCAACCCAGGACGGCGTCCGCGGGCTGATCATCATTGCCGGCGGTTCGCCTTACTGGCGCGCCTTTCCCTGGCCGATGAAAGGCGTGATGATCGCGACCATGTTTGCCTTCCCCGCCCTCGGATCGGCATTCGGCTACTACCCGGGCAAGCGCATCGGCTTTGCCGGCAACGAGGCGCGCGACGTCATGGCCGACTGGGCGCGCAGCGCGCGCTCCGGCGAGTATCGGCCGTCGGGTATGGACGCGGATCTGGAAGCCGGGTTGCGCGACCTCCAGGTGCCGGTGCTGGCCCTCGACATGGCCGACGACTGGTTCGTTCCGGCGGGGTCGCTGAACTGGCTGGCGCGCAAACTGGCTGGCTGCGAGCTATCGACCCGCGTCATCGAGGCCGAAAGCGACGGAGCGAAAGCGGATCATTACGCGTGGATGAAGCACCCGCAAGCAACCACTGACGCAATTGACAAATGGTTAAGGAACCACGGACATAATCAGGAATGACTATTCATCCGGCAGCATCGCCGCCAGGAGCCTCGCATAGGCCCGCTCTTTTAACGATTCCGGCTTGGCCAGGCCAAGACGGTCCAGCTCCTCGGCATAGTCCGCAGGTCGTCCACCCAAAAGCGCGCGCAACAAGTCCAGCTTGCTGTTCGAAAGCCGCTTCAGGCGCTCGAGCGCGGGGATAAGGCGCTGCTCGACGAGCGTGAAATCACTCCCGAACGGATATTCATCGAACATCGAGCGGTATTCACCGAAGGCCTGTGCGAGTCGCTCTGGGGTGTTTCTCCGCGCCTGCGCCGGCACTTCCCAGTCCGCGTCCAGCTTGCCTGCCTTCCTGGCCTGCTCGACGAGCTCGTCCTGAAAGCGGGCATCCATGATTCCGACCAGTGCCTGGATACATTCCTCGTCGGTCCGCCCCCGAAGCTCGGCGATCCCGTATTCGGTCACGACGAGATCGCGCAGATGGCGGGGAATGGTCGTGTGCGGATACTGCCAGACGATATTCGACGAGGCCTTTCCGTCGCTGCCGGTTCGCGTCGAACGAAGCATCAGCACCGATCGCCCGTCGTCCATCGCATGCGCCATGGCGACGAAGTTGTACTGGCCGCCGACCCCGGAGACCACCTGGTGATCGGCCAGGCCGTCGGAAACGGCCGCACCGGTTGCGGTGACCATCATGCAGGTGTTGATGAAGCAGGCGTGTCGCCGCTGTGCGACTTCAAGGGCCTCGTTCCCCCCGTAGAGCTGATTGATTCGGCCAACGCCGTGCATGCGGAAGCGGGGGCGCTCGGCATCATCGAGTTCGCGCAGGAAGCGATAGAACTCGCCACTACCGAGGAAGAAGCCGCCGTCCATGATCGCCCCGCTGCCGGCTTGCTCCAGGGCTTCGCCGGCGTTGGCCCGCTGCTGCAGTTCGAGATCGTCGAACACTTCCCGCTTGAGGATGCCGGCCCGGTAAAGATGCATGAACCCGTCCATGACCATCTCGCTGGCACCGTACAAGCCTTCGTCGAAGACCGAATGATGTTCGAAACTCGCCGAGGGCGCATCGAGGCGCTCGAGCAGGTTGCGGTAGGCCCGGTTGTGCTGCTGGCGGTGGATCATGGCATTGACCAATGCATCGCTAAGCGAGCCGATGCCAACTTGCAGGGTGCCGCCGTCGGCCTGCAGGCGCGAGGCGTGAACGCCCACGGCATGGTCCTGTAGCGAGACGCTTGCCCGCGGGACGGTAAACAGGGGTTGCCGCGGGTCCTCATCGAGGATCTCGTCGAAGTACTCTGGGTCGACGACTGCATCGCCGTGCATGAACGGCAACTCGGGGTGCAGCTGGGCCACCGCCATCCAGGGCCAGTCCGCGCCTTCTTGCAGGCGCTGGGCAACATCCAGGGTGACATCCGGGTTGCAGGACAGGCTGTAGCGCCCCTCGTCCGGTCCCGCGACCAGCTGTAGCAGGAGGTTGATGCCGCGATCGAACAAGTCCCGCGCCACGTGCGTGTAGTTCGACGAGACGTAGTGGCGCTGCATCGTCGAGTTCCCGAGTGCGGCGCCCGACTGGAAATAGAATTCAGTAATGGTCACGTTGTCCGGCACGCGGCCAAGGCGCTGGTCGCGAACGTAGTCCAGGCGCGGGTAATCGGCGCCGAACAGCCGCTCGACGACAGGATCCATCAGGCGCCGCGCCAGCCAGTGGGGAGTGCTCGGCAGATCCAGCGACAGCGCCGTCACGATTTCAAGCTCCAGGGCCTGATCTTCACGGGCACGCGCATAGAGCGCGTTGACCAGGCGGTTGGGCTTGCCCAGCCCCAGCGGCAATCCCACGACCAGGCGCGGCCCGACGCGCTGGATGATGCGGTCGATCAAATCTTCGTAAGATGCCGGCGGTTGATGAGCCACGATAGTTCGCCTCTTGAAGAAAGTATGGGTCTGGCAGTCGCCAATGGTTCGCGCCATTATCCCCGCTACCGGCCGGGCCGAACAATCCATCTGATTATTGGCATGCGCGCCCTGAACTCCCGCCCCCGTAAAATGGCGGGTATCCACATACCACCGCACCGGGGCTAATGAATTACTACCCGCTATTGAAGAACATTCACATCGTGCTGGCGCTTACCAGCGGCATCGGCTTTGCGCTGCGCGGTTTCATCCGCATTGTCCTGCAACGCGCCACGGGCCATCCATTCTGGAAGATCGCGCCCCACGTTGTCGATACGCTGCTGCTAGCATCCGGGGTAGCGCTGTGGATCATGGTCGGCTGGCCGATCAAGTCCTGGCTGGGTGTGAAGCTGCTGCTGGTTCTGATCTACATCCTGATGGGGATGGCCGCCTTCAAGGCTGACGACCACACGCGCGCGAGCGGACTGTACGTGCTGGCGCTCATTGTCTTTCTGTGTATCGCGGCCCTGGCACTGCACAAGCCACTTTGATCAACCGTGCAAAGGCCACCATAAAAAAGCCCCGGCAGAGCCGGGGCAGCCAACAACGCATGAGTCGTCAACGGGAAGGGGGAGACTGACGACTCAAACGCCCATTGGGAAAGCAAATCATGTTCTGGCCACAAAACTCAGGGAGTTGCCACGAATCCATGATTGCTCGACCCCCGAACCAGCGAGTGAGCGACCTCGCTGCTCGAGACTGGCAGGAAAGCGACCAGGTATTCCCGGGACAGACTTCCCTTGATCTGGTGAACCACGACGTGGGTTCCGTCGGCGTCAACAACCACTTCGGCCACGCCCCACACGTTCGCCGCCGCGGTGCAGCCCGCCCCTTCGCCGGCCGAACCACTGCCGGAGCCGGCGACGTCCGTGGACGAGCCGCTGCCGGAGCCGGCGACTTCCGTGGATGAGCCACTGCCCGAACCGGCCACGTCGACCCAGCCGCCGACACAGCCGTCGCCGGCAGAACCGCTGCCGGAACCGGCGACCATCAACTGCGCGCCGCAACCGTCACCGGCACTGCCGCTACCCGAGCCGGCCACCATCAGCGAAGAAGAGTCAGCGCAGACCTCGCCGGCCGAGCCGCTGCCCGAGCCGGCGACCTCGGTGGATGAACCGCTGCCGGAACCGGCAACTTCGGTCGACGAGCCGCTTCCGGAGCCGGCGACCATGAGTCCGGCTGCGGGCCGGCAGTTCTCTCCGGCACTGCCGCTGCCCGAGCCGGCAACCATCAGCGATGCTGAATCGCCGCACTTCTCTCCGGCCGCCCCACTACCGGAACCGGCGACCATGGGTTCGAAGGCTGCGCCGGAGCCATTGGGCCCGACGGCGGCATACAGCGCGATTCGGAAGTAGCCGGAGTCGTCGAGCATTTCACCCCGGCCCACAAGGATGCCGTCACTGCCATGCACTGACACGAACACCTGTTCGTTGCCGGCGGAAACCAGGACTTCGGGTTCGGCGGCCGTTGCATGGGATGCAAACAGCGCTGCGGCCGCGAGGGGCAGCAGCTGCCATTTCCCACGTCGACGGCCGGTGCCGGACTTCTCGATTCCGGTTCCGCTCTTTTCGACGCCGGTTCCGCTCTTGCCGATCCCCGTTCCGGACTTCTCGATTGCATTGAACATGTTGTACTCCTCGAGCTTTCGCTCAAATGAAATAGTTGATAACCGATTGATTTCAGGCCGGCTGGATTGCACCCTGAGGCGCGGTCTCCTCCCAGTAGTACCAGCCGATACCCACGGAACTGTCATTCGCTTCAGACGGCTTCTTCTCCTCGGATTCGAGGTATTGCTCCATCTCCACAATGTGGCTTTCGAGAATCGCCCTCACTTCTGCGCGAATGACATCGAGACGATCCTTGGGAATACGAAACGACCAGCGGTCTTGCTGTAACCACGATGTCGCCCCTTCCGGCACGCGACTGGTGTTGTGCACCACTGCCCGGCCGAGGCGGTTGATCGCCAGGCTGCCGGCCTCGATCGCCGTCTTCTCGGAATCCTTGACGGGCTTGTAGAACGGATCGACCAGGCGCACCCGGGTGTCGTTATCGGTCAATTCGACATTGCCGCTCTCGAGCAGCCGGTCGAGGGCCGTCTGCGGTGTCACTGCCCGTCCGGCCGCCCGGCTGACCAGTCGCTGGAAAGTGCCCTGGGGGCCGTGAACCAGCAGTTCGGCGGCATCGCCGTCCTCGTCGAGGAAGGCCTCATCGTTGTTCCACATCTCGAGGATGTGCGCTTCCGAGCAAACGTCGGAGGGGGCGTATTCCCGATCAGGGTTGTCTTCGAAAGCCTTGATCGCGCGGCCGTCCATGCCGCAAAGCAGGGCCAGCGCCGAGCGAGTCACCTTGCGGTCGGGGTTTTCCGATTGCAGGTAGACTTTTGCCTCTTCGACGTAGATCTCGCGAACGAGGTTGACCAGTGCCGCACAGGACACGCGGCCGACGGCGAAGCGAACGATCGGTCGGACCATGCGGGTCATGGCATCGACCAGCCAGCTGATGTCCTGCCCCTGTTGTCCTTGCGCGAGTGCCTGACCCATCTCAGATCTCCAGCAGTTGGGGTTTTTGGTAATGAAAGCCCTGGGCATAGTCCACACCCAGGCTTCGCAGGGCCTCTACCTGCCCTGCCGTTTCCACCCCTTCGGCGACAACACCGGCGCCCAGACCGCGACCAAGCGTCTTGATGCTCTCGACGATGGCCCGCTGATTGCGGTCCACGTGAACGCCGGTGGTAACCCCGGTATCGATCTTGAGCAGATCGACGATCCCGGCGGCGCACAGGTCGAAGCAGTTGACCCGGCTACCGAAATCATCGAGTGCAATAAGTACACCCGCGCGCCGCAGTTGCTGAGCGTTTGCGATCAGCCTGCTCTTCTCGCGGCTGCGGCCGAATTCGATCAACTCCAGGCAGATGGAGTGACCGGCCCGTGCCGCCAACCCCTGGTAGCGGAGGGCGGTGTCGACGAACAACCGACTGGTCAGGGACTCCGGGTGCGTGTTGATGCTGACCCGGGTCGGCGCTTCCTGATCCAGCAGCCAGGATGCGACGCGCTGAAGCACTTCCAGGTCTGTGTGCAGAACCGGCCGCTCGAGATAGAGCCGATCGATGAAATCACCCGGCGACCAGTGCCGATGCATTCCGCGCGGACGAATCAGCGCTTCGTACCAGGGCCGATCACCGCCAAACCCATCCTGAGTAGCGCCCAGCGCGCGAATCTCATGGACGGCAAACGTGCAGAAATCTGTCGTTGCCTGGAGTGGCGCCGTTTGGGCGACTTGAGCATCCATCTGGATTATCCTCGTTTCTGGCGTTTGCCAAATTTGGTAATTGACAATAAAGGCATTTGCCATAAATAGCAAGAAACGATTTCCAAAAACTGCATCGAATGCTTGTGACCGGCCGATACCTTCCGCTACTGTTATGCCAGCATGACCCGTCTACCGGCCCGTGGGCTGGCCGACGATTTTCGATTTTCCGTCCTAATTTCAGGGGTTTGCCCATGCTCACCGCTCGTCTGGCCGCCCTGATGCTCGCCGCGGCACTCGCGGCCGGCTGCCAGCAGTCCGGCCCGCAGGCCGACGGCGAAAAGGTCTATCGACATGCCATCGACGGGGCGCCCGGAAGCCTCGACCCGGCGCATGCGAGCAATATCTACGCCGCGACCCTGGTCAAGAACCTGTTCGACACGCTCTATCGCTACAAGTACCTGGAGCGCCCCTACGAGCTCACGCCCAATCTTGCGCAGGGCTTCCCCGAGGTGTCCGGGGACGGCCGCGTGTACTTGATTCGACTGCGCGAGGATGCGCGATTCGCCGACGACCCGGCTTTCGAGGGCGGCACCGGCCGGCGCGTGACGGCCGAAGACGTGGTGTATTCGCTCAAGCGGCATTTCATCGCCGAGACGCGCTCGAGAGGCGCGTGGCTATGGCGCGACCGCATCGTGGGACTGGAAGAAGGTGCTGATATAACAAGCGCCGACGAGGCGGTAGCCGGGCTGCGGGCGATCGACGAGTCCACGCTGAGAATCGAGCTGCACGAGCCCTATCCCCAGTTCACGCACACGCTGGCCACGGCGCTTTCGGCCATCGTCCCGCGCGAGGCGGTCGAACACTACGGCGACGGCTTCGGCGTCCGCCCCGTCGGCTCCGGGCCATTCGTGCTGAAGCAGTTCGACGAAACCAGGGCCGTACTCGAACCCAACCCCCATTTCGATCGCGGCACGGTCGATCTCAACGCCGAAGGCTACGATGCCGAGCGTCATGCTCGCTTTGGGCTCGAGTCGATCGACGGTGAGCCTTATCCGCTGCTCGACCGCCTGGAAATTCACTTCATCACCGAACCGACCGCGCGCTGGAGCAGCTTCGAGTCGAGCCGCGGCGTCGATGTCGTCATGGTCCCGCCGGAAATGGCCGGTCGTGTCCTCGAGGATCGTCAACCGCTGTCGCTCAAGACCTCGATCCGGGAGCGCTACCACAGTCTCACCGGGCTCGAAGCCGGGTTCGTGTTCCACGGTTTCGATATGTCGAATCCGGCCATCGGCTACAACGACGACCCGAAGCGCCAGCGGCGCAACCGGGCCCTGCGCTGCGCCATGCGCGATGCCTTCGACTGGACGGCCAGAAACCGCGCCTTCTATCACGGACTTGGACAGGTCTTTCCCGGCGTCATCCCGCCGCTTTTGGCTGCATACGACCCCGACGGCGACGAAGCATCCATCGCCTACCAACCGGAGCGGGCAGGCGAACGCCTGCAGGCGGCCGGATGGCAGCCAGGATCGCTGCCGCGCTTGACCTACGGACTGGAAGCGAGTGTCCAGCAGCGCCAGATGTTCGAGCAGTTTCGTGCCTGGATGCAGGCCATCGGCTTTCCGGCTGGTCATATTGAGCCGCGCACCTTCGCCAGCTTCGGCGAGTACTCGCGCGCCATGGGTCAACGGGAGCTCGATATCTTCCTGATGGGCTGGACCCTTGCCTATCCCGACGCCCAGTACGCCCTGCAGCTCTTCTACGGCCCCAACGCCGCACCCGGCGCCAACAGCAGCAACTACGCCAACCCCGACTTCGACCGCCTGTTCGAACGCGCCTCGAGCATGTCGCCCGGCCCTGAGCGCAGGTCGCTGTATCGACGACTCAACCGCATGGTGATCGACGATTGCGTCATCATCGGCTCCCTCGCCCGCATGCGCCTGCACCTTTGGAAGAAGCACGTAAAAATGCTCCCCGACCGGGAAATGGTCGGCGGTTTCTTTCTACGCTTTGTCGACGTCACAGGTAAGCGACGGTGAAAGCCGGTGAGTCGCTGGGCCGCTACGCCCTGCACCGGGTGCTCGGCATCGTACCGCTGCTGCTGGGCGTCACGCTTGTAAGCTTTACGCTGACGGTCCATTTCGGGCCGGACCCCGCCTGGGAGCAGCTCGGACGCAACCCTACTTCCGCCCAGATCGAGCAAGTACGCACTGAACTCGGGCAGGACAAGCACTTCCTCCTGCGATACGGCGACTATCTGGCGCGCATCGCGAGGCTGGATTTCGGCCCGGCTTTCGCCAGCGGCGAACCGGTCGGCGAACTGCTCGCGCGAACCGCCCCGGTAACGCTCTCGCTGCTCACACCCGGGTTCGTGCTGGGCGTCGCGCTCGCCCTGCTACTGGCACTTGCGGCGGCATGGCATCCCAGGAGCCGGCTCGACCGATTCTGCGATCTCGCCTCGGCCGGCAGCATGAGCCTGTCGCTGGTCATCATCGTCATCGGCCTGCAGGCCGTGCTCGGCGTCTGGCTGGACTGGTTTCCGGTGCGCGGCTGGCGATCGGACGGGCCGATGATGTACCTGCAGCACGTGACGATACCGACGCTTGCCCTGATCGCGGCCAACCTGGGCTATAACCTGCGATTCTTCCGCGCGGTCTTCCGCGACGTGCTGGCCGACGCCCCGGTACGCACGGCGCGCGCCTACGGCATGCCGGCCAGGCACATTGCCACCGGCTACGTCCTCCGGGCTGCGGCCCCGCCGATCCTCACGCGCGTGCTGGTCGCCATCCCGCTGCTTCTGATTTCGGGCAGCCTGATCATCGAGTCGCACTTCGGTATTCCCGGCATGGGGCGGGCCACCTGGAACGCCATCCTTTCCGGTGACCAGCCGGTGTTGATGGCCGTCGTCAGCCTCTCGTCGATCCTGTTCGTGCTCGCCCTGGCCGCCACGGACCTGCTGACCGCCCTCCTCGATCCGAGGTCGCGCGGCGCATGACCAGCCGGCCACGCTCGAGCGCTGCATCGCGACACGGCGAACGCATCGCGCTCGCCACCGTGCTCGCCTACATGCTGGTCGCCGTCGGCGTCTGGATCGGTGCATGGGGCGGCGAATGGGCAGCCATCAGCGGCGAAATGCGAGAACCGCCGTCCACACAGCACTGGCTGGGCACCAACCGGCTCGGCCAGGACCTTTTCGAGCGCCTGCTCGCCAGCGCCGCGACCGCCTTTGAAGTGGGCTTGCCGGTAGCCCTTGCATCGGTCCTCATCGGCGCCATGATCGGTGGCGTGGCCGGTTACTTCGCACGCCGCCCCATCGACAACGTGCTTAGCTGGCTGATCGGCACCATCGATGCCGTGCCCTTCTACCTTTTCGCGGCCGCCATGTCCTTCGCCATGCAGGGGTTCTCCGGCGCCATGCACCTGGCGATGATCCTGAGCTTCTGGACCCTGACCGCCCGACTGGTCCGCACCGAGACCATTCGGCTCAAGCAGCGCGAGTTCGTCTTCGCCGCCCGCGTCAGCGGCCTGAACGCCAGGCGGATCCTGGTGCGCCACATCCTGCCCAACACCGCCCCGCTACTACTGGTACAGACCTCACTCGTTTTCGTCGCCGCCATCAAGGCCGAGGTCGTTCTCAGTTTTCTCGGCATCGGCCTGCAGGATTCCATCAGCTGGGGCATCATGATTGCCGAGGCCGGCCAGGAAATCCTGGCCGGCCACTACATGAACTTAGTGAGCGCATCACTGGCGCTTTTCGTGCTTGTGCTGTCGATCAATCAGCTCGCCGACCGGCTGCAGGATCGACTCGATCCGCGCTCACGCCCGAACACGGCCGGGGCGACTCGACGTTTGCGCCATCCCGCGCGAAGTGGAACTATCATGACGATCCGGACATCCTGAAGATGGGAACAAACGTGACAATCCTGGCCGGTCGATTTTTTGGGCCGATGCTGGCACTGGCGCTGCTCACGGCCTGCAGCAGCAACCTGCGCGAAGTGCTTGGCGAACCGCCCCAGGTGTCGCTCAGCGGGCTCGAGAAGCACGCCGATCGCGTGACCGTCGAGCTCGCTGTGCGCAATGTGAACGACGAGCCGCTGCTGCTGAACCGTGCTGCGGTCGAGCTCGTACTCGACGGCCAGCCCCTTGCCGCGGGAAAACGCGACATGGCGCTGACCGTTTCGGCGCGCGGACGCGAAGTCATCCGGTTGCCCCTGCCGGCCGAACCGGAAGGCCTTGAGGCCCTTCAGCGCCTCGCCGATGCGCAAGCAGGACGCCTGCGCTGGACGCTTCAGGCCCGACTCGTCCTGGGTAGCGGCCGCGAACGAGTCACCGACGCCGAAGGTTGGCTGTACCCGGTCCCGGGTCAGCCTGACCGCTTCCGCTAACAGCAGATGCGCCTTGGCCCGCTCTTAACCACAGTCGCGCTTCTGGCAGTGTCGGCCTGCGACCGCCAAGCTGCCCTCACGCACCACCGCCTGGCCGCATTTGGTACCGAGGTCACGGTGACATTGCGCACCGACGAGGATGCGGATGCCGCCGTCGCGGCCGTCGACCGCGAGCTCCAGATGATGCACCGACGCTGGCACGCGTGGGAGCCGGGCTTGCTCGCCGACGTCAACCGCGCGCTGGCCGAAGGGGGGCAAATCGAGCTGTCCGCCGACACCCTGGCCGTGATCGAACGCGCCCGCGAACTGGAGCGCTCCAGCAACGGTCTTTTCAACCCCGCCATCGGCCGCTTGCTCGCCCTGTGGGGCTTCCACGCCAGCGAACTGCCGCACGGCCCGCCGCCAACGCCTGCGGCCATCGAAGAACAGGTGCGGCAAGCCCCTTCCATGGCCGACCTGGACATTGGCGCAGGCGAGTTATCCAGCCGGAACCGCGCGGTCCAGCTCGACTTTGGTGCGTATATCAAGGGTGTCGCCGTGGCGCGGGCCCTGGAAATCCTCGCAAAGCACGGCATCGAACACGCCATCGTCAACGCCGGCGGCGACCTGGGGGTCATCGGGCGGCGCGGTGATCGACCGTGGCGTGCCGCCGTAGAGCACCCCGACGGAACGGGGGGGCGCTATCTTGCCGACCTTGAAGTCCGCGACGGCGAATTCGTCTTCACTTCCGGCAACTACCGTCGCTACCGCCAGGGTGACGGCATCCGCTACGGCCATATCATCGACCCGCGCGACGGCTATCCGGCCGACGGGGTGCGTTCCGTGACGGCCATCACTCGCGATGGCGGAAAAGCCGACGCGGCCGCCACCGCCCTGGCAGTCGCCGATGTCGGCGAGTGGCCGGCCGTAGCCCGAAAACTTGGCGTCGAGCTAGTGATGCGCGTCGGAGCCGACGGGCTCATCGAGATAACACCGGCCATGGCCGCCCGGGTCCGGTGGCACCGGCAACCCGATCGAGTGCAGGTCGTTTCACTCGGCCGGGGAAGCCGAAGCCCCGCCAAAGCGCACCAGTAAATCGGCCAGCGGCATCGGCCGACCGAAAAAGAACCCCTGGAGCATGTTGCAGCCCAGCGCCGCAAGCTGTTCGGCCTGCTCGGCTGTTTCCACGCCCTCGGCCACGACCTCGAGCTGCAGGGCCCGGGCCATCTTGACCAGGGCCTCCACCAGTGCGTGCCTCTCCGCACTTTCGGTCATGTCCTCGACGAACACGCGGTCGATCTTGATCTGGCCGACGGGAAATTTCTTCAGGTAGGTCACCGAGGAATAGCCCTGCCCGAAGTCGTCGATCGCCAGTCGGATCCCTTCCGCATTGAGCCTTCGCAACAAACGATGTTGGCGATCCTTGTCGGGCATGAGGACCGACTCGGTAATCTCGAAGATGAGATGGTCTCGCGGCATCCGGCTTGCGTCGATGATTTCAAGCCAGCGCATGACCGTGCGCCGGTCATTGAACTCGCGCGACGAACGATTGACCGCCAGGCCGATATCAAGTCCGGCGCGCAGCATGCTGTCGAAATCCCGGCACACCTGGCGCAGCACGAAATTTCCAAGCTCGCGAATCATGCCGGTTCGCTCGGCAACAGGAATGAACGCCGCCGGTCCCAGAAGGCCGCGCCGGGGATGCTGCCAGCGCAGCAAGGCTTCGGCGCCGACCAACCGCCGACCCTGCGCGTCCACGATCGGCTGGTAGTAGACGAGAAACTGGTTCTCGGCGAGGCCACGCTTGATCTCATTGTGCAGATTCAGGTGAGACTCGGCCTGCTGACGCAGTGACTCGTTGAAAAAATGGCTCGTGCCGCGCCCGGCTGCCTTCGCCGCGTACATGGCCAGGTCGGCGTGCTTGAGCAGATCGCCGGCTGAGTGGCCGTCCTCGGGATAGACGGCGATACCGACCGAGCCATCGATGGTCACGTCGTGACCCTTGATCGAAATCACGGGATGCAGCACCTGGATGACCTTGTTGGCGACGATCTCCGCATCGACCGGATCGGCCAGCTCGTGCAGCAGCACCACGAACTCGTCGCCGCCGAATCGGCCGACGACATCCTGGCCACGCAAGACCCCGCCAATCCGAACGGCTATGGCGCGGAGCAGTTCGTCACCGGCCTCGTGGCCGAGAGAGTCGTTGATTTCCTTGAAATGATCGAGGTCGATGAACAACAGCCCGAATCGGCTTTGTTCGCGACGAGCCCGGTGAATGGCCTCGCCCAACTGGTAAGCAAAGTATTCCCGGTTGGGGAGATCGGTGAGACTGTCGAAGCGCGCCTGATGGCTGATCGTCGACAGCGCGTCCTGCAGGCGGCGGCGGCTGATCAGCAGGCCGAAGATGAGCAAGGACAGCGCCAGGTTGACGGCCGTTCCGGCCAGCCACTGCCAGTGGTATGACAGCAACGGCCGCTCCCAATCGCCGAGCGGCGGCACGGCCGCAAGCTCCCAGCTGCCGACCGGCAAATCGACGGGAACGGTCACCGGCTCCTGATCCCACCAGCCCGGTTCGCCCAGGATGACATCCCCGGCATTGCCCGTCCCGTCAAGGCCCCGAAGGCCGACGTTCCAGCGTTGCCGCTCCATCAAACCTGAATCCCGGAACAGGCGCTCGTGATCGATGACGACCGAAATGACGCCCCACATCTCGCCGCCTTCTCGCTCGTAGACTGGGAGGCGACCAATCAGCGCTTTGCCGCCCTGGACGAGATCGACAGGCCCGTCGATGACGATGTCGCCGGCTTCGATGGCGGCCTGTATGGACGACAACTGCCCCGGGCTTTCGCGATAGTCGAAACCAAGTGCTGCCTCGTTGCCTTCGAGCGGATAGATGTGACGGATGACCAGATCCGGTGCCGCGGCAATATGACGGGTATGCAGGTCGGCGGTGAGCAGCTCCGAAACCAGCCGCTCGAAGCGTTCCGGATCCAGGTCGGGCGAAAGCGCGATCTCGGCCCGCAGGGTGCGCACGCTGATGAGGTTTGCATTGAGGTGCCCCTCGACGCGCGCCCGATAGGCAGCCAGTTCCTGCAGGGCCACGAAACGCTGCAGATCGGCATCGCGCTGCTGCTCACCCTGTATGAAACGAGCCAGCAGAAGCTGGCCACCCAGGAATACCGCCAGGGCGGCAAGCACGCTCAAAACCGGGCGCACGCCCGGTTTTCCAAAGGGTGGGGCATTCTGAAAGTCACTTTCGAGCGGGTTCCCGCTTCCCCTTAAAAGTTCCAGAGTATAGGCCGGAAAGTCGTCCGGCAAGTGAGTACGCGCCATGCGCTGGTGTAGACTTGACGAAAGACCGAGGGAGTTCAACAACGATGACCATCGCATTCTGGTGTGTTCTGATCGCCGGCCTGATGCCAATCGTCTTCGCGGGCGTGGCCAAGGTGGGGGACAAGTCTTTCAACAATCGACGACCGCGCGAATGGTACGAGTCGGTGACCGGCTATCGGAAACGCGCCTGGTGGGCCCAGCAAAACGCCCACGAAGCCTTTCCCCTGTTTGCAGCCGCGGTACTGGTGGCCCATTTCGCCGGCGCCGACCAGCCCCTCGTGGACGCGCTTGCCATTGCCTTCATCGCTTTTCGCCTCGCCTATGGCACCTGCTACCTGGCCGACATCCACCTGGCCCGCTCCCTGATGTGGCTGGGCGGATTCGCCTGCTGCATCGGGCTGTTCATCGCTGCTGCCTGAATCCGCCATGCCTTCGAGAAAGCCGGCACCGCATTTGGAGCGGATGCGTGACTTCCGGACCATTGACGCTGTGCGGGCCGCACTCTAGGCTATGTGCTTGAATTGCCCGCTCTCGAAGAATTTCTAGGGAACCGACCCATGAGCCTCAGAATCACACTGGATTTTTCCGAAAAGGATCTTGAACGCTTCCGCGACATGGCCCGCAAGGCCATGGACAATACGCGCGAGCAAAAACCCGAGCAGATCATCAGCGGCGCGCGCAAGCTGATCGAAGATGCCTCCGAGCGGGGCAAGAGCAGCGAATTCGTGAGAAGCCGTCTCGATATGCTGCGCCTGCTCATCGACATGCTCGAAGACGACGGCTGGGGCATGCAGGAAGTCGGCCGCCAGCGTGTGCTGGCCGCCCTGGCGTACTTCAACGACCCGCACGACCTGATCCCGGACCACATCCCGGGCCTGGGCTTCCTCGACGACGCCATCATGATCGAACTGATGACGCGCGAACTCAAGCCCGAGGTCGAGGCCTATCAGGACTTCGTCAAGTTCCGCGAGTCCGAAGCCAACCGGCGCGGCATGAAACCCGAAGAGCTCAACCGCAGCGACTATCTCAAGTCCCGCGAGCAGGCGCTACTGTCGCGCATGCGCCGACGCCGGCGTCGCGGTGCTGGCGGAAGCGGCGGCTCCGGCAAGTCACCCTTTTCACTGTTCTGAATCCGCCGCCCGGGTCATTTCCACATGTGGAATGCCGTCCTCGAGGTACGGCTCGCTGACGGTCGCGAAACCCAGTTCGGCATAGAAGCACTCGAGGTAGCGCTGGGCGGAGATGCGCAGGCCCAGGCCGGGATAGTGCTCGTGAGCGATTTCGATGCTGCGACGCATCAACTCTCGCCCGAGGCCGGTGCCGCGCGCCGGCTGCGCCGTCAGTACGCGCCCGATGGACGGTTCGGCAAATCGCCCGCCCGGCGGCAGCACCCGTGCATAGGCCAGAACGCGATCATCCGACCAGGCCGCGAGGTGCAGGCCGCAACGATCGAGCCCGTCCAGATCCTGGTAGGGACAGTCCTGCTCGACCACGAACACGGCCACCCGGGCGGCCAGGATGGCGTAAAGTCGATCGAGGGTCAGCTCGTCGAAGCGCGCCACGCGCCATGAGATTGCTTGAGTCATCGCTCGGATAGTTACGACCATGAATGAAAGCATGCATCATATCCGGCTGCTGGCCGGTCTGGAAATCCAGCCGGGCAGGAATCCCGAACGGACACTCGATCGACACCGGGCCGAGCGCCTGGCCGGTCACCTTGCCGAGGACCTGCGCCGCACCGTTGCCGCGGTCGACCGCACCATGCTGGTACTGGGCGCCGCACTGTTCGAGCCTTTCGAACTGATGCGACCGGGCTTCCCTGCCTGGGGCGCGCTGGAAGAACTGGCCGATTCGACCGTACGCGAGCGCGGTTTCGAACCGCGCCTTCTTGCCATCGGCTCCCATCGCGGCCGGATGCCGCACGCTGCGCTGCAGCCGCCCGGGCAAGCGCCGCAGGGCCTGTTCCTGGCGCTGCCGATAACGCTCGTCTGTCCCGCGGATGAGGCCGAAGCGCTCCGCCAGGCACTCGAAGACGGGCTGTTCGAACGCGGCAGCATCGATCCGCCGGCGCGCGCCCTGCTCAGCGAGTCCGTCGGCCTCGAGACCGTTCACGGCCAGCTGCTGACCCTCGCCGACCTTATCGCCCTGCAGCACGTTCAACTCGACGGCGCCGGCCTGGGCGGCTTCTGGCCCGTGGTCGAGAAGGTGCTGGTCGAAGGCGAGCGCGACCACGACCACGAAGCGCTGCCCGGCGGACTACGGGCTTACTGGAGAGCCGGGTCGGGCGTGGAGATTCCGTTTGTCAGCCTCGACCAGTTCGACGGCGATGGCGACGAATACGCCCTGTGGCAGCGCGCCTTCCGCACGCTCACAACCATGCTCGACAGCCACGGCATCGACTGGCAGGCCCTGCCCGAAGAGCCGGTCGTATTCGACCCGGACAACAGCAGCATGATCGAATCCGCCGGGGTCACCGATCGCGCCGACGGCGTAACCGTCCAGCACCACCCCGACACCGGCCTGGTGGCCTGGACCGTCGTCGAGGACGGCCGCATGATGCACATCTACCCCCTGCGACCGGCGTCAGCCGACCGCGTGATGCGCGACCTTGCCGCACGTGGCCTGCCGCGCTTCGACGCCAGCCAGCAGCTTCACATCGACCAGGAGACCGGCCGACTGCAGCCGGCCGAGACATGAAAAAGACAGATTACGACGACAACCCGCTCGCCTACGTGGCCGAATCACCGATTCACGGCCGCGGACTCTTCGCCCGACAGCGCATCGAACGCGATGAATACATCGGCACCTACGAAGGCCCCGATAGCGAAGAGGACGGCATGCATGTGCTGTGGCTGTGGAACGAGGAGACGGAATGCTGGGAGGGCATCGACGGGAAAAACGAAATGCGCTTCCTCAACCACGCCTCCGAGCCCAACGCCGACTGGTGGGGCGACGAACTCTACGCCCTGCGAGCGATCGAGGCCGACGAGGAGATCACCTTCGACTACGGCTGGGACGAGGAGGAATGAGCGCGACCGGCCGAATGCGCCGGATCGTCATCGAGCGCCCGGGCGGCTTCGACGCGCTCAAGCTGATCGAGTCCTCCCTTCCCGAACCCGGCCCGCAAGAGGTGGTCATTGCCTGTCGGGCCTGCGGCGTCAATTATGCCGACAGCATCATCCGGATGGGTCTGTATGCCTCGGCGAAGAAACTCCACGGCTACCCGATCACGCCCGGCTTCGAGGTTGCCGGAACGGTCGCGGCCGTGGGCGAGGACGTGGACAACTGGCAAGCCGGGGACGAGGTAATCGGGCTGAGCCTGTTCAACGGCTACGCCAGCCACCTGCGAGCACCCGCCGAAGGCGTTTTCGCCAAGCCTGCCGGGCTGAGCTTCGAACAGGCGGCCACGCTGCCGACGGTCTTCCTGACCGCCTGGTGGATGGTGCATCGCCAGCTTCACCCGCGGCCCGGCGAGACCTGGCTGGTGCACTCGGCCGCCGGCGGGGTGGGCTCGGCGGTGCTGCAACTGGCCCGGCTCGCCGGAGCACGGGCCATCGGCGTCGTCGGTGGCGCACACAAGGTCGAACACGCCCTTGGCATGGGCGCCGAGGCCGTCATCGACAAGTCGACCGAAAAGCTGTGGCAACGGGCCGAAGAAATCGCCCCGCAGGGCTTCGACGCCATCTTCGACGCCAACGGCGTGGCCACGCTGGCGCAAAGCTACGACCACCTCGCGCCGACCGGGCGGCTGCTGATCTACGGCTTTGCTTCCATGCTGCCGAAAAACGGTCGCCTGAACTGGCTCAGGCTCGCGATCGACTGGCTGCGCACACCGCAATTCAACCCCATGGACATGACCCAGAGCAACCGCAGCGTGCTGGCCGCCAACCTCAGTTTTCTGCAGTCGCACGCCCCGTCCATGCGGGAAGGCATGCACTGGTTGCTCGAACGGTTTTCCGACGGACGCCTGGCGCCCCTGCCGGTCGAGTCCTATCCGCTAGGCGAAGCCGCCGAGGCGCAACGACGCATCGAGACGGGTCAGACGCTGGGCAAACTCGCCCTTCTGCCCTGAAGGTTCACTGCCCGCCGGATTCAGCAGCCCGGGTGGCCTGCCAGGTCACCGCCCGCCAGCCGGGTTCGCGCTGGCGAAACACGCCCGTATTCAAGTACTCGCCCACGACATCCCCATCCCGGCGCGCGACCAGGCGAAAAGTGACAACCGCGGTATCTTCAAAGACTCGAATGGTGATGTCTCGCGCCGAATACGCCGGTGAGGCAGGTGGTTCCTCGCCCGGCGCGTTCTCGTCCGCCCCGTCACTGCCCGCTGCCAGCGATGCCATGATCTCGGCCTTGCCGAATCGTCTGCCATCCGAGCTGGTGTAGATCAGGTCCTCGGCCCAGAAGCGATCGTGCACCGCCGCATCGTCGACCGAGGCGCCGGCCAGGAATGTCTCCAGCAGGCCCGCCAGTTCGGCCCGGTCGTCGGCCAGGGCCGACGCAGACCAGGCCAGGGACAGGCCGAACAGAGCCAACCAGTTCAATCGAAACACGGCGACCGTCATAATTGTGCCCCTCAATCCCGGAAGTTCTTGAACTGCAGCGGCAGGCCCAGCTCGGCTTCGCGCAGCAGGCTCATCACCGCCTGGAGATCATCGCGCTTCTTGCCCGTTACCCGCACCTGGTCGCCCTGGATGCTGGCCTGAACCTTCAGTTTCGACTGCTTGACCAGCTTGACCATCTTCTTGGCCATTTCGGTATCGATGCCTTCGCGGATAGTTAATCCGCGGCTCGCGGTCTTCGCCCCGATCTCGGGCTCGTCGGCCTCGACGCCCTCGAGATCGATGCCGCGTTTGGAAAGCTTGGAATAGAGCATATCGAGCATCTGGTCGAGCTGGAACTCCGATTCCGTCTTCATCGCGATGCGGTTGTTGTCGAGCGTGAAGGTCGAATCCGTGCCCTTGAAGTCGAAGCGCGTGGTGACCTCTCGATTGGCCTGGTCGACGGCGTTGGCCAGCTCGTGGTGGTCGACCTCGGATACGATATCGAACGACGGCATGCAAATTCTCCAGACAATGACAAACTGCCATCATACGATCAAATGACGGATGGCTGAATGCCGCCGCTGACCGCGGCTATACTGCCGCTGAAACGACGCAATCGATCTACGACCATCCCAGAGGGAATCCGATGAAACTGCAATCCATTGTCATGGCGCTCCTGCTGGCCGCCGTTCTCACCACGGTTGGCTGCGAGCGGCCCGGATCGGACGACTCCGGGCGGGCGGGCGAACTCTCGGCCTGGGACGCCGGTATCGCCGATCGCGCCCGGCTGATCGACCAGCTGCCGGACAACACCATTGCCTACCTTCGCCTGCCCAGCCTCTGGGGGCTGGTCGGCGCGCCCAAGTCCAGCGCCCTGGGCAAGGGGTTGGACACGCAGGCCAACCGGGATGCCATCAGCGCGCTGCAAGCCCGCCTGCCGGAAGTGCTGGCCGCCGACATGGGCCAGCTCGCCCCCCTGCTCACCCTGCTGCTGGAGACCCTGCGCTCGCCGCTGGAGATCGCGCTGGTGGGCGACGGACCACAGCCGCTGGAAGCCGACCTGGTCATCGAGGGCCGGTTCGATTTCGAGACGGTCACCGAACTCGATGCCGCGATGGCCGAGATTGCCGACCAGGCCGGCCTGCTGCAGCTGCTCGAAACAGCCGAGGGCGAAGGCCCCGGACAGATTCTGGCGACGATGTTTCCCATCTTCTACGACTTCGACCCGCAGACCCGCCGCGCGCGTTTTATTACCGGCATGAGCACCACCGCCGAAGGGCTGGCCGCCTCCCACGACTGGCAGCCGCCAGACGAGAGCCCGATGCGCGCTTTCGAGCGGCAAATCGATGCCTCGGGGCTCGGTTTCTTCCAGTGGGCCGACATGGCGCGGCTCGGCCCGATGATGCGCCAGGGCCTGGACGCCGAGCAGCTGGCATGGTTCGAAGCACTGGGCGTATTTGCCACCCGCCAGCTGGCGATGGGTTACGGCAGCTCCGGCGGCAAGGCGCGCCTGGCCGTTATCGCCGAAGGTCAGGGCGGCCGCATCTGGGATCTGTCCCTGCCGGCATCGGATGCGATCGATATTCGCAGCTCGGGAACGCCCGATTTCGTGTTCGGCCTGACCGTGCCCGGCAACGACTGGCTGGAGCAGCTCCTCGAATCGCTGGGCGAGGAAACCGAGTCGGAGCTCGCCGAGGTCAGCGCCCGGCTCGAGGAAGAAATCGGCATCGACCTGGCCACCGTCATCGACACCCTGGCCGGGCGCATGATCTTCGTCGACGACGCCAACGGTACCTACCTGGTACACGAGGGCGGCGGCGTCGAGCGGTGGACGAGTTTCTGGGACGCCCTCGCTCGCCGCTTCGACATCAAACAATCGAGCAAGCGCATCGGCGACACACGGATACACCACCTGGCCATTCCGGGCGTCGACATCGCCGACGAGATCGGCGACATGCGCGAGCGCAACCCCGGCCTGGCGTTCATCATCAGCCGGTCCATGCAGATCGGCACCCATCTGTTCTGGATGAACGAGAACGACCGAATCCTGATCGCCGCCGTGCCGCAGGTGCTGATGGCACGCCTCGATCACCCGGGTGACGTCGCCGTCGGCGAATGGCTGGCGGAATCCGGCGTGGATACCGAACGCGCCGGGCTGTTCGGCGCCCTTCGCATCAACGAGGCCCCTAGACGCAATTACTACTATTACATCAGCTCGCTGCTGGCGTTCGCCGACATGCTCGGGGCGGACATCGACGTCACCAGTTTCCCGACCGCCCGCGAACTCGACCTGCCCCGGACCGGCACGGTGGGATTCGCCGTGGACTACGCGCAGGGCCGGCTCGGCGCCACCCTGGCCTTCGAGAACCACCCCGGCGACCTGCTCTACGCCGGCGGCATAAGCGCCGTGGCGGCGCTGGGCGTCGTCGCAGCCGTGGCCGTCCCCGCCTACCAGGACTATCGCACCCGCGCCGAGATCACGGCGGCCTACGCCTCGACCGCGGATTTCCGCGGCCTGGTGGCCCGCCACGTATCGGAACAGGGCCAATTGCCGCCCAGCGCCGCAGCCGCGGATTGGGCCGCCGCCATCCCGCTGGGGCCCGGTGTGGTCAACGCCATCTGGCAGTCGGAACCACCCGGCCTGCGGCTGATCCTCGCCGGTGGCGCGAACCTGGCGGAAAACGCCAAGCTGATGATCAGCCCGCAAATCGAAGAGGGAATGCTCGTCGGCTGGACCTGCAGCAGCGACTCCGTCGAGGACAAGCAGCTTCCCCGCGAGTGCACCCCGTGACTCATATTGTCACGGGGTGCACTACCTGCCGATGACCGACTGGGTTTTCGGCTACGGTTCGCTGATCTACAAGGTGGATTTTCCCTACCTGGATCGCGAACCGGCGCAGGTCGAGGGCTGGAGCCGCCGCTTCTGGCAGGGCTCGCACGACCACCGGGGCACACCCGAGGCGCCGGGCCGGGTCGTGACCCTGGTCCCCGATCCGGGCCGCAGCTGCCGCGGCATGGCCTACCGCGTCGAACACGACGTCTTCGAGCACCTCGACCATCGCGAGAAGAACGGCTATGAACACCACCGCGTGAGTATCAACCTGCTCGATCGCGGTACGACGGTCGCGGGCATGCTCTACGTGGCGGGCCGGGACAATACGGCTTTCCTCGGTCCGGACGAGCCGCAGATTCTGGCCGAACACATCGTCATGGCCCGCGGGCCGAGCGGCCTCAACCAGGACTACCTGCTCAGGCTCGCCGAAGCCCTGCGCGAGCTCGGCGACGAGGACGAGCACGTGTTCGACCTCGAACGGCGCGTCAGAACCCTGCTCGACGGTGCCAGCTGAACGCTCCGGAGAAGCAGATAGAGCATTCTGGTACGGTGAACCTAGTGTACCCCGTCACTCATCTTGTAACTTATAGAGCGCCGTACAAGCCCGAGCGCAAGGCGGCGCTCGCCGGGAAGGGTGGTGCCCTTTGCAAGAGCGCCAACGCCGCGATCGGGCTTGTACGGCGCTCCCTTCGGGCGAGTGCCTCAGGGGCCATCTGCGGCGTTGCGATTGCTTGACGTAGAACCACTACGCCGGCGCAATCGCGCCTTGCAGCTGACCCCTGAGGCACTCGCTATAAGCCACAACATGAGTGACGGGGTACACTAGCGGCCATCTGGCCGTATCGGATCCCCCACTATCGGACACCCCCACTCAAGGAGACCGCGCATGAACCTCCAACCCGAACTCGTTCCCGTCCTGTCGCTGATCGCCGGTATCGCCATCCTGATCGTGCCCAAGCTGCTCAACCTGATCGTGGCGATCTACCTGATCGTCATCGGTGTGGTCGGCATCTTCGGCTTGTAATCGATCGCGCACCGGGCCGGGGTCTCAGCCGGCCCGGTCTTCCAGTTCTTCCCAGCGGCTGTAGGCGGCGTCGAGTTCGGCCTGAAGGGCTTCAACCTCCTCGTTGTGGCGCGCGATCGCATCGGAATCCTGTCGGTAGAAGTCCGGCTCGTTCATTCGTTCGCTCAACTCACCCATGCGCGCTTCCAGCGCCTCGACTTTTTCGGGCAGCTGCTCGAGTTCGCGGGCCAGCTTGTAGCTGAGCTTCGCCTGTTTCTTCTCGGGCTTGCGCTTCGCCCCAGCCGGCTTCGCCGAGGCAGCATCAGGCGTCGGCGAGTGTTCGGGGCGTCGCTGCCGCAGCCAGTCGCTGTAGCCGCCGACGTATTCGCCGACGTGCCCTTCGCCTTCCATCACGAAACTGGCGGTGACCACGTTGTCGAGAAACTCGCGGTCGTGGCTGACGAGCAGCAGCGTGCCGGTGTACTCGGCCAGCAGTTCCTCCAGCAGTTCCAGGGTTTCGGCGTCGAGATCATTGGTCGGCTCGTCCATCACCAGCAGGTTGGAGGGGCGGGCGAACAGGCGCGCAAGCAGCAAGCGGTTGCGCTCGCCACCGGACAACTTGCTGATGGGGGCGCGCGCCCGCTCGGGCGTGAACAGGAAATCCTGCAGGTAACCGATGATGTGCTTGCGCTTGCCGTTGATCTCGACGAAATCCCGCCCGTCGGCGACGTTCTCGGCCGCCGACCAGTCGTCTCGCAGCACCGAGCGGTGCTGGTCGAAATAGGCGACCTCCAGGTTGGTGCCCAGGGTGACCGTGCCCGACTGCGGCTCGAGTCGGCCGAGCAGAAGCTTCAGCAGCGTCGACTTGCCGCTGCCGTTGGCGCCGATGAGGCCGATGCGATCGCCGCGAAAAATCGTGGTGGAGAAATCGCGCACCATCGGCTCGCTGTCCCAGGCAAAGCTGACGTCTTCGGCCTCGATCACCTTGCGCCCTGACTTTCCCGCGCTGGCGGCTTCCATCTGTACGCTGCCCTGGCGCTCGCGGCGCTGGGCCCGCTCAGAACGCATCTTCTGCAGGGCGCGCACACGGCCCTCGTTGCGCGTGCGCCGCGCCTTGATGCCCTGGCGAATCCAGACTTCCTCGGCCGCCAGCTTCTTGTCGAAGCGCTGATTCTCCAGCTCTTCGGCGTGCGCGCGCTCTTCGACCCGCCTGAGATAGTTCTGCCAGTCGCCCGGCCAGGAGGTGACCTGCCCGCGGTCGATCTCGATGATTCGCGTGGCCAGGTTCTGCAGGAAGCGACGGTCGTGGGTGACGAAGACCAGGCTGCCGGAAAACTCGCGGAGAAAGCGCTCCAGCCACTCGATCGACTCGATGTCGAGATGGTTGGTCGGCTCGTCGAGCAGCAGTACGTCCGGCCGCTGGACCAGGGCCTGGCCCAGCAGGACGCGCCGCTTCATGCCGCCGGAGAGCTCGGCAAAACGTGCATCGCCATCGAGGGCGAGATGCTCGAGCACCAGCTCGACCTGCTGGTCGACATCCCAGCCGCCGACCGCGTCGAGCTGCGCCTGCACGCGCGAGAGCGCGTCAGCGTCGAATTCACCCTGGCTGATGCGATGGAATTCGGCCAGCAGGTCGCCGACATCGCCCAGGCCTTTGGCGATCTGATCGAAGACACTGCCGTCGGCATCGGCGGGGACTTCCTGCGGCAGCGTCGCCACGCGCACGCTGTCGCCCGGGATGACCTGGCCGTCATCGGGTTCGAGCGAACCAGCGATCAGTTTCAGCAGCGTGGATTTGCCGGCGCCGTTGCGGCCGACGAGCGCAATGCGTTCGCCGGCATCGATGTCGAGTTCAACGTTTTCGAGCAGCAGCGGCCCGCCAATACTGAAGTCGAGCTTGCGAATGGCTATCAGGGACATGGGCATCGGCCTGCCGGCCGGAGGGTGCGAGAACGAGCGCCATTGTAAGGAATATCCCTGCCCATGCGTGACTTGTCGCATATAGCCAGGTATCGCATGCAGTCCCGGGCCAAGCGGCTATAATCTGTGCCACTGGCCGGGGGACGGCATGGATTTCCGAGGGAGCATGAAATGATCGAACAGTCCTGGTTCTGGCTGATTCTGGGGGCCCTGCTGGTCCTGTCCGAGTTCTTCTTCACCGGCATCGTCGCAGTTTTTTTCGGCATCGGCGCAATACTGGTCGGCATCGCTACGGCGCTCGGCCTGCTCGACAGCCTGCCCGAGCAAGTCATCGTCTTCGCGGTGCTGTCGGTCGGCAGCCTGCTGTTCGCACGCGAGAAGATCCGGGTCTGGTTTCGCGGCAGCGTCTCCGACCGCTGGGACGGCGATCGAAACCTGGTCGCCACGCGCGGCGAACGCGTAACCGTCACCCGCAGCTTCTCCGACGGCGTCGGCCAGGTAAAACTCAGCGGGGCCGACTGGACGGCCGAGTGCGAAGACGGCGAACTGACCGAAGGAGACACCGCCTGGGTCATCGGCCATCGCGGCATCACCCTGCTCGTCTCTGCCGACCGTCCCGACCACAGCGATCACGCCCCGAGCTGATCGATCTTTCAACTACTGCTATTTCAGAGGGTTCCGTTCCATGGATTTTGCAACCGTTCTATCACTGATCGTCCTGGCGATCGTCGTCATCGCGGTGGTCAAGACCGCCCAGATCGTGCCGCAGCGCTCGGCCTACGTTATCGAACGCCTTGGGCGCTTCCACAGCGTGCTCGACGCCGGCTTTCACCTCATGATTCCGTTCGTCGACAAAGTGGCCTACAAGCACACGCTCAAGGAAGAAGCCATCGATGTACCGCAGCAGGCCTGCGTGACAAAGGACAATATCCAGATCCACGTCGACGGCGTGATCTACATGCAGGTCATGGACGCGCGTTCGGCCTCTTACGGCATCGAAGACTACCGCTATGCCGCCATCCAGCTCGCGCAGACCACGCTTCGCTCGGTCATCGGCAAGACCGACCTGGACAAGAGCTTCGAGGAACGGGTCATCATCAACGAAAAGGTGGTCGAGGCCCTGTCGGAGGCCGCCGAACCCTGGGGCATCAAGGTGCTGCGCTACGAGGTAGCCGACATCATCCTGCCCGAGACCATCCGAGACGCGCTCGAGAAGCAGATGCGCGCCGAGCGCGAACGCCGCGCCACGGTGGCCGAATCGGAGGGTGCACGCCAGGCCAAGATCAACGTCTCGGAGGGCATGAAGCAGGAGACGATCAACGTTTCCGAAGGCGACATGCAAAAGCAGATCAACGAAGCCAAGGGGCATTCGGAGGAAATCCGTCTGCTCGCCGAGGCCACGGCAGCCGGCATCGAACGTATCGCCACGGCCATCAACCAGCCCGGCGGAAGCGAGGCGGTGAGCCTGCGCATTGCCGAGCAATACGTCGGTGAGTTCGGCAAGCTGGCCAAGGAGACCAACACGCTGATTCTGCCGGCCGAACTATCCGACATCGGCGGCGTGGTCGCCGGCCTGGCGCAGACGCTCAACAAGTCGGTCAAGCAGCCCGCGGCCTGACCGGTTCGCTGGTCGGCGACCGGCTCAGCCGGTCGTCACCCCGAACCATTCCGACTGCGGATCACGGCAGACGATGAACCAGGGGTTGAGCACGTCCTCTCGGGCGTTGTAGGTCAGCGATTCGCCGGTTTCCGCATTGACCACCCGGCCGCCGGCGGCTTCCACCACGGCCTGTGCCGCGCAGGTATCCCATTCACAGGTCGGCCCCAGCCGCGGATAGATATCGGCCGAGCCGTCGGCGACCAGGCACAGCTTGAGCGAGCTACCCATGGCCACGAATTCGGCCGAACCCAGACGCGCCACAAAATCCTCGACCTCGCTCGTATTGTGCGAACGACTGCCGACGACCTGCCAGGGCCGGTCGAACAGCTTCTCACCAGCCTCGATGCGAACCGGCTCACGCTGGTCGTCCTGGCGCCAGGCGCCGTCTTCGACCGACGCGAAGTACCAGCGGTTCAGCGCCGGGGCGTAGACCACGCCCAGCACGGGCTCATGATCGCGCACCAGCGCCACGTTGACCGTAAACTCGCCGTTGCGCTTGAGAAACTCGCGCGTACCGTCGAGCGGATCGACAATCCACAGTTCCTTCCATTGCTTGCGTTCCGACCAGGGTGCCTGCTTCGACTCCTCCGACAGGATCGGAACGTCGGGCGTGAGCGCCTTCAAGCGCTCGACCAGGATGCGGTTGGCAGCCAGGTCGGCTTCGGTCAGGGGACTGTTGTCGTCCTTGTCGACCACTTCCGGGGTCGCCGGATCGTTATAGACGGCCATGATGGCCTCGCCGGCCTCGGCCACGGCCTCGCGCACGCGAGGCAGTAGTTCATTCAATTGCATTTCATTCTCTCAAGTTCGGAAAAATATCTAAACGCAAAGATTTGGGTTCAATGGTTTTCAAGCCACTCCGAGAAGTCGGCACCGAGCTCGGGGTGTTTGCGGCCGAGGTCGACGGTAGCCTGAAGGAAGCCCAGCTTGGAGCCGCAGTCGTAGTGGCGTCCATCGAACCGGTAGGCATCCACGGGCTGCTCGTCGAGCAGCGTGGCGATGGCGTCGGTGATCTGGATCTCGCCGCGATGGTCGGGTGCGGTGTGCTCGAGAAGTTCGAAGATGCGTGAACTCAGGACATAGCGTCCGACGATCGCCAGGTTCGACGGCGCGTCCTCGGGCTCCGGCTTCTCGACCACTGCCCGGATGCGGCCGCTGCGGCCGGTGAACGACTCAACATCCACCACGCCGTAGGAGCGCGTCTTCTCGCGCGGCACTTCCTCGACGCTGATCACCGAGGCGCCGGTTTCGGCATGATGTCGCGCAAGCTGTACCAGCACCGGATCGTCACCGTTGTCGACCAGGTCGTCGGGCAGGATCAGGCCGAAGGACTCACCGGCTACCAGCGAACGCGCGCACAGTACTGCGTGACCCAGGCCGAGCGCCTGCCTCTGGCGAACGTACAGGCATTCGACGCCTTCGGGCACGGTTTCCTGCGCGAGGGCGAGCAGATCGTGCTTGCCGCGCTGCTCCAGCTCGGTCTCCAGCTCGTAGGCCATGTCGAAATGATCGGCGATGGCATTCTTGGTCCGGCCGGTGACGAACACCAGGCGACGCGCGCCGGCAGCGACGGCCTCTTCGACAGCGTACTGGATCAGCGGCTTGTCGACGACCGGCAGCATTTCCTTCGGAACGGCCTTGGTGGCCGGCAGGAAGCGCGTGCCCAGCCCGGCGACGGGGAAGACGACGGTATCGATCATGGAGAAATGGGCCTCACTGCCACAAAACGGCCATGGTAGCCGATCGCAAGGCCGAGGTCAGGCAGCGTAGGTCGGGGTTACACCCCCGACGGACGACCTGCATGGTCGGGACACACGTAGCTGACGCGTGAACAGAACCTCTTATCTTGTCCGTCGGGGATGTAACCCCGACCTACGCGGGCATTAGAAACTCAGTAGTGTCCCGCCAGCCGCATGTCCCGCAGCCGGCCCTCGGCCAGGCGCGCCAGGGTGGTGCCGGGATGCTGGCTGCGAACCTGCTCGAGCGCAGCGCGCGCCTGGTTCCAGCTCTCCAGTTCGTAGTGACTGAAGCCGATCTTGAGCAGGGCATCGCCTTGCTTGCTGCTGTCGGGGAACCGATCGAGCAATTCGTTGAAATAGTCCAGCGCCGTTTGAAAATCGCGCGTGACGTAGTAGGTCTCGGCCAGCCAGTAAAGCGAATTGGGCGCATAGACCGAATTGGGGTACTGCTCGAGGAATGCAGAAAAGCCCTCGGCGGCGTCTGCGTAGCGCGTCTCCCTGAGCGCCCGAAAGGCTCGCTCGTAGTCGCTCTTTTCCTCTTCTCCGGCCGACTCAAGCGTGCGGGCCGGGCCCGTCGACGGTTCAGTCAGCGGGGTGATTTCGGCCTGCGCGTCGATCGGCGCGCGGACTTCGGGCTCGTCACCATTTTGGCGGGAGGGGGGCACCGATTCACTAGCCGGAGCAACGGGCTCTCTCTGCGGCTCGGGCTCCGAGCGATCGGGTTGTGACTGCCGGCCCTGGATGGCGGCGTCGCTGCCCTGCTCCTGCGCCTGAAGACGGCGGTCGAGATCGAGATACTGGTCGCGCTGACGGCGGCGCAGGTTTTCGATTTCGCGCTGTTGCGACTCGACCATGCCGCGAAGCTCGCGCACTTCTTCCATCAGTGCCTGAACGTCGTAGACCAGGTTGCTTTCGTCCTGCGCCTGCACCGGAATGACGGCGGCCGGCACAAGGCCGACCGCCGCAACCATCACTAGCTTGGTGAGCTTGTTCAAGGTCATTACCGGGCCGTGTAGACGATCTCCACGCGGCGGTTGCGCTGCCAGCAGTCCTCTTCGCTCTCGCGGCACACCGGGCGCTCTTCGCCATAGCTGACCACTTCGACCTGGGCCGAGGGCACGTCGTTGGCGCGCAGCAGGTCCTGCACGGCGTTGCCGCGGCGCTCGCCCAGGCCAAGGTTGTACTCGCGCGAGCCACGCTCGTCGGCATGCCCTTCGAGCATCACGCGAGCGGAGGAATTGCTGCGCAGGTACTCCGCGTGCGCCTCGATGATCGGACGGAACTGCGAGCGGACGTTGGAGCGGTCGAACTCGAAGTAGATGACGCGCTGGCTCAGCAGGCTGTCGGAGTTGTCAAGATTACGCGGGTCGCTGAAATCACGCGGATCGAGACGATCGGTTTCCGGCTCTTCAACCGGCTCCTGCGTGGGCGGCGGTTCCGGGGCTTCGGGTTCTTCTACCGTTTCCCTTGCGCAGGCAGCCAGAATGGCGGCCAGCATGACAAGGGCGATGAATCGCAGTGCAGTCTTCATGCTACCTCCTGGGGGTCGTACAGGCATTGTTAGGGGCAAATTTATACCGTTTATCGAATCAGTGGCGACCAGGCGGGCTCCCGAACTTCGTCACCCTCGCTCAGGACCAGCCGCTGACGAATACGTCCGTCAGCCGAAGCGGCCGCCAGCTCGCTATTGCCGTCCCGGCGGGTGGCGTAGAGAACCATGCTGCCGTTCGGCGCAAAGCTCGGCGATTCGTCAAGCCGACCGTCAGATAATACACGTAAACGCTCCGTTTCGCGATCATGGATCGCGATGCGGTAATCCTCGTCACCTTCGCTATAAATGACGGCCAGGTAGCGCTCTTCGAGGCCGATGCTGGCATGGGCATTGTATCGGCCCTCCCAGGTCACGCGCTCGGGATCGCCGCCGCCGGCGTCCATGACGTAGATCTGCGGGCGACCGGCACGGTCGGAGGTGAAGTAGATACGATCCCCGTCGGGTGACCAGGCTGGTTCGGTGTTGATCGACCAGTGATGGGTCAACTGCTCGCTGCGCATGGTCTCGAGATCGATCACCCAGATTTCCGGGCTGCCGCTTCGCGAAAGGCTGACCGCCAGCTTGCGCCCGTCCGGCGAGAAGGCCGGCGCGCCGTTGATACCCTTGTCGGCGCTGACCACGCGATTCTGCCCGGTGTAGAGATCCTGAACGATAACCTGCGAGCGCCCGGTGGCGAACGACACGTAGGCCAGCTTGCGCGCGTCGGGCGACCAGGTCGGCGACAGGATCGGCTGACTGCTGCGCACCACCGTCTGCGGATTGTGACCGTCGGCATCGGCGACCACCAGCTCGAAGGTCTCTTCGTCGGTACCCGCCCCATTGACCGTCACGTATGCAATACGCGTTGCGAAGGCGCCAGGCACGCCCATCAGGGCCTCGTAGACGGCATCCGCGACGCGGTGCGCGCCGAACCGCAGGTCGCCAACCCCGACCGTAAGCGCCTGCGAGAGCAAGATGCGGCCCGAATGCACGTCGAGCAGGTGGTATTCGATCTCATAGCCCATGCCATCGGTGGTTTCGCGCACGGAACCGACAACCAGATGATCCACCTTTAGCAGACGCCAGGTACCGAAGCGAACCTCGGTCGGATCCGACGGCCGATCGACCATCTCGCCTTCATCCATCGCATCGAACAGGCCGGAGCGATGGAGATCGGCGCTGACGATCTCGGCCACGCCCGCTTCGGGTTCCGGCATGTCGGCGTTCCATTCGAACGGCGCGACTGCGATCGGCATGGCGCCCTCGACGCCATCGACGATCTCGATACGCAGTTCGGCCGACGCGGGCGTCGAAAACAACGCGGCGAGCAGTAAAAGACTAACCGTCGTAACGGAATTCAAAAGTGACCTGGCGCTCGAAAACATCTTCATATCCTTGGGTGGGGAATTGCCCGACTCGATTGACCGCGGTAATGATTGATCGCCGTGTCGCTTCGTCAGCATTGCACGGGGAGACGATTGTTGCATCTATGATGCCGCCGTTGGGCGCCTGGAGTACGCGAACGCTGCACCTCACCCCCGGTTGGGTCGTCGGGGGACGAAGCCAGCTTCGACGGACCAATTCCTGCAGTGTCGCCTTGTACTCTTCGCTCAAGGTGGCTCGACGGGCGTCAGCTGCGGCCTGTTCACGGGCCAACCTCAGGCGTTCGGCTTCTTCTTCGGCGGCCTGTTCCTCGGCCTCGCGCTCACGGCGTTCGGCCAGTTCTTCGAGCCGGCGCTCTTGCTCTTCGCGTTCGCGCTGGGCCGCCTCGCGCTGGCGGCGCACCTGTTCAAGTTCGCGCTGGCGGGCTTCCTCGCGCTCGCGGCGCTCGCGCTCGAGCCGACGCCTTTCCTCCTCGGCCTTGCGCCTCGCGGCCTCGTCCTCGCGGCGGCGACGCTCGGCCTCTTCCTGGCGCCGGCGCTCCTCCTCCCGACGCTGCTGCTCGAGCTGCTCCTGACGGCGGCGTTCGGCTGCCTCTTCCTGCTGCTGTCGGTCGCGTTCGGCCTGACGTTGTCGTTCGGCTTCAGCTTCGGCTTCGCGCTGGCGCTCGAGCGCCTGCTGGCGCTGCCGTTCGGCTTCTTCTTCCCGGCGCTGTTGCTCGGCTTCGGCTTCCCGCTGATCTTCACGGGACGGCTCGGCGACCGGCCCCTGGTCGACCAGCGTGACCTGCACCGGCACGGGCCGGTTTTCAAACGCCTCCCAGTTCCAGGTGCCAAGGACCAGGATCAGCGCGAAACCCAGGTGCACGGCGACGGCCAGCCCGAAGGCCGCCAAACCGTCCTTTATTGCCTGTTTTCGCTGGGGGGAGAGCATCATTCAAGCCCAAAAAAACAATTCGTCCACAGATGAACACGGATGAACACAGATAAAGAAAACAATCCGGACTTCATTGCGGCGACTGGGCGATTCGCAACGCGGCTGATGGCTGCGGGGCCTGCGAAATCAATACCAAGATCATCTTCGGCACTTAATCAGAATCGGGCTCGGGGTCGCCCACGAGGCCGACGGAGGCCACGCCGGCGCGCTGGAGCAGGACCATGGCACCGTAGATGTGCTGGTAATCCACTTCGCGGTCGCCACTGACGGTGACCTGCAGCTGCGGATTGCGGGCGACGATGGCGCTGACGGTGTCGACCAGGGTCTCGGGATCGACCAGCTCCGGCGCGTCGCCCGTATCCAGGTACAGGTCGCCCTCGGCGGTCACCGTGACCATGAGCGGATCGCCCTGGTCGGTCAGCGGCTCGGCCGAACCACTTGGCAGTTCGACCTCTACGCCCAGGTTCATCAGCGGCGCGGTGACCATGAAAATGATCAGCAGCACCAGCATCACGTCGATATAGGGCACGACGTTGATTTCGGACATGCGCTTGCGCCGGCGGCGGATGTAGGGATGCTCGGACATAGCCTGTGAACTCCTGCGTCAACCCTTTTCCTGCAGCCGCCGCGCCTGCCGGTGGAGGATCGACGCGAACTCTTCCTTGAAGTTGTCGTAGCGCACTTCCAGGCGCTCGACCTGCGTGGAAAACTTGTTGAAGGCGACAACCGCCGGAATGGCGGCGAACAGGCCCATGGCGGTGGCGATCAGGGCTTCGGAAATACCGGGCGCGACCATCGCGATGGTGGCCTGCTGCGAGCCGGCCAGGCCGCGGAACGAGTTCATGATGCCCCAGACAGTACCGAACAGGCCGACGTAGGGGCTGACCGAGCCGACCGTGGCGAGGAAGCTCAGGTGGTGCTCCAGGCGATCCATCTCGCGCGTGAGCGTCACCCGCATGGCGCGCTGGGCGCCGTTGGTCAGCGCGTCGGCGTCGATCCTGCCTTCCTCGCGCTGGCGGGAGAATTCGCGGAATCCGGCCTCGAACATCGCATCGAGTCCCTCGCGCGGCTCACGGCTGCCGGCGACCGAGTCGTAGAGCTTGTTGAGATCGGCGCCCGACCAGAACTTCTCCTCGAATTTGCGCGAGCGCGACTCGGCCCGCGCGAGCATCTGGCGCTTGCGGAAGATCACCATCCAAGAAAGCACCGAGGCGGCCGCCAGCAAGGCCATGACGCACTGGACCAGCAGGCTGGCTTCGAGAATGAGTTCCCAGACTTGCAACTCGCCGTTCATTGCGATTCCTGTTCCTGTTGTTGTCGTGGACTAACGAGATCATGATTGAACAAACACTCAGCTTCCGTCTGTCAGCGCTTGTGGCAAGGCACGCGCGGACGGCTCCACTCCAGGGCTTTTTGCCCTCCGGGCAAGCCGCCCTTGCGTTCCCGCCTGCGCTGATGCGCGGGTGTAGCGAGTCTACATCAAGCATCGGAAACGCAGCCAGAAGCGCTGACAGTCAAGCCCGCAGGGAGCTACGGACGCGCTTGCCCGCTGCGTTGCGCTCACTTGACATAAGCCCACACTATGCCTGCGCTCGCTCGCCTTGCTGGCAAGCGCGTCCGTAGCTCTGAGTGTCTGTTCAATCATGATCTCGTTAGTATTGCCGCGCGCAGCGATGCGGGCATGCGCGCAGGCACGAAACGATCCGCGGCCAGGCAGGCGGCGTCCACGCGTGCGGTGGCCAGCAGCTCGCTGTCGCCCGCGCGGGCCATGCGCTGGTTGAAGGTCAACGACGCCGCTCGAAGATGTTCGACGCCGATCGTGATCTCAAGTTCATCCTCGAGCCGGGCGGGGGCGATGAAACGGGTATCGACCCGGCGCACGACGAACAGGCGGTTGTCCCGCTCACGCATCGGCACCTGTGGGAAACCCATCTCCAGCAGCCAGTCGGAGCGGGCGCGCTCGAAGAAAGCCAGATAGCGGGCGTGATAGACCACGCCGCCGGCATCCGTGTCTTCCCAGTAGACGCGGTAACGGAAGGCTTCGATCATGACTCGGAGCGATCGCTGAAGAGGTCGTGGGGTTTGTCAGGAGGATTGAGGCCGAAGTGCTTCCAGGTTGCCGCAGTGGCCATGCGGCCCCGGGCGGTGCGCATCAAGAACCCCTGCTGGATCAGGAAGGGCTCTATAACGTCCTCGATGGTGCCGCGCTCTTCCGACAGCGCGGCGGCGAGGCTTTCCACGCCGACCGGTCCGCCACCGAAATCCTCGACCAGCTTTTGCAGCATGCGGCGGTCCATGGCATCGAAGCCGCGCGCATCGACCTGCATCATTTCCAGCGCTTCGGCGGCCACCGCTTCGACGATCCGGCCGTCGGCACGAACCTGCGCGAAATCGCGCACGCGCCGCAGCAGGCGGTTAGCGATTCTGGGGGTGCCGCGCGAGCGTCGGGCAATCTCGACCGCGCCGGCGCGATCGGCCTCGATGCCGAGAATGCCGGCCGAGCGAATGACGATCTCGGCGAGTTCGTCGGGCGTGTAGAACTCGAGCCGCTCGACGATACCGAAGCGATCGCGCAGCGGCGAGGTCAGCAGCCCGGCACGGGTGGTCGCTCCCACCAGCGTGAAGCGCGGCAGGTCGAGCTGGATCGAGCGCGCCGCCGGCCCCTCGCCGATGATGATATCGATGCGATAGTCCTCCATCGCCGGATACAGCACCTCCTCGACCACCGGGCTGAGGCGATGGATCTCGTCGACGAACAGGACGTCGCCGGGCTCGAGGTTGGTCAGCAGTGCGGCCAGGTCACCGGCCCGTTCGAGCACCGGACCGGAGGTCTGGCGAACCTTGACGCCCATCTCGTGTGCGATCACGTGCGCCAGGGTCGTCTTGCCCAGCCCCGGCGGGCCGAAGATCAGCACATGATCGAGCGCTTCGTGCCGCGAGCGGGCCGATTCCAGGTAGATACCCAGGCGCTCCTTCATGGCCGACTGGCCGATGTACTCGCCCAAACGGTCGGGGCGCAGGCTCGCCTCGATGCGGGCCTCGTCGCGGTCGACTTCAGCGTTGACCAGGCGTTCTTCTTCCATTATCCCTGCATCTTTTTCTTGAGCGCGGCACGGATCAGAGCCTCGGAGGAAAGATCCTTGTCAGCCACCGCCTTGATCATCTTCAGCGCCTCGGAGGAGGAGTAACCCAGCGTGGTCAGCGCCTCGCGCGCCTCGGAATCGGCGCTGAGCGCGCCGCCGACGCCGCCGGCTTCCCCGCCCAGGTCGGACACCCGGCCGCGCATTTCCAGGATCAGGCGCTCGGCGGTCTTCTTGCCGATGCCCGGCAGCCGGGTCAGCGCCTGGCTGTCGCCGGCCTCGACCATCAGGGCAAAATCGTCGCCGGAGACGCCCGACAGGATGGCCAGGGCCAGGCGCGGGCCGATGCCGGAGACCTTGAGCAACTCCCTGAACAGCTTGCGATCGGACTCGGCCAGAAAACCATAAAGCGTGTGGGCGTCTTCCTTGACCGCCAGGTGCGTCAGGATGGTCAGCTGCTCGCCGTCGGCCGGTAGCCGATCGAACACGTTGAACGGCGCCTCGACCTCGTAGCCGACGCCGCCGACGTCGATCACCAGCGCCGGCGGCTGGCGTGAGACGAGAATTCCCTGCAATCGAACAATCATCGCAATACCACTCCGGGCGGCAGTCTGCTGGCAGTCTGTGCGGTGTGATGATGGCACAGGGCCACGGCGAGTGCATCGTGGGCGTCCTCGCCGAGGTCGACGTCGATCTTCATCAGGGCGCGGATCATGTGCTGGACCTGCTCCTTGCCGGCGCCGCCGCGGCCGACGATGGCTTGCTTGATCGCCCTCGGCGCGTACTCGTGCACCGCCAGGCCGGCGCCGACGACGGCGCAGATGGCGGCCCCGCGGGCCTGGCCGAGCTTGATCGCGGCCTGCGCATTGCGACTCATGAACACCGTCTCCACCGCCGCGACCTCCGGCCGATACTCATCGACCAGGCGCTGAACGCCGACAAAGATCAAACCAAGCCGCTCGGGCATGGGCCCGCCACCCAGCTTGAGCGTCTCGGCATGGATGAGCTTCTCACCCTCGATGATGCCCACACCGGTCCGACGCGAACCGGGATCAAGGCCGAGGATTCTCATGGGATTCGGGACTCGGGACTCGGGACTCGGGACTCGCTCGAAAGCCGGGACTCGGGACTCGGGACTCGGGACTCGCTACTGAAGGCTACTTGGGTTCTGCGCAGCCGGAGGCTCCGATTGGCAGTGGCCACGACAATAGCTGGCGCCGCGGCAGCTTTCCCGAGTCCCGAGTCCCGAGTCCCGAGTCCCGAACAGTCACTCATACGCTTCCGCCGGAATATCCGCATTCGACCACACGTTCTGCGTGTCATCGAGGTCTTCGAGCACATCGAGAAAATTGAGCACCTGCTTGCCGGTGTCGACGTCCACTTCGATGAGATTATTGGCCCGCTCGGTGACTTCGGCTTCCTCGAAGGCCAGGCCGGCTTTCCGGAAGCTGTCGCGCACCGCTTCGAATTCCTCCGGCTCGGTCAGCACTTCGATCGAGCCGTCCTCGTCGCTGACGATGTCCTCGGCGCCCGCTTCCAGGGCCGCTTCCATCACCTTGTCCTCGCCCGTGCCGGGCGCGAAGGTGATCACGCCCTTTCTTTCGAACTGGAAGGCCACGGAACCGTCGGTACCCAGGTTGCCGCCGTGCTTGTTGAAGGCATGACGCACCTCCGAGACCGTGCGATTACGGTTGTCGGTCAGGCAATCGACCATCACCGCCACGCCGCCCGGCGCGTAGCCTTCGTAGCGCAGTTCCTCGTAAGAGGCGCCCTCGAGGTCGCCGGTGGCCTTCTTGATGGCGCGCTCGATGTTGTCCTTGGGCACATTGGCGGCGTTGGCCTTGTCCATCGCCAGCCGCAGCCGCGGATTACTGTCGGGGTCGCCACCGCCCTCGCGCGCGGCCACCGAAATTTCGCGCACAAGGCGGGTAAAGATCTTGCCCCGCTTGGCGTCCTGCGCCTTCTTGCGGTGCTGGATATTGGCCCATTTGCTGTGACCGGCCATGGGACGGGTGCCTCCGTGGTGATGACAAGCCCGTTAGTTTAACTGAAGGCTCCGGGTTGGTCGTTCGCTTGTTCGCCCGTCTTGTCATCCCGGCCGGAGCGGTAGCGGAGAGCCGGGATCTCGCAGGGTTCAGGTGGCAGGGAGACAGGCCGTGCCGATACGCGGCGTGCGGGGTCCCGGCTCGAGGCCGGGACGACAGACGCAGGAGGAACCGCAGTATGCGTGGAGCGGTAGCACTACGCATCGGCTCCCGGTCGGGGGATGCGACCGACCAGGGCTTCATTCAGGCGGCGGTCAGAATCCGGCGCTAGAATGGCCGTCACACGTCACCGAATCGTCCAACCATGCGCTATCTGCTGCTCGCCCTCACCTTCGTGCTCGCCGGCCACGCCTCGGCCAACGGCGAGATCAACGTGCTCACCGACCTGGACACGCCCTTCCCACCCGGCTGCGTGGCCGTCTCGCTGCCGCAGCAACCGGCCCCCGGCGGGGACATGCTTTTCAACGAGGATATCTTCGTGCCCTCCGTCAACGACCAGTCGCCGGCCGCACGGGTGCGCGTGAATATCTGGCGCACGGGTTGTCACGACAGCGGCTACTCCGTCGTCATGGTGCGTCTGCGCAAGATCAGCGGTGGCCCGGTGCTCGTGCCGCGCCTGTTCGCCGAGGCCGGCACGGTGGATATCCCCGGGCATATCGCCCAGCTCCAGCGACATCCGGCCGCTGGTGACGTCGGCGCAACGGGTAACGCCATCAGCGAGCAGGGCGTGACCTATGTGCTCGCCGTCGACTACTTCTCACTCGACGGGGAGACCGAATTCGGCCCCGTGGAGTACAACGAGCCCTTCACGCTCGAGCTTTTCTGGGGTCAGTACGCGCAGGCCTCAAACGCCGATTTTCGACTGATCGATATCCCCGGATACTCGCCGGAACTGGATCCGCCGCAGAACGAGTACCCGGCGTTGCATGGCCGCATGTCGGGCCAGTACACGGTCGACGGTCTCCCTTACAGTGGCGTGGTACTGCAGGTCGGCGAGCAATACAATCCGCACGGCCCGGACACCAACAACATTACGGCGATTTTCTTTACCTACATCAACGGCTCGCCGTTCTGGGTACTCGGAGCGGCCACCGATCTTCAGCCGGGCGTCGATATCGTCACGCTCGACATGCTCGAATTCGATGGCGGCGAGTTCATTACCAGCGCGCCGGGAAGCTATATCCCTGAGGATGTCGGCATCTACTCAATCGGCACGATGACTGTGGAAGTACTCGACTGCAACACTTTGCTCATCGGCTACAACTTCAGCGAAGGACAGCTGGGCGCGGGCTCGTTCGAAGCCAATCGCCTGCTAAGAATGGCGGGCTACGACTGCAACCCGTGGCAGTAACGCGCGCTGATGCGCGCGAAATCCGAAGCATGAAGCACCAAACTCGAAACAGGCACAAAAACCGAAACGGATGCCGCGACCAGGCCCAGGTTTCGTATTTCGTGATTAGGATTTGTTTCGGGTTTGGTGCTTCGGATTTCGAGTTTGAGAACCCTCTACTTCTCGAAGCTCCCTGAATCCAGGAAATTCGCGACGGCCGTCGAAACCGACGGCGCCGCCACCAGCCCCGTATGCGTCACCGGCAGGACGCACTCGCTCGCGCCCGCCAGACGGCATTCGGCCACGGTGACCGTACCGTCGTTGGGCCCGTCGAGGGGCCCGAAGAGGCGGCCGACGCCGACCGAGCGGCTGCCGGCGATCACACCGGTCTCGCGGCCGGCTGGGGCGTGCGAGAAACCGTCCTCCAGCGCCGTCCGTGCCTGCCCGACCAGCGGCCGGAACAGCTTGCGGTCGGCCACCCGGCGACCGACGGCCGAGCCATGGACGGGGGAGCCCATCAACACCACGCGTCCGGGCGGCAGATCGGCGTATTCGTCGAGCATGCGCAGGATCACCAGGCCGCCGAGCGAATGACCCACAAGGTGAACGCACTCGAGCGCAAGGCCGGCGACGAACTCGCGCAGCGCCTGAGCATTGCCCTGCAGTGATCGGCTTATGGTGGGATAACTAAAAGCATGAACGTCGAAACCGTCCCGCTTCAGCCCCCGGCCGATCAGGGCCATACTCCAGGGGCCCCACCAGAGTCCGTGCACGAGCACGACGCAGCGAGTCACGAAGCAGCCTGGCGAGTGGTCATGGCGGGGTCTCCACGCAGGAAAGTCAGAATCGTTCTCGCGCAAAGACGCGAAGACGCAAAGTAAAACCAAAAAAGCGGAATTGATTTCTTTGCGCCTTGGCGTCTTTGCGCGAGAAAGATTCTCATTCCGTAGAGACCAACTTCAGCCGCAGTTCCTGAAGCTGGCCGCTCTCCACCGCAGCCGGGGCGCCGGTCATCAGGCACGAGGCATTCGCTGTCTTGGGGAAGGCGATGACTTCGCGGATGGAGTCCTCGCCGGCCATGATCGCCGCGATGCGGTCGATGCCGAAAGCGATGCCGCCGTGCGGCGGGCAGCCGTACTTGAGCGCCTCGAGCAGGAAGCCGAAGCGGGCTTTTGCCTCGGTCTCGTCGATGCCGAGCACGTCAAAAGCGGCCTGCTGCAGCTTCGGATCGTGGATACGAATCGAGCCGCCGCCGATCTCCGAGCCGTTGAGCACCATGTCGTAGGCACGTGACAGCGCGTTGGCAGGGTCGGCCTTGAGCGCGTCTGCGTCGTTGACCGCCGGTGCGGTGAACGGATGGTGCAGCGCGTAGTAGCGGCCGTCGTCATCGTCGTATTCGAACATCGGGAAGTCGACCACCCACAAGGGTTTCCAGCCTTCCTCGACGAGGTCGAGATCCTTCGCCACCTGCAGCCGCAGGGCGCCGAGAAAGGTGCTCACCGTCATCTTCTCGCCGGCGCCGAAGAACAGGATGTCGCCGTCGACCGCCCCGGTGTCGGCGAGTATGCCCCTGACCGACTGCTCGTCGAGGAACTTGGCTACCGGCGACTGCACGCCCTCGAGCCCGGCGGCGGCATCGTTGACCTTCATCCAGGCCAGGCCCTTGGCGCCGTAGCGGGCGACGAAATCGGTGTAGCCGTCGATCTGCTTGCGCGTGAGCCCGGCGCCACCGGGCACTCGCAGCGCGGCCACGCGCGAGGCCGGGTCGTTGGCCGGGCCGGAAAAGACCTTGAACTCGACGTGGCGAACATGCTCGCAGATGGTGACCAACTCGAGGTCGACGCGCAGATCGGGCTTATCGGAGCCGTAGCGGCGCATGGCCTCGGCGTAGGTCATGCGCGGGAACGGATCGGGCAGCTCGACATCGAGAACGTCGGCGAAGACCCGCCGGATCAACCGCTCGGCCGTGTCCTGCACGTCCGCTTCTTCGACGAAGGCCATCTCCATGTCGAGCTGGGTGAACTCGGGCTGGCGGTCAGCGCGCAGGTCCTCGTCGCGGAAACAGCGCGCGATCTGGTAGTAGCGGTCCAGCCCGGTCATCATCAGAATCTGCTTGAAGATCTGCGGCGACTGCGGCAGGGCGAAGAAACTGCCCGGCTGCACGCGGCTGGGCACCAGGTAATCGCGCGCGCCCTCCGGCGTGGCGCGAGTCAGGATCGGCGTTTCGGCATCGACGAAATCGCGCGCATCGAGAAACTGCCGGATCGCGCCGGTCAGCTTCGAGCGCAGCCGGAGATTGCGCTGCAGGCGGGGACGACGCAGGTCGAGAAAGCGATACTTCAGGCGCACTTCCTCGCCGTCATCATCGTTCATCAGCAGCGGGAGGGGCGCGGCAGCGCTGAGGATCTCGACCGTGTCGGCAACGACCTCCACCTTGCCGGTGGACATGTCGGAATTCCACTGGCTCTCGGGGCGCATGCGTACCGTGCCGGTCAGGCGCACGCAGAATTCATTGCGCAGCTTCTCGGCCTCGGCGAAAGCGGCCTTGTTGTCGGGCTCGACCACCACCTGCAACACGCCGGCATGATCGCGCAGGCCGACGAAGATCAGGCCGCCCAGGTCGCGCGCGCGGTTGACCCAGCCGCAGACGGTGACTGGCTGGCCGTCGAGGGCCTCGGTGACTTCTCCGCAAAGATGAGAACGCATCGGTCAGGCCGCCTGTCCATTCGAGGTGCTGCTGGCGCTGCCGCTCTTGTCGGAACCGCCCGAGGACGACTTGTTGTCGCTCTTGGAGTCCGATTTGCTGTCGGACCCGGCGTTCTTCTTGTCGGCCTTGTTGCCGTCACCAGCAAGATTGCGCTTGTTGTCCTTCTTGAAATCGGTCTCGTACCAGCCGCCGCCCTTGAGCCTGAAACCGGCAGCCGAGATCAGCTTGTTGAGCGCCGGCTTGCCGCACTCGGGGCAGTCGACCAGCGGCGGGTCGGAAAGCTTCTGCAGTTTCTCCATTTCGTGGCCGCAGGCCTGGCAGCGATACTCATAAATCGGCATGGTTCGAAATCCCCGTCTGGATTCATTGGATGGTGCGTATTGTGGGGGTCGCGGGCCCGGTTTTCGAGCCCGGATCGGATCAATCTCTTTATTATCGCCTGCCCTGGAAGGCGGCGCCAATCCGCTATGATTGACACATGCCGTTGGCAGACACTGCATCCGACAATCTCAGCGCGCTGTTCGAGGGCTTCGAGCCCGCGAACTGGCCGGTCGTGGCCGAGAGCAACCAGGGCCGGATCGTGCGCGTCGAGAGCGGCGGCTTCGACCTTGCCGTCAAGACCCCGAGCGGCCGGGGCATTGTGTGGCAGGCGCGACGTTTTTCGCTCAGGCGCGAGTTCCAGGCCTATCGGCGCGTCGAAGGCGTGCCCGGCTTCCCGCGCTGTTTCGGGCTTTTCGGGGGCTGCCACATGGCCGTTGAGTACGTCGACGGCGCGCTACTCAAGCACACGACACCCGCCGACCCCGAGCATTTTTTCGACCGCCTCAGGCAGACCATCACGGCCATGCACGAACGCGGCGTCGCCCATGGCGACCTCAAGAGCCGGAAGAACGTCATGGTCGCCGACGACGGCCGCCCCGTGATCATCGATTTAGGTACCGCCATCGTTCGCAAGGCCGGCTGGCGCCCGCTCAACCGCTGGCTGTTCGTCTACCTGCGTCAGATCGACCTCAACGCCTGGGTCAAGCTCAAGTACGGCAGCTACGACCGCGCCGACGAACTCGACCGGCACCTGGTAAGGCGCTCGCGCATCGAGCGGATCAACAACTGGGCCCGGCGGCGGGGGCTATGAAGCCTGCTCCTGCAAGGCCGACAGCCGACGCAGGCCTTCTTCGATACTGACTTCCGGCTCGTAGCCCAGGTCGCGCCGGGCGGCGGAGATATCGAACCAGTGCGCCGTGGCCAGGTGTTCCACCACGAAGCGCGAAAGGGGTGGATCGGAGCGCCGGCGCATTCCGCGCCAGACCCCCTCGATCACGGTGGCGGCTACCATGGCCAGACGCAGCGATACCCGGCCGAGTTTCGGGGTCTCGCCGGCCGCGGCGAGCATCATCGACAGCATCTCCCCGACCGGCTTCGGCTCACCGTTGGAGATGAAATAGGCCTTGCCCGCCGCCGTGCCCGAGCCAACCAGGTTGTCCAGCGCCTGCAGGTGCGCCTTCGCGGCGTTGTCGATGTAGACGGTATCGATCAGCTTCCCGGGCGCCGGCAGCTTCAGGCGCCCTGCCCGGTTGCGTTCGATCAGGCGCGGCAACAGCTGGTTGTCACCCGGCCCCCAGATCAGGTGCGGACGAAGAGCACAGACTTTCAGGCTTTCATCGTCGGCGCCCAGCGCCAGGCGCTCGGCCTCGGCCTTGGTGGCGGGATACGGCGCCGGAAAATGTGTCGGGTACGGCAGCGATTCGTCGCCACCGTCGATATCGCCCCCGGCGTGCACCACGCTGGGCGAGGAAGTGTGGACCAGATAGCGCACGCCATGGCGACGGCAGGCCTCGATGACGTTGCCCGTGCCGACGACATTCGCGGCGACGAAATCCGGCGCATACAGCCCGGGCCCGGCCTTGGCGGCAACGTGGATCACCGCGTCAGCCCCGTCGACAGCGGCCGCGACCGCCTCGCGGTCGGCAATGTCGCCGCGGTGGCAGGTCACCCCCAACTCGGCCAGTTCCGGGTAGTCCGAGCGGTTGATGGTCGAGACCGTATCGCCGCGCTCGAGGAGCTGGCGGACGATCGCCTGGCCGAGAAAGCCGCCGCCGCCGGTTACTAGAATGCGCATGGGTGGGTCTGCTCCGATCGGGTATGGCGCATAGCGTATCGCGTTGCCTCCGGCGATGGGGGTGGTTGAGGGGTCAGGGGTCAGGGATCAGGGGTCAGGGCGGTAGCCGACAGGATTGCGGGCCGGCTTCGCCGCGACAACGACAGGGGCATACAGAGATGCCGATAGGGTCGCGCGGCGCAGCCGCCCCGCACCGCGCCCGACTGCCGCCCTGATCCCTGAATCCTGACCCCTGACCCCTCACCACCGACTGGCAATCCGTTAAACTCGCCCCCACATTCACGCACTCGCAACGAACCGAACGGATCCCGCCGATGGCCCAATACGTCTACACCATGCACCGCGTCTCCAAGGTGGTGCCGCCCAACCGCACGCTCATCAAGGACGTCTCCCTGTCGTTCTTCCCCGGCGCCAAGATCGGCGTGCTGGGGCTCAATGGCGCCGGCAAGTCCACCGTGCTGCGCATCATGGCCGGTGTCGACAAAGAGTACGAGGGCGAGGCGCGGCCGCAGCCTGGCATTCGCATCGGCTACCTGCCGCAGGAGCCCGAACTGCCCGAAGACCAGACCGTTCGCGAGGCCGTGATGGACGGCGTGGGCGAGCTGCGCGACATGCTGGTGCGTTTCGAGGAAATATCCGAGAAGTTCGCCGAGCCGATGAGCGACGAGGAAATGACCGAGCTGCTGGCCGAGCAGGCCGAGCTGCAGGACAAGATCGACGCCGCCGGCGGCTGGGAGATCGAGCGCACGCTGGAAGTCGCCGCCGACGCGCTGCGCCTGCCCGAGTGGGATTCGCAGATCGAGGCGCTCTCCGGCGGCGAGCGCCGCCGCGTGGCCCTTTGCCGCCTGTTGCTGTCCAAGCCCGACATGCTGCTGCTCGACGAGCCGACCAACCACCTCGACGCGGAATCCGTGGCCTGGCTGGAACGCTACCTCGACGAGTTCCCCGGCACCGTCATGGCCGTCACCCATGACCGCTACTTCCTCGACAACGTCGCCGGCTGGATCCTCGAGATGGACCGCGGCCACGGCATACCGTTCGAGGGCAACTATTCTTCCTGGCTGGAGCAGAAGGAAGCGCGCCTGGCCGTCGAAGAAAAGCAGGAACAGGCCCGGCAGAAGGAAGTCAAGCACGAGCTCGAGTGGGTGCGCTCCAACCAGAAGGGCCGCCAGGCCAAGTCCAAGGCGCGCCTGAAGCAGTTCGAGGAACTCAACTCGAAGGAAGTCCAGAAGCGCAACGAGACCCAGCAGATCTACATTCCGCCGGGCCCGCGCCTCGGCGACAAGGTGATCGAGGTCGACGGTCTCTACAAGGGCTACGACGATCGCCTGCTGATCGAGGACTTGAGCTTCAAGGTGCCGCCGGGCGCCATTGTCGGCATCATCGGCGGCAACGGCGCCGGCAAGACCACGCTGTTTCGCATGATCTCCGGCCAGGAACAGCCCGACCGGGGCAACATCGAGGTCGGCGAAACGGTGGAACTGGGCTACGTCGACCAGAAGCGCGACAGCCTCTCCGACGACCGCCAGGTGTGGGAGGAGATCTCCAACGGCTCGGAAGAAATCCACGTCGGCAACTACCGCATCCCGGCACGCGCCTACGCCAGCCGCTTCAACTTCAGGGGCTCGGAACAGCAAAAGCGTATCGGGCAACTGTCAGGCGGCGAGCGCAACCGCGTTCACCTGGCCAAGGTGCTGCACTCCGGCGCCAACGTGCTGATGCTCGACGAACCCACCAACGACCTCGACGTCGAGACCCTGCGCGCCCTGGAAGAAGCCCTGCTTTCCTTCCCCGGCTGCGTGCTGGTCACATCGCACGATCGCTGGTTCCTCGACCGCATCGCCACCCACGTGCTCGCCTTCGAGGGCGATTCGCACGTCGAATGGTTCGAGGGCAACTTCACCGACTACGAAAAGGACTTCAAGCGCCGCCGCGGCGACAAGGCCGGCCCGCATCGGCTCAAGTACAAGCGTCTCAAGACCTGAACCGAAGGCACCGTAGGTCGGGGTTACATCCCCGACGGACGAGACTTCGGTTGTCTCCATCGGGATCTACACGTGTTCGCCAATTGAACGCCGGACACGCATGAGAGCCGTGTGGTTGTCGCGGAAATGTCGTCCGTCGGGGATGTAACCCCGACCTACGGCCGAAACGGCCGGGGATTCCACCCCAGCTGCTCGCGTGCCGGTGTGTCGTCGACCACCAGGTCCATGGCCTGGCGCCGGATCATGGCCGGCTTGATGTCGGTCAGGCGGCCCGCCAGGTGCGCGCTGCGTATGCCCAGGTTCATCAGCCAGGCGGGCAGGCGCAGCAGGCGAATATCGCGCCCGCTGGAAGCGGCTACCCGGCGCAGCAGGTCCGGATAGGTCAGGGTTTCTCCGCCTGCGAGCAGCCAGGTGCCGGCGCTCTTCGGGCCCGCGATGGCGGACTCGACCGCCAGGCGGGCGAGATCGTCGGCGTGCACCGGGGCGCGCTGACCGCGCCCGGCGACCGGGGCGATTGGCAGGCGCGAAAGGAGCCCGGCAAGTCGCGTGACGTTGGCGTCGCCGCCGGCGCCGTAGATCATCGTGGGCTTGAGCAGGGTCAGGACGATATCGCGCGCCCGGCAGGTCTCGATCAGCGCCTCTTCGCAACGGATCATCCCGGCCATCTGGCGACGCTCGGCGCGATCGGCGGAGCGCTGCTTGAACACGGTGCTGGCCGAGCTCAAGGCGATCACCCGGCCGAGCCCGATGCCCTGTTCGACCTGGGAAAGCGCGTGGGCGAGCGGGCCGAAGCTGACCAGCGTACCGGCACGCACGTCCGCTGGCGCTCGCTCGAGGTCGTGCTGTATCCATGTGACGTGGGGCCAGGCGCGGGCCGGGTCGCGGCGGGAGATGGCGATAACGCGCACGCGCTGCCCGGCCGTGCGATCCAGAAAGCAGCGTCCCACGGGGCCGCTCGCACCAAGCAGCAGGATGATTGCGCCTTCGCTCATCGTCGGGTCACCAGGCAGACCGGCGTCATGATCACGGCGTGCAGATGAATGAACAGCCACCACATGGCGCGACTCATCCATGACCAGCCGGCGCTGCAGTGCTTGTTCAGGTAGCGCCACAGACTCTTGTGCTTGGCCCACATCACGGCAACCGGCCGCCGGCGCGACGAGACGCCCCCGGCGTGCGAGACGAACACTGAAGGGACCAGTCGGATACGCCAGCCCGACTCGCGCAGCCGGGCCATCACGTCGAGATCCTCGAAGTGCATGTGAAACGCGGGGTCGAAGCCACCGATCTCCTCCAATGCCGCGGTGCGGACCAGCATGCACGCACCCGAGACGGCTTCGACGTCGGCCGCGTCGTCGGGCGCGGGTTCGTGGGTCAGGTCGATGCCGTTGACATGGCTGAACGGCAGGACCTCCGACAGAACCTGGCGACGGGTGGGCAGTCGACGTCGACTGCCGCGCTGCTCCATCCCGCGCATGTCGAAGACACGGCCGGAGGCCATGGCGACATCCGGGTGCTGATCGAGTTCGTCGACCAGTCGGGCAAGCGACGCCGGCACCAGCAGGCAGTCGGGGTTGATGATCAGCAGGTAATCGGTTTTTACCGACCGCAGCGCCTGGTTGACGCCGCGCCCGAACCCGAGGTTGCGATGGGCGCGGCGCACCGTCACGCCAGGCATCTCGGGCAGGATATCGACGCTGCCGTCGCCCGAGGCATTGTCGATCACGATCACGTCAGGCGTCGAGCCGCCCCGGCCGCGCAGGTTGTCGATACAACGCCCCAGCCAGCGGCCGGAGTTGTAGTTGACGATCACCGCGGTCACGCGGGAGAAAGCGTCGCCCGGCCCGCTCATGAGTCGCCGAACAGCCTTCGCCACCAGGGTGCGTCCAGCCGCGCGCGGAGGCGCTCGATTTCCGCGTCCCGCTCGGCCAGGAGATGACCGGCACGGATGTGCGCGGCCACTTCCTCGTTGTAGTGGCGATAGACCGATTGTTCTCGATCGCCGTAAAGGGATAGCCCGGGCACGGCCGGCAGCAGGGACGTCTCGGCGGCCGCCACGGCGATGAAGTACAAGGGCGGCAACTCGGGCGCCGCCGATGCACGCACCGTGCCCTGATCGTCGGTCAGGACCTGTCCCCCGCCCTCGCCGCCGGCCAGGCGCCACAGCGCGGAGACGAACATCAGCTTCTGGCCATAGAGGCGGAAGGCCGGGAACTCATTGCTGATCAGAGACTCCAGCTCGTCGCGGTAGAGCTCGCGCACGTGGAAGGGATTGTCGTAACCGGTTTCATCGCTGTAGGTCTTGCGGTCGGGCGAGGAAATGACCAGGAAGCCTTCGGGACGCAGCACGCGGCGAAACTCCGCCAGCAAGGTCTCCTGCGCCTCGAGATGCTCGAGCGTCTCGAAGGACACGACCACGTCGAAATGCTTGTCGGCGTACGGAAGGCGGGTAGCGTCACCCCGGTCGAACGAGAGGTTGTCACGGCGGTAGCGCTCGCGCGCATGCGCCACGGCGTCTTCGCCCACATCCAGGCCCGTTACGGAGCGTGCCCGGGCCGCGAGCAGGTGACTGCCGTAGCCCTCCCCGCAGGCCGCATCCAGAACGTCCTTGCCTGCGACAAGCTCGGCGGCCCAGGCGTAGCGGTGCCAGTGTTCGTAGGCCATCTCGCGTACGCACTCGGGCGTGAAGCGTTCGCCGGTGAATTCGAGGGGTGCGGGGTCGGACATTGCGTGGCTTTCGTTGATCGCTGGCGCAAGTTTAACCGCTCGGGCGCCGGGTCGCGGGTGGTCTGTGGTCTGTGGTCTGTGGTCTGTGGTCTGTGGTCTGTGGTCTGTGGTCCGTGGTCCGTGGTCCGTGGTCCGTGGTCCGTGGTCCGCAACGGTTCTACCGACTACCGACTACCGACTACCGACTACCGATTACCGACTACGCACTACGGACTACCGAACACAGCCCCTACCGGTCCAACTCTCGATAGCAGGCGACGATGGCCCGTCGTCTCTCGGCCATGGGATCGGCCTCGATGAATGCCTGCACCCGATCCATATAGTCGGGATAGCGCGAGAGCAGGGTCTCCATCGCTTCGCCGCCGGGCTTGAGCCCCAGCGGCCCGAAGCTCGCCCCGCCCTCGTGCGCCACGAAGGCACTGTCGCAAAGTACGTGATGCCAACCGGCCTGGATCGCCCGCATGCACCAGTCGTTCTCCTCGCCGTAACCTCGGCCAAAAGCCGCTTCGTCGAAAAGGCCGATTTCGTCGATGGCGGCACGCCGCATGAACATGCAAAAACCCACGGTGGTGGGCACCTCGGGGTAGAGCGGCGAACCGGATTCGCGGCAGGCCTGCGCCCAGCGCTCGGCGTCGTCGGGGCTGGGATTGGGCCGGCAGAACGCCGGAATCGACGCGATCTCGCCATTGTTGGTCAGGGGCGTGATTGATGCGATCGCCGGGTCGGATGCGGCGCATCTCTCGATAGCGGACAGCCAGCCATTTGTGACCTGCGTATCGGCGTTGAGCAGGATCACGTCCTGGCCGGAAGCCATGGTCATGCCGAGGTTGGCGCTGGCCACGAAGCCCAGGTTGCTGCGATTGCGAACCTTCGTCCACTGGCGCGGCAGGGACTCGAACAGCTTGGGTATTCGCGCATCGTCCGAGGCGTCGTCGACAAGAATGACGGGCTGCCGGGGATCCAGAGTCGCCCGGAGTGATTCGATGCAGCGTCGCGTCGCCTCGGGGGCGTTGAAGACGGGGACGACGACAACGGTCATGGGCGCTGCCATTCGTGCGTGAGCCGGATCAGGCCGACCTCGCGCGTTTTGCCGGTGACGGTAAAGGTCTGCTCGACCGTATCGTGCATGCGCAGTCCTTCGGAATCGAGCGCGTGCGCTCGCACTGCATACCCGCCGGGCAACAGGCAGAGATCGGAAAAGCTGATGTCGATGGCATAACGTCCCGGCGCCGTCTCGACCGGCTCCACGTGATCGTGGTCGGTGCCCACGCCGTAGATCGGGGTGCCGTCGGCGCGAACGATACCGACGACGGCCACCGGCGGACGGCCGTCGGAACAGGCCAGTTCAAGCCGGACCGTCAACCGATCGCCCATGGCGACAACCGGCTCGCTCTCGCTGGCCGGCTCGAGCGCGAGCTTCTCGATTCGGTACGGCGCGTTGGAATTGCGCGGGCCGGCAACGGAATCGCGGCGCGCATCCTTGCGTTCATGCCAAGCCAGGTAAGACTGGGAGACATCGAAGACGTCGCCGTAGCGGGCTACCCTGCCCGCCTCGATCCACAGCGCGTGCCGACAAAGCTTCTGCACCTGGTACATGTTGTGCGAAACCATCAACAACGTGCCGCCGTCGGCCAGGTAGCGCTCGATCCAGCGAATGCACTTCTTCTGGAAAGACTCATCGCCGACGGCCAGCACCTCGTCGGTGATCAGCAAGTCGGGCCGGACCGAAGCGACCACGGCAAAACCGAGCCGGACCACCATGCCGGAGGAATAGTGCTTGACCGGCTCGCTAATCGAGTCGCCGATATCGGCGAACGCCAGGATATCGTCGAGGCTGTCTTCCACCTGCTTGCGAGATAGCCCGAGGAAGGCCGCGTTCATTTTGAGGTTGTCGAGGCCCGTGTATTCGGGGTCGAATCCGGCGCCTAGCTCCAGCAGAGCCGCTACGCTGCCGCGCTTCTCGATATGGCCGGTCGTGGGCTCGAGTACGCCGGTGATGACTTTCAGAAGGGTGGACTTTCCGGCACCGTTGGAACCAATAACACCCAGGGACTGACCGGGAACGATATCGAAGCTGACATCCTCCAGCACGCTCGCACCGCCCTCGGCGTGCCCGCGCCACAGAAGCTGCCAGAACGCCCGCAAGCGCTCCGACGAGCGCACCGTCGGTGGATAGCGCTTGGATACGCCCTTAAGGCTCAGCAGCGGCTCACTCACAGGAAATCCTCGAAATACGGGCTCAGCCGGCGGAAGATGCGCGTACCGAGACAGAGTACCGCCAGACTTCCCACGACCAGCGCCAGCGCGGCCCAGCCCGGCACGGCATCAGCGTGAAGTAGCGCCGCTCGGATCTCGTTCATCCACCAGGTCATCGGGTTGATGTCGAGCCAGGAAGCGTACTGCTCAGGTAGGAGTGACGGCGCATAGAGAATCGGGGTCAGGAAGAACCAGAACATGAACAAGGTGGGCAGGGCCTGCTCGAGATCGCGAACGTAGACCTGGATAGCAGACAGCGCCAGGGCCAGTCCATTGGTCAATACGTACAGGGTAGCGAGCGCAAGAAGCGCCTTGGCCAGGCCCAGCCAGTAGAGCTCGACGCCGGACACTGCGAGAACGAGAATGACCGCGCCGTAGCCGACCAGGTGGAGGACAAACACGGATGCCACGGATGCAAGAACGAGCAGCTCGCGCGGCATCGCCACCTTGGAAATCAGTGCGGCATGATTGCGAATGGCCTGCGAGCCCCGCAGAACGCCTTCAGAGAACATCAGCCACGGCCAAAGCGCCACCGCGAGCCAGGCCACGAAAGGCATATCCAGGCCGGGGGGCACCCTGGCCTGGAAAATCACACCGAACACGAAAGAATAGACCGCAAGGAGAAGCAAGGGATTGAGGATCAGCCAGATCCAGCCGCTCGCGCTGCCGATGAATCGGGATCGGATCTCGCGCCGGGTCAGCGATCCAAGCAGGCGGGTCTGTTCGATGTTCATCGCTTCTCCGGCGGGTCAGGTTAGGTCCCGGCCAATATAACCGGGCTTGCCGTGAGTGCCGGGGACTGACTTAGTCGCTTGAAAGGCTTTGGAGAGCCTCCGCATCAAAGCCGTGGCGTTTCTGAAAGCGCTCGATGGAGCCGGGAACGACTTCAATCGCATCCTGGTTGAGCAGTTCGGCTGAATAGGCCTCGCGAATTCGGGCACGATGTTGCTCTCGTGCCTGTTGAATGGCCCGTTCCCTGGCGTTCTCCCAGCTTGGCTCAGCGGCGTCGTGGCGCTTGTCCAAACGAATCAAGTGCCACCCGAATCGGCTGCGTACGGGGCCGCTCACGGCGCCGGGCTGGTCCAACTGAGACAATGCGCGAGCAAAGTTTCGATCCAGCCGGTTGAGTGATTGACGTTTGTATGAGCCGCCCTTTTCACGTGAGGCCTCGTCGTCACTGTACTCCGCTGCCAGGGAGTCAAGGGAATCGCCCTCTTCAATCCGGTCGTGCAAGTCCAGGATACGACGCATGGCTTCGGCTTCTTCCCGATCAGCCGTGGATACGAGCACGTGCGTAAAATCGTAGGAAGGCTCGGGTGCAAACTTCTGGGGATCCGCGAGGAACATTTCTTTCGCGCGTTGCTCGTAGTCGTCAAGCATTTGAGATTCAACGTGCTGTTTCATCTGCTCGTCAGCCAGCGCGGCTATTACGCGGTTGCCAGCCAAGGCGGCCATGGAGTCGGACTCCATAAGCTGATTTCGCTGTGCTTGCTCAAAGAGCGCCTTTTGCAGAAGAAGGTTCTGTAGCAACTTGTCCACGCGTTCCATGCTCGATACCGCCTGCGTGCGATCACTCTCCGGCAATCTGCTCATATGGGCATCCAGGTCGGCGTGCGTTATCGCGACATCTCCCACTCGGACGACCGTATCGGACTCGTAGGAGATTTCAATCTCGGTTGTCTTTTGGTTCATCGGCTCGCTGGCAAAAAGTGCCGGCGCCATCAGGATGGCGCCGGCAATCACGAGGCTTCGTCCGGCGTAGTGGTTCAGCAAGGTTTCAAGTCTCATTTCTTCTCGGTCGCGATCAACTGTTGTTGTCTCGGGGTTCCAGCTTCATGCCGCAAGCCGAGTGGCCCGCGCTTGCACATTCCGATTGAACGGGCGGCAACACACCGGTCGGTGACTCCGAGAACAGGATATTCAGGAAGTAGGTTGTGTCAGGCTCAAGCTCACACCTGTACTGAGCTTGGGAGTGGCCAGCGCCAACCCACTTGAACTGGTCGCCTGTATTCATTTGGGCGATCAGGCAGCGCGAGTCATCGATTTCCGCTGGATTGAACTGTCCAGGGCAGGGGGTAATGCTCATCAGGCGCTGCCCGGGGCCGTAGCTCTGACTAGCTGAAGTCTCGCCATTGATCTGACCGGTCGAAGCGGCGCCGATGTAGGAGGGTGTAGTAAACCGCAGGGCTGCGTACTCGCCTTTGTCCAGCTTCAGCTCGAATGTATTGCCCTTGGGAAAGCCATTTCCGAAAGAACCTTCCCAGCTCGGCGGGGTACCGAAGCGGAGATCGGTGCTCTCGGTCCACTCAGCGTAGTCGGACAACTCGCCCACCCCTTCGCAACCCTCGGGCGGCGGCGGCGCGGTGTCTTCCTGCACCTCAAGCACTAGCGTTCTCGAGTCCGTAACCGGCCCGTTGGAGCAGATCAGTTCGACGGTGTAGGAATCACCTGCTGTCAGCGACGACGTATTGACCATCTGCTGGCCCCTAGGGCGCTTGGGATTGATGCCATTCCAAGTTGTACCGGGCAGTCCAGCGCCAGAGCAGGACCAAGCGCCGAGAGAATCCCAGCTGAACGAAACACCGCTACCCAGGGCTACGGGATTGGGTGAGGCATCGAACGAGCCCCCATCGTCTGTCAGCAGCGAGACTTGGACATCCTCGCAGCTTGGCCCACCGGTCGGGCACGAGAAACCTTCGGCGGCCGTGGCGGAAATGTCACCGTCCCCTAGAACTCGCAGCGGAACCGTACCGTCCAAGGGGACGTTGATCGTGCCGTCATCGGTTTCGAGTTCCAGGGTTTTCTCGGTCTGCGCAACGGCAGTGTATGTGGAAACCGATAGTAGCGCTGCAATCAAAGCAGCGAATCGAGGACTATTATTCATGGCCTGCACTCCGGGGAGCTGGTTTAAGTTCGCTTATCATTATTTAAGTATACGTCAGATTTTCTTGGGAAAAGTTCCACAGCGAGAAAAATTACTTGCTGAAATTCAGGTTCGTGACAACCCGCACAAGATACCGGCAAAAGGTACAGGTCGGGGAGTCAGCAAAGCCTCAAGTAGATGTAAAATTGCCGTTGCCTTACACGGCGACGAGCAGGCACCTACTGCATAAAGAAAGGGGCCACCCAGTGGGTGGCCCCTTTTTATTCCTCAAGAGGAGGAATTGGCGTTAACCGATCAAACGGCTCCGATTAGTCGGCGCTCGTCGGCAGGACGCGGCTGCCATGGTGGTCGAAGGACGCACCATAGTTGGCCAGGACGCCGCCTTCCAGAAAGCCATTGGTATAGGTCTGAGCGGCGAAGCCGATTGCCGGCAGGCCCACGGCGGAGTTGCCGCTTGAGAGGCTCGGGTTGCTGAAGCGGTTGCTGAAGTCGAACTGCGCCCAGCCAGCCTCAAAGCTACTCGGCAGGTCAAAGTTGATGTAGCCGTGCTGCGAGAAAGCAGTGACTTCCGGCGAAGGCTCGCCCGAGATCTCGGCCATATCGGGAAGGCTGCCGTCGTTCGCGAAGCGAATGACGTTGGCCTCACGGCAGAGTTCAAAGACGTCGTCTTCCGGTGTTTCAGACGGCGAGATACCAATGCCGCCGGTGTCAGCGCCCGGAGTCTGCTCTTCGCGATCCCAGACCCGCAGATCCACTTCTTCACACGAATACGGGAAGTCGTCGGTCCAGGTCGTGGTGAACGGCGACTCGGGGCTACCGGCCGGAACGTACGCACCCGAAGTCGAGGCATCGGTGTGGAAACGCTTGGTCGGGAACGTGACGACCCACTCAGTGGCACCGTCAACGTCGTCGATCACCATGTACTCGTTCATCAGCTTTTCGTAAGCCAGAACGTGGTTCATGGCGTCTGTGCCGGTACTCCACGTTTCGTTGGAAACGGCGCCGTTGACGAAAACGGTACTTTGCGTATCGCCTTCCTGGAGGGACGGGAACAAGCTACGCGGCTCGGTGTGAGCGATCACGCCGTCTTCCCAGAAACCGTCGATGGCAGTGGCGTTGTAGCCGAACATGGTGCCTTTGGCGACATTGATGATGGCGCCGGCGCCGAACAGACCACCCGTCGGGGCTTCCAGTTCGAATTCATCGTCAGCAATCCACTCACCCGTGCCGTTAGCGAAGCCAGCGCCGATCCAGCGCTCGAGCAACGCACCGCAAGTACGCTGCTCGGTGGTACCGGATACCGGCGGAACACCAGCGGAGGTATGGGTAGCGGCAGCAGCCGCGGCGCCCGTCAGGTTACCCATCTCCAGCACTTCGACATAGCCGCTGAGCGTACGATCCGGGCCGTCGGGGCCGCCGTCGTTGAGAACCAGCGTGCTGAAGTCAACTTCGCCACCCTGGGATTCCAGCAGATACGGCGCGGTGCAGGTGGTGTCGCTGAAAGCGATCTTGCCACCGCCGGCTTCGTTCTGCGTGATGCCCGCCGCCCACACGTCATACGCGGACATGTAGATGTTGAAGTCAAGGACTTCGCGCGAGTTCAGGGCTTCGATGAAGCGAATTTTGACTGCCTTCGCACGATCGCTGGTGTTGACGATCGAGATATAGGTGTCATTACCACCTCGGGCAGAATAATACGGATACAGCAGAACCTGACCAAGGCCATCCGGGTTGACGTTAACGGCATTGGCAACGCTTGCCATGCCCGCCACGCCCGTCAGACCAGCCAGAACTGCGGTCGTCAAGGTATTTCTTTTCATTACAACACTCCTAAAGTTGTTGGACACAGGGCTCTGTGCAAACACAAGCGAGATCACCCGGTTTGTTCCAGGCGAATCCCAGCATGTGTAATTCTATGCTACTTCATCCGTCCGTGTAAAGCAATCAGTTCGCGGGCGTGAACCACCACTGCCCCCGGCTGAAAATCCAGGTCTCGCTGATCGGCCGGGTGGACTTGACCGTATCGAGGCCGGCCGAGGCGCGCGGCAGCGAGTAGGTGAGCTCCACGACCACATCGCAACGGGCCTCCTCGCAATCGGCGGACAGCACCTCGGCCACTTCCCAGCGGACAGGGCGGCGCTGAATGCTGGCGACGTATTGATCCACGGGTGAGGTTTCACGGTAGCCTGGCGTGAAATACTCCCAGGCCTTGGCGTATTCCTGGGCGATTAGGTGGTCCCAGCGCGCCTGGGCGCGCTCCTGCACAACCTCGCCGGCCGGTCTTTGCTCGGCCTCTTGCTGGCAGGCGGCGAGAAACATGGCCGAGAGCAGGATGGCGGAGATCGTTCGGATTATTCTGATGTTACTCAAGTTCTTGAGCCTCCAACTTGTTGAAAAAAATGAAAATCTCAGAGCCCGCCGTCACGCAGGGGTTTGAGAGCCTCGAATTGACTGCGCACATCGTCCGATACGCGCTTGAGCTCCTCCGTCGACTCAATAACAGTCGGAGTAATCAAGACGAGCGTCTCGGAACGCGTCACATCGTCAGTGGTTGAGCGAAACAGGGCTCCAAGCAGAGGTATTCTCTGAAGGCCTGGGACACCGTTCTTGGATTCAGTCGTGGTCTCCTGGATCAACCCGCCCAACATTATGGTCTGACCAGATTGCACCGCTACCTCGGTCTCGATCGTGCGGGTATTGATGGGTGGATTGCCGTTCGCCGGTCGTTCACCTGGCGAGGAGACTTCCTGCCTGATACTCAGATACACCAACCCCCCCGGATTCACACGGGGCGTGACCTCGAGAATGGTACCCGTATTCAGGTATTGGACGCTGCCGAAACGGCCTCCGTCGCCCGACCCCCCGATGAAACTCGTCGACTGCACCGGCACCTGGTTACCCACATTGATGCTGGCATCCGAGTTATTCCGCACCATCAAGCTCGGGGAAGAAATGGTACGGACATCCGAAACGGTCTCGAGGGCGTCGATCGTCGCGGCGACGAAGTTCCGGCCCATCGCCCGGCGGGTGATGGTTCCCAGAACATTGCGGCTGGCATCTCCGACAGGAAAAGACTGCCCAAACCGTGCCGCATTGTCTTCGCGGCCGGGCGCAAAGCCGTCCGGCAGGCCGGGCACGCTGCCTTCGGCTGCACCATTGGACAGAAACCAGCTCACTCCGTACTGCAGCGCGTCAGTGAGATCAACGACCAGCACCTGCGCCTCGATCATCACCTGCAACGGCTCCTCGTCGAGGCGCTCGATGGCCGAAAGGATACCGTCGTACTCGCTGGGAGAGGCCTGGATCAGGAGGGAATTGGTCTCCATGACAGCCGTGACACGCACGCCGCCGTCTTCGCCCAGCTCCATGCCGCCAGCAGTGTTACGGGTCTGGTTATTGTTGTCATTGTTATTGCTGGCCCGCGACTGCTGAAAATCGCTGACGCTGGACGCCGTCGCCCGCTCCATACCCGGTGCCAGCGAGCTGCGAGACTCTCGTGGGCGACTGGTTCGACCGCCACTCGTGCCAAACAGATCGCCCAGATAGCCGGCCAGCACGTCGGCCTCGAGGTTCTTCACGCGGTAGACGTAGAGCCGGGCGCCGCCCTGCGCGCTGGAGCGGTCGAGCCGCTTGATCCACTTCTCGGCCTCGTCCAGGTAGTGCTCGTTGGGCGTGATGACCATGATGGCGTTGAGACGCTCGAGCGGCATGAAGCGGAACATGCCCGCCAGCGGGGTCTCGCCCTCGGCGCCGAAGACGGCTTCGAGCTCGGGCAGCAGGTCGTCGATCTCGACGCGCTCGAGGTTGAAAATGCCCACCGACATGCCTTCGAGCCAGTCGACGTCGAAGGTCTCGACGATCTGCAGGTAGTTGCTGAGCTCGAACTGGGTGCCGGCCAGGAACAGCAGGTTGCGCGCGTTGTCGGCATTGAAGATCGCGTCCTGCTTGACCCAGGGCTCGAGCAGCTCGGCCATCTTGCTGGCGGAGACGAACTCCAGCGGTACGGCCAGCACCTCGTAGCCGCGGGCGTTGCTGGCCGAGTCAGTGCGCGGGACCAGGTTGCCGGCCACCGCCTCGGAGACCGGCACGACGTGGTAGCGGCCCTCGCGCCAGATCAGCGTTGCGCCGTTCCAGCGCAGCAGCATCTCGAGCACCGACATGACCTGGTCGCGCTTGATCGGCTTGGCGGTCGAGAACGTGACTTCGCCGCTCACCCCCGGCGCGATGACGTAGTTCTCCTCGAACATGTGCCCGAGAATCGCCTGCACCACTTCCTGGATGCCCTGGCCCTCGAAGTTGAGCGTGATTTCACCGTCGTCGCCCGGGGCTTCGGCGCGCGGCCTGGAGGCGCTCTCGTCGATGAAAACGCCGGTTCCCGGGTAGACCTCGGTATCTTCGAACTCGGCATCGGCGTCGGCGCCGTCTTCGCCGCTTCCAAGGCGAATGCCTTCGCGGTCGGCCTCGCGGGTCTCGGAGCTGACGGCGCTCTGGCCCGGCCGCAGTCGCGTATCGCCCTGTTCATCAGCTTTCTCGCCCGTCGATGCACAACCGGCCAGCGCCAGGCTGATCAGGGCCAGCAGCGTGAACACGGGGCGGGAGCGGGTGATGCTCGTTCGATTGAATTCAGCCATTGTTATCCTGTTCTTGCTGTCTTTGTCGCGCGCGCCGCTCGGCCTCGGCTCTCAACTCGGCCCGGCGTTCGGCGACGCGGCGTCGGATTTCTTCGGCCCGGGCCCGCGCTTCATCGCTGGCCTGGCGCTCGTCGGCGGGCTGTGCTGGCTGCCCGGCTTCCTGCTGCTGTGCCTCCTGTTGCCCCTCGTTTGCACGCGACGCTGACGGCGGAACGGTCAAGCCGCTGGTGTTGACCTGCAATTCCAGATCGGTCTTGCGCCCGTCGACCGAGACGAAGCTGACCATTCGCGGCTCGATCGTCTCCAGTTTCCAGGCTGCCTGTTCACCTTCCAGGCTCATTCCCTCGCGCAGCACAAAAGTCTTGCCGGCTTGCTCGTCGGAGACCATGGCCAATTTCAGCTCCGGTGTGATGACGATCCCTGCCACCGCAGCCTCGAGATCCTTGACCTCTTCGACCTCTTGTTCCTCCTCGAGGGCCATCTGTTCCTCATCGCCGGGGGTCTCGACGACTGGCAGCTGGCGGTCGGAGAAGAACACCGGCCGCTCGACGATGGCCGAATACGACGAGAAATCCTCCAGACCGGTCTGCGGCACGTCGACCTGCACTTCGGCCGCCTCGGTTTGCCCCCGGGGCGGAATCGAGGCCACGTCCGGCCGCCCCATCAGGAACGCCAGCGCTCCGCCGGCCAGCACGAGAACGCCGGTGCCGATGGCCAGCAGAGTCGTGAGGAGATTGCGCTGCAAGTCCAACACGCTCAGCCTTCCGCCTGCTGGGACAGGAAACCGTAAATGTCGAAACGCACATCCAGCTGACCGTAGCCCGAGCTGCCGCGCCGGCCCGCACGATCCGCGGAAGCACGTTGGTTGATGATCAGGTTGTCGACGAAAATCAGCGGCACGTTGTCTTCCAGTTGGTACAGAATCCGCGTGAAATCGGGCAACGGACAGTTCATGCGCACATTGACCGTCACCTGCTGGAATCGTTCAGGCTCGTCGTCGGGCCGGTTGGTCGTCGACACAATGCGGCACAGCTCAGAATCGTCGGCCTCGCGCTGAATGATATCCCGAAGCCGGCGCGTCAGACCGGCCGCGGCCACGTTGAAATTCGACTCCGGCAGGAACAGCGCGCTGTCGAGACGTTCGGCCTGCAGCCTGTCGAGCTGGGCCTCGAGCTCGGGCCGGCGAGCGGAAACCGCCTTGAAGCGCGCCGCGCGCTCTTCGAGCGAGTTGACCTCGCCGGCGAGCGCGACGTGGCGCATCACGAACCAGTGAAAGCCGATGAAGTAGACCAGAATCAGCACGATCACCAGAAGGCCGATCGCCAGCGGGCGATTATTCTCCAGATCCGGCAGCAGTTGCACGCGCCCCTCCTTTGGTTTCGATGCGGGCCTCTGCGTTGAAGCGCTCTCGGCCGCTGCCGGGGTCGATACTGACCGACCCGCGGAACCGGGCGTCGGACAGCAGTTCGGAATCGTTGATAAGCTCGATCAGGCGCTGCGACTGCTCGGCCTGCCCCTGCAGCATCAGCTCATTGCCCTGCATGCGCAACTGCGTCAGCCAGAAATCGTCGGGCAGGATACGGGTGATCTCGTCGAGAACCTGCACGCTCACCGGCTGGCGCCGGCGTCGCTCGGCCAGGAAGTTGGCGGCGGCCAGCGCGTCCTGCAGCTCGTTTTGCAGCGCAAGCACTTCGTCGGCGTCCTGGCGCAGCGCCTCGACTTCGGTCTCGAGGCGTTCGACCGACTGTCGATGCAGGAAAAGCGACTCGGCCATCACGATGGCAAGCACCACCGCGAAACCGCCGGCCAGCAGCCAGTTGATTCGAGCGCGACGGTAGACGTAGCGGGGCCGCTCGTCGAGCGGCAGCATGTTGAAGCCTTCACTGTCCGGGTTTTCGGCGTCGCCGGCGAGACAGTCGATCGCATGGGGACGAATCCCGATGGTGGACAGGCGTTCGCGCAGCGCGTCGACGCGCGCACGTATGGCCAGCCGCAGGTCGACTTTCAGACGGCCGTGCTGGGCGTCGCGCTCGGCGATGGCGTAGTCGAAATAGACCTGGTCGGCGCTGAACGGCGTGACCTGGTCGAGCTGGTAGCGCAGGGACTCGGACAGGTTCGACTCGACGGCCAGCGGCAGCTCGACGGGGCAGTGCAGCGTATCCTCGGGCGGAAGGCAGAGTCGGATCTCGGGCTGACCGTCTTCGAAGCTCTCGACCAGCTCCCGCCATCGATCGCGCAGCAGGCCGGCATCCTCACCGGCCCCGAAGGTGTCGCGCAGTTCAGGCGCACCTCCGCCCTGCCAGACCGCGAACTTGCTGCCCTCTGCCTCGGGCAGCAGCCAAAGCACCGGGCGCGGCGGAATCATCCGGCGCCGCAAGCCCTGCGGGAAAAGCCCGGCCAGCTCCCCGCGCCACCACTTCAGGAATCCTGGAAGCGGCCCGGCGCGATAGCGGGCAACGAGGCTGCCCCAGTATTCGTTGATGGTACTTTGATTCATCGATCCTCGACATTGTCACGCCAGCTCAGCACCCGGAAGGGGCGACCACGCTGGTCGCTACCGAGTTCAATGGTGGCTCGTACTTCACTCCAGGTACCGGTATCCAGCGTCGCCCGCGAGCGAATGCTAAAGGTGCGGCCACCCCCTTGCAAGCTGACCATGGTCCCGTCGGGCAGGATCAGGGCCTGCTGATCGCGCGGGTGGAACTGCCGCCGTTCCTCGACGAAGGCCGAGGCGTCTTCGGCGGTGATTTCCGGATTCACCGCCAGCACTTCGGCCGAGGCGAATGCCGGGTTGATACGCCCGCTGGAATGGACCGTCAGCATCGGCTCGAGCTCCTTGTAGAAGTCCCAGCTCATGCCGATGACCTGCTGCAGCTCGTCGACCGAACCGAACGGCGCGTTGGCCGGCCCGTAAGGATACCCGGCGGCCTCGTACTCCGCCAGCTCCGCACCGTAGAGGCGGGGCAGCTCGTCGGAGTCGCGCCAGTCCTCGATCGCGTCGGCCAGGTGCCAGGCCTCGGTCTCTTCCATGCCTCGTGAGATGAAAAGGTTCGACAGAAGTTCCGCGTTACTGCTGTTGAGGTCGATCTTGCCCGACTCGTCGGTGATGCGGATTTCCACCTCGGCCGCCCCGAAATCGATCAGGTAGGGACGACCGTCCGGCACCCAGCGCGTCTCGACATCGGTGTTGCGCATTTCATAGGCGGCCCGGTGAATGCCGGCCTCGGCCGCGTAGCGTGCCCGCGTCGTGTCGAAGAGGAACCGGGACTGCATGGCCTCGGTTCGCGCCAGCACGGCGTACGTGCCGACCACGATGCTCAGCAAAACCAGAATCCACATCACCACGATGAGCGCGATGCCGTGCTGGCGGCCGGGCTGGCGGCTCATCGATCGGAATCCCCGGCACGGTTTCGCTGCAGCATCATGTCTCGGACGCTACGCACGTTGCGGGCCCGCGTCTCGCGCGTATCGACCATCACCGGCGCAATCAGGTCCGGCCAGGCCAGGCCGCGCTCGGAATCCATGTCGAGGAGTACGCCGACAGCCAGGGGCAGGCGCTCGGGCTCTTCCCAGAAGTCGGTCCAGAAAGTCTCGCCGGTCTCGGGATCCCTGTCGAGGAAAATGAATTCACCGCCTCCAAGGTCCTCCATCAGAACGCGACCATCGGTGGTCTCACGCAAGGCACCGTCTTCGTAGCCGTTGAGCATGGCGTAGTAGTAGACCAGCTCCATACCGTCCGAACCGCGTTCGAGGCGCAGCTCCTGCACATAAGGACCGCCGTAGCTCAGGTAGCCCGGCATGGGTGAGACGAAACGCACGTGTTCGCCATCGCCCTGGAAACGCACGATCTCGCCATCTTCGAATTGCTCGATGATGAGCGCGCGTGTCTGCATCAGCTGCCGACGCACAAACTGCTGCACCACGCGCAGGCGATTGGTCTGCTCGATGACCGCCTCGCCGGAAGTCGTCGCGCGCACGCTGGCGCGGAAACCACCGTAGGCCATGGCCATGATGATCGACAGCAGCGCGATGGCCAGCAACACCTCGATCAGGGTGAAGCCACCTTGCCGGCTGCGCCGGCTGGGTGTCCCGGACCCCGATCCTGGACCCCCCCGAATATGCCGCAAAGGTGCGAACCTAGATCCGCCACCTCCCGGAAGTTGCCGGACCGACCCGTCAATGCGCGAGGCGTGTGTTGAATGCGCGAGGAAGCTCACGGCCGCGGCCCGCCGCCCATCTGCATCTGGCGCTCTTGCCAATGGATATCGACCGAGCGCAGCGTCTCGAACACGGCCTGGCGCCGACCACCACCCCACTCGACGATCAGCCGAACGTGGTAGAGCGCAATCGGCAGTTCGTCCTGCAGGTCAAGGCCACGCTCGTCGACGACCTGGGTTTCGCTGACCTCCAAGGTCCAGTCATAGCTTTCGCCGAAACTGCCCTGGGTCACGCCCGGTTCAATCATCTGTTCGAGCCCGAGCCCGTCGAGCTTCGACTGCGCCCAGAGTGCCGCCTGCGTGTATTCCCCCGACAAGCGGGTGTTGCCGACCGACGTGGAAAGAATCTGCAGGGTCACCCCGAACAGGAGGGAAAAAACCATGAAGGCCGCCATGATCTCGATCAGGGTGAAGCCGCCCTGCCGCGCTCCGGGCGAACACCCCGGGCTTCCAAAGCGCTGGTCACACATCATCCGACTCCCGCTTGATACTGACTTCACCGGTCAGCCAAGACACTTCGATCGTCCAGACGCGCTCGCCGGCCAGCAGTTCCACGTTGCCGCCGGTGGAGGCGCCATCGGGGTAAAAGCGGATGCCGCCGGCATTCTCTCCGGTCAATTCCGAGCGCCCGGTGTTGATGGTGATATCGAGGCCCTCCGGAAGCTCAACGGCCGCCTTGTCGGCAGCCGTCCAGGTTTTCGCATCTGCGTCGACGTGAAACACCTTCTGCTGACGCTGGATGATGGCCTGTCCGCGGGTGTGGCGTATTCCGGCCACGATCTCGCGCGAGGCGTTGCGGATTTCCGCCCCGCGAACGGAGCGACTGACCGAGACGCCGACCACCGCGAACAGCAAGGAGACGAGCAGCATGACGACCATCAGCTCGATCAAGCTGAACCCGGCCAGGCGGAAACGCGGCAAGGCCTTCACGGCCCTGAACCCGGAACCCGGAACCCTGAACCCTGAATCCTGAGTCCTTTACTCAACTCAATCCCAGTTGGTGATGTCGGCGTTGTCGCCTTCACCGCCGGGCGAGCCATCGGCGCCGTGCGACCATAGGTCGTAGGAACGATGCTGCCCGGGATAGCGATACTGATAGGCGTTCTTCCAGGGATCGTTCAGGTTGGATTCGTTGACGTAGGGGCCGTTCCAATTGCTGGCATCGCCCGGCTTTTTGACGAGCTGGCGCAACTCTTCCGGCGGGCTGCCGTTGTCCAGGTAGAATTCATCGACCGCCATCGAAAGGCGCTGAACCTCGGCGGCAGCCGCCTTGAGCTTGGCGTCTTCGCCGCGCTGGAGCACGTTGGGCACGACGAGGCCGGCAATCAGCCCAAGAATCATCAGCACCACCAGCAACTCGATCAGGGAAAAACCTTTACTGCTGTCCATCTTGTTGATCATTTCATTTCCTCCGACCCGATCGGGCCTTAGTCTCTCTTGGATTGAAAGCCTTGGCCGTCAGGCCACCATTTCATTGATACCGAGGATGGCCACCAGCACCGACATGACGATCAGGCCGATCAGCATCGCCAGCCCCAGCGTCAGCATGGGTACCAGCAGCGCCATGAGGCGATCGATGGTCGTTCGGACCTCGCGGTCGTAGGTGTCGGCCACCTTCAGCAACATTTCGTCGAGCTTGCCGGTTTCCTCGCCCACGTTGACCATCTGCAGCGCCAGACGTGGGAAGTTGTCGTTGGCCGCAAGGGCCCGGGCCATGGGTGTACCGGTCTTGACCTGCTTGGCTGCCTCGGCCACGTCGTCGCCGAGCACTGTATTAGTCATGACATTCTTGGCGATCGAAAGTGCCGACAACAAAGGCACGCCGTTGACCAGCAGAGTGCCGGACGTGCGGGCCAGGCGCGCGGTTTCCACCTTGGCGATCACGTCGCCCACGCCCTTCATGTGCAGGAATCGGGCATCCCAGCGCCGGCGGGAAGCCGGCCGCCTGAGCTGGCCACGAAACCACAGCAAGACGATCACGAAACCACCAATCATCGCCCACCAGTAGCTCTGAAGCGCATTGCCGACGGCCAGCACGATCCGCGTGAGCAGCGGCAATTCAGTACCGAACTCCTCGAACATGGGCGTGAACTGCGGGATGACGTAGCCCATCAGCAGGATGAGCGAGGCGATCGCCAGCACCACCAGCAGAGCCGGGTAGATCATCGCGGAGATGACCGAGTCCTTGAGCTCCTTCGAGCGCTCCAGGTACTCGGCCATGCGCGAGAGCGTCTGATCAAGCGAGCCGCCAATCTCGCCGGCCCGCACCATGTTGATATAAAAGCGCGAGAACACCCCGTGGCGCTCTTCCAGCGCCTCCGAAAGGGAAACGCCTTCGCGCACGCGGTTGCGGATCTTCTCCACGGTGTCCTGGACGCGATCATTCTCGGCCAGCTCGGCCAGGATGCCCAGCGAGCGATCCAGCGGCAGGCCCGCACTGAGCAGGGTCGCCAGCTGCTGGGTCAGGTCACCGACCTCGGCCTGCTTGAGCCCTCGCCGCCCGCGGAACAAGGTCGAAAGCCGAAACCCGGAGCCGACCTCGCGCGCAGACACCGGGATGCTGCCCGACTCCTGAAGGTGGGCGATCACCAGATCCTTGCTGGGCGCATCCATCTCGCCGGTGACGGTCTCGCCGGCGGGGGAAACCGCCTTGTATTCGAACAAGGGCACTGGCTCAGGCCTCCTGGGTAACTCGCAGAATCTCTTCCGCCGAAGTCAGACCCTGCACGGCCTTCATCAGGCCGTCCTCGTACATGGTGCGCATGCCTTCGGCGCGCGCCTGTTTTTCGATCTCGGTCGAGATGGCGTGCTTCATGACCATGCGGCGGATTTCCTCGCTGAGCACCAGCAACTCGTGGATGCCGGTTCGGCCCCGGTAACCGGTGGGGCTGGCCTCGGAAGTGCCCGGGCGATAGAGCCTGATGGGGCGTTCATCGGTCAGCTTCTCCAGGCCCAGCTCCTCGACCATCTCGGGTAGCACCTCGTAGGCTTCGCGCGTCTCGGGATCGAGGCGGCGCACCAGGCGCTGGGCCATGATGGCGTTGACCGTGGAGGTCAGCAGGTAATCCTCGACGCCCATGTCGATCATGCGAGTCACGCCCCCGGCAGCGTCGTTGGTGTGCAGCGTCGACAGCACGAGGTGACCGGTGAGCGCCGACTGGATGGCGATCTTTGCCGTCTCCAGGTCGCGCATTTCGCCGATCATGATCACGTCCGGGTCCTGGCGCACGATCGAGCGCAGCGCGCGGGCGAAATCGAGCCCGATGGACGACTTGGCCTGGATCTGGTTGACGCCCTCGAGCTGGTACTCGACGGGATCCTCGACCGTGATGATCTTGCGCTCAGGGGTGTTCAGCCGGCTCAGCGCGGTATATAGCGTGGTGGTCTTGCCGGAGCCGGTGGGGCCGGTCACCAGGATGATGCCGTGGGGCACTTCCAGTTCGTGGATGAACTTCTCCTGGACGTCGTCGGCAAAGCCGAGGCTGGCGAAGTCCAGCACGACGGCTTCGCGATCGAGAATACGCATGACCACCGACTCGCCGTGCGCGGTGGGCACGGTCGAAACACGCAGATCGAGCTCCTTGCCGCCAACGCGGTGCATGATACGCCCGTCCTGAGGCAGACGACGCTCGGCGATATTGAGGCGCGCCATGATCTTCACGCGCGAGATGACCGCCGCGGTCGAGCGCGCCGGCGGCGCTTCAACTTCCTGCAACACGCCGTCGATGCGGTAGCGTACTTTCAGGCGATTCTCGAACGGCTCGATGTGGATATCGGAAGCTCGCGACTCGACCGCGCGCTGCAGCACCAGGTTGACCAGGCGAATGACCGGCGCCTCTGAAGCGAGGTCGCGCAGATGCTCGACGTCCTCTTCGTCTTCGCCCGAGCCACCCTCGCCGCCAAGATGCTCGGCGATCTGGCCCATGGCGGACTTGCCGCCGCCGAAATAGCGCTCGATGGTATTGTCGATTTCAGAGGTCACGCCGACCTGCGGTTTGACCTCGCGACCGGTGGCCATGGCCAGGGCGCGCAGGGCAAACTCATCGCAGGGATCGGCCATGACGACGTCGAGCGTATCGTCGTCGACCCGAATCGGCACCAGGTGCTGCTGCTTCATGTAGCGCACCGAAATGGAGTCCAGCTGGGGCGCCTTCTCCGGATAGTCTTTTTCGCTGACCATCGGAATCTCGAGCAACTCGGACTGCGCCCGCGCCAGGTCGCGCTCGGAAACCAGGCCCAGGCGCACCAGCAAGGTCAGCAGGTTGCCGCCGTGCTGTTCGCGGTAGGCCTTGGCGCGCTGCAGATCTTCCTCGCGCAGGCGCCCCTGCTCGATCATCAGACTGCACAGTTCGGCGGCACGGTCTTCGAGGTGATCGCCGATGCTGGGCAGCAGCTCGGTCTCGTCGGTAGCGGTGAGTGTTTCAGTTTCCATAGTCACGTTTCAAACAGACAGTCCCCGGCTGCATCGGTTCAGCTTCGCCGGCTATCGACGAGCAGCTCGATGAAGGGGCGATTCATGAGAATCCAGGCGGCGATCGGGATCACGCCTGGGAACATCAGGTAGCCCAGCTGGTAGCACAGCGCGATGACCGTTGCCGAGAGATTGGTCGACTGCACCGCCGCTGCGGCCTGCGGCCCCATCAGGAAAGCCATGTCACGCCAGATCTCCCAGAACACCCCCCAGCTGGTTACCAGGGTCACGACGGCAAAGCCGATCAGCAGCTGGACGAAGCGCCGCAGCCCGCGCGCCGGGGTAGCCATGATCAGGCCAAACAGCAGCGCCAGGCCCCAGGCGTAGATCATCGGATTGATGTCGAGATTGAGCGCCACCGACTGTCCGTCGACCTGCTGCGGCAGGATCACCGAGGTCTGCACCTCGAAGTGGAAGCCGAGCTGGACGACGCGCTCGAACAGGTCGGGGTAAAAGCCGGTAAGCAACCACTCGACCAGCCGCGAGGTCGGAAACATCAGGCCACTGGCCAGGAAGAACCACAGGAAAAAGCCCAGCGGCAGGTAAAGCGCCGCCAGGAGGAACATCTCCTTGACCGGGTTTTTACCTGTCTCTTCTTCCGCGCCGGCCCGGTCTTCGTCTCGCTGTTCTCGCTCGCTCATTGCGTCCTTATCACTCCAGCCACGACCTGGCATTGTGGAACATCTTCATCCACGGTGAAAGCTCGCCCCATTCGGCCGGCGCCCAGGAATAGTTCACCGACCGCAGAAGTCGCTCGGGGTGCGGCATCATGATCGTCACCCGGCCGGTCGAGCTGGTCAGGCCGGTGATGCCCTCCGGTGACCCGTTGGGGTTGTCGGGGTAGTGCAGCGCCGCCGCGCCGTCGGCCGTTACATAACGGACGGCGACGGGCAATCCCGCCACCGACTCACCGGACAGGCGCACCCTTCCCTCGCCGTGCGAGGTCACCACCGGCAGCCGCGAGCCGGCCATGCCGGTGAAGAACAGCGAGGGGCTGCCCTCGATCGCGACCTGGCTGAGCCTCGCCTCGAACTGGCGCGAGCGGTTGGCGACGAAGTCCGGCCAGTTCCCGGTGCCCGGGATGATCTCGCGCAGCGCCGAGAGCATCTGGCAGCCGTTGCATACGCCCAGGGCAAAGCGGCCCGGGTCCTCGAAAAAGGCCTGAAATTCGTCGCGCAGGGAGGGATTGAACAGGATCGAGCGCGCCCAGCCCTGGCCGGCGCCGAGCACATCGCCGAACGAAAAACCGCCGCAGGCGGCCAGGCCATGAAAATCGGACAAGCGCTGGCGTCCGGCTTCGAGATCGCTCATGTGAACATCGACGGCCTCGAAGCCGGCGGACATGAAAGCGCGCGCCATCTCGCGCTGGCCGTTGACGCCCTGCTCGCGCAGGATGGCGACGCGCGGCATGGCGCCGGTATTGATGGCCACCGCTGCCGGCGGTTGGAAGGTCAACGCCGAAACCAGTCCGGCCCGCGAGAAGTCGGTAACGGCCTGGTACTCCTCGTCGGCGCAGTCCGGGTGATCTCGCAAGCGCTGCATGCGGTAGCTGGTCTCGGCCCAGCGCCGCGCCAGGTCCTCGAGATCGCGCGAGAACAGCGCCTGGCCGGCTGCTTCGATATCCAGACGAGCGTCGTCCACGACCCGCCCGATGACCGACACGCAAGGACCCAGACCCGCATTGGCAAGCTCCGCTTCGACGGCCTCGAGATCGCTGTCGGCGACCTGGAGCACCAGCCCGAGCTCTTCGTTGAACAAGGCGGCAAGGGGATCGGCCGCGCCGTCCCCAAGCTCGATTTTGAGGCCCCGGCGACCGGCCAGGGCCATCTCGAACACGGTCGTGAACAGGCCACCGTCGGAGCGGTCGTGGCAGGCCAGGACTCGGCCCGATGCGACCAGTCGCTGAACCGCACCGAAAGCGGCCCTGAGCAGGGCCGGGTCGTCGACATCCGGCACCTCGCCGAGTTGACGCGAGAATACCTGCGCCAGGGCGGAGGCGCCCAGTCGCTGGCGACCGAGGTCAATCAGGACAAGGCGACTGTCCGGCTCAGCCTGAAGCTGCGGCGTGCAATGCCGGCGAACGTCGGAAACGGGCGCAAACCCCGTGACGATGAGCGAGACCGGGGCGATCATGCGGCGCTGCTCGCCGTCCTCGGACCACACCGTCTGCATCGACAGGGAATCCTTGCCGACCGGAACGGCCAGCTGCAGCTGCGGGCAAATCGACGCGACGGCCTCGACGGCCGAGCGCAGGGCCGCATCCTGCCCGGGCGCGCCGGCGGCCGCCATCCAGTTAGCCGACAGCTTGACGTGCGAGAGATCGCGCACACATACGCCGGCCAGGTTGGTGAGCACCTCCCCCACGGCCACTCGCGCGGCGGCAGCCGAATCGTGAACGGCCAGCGGCGTTCGCTCGCCCATCGCCATCGCCGTGCCGGCATGACCGTCATAGTCGAGCAAGGAGATCGCGCAGTCGGCGACGGGAACCTGGTGCGGGCCCACCATCTGGTCGCGCACGCTCAGGCCGCCGACCGTGCGATCACCGATGGTAATCAAAAACTGCTTGCTGCCAACCGACGGCAGCGCCAGTACGCGGTCGGCTGCATCTTCAAGTGTGACGTCGTCGAGGAGGTCGGTTTCCAGCGCCAGGCGGTCGGTCACCGCGTCGCGGTGCGTGCGCGGCGGCTTACCGAGCAGCACGTCCAGCGGCATGTCGACAGCGGGTCGCTCACCCAGCCGATCCGACAGCAGCAGCCTGCCCTCCTCCGTCGCTTCGCCCACATCGGCCCAGGGGCAGCGCTCGCGTTCGCAAATCGCCCGGAATCGCGCCAGGTCATCCGGCGCCACGGCCAGCACGTAGCGCTCCTGCGCTTCGTTGCACCATAGCTCCACGGGTGAGAGGGCGGGATCGTTGGTGGGAATTTCACGCAGCTCGAGCCGCCCCCCGACGCCGCCATCGTGCAGGAGCTCGGGCAGGGCATTGGACAGCCCGCCGGCGCCGACATCGTGAATGGACTTGATCGGATTGTGCTCGCCCTGCAGCCAGCAGCGATCGATCACTTCCTGGGCACGGCGCTGCATCTCCGGGTTACCGCGCTGGACGGAGGCAAAGTCGAGTTCGGCATCGGACTGACCCGAACTCATCGATGAGGCGGCGCCGCCGCCCAGCCCGATGAGCATGGCCGGGCCGCCCAGGACGATGACGCGATCGCCGGCCGTCAGGGGCTTCTTGTGCGTCTGGCCATCAGCAATCATGCCGCTGCCGCCCGCGATCATGATCGGCTTGTGATAGCCCCAGAGCCGGTCGCCGATGCGGGCGCTGAAAGTGCGGAAGTAGCCCAGCAGGGCCGGGCGGCCGAACTCGTTGTTGAAGCGGGCGGCACCGATCGGCCCTTCGAGCATGATCGCCAGCGCCGAGGCCATGCGGTCGGGTTGGCCGGGGGCGTTTTCCCAGGGCTGTGCCCAGTCGGGAATGCGCAGGTCGGAGACGGAGAAGCCGCAGAGCGCGGCAATCGGCCGCGCGCCGCGACCGGTGGCCGACTCGTCCCGGATTTCACCGCCGGAGCCGGTGGCCGCACCCGCATCGGGCGAGATCGCCGTGGGGTGATTGTGGGTTTCAACCTTGATCTGGATATGCGCACGTCCCGGCCGGTTGACGTACGCGGGTCTTTCCGGCGAAGTCGCGAGAATGGCGACATCAAAGCCCTCCACGACGGCGGCGTTGTCGTCGTAGGCGACAAGCGTGGCATCGGGCGTGGCTGCGTGCGTGCTGCGAATCAGACCGAACAGCGAGCCGTCGACAGGCCGGCCGTCGACGCTCCAGTCGGCGTTGAAGATCTTGTGACGACAGTGTTCCGAATTGGCCTGGGCGAACATCATCAGCTCGGCATCGCTGGGATCACGACCCATGCCCCGGTAGGCGTCAACAAGGTAGTCGATTTCGTCGTCACTGAGCGCCAGGCCGAGCTGGCGATTGTGCAACGAGAGGGTGGCGGCAGCGTCGGCGCCGAGCTCGATGACGCCCAGCGCCCCGGGCTGGCGGTGTTCGAACCAGCCCCCGAGCGCAGCCATATCGTCGACAACCACCTGCGTCATGCGGTCATGCAGGCAACGCAGTGATTGCTCGGAAAGGTCGCCGGCATCGATATCGCCGAACTCGAAGAGGGTGGCGTGCTCCAGGCGCGAGTACTGCGCCAGGCTGCAACGCGTCAGGATATCGCCGGCCTTGCTGGCCCATGGCGTCACCGTGCCGGGCCGGGGCACGACCAGCAGCTGACTCGAAGACAGCGATTCAGCGGCGAAGGGTTCGGCCGAGAGCAGAGACAGAAGTTGCCGTCGCTGCGGCTCGGAGGGCAGCGATTCGGCGTCGACGAGAAACAGTTCCCGTGCCTTGATATTGACCTCGCGCCGCTCGATCGAGGACAGCTCGTCGGCGAGCCGGGATAGACGAAACGGCGGCAGCGACTCTCTGCCGAGCAGGACAATCATGCGTGACCCCGCGAGAACGCTCAAGTGAGCACGCCATTATAGGGCACTCGAAGGGCAGAATGCCCGGGCCGCAGGCGCGGCCCGGGCGAGAACGTCACTCGGCCGCGTCCTGACCGCTGCCGAGGCCTTCCAGACGCTGGCGAAGCTGCTTGGGCGGCACGTAGCCCGGAATCATGTCGCCGTTGGGCGTCATCATCGAGGGTGTGCCGGTAACACCCAGCGACTTGCCCAGGCGGTACTGCTCCTCGACCGGATTGTCGCATTTCGCCTCCGGGGGCTGCTGCCCGGACTTGGCGGTGTTCATTGCGCTCTGCCGATCGTCCGCACACCAGACCGAAACCATCGTGTTGAACGTCTCGGAGCCGACGCCGGCTCTCGGAAAGGCCAGGTAGTTGATGCGAATCCCTTCGTCGATGTAGTCGTCTATCTGTTCATGCAGCCGACGGCAATAGCCGCAGTCGGTATCGGTGAATACCATCAGTTCGAACTCCGCATCCTCGGGACCGAAAGACACCATCTGGGACTCGTCGAGCCCGGTCAGCTTTTCGCGACGCACAACGGTCTTGGCTGCATCGGTCAGGTCGGTCTGCGTTTCCAGGTCGATCATTCGACCTTGCACGAGGTAGCGCCCGTCTTCGCTCATGTAGAGGATTTCATTGTTGAGCTGAACCTCCATCATGCCCGGCACCGGGGTTTCGGCGATGACAAGGGTCTCGATTTCCGGCACCAGCGCGCGCACGCGCTCCTCGATGGCGCTCTCGTCGGCGGCCGTTGCCGGCATGGACAGCAGCACCACGCCAATTGCCGCAAACACTCCAGTAATGCTCTTCATTGGGTTCTCCTCGAAAACAGTTTCAATCGGGCCGGTGATTCGGCATCACGCATGATAGCCGACCCTGGCAATTGCTTCTTTGGAACGCGGGGCGCCCGACAAGTTTCAATCGATTCATCCACGCGGATGATGCTGTTCATGCAGTGACTTCAACCGGGAACGCGATACGTGGGTGTAAATTTGCGTGGTGGCCAGGTCGGCGTGGCCGAGCAGCATCTGGACCACACGCAAATCGGCACCGTTGTCGAGCAAGTGCGTGGCGAAGCTGTGCCTCAAACGGTGCGGATGCACCGGTTCTCGTATCCCGGCACGCAGCGCCAGGTCGCGAATACGCGCCCAGATGGCCTGCCTTGAAAGTGCACGCCCGGTGCGTGACACGAACACCCAATCGCCCTGCGGCCGAAGCCGTGGCCTGTTCGCCAGCCAGCCCTGGAGCGCCTCACAGGCCGTCTCCCCCAGCGGAACGAGGCGCTCGCGCCCGCCCTTGCCAGTGACGCGGGTCACGCCCTGGCCGAGATTCACGCGGGCAAGCGTCAAAGCCGCGAGCTCGGAAACCCGCATGCCGGTGGCGTAGAGCGTCTCGAGAATGGCGCGGTCGCGAATCCCCAGAGGGTTATCCGTGTCGGGCACCGCCAGCAGGGCTTCGACTTCGCTGGTGCTGAGCGTGCCCGGCAACGCCCGCGGGCGACGGGGGCCTTCGAGATCCAGCATCGGGTCAGCGGCGATCCGCCCCTCCCGGCTTGCCCAGGCAAAGAACTGGCGAAGACAGGACAGCTGGCGCACGATGCTGCTCGTGCTCGCACCGGAACGCATCCTGGCCGCGAGGAAATCGAGCACGTCTGCCCGGCTTATTGCCGCAAGCGGCCGGGACATCTGCCCAAGGAATTGTTCCAGGTCCTGCCGGTAGGCGTCCGCGGTCGCGGGGACGATGCCCCGCTCGGCCCACAGCGCGTCAAGGAAGGTATCGATCAACGATCGATCAGGATGGGGCCGGGAATCGGGGGCGGCATGATCCGCCCCCGAACGATTACCCGAGTCGCTCAACCCTTTCCGGTCAGGCGGTTGAGGGTATTGCGTGCGGCCGACTCGACTTCGGAGAAGCCCGAGCGAGCCGCCGTGCGCAGCTCTTCGACCAGCTGGCGACGCTGGTTGATTTGATGGCTAGCCAGGTCATGGACCGCATCGCGGAGCTGATCGACCGCGGCCAGCACCTGGGACATATCGCTTTCCGCAGCGGCCTTGCTCGAAGCCTTCTTCTTGGAAGCCTTCTTCTTGGAAGCCTTCTTCTTGGAAGCCTTCTTCTTGGAAGCCTTCTTCTTGGAGGCCTTCTTCTTGGAGGCCTTCTTCTTGGAGGCCTTCTTCTTGGAGGCCTTCTTCTTGGAAGCCTTCTTCTTGGAAGACTTCTTCTTGGAAGCCTTCTTCTTGGAAGCCTTCTTCTTGGAAGCCTTCTTCTTGGAGGCCTTCTTCTTGGAGGCCTTCTTCTTGGAGGCCTTCTTCTTGGAGGCCTTCTTCTTGGAGGCCTTCTTCTTGGAGGCCTTCTTCTTGGAGGCCTTCTTCTTGGAAGCCTTCTTCTTGGAGGCCTTCTTCTTGGAGGCCTTCTTCTTGGAAGCCTTCTTCTTGGCGGGCTTCGCTACCGCCGGCGCAGAGTCGCCAGGCGATGTCGGAGTCGATGCTGTCGCGGTCCCCTGGTCAGGCACCTGTTGTTCCAGCTGGGTTTCTTCGTTGATTTGCATGATGCTGACCTCCCTGGGTCGTGATCAGGTTATCTAACTACTCAGCCCGACGAGAGCTTTCGTTCCGGATGTGGTCCATCCATTCCGTCGCAGCTCGCTCTACTCTGCCATATTCCTTGGCTTCGTTAAAGGCATCCATTGCAGAATCCACGTCGCCAAGGTTATAGCGTGCCGTGCCGAGCAGCAGCCAGGCATTGCCTGTCTGACTGTCTGACAAGCCGCCGAGATCAAGCGCCCGCGTTAGCGCGCCCTCGGCTTCTTCCCAACGTTCCTGGTCGGTCAGGATGAAAGCGCGCTGTAAATCGATCTCTCCGTCGGTGGCCTGGGCGCCGGCGTTGGCATACGCGTCAAGCGCCTTTTCAAGCTCACGGGCGGAGTACCAGGCGCCGGCGGTCATCTCCCAGTGCCTGCGCGTGTTCTCGACAATGCCTTTTTCCAGCCCTTCTTCAAGCACTTCGGCAGCCTTGCGCGGGAAATCGAATTCCTGCTGCAGGCTGGCCAGCTGAATGTACTCGCTCTGGCGTTGTAGCAACCCCTTGCGGTGGGCAAGGGAAAGTACCGCCATCGAATCGCGGTTGCGATCGAGCTGTACGTACACCGACGCAAGCTGGATCCAGTAGTTCTTCTTTTCGGGGCTCATGCGCAGCAGGATCTGGAGGATATCAGCGGCTTCGGCGTACTCCTCGAGTTCCATATGCATGCCCAGCTTGAGCTGGTACCAGTTCTCCTTCGGATCGTCCGACAGGGCAATGGCGCGATCGATGGCCGAAATGGCATTACGGAATTCTTCGATCTGGGCATGAATACTGGCCTTCATGACCCAGACGTTGACGTTGTCTTCCTGAGTATCCGGCGTCACGCAGAACCAGATATCGAGCTGATCCAGGGCTTCCTGGTAGCGCCCCATGGTGTACTGCAGCTGGGCGACCTGGAGAATCATTTGGAAATGCTGGCTATTAGGCAGCTTGTTGAGCTCGATAGACTGTCGGAAGTAGTCGATCGCTTCGGCATACTGCTCCTGCTGCGAGCGCACGAAGGCCATCGCCTGCAGGATGGTCGCGCGGGCGAACTCGTCGGAGCGGGTGCGCTCCAGCAGCGACTGGAGCTGAGGAAAGGCCTCGCCGTACTTGTCTTCACCGATCAGCTCGTAGATGTCACTGAGCCGATTGTAGGTTCGCTCGGTGAGCGCGCCAGCTGAGACATCCCGTTCGACGCCACACTGGTAGCCGGCCACCTGTTCCTGGGCCAGCGCCTGGACCGAAAGGAGCGGAAGCGCGCTCAACAGAAGAAGCTTGGCAAGTTTCATCATTACTCGTCCAGGTTGAACTCGATGGTCTGGGTCGCCCGGCGGTCGACAGTCTCGCCGTCAATGACGCGCGGCTTGAACTTCCAGCGGAGGATGGCGCGAATCGCTTCGCGATCAAACACACGTGGCGGCTTGGAATCGATGACCCGCGGCGAGCGAACCGAACCGGTCTTGTCGATCGTGAACTCAATCGTCACGTATCCTTCAATCTGTGCCACGGCGGCGTCACGCGGGTACTGGGGCTGAATGCGCACCAGTGGCACGACGTCACCTTCCGCGTTGCGATCGGCCTGACTCATGTTGCCCAGGAACGGGCCAGTTCCGGACATCGAGAGATCGAGGTCGGGCATATCCAGATCGGGCATATCCTGAACCTGTTGCTCCATCTGGGCGATCTCCATCTCCGGCGGCGGCGGCGGCTCCTCCGGCGGCGGCGGCGGCGGCGGTCGACGACGGTCGCGCGTTTCGACCGTCTCGTCGATATCGACCGGACCGAAGCGGATACCCGGTGGCGGATCGAGGTCTTCGCGATCCCCGGAGGAACCCGAGATCAGCAGGTGCATGACGTAGAACGTCACCAGCGTGACCACGATGGCCAGCGCAACGGCGACAGCGTATCGAACTCCGGCACCCATGATTACCTCCCGCCTTCCGGCTCGGCCGAGATCGAAATTCGGCTGATTCCAGCGGCCTGAACCTGGTCCATGACCTCGACGAGCGTTCCGGTCCGGGCACCACGGTCAGCGACCAGGACAACCGCCGATTCGGGATTCTCCGCCCTGGCGCGCTCGACTTCGGGCCGAACCTCGTGGATCTCGACTTGTTGCTTGTTCATCCAGACCTCGTCGTTATCCCTGATGGCAATTAGAACATTACCCTGGGGTCTTGGTTCCGCGGTCAGTGCCGTGGGCCTTTCGACCTCTACCCCGGTCTCGCGGATAAACGACGTCGTGACGATGAAAAAGATCAGCATGATGAACACAATATCCAACATCGGCGTGATGTTGATTTCTGGATCATCTTTCGTTGCGTGTCTGCGTGCCATGTTCTATTAAACCTGTTTGCGGCACCGATGGTGTCAGTCGAACCGGAGCAAGTCCTCGAGACGCTCGGTCTCGATTTCGGACTTGCGCTCGAGGTAGGAGGCGAAGTACAGCCCCGACAGGGCCGCAACCATGCCCGACATGGTGGGAATGGTGGCCTGCGAGACGCCGGCGGCCATGGCCCGGGCGTTGCCCGTACCGAAAAAGGCCATGACGTCAAAGACCGCCACCATGCCGGTCACCGTGCCGAGAAGACCCAACAACGGGCAAATGGCAATTAGCGTCTGGATGGTTCGGATATTTCCCTTCATCTCCACCGACAGCTGGCTGATCAACTCTTCGCGGATGCGGCTGGCGTGCCACGATTTGTGATCCGTCCGCTCCTGCCACTGGTCGAAAATATCCTTGCGACGCGCGGGCAGTACGAGGAAGTAATACCAGAAGCGCTCGAGGATCAGGGTCCACATCACCAGGAGCACGACGAGGATCGCCCAAAGGACGTCCCCGCCGAGCTCGATGAAGGCCCGGATTGATTCGAAAAAATTAGCTAGCGCTACCATGGCGACGCTCTGCGAGTCGTGCAATGATGCCGGCCGACTGCTCTTCCAGGATCTGGATCAGCGAACGGCTGCGGCTTTGCAGCAGACTGTGAAGAATCGTTAGCGGAATGGCTACCGTCAGACCCAGAACCGTGGTAATCAGTGCCATCGAGATACCGCCGGCCATCATTCGCGGATCGCCCGTACCAAACAGGGTAATCTGCTGGAAGGTGACGATCATGCCGACGACCGTACCTAGCAGACCGATCAGCGGCGCGACCACGTAGAGCACCTTGATCAGCGGAAGGCCCGACTCCAGTGGCGCGGTTTCGCGCAGGATCGCCTCGTCGAGCTTGAGCTCGAGCGTTTCGACGTCTTGGTCCGGGTTGTCCTGGTAAACCTTCAGCACACGACCCAGGGCATTGCCCTCATCGGCCTCGTCGCGCTTGAGCTGACGCTTGATCGCGTTGCCCTTGATAATCAGGACGGCGCCTCGCCACAGGGCAAAAAGAACGCCGAAGATACCCAGCGCAATGATGACCATGCCGACTTCGCCACCCTGCCGGATGCGCTCGGTCAAGGTCGGCGCACGAACAACCTGGGCCAGGATGGCGCCCCGGGTACCGTCGATCGCCATATCGACGACTTCGTCGCCGGAAGCGTCCTGGAGGTTCTGTGCCATGTTCTGGAAACGTCCGGGGGGCTGGCGCGGCAGCTCGACGAGCAGGCCCTGATCGCCGTCCCACTGCAGGAACTTGCCGTTTGAAACGACGTTGAACACACCGACCCGAACAACCTCACGGCCTTCTTCCTTGATGCCGTCGGCGTTGATGACGTCAGAAGAAAACTCGACGACCTTGCCGGACTCGGTGATCTCGCGCACCATCTCGTACCACATCTGGCGCAACTCACCAACGGTCGGCAGCTGGCTTGCCTGTGCCAGCCTGGCGAAGAATTCCGAGCGGCCCGGCAGCTGGGCGCTGACCATCGATTCCTGGAGGTTGCCGCGCATGTCGCCGGCGACCTGGCGGACGACGCCGAACAGTTCACCGAGATTGCCCATGCGTTCGTCCAGGGTGGTTTCGAGCTCGACCAGTTCGAGTTCGTTTTCATCGAACTCGTTCTGAAGCCGGTCGGAACGCTGCTCTTGGGCCCGCAGCTCGGCACGCGCCTGCTCAAGCAGCTGGCGCTTATTATTGCGCTCGTCGATAAATTCCCGCAGCCGTTGCTGGTCGACGCGCTGCTCTTCCTGAGCAGCTTGCTGAACCCGCTGAAGCAGTTCGTCAAGGGTCTCCTGCGCGCTGGCCGTGAAGGGCATCGCCAGCGCCAGCAGTGCGATAAGAACTCTAGTCTTGGTCATCATTCACTCTCCGGGGCGGGCACGGGCAGGCGAATCAAGTCGGGTGCGACCTGGTTCCTGGCAATAGCCAGGCCGTCGCTGACGGGCAGCCGGTAGCTGTCGTCGAGCTGCTCGAACTGACGGCTGTTTGGATTCCACCAACCGGTGGTGTTGCCGTCGAGGGACTGCCAGAACACCAGGGTGCGACCGACTCGCAGGAACTCGACCTGCTGGCCGTCGGGCAGCGCACCACGGTAGGACTCCATTGTCCGGCCGTATTCCAGTTCGGCTTGGTAGGCCTCGATGATGAGGCGGAATTTTTCCGAGTTCGTGATATCCGACCGATCGAGCGTGTCGACAACGTTCTCGGCGCGCTCGACTCGCTCCTGCAGGCGGAAGGGCACGTCCGCCCTGACCAGCTGCTCGAGCGTTTCGGCCATCTCGATCATCAGCGGGACGACGTCGCGGTTGGTCTGCTGCAGACCAGCGAGTTGGTCGTTGATCGAGACAATCTCTTCTTCCTGATTGTCGACCACCGCCTGCATCTGGTCGTTGTAGCGCTGGAGACTCTGGGTTTCTGCAAGTATCTGCCGATACTCGGAAACCAGCTGCTGCGTCTCCTCGTCGAGCTGATTGATGCGTTCCTGGGTCTGGGCAGCCTGACGCGTGATCTGGTTCTCGGCATCGATGCTGCGGTCGAGCACCTGCGCATTAACGGCGAAGGCGCCGAGCAGCAGCCCGGAACCCAACACCAGCAGGCGTGAAACAGGGGTTGAATGTTGTGGCATTGTCGTATCCGCTATGCTTGAAATTCGTGACTTTGCAAATGTCTTGGCATTAGGCCTTGACCGGCAATTCATCTAAAATACCGCGCGCACCGTCGAAATGAAAGACGATAACTAAACGCGAACCCGCACCGAATTGCCGGAATGCGGAAAGCTACCCGCATCCAGGCCTGACGTCAAATCCCGTGACTGAGAAATCGCCTTCCAGCCCAGCACCAAGCGCCGAAGACCTTCCCGCGTGCGGACTGCTTCGCCGTCTGGCATCAATGGTTTACGACTCGCTCCTGGTCGCCGCAGTGCTCATGCTCGCCGCCGCAGCCCTGATCATTCCATACGGCTCCGAGATCAGCCCCGGGACGCTCTGGTTCCAGATCTACCTCGTGCTTACCTGCTGGGCATACTTCGCCGTGTGCTGGCGAATGGGCGGACAGACGGTCGGCATGCGGGCCTGGCGTATCAGGTTGGTCACTGCGGATGGCCGCAAGATCGGCTGGGCCCGCTCCGCCCTGCGCTTCTTTTGCGCGACCGTTTCGGCGGCCGCTGCCGGGCTCGGATTTCTCTGGAGCCTGTTCGAGCCGAAGCGCCGAACCTGGCATGACCTGGTCAGTTCGACGCAATTGGTCGTTGAACCCAAGGCGAAGCAACTCGGCTCCTGATCGGATCGGCAGGGGCTTGAAGCAACGCGCTCTACAGGCGCCTCAGCAAGACCAGGCCCAGGGCGCCGAAAAACGCCGCCGGCAGGATCATCAGCAGCCACAATGGCCCGGGCCAGAGCATGGCCGTGCCGCGAATCAGTCGACTGACCACGAAGAACATCAACCCCAGGGAGAGCCCGGCAAAGATGCTCAGGCCGCGGCCGCCCTGCCGCCCCCCACGAAATGCGAAAGGCAGACTGATCAGAATCATCGCCAGAACGTTGAGCGGGAAGAAGGCGCGGTTCCACAGCGCCTGGCGATAGCGTCCGGTATCGAGTTCATTGGCATCGAGCAAAGCGATCATCCCCAGCAGATCGCCAATGGCAAGCATGCGCGGTTTGCTTACCGCCGAGGCAAACAGGTCATAGCTGAGCGTGGAATCGAACGTCATCGAAGCTTCGCGGCGGGACTGGGGGTCATCGAAAACGCCCCGCTCGGCTACGTGGCGAAACTGCCAGGCGTCTCCGGTGTGTGTCGCCGAAGCGGCGTGCATAACCCGATCAGGCTGCATGCCTTCGTCGAGATGGTAGACCAGGACATCACCGAACTCCGGCTGATTGTCGTCAGACCAAGCCGAATAGCCGATGCGGATCATCATGCTGCCGTCCCTGAGCCATAGCGCCCCGTACTTGCCCAGGTGCACCTGCCCACTCCGGAGCTGGTCGCGCTGGGCGCTGGCTCGCGCCTCCAGGCCCGGGATCACGAACTCTGCCAGCAGAAACAGCACCAACAGGCAGGCCCCGACCGACAGCATCACGCTGGCCAAGACCCGGCCACGATCGTAGCCGGCCGCGCGCATGGCCACGAGTTCGTTGGTTCCGGCCAGCCCGCCGACCCCGAGCATGGTGCCGATCAGCGCAGCGAAAGGGAAAATATCGTAGAGGCGGCTGGGGGTCGTCTGGGCGATGAACGCCAGCATTTGTACAGGGCCGTAGTCGCGGGTCAGATCCTGCGCTTCGCGCACCAGCTCGATGAGCGTGTACAGACCGACCAGCAAGATGGCGACGATCAAGACCCAGACCAGCACGGTGCGGCTGACGTAGCGACCCAGAATCCCGGTAATCACCACGACCTCCAGTGACGCCAGAACAGCAGCACCACGAGCAGCGCTAGCGCGCCGTGAACCGGCCAGAGCCCGGGGCCACGCATGGCATCGTGCTGCTCCATCAGGATGAGCCCGCCATGAACTGCATTGCTGTAGACCAGGTACAGCACGAGCGCGGCCACGACGCTGGCGTGCCGCCCCTGCCTGGGCTTGTGGCTCGACAACGGCAGCGCAAGCAGGCCCAGCAGTATTCCCGCCATCGGCGCGGCCAGGCGCCAGTGCCACTCTCGCCGCTCGGCCGGCGACTCGGCCGGCCAAAGATCCGGGAGACGATAAGCCGACTCGCTTTCGACGGTCATATCCTTCGGCGCGGGCAGCCTCAACTCGTTGCGCGCGAAGCGCATTTCGCGAATTTCACCGCCAAGTCGCTTGGAGGCATGCTGTACCTGGTATCCGTCGCGCAGCAGCAGATACCGGCCTTCATCCTCGCCCGGCAGCCACAAGCGCCCCCTGCTTGCCGCCAGAAGCTGCGTGCTGCCTGCTTCCATGTGCTGAATGAAGATATCGCTCAACTCGTCACTGCGGCGATCGATGCCGCCGACGTAGATGGTGGTCCGCCCCTGGTTGAGGCGATCGAACTGCCCCGGCCGCAGGCCCGCGACCATCGCATTGCGGGCCGCGTCGGCCAGCAGCGTGGCCGACCGCTCGACAGCCATGGGCGACACCCATCCCGAAACCAGCAACAGACCGCCCGCCCAGAGCGCGGCCACGACGATGATCGGTCGCAAAAGCCGCCGGTAGGCCAGGCCGCCGCTTCGCATCACGACCAGCTCGCTTTCTTCCTGCAGGCGCCCGAGTGTCATCAAAAGCCCCGTCAGCAGCGCCAGGGGGCCGACCAGCATGATCGCCTCTGGAAGCCGCAAAGCGAGCATCAGCAACACGCTGGCGCCGGGCAACTCGCCCTGCGCCGCCTCCCCCAGTAGTTCGGCGAGAAACAGGGCGCTGACCACGCCGAGAAACACGAGCAGGCTCAGCAAGCTGGCGAGCAGGCCCTGTTTCAGGATGTAGCGCTGGAGGATCAGCATTCAGGCGATCGCCTTCGAGGGTTACAATGACAGGCTGTCATTATCATGCAGAAAAAAACGGGAAGCGAAGCGATATGCAGTTTACAACCACCGATGCCGCCGCTACGGCGGTCGAGACCGATTGCCTCATCGCCGGACGGGCCGATAACGGCCTGAGCGGCGCCCTGGCCGATATCGACAGCGCCAGCAACGGCCTGATTTCGCGCCTGCGAGACAGCGGCGACCTGCCCGGCAAGGTCGGCCAGACCCTGCTGTTGCACGCCGTTCCCGGCATTGCGGCGGATCGTCTGCTCGTGGTCGGCCTCGGCAAGAGCGAAAAGCTCGACGGTGTGACATTTGACAAGGCCGTCAAGGCCGCCGGCAAATCACTCAGACAGTCGCGCGCCACCAGTGCACACTGCCTGCTGACCGACCACGAGGTCAAAGACCGCGGCAGCGACTGGAAAGTTCGCCAGGCAGGCATCGCCCTGGCCTACGCCGACTACATCTACACCGCCACCAAGAAACCGAAAGACGACGCAGCGCCGGCGATCGATACGGTCAGCTTCCCGGCCGGCGACGGCGTCGAGCAGCAGCTGGCGCTGGCCTCGGCCATCGCTGCCGGCGTGCAGCGCGCCCGCGACCTGGCCGACCTGCCGCCGAACATCTGCACACCGGCCCACCTGGCCGAGACCGCCCAGAACATGGCTGCCGAGCACGACGGCCTTGAAGTCGAGATTCTCGAAGAAGAGGCCATGGAAGCGCTGGGCATGAACGCCCTGCTGGCCGTCGCCGTCGGCAGCGCCAACCGTCCGTACCTGATTCGTCTGAGCTGGCGCGGCGGCAACAAGGACGACGCACCACTGGCCATGGTCGGCAAGGGCGTTACCTTCGACACCGGCGGCATCTCGATCAAGCCGCGCGACGGCATGGAACAGATGAAGTTCGACATGGGCGGTGCGGCCGCCACCCTCGGCGCCATGGAAGCCGTGGCGCGGCTGAAGCTGCCGATGAACATCGAGGGTGTGGTCCCCGCGGTGGAGAACATGGTGGACGGAAAATCCTACCGGCCGGCCGACGTCATTACCGCCATGAACGGCAAGACCATCGAGGTGCACAACACCGATGCCGAGGGCCGCATGATCCTGGCCGATGCCCTGACCTGGACCGGGCAGAAGCTCAAGCCGCAGACCACCGTCGACATGGCCACCCTGACCGGTGCCTGCGTGGTTGCCCTGGGCCATCACGCCAGTGCCGTCATGACCCAGGACGACGAGCTGGCCGAGGAACTGCTTTCGGCCGGCCAGCGCTCGGTCGACCGCACCTGGCGGCTGCCGCTGTGGGACGACTACCAGGAACAGATCGATTCGCCGTTTGCCGACATGAAAAACGTCGGCGGCATGCCGGCCGGCGCGATCACCGCAGGCTGCTTGCTGTCGCGCTTCGCCGAAGGCCAGCGCTGGGCCCATATCGACATCGCAGGCAGCGCCTGGCAATGGGGCAAGCCCGAATCCGGCACCGGCCGGCCGGTGGGCATGCTCGTCGACTGGCTCGTCGAGCGCGCCGGCGGCTGGGACGCCCTCGACTGACCGTTGACGCGTCCCTGCATGTTGCGGCTTCGGTAAACTCTTTTGCCGTTTGGCCTCACGCAGAGCCGCAGAGACGCTGAGAGCGCAGAGATAAAGAGAAATAATGAAATGAATAAGACCATCTATGGCAGTGGCTCGGGGCAGCCTGCTTTCATGCATTTTCTGTTTTCTCATCTTTTCTTCTCTGCGAACTCCGCGGCTCTGCGGCTCTGCGTGAGGCCGGACGAGTTTCGATGATGAGAGTGGATTTTTACGAAATGGGCGGGCGGTTTACCGATCCGCTCTACGTCGCCGGCGTGCTGGTCTCGAAGGCCTGGCCGGCGAACCGGGATATCGTGCTGGTTGGCAACACGGCCCAGCTCGAATCGCTTGACCGGCAGTTGTGGGAGCAGCCCGAGGGCCGCTTCCTGCCGCACGAGCGCGGCGAGTCGAAGGCGCCGATCCGGCTGTTGGACCAGGCCCCGGAGACGGCCGGCATCCTGATCAACCTGGACCCGGCTTCACCGCTGCCGGAAGGCCGCTTCCAGCGCGTGCTCGAGATCGTGCCGCCGGATGAATCGCTCAAGCAGAAGCTGCGCGAACGCTGGATGGCCTGGAAGGAGCGCGGCGCCGAATTACAGCATCACGTACTTAAATGAGGGGTCAGGGGTCAGGATTCAGGGGTCAGGGACAACAGGCGGCACCCCGGAATACTGACCCCTGAACCCTGACTCCTGACCCCTATCGACCCAAAGCAGATGACGATGGACAAGACCTACAACCCCGATCAGATCGAAGCCCGCTGGTATCCGTACTGGGAAGACAAAGGCTGCTTCAAGCCTTCCGGCGAAGGCAAGCCGTTCACCATCCTGCTGCCGCCACCGAACGTCACCGGCACGCTGCACATGGGGCACGCCTTCCAGCACACCCTGATGGACGCGCTGATCCGCTATCAGCGGCTGAAAGGTCGCGACACGCTGTGGCAGGTCGGGGTCGATCACGCCGGCATCGCCACCGAGATGGTGGTTACGCGACAGATCGAGGCCGAAGGCGGCAAGCGCGACGATTACACGCGCGAAGAGTTCACCGAAAAGGTCTGGGACTGGAAGGAACACTCGGGCTCGACCATCACCTCGCAGATGCGTCGGCTCGGCGCCTCGGCCGACTGGTCGCGCGAGCGCTTCACCATGAATCCGGACCTGTCCGAGGCGGTCAACGAGACCTTCGTTCGCCTATTTGAGGAAGGCAAGATCTACCGCGGCCCGCGCCTGGTCAACTGGGACCCGGTGCTGCAGACCGCCATCTCCGACCTGGAAGTGGTCAACAGCGAAGAACAGGGCAAGCTGTGGTCGATCCGCTATCCGCGCACCGACGGCGAAGGCGATGTGATCGTCGCCACGACCCGCCCGGAGACCCTGCTCGGCGACGTCTGCGTGGCCGTCCATCCCGACGACGAACGCTATACGGATCTCGTCGGCAAGACCGTCGAACTGCCGCTGACCGGCCGCCGGATTCCCGTCGTGGCCGACGAGTACGTCGACCCGGAATTCGGCTCGGGCTGCGTCAAGATCACGCCGGCGCACGACTTCAACGACTGGGAAGTCGGCAATCGCCAGGGCTTCGAACCCATCAACATCTTCACGCCCACCGCCGAAATCAACGACAGCGCGCCCGAGGCCTACCGCGGGCTGGACCGTTTCGAAGCCAGGAAACGCATCGTCGAGGAACTGAGATCGCAGGATCTGCTTGTAGAGGAAAAACCCCACACGCTGATGGTGCCGCGCGGCGACCGCTCGGGCCAGATCATCGAGCCCTTCCTGACCGATCAGTGGTTCGTGAAGATGGACGAGCTCGGGAAGATCGGCCTGGATGCGGTCGAGTCCGGCGAGGTCGAGTTCGTGCCGGGCAACTGGATCAATACCTACCGCCACTGGATGGAAAACCTGCAGGACTGGTGCATTTCGCGCCAGCTCTGGTGGGGCCATCGAATTCCGGCCTGGTACGACGAGGCGGGCAAGGTCTACGTCGGCCGCACCGAGGATGAGGCGCGCGCCAACAGCGATCTGCCGGCCGGCGCAAAGCTCACGCAGGACGAAGACGTACTCGAGACCTGGTTTTCCTCCGCACTTTGGGCGCACTCCACCCTGGGCTGGCCCGACGACAAACGCATGGCCTCGGAAGGCTTCGACCACTACCTGCCGACATCCGTACTGATCACCGGCTTCGACATCATCTTCTTCTGGGTCGCGCGGATGATCATGATGACGAAACACTTCACCGGCCAGGTGCCCTTCGAGCAGGTCTACATCACCGGGCTGATCCGCGACCGCGACGGCCAGAAGATGTCGAAGTCGAAAGGCAACGTGCTCGACCCGATCGACCTGATCGACGGCATCGAGCTCGAAGCGCTGGTGGAAAAGCGCACAGCGGCGATGATGCAGCCGCAAAAGGCCAAGGCCGTTGCCAAGGCCACGCGCGATGAATACCCCGACGGCATCCCCGCATTTGGCGCGGACGCCCTGCGCTTTACTTTCACCGCCCTGGCCGGCCACGGCCGCGACATCAAGTTCGACCTGGGCCGCTGCGAAGGCTACCGCAACTTCCTCAACAAACTCTGGAACGCCGCGCGCTTCACGCTGATGAACACCGGCGAGGACAAGCTGCCGGTGCCATCCGAAGGCGATTACGACGTCCTGTCACGCTGGATCCGTTCGGCCCTGGGCCGCACGATCAACGAAGTCGACAAGGCGCTCGCCGACTACCGCTTCGACCTGGCGGCAAAAGCGCTCTACGAATTCGTCTGGCACGAGTTCTGCGACTGGTACCTGGAGCTGGCCAAGCCCGCGCTGGCCGACGACGCCGACGCGGCCACCGCACGGGCCACCCGCTACACCCTGGCCACCGTGCTGGAAGCCACGCTCAAGCTGCTCCACCCCTTCGTGCCCTTCATCACCGAGGAAATCTGGCAGCGCGTGCGCGTACCCGCCGGCGTGGAAGCCGACACCATCATGGCCACGCGCTGGCCCGAGGCCGCCGAGATCGATGAAGGCGCGGAAGCCGACGCCGAATGGCTCAAGACGGTCATCTCCGCCATCCGCTCGGCGCGCACCGAACTGGGCCTGGCCCCGGGCAAGCCCATGCCACTGATGGTCCAGCTGGGTAAACCCGACGACCACCAACGCCTCGAGCGCTTCGGTAATCTCATCCAGCGCCTGGCGCGCATCGAATCGATCGAGCGCGTCGCCGACGACCGCGACAGCGCCGATTCAGCCGTCGCCCTGGCCGGCAACCTGCGCCTGCTGATTCCACTGGCCGGCCTGGTCGACATCGGCGAGGAACTGACGCGGCTCAACAAGCAGCTAGAACGCGAGCAGAAAGGCCTGGCCCAGGCCGAAAAGAAGCTGGCCAACGAACGCTTCGTCGACAACGCTCCAGCCGAGGTCGTCGACAAGGAACGCCAGCGTCTGGAAGAACACAAGGGTAAGGTAGCCGAGCTGACCTCACAGATCGATAAGCTGTCCGCACTGCAATAAACAGCTGGAATTGACCATGTCCCGACACTTCGAGAACGCGCCCGGCCTATGCCAACAGCCGGACCGCGAAACCGCCGACTACGTGTTCAACCACACGATGCTGCGCATCAAGGATCCCGAACGCAGCCTTGATTTCTACACCCGCGTGCTGGGTATGCGCCTCCTGCGCCGGCTCGATTTCGAGGAGATGCGCTTTACGCTCTACTTTCTCGGCTACCTGGGCGACGAGCAGGCCGCGGCCGTGCCCGGCGAAGACGACAAGCGCACCACCTTTACGTTTTCGGGCAGGGGCGTGCTGGAACTGACCCACAACTGGGGCACGGAAGACGACCGTGAACTGAGCTACCACGACGGCAACGCCGAGCCCCAGGGCTTCGGCCATATCGCCATCTCGGTGCCGGATATCTACGCCGCGGCCGAGCGGATGGAAAAGCTGGACGTGGAGTTCGTGAAGCGACCCGACGACGGAAAGATGAAAGGCCTTGCCTTCATCAAGGATCCGGACGGCTACTGGATCGAGATTCTCCAGCCGGACATGATCGAGCGTCAAAGCGGTTAAAGCGCGGCCGACGCGGCCCCAGTCAGCCCTGCTCGGCAAGCACTCGAAAGAAGCGCTCAGGCACGGGGCCGGGCCGACCGCTGGCCGGCGGCCCGGTGCCGTACTGTCGAAGTCCACGCCCGCAACCGATCCAGCAGCACGTACACGAAGGGCACCACGACCAGGCTGATCACGGTCGAGAACGCCAGCCCGCCGATCACGGCGCGCGCCATCGGGAAGTACGGCGGGCCGTCGCCGCCGATGCGCGTCTGGCCCAAAGCGAGCGGGATCATGGCCAGGATGGTGGTGGCCGCCGTCATCAGGATCGGTCGCAGGCGATCGCGCCCGGCCTGGATGACCGCCTCGTCGCGCGCCATGCCGCGTCGGCGCAGGTTGTTGACGTGGTCGATGAGTACGATGCCGTTGTTGACCACGATGCCCATCAGCACCAGCATGCCGATCATCGCCATGAGCGACATCTCGGTGCCGGTAATGAAGAAGAACCAGAACACGCCGATGAAAGAGAACACGATGGACGTAATGATCGATGCCGGAAAGAGCGTCGACTCGAACAGCGCCGCCATCACGATGAAAATCAGGGCAACCGCCAGCAGCATGTTGAAGGCCATCTGGGTCATGGCTTCGTTCTCGCGCTCGAAAGCCTGACCGAAGCTCCAGCCATAGCCGGGCGGCAGCGCAACCTGCTCCATCATGGCGCTGATGGCCTCGCGGGCCTCGCCCATCGCAAGGTCCTCGAGGTTCATGTTCACGTTCAGGCTGGTGCGGCGGTTGAGCCGGAAGACATTGGTCGGGCCGCTCACCGTTTCGAACTCGGCTACCGTGGCCAGGCGTATGCGCTCACCGCGGTCGTTGACCAGCGGCAGGTTGGCCAGCTGCGCCGCGCTCTGGCGATCGCCGCCGTGGAAGGCCAGGCGCATGGTCAGTTCGCCTTCGGGCCCGCGAAATTCGTTCAGCCGCTCGCCGCGCATGGCCACGGCGATTGCCTGTGCTACCTGCTCGCTCGACAGGCCGTGGCGAATGGCGAGTTGCCGGTCGACGCGGACCTGGACTTCTTCGGCTCCCGAGCTGACATCGGAGCGCACGTCGACCAGTCCTTCCACGCTGGAGAGAACACGCGCGACCTCCTCGGACAACGCGTAGAGACGCTCGCTCGACTCGCCGTGCAAAGTCAGGCTCAGCGACTCGCCACCACCGCCGCGCTGGGGCTCGAATCCCGGTCGACCGATGGCGATGGCCGGCAGATCCTCGCGCACCAGTTCGCGGATGCGCTCGTTGGAAATCTCGCGGTCCGGATCGAGGATTAGCGTGGTTTGCGCGCGATCTTCGGTGTAGAAGGTATACAACGACTCGAATCCGAATCGCTCCTTGTTGTCGGTCAGGTATTGCTCGATACGATCGACGTCGCGGCGTATCCGCTCGAGCGAATAGGTGCCTTCGACGTTGTAGTGCAAAAGCAGCCGGTCGCCTTCGGCCTGCTGGAACATGTTGGTCTTGACCTGCCCCAGCGGCACGACCGCGCTGGCCAGAAGCGCGATAACCGCCAGCGCCGCGATCCACCGATGCCGCAGGCTGAAGTCGAGAACACCGGCATAGGCATTGGTCAGGCGGTTGAGCCAGCCGCCGGCCTTCGGCGGCGGCGGGGCGGGCACCTTGAGCGTAAGCAGCGGGATGATGGTCTGGGCAATCAACAGTGAAGCGATCAGCGCGATCGTGATGGCATAGGCGACGAATGACAGGAAGGACGTGATCTCGTTCTGCGCGCCAAAGATGTTGGGCAAGAAGACGATGACGGTCGTCAGCGTGCCGGCCGTGACGGCCATGGCGACTTCGCGCACGCCCACCAGCGTGGCCTTGCCGGGCTGGTCGGGAAAGCGCTGCCGGCAGCGGTAAATGCTCTCGGTCACCACCACGGCGTTGTCGACCAGCATGCCGATGGCCAGCATCAGGCCCATCATGGTCAGGATGTTGAGCGACAGGCCCAGGAAGTACATGGCGCCGAGCGTAATCAGGATGGCCGCCGGCACCGACAGCATCACGATCAGGGTGGTGGCCCACTGGCGCAGGAAAACGTAGAGCACCACCATCGACATCAACGCGCCGATCAGGCCGGCCAGCGCCAGGTCCTTCAGCGATTGCACCACGCCCTCGGCCTGGCTGAACAGCACGAACAGGTTGATGCCTTCCATCTCGGGCAGTTTGTTGATTGCGTCGATTTCGGCGAGCACCGCGTCGGTGACCTCGACCAGATTGCTGCCGCTTTCGTTGTAGATATTGACGCCCACGGCGAACTGCCCGTCGAGCAGGCGCTCGTAGCGGCGCGGCGGCGACTCGACGCTGACCTCGGCGATATCGCCCAGTCTCAGGCCCCGATCATTCACCGGCAGGCGACGGATCTCCTCAATGCCCGAAAAAGTGCCCAGCGGCGTCACGCGAATGCGGCGACCGGCAGCGTCGTCGTCGACGTAGCCTGCCGACACCGAGAAGTTGGCGCCGCGCAATCGCTCGCGCAGCGCGTTGAGATCAATGCCATGCGCGGCCACGCGGTCGGCGTACAGCAGGATGCGCACCTCGCGCGGCTCGACGCCGTCGATCTCCACGCTGGCCACGCCCTCGACGCGCTCGAGCCGCCTGCGAACATTGCGATCGAGGAGTTCCCAGGCATCGCTCAGGTCGCGGTTGGAGCCGATACGCAGGCCCAGGATGGGCTCGTTGGCGCTGGTAAAGCGCCGCACGAAGACACGGTCGACATCATCCGGCAGGCGGTGGCGAATGCCGTCGATCTTGTCCATGGCCTCCACGCCGCGCGCGTCCATGTCGGCGTCCCAATCGAAGAACACGATCACGTTCACGTTGTCCTGGCCGACGTTGGTGATCATGCGCTGGATCCCGTCCATGGTGGCCAGCGCTTCCTCGACGGGCCGGGCGATGAGCTGCTCGACCTCCTCGGGCGAACTGCCCGGATACGGGATCTCGACCATCATCCCGGGGAAGTCGACGTCGGGAAAGAACTCCAGCGGCAGCAGCTTCGTCGCGATCAAACCGAACACCGCCAGGCTCAAGAAAACCATGCAGGTCGTCACCGGACGCCGGATGGCCAGGCGCGGGAGACGATTCATGACGTTGCAGGCTCGCTTGCCAGCGCCCGGCTGTCGGCCTCGGTCCGGCGCCGGTCGAGCAGGCTGTAGACGACGGGAATGACGACCAGGGTCAGCGCGGCGGACAGTAGCAGCCCCCCGATAACCGCGATCGCCATGGGCGCGCGCATCTCGGCTCCCTCACCCAGGCCCAGCGCCAGCGGCAGCAGGCCCAGGGCCGTGGTCAGCGTGGTCATCACGATGGGCCGAAGCCGCGCCCGGCCGGCCTCGACAATCGCCACCTCGCGCACCATGCCTTGATCGCGTAACTGGTTGATGCGCGTGACCAGCACGATGGCGTTATTGACCACGATGCCGGCAAGCATGATCACGCCGATGAACACCACCACCGACAGGGTCGTGCCGGTCAGCCACAGCGCGAACACCGCGCCGGTAAGCGCCAGCGGAATCGACAGCAGGATGACGAAGGGATGCAGCAGGGACTCGAACTGCGAGGCCATGACCAGGTAGACCAGGAACACCGCCAGGGCCAGCGCGAGCACCAGCGAGCGGAAGGCCCGCTGCATTTCGTCGCTCTGCCCGGCCACGCGTGCACTCACGCCGCGCGGCATGGGCACGCCGGCGATGATCGCGCGCGCTTCCTGGGCCGCCGCGCCCAGATCGCCGACGCGGGTGCTGGCGGAGACGACCGCCACGCGCTGCTGGCCGACGCGGCGGATTTCGCCCGGGCCGACGGCGATGTGGATGTCGGCCACGGCGTCGAGCGTGACGGGGCGCTCGGCGTCGGGATTGACGATGAGCTGGCCAATCCGCTCGGGCGAGGCGCGCTGTTCGTCGAGCACGCGAACGCGAACGTCGATTTCGCGCTCGCGCCAGCTGTAGCGCGTGGCCACATCGCCACGCACCTGGCGCACGACGGTGTCGGCGATCTGGTCGGCCCTGAGGCCTAACCGGGCCGCCCGCTCGTGATCGAAGCGAATGCGGATTTCGGGATAGCCCAGCTCGGCCGAGGAGCGTACGTCGGCAAAACGGGGCGATTCACGCATACCCGCGGCAATTCGGGTGGCCACCGCGCGCAGCTCCTCCAGCTCGTAGCCGGCTATCTCGATTTCCAGCGGCGTGGCCAGCGTGAACAACTCGGGCTGCCCGATGGTGTAGTCGACACCGGGGCGATCCTCGAGATACGCCCGCAGCGCAGCCTGCACGGGATCGCCGTCGGCGCCGGGGGCGAGTACGACATTGAGCGTGGCCCTGTGCTCGCCGGCTTCCTCGGGATTGGCATCCATGCGATCGCCCGTGCCGACCAGCGCATCGGTGCGCTCGACCTGCGGCCACTGGCGCGCCACCTCGGCCAGGCCGGCAACCATCTCGCCGGTCCGCTCCAGCGGCGTACCGGGGCTGAGCGCAATCTCGACGCGGAACTCGCCCTGATCCAGGGCCGGCACCAGTTCCATGCCGAGCCGGGGCAGCAGGGCCAGCGCCAGGGCGAACAGCGCCAGCGCCACGAGCAATGTTCGAGCGCGTCTGTTCAGGGATGCTTCGAGCACGCCGGGATACCAGCCCGATAGCCTGTCATAGCCGGCGTTGAATAGCGCCACGAACGGCCGAAGCGCCAGGCCGGCAAGTCGACCGATGCCGCGCACCAGGCCGCCGACCATTCGGGTGAGCCATACCGCCATGCCGGTCAGTACGGCTTGGCCGCGCGCCCTGGCGCGGGCCACTCTGCCGCCGGGGCGTTCTTCCCCGGACGCCTCGAGCGGCAAATCACCGCCGACGCGATTGCGCGGCTTCTCGCCCAGCGAGGCCAGCATCGGGATCAGGGTCAGCGCCACGGCCAGGGAAACCAGCAGCGCAAAGGTCACCGTCAGCGCCTGGTCGCGGAACAGCTGCCCGGCGATGCCGTCGACAAAGGCTAGCGGCAGGAACACGGCAATGGTGGTCAGGGTCGCGGCGACGACCGCCCCTGACACCTCGCCGGCGCCCTCGCGCGCCGCGGCAATCAGGGCCATACCCTGCTCGCGCTTGGCGGCGATGTTCTCCAGTACCACGATGGCGTTATCCACAAGCAGCCCGATCGCCAGGGCGATGCCGCCCAGCGACATGATGTTGAGCGTCAGCCCCGAGCCATACATGGCCGCGAAGGTGGCGACGACCGACACGGGAATGGCCAGGCCGACCACCACCGTGGCGCGAGCGCTCTTCAGGAACAGGTAGAGCACGCCGATGGCCAGAAGCCCGCCGAACAGGGCGGCCTGGACCACTTCGTTGATGGCGTTGCGGATGAAGACCGACTGGTCGTAGACGCGCGTGAGCGCCAGGTCGGCCGGGAGCTCGGCGCGAATCGCGCCCATCCGTCGCTCGACCGAGCGCGCCACGGATACCACGTTGGCATCACCCTCTCGATACAGCGCCAGCTCGACCATTTCCTGGCCGTCCACCCGGGTGATGGCGTCGCGTTCGCGCCAGCCCTCGCGCACTTCGGCGATGTCGCGCAGGTAGATCGGCTCGCCATCGCGGGTCGCCACGATCAGGCCGGCAATCTCGCCCACTGATTCGAATTCGTTGATGGTGCGCACCAGGAACTGGCGCGTGCCCTCTTCCAGCCGGCCGCCGGAGAGATTGACGTTTTCCGCGCGCAGGCGCTGGGCCACCTCGGCCGGGCCGAGATCGAGCTGAGCCAGGCGATACTGGTCGAGCAGCACCTGGATCTCGTCCTCCAGGCCGCCGGAGACGGTAATCGCCGCCACACCCTCGATCGACTCCATGTCCTTCTTGAGCCGCTCTTCGGCGTGCCGGCGCAGGATGCGCAGGGTGGCGAACTCGTCGCCGGCGTCGGACGGCAGGATGCGGCTGGCGGCGTCCGCTTCTCGGGCGGCCTCGGAGGTGTCGCGCGACAGCGCGAAACGCATCACCGGCTCGGTGGAGGGATCGAAGCGCAACAGCAGCGGCCGCTCGGCCTGTAGCGGCAGGGTCAGGCGTTCGATGCGCTCGCGCACGTCAATGGCCGCGCGATCCATGTTGCTGCCCCAGGCGAACTCCAGGGTGACGTCCGACTGGCCGGTGCGCGAAATCGAGCGCACGCGTCGCACACCACCGACGACGCCAACGACCTCCTCGATAGGCCGGGTGACGAGGTTCTCGATCTCGCCCGGCGCGGCGCCGGCGAATTCGGTGCGAATGGTCAGCGTGGGATAGGCCAGGTCCGGCAGCAGGCTGATATCGAGCCTCGACAACGAGACCAGTCCGAACAGCAGCACGGCCAGGGTGAACATCGCGATCGTCACCCGCCGGCGCGTGGCGAGGCGGATGAGGTTCATGACGAGGTATCCACCGCTTCGGCATTCTCGGCCACGGCCTGCTCGCTGGTCGCCTGCGGCGGCTCGACTTCGGTGCCGAGCACCTGCACGCGCGCGCCAGACTTCAGGCTCGCCTGCCCGGTCACGACCACCGACTCGCCCGGCTCGATACCGGCCACGATCTCGTAGTCGCCGTTGTTGCGATAGCCCACCTCGACGCTGCGGCGCTGCGCCTGGCCGTCGGACACGACGAACACCGAAGCCTCGCCGTCCTCGATCAGCACCGACTCGACCGGCACCAGCACGGCCTGCTCGCGCCGGTCATAGACGATGTCGAAACGGCCGAACATGCCCGGCCGCAGGCGACCGGAGGAATCGCTCAACTCCACCGTGACCCGGAAAGTACCCGAGTCGGCGTCGACCACCGGGCTGATGCGATCGATCACGCCGACGAAGCGCTCTCCGGGAGCGGCATCGGCCTGCATGACCGCGGCCTGCCCCGGCGCCAGTCGCGCCAGTTCGCGCTCGGGCACGTGCAGGGTCGCGATCAGCGGATCCATTGCCGTGACCCGAAAGACCGGTTCGGTGGTCGAGACCATATTGCCGACCTTGATCATGCGCTCGGAGACTACGCCGTCGATGGGCGCTTCGATCGCCGTGTAGGACAACTCCAGCCGGGCCAGCTCAACCGCGGCCTGCTGCGCATCGAACTGGTACTGCAGGCGCTCGAAGGCCTCGGTACTGGTCATGTCGCGCGCGTGCATCTCGCGCTGGCGCTCGAGATCCTGGCGCAGGCGCCTGAGATCCGCTTCCGCGCGGACCAGCTCCAGCTTCAGCCGCTCGTCGTCGATGCGGGCCAGCACGTCGCCGGCGGCAACCCGGTCGCCCTCCTCCACTTCGAGGGCCGTGATCCGTCCGCCCACGCGCGGCACCACGGCCGCCTCGCCGTCAGCTTCGAGCGTGGCTGTCGCCGAGTAAAAGGCCTCGATGGCGTCCTGCCGGGCGGCGACCGCCTCGACCGGCACCGTCGGCCTTTCCTCGTTTTCCTCCTCCTCGCCGGAGGGACCATCCGACCCGCAGGCCGTCAACAGGCTGATGCTTCCGATCAGCAGCAATACCAGCGTCTTGTTCATGATTCGACTCGCCTCTCGCTGGGCCTGGTTGGTGTGTTGGTGAACTATAACACCAGGATGGTAAGTTGCCATGGGCCAAAGGTCATGATCGAGTTGCCCAGAAGTTGACCGTGAGCTGCCGCCGAGCCGACGGCATTCGATCCGGCGCTGCTGACTGGAGAAACCGGCACACTCACGCTCCCCCTGAACAACAACGGCACGGCAGCGCCGGAATGGACGGCCACCATCTGCCCGGACGGCCCGACGATTCTTCACGACCGCTTCGAATCGCCATCCTGACGGCAGCTTTTCCGGGACGTGTATCTGGAACCTCGAATCAGCTCAGGTGCAGGACCATCACCATGGCGTCTTCCCGCCCTTCCCGCGACGGGTAGTAACCGGGGCGGCGGCCGATGGCGCGAAAGCCGTGCCGCTTGTACAGACCTACGGCGGCCTTGTTGCTGGGGCGGACTTCGAGAAACAGGCGGGTTGAGGCGGCGACCTGCGCTTCGCGGATCAGGTGCTCGAGCAACAGCGCAGCCAGGCCGCTGCGGCGCCGGTCGCTGCGGATGCAGAGATTGAGCAGGTGGGCCTCTTCCAGGGCGCTGGAGACGATGCCGTATCCGGCCACCTCGTTGGCGACTTCCAGCACGTGGCAGCAATAGCCCACGCGCAGGCAGTCCTGGAAGATGCCGCGGGTCCAGGGAAACGGGTAGGACGCCGTTTCGATCTCGCTGACGGTATCCAGGTCGCCGCGCACCATGGCGCGAACCGCCACCTGCGGCGACAGTACGGCGGCCATCAGTGCGCCAGCGCCTCGGCCAGCTCGCGCCACAACTGGCGCTTGGCCTGGGCAGTTTTAGCCAGCTCGGGCAGTTCGCCTACGGCGAGCACAGCACCATGCTTCGGCGCCCCGGAGGGAACCGAACCAAACACCAGCACATGGCGCACGCCGCGGGACTCGAGTTCGTCGAGCGCCACGCCGGCCGAATCGGAATGCGCCCACTGACCGAAGCGGCATCGGGCCGATCCGATGGCCGCCTGGATGTCGCCGAGCAAAGCGTCATGCCGGCCGTCCCAGGGCGCATCCTGCACCAGCAGCCAGTCGCCGTCGCCCGAGGCCATGCGCACGCGCGGCGCAAAGCTCTCACGACCTGGATTCGTGCTCTCGCTGTCGGCGGGCTGGATCGAATCCGTCGTGGACGGGGTTTCGGGCGGGCGCCGATCCCGGCGCACCCAGACATCGATGCCCAGGGCGGCCAGGCGTTCTCTGGAGGCGACCGGGGACATCATGGCTTGTCGCTCTCGCGGCGTCGTCGAATGCGCTGGCGGTTCTTGCCGCGAATGGTCACGATGGGCCCGGACAAGACGTAGAGGATGCCCACAGTGAGGAGCACGGCGGGCAGGTCAATGGCGAGCAGCACAAGCAGCACCAGCAGCAGAAAAATCCAGGCGAAGGGCACCCGGTCGCCGCGCGGACCGGCCTTGAAGCTGTAATAACGAACGCGAGAAACCATCAGGGTACCGAGCAGTATCGTGACCACCAGCAGCGGCCACGATAGCAAGTCGGGGTCGATTTGCCGGTCGTCCGAAAACCACACGATGGCGACCAGCATGCCGGCCGCCGCCGGACTGGCGAGGCCCTGGAAATAGCGCTTGTCCGCCACGCCGGCCTGCGTATTGAATCGCGCCAGCCTGAGCGCGGCACAGGCGGCAAAGAAGAACGCACCCAGCCAACCGGCCTTGGCCGCCACCGTGCCCGGCTCGCCGAAAGCGTCGAGCGTCCAGGTGAATACCAGAATCGCCGGCGCAATGCCGAACGAAACCATGTCGGAAAGCGAGTCGTACTGGACGCCGAACTCCGACTGGGTGCCGGTCAGGCGCGCCACGCGGCCGTCGAGCCCGTCGAGCAGCCCGGCCACGAGGATGGCTATGCATGCCGATACCGGCTCGCCGCCGATGGCGGAGACGACGGCGAAAAAGCCGGCCATGAGGGCGCCGGTGGTCAGGGCGTTGGGCAGCAGGAAAGCGCCGCGCGGCGGGGTCTGTTCGGAGGACTCGTCGTCTTTCATGCCTCGAAAAAATCGTGATCTTTGTCAGGGGCCAAGAATAGCATCCCGCCCCAAGCTTGCGTTGTGACCGAGACTGCGGCAAAGTTCAACAACGAGCCCCTTCGAGGACTGACCGCATGAAATGGACCATCGCAAGTACCCTGCTCGCGATCGTGGTTGTCGGCCTGACACTCCAGCCCGAAGCCAGCGCCGAGGAGCAGACGATTTACAAGTGGCTGGACGAGGAAGGGGTCGTCAACTACACCGCCCGCCCGCCGGAGGGCGTCGACTACGAGGAAGTCGGCATCGAAACGCGCGAGCCGGTCGAGGCGGACGCCGCCGATAGCGAAACGCAACCTGCGCAAGACAGCGCCGCCGAAACCACCCCGCCCGAACAACCGGAAATGACGCGGTCAGAACCGGACCCAGAGGTGGTGGCTGAACGCTGCGCGCAGGCCCGCAGCAACATCGATAGCCTCAACCAGTACCAGAACGTCACCGTCCGTGGCGACGACGGCGAACAGCGCCGGATCAGCGACGAAGAACGTACGCGCATGATCGAGGAAGCGCAGGCGTTCATCGAAGAGTGGTGCTAGGGGGGAGTCCGTGGTCCGTGGTCCGTGGTCCGTGGTCCGGAAAACGGAAAACGGAAAACGGAAAACGGAAAACGGAAAACGGAAAACGGAAACCGTAAACCGTAAACCGTAAACCGCCCGATCCTAATAGAGCGGCCGGCCACCGTTCAGCCCTGTACACACGCAGCTATGCATGTTCTGACCCGAGAGGTCGTCCGTCGGGGATGTAACCCCGACCTACGCGGGCCTCGATCGACCGTTGTCCGCCCCTCTTCCCCGCTGCCAATCCCGGTGCGCGGCTGCTAGAATCTCGCGTTTACCCGACCACCGCCGGACAGGCCGATTTCATGAAAACCTCCCAGTTCCACCTCGTCACTCAGCGCGAAGTACCCGCCGACGCCGAGATCGTCAGCCACCAGCTCATGCTGCGTGCCGGCATGATCCGCAAGCTGACTTCCGGCATCTACGACTGGACGCCGCTGGGCCTGAAGGTGCTCCGGAAGGTCGAGCAGGTGGTGCGCGAGGAAATGGACGCCGCCGGGGCGCTGGAGATGCTGATGCCCGCCATTCAGCCGGCCGAGCTGTGGGAAGAGACCGGCCGCTGGGACGATTTCGGCCCGCTGCTGCTCAAGATTACCGACCGTGCCGGGCGCGAATTTGCTTTCGGGCCGACGCACGAAGAGGTGATTACCGAATTCGCGCGCGCCGAACTGCGCTCGTACAAGCAGCTGCCGATCTGTTTCTACCAGATCCAGTCGAAATTCCGCGACGAGATCAGGCCGCGCTTCGGCGTGATGCGAGCGCGCGAGTTCCTGATGAAGGACGGCTACTCCTTCCATATCAACGATGAGAGCCTGGCCGAGTACTACCAAGTGATGTTCGACACCTACACGGCGATCTTCGAGCGTCTGGAGCTGAAATTCAAACCCGTCCATGCCGACTCGGGCGCGATCGGCGGCGCGGTCAGTCACGAGTTCCACGTCCTGGCCGACTCCGGCGAGGATGCCATCGCCCACGTGCCCGGCGGCCGCTATGCCGCCAACGTGGAACTGGCCGAGGCGGTCGCCGTCGGCGAACGCGCCGAGCCGTCGGAGGACATGCGCCTGGTCGACACGCCGGAGGCCAAGACCATTGCCGAGCTGGTCGACCAGTTCGACCTGCCCATCGAAAAGACCGTCAAGACCCTGGTGGTCGAAGCCAGCGAGGAATGCGAGGCCGACTTCGTCGCCTTGCTGGTCAGAGGCGACCACGAGCTCAACGACGTCAAGGCCGAAAAACAACCCTGGGTGGCCGCGCCGCTGCGCATGGCCACCGAAGACGAGATCCGCGCCGCGATCGGCGCCGGCCCCGGTAGCCTCGGGCCGGTGAAACTGCCGATTCCCTGCGTGGTCGACCGCCAGGTCGCCGTCATGAGCGATTTCGCCGCCGGCGCCAACATCGACGACAAGCACTATTTCAGCATCAACTGGGGCCGCGACGTCGAACTCCCCGAGGTCGCCGACCTGCGCAACGTCGTCGCCGGCGACCCCAGCCCGGAGGGCGACGGCACGCTCGAGATCATCCGCGGCATCGAGGTCGGCCACATCTTCCAGCTCGGGCGCAAGTATTCCGAGTCGATGAACGCCGTAGTCATGGACGAAAGCGGCCGTGGCGTGCATCCGACCATGGGCTGCTACGGCATCGGTGTCTCACGCATAGTCGCCGCCGCGATCGAGCAGAACCATGACGATGCCGGCATCATCTGGCCCGAACCCATGGCGCCCTTCCAGGTCGCCATCCTGCCGGTCAACGGTCACAAGTCGCACCGCGCCCGCGAGCAGGCCGAAAAGTTCTACGAGGAACTGACCGCCGCCGGCCTGGAAGTGCTGATGGACGACCGCCCGCTGCGCCCCGGCGTGATGTTCGCCGACGCCGAACTGATCGGCATTCCGCACCAACTCGTCATCGGCGATCGTGGGCTCGACAAAGGTATTGTCGAGTACCGCCGCCGCGGGGGCGAGGCACGCGAGGTGCCGCTCGACGAAGTCACGTCACTTTTCAGCTGAGCGGCTGTTTCTCGCCGGTCTGGCGCATCCACACATCGCGCTGCGGAAACGGGATCACGATACCTGCCTCGTTGAGCGCCTTGTAGATGGCCATGTAGAGCTCGTGGGCGACCAGGCCGCGCTGCACCGGCTGGGCAACCCAGCACAGCAGCTCGAAATCCAGGCTCGAATCGCCAAAGCCGCGCATGCGAACGCGCGGTGTCGGGTCCTTGCAGACCGTCTCGTGCTCGGAGGCGAGCTGCTCGAGTAGCTCGACCACTTGGTCGACATCGCTGCCGTAGGCTACGCCCACCTTGATGCGGATGCGGAATCGTTCCCACTTGCCGCCGGACTCGTTGTAGATCTGCGAGTTGGCCATGGTCGAATTGGGTACGGTGATCTCGACGTCGTCGCGGGTGAGAATGCGGGTAGAGCGGATGCCGACCTTGGTCACCTCGCCCCGCTCGCCGGTATCGAGCACGACGTAGTCCCCGATCTTGTAGGGCGCGTCGGCAATGATGAAGAACCCGGCGAACAGGTTGGCAAGGGTATCCTTGGCGGCGAAAGCCACCGCAATGCCGATCACCCCGGCCGAGGCCAGCCAGGCGGTCGGGTCGATATTCCAGACCATCAGCAGCGCGTAGGCGGCCGCGCCAACCACAATCACGGTGAGCAGCAGATCGAACAACGACAGCGTTCTCTCCTCCACGAAAGAGAAGCGCTTGCGCAGACGAGCGGCGATCTCAAGCCCGATGTGCCCGGCGCGCATGGCTGAAATCATCAGCCTCAGGATCAGGAAACTGAGCAGGATACGAGTGATGATCTGCTCGACGCGCTCGCTCAGACCGATCAGCTGGACGGCCAGCACGACGGACAGGTAGGCAACCAGCATGGCAGCCACGTTTGCGGCGATACGCAGCAGGCGGTGGTGGAGATCGCCGCGAATGCGCGAACCCAGCTTGCGCCCCCAGAACAGGACGAGACCGCGTCCGATAATGGCCAGCCCGATACCGATCAGGGCCACCGCAAGGGCCAGCACCGGCGGATAGGCCGCCAGAAAATCCCAGGTGGTCTGGAGTTGACCGGGAAGCCAGGCCGGGGCCTGGGCCGTTATCGTCTCGGTTTCTTCCATCTGCGCACTCCCACATGATCCGCGCCAGACGTTATGCCGGCTTCGCTGAATCGCATACTACACTGCCGCACCGCGACGAAATGCCAGGCCAGCGGCTCAGTGGATTTAGAGATTGCATCGAACTGCGCGGCTCCCGTATAATTGACGGGATTTGCCCGGCTAACCGGGTGAAGAACTTAAAACACACGCTGGTCGACACATGCGACGGGGTTGTCCCGCTTCATTATGAGGCGCGGATCGTCACATGGGATCAGCGGAGGCTCAAACCCCGGACAATTCGCGCTGTACCGAACGACCCAGAGGAAACTGCGGGCGGGGCGGTTTGTCCACCAAAATTGGAGTATTAACATGCCTGACGTCACCATGCGCCAGATGCTCGAAGCCGGCGTACACTTCGGCCACCAGACCCGTTACTGGAACCCGAAGATGGAACCGTTCATCTTCGGCGCTCGCGGCAAGATCCACATCATCAATCTCGAAGAGACCCTGCCGCTTCTCAAGGACGCCCTCAACTACCTCAGTTCTCTCGCCGCCCGCCGCGGCAACATCATGTTCGTCGGCACCAAGCGCGCCGCCAGCACGGCAATCGCCGAAGAAGCCGAGCGCTGCGGCATGCCTTACGTTTCGCACCGCTGGCTCGGCGGCATGCTGACCAACTTCCGCACCGTACGCGGCTCCATCAATCGCCTCAAGGAGCTCGAGGCGATGGACACCGACGGCACGTTCGAGAAGCTGGTCAAAAAGGAAGTGCTCGACCTCACGCGCGAGCGCGACCGTCTGGAACGAAGCCTGGGCGGCATCAAGAACATGAACGGCCTGCCCGACGCGATGTTCGTCATCGACATCGGGCATGAAGACATTGCCGTCGCCGAGGCGCGCAAGCTGGGCATCCCCGTCGTCGCCGTGGTCGACACCAACCTGAACCCGGACAATATCGACTACGTGATCCCGGGCAATGACGACGCCATTCGCGCCATTCGCCTCTACACGCAGCTGGCCGCAGACTCGATCCTCGAAGGCCGCGCCTCGGTGCCGCAGCCGGGCGAGGGCAACTCCGACGAGTTCGTCGAGCTCGACGCCGACGGCAACCCGGTGAAGAAGTCCGCCAAGCCCGCCGGCAAGAAAAAAGCGACCAAGAAAACGGCCAAGAAGAAGACAGCCGCCAAGCCCGAAGCCGGCGACAGCGCTGAAAAGGCACCCGCGGCCGCAGCGGAATCAAAGGCGGAAAGCGAGACCGAAAAGGCACCGGCTGAACAGCCTGAAGAAGCGGCTGCTGCAAAGGCCCCGGCCGAAGCACCGGCAGCCGAAGCACAGGCAGCGGAAGCTCCGGCGACCGAAGCTCCGGCAGACGAGGAATCAGCCGAGAAGGAAACTGAAGCCGCGCCGGCCGCCAAGAAGGCGACCAAGAAAAAAGCCGCCAAGAAAAAGGCGACCAAGAAGAAGGCTGCCAAGAAGACCGCGGCCAAGGCGGACGACAAGGACGGCGAGTCCTGATTGAACACGAATTGCAAGGAGCTTTGAAAAAGCGATGAGTATTTCTGCAGCACAAGTCAAAGAACTGCGCGAGCGCACCGGCGCCGGCATGATGGAATGCAAGAAGGCGCTGGTCGAGACCGACGGCGACCTGGACGCGGCCATCGAACACCTGCGCAAGACCGGCCTGGCCAAGGCCGACAAAAAGTCCGGTCGCGTCGCCGCCGAGGGCGCGGTCATCATGGCCGAGTCCGATGATCGCGCCGTGCTGGTCGAGATCAACTGCGAGACCGATTTCGTCGCCAAGGACGACAACTTCCGCCGGTTTGCCGACGAAGTCGCCGACCTGGCGCTGACGGTCGACGATGCCGACGCACTCAATGAGGCGACCCTGGAAAGCGGCCAGAGCGTGGCCGAGGCCGCGAAGCAGCTGGTCGCCAAGCTGGGCGAGAAGATCCAGGTCCGTCGCCTGGCTCACGTGTCCGCCGACGGCGGCATCCTGGGCGGCTACATCCACGGCGGTCGGATTGGCGTGCTGGTGGCCCTGGAAGGCGGCGACCAGGCGCTGGCCCGGGACCTGGCGATGCACATTGCCGCGCTCAATCCGGCCTATGCCGATGCCGCGGACGTACCCGCCGACGTCCTCGAAAGCGAAAAGCAGATTCTCGTCTCCCAGGCCGAAGACAGCGGCAAGCCCGCCGAAATCATCGAGAAGATGGTCACCGGCCGGCTCAACAAGCGCCTGGCCGAGATCACGCTGACCGGCCAGCCCTTCGTCAAGGACAGCGACCAGACCGTCGGCAAGCTGCTCAAGAGCAAAGATGCCTCGGTCAAGAGCTTTGTCCGCCTGGAAGTGGGCGAAGGCATCGAAAAGGACGAAGCCGACTTCGCGGCCGAAGTCATGGAGCAGGCGAAAGGCAGCTGAAGCCGACACAGCCGTAATCGGACCAACCGGGAAGGGAGGGAAGCTGGACATGGAAGAGAACACCCATTATCGACGGGTTCTGCTCAAACTCAGCGGCGAAGCCCTGCTCGGCGAGCTCGATTACGGTATCGATCCCAAGGTCTCCTCGCGCATCGCGCGTGAGGTAGCCGACGTGGTCGGCGCGGGCGTGCAGATCGGCATCGTCATCGGCGGCGGCAACATCTTCCGGGGCAAGGGCCTGGCGGCCTCCGGCATCGATCGCATCACCGGCGACCACATGGGTATGCTGGCGACCGTGATGAACGCCCTGGCCCTGCAGGACGCGCTCGAGAAGGCCGGTGTGACCACGCGCGTGATGTCGGCCGTGTCCGTGCGGGATGTGTGCGAGGACTATATCCGCCGGCGCGCCGTCCGCCACCTGGAAAAGAACCGGGCCGTGATCTTCGCGGCCGGGACCGGCAACCCGTTCTTCACCACGGACACGGCCGCCAGCCTGCGCGCCATCGAAGTCGGCGCGGATGTCATGATCAAGGCCACCAAGGTCGACGGCATCTACTCGGCCGACCCGGTGACCGACTCCGAAGCGACCCGCTACGCCCGCATCAGCTATGATGAAGTCATCGAGCGCAAGCTCCAGGTCATGGATACCAATGCCATTGTCCTGTGCCGTGATCAGTCCATGCCGATCCGTATCGTCGATCTCAATCGCGCCGGCGAGCTCGGCCGGGTGATCCGCGGCGAGGACGTGGGCACGCTGGTGAGCTGATCCGGCTCGCAAGCCGGACCCGATGAGAAACTACACTCGGACCATTACAATCGGCCAACCACAATCGGCGCCCGGGCCGCGACAGCGTCCGCGGCTGCGTTGAATCAAGAGGTGAGACATGCTCAATGAGATCAGGAAGGATGCCGACGAACGCATGCACAAAAGCGTCGGCGCGCTCAAGACCGAACTGGCCAAGATTCGAACCGGCCGGGCTCACCCCAGCCTGCTCGAACACGTCACGGTCGACTACTACGGCACCGAGGTTCCCCTCAACCAGGCGGCCAACATCAACAGCGAGGACGCCCGCACCCTCAGCGTCGTGCCCTTCGACAAGTCGATGGTGCAGAAGATCGAGAAGGCCATCATGACGTCCGATCTCGGGCTCAACCCGGCCACATCCGGCGCCAACATTCGCGTGCCGCTGCCGGCACTCAACGAAGAACGCCGCGCCGAACTCGCCAAGGTGGTCCACGCCGAAGGTGAGCAGGCCAAGGTCGCCATCCGCAACATCCGTCGCGACGCCAATCACCAGCTCAAGGAATATCTCAAGGAAAAGGAGCTGACCGAAGACGACGTGCGCAGCGGCGAAACGAAGGTGCAGGAACTCACCGACAAGTATGTCGGACAGGTCGACGAGCTGGTCGCGGCCAAGGAACAGGAGCTGATGGCAATCTGAGGTTCCTCTTGGCGCTTTTCCCATCTCTGCCAGAACATGTCGCCATCATCATGGACGGCAACGGGCGCTGGGCCTTGCGCCAGGGCCTACCGCGCTCGGCCGGCCACGAGGCCGGCTCAGACGCGCTCAAGCGCACGATTCGCGCTGCCCTCTCCCACCGCATACCGGCGCTGACGGTCTACGCCTTTTCCAGCGAGAACTGGAGCCGCCCCCGGTCGGAAGTCCGCAAGCTGCTCGATCTGTTCATGCGCGCGCTCAACCGTGAGGTGCGTGAGCTCGACGAACACGGCGTCAGCCTCAGCTTCATCGGTGACCGCACGGCGTTCAGTCGTACGCTCCGTGAAGGCATGCAGCAGGCCGAAAAACGGACCGCGGGTAACGAATCACTGCAGCTGAACGTCGCCGTCAACTACGGTGGCCACGCCGATATCGCGCATGCGGCGAGAGCGCTGGCCGAGCAGGCCGCGGCCGGCCGCATCCAGCCGAAAGACATCGACACGGCCGATATCGAGTCGAGGCTTTCTCTGGCCCGAATTCCCGCACCCGACCTGTTTATTCGGACCGGTGGCGAACGGCGCCTGTCGAATTTCCTGCTTTGGCAACTCGCCTACACCGAACTGTACTTCACCGATGTGCTCTGGCCCGATTTCGGCGAAGAGCATTTCCACGCCGCGCTGGCCGACTATGCCGGCCGCGAGCGTCGATTCGGCGGCCTCAGCCGGGTGCAGAGTGCTTAAGCTCAGGATCCTGACCGCGGTGGTCATGGCCACCGTGGGCCTGGCCGCCGTCTTCTGGATGCCGACGGACGGCTTTGCCCTGCTGGTCGGCCTGGTCCTGCCGGTGCTCGGTGGCTGGGAAGCCGCCCGCCTGGCCGGCATCGATCAGCCGCTCCCGCGCTGGCTCTACGGCATCGGCCTCGGCGCCGTGGCCGTCCTGATTCACTACCTGGCCCTGGAGCCGGCGTGGCTGCTCAGCGCAGCCGGCCTGCTGTGGCTTGTCAACCTGGCCTGGCTGTCCCGGCCGGGGCTGGGCCATTCGTACAAGCCGCCGGTCGTCGCCCTCAAGCTGATCGTCCTCGGCGGCGTATTGCTGGCGGCCTGGCTGGGACTGTGCCTGCTGCAGTCTCTCTCTCCCTGGCTGATTTTCCTGCTTCTGGTCATCATTGCCTCTGCCGATATCGGCGCCTACTTCAGCGGCCGGCATTTCGGCGGGGCCAAGCTCGCGCCGACCATCAGCCCGGGCAAGACACGCTCGGGCGCCCTCGGCGGCCTGCTCAGCGCGGCCGTCCTGACCCCCCTTGCCGGCGCGCTCATCCCGCTCAACCCGTTTGCGCCGTTCATGCTTGCAGCGCTCGCCTTCAGCATCGCCATGATCTCCATCGGCGGTGACCTGTTCATCAGCCTGCTCAAGCGCCAGCGCCGGCTCAAGGACACCTCGGCCCTGCTGCCGGGCCACGGCGGCATCCTGGATCGATTCGACAGCATGGCCGCTGCCGTGCCCTTCTTTGCCCTGGCCGTGCTCCACGCCGGCGGCATACCACTGACCTGATCCACTCAAACTCGATCATTCAGGGCAGAATCAGGCCACAGCCGTTACAATGGCGCGCTTGACCGCCCATACCCACTCAGCACCGGTCGAAGACCGGCACGGATAACCGACCCGACATGCTCGACATCTTCGGACCCATTCTCTGGCTGGCCGTGGCCCTCGGCCTGCTGGTAACGTTCCACGAGTTCGGCCACTTCTGGGTCGCTCGCCGCTGCGGCGTTCGCGTGCTGCAGTTTTCGATCGGTTTCGGTCCGGCCCTGTTCTCGCGCACCGGTCGGGACGGCACCGAATACCGGCTCGCGGCCATTCCGCTGGGCGGCTTCGTGCGCATGCTCGACGAACGCGAAGGCACCGTGCCCGAAAGTGAGCTCGGCCAGGCTTTCAATCGCAAGCCCCTCAGCCAGCGCATTGCTATCGTTGCGGCCGGCCCGGTCTTCAACATTATCTTCGCACTGGCCGCTTTCTGGCTGATGTTCGTCGTCGGCATTCCCGAAACCCGGCCCGTCGTGGGGGAAGCCACCGGTATCGCCGCCGAGGCCGGGCTCGAGCGCGAGGACCTGATCGTGCAGGTCGGCCAGTCCAGGACCGAAACCTGGACCCACGTTCTGCTGGAACTGCTGCCGCGCGCCCTCGACCGTGAGGCGGTCAACGTGGTGGCCGAGCGCCCGGGCGGCAGCCGTCGCACGCTCGAATTACCGCTGGACCGGGTGGACCGGGAGTTCGACGAATCGCGCGCGCTCGAGGCCATCGGCCTGGAACCCTGGCGGCCGGACCTGCCGCCGGTGATCGACGCGGTCAATGCCGACACGCCCGCAGCGCGTTCGGGCCTGCAACCGGGGGATCGCATCCTCGACATCGCCGGCGAGCCGGTCGAGGGCTGGCGAGATGTCGCCCGCCTGATACCGGCCCACGGCCTGGACGAGGGCGGGCAGGCCCGGGCGCTTTCCATCGGAATCGAGCGCAACGGACGGCAGCTGCAGTTCAGCCTGACGCCGGCGTTACAGGACGGCCGGCCCGTCATCGGCATCCAGTCGCCGCCGCCGGACGAGGCAACCCGTGCCGACATCGAGCGAGCCTTCACGATCCTGCGCCACGGCCCGGCCGAAGCAGTGGGCCAGGCCTTCGCCGAGACCGGCCGCCTGACAGCAGCCACCTTCGGAATGCTCGGCCGCATGGTCACCGGAAACGCCAGTCTTTCGAACCTGTCTGGCCCGATCACGATTGCGCAAATGGCCCACTCCTCGGCACTTCTGGGCTTCTCGCGTTTCCTGTTTTTCCTCGGCCTGATCAGTCTCTCACTGGCCATCATCAACCTGCTGCCGATTCCGGTACTGGATGGCGGCCACCTGATGTATTACCTTGTAGAGTTGATCAAGGGGTCTCCTGTTTCCGAAAATACCCAGATCATGGGCCAGTACCTTGGCATCCTGATGGTCGTCGGCTTGATGAGCCTGGCGATATTTAACGATCTATTACGCCTTTTCTCCTAAACTGCGGCTTGCCCCTGGGCTCATGCTGCAACAAGTAACCGGAACGCATCCGACATGAAACGAATCTGCCTCCTGCTGGTGCTGCTCGCCTTCACCGGCCTCGCATCGGCCGAGACATTCCGCATCAGCGACATTCGTGTCGACGGACTGCAGCGACTGTCCGAAGGCAACGTCTTCAGCTACGTCCCGCTAGAGGTCGGCGACCGAATGACCCCGTCGCTTGCGCGCAGCACCATCCGCGACCTGTGGCAAACCGGCTTCTTCGATGACGTAAGCCTCTCGCGCGAGGGCGACCTGCTCGTCGTCACGGTCGAAGAGCGCCCGGCCATTTCCGCCGTCAGTATCGCCGGCAACCGCCAGATCAAGACCGAGGACCTGATGCCCGCGCTGGCCAATATCGGGATCGCCGAGGGCGAGATCTACAACAAACTCGAACTCGACCGGGTGCGACAGGAAATGATCCGCCAGTACTACAGCCGCGGCTATTACGGGGTTGAAGTCGACACCCAGGTCGGCGAACTGTCACGCAACCGCGTCAACCTGAGCATCGTGGTCAAGGAAGGCGACCAGGCCCGCATCCGGCACATCAATATCGTCGGCAACGAGGCCTTTTCGGAGGAGGAACTGCGCGACGACTTCGAATCCGACAGCAAGCTCGGCCTCTACTTCTGGCAAGGCGCCAACAAGTACACCCGCGAGAAGCTGTCCGGCGACCTCGAAACGCTGCGCTCCTACTACCTGGATCGCGGCTACCTCGATTTCTCGATCGAATCGACCCAGGTCTCGATCAGCCCGGACAAGCGCGATATCTTCGTCACGGCCAATATCCGCGAAGGCGACGTCTACAGCGTCAGCGACGTGGTGCTCACCGGCGAAATGATCTTGGGTGAGGAAACGCTCAAGCGCCTGATCATGATCGAGCCCGGTGATACTTTCTCGCGCAAGCAAGTCGAGCAAAGCGTCGACAACATCACCTCCGTTCTGTCGAACATCGGCTACGCCTTCGCCAACGTCAACCCGGTGCCGCGCATCGATCGCGATACGCTCGAGACCGAACTCAATTTCTTCGTCGACCCGGGCAAGCGCGTCTACGTCCGGCGGGTCGAGTTCCGCGGCAACGCCCAGACCAAGGACGAAGTGCTGCGCCGGGAGATGCGCCAGTTTGAAGGTGCCTGGTTCTCCCAATCGGCGATCGACCGCTCCAGGGTGCGCCTCCAGCGCCTGGGCTATTTCGACAACGTCAATATCGAAACCCCGGCGGTCGAGGGCACCGACGACCAGGTCGACGTCATCGTCAGTGTCGAGGAACAGCCCTCGGGCAGCTTCCAGATCGGCTTCGGCTATTCGCAGATTCAGGGCGTGATCGCCCAGATCTCGGTCCAGCAGGACAACTTCCTCGGCTCGGGCCGGCGCGTCGGCTTCTCGGTCAGCCATAGCAACATCTACACCCAGGCCTCGGTCAACTACACCAACCCCTATTACACCGACAGCGGCGTCTCGCGCGGCTTCTACGCGCGCTACACGGAATTCCAGCGCCAGGACGCCAATATCTCGACCTTCTCGACCAGCCAGGCCGCCGGCGGCGTCAACTTCGGCTTTCCGCTCTCAGAGGTCGACTACCTGCGTTTCGGCCTTGGCGCCCAGCGCATCGACATCAACATTGGTGGCAGCCGGTGTCAGCCGGAGGATGACCCCGATGCTCCACTTTTCGCCTGCTTCCTCGCCGACCGTCCGCTTGGCATCACGCTCGATCAGGACATGGACGGCCGGCTTTCCACGGACGAACGCCGGGTGACGACCTACCGGATGGATGGCACCTGGTCACGAGACAGCCGCAACCACTACCTCAACCCGACCGACGGCTCGCTGCACCGCCTGGGCGCGGAGGTGTCGCTGCCCGGCAGCACGCGCGAGTTCTACCGAATGAACTACCGCTTCCGGAAATACTGGCCGATCGGCGACAGCGGCATGGCATTGAGCATCAAGGGCGACCTTGCCTACGGCGATTCCTACGATAAATACGACGAGGAACTCGGCATCGAGCCGGTCGAAGATCCGCAACTTTCCGAGGGCCGGTTCCGCGAGTGCCAGCTCGACGAAGTCGTGACCTTCGACGCCGGGCTGCCCTTCTATGAACACTTCTACGGCGGCGGCGTGTCCGATATTCGTGGCTTCGAAGACAACTCGCTCGGCCCCAAGGACATAGCCTGCCGTTCGGTCGGCGGCGACTTCAAGGTCATCGGGGGCTTGGAGCTGGCCTTCCCGCTACCCTATCTGGATGTCAGCGGCACACGCCTGGCCTGGTTCGTCGACGTCGGCAACGTCTACCGCGACTTCGACAGCTTCGACACCGACCTCCTGCGCGCGTCCACCGGCCTGTCGCTGACCTGGCAAGCGCCGGTCGGTCCGATTATCATCAACCTCGCAGCGCCGCTCCAAGAGCGCGAAGGCGATCAAACGCAGATCCTGCAGTTCTCGTTCGGCCAGACCTTCTGACCTACAGGCGACATGATGCAGCATGCGACAGCCAAGAGAGGAATGCACCGGGCGCGACTTGTCGCACTCGGCCTGGCATTCGTGTGCATCAGCGCCGTCGGTCAGGATCAGCGTATCGGCTATGTGGACATGAAGCGGCTGTTCGAGGCCGCGCCGCAGGTCGTCAACGCGCGTGAAGCGCTGGACCGCGAGTTCAGCCCGCGAAACGAAGCGCTGCTGGCCGACGAGGCCCGTCTCGAGCGAATGGAAGCCGACCTGGCCGAGTCGCAGGGCCTGTCCGAAGATGAGCGTTTCGAGATCGAGCGCGAGATTCGCAACCTGCGGCGCTCCATCGAAAGACGGCGCGAGGACCTGGCTGAAGAACTGCACTTTCGCACCAATGCCGAGAAGGAAGCGCTGCGTGAGACCATCGGCGTCGCCATCAACCAAGTCGCCGAAAGGGAAGGCTACGATCTGATCCTGACCGCCCCGGTGGCCTTCGCCTCGGAGCGGATCGACATCACCGACCGCATCATCGAGTGGTTGGAAGCCGACTTCCGCAGCGAGCAGGCCGGCGGCGAGTCGGCCGAACGCTAAACCCGGAATCACCCATGCAAGAAACCACGCTCAATGCGCTGGCCGAGCGTTTCGGCCTGACCCTTCGCGGCGACCCCGAGCACCGTGTCGGTTCGCTCGCCACGCTGGCAGCCGCGGAACCACACGACGTCAGCTTCCTGGCCAATCCTGCCTACACCAGGGACCTGGCGGACTGCCGTGCAGGCGCGGTCATCATCGGCGAAGCCCTGGCCGAACGCTGGTCGGGCAACGCCTTGATCAGCCCCAACCCCTACGCCAGCTGGGCGAAGGTCGCCGACTACCTCAACCCGCGCCCGGCCGCCGAAGCCGGCATTCACCCGACGGCTGCGGTTGCGCCGGATGTCCACATCGACCCGAGCGCGAGCATCGCGGCGCACGTGAGTATTGGCAAACGCGCCAGCATCGGCCGCAACGTGGTCGTCGGCCCGGGCTGCGTGATCGACGACGACGTGACCATCGGCGACGATTCCCGCCTGGTTGCCCGCGCCTACATCGGCTCGCGCTGCCGCCTGGGACAACGCGTTCTGGTGCATCCAGGCGTTGTCATCGGCGCCGACGGCTTCGGACTGGCCATGGATGCCGGGCAATGGATCAAGGTGCCCCAGATGGGCACGGTCGTTGTCGGCGATGATTGCGAGATCGGCGCGAACACCACCATTGATCGCGGCTCGGTCGAAGACACCGAACTGGCCGAGGACGTTCGGCTGGATAACCAGGTCCAGATCGCCCACAATGTCCGCATCGGAGCGCACACGGCCATCGCCGGCTGCGTCGGCGTCGCCGGTTCGACGACGATCGGGCGCTACTGCATGATCGCCGGCGCCTGCGGTATCGGCGGCCATCTCAGTATCTGCGACAAGGTCATTGTCACCGCCATGAGCACCGTGCTCGACTCCATCACGGAACCGGGCGAGTACGGTTCGGGCATTCCGGCACGCCCGCATGCCCGCTGGAAGCGCATCCTGGTCCGGCTGGGGCAGCTTGACGACTGGGCTCGTCGTCTGCGCCGGCTGGAACGCAAGCAATACTGATCCAACAAGAAACGAGATCCATGAACGACACGACACAGGTCGATATCGAGAAGATTCTCGAACTGCTGCCCCACCGCTACCCGTTCCTGCTGGTCGATCGAGTGCTGTCGTACTCGCTTGAGGACCCGCCCCGCATCCGCGCACTCAAGAACGTGACTATCAACGAACCGTTCTTCCAGGGGCATTTTCCGGGCCACCCGGTTATGCCCGGCGTTCTGCTGCTGGAGGCCATGGCTCAGGCCGCCGGCTGCCTCGCGCACCTGGCGCGCGAAGCCACCGGCGGCGACAGCCGGCTCTACTATCTGGTCAAGATCGACAAGGCCCGCTTCAACCGCGTGGTCGTGCCGGGTGACCAGCTGGTCTTCGACGTTACCCAGAAGCGCCTGATGCGCAACATGGGCGTGTACGAAGCCACCGTGCTGGTCGACGACAAGCCGGTCGCCAGCGCGGAACTTCTGTGTGCCGCCCGCCCGGATCCCACGCCATGATCCATCGCACCGCCATCATCGAAGAGGGCGCGAAGCTCGGCAACAACGTCTCGGTCGGCGCCTACAGCCTGATCGGACCCGAGGTCGTGCTCGGCGACAACTGCTGGATCGGTCCGCACGTGGTCATCAACGGCCACACGACGGTCGGCGATAACTGCCGCATTTACCAGTTCGCTTCCATCGGTGAAGCCCCGCAGGACAAGAAGTACGCCGGCGAGGCCACCGCCGTCGAGATCGGGCGCGACAACACCATCCGCGAATACGTGACCATCAACCGCGGCACCTCCGAGGATATCGGGGTAACCCGCATCGGCGACGACAACTGGCTGATGGCCTACAGCCACGTCGCCCACGACTGCCAGGTGGGTTCGCATACCATCTTCGCCAACGGCGCGACCCTGGCCGGCCACGTCACCGTCGGCGACTGGGTGATCTTTGCCGGCTACTCCGGCGCTCACCAGTTCTGTCACATCGGGGCACACGCCTTCCTGGGGATGTACGGCGGCGTCAATCAGGACGTGCCCGCCTACGTCATGGTCTCGGGCCAGCCACCGAGGCCGCGCGGCATCAACGCCGAAGGTCTCAAGCGACGCGGGTTCGACAGCGGTCAGATTCGCAACATTCGCGAGGCCTATCGATTGATCTACCGCAAGGGCATGCCGCGCGACGAGGCGATCGTCGAACTACGCGAGCGCGCCGCCGAGCAGCCGGAACTCGAGCTGATGATCGCCTCGATCGAAGGCAGCCAGCGCGGCCTGCTGCGCTGATTTTCCCGGGCATGGGCGGCCGTCCTCCGCGTATCGTTCTGGTTGCCGGGGAAGCCTCCGGCGACGCCCTCGGGGCCAGCCTGGCCGCTAGCCTGAAATCACACCAACCCGACATCGAACTGGCCGGCGTCGCCGGCGAGGACATGCAGGCCGCGGGCGTGACGCCCTGGTTCGACCTCGACGTGCTCAACGTCATGGGCCTGACCGAGGTCTTGCGCCACCTGCCGCGGCTGTTCAGGCTCAGGCGCGAGCTGAGGGAGCGCATACTGGCCTGGCAGCCCGACGTCTTCGTCGGCATCGACGCGCCCGACTTCAACCTGGGGCTGGCCCGACAGTTGCGGGGACACGGCCAGCGCACGGCGCAGTACGTTGCCCCAACGGTATGGGCCTGGCGTCCCGGACGCGCCGCCAAGGTGGCGCGCTCGAGCGATCTCCTGCTCACCCTTTTTCCCTTCGAGCCGGCGCTTTTTCGGGCGCATGGCCTGGCCAGCCGCTTTGTCGGTCATCCGCTCGCCGACGAGATTGCGTCGACGCCCGAAATCCTGACGCAACGGATCCAGCGCTCGACGAATCGCCCCGCCAGCATCGCCCTGCTGCCGGGCAGTCGACGCGGCGAAATCGAGCGGCACGCCGGCCTGCTGGCCGATACCGCCGCCTGGCTCAGGCAGCAGCGCCCGGAACTGGCGCTGACCATGCTGCTGGCGCGCGAGGCCCATCGCGAACTGGTCGAGACGCTGGCTGGCGAGCGTCTCGCACAAGCCGGCGTCAAGATCATCTGCGCCCGAACCCGGCAAGGCCTGGCCGAGGCGGACACGGCCATCAGCGCCTCGGGAACGGCAACCCTGGAAGCCTTCCTGCTGGCCTGCCCCCTCGTCGTGTTCTACCGCCTGGCCCCGGCAACCTACTGGCTGCTGCGAAGCCTGCGGCTGGTGCGCTCACAATTCATTGCCCTGCCCAACATCCTGCAGGGGCGCGCGCTGGTCCCGGAGTTCATTCAGGAGCAGGCAAGACCCGAGCAACTGGGCCGTGAAGCACTGGCCTGGATCGACGACGCGCATCGACTGGATGCCTATCGGCTGGCGTCGGAGCGTTGCCGGACGGAACTGGCCGCCGGTGCGAGCGAGAACGCCGCAAGCGCCCTGCTGGAATTGATCGGGCGTGAGCACAGCTGACGTCTGCCGTGGGCCGGTCGCCGGCGTCGACGAGGCCGGACGCGGCCCGCTGGCCGGACCGGTTGTGGCCGCGGCCGTGGTGCTCGATGCGCGTCGACCGATCAGCGGCCTGGCCGATTCCAAGCAGCTCTCCGCCCGACGTCGAGAGTCACTGGCCGAGTCCATCCGCGAGCGCGCCACGGCCTGGGGCCTGGCGGTCGTCGAGCCCGCCGACATCGACCGGCTCAACATTCTCCAGGCCACGTTCCGCGCCATGCACGAGGCGCTCGATGCGCTGTCGCTCGACCCCGTGCTGGTCAGAATCGACGGCAATCGCGCACCCAGGCTGCCCTGGCCGGTGCAGACCGTCGTCGGCGGCGACCGGCTCGACCGCGCGATCTCCGCGGCGAGTATCCTGGCGAAGGTGCACCGCGACAGCCTGATGCTCGAACTCCACGAGCGCTGGCCCCAGTACGGCTTCGACCGCCACAAGGGCTATCCCACGGCGGCACACCTGGCCGCCCTGGAATCGCACGGCCCCTGCCCCGCCCACCGCCGCAGTTTCCGCCCCGTGCGCCAGGCCAATCTTTTCTGAAGGGAACGGTCCGCGGTCGGCATCGACGGGGCAGCGATTTGAATCGGGTCACACTGCTGGGCTATAGTCTCTCGCTGGGACTGTAACCACAATCAAAGAGAGGAGATTCCCAATGACCCGAATGATGCGAGCCATCGTGGCCCTGGTCGCGCTGCTTACATTCGGTTCCGTATGGAGCGCCACGGGCGTGGCTTTCGTACACGGAACCGGCAACCAGAGCGACGCATTCAACGACTACTGGACCAGCGACATGGTCAACTCGGTCCGACAGGGCCTGCCGAACAGTTCGAATTACGTCGTCGTCAACTGCCAGTTCGAAGAGTACATGTGGACGTCGGGGGCAGCTGGATGCCTGGCCGGACAACTCCACAGCTTCATTACCAGCAAGGGTATCGACGACCTGGTCGTGATTACCCACTCCAACGGCGGCAACGTCATGCGCTGGATCCTGTCGAATCCGACCTGGGACAGCCGCTACCCGACTATCATCGACTCGATCCGCTGGGTCAACGCCGTCGCCCCCTCGAGCCTGGGTACGCCGCTGGCCGACGCGGTCATGCAGGGCAACGTGTTCGAGGCCTCGCTGGGCTGGCTCCTCGGTTACCAGAGCGACGCCGTTCGCATGCAGCAGCAAAGCTGGATGCAGAGCTACAACGCCAACTGGCTGCTGGGAACGGCCGGTCGGCCTTCCCTGCCGGTCGGCTTCTGGAACGTGGTCGGCAGTGACGTCAAATCGGCCGTCTGGAGCGGTAACGCCTATTGCGGCGGCTACCAGTACCAGGTCGGACTCGAAATCACTCAGAACTGGCTCGACAACTGCTCGGACGGCTTCCTCGAGTGCAGCAGCCAGAACGGTGCCGGCAGCCTGTGGTTCTACGACACCTGGCGCACCAACAGCAGCCGCGTGCTCTCGCACCACCAGAGCCGTCGCGACTGCTTCGGTCTCGACACCATTCTTCGCAACGATCTGTGAATCACTCAGGAGCCGACATGAACAAGTACATGAACAGGTACACGAGCATTTCCGTCCTCCTGCCAGCCGTTGCGCTTATTGCAGGAGCCGCCTCCGCCGCCGGCCCGGCCGAGTGGGCGCCGCCGGGCAACGACGATCTTCGCATCGAAAGCCTGCCCGCCTCCGCCCCGGCCGTACCGCCGAGCCGTCACGTCGAGGCACAGCCGGTCAGCTACGCCTGGCCGCTGACCGTCGATCGCAGCGCCCCCGCGCCGCAAGGGCCGGCCATGGAAAGCCGCCAATACTGGGTCGACACGACCGGGCGCGGCCTCGAGAATGGTCTCAAGCTGCCGCTGAGTTCGCCCGGCGCCATCGTGCGCATTTCGGCCCTGCACGCCGACAGCGGCGCCCTGCTCGACGCACAGGACCTCCAGGTCGATGTCGACGGGCAGTCGCTGCCGACCACGCGCGAGGCCGGCGGCGTCGAACTGATCTCCGGCAGTGACCTTCAGGCTCAGGGCATGTCGGTTCCGTCCGACACCCTGGCCTTTCAGCTGCCCGGGCGTGGGCAGCCGCGCAGTCTCCGACTGCAGCTGGCCGGTGCACCCGCCGAACAGCCGCTGGTGGTGCACGTCTTCGAGCCTGAAAGCCCGTGGGTCGGCCAGCTCTCGGCCGAGCACCATAACTTCCTTGCCGGTGGCGAGCTGAAGCTCGACGTCAGCCTGACCGACGGCGACGAGCGATTTGCAGCGCAATCGGTCCAGGCCGTTCTGGTCAGCCCGGATGCCGCCAATGCATGGCCGCTGGAAGTCTCCGGCGACGGCCTTTCGCTCAAGGGGTATGCGCCGCAGAGCCTGCCGGATGCCGGTGAGGGTCTCTACGAGGTTCACGCCTACCTCCAGGGTCGCCAGGGCGATGCCATGATCCGGCGCGACCTCAAGGTGGCGGTCAGTATCGCCGCACCAACCGCGCGCCTGACCGATGACATCAACAGCCGCGGCGAGACAGGCCTGACAGTCGATCTGGGCGTCGAAGTGGCCACGGCCGGTCGCTATCAGGTCAGCGGGCAGGTCTGGGGCACGGACGGCGAAGGACGACTCCAGCCGCTTGCGATGGCGCAGACCGCCGCCGTGCTCGAACCCGGCGAAGGCCGGCTTCGCCTCGACGTGCCGGCTTCGCTCGTGATGGCCTCCGGCCTGTCGGCGCCTTTCGAGGTGCGCGAAGTCCAGTTGATCGACCAGGGCCGCATGGCCGTTCTGGAAGCGCGCAGCCGCGGCTTCAGCATCGCTCGCGAAGCGAACGGACCGCGCCGGCCTTACGACACGATCGATCAGTAAATCGATCTGTCGTTATCTGAAATACCGGCCGGCCACTGCGCCGGCCGGTTTCGTTTCGGGGTCGGATCTGGAGGCTGTTCTCAGCCGGTCGAGAAGCCGGCCGCAATTTCCCTTGGCGGCTCGGCGCGCTCGACGGCATCGACACGCGCCGCCTCGGGCCCCGCCTGCAACCAGCGCTCGAGTTCGTCGAGTGCCGAAACCGGGCCGGCAGCGACGACCTCCACGCGCCCGTCGGCCAGATTGAGGGCATGGCCGGAAAGCCCCAGGGGTTCGGCCTGCCGGCGCGTCGATTCGCGGAAGAATACGCCTTGTACCCGGCCGGCGATCAGCCACTTGCGCGTATCAGTCTCGCTCATCGATCCACTCCGTGATCATTTCGCTTGTGACCGGCCCAAGCCAGGTCTCGACCAACACGCCACTGCCATCGACCAGGTAGGTCGTCGGCAGCACGCGCGGAGAACCCAGATCGGCCGGCGGATCATAGACGTCCACGACCAGAATCGGATAGCTGGCCGGCCAGGACTCGAGAAACTGCTCGAAGTCGGCCGGCTCGGTGTCTTCGAAAGCCAGCCCCAGAACGGTGATGTCCTCGCGGCTGTCGTGCAGGTCGGACAGGTCGGGGATCTCCTTGCGGCAGGGCTTGCACCAGGTCGCCCAATAGTTGACGACGACCCACTGGCCACGATAGTCGGAAAGGCGATGGGACTCACCGTCGAGCGCCTTCAGTTCGAAGTCGATCTCCGCGGCTGCCGCGCCGGACACGACCATCAACACGAGCAATAACATCCTCACGAAACGACTCCTCTCTGGAACTTGAGCAAGGCCTTGACGGGCTGGTGCATGGCCGACCGGCCGGCCTCGTCAATCGGCTTGAGACTCTCGATAATGGCCCGATCCCAGTAGCTGTCCACGGGAACGGAATCGAGTTCGCCAATGGGTAATATGAACGGCCCGGCGCAATAGAGTTCCGCCAGGGTCACGTCCTCGAGATCGGTCGACAGCAGCCAGTCACCGTCATCGTCGGCGTGGATGAATCCGGCCTGATGAAACCACTCCATGATCCGACCGATCTGGGCGTCACTGGCGGCCGGCTCGCGCGAGAGCAAAGCGGCCTGGGAAAGTGCCCGGCCCTGTCGCTGGGCATGCCAGAAATGCCCCAGCAAGCGCAACGCCAGCACCAGCTCGTGGCGCTGCGACCAGCGCCACGAGCTTTTGCGGTAATTGAAGGTGGTCAGGGCCGCGGCGACGCTCGCGCCGAGCAACACCACCACCCAGGAAACATAGATCCAGACCAGGAAGATCGGTACGGCGGCCAGCGCACCATAGAGCTTTTCATAGGTCGGGAAATGCGTCACGTAGAGTAGAAACCCGCGTTTGGCCAGCTCGAACAAAACCGCCGAGACCAGTGCGCCGAAAAGGGCATGGCGCAGGCGCACCCGGCGGTTGGGCACGACGAGGAAAACCAGGGCGAAACCGATCAGCGCCACGAAGAAGGGCGTGAGGTTGAGAAAGAATGCCTGCAGGATGCCGCGTACCGCCTCTGGAGCCAGCAAAGGAAGTGCCGCCAGGTAGGACGTCAGCGCAAGTGAGGCGCCCATCAGCAGGGGGCCGAGCGTGAGGACCGACCAGTAGGTCAGCAAGCGGCCCGTAACGCCGCGCGGCTTGGCTACGCGCCAGATCCGGTTGAAGCTTCGCTCGATGGTCGACATCAGCAACAGCGCGGTAAGAATCAGAAACACCGTACCGGCGCTGGTCAGGCCTGCCGTTCGCTCGACGAACTGGTTGAGATGCTCCTGGACGGCATCGCCGGCGGCGGGCACGAAATTGGAGAAGATATAGCTCTCCAGTTCGTTGGCCCACTGGTCGAAGACGGGGAAGGCCGAGATCACGCCAAGCATCACCGCCATCAGCGGCACCACCGCCAGCAGGCTGGTATAGCTCAGGGCCGCGGCCGCCTCCAGACTGCGATCCTCGCGGAAATGACGCCACAGGTGGCTGCCGAACGCCCGCAGCCAGCCCGGATCGACGATAGCGTCCATCCAGGTCGGAGGAGGCTGCGTTGACACCCCCGCCTGAGCGGGTACGCTACCCTTCGCTTCGTCACGAGATTCGGATGACTGCATGCCCACCACGATTTATCACAATCCACGTTGTTCGAAAAGTCGTCAGACTCTGGCGCTGATCCGCGACCACGGTATCGAACCCGAGATCGTCAAATATCTCGAGCGGCCACCGTCGCCGGACGAACTCAAGCGTATCATTGAACGGCTGGGTGTCCCCGTGCGTGAGATCATGCGCAGCGGAGAAGCCGAGTACCGCAAGCTGGGTCTGGCCGACGATTCGCTCAGCGACGAGGTTCTTGTCGAGGCCATTTGCACGCGCCCGAAACTCCTTCAGCGGCCGATCGTCGTCCACGGGGACCGGGTGCGAATCGGCCGGCCACCCGAATCCATCCAGGAGATCCTGCCGTGACTGAAATACTCGTGCTGTTTCACTCCGTTCACGGCAATACGCTCGAGATGGCGCGCGAGGTCGCCCGGGGCGTGGAGTCGGCCGACGACTGCCAGGCGCGACTGCGAAGCGTCCCGCCGGTCTCCGCCGCTGGCGATCCGATGCGCGAGCGCGAAGACGACGGCCCCGCCCGCGTCAGCCGCGAAGACCTGGTCGAATGCGACGGGCTGGCCCTGGGTAGTCCGACGAGATTCGGCAACATGGCCGCCGCGGTCAAGTACTTTCTCGACGGTACCGGCAGCGAATGGTTTTCGGGCACGCTGGTCGGCAAGCCCGCCGGCGTGTTTACCTCCACGGCCACGCTGCACGGCGGCCAGGAGGCCACCCTTCTGAGCATGATGGTGCCGCTTCTGCATCACGGCATGCTGATCGTCGGCCTGCCTTATACCCTGCCGGAGCTCGGACGAACGAAGAGCGGCGGCACACCGTACGGCCCCAGCCACCTGGCGGGCAGCGATTCCGATCGCGCGCTCGACGACGATGAGCGCCGCCTGTGCCGGGCCCTGGGTCGTCGCCTGGGCGAGGTCGCCGCGCGCGTCGGGAGCACGTCTTGATGGGCCCGGGCGCGTGCCGCTGGACCCTGTTGGGGCTGATCGTGCTGCAGCCGCTTTGGTTCGGCTGGCTTGCTCCGCCCGAACTGACGCCCCCCTGGCTGGCGATTACCATCATGGGGTTGCCGCTGTTGCTGGCCCTGCCGTTTGTGTGGCGTCTCGGCAAGAACGCGCTGGTCGTTACCGGCTGCATCCTGCTGGTTCATTTCTGCCTGGCCGTGTCTGAGGCCTGGGTCAATCCAGCAGCCCGCCTCCCGGCCATTGCGCAGGTACTGCTCATCGGGGTCTACTTCACCGCCATGTCATCGCTTCGTTTCGGGCGCCGGGAACGCTGATACGAACAGGCCTCACGGTGTCATCCGTCGCTGCAGGGCGGAGAGGCGCTCCAGGCTGTAATCGACTTCCGGCGCCCGCTGACCCTGTTCACGCAGCATCTCGGGCAGCTCCAGCCAGGTGTTCAGCAAGCGCTCGGCACGCTCCAGGCCCAGTGCCGGCATACGGCTGGCGGCCACGCCGCCATCGCGCAGCAGCCGAACACGATCGCGTGTGATCAGCCCCTGCTCGCCGGTCAGCAGAGCGCGCACCGGCGCGTGCTGACGAATGATGCGCGGATAGTGCAGCTCGAGCACTCGACGCAGCAGGGCGGCCGAATCGGCAACGCGGGCCATGGCGGTTACAAGCGGATCCTCATCACCGGCGCGCGGCGGGTTGATCAGCGGCGCCACCAGCTGCCGCTCGCGCCGCCCGACGATCTCGGCCAATTCAGCTTGAACCGCCAGCTCCATATCGGCCGAATCGGCTGACTCGATGCTTGCCACGCGCCGTCCGGTCACGAACCAGTCCCGCCATTCAGCACCCCTGTCCCAGTTGGCCAGCATCTCGGCCTCCGGCGTTGTGGGCGTGCTGGTGAAATAGGTCAAACGGTTGGGCACCAGGCCGGGCTGGTCGTCGGGCAGGCGGCTCGCCACCGCCTTGCCCACCTGATCGATCGGGCAATCCCTGGCCAGCAGCGCTTCGTCCTCGGCGGCAAACAGATAATGGCGTGTCTCAGCGTCGGTCAGCCGATAGCGGAAAACGGTTTGATCCGTGTCTTCGCGCCGAAAGGTCCCGACCAGGTCGAAGCTGAGGCGACCGCGATAGTTCGCAACCCCGCTCGCAGGGCGACGGGCCGGCTCCATGGAACGCTCGACCCAGCGCACCTGGTCGTAACAAAGTCCCAGTTCGCCCATGCCGACCTGGTCGGCCAGCAGAAACGCGTTCGGGAACTGACCCAGCAACGCGCGGCTGACCGGCAGCTCGACACGTGCGCCGCAGGTATTGGACGAAGGACAAGGACCGATCACGAGATCCTGGGGGCGGTAGGCCGTGACCTGGTCGGCGGGACCGTCCAGATCGATATCGGCACCGGGCCGCGTGCTGGCCTCGTAGAAGGCCGCCCGCTGCTGTGAAAGCATGCGATCGACCTCGCCCAAAGCCTCTCGGTGCAGACTCAGCAAGCGAATCACGGGATCGCGGCGACGGCTGCCTCGGCCGGTCAGGCAGTCGATCCATTCCGCATGCGCCTGGGCCTGTCCACGCATCTGGACCGTCAGGCGTTCGACCGTGTCACGCCAGGCGCTTCCCGTGAAAAACACCGGCCGCTGCGAAACCCAGCGCACCAGGTGATGGCTCAGCAGCGACCACTCGAGCACGTTGGTCCACGCCGGTGGCTGGCACTGGGACTCGAGCAACCAGTTGAGATGGCCGTCGAGGTAGGCGGCGCGCTGCCAGCTGACCAGGCCGAGCTCGCGCCGGAGGAACTCGGGGGCGAAAGGACCCTGGGCGCCACCGACCAGCTCCTCGCTGCCGAGCTCGCCGGCGAGCATCCGCTCGAGGCTGCGCGCGCAACGCTCGAACACCTCTCTCGGCAGTGGCCCGACCAGGAGCGGGTCGGGGTTACAGGCCGATAACACGCGCCGGACGGACTGGCGGACGGGCTGATCGAGGTAGAACGCCAGGTCGGGGGCGAATAGCGCCAGCCGCGCGTAGACGTTGGCCAGCTCCGCGATGGCCGATTGCGTTGCCCGCTCCGGAGAAGCCATGTAGTCGGCGGCATCTCCCAGCAGCGCCAGCACCACGGGCAGATCAAGATCGATCAGGCGAAGCTCTCCACCCCGCTCGGATTCCCGGGTCTCGAGCCATTCGGCCCATTCGGCCGCCATGTCTCCGGCACGACCGTCGATTTGCGTCAGTCGTGCCAGGCCCTCGAAAGTGAACCACAGCGCATCCAGAAGGCGGCCCGTTTGCCAGGCGTCGATCGCTTCGGCGCGCAGGATGTCGTCACGAATGCGCGCGCGATCGATGGGCACCTCGGTGATGGACAGGTCGCGAATGCGCGCGCCCTGCTCACGCGCGTGGCCCAGCACAGCCTCGGCTTCCGCACCCCCGGTATCTTTAAACCGATCGAGTAGCGGCGCCCAGAACTCCTCTAGCGAAGAAGCGCCTTCGTCGCCGATAGCGGCGGCCACACGAGTCCATATATCGTTTGCGCGATAAGCGGCGACCACGCGCAGGCGCGCCAGCTCGCCGGCTGCGTGTTCGCGCTGTAGCAAGTCACCGACGCCGGCCAGCTCGGGATCGGGAAAGCCAATGCCCGACTGTCCCAGGTTGACTTCGCGCTGGCGAACCAGCCAGGGCATCAGACCGTCGACCAGCGACACCCGCACCGGCCCGACACGATCGATCGAGGGCTGCAGGCGCAGGGCAATCGTATCGACCGCCTGGCCCCACCCGGCCACCTCGGCACCGCGCTCGAGCCACACGGCAGCCGCCAGCGTACGGTTGCGTGCAGCCTCCGAAGTGGCAGGATGCCAGTGCAGCGCCAATACGTCTTCGGGCACTGATTGCGCATAAACCGGCCAACTGCTGGCCAACAGCAGCAACAGTAGGCAGGCATGTCTCGGGCCGCTTTTCATGGCCGCTATACTACCCGAACGACCGCGCATTCCGAGCGCCTGCCACTCACAGCCAGGACCATCAGGACATCGCCTTGAACAAGCTCAACATCCTCACCACCGGCGGCACGATCGACAAGATTTACTACGATGACATGTCCGACTACCAGATCGGAGAACCGGAGATCGGGCGCATCCTCAAGGCCATGAACGTAGCGTTCGACTGGGAAATCCGCGCCCTGCTGCGCAAGGACTCGCTCAACATGAGCGACGAAGACCGCGACCTCATCCGGCAGGCGGTCATGACCAGCACCGACAAGCACTTCCTGATCACCCACGGCACCGACACCATGGTCGAGACGGCCGCGGCACTGGGCGACGTGGGCGATCGCAGTATCGTACTGACCGGCGCCCTCAACCCCGCGCGCTTCATCGACTCCGACGCGGTATTCAACATCGGCTGCGCCGTCGGCGCCGTCCAGGCGCTCCCGTCGGGCGTGTGGATCGCCATGAACGGCCGCATCTGGGATCCCAAGACCGTGCGCAAGAACCGCTCGGAGAATCGTTTCGAGGCCGTGGGGTGACTCCGTCCGATCAATCGAGGCCCGCGTAGGTCGGGGTTACATCCCCGACGGACGACCTATCGGATCAGAACACGTTTAGCGATGTGTGTACCGACCCGCCGCGTTGTCCGTCGGGGATGTAACCCCGACCTACGCGGGCCTCGATCAACCTCAGATTTTCACCTTGCCCTGCCGCACGAACGGCGGCTTGACCACGCGGGCCGTTAGCTTGCGCCCGCGAAGTTCGACTTCGACTTCGTCGAACTGACCGGCCGGGATGCGCGCCAGCGCGACCGGGCACTCGGTGCTGGGCCCGAATACGCCGCTGGTGACCTGCCCTTCGCCGGCGGGCGTGTTCACGACCGCACCGGTCCTGGGAATGCCGCCGCGGCCGAGCACCAGCCCGACCAGCTGTCGCGGGACGCCGTCGTTCTTCTGTTCTTCCAGGGCGGCGCGGCCGATGAAGTCGCGATCTTCCGGGTCGAACGCCACCGTCCAGCCCAGGTTGGACTCCAGCGGCGTGGTGGTCGTATCCATGTCCTGACCGTAAAGATTGAGACCGGCCTCCAGGCGCAGGCTGTCGCGCGCGCCCAGGCCACAGGGCTGCACGCCCGCCTCGAGCAGGGCGTTCCAGAATCCTTCGGCCTCGCCGGCCGGCAGCAGTACTTCAAAACCGTCCTCGCCGGTGTAGCCGGTGCGGGCGATGAAGTAGTCGCCGTGACTGGTCGAGCGGAAGGGTTTGAGCGATTCGGCTTCGCGAGCACCGAGTACATCGATGACCTTCGCGCGCGCCTCGGGGCCCTGGACGGCAACCATCGCGAGGTCGTCGCGCTCGACGATCTCGACCTCGAAGTCGCCCGCGACACGGCGCATCCACGCCAGGTCGTTCTCGCGCGTGGCCGCGTTGACCACGGTGCGGTAGAAATCGTCGTCGAGCCAGTAGGTGATCAGGTCGTCGATCACCCCGCCCTTGTCGTCGAGCATGCAGCCGTAGAGCGCCTGACCCTTTTCACCGAGCTTGGCGACATCGTTGGCAAGCAGGCGGCGCAGGAAGTCGAGCGCCTGGCCGCCCTGGATGTCGACGACCGTCATGTGCGAGACGTCGAACATGCCGGCGGCCAGGCGCACGGCCTTGTGCTCGTCTATCTGAGAGCCGTAGTGGATCGGCAGCTCCCAGCCGGCAAAATCAACCATCTTGCCGCCGGCGGCGACGTGAGCGGCATAAAGCGGGGTTCTGGAACTCATGGCTTTTCGGTACCTGGTCGGGTCAAACGCATCATTATATCGCCCGAACCCGGCCTGACCGGATCAGAACCGCAACCGGAATGGCGCCGAGCAGCACCAGCATCAGCGCCGGAACAGCTGCCATCTCCCACTGTCCTTCGGCGGTGAGTTCGTAGATCCTCACCGCCAGGGTTTCCCAGCCGAAGGGCCTCAGCATCAGGGTGGCCGGCATCTCCTTGGCCACCTCGACGAGAGCCAGCAGGAAAGCCGTGATCAGGCCCGGCCAGAGCAGTGGCAGATTGACGCGCGAGAGGCGATACCAGCGCGGCACGCCCAGGCTGCGCGCGACTTCGACATACTGCGGCCGGATGCGGCCGGCGACGCTGTCGAGCGGGCCCCAGGCCACCCGCAGGAATCGGATCAGGTAGGCCATGACCAGCGCGGCCATGCCGCCGGCCAGCGTGGTTCCGGCCAGCCGGTCCAGCTGCAGGAACGCCAGCATGATCGCCACCGCCAGCACCGTGCCCGGAATGGCGTAGCCCAGTGCCGCCACTTCCCCGAGCAGCTGTTGCTTGCGCGTGGTGCGGTGGGTGGCCGCCAGCAGAAGGATGCCGCCGAGTACCACCGCCATGGCCCCGGACAGGCCCAGCACCATGGTATTGACCACCACCCGGACCAGACGCGTATCGAAAAGATCCGGCAACTGCGGCCAGGCCCAGACCAGCAGTTGGATCAGCGGTAGCACGACACCGACGAGTAGAACGGCAAGCTGAAGCGAGGTCGCCAGCCAGCCGCGCGCGCCGGTCAGGCGGATGCGGTGGCCGGTGGGACGTCGCTCGGCCTGGCCGACACGAGTACTGCGGCTGAAACGCTCGGCGCCGAGCAGGAGCAGGACGAACAGCATCAGCATGGAGGCGAGCTGCACGGCAGCCGTGAGATTGAACATGCCCAGCCAGGTGCGGTAGATCGCCGTGGTGAACGTGTTGAACCCGTAGATGGAAACGGCGCCGAAATCCGCCAGGGCCTCCATGAGCGCCAGCGCCAGTCCGGCGACGACGGCGGGCCGGGCCATGGGCAGGCTGATGCGGAAGAAGGTGCGAACCGGCCCTTGCCCAAGGCTGCGTGAGGCTTCGAAGGCGGCCAGCCCGCCGCCGGCGAAGGCCGCGCGCGCGAGCAGGTAGACGTAGGGATAAAAGGCCAGGATCAGGATGAAGAGCACGCCGGCCGGCCGGCTCATGGCCTCCAGAAGCACCGGCGTGGCGCCGAACCACTCACGCCAGGCCGTCTGCGCCGGCCCGGCGTAGTCGAGCATGCCCAGGTAGATGAAGGCCAGGACGTAGGTCGGGAAAGCCAGCGGCAACACGAGCAAGGGGTCGAGTATCCGGCGCAGAGGATACTCGCAGCAGGCCGATAGCCAGGCCAGTCCGACGCCGACCACTGCCACGCCGATTCCGACGACAACCAGCATCAGCGCGGTGTGGCCGATCAGTCTCGGCAGCAAGTATTGCGACAGGTGCTGCCAGATCTCGGGCTGCGGCTGAGCCCAGCTGGTCAGCAGCATCAGCAGCGGGATGCCGACCAGTAACAGCAGCGGGCCGATCAGCCACCGCCGATCGGCCCGCGGCCAAAGCCGGGAAGCAGTCGACTCAGCGGTAGCCAGCACGATCCATCAGGCGCACGGCCTGGGCCTGGCGCTCGCCGGCGATCTGCAGCGGCGTGTCATCCGAACGGAATTCGCCCCAGTCCTTGACGATGCCGCGAGGCGCGACGTCGGGGTTGACCGGAAACTCCAGGTTGTTTTGCGCGAACTCGGCCTGCGCTTCCGGCGAGGCCAGCCATTCGAGCAGGTCCCGGGCGGCTTCCGGGCGCGGGGCGTGCCGGGTTACGCCGGCGCCGGAGATGTTCACGTGAACCCCGGTGGTGCCCTGGTTGGCCCAGAACAGTTCGACCGGGTAGTCTGGATTCTCGGCCAGCTTGCGGCCCAGGTAGTAGCTGTTGACGATGCCGACGTCGCACTGGCCGGCCTCGATCGCTTCAATCAGGCGGGTGTCGGAAGAAAACGGCTCGGTGGCCAGGTTCTCGACCCAGCCGCGCACGATCTCCTCGGTGCGTTCTTCACCGTGATGCTCGATCAGCATCGCCACCAGCGATTGGTTGTAGACCTTCTGAGAGGTACGCAGGCAGAGCCGGCCCGCCCACCGGTCCCGGGCCAGGGCCTCGTAGGTAGACAGGTTGTCGGGATCGACGCGATCGGGATGGTAGACGATGGTGCGCGCGCGCATAGACAGGCCGTACCAGCGGCCCTGATCATCACGCAGCGCCTCGGGCACCGAGTTGTCCAGCGACTCGGACTCGATCGGCTGCAACAAGCCGCGCTCGGACGCGTGCCAGAGGTTCCCGGCATCGACAGTCATGAACAGGTCGGCCACGGTTTCGCCACCCTCGGCGTCGAGCCGCTCGATCAGGGCGGCCTCGTTGTCGTTGATGTAGTCGATGTCGATGCCGGTTTCTTGGGTGTAGCGTTCGAACAACGGCTCGATCAGGTGCGGCTGGCGCGAGGTATAGACCACCAGGCGGACAGGTTCGGCGGCGGCGGAACCCTCGGACTCGGGCTGGTCACTCGAAGTCGCATTCGAAGAATCGGCCTCCGAGACCGGGGTTTCGGAGCTATCTGGACTGCAGGCGGCCAGAGAAAAGAGAAAAAGGGCGAAAAACAGAATACGCATGGATCGGGATCACTCATGTGCAGAACAGGTTTATAATTTTACTGATAACCATTTGCATTTACAAGATCAGATGGCGACAGAAAGACGGGCTGATGATTCGAGTCCAATGCACATGGAGAATCTTTTCGAAACACTCGCTCCGGTAGAATCAACAGCGGCCTGATCAGAACCCCAATCGTATGCACGGTTCGACGCACCGCCACCGGCCGAAGCCGACACAGCAATGAACCCGGCGCCCCCGTCGACTATTCGCCTGCTGCTGCGACAGTTCTCCCGGACGCTGGCACATGCCGCGCGCAACCTGCTGCCGATTATCGCCGTGGTCGTCGGCTTTCAGCTGCTGGTCTTTCAGCAAATGCCCGAGGGCAGCGGCTCTATGATGGTCGGCCTGGGCATCGTCGTGTTCGGCGTCGCGCTGTTCCTGCAGGGCCTCGAAATGGGCGTATTCCCGATCGGGCGGAGCCTGTCGGACGAATTCGCCGCGAAGGGCTCCGTGCCCTGGCTGGTTGCCTTCGGTTTCTTCCTGGGATTCTCGGCGGTCATTGCCGAGCCCGCTCTGATCGCCGTTGCCGAGCAGGCCGACACGCTCAGCGAGGGCCGCATCGATCCTTTCATATTGCGCATGCTGGTCGCCACCTCGGTCGGGGCAGTAACCGCCCTGGGCGTGTTCCGCATCATCTTCGGCCTGCCTCTCCACTGGATGATGATCGGCGGCTACTTGCTGGTCGTCACGGTCACCTTCTTTGCGCCCGAGGAAATCGTCGGCCTGGCCTACGACTCGGGCGGGGTAACCACCAATATCGTCACCGTTCCGCTGATCGCCGCCCTCGGGCTCGGCCTGGCTGCCTCGATTCGCGGCCGCAATCCACTGATCGACGGATTCGGCCTGGTGGCGCTTGCCGTGATGGTGCCGATGATCACCGTGCAGCTCTACGGCGCAATCGTCTTCTCGTCGGATGCCGGAATCGACACCCCGCCGGCGAGCGATGTCATTGCACTTCAGGAGGCCGATGCGGAAGTGTCGGTCGGGCCCGGCATGCTCGGCGAAATGCTCGGCATGATCCGCGACGTACTGCCGATCATCGTCGTCATCCTGTTCTTCCAGTTTGCCGTCATCCGCAAGTCCATTCCGCGGCTGCCTACGGTCGTTTTCGGTTTCGGGCTCGTGATCGTGGGCCTGTATGCCTTTGTCATCGGCCTCAAGCTGGGCCTGTTCCCGATCGGCCAGCAAATGGCCGAGCAGCTGATCGCCCACGACCGCCTGCTGTGGCTGTACCTGTTCGCCTTTTCGATCGGTTTCGCGACGACCATGGCGGAACCCGCCCTGATTGCCATCGGCGACCAGGCCGAGCGGGCCGCCGGCGGGCGACTTCGCGGCAATGCCATCCGGCTGATCGTCGCGCTCGGCGTGGCGATCGGCATCACCATCGGTGTCCACCGCATCATCGTCGGCGACTCGATTCACTACTACATCATCAGTGGCTACACCATCGTCATCGCACTCACCGTCCTGGCGCCGAAATACATCATTGCTCTGGCCTACGATCTCGGCGGCGTCACGACCTCCGAGGTCACCGTGCCGCTGATCACCGCCCTGGGCATTGGCCTGGCGACGCAGATCGAAGGCCGCAATATCATGATCGACGGCTTCGGACTGATCGCGTTTGCCTCGATCTTCCCCATCATTACCGTCATGCTCTACGCGATATCGATAGAGCTCCTGGAAAAACTGCGAGGTAGTCCAACATGAAATTCTCCGTACTCGTAGCCGTGCTGGCCGACGACATGGAAGACAAGGCCATCGACACCGCGCGCAAGGCCGGTGCCGGCGCTGCCACGATCTTCAATGCGCGCGGCCTGGCCGCGGACTCGAAGAAAACGTTTTTCGGCCTGACCTACGAAGGCGCTCAGTCGGTTCTCATGTTCGTGCTCGAGCGCAAGCTGTCGGTCAAGGTACTCAAGTGCCTGCACCACGAACTCGACCTGGACAACGATGACCGCGGCATCGCTTTCTGCATGCCACTCGAGCACCTCGCCGGCATCGGCAGTATGGAGGTCGATCAATTCACCCGCGAAATCGAAGACGACATATAGGGCTGAAACGATGAGCAAGGAATATTCACGCAGACTGGTCGAAGAGATGATGATGACCGAAGTGGTTACCATCGAGCCCACCGCGACGCTTCGCGAGGCGATGATGCGAATGCGGGGCCACAACATCAAGTCGCTGGTTGTCAAAAAGCGCAGTACCGGCGACGCCTGGGGCATCGTGACCTACACGACGCTACTTAGAACCATCATCGAGGAGGAGGGCGACGTCGACCTGATCAACGTCTACGACGTGGCGAGCAAGCCGGCGCTGACCATTCCCGGGCAGCTGGAAGTCCGACACGCGGTCAGCCTGATGCTGCGCTTCGACATCAAGCGCCTGGTGGTCACGCGGGACAACGAGCTGGCCGGCATCCTGACAATGCACGACGTGGTCGCTGCCATTCTGGAAAAGATCGACAAGCCCGAATGAACACCGTACGCGTCAAGTGACATCGGCTCGAATGGCCCCGGGGCCCGCATAGCGCGCGGCATCGCCCAGACGCGCGCTGATGCGCAGCAGCTGGTTGTACTTGGCGACCCGATCGGAGCGGCACAGGGAGCCTGTCTTGATCTGGCCTGCGCCGGTGGCCACCGCGAGGTCGGCGATGGTCACGTCCTCGGTCTCGCCGGAACGATGGGAGATGATGGTGCCGAATCCGGCGTTGCGCGCCATGGCGATGGCATCGAGGGTTTCCGACAGGGTGCCGATCTGGTTGGGCTTGATCAGGATGGCGTTGCCGATGTGTTCGTCGATACCGCGCTGCAGGATCGATGTATTGGTCACGAACAGGTCGTCGCCGACGAGCTGCACCTTGCCGCCGATGCCCTGGGTCAGCTGGGCCCAGCCGGCCCAGTCGTCCTCGCTCATGCCGTCCTCGATCGAGATGATCGGATAGCGATCGGCCATATCGGCCAGGTAGTCGACGAATTCGGCGCTGTCGAAGGCCCTTCCTTCAGCGTCGAGCACGTACTGGCCGTCGCGATAGAACTCGCTCGACGCCACATCGAGGGCCAGGAAGATGTCCTTGCCCGCCTGGTAGCCGGCCTCGGCGATGGCCGTCATCAGCAGCTCGAGCGCGGCCTCGTTGGAGGTGAGATCCGGCGCAAAGCCGCCCTCGTCGCCGACGGCCGTATTGAGCCCGCGCTGGCGCAGGATGCCCTTGAGGGCATGAAACACTTCGGTACCGGCCTGCAGCGCGCTGGGAAAGTCCGGCAGGCCGACGGGCATGATCATGAACTCCTGGATATCGACCCGGTTGTCGGCGTGCGCGCCGCCGTTGAGAATGTTCATCATCGGCACCGGCAGGCTGGCCTGCTGGCCGGAGTTGGCCAGCAGGGACTCCCACAAGGCCTGACCCTGCGCAGCGGCCGCGGCGTGCGCGACCGCCAGCGACACGCCCAGCAGGGCATTGGCGCCCAGGCGCGACTTGTTCTCGCTGCCGTCGAGCTCGATCAGCCGCTTGTCGATGCCGGCCTGGTCGGTCACGTCCATGCCCTTGACCGCCTCGGCGATCTCACCGTTGACGCTGGCCACGGCATTTCGCACGCCCTTGCCGCCATAGCGCTCGTCGCCGTCACGCAGCTCAACGGCCTCGCGCGCCCCGGTCGACGCCCCGGAAGGCACGGCAGCACGGCCGACATGACCGCCCTCGATCGTGACCTCCGCCTCAAGCGTGGGGTTGCCGCGGGAGTCGAGAATTTCGAGTGCTTGAATGTGCGTGATCTTCATGGCGTTCCAGTTGGGTTTGAGGGTAGTGTCGCTAGATGGCCTGGAAGGAGTCAGGGGTCAGGATTCAGGGGTCAGGGTTGGAAAAGGCAACACGCCGTCATCTCCCTGACCCCTGAATCCTGAATCCTGACCCCTCGAGTCCCTTGACCACCCGGTCGATGGCGACCAGTTGCTCGAGCAGGGCTTCCATATCCGACAGGCGCATCGAATTGGGCCCGTCGCAAAGGGCTTCTTCCGGCTTTGGGTGCGTCTCGCAGAAGATACCCGCCACGCCGGCACCGACGGCGGCACGCGCGAGGGTCGGGATATGCTCTCTCGCGCCGCCCGAGGACTCGCCTTGCCCGCCCGGCAGCTGCACCGAGTGGGTGGCGTCGAAAACCACCGGGCAGCCGGTCTCGCGCATGATCGCAAGCGAGCGCATGTCGACCACCAGGTTGTTGTAGCCGAAGCTGAAACCGCGTTCGCAGACCATCAGGTCATCGTTGCCGGCCTCGCGCGCCTTCTCGACGACCTTGCTCATCTCCCACGGCGACAGGAACTGGCCTTTCTTGATGTTGACGGGCCTGCCGGCGCGGGCGACGCGCTGGATGAAATTGGTCTGGCGGCACAGGAAAGCCGGTGTCTGCAGCACGTCGGCCACCTCGGCGACTTCGTCGATCGGCGTGTCCTCGTGCACATCGGTGACGACCTCAACGCCGATCTGTGACTGCACCGCCTGCAGGATCTTCATGCCCGCTTCCAGCCCCGGCCCCCGGTAGCTCTTGACCGACGTGCGGTTGGCCTTGTCGAATGAACCCTTGAACACGTAGGGAATGCCCAGGCGATCGGTCACTTCCTTGAGGTGTCCGGCCACTTCAAGGCACATCGCTTCGGACTCTAGCGAGTCCGGCCCGGCCAACAGGAACAGCGGCTGGTCGATGCCGACTTCGGCGCCGGCGAGCTTCATGCCTCGACCGCCCTCGGCGGCTTGCCGCTCGCCTTCTGGTGCTGCGCCAGGGCGGCACGGATGAAACCGGCGAACAGCGGATGGCCGTCGCGCGGGGTGGAGGTGAATTCCGGGTGGAACTGACAGGCGACGAACCAGGGATGATCGGGCAACTCGACCATTTCGACCAGCATATCGTCGACCGAGAACCCCACCAGCTGCATGCCGTTTTCGACAACGCGTTCGCGGTAGGCGTTGTTGAACTCGTAGCGATGGCGATGCCGCTCGACGATCTCGTCGGCGCCGTAGAGCTTTCGCGATAGCGAGCCGGAAACCAGCTTGCAGCGCTGCGCGCCCAGGCGCATCGTGCCGCCCAGGTCGGCGTTCTCGTCACGCAGCTCGCGTCGGCCCTTCTCGTCGAGCCACTCGGTGATCAAGCCGATGATCGGGTCTTTCGCATCGACGTCGATCTCGGTCGAGTTCGCGCCCTCGAGACCGCAAACGTTGCGGGCGTACTCGACGACCGCGGCCTGCATCCCCAGGCAGATGCCGAGATAGGGAATGCCGTTCTCGCGTGCGTAGCGGATCGCCGAGATCTTGCCTTCGAAGCCGCGCTCGCCAAAGCCGCCGGGCACCAGAATCGCGTCGGCATCGGCCAGGACGCCGGTACCGCTGGACTCGATCTCCTCGGACTCGACCCCCTTGATCTTCACCTTCACCCATTCCTCGAAGCCACCGGCGAGCAGCGCCTCGTTGAGCGACTTGTAGGCATCGGCATGTTCGACATACTTGCCCACCAGGGCCACGGTCACCTCGTGTTTCGGACGAGCCTGCCGTTCGACGACTTCTTCCCAGTCGGACAGGTCCGGCGGCGAAGCCTTGATGCCCAGTCTGTCGAGCACGATGCGATCAAGGCCCTGGCGGTGGTAGAACAGCGGGATCTTGTAGATCGAGTCGACGTCCACCGCCGATATGACGGCCTCGTGGGAAACGTTGGTGAACAAAGCGATCTTCTTGCGCTCCTCGTCGGAAATCATGCGCTCGGAGCGGCACAGCAGTATATCGGGCTGGATGCCGATCGACCGCAGCTCCTTGACCGAGTGCTGGGTCGGCTTGGTCTTGATCTCGTTGGCGGCCTTCAGGTACGGCACCAGCGTCAGGTGCATGAACAGCGCCTGCCGCCCATACTCGCTGCCAAGCTGGCGGATGGCCTCCAGGAAGGGCAGCGACTCGATGTCGCCCACCGTGCCGCCGATCTCGATCAGGGCCACATCGTAGCCTTCCACCGCCTGGTTGACCGAGTCCTTGATCTCGTCGGTGATGTGCGGGATGACCTGGACGGTCTTGCCCAGGTAGTCGCCGCGTCGCTCCTTGGCGATCACGTTGGCGTAGATCTTGCCGGTGGTGAAATTGTTGCGCTGGGTCATGCGCGTACGCACGAAGCGCTCGTAATGACCCAGGTCCAGGTCGGTCTCGGCGCCGTCTTCGGTGACGAACACCTCGCCGTGCTGGAATGGGCTCATCGTGCCCGGATCGATGTTGATATAGGGGTCGAGTTTCAGCAGCGTCACGCGCAGGCCCCGGGCTTCCAGAATGGAGCCCAGCGAGGCGGCTGAAATGCCTTTACCCAGCGATGAAACGACACCGCCGGTTACGAAAATAAGAGAGGTCATGCCCGGACATCCGTGCTGCAGTGAATCCGGGAGAGCATTGTAACTCATATCGGCCGAAAAGCCCCCCCTTTTCCGCCCGGTGCCATTAGGCTGCAGCGGCCTATCCGGCCCGGGAAACTATCGGATCCACACCACAGACGCCATTCGACCCGTCCGGCCGTCCCGACGAAACGAATAGAAATCCCCGGACGCTTCGAAGGTGCAACGGCCGCAGTCGAACACCTGCACCCCGGCCTTGTGCAGTTGCCGAGCGGCAATCCACTTGAGATCCGCAAGCCAGCGGTCACCGTCTTCAACAAAGGCATCAGCCAGATCCGGATCGACAGCAAGAAAGCCTTCACGAACGTCCTGGCCAACCTGGTAGCAACGCCCGCAAATGCCCGGGCCGATCCAGGCAAGCAGGTCGGCGCCGTCGACAGGCAGCGCCGAGAGCATCTCGGGAATAATGCCGCTGGCCAGCGACCGCCAGCCGCCGTGCACACCCGCCACCACGGTCGCGCTGCGGTCGGCGAGCAGGATGGGCAGGCAGTCGGCCGCCTGGATCGCGACCACCTCGCCCGGACGGTCGGTCCAGGCCGCGTCGGCCTCGATTTCCGGGTGCCAATCGCCCAGATGAATGACGCGGGTGCCGTGCACCTGCGCCAGCCAGCGCGGTTCCGACGGCAAACGAGCTGCCAGCCGGTCACGGTTGGCGGCCACCGCAAGGGGCTCATCACCGCTGTTGATGCCGATATTCATCGAGGCCCAGGGGCCTTCGCTGACACCGCCGTGGCGAGTCGTGGCGAACGCCCCGACCCGATCATCCAGCGGCCAGGGCGGCTCAATGGTTTTCATGGTCATCGAGCAGGTCGATCAATTGCTGCATGTCTTCGGGCAACGCGGCGACGGCCCTGACAACCTCGCCGGTTTCCGGATGCGCGAAACTCAGTTCGCAGGCATGGAGCGCCTGGCGGGGAAACCGCTGCCAGGCGTTACGCTGGGCTTCGCTCAGCCCCGCTGGCGCGCCGCGTCGACCGTAGACCGCATCACCGATGATCGGCTGGCGGATATGCGCCATGTGCACGCGAATCTGGTGGGTCCGCCCGGTCTCGAGCTCCACATCGAGCAGGGTCGAGCCCTTAAGCCGACGCGCGATGCGGTAGTGGGTCACCGCGCGCCGGCCGTCGCGACGAACGACCTGGCGCCGGCGATCGACGGGATGGCGACCCAGCGGCTCGTCGACCGTGCCGCCGGCGATCATCTCGCCCCAGACCAGGGCGCGGTAGCGGCGTTTGATCTCGCGGCGCTTCATCGCCGCCACCAGGTACTTGTGGCTCGCCGTCGTGCGCGCGATCAGCAGGCAGCCGCTGGTGTCCTTGTCCAGGCGGTGCACGAGGCCAGCGCGCGGCAAGGGGGCCAGATCGGGATCCAGGTGCAGCAGCGCGTTGACCAGGGTACCGTCGGGGTTGCCCGAGCCCGGGTGAACAACCAGGCCCGGCGGCTTGTTGACGACCAGGAACGCCGGATCGTCGATCAGCACCTCGAGCTCGATCGCCTGGGCTTCGAGTTCGGAATGCGGCGCCAGCTCAGCGTCGAGGACGACCCGCTCCCCGCCGGCCAGGCGGAGCTTCGGCTTGACCGCCGCGTCGTCGACGCGCACCAGCCCTTCGCGGATCCAGTCGGCGATCCGGCTACGGGAGAACTCCGGCCACAGCTCGGCAAGCACGGCGTCAAGGCGCTTTCCGGCATGGGCCGAATCGATACGATCGTGTTTCTGAACTCGAGTCATCATGGGCTGTTGGCCGGCGGACACAGTCCGCGCGAGAATGGCATAATGGCGGGCCGCAGCGCGCCTTGATTCAAACACGAGATCATTATGCAGAATCCCGCTTCAGCCCGCCGCCCGTTTCGCAACATCACGTTGCTTTTGTTGGCCGTCGCCTTGCTCAGCCTGGCCGGCTGCAGCCGCGAAAAAGTCGAAGACGACGTGCCGGCAGAAGAACTCTACGAACGAGCCCACGCCGCCCTGCGCGCCAAGGCCTGGCCGCAGGCGATCGATCGCTACAAGCAGCTGACCACCCGCTACCCCTTCGGCCGCCACGCCGAGCAGGCCCAGCTCGACATGGCTTTCGCGCAGTACAAGGCAGGCTCGTCGGAGCAGGCGATCACCACCCTGGAGCGCTTCATTCGCACCTACCCCACGCACCCCAACGTGGACTATGCCTGGTACCTCAAGGGCCTGGTCAACTATGACCAGTCCATGGGCTTTCTGCGCCGGATCTTCCCCGGCCAGGTGGTCGATCGCGACCAGACGAGCGCCCGCCAGGCCTTCATGGAGTTCCAGGAACTGATCCGGCGCTTTCCCGAAAGCCGCTACGTGGCCGACGCACGCCAGCGCATGGTTTTCCTGCGCAACGTGATGGCTGAGCAGGATGTCGTCATCGGCGAATATTATTTCCGCCGCGGCGCCTACATCGCCTCGCTCAACCGCGCCCGGCACGTCATCGAAACCTACCCCCAGGCACCGGCCAACATCGAGGCGCTGGACTTGATGGCGCGCGCCTACGCCCGGCTCGAGCTGGACGAACTGGCCGCCGACACCCGCCGGGTGATCGAGCACAACTACGGTGATGTCGAACTCAAAAATGACGAGCCCGGCTTCTGGCGTCGCATGTGGCCTTTTGACTGAAAGCCCGGGCTCTTCTTGCCCGGCCGTCGCTCCATGACCGCCACGAGCTTTGCCGCGCACGCCGATGCGCTGACCCGCCGGGTCGAGCGCTGCCTTGAACAACGTATCGAGGCGCTCCCGGCGAGCGAGTCCCGCCTGGCCGAAGCCATGCACTACGCGGCCATGGGCGGCGGCAAGCGGCTGCGTCCATTGCTCGTCTACGCCAGCGGCAGGACCCTCGGCCAAAGCGCAGAGCGGCTCGATACGCCCGCCATGGCGGTCGAACTGATCCACTGCTATTCCCTGGTCCACGATGACTTGCCGGCGATGGACGACGACGACCTGCGCCGCGGCCGGGCAACCGTGCATCTTGCTTTCGACGAAGCCACGGCCATCCTCGCCGGCGATGCCCTGCAGGCCATGGCATTCGAAGTGCTTGCCGAGTTTTCCGAGGCCGAAGCGTCCAGGACGATGAGCTCGGATCTGGCGCGCGCATGCGGCGTGGTCGGCATGGCCGGCGGCCAGGCCCTGGACCTGCAGTTCGAAGGCGCGCGCCCCGACCGCGCCGCCGTCGAAGACATGTTCCGACGCAAGACCGGCGCGCTGATCCACGCCGCGGTCATGATGCCAACGGCGCTTGAACCCGGCCTCCCGGCGGACCAGCGGCAGGCGCTGTCGAAATTCGCCGACATCATCGGACTGGCCTTCCAGATTCGCGACGACCTGCTCGAGATCGAAGGCGACACCGAAGCCATCGGCAAGTCCAGCGACAGCGACGCCAGCCGACAGAAGGCGAGCTGGCCGGCCCTGTTCGGCGTCGAGGCCGCCCGCGCGCGGATCGATGAGCTGGCCACCGAAGCCGCCGCAGCGCTCGGCCGCGTGGAAGGTGACACCGACGGTCTGAAGTGGCTCGCAGAACGTCTGGTCAATCGCCGATCCTGACCCCACCCCGTTGCAGGGCCTGTTTTGCCTTTGCTACCCTTGAGTGCAGGCTTGGCATTCGGGGCGCTTCATCCATGAAATCCGACAAGTTCACCGCAAAACGGGCGAATACAGCGCTGAAGGTGCTGGCCGGGTGCGTCAGCGGCTGCGGCGTCTTGCTTGCGCTTTTCGCTTTGGGCCTCGCGCTATGGGAAACGCTTGGCCGTCTGGGCGAAATCCCGGCCTACTTCATCGTTCACGAGTGGGTGGCAACGCCCACGATGCCGCTGCTGCTGTTCACCATCATCTGGATCGAGCGCCTCGTCACCCTGTACCGCAGCGGGCATTCGAAGCTGGTCCGGCTGGGCTATTCGAAACCAACGGTGCAGCTGATCGGTCGGGGTTATCAGTGGCTGGCCTTTGTGGCGTCCTGGATCAGCTCCACCATCGCGCTTCACCGCCTGACCGAGCTGGGAACCACTGCCGCCATGATCACCACTGCACTGACCTTCGGGCTGAGCATGTGGCTTCTCGAAGGGCTGTCGGTTCGACAGGCCTTCGAGGATCGTGACCCGGAATGCGAGCGCGCCCACGACAACGAGCCGATTGGCTGCTGAGCCCTGCTCTCAGGCCACCCGGCAAACGATGTCGGCGATCTCGTGGCCCTTTTTTTCGCCACGCTGCTCGAAATGGGTTCGGGGCCGCCAGGGCGGCCTCGGCACGAACGGCTCACCCTCGAATTCGAGCGCCGGCACTTCACCGATCGCCTCGACCATCCACTCGGCATAGGGCGCCCAGTCGGTGGCCAGGTGCAGCAAACCGCCGGGCTTCATGCGCTTGGCCAGGCGCTCGAGGAACTCGGGCTGAATCAGGCGTCGCTTGTGATGGCGCTTCTTGGGCCAGGGGTCCGGGAAATAGATGCGGACCTCGTCGAGGCTGCCCGGCGCCGCCTGTTCGGCCAGTACCTCCACGGCATCGCGCATGACCACGCGCACGTTGGTCAGGCCCTCGTCTTCGACGCTTTTCAGCAGCCGCCCCACGCCCGGCTCGTGAACCTCGATTCCGACGAAATTCTTCTCCGGTTCGTTCGCCGCCATCCAGGCCAGGGCCTGGCCATTGCCGAAGCCGATTTCGACCACCAGCGGCGCGGCGCGATCGAAAGCCGAACGCAGGTCGGTGACGTCGGGCTCGATACCGAAGCGTGGAAGCAACTCGTCGAGCGCACGCCGCTGCCCCGGCGTAAGGCGGCCGGGGCGGCGCACGAAGCTGCGAATACGGCGGAATCTCGTTTCCTCGTTCATTCGTTCATTCGTTCATTCGTTGGTTCGTTGGTTCGTTGGTTCGACGCAATCGTACGAGCGTCATCGATCGAAACCCGCGTAGGTCGCGGTTACATCCGCGACGGACGACGTTGCAGATCTGTACACGAATGAGCTACGTGTGTTCCAACCTTCAACGTCGTCCGTCGGCGATGTAACGCCGACCTACGCGGGTTTCCTCCCGGGGCTTGGGTGAGTATCGCCCGAGGCGCGCGCCGGGGCCGGCCGCTTCGGACCGACGCGGCAAGGACGTCTTCAGCAGGCGGGGCTCTCCCACGTCCGTCAATCGGGCTTGATCTCGACCCGATCTCCGTCGTTGACGGTCACTTCGGCGAACCGGGATGCGGGCACCCGCTCGCCATTGCGCTCGACACGCACGGCCTGCTTTTCGTAACCGAGTTCCTCGAGCACCCCACTGATCGTCAGGTTGTCGGAGAATTCCCGGATTTCATTGTTTAGATACACTTCCATGACAAGCATTGTAACGACTTGCGCCAATCGCGGTACCACCACACACCCACACCGCCAGGCCGATGACCACCCCGCCGATCAGCAATCGCAGCCAATCCACATCCCGGTTCCAGAAAATGAAATTGACCAGGATTCCGGCCGGAATCAGCATGTTGTTCATGGCCGCCAGCTGCCCGGTATTGACCCGCTTGGCGCCCAGGTTCCAGCCCAGGTAGCCCAAGCCCGAGGCACCCAGGCCGAGCCAGATCAGCACGCCCCACTGCAGGGCCGTCTCCGGCCAACGCGAATGATCAGCGAACAACAGCACGCCCAGACCGGCCACCAGGACCGCACCCAGGAAGAAGAAACCGAAGGCTTGCACCTGCGAAACCGTGCCGCCCAGCTCGATCCGCTTGTAGGCGACCTGCCCGGCGGCGAAACAGAGATTGGCGGCCTGCACCAGCGCAAACCCCGTGAGGAAATCCGGGCTGACCGCGCCGAAGCGAATCACCGCCGCCCCGCCGACCGCGAGCCCGGCCCCGAGCCAGAAGCGTCCCGGCACGTGCCGTCGGCTGATCAGCACCTCGTCGATCAGCGTCACGTAAAGGGGCGTAAAGATCGTGAACAGCAACAACTCGGGCACGCTCAGGTAGCCGTAGGCGTGGAAAAGGAACAGGTACATCAGGCCGATCTGAACTGCCCCGATGGCCATCAGGGCGCCCACCGCCTTCCCCCCCGGCCGCGCCCGCAACAACAGCGGTGCGAAAACCGCCAGCGCCAGCACCACCCGCAGGAAAACGGAGACGAAGTCGTCTACCTGGCCGGAAAGATAAACCCCGATCAACGAGAAGCTGAAGGCCCACAAGAGCGTGACGATCCAAAGAAGCAGCATGCTTGCCAGACGGGAACGAAAAAGCGAGACCGGGCAGTGTAATCGCTAACCGGCACCGTGAGTAAGCCCCGCACCCCCGCTGTACAGGCCCGGGCGCGCCCGGTAGGATTGCTTCAGGTTCTTGCGCGCTAGCGCTTTAGGAGGAGGAGCGTTTGGACGTCCCGGGTGACCCTGATCGCCGCCTGAATCGATTCACGCTGGGCGTCCTGATTACCCTCGGCGGCCTGATGCTCGTTCTGGTAGCGCTGCCGCTGGAACTGCCCGACCTGATGCCGCACTACGTGGTGATCCACAGCGCGCTGGAAATCATCGCGATCGCGATGGCGTTCGTGGTCTTCGCCGTCGGCTGGAACAGCTACCAGCGACGCACCCCCTTGCCGCTGCTGGTGATTTCAATCGCTTTCCTGGGCGTGGCCGCGCTCGATCTCGGCCATGTACTGTCGTTCACCGGCATGCCCGACTTCATCACGCCCGCCGGCGAGGAAGACACCATCCGCTTCTGGCTGGCGGCTCGCCTGCTGGCAGCGGCAGCGCTGGCCGTCGCGATGTTCCTGCCCTGGCACCAGCCCCACCAGGGGCCCTGGCTCAGATGGGCCCTGCTGCTCGCGACGATGGGCCTGGTGAGCGGTTTCTATGCCGTCATTTTCGGCGCGCCGGAGGCTTTCCCGACCCTGTTCGACCCCGAAACCGGCCTGACCCCGTTCAAGATCGGGACGGAGTATCTGATCATTGCACTGCATCTCATGAGTGCAGGCACCTTGTGGCTACGACGTAGAACGCTCCGGCAAATCGATGTCGATGCCCTTTTGGCGGCCATCCTGATCATCGCCATGAGCGAGTTCCTGTTCACTCTCTACGCTACGGTCAGCGATACCTACGCATTCATCGGCCACATCTACAAGATCGTGGCCTACTTCTACCTGTTCCGCGCGCTGGTCATCGGCGGCATCGAGACACCCTACCGGGAACTGGCCGGCGCGCGCGCCCGGCTGAAGGCCACACTCGAGTCGCTGCCAAGCATCATCTTCGAAGTCGATCGGGACGGTATTGTTCACCAGTTTCATTCCGAATACCCGGAACTGCTCGTCCACCCCGATGAAGCCCTGGGGCGCCGCATCTACGACTTCCTGCCGGGGGACATCGAGCCCGTCTTGCAAGAGCTGATCGAAGACGTCCACCGCAATGGCCGCTCGCGCGAATACGAATACCGGCTTGAAGTCAACGGCGAGGTGCGTTGCTTCGAGGCCGTCGGCAGCCGCCTGGAAAAGGTCGTTTCTCCCCAGGACCGCTTCATCGTCTTTGTCCGAGACGTTACCGAGGCCAGGCGGCTCGATCACGAGCTGCGCATTGCCGCGGCCGCTTTCGAGTCCCAGGAGAGCATCTGCATCACCGATGATCACCACCGCATTCTGCGGATCAACTCGAACTTCACCCTGGCCACCGGATTCCGAAGCGAGGAAGTGATCGGCAAGCGGGTCGACTTCATGCTGGCGCCGGCCGATCGGGAGCGCGTCAGCTCGGCCATCGCCGAGGCCATCGAAAGCCGTGACCGCTGGCGCGGCGAAGTCAGCCTGCAGCACAAGGTCGGCGAACCGCACTCCCAGCTACTGCTGGTCACCGCGGTGCGGGGCACAGACGGGCGCATACAGAATTTCATCTACGACTATATCGACATCAGCGCACTCAAGAAGGCCGAAACACGGCTGCAACGTCTGTCGCTCTACGATCCACTGACCGGCCTGGGCAACCGCCAGCTGCTGGAACGCAGCCTGGGCGAAGCGATCGAGCAATGTCGAGAGTCCGGCCATTACGGCGGCCTGCTGCTGATCAACCTGATCGGTTTCAAACGCATCAACGATGCATTGGGCATGAGTGCCGGCGACCGGCTGCTCATCGATGTCGGCCGGGAGCTTCGCACGATCGCGCGGCAGGAACAGGCCGCCTATCGGCAGGGTGCTGACGAGTTCGCGCTGGTCGCACCAAAGGTCGGCCGGAGCTGGCAGGAAGCGGGAAGCGCCGTCAGCCGCATCGCCGACCGTGTCTTTTCCGCACTCGATCGCGTCTACCGCATTCATGACCAGGACTATTTCAACCGCTGCCGGATCGGCGCCACCCTGTTCGACGGGCGGAGTACCGACAGCCTGGAAATCATCAACCAGGCGGCCATCGCCCTGCACCAGGTCAAGAGCCTGCCGGACCGGACGTTCAGCTTCTTCGACGAGCGCATGCAGCAATCGGTAGCAGACGAGCAGACGATCGAAAGCGACCTGCGCCGGGCCATCCGGGAGAACCAGTTCGAACTCTATTTCCAGCCCAAGGTCGACAGCGCGCGCCGAACCGTGGGTGCCGAAGCGCTCATCCGCTGGCACCACCCCGAGCGCGGCGTAATCCAGCCGGTCGAATTCATACCCACCGCCGAACAAAGCGGCCTGATCACGCCGATCGAAAAATGGACGCTCGCAGAAGCCGTGCGCCAGCTGAGCGCCTGGCAGGCATCGGAGTCGATGCGGGACTGGTCGCTGAGCGTCAACATCGCCTCCAGCCAGCTCTATCGCAACGATTTCGAATTCCACCTGGCCAGCCTTCTCGACGAGCATCCCATCCGCAAGGACAGGCTCATCATCGAGTTCACCGAAAGCACGCTGCTCCACGACATCCACGCCGCCGGCGAAAAGATACGCGCTCTGGCGGCGCTCGGTGTGCGCTTCGCCATCGACGATTTCGGGACCGGATACTCCTCCCTGGCCTACCTGGGCCGCCTGCCCGTGCACGAACTCAAGATCGACCGCAGCTTCATCCGCGATCTGGACAAGGCGCCCTACAATGCTGCGATCGTGCGCATGATCATTGAAATGGCCCAGGTCCTGGGCATGCAGGTCGTAGCCGAGGGTGTCGAAACCGAAGACCAGATGAGCTTCCTGGTCGAGCAGGGCTGCGAACTGATGCAGGGCTTCCTGTTCGGCAGGCCCGTGCCGGTTGCAGAGTTTGAACAAGGCGCTTCCCGGACCGTCGACCGTGATCAAGCCTGATCGCAATCGCTCGCCGCTTGAGATCCCCGGAACCCACACCCGGGCGACGACCGACGACATCATCAAGGCCGTGCGCGAATCCCGGCGGCCGCGCTGATCCAACCCGCCGATCCGGCGCTGCCGGGTGAGGCATGGCAATTTTCCTACAAGACGTCGCGGCAAGCCGCCATCGCCCTTTCGACTGCCATTAGCCCAAGCTGTCGACAGCTATCCACCGGGACAGGTCATGGGACTGGCAACCGTGCTTTCACGCGCCGCCGTCGGCATTGAGGCACCGCAGGTACTCTGCGAGGTCAATCTCTCGCCGGGGCTGCCGCTGTTCAACATCGTCGGCCTGCCGGAAACTGCTGTCAGAGAAAGCAAGGACCGCGTAAAGGCGGCGATGAAGAACTCCGAGTTCGACCTGCCTTCGTGGCGCACCACCGTTTCACTGGCCCCGGCCGACCTGCCCAAGGAAGGCGCGCGCTTCGACCTGCCGATCGCCGTGGGGGTACTCGCGGCATCCGGGCAGGTGCCCGACGATGACCTCGGCGACTGGGAATTTCTCGGCGAGCTCTCGCTGACCGGGCGGCTGCGCCCGGTCAAGGGCGCGCTGCCGGCGATCCTGCGCGCCCGCGAGCAGGGCCGCAAGCTGGTACTGCCGCGCGCCAACGCCCAGGAGGCCGGCCTGGTGCACGACGCCGAAATCTACCTGGCCGAGTCGCTGTGCGAGGTGGCCGAGGCGCTCAACGGCCAGCAGGCCCTGCCGCGCGCCGAGCCGGTGGGCGGCGACGAAGAACGGGTCGGCCCCGACATGGCCGACGTGCTCGGACAACACCGCGCCAGGCGGGCGCTGGAGATCGCAGCCGCGGGCGGCCACAACCTCTTGCTCATGGGCCCGCCCGGCACCGGCAAGACCCTGCTGGCCTCGCGCCTGCCCGGCATCCTGCCGCCGATGGACGAGACCGAAGCGCTGGAAGCCGCCGCCATCGCCTCGGTGGCTGGGCTGGAACTCGACCCACCGACCTGGCGGCAGCGGAAGTTTCGATCACCCCATCACACCGCTTCGGGCGTGGCCCTGGTAGGAGGCGGTTCGAAACCGCGGCCGGGAGAAATCTCCCTGGCGCATGGGGGAATTCTGTTCCTTGATGAATTGCCGGAATTCTCCCGAAACGTGCTGGAGGTGCTGCGCGAGCCGCTGGAGTCGGGCCGGGTGGTGATCTCGCGCGCGGCCGTGCAGGCGGAGTTCCCCGCCGCCTTCCAGCTCGTGGCGGCCATGAATCCCTGCCCCTGCGGCTACGAGGGCGATCCATCCGGCCGCTGCGCCTGCACGCCCGACCAGATTCGCCGCTACCGCGACCGCATCTCGGGGCCGCTGCTCGACCGCATCGACCTGCACGTCGAGGTGCCGCGCCAGTCGCTCAAGGACCTGCCCCAGGGTGAGTCGTCCGAGACCGTGCGCGAGCGGGTGCTGAAAGCGCGCGCGTTGCAGGCCGGGCGCGGCTGCGTCAACGCGCGGCTCGACGTGGCGGGCATTCGCGAGCACTGCGCGCTCGACGCGCATCAGTCCACCTTGCTGGAAGCCGCCTGCGACAAACTGCGGCTTTCCGCCCGTGCCCACCATCGCATCCTGCGCATGGCGCGCACGATTGCCGATCTCGACGGTAGCGAACACATCCAGGCGCACCACCTCAGCGAAGCCATCGGCTACCGTCAACTCGACCGGCGCCAGAGCGACTTCGCGCGCACGGCCTGAACATCACGGCCGGCTGGCTGTCCGAGCGGTACCATACTGGTTGGTTTACTCGGGAGATCGCATGGCGCTGGCGCCGAGACTGGTCGTATTACTCGCACTGTTTGTTCAGGGTCTGGCATCGGCCGCAACCGTTAGAACCGAAATATCCGGCGTGGAAGGCGAGCTGCTGGCCAACGTGCGCGCCTCGGTGTCGCTGGTGCAGGCCGAACAGTTCGACGACCTGGCGCTGTGGCGCCTGCGGCAGATGGCCGCCGACGCCCGGGAAGAAACCAGGATGGCGC
>JAXHNG010000015.1:0-188543 GCA_034520805.1 Lysobacterales bacterium | reverse complement strand
CTTTTGACGAAAACGGGTTGGGCGCGAGCTCAACCCGATTTTTGTTCTCGTCGAAGAATCCGATGTCTATTCCATAAAGCTTACCAGCCAGATCTGATCGGCGACCTCGCGGATGCCGATGTGCTATCCCGCAGAACATGGAGGACTCAAGTTGGACGTCGATCCTTCTTTGCCCCGCAATGGCACAGCCCGGACTAGTAAAGGCACGGGCAAGATGCAATTGGCCGGCGCATGAAGGTGCAATTGGCCGCTGACAAAGTCCCGTCCGCGCGCCACCTTGAGGAACTCGACATCCTGTTCGCCTCCCTGCAGGGGCGCGCATTTGCCGGGGAGCTTTGATGGTTGGGGGCCGTCGCCCGTCGATACGATGGACATGAAAGCGCCGAAGATGGCTCTGAAGCGCACGAATACCCCAGAAATCGGTCCATTTGACACGTATGCGCGCTGGTTTTTGATGGGCAAGGCACTTTGCTGCTCACGCATGAACGGGAAAGTCGATTGTTGATCATTTTTCTCGGAATTTGAGAATCAAGCTGACTTGCCGCTCACACATGATCAACAAATTGCTTTCCTGATCATTAATGTGGCAAAATGATCATCAAAATCGCTCGTACCTCGAATCGGTGCTCTGATGGCTCTTGATCTCAGCAAGGCGGTTCATTACCACGTCGGCCAGTTCCCGCCGACCGAGTTGGCCTATGACCGCCTGATGCGCCCCCTTCTGGAGGCAACGGCGGCTCTGGCGCGCTACGACCAGATGCTACAGAGCATGCACAACAGCGAGATCTTCCTTGCGCCGCTGAGGCAGCAGGAAGCCGTGGTGTCGTCACGCATGGAAGGCACCGTCAGCACCATGGACGAGATCCTGCAGCTCGAGGCCGAATTCGGCGACGACGAAGCGAGCGCAACCGGGGAGTACCGTTCCGACGTGATCGAGACAGCGCTGTACCGCCGCGCGCTGAACACGGCACAACGACAGCTCGAAGAGGGCCGGCCATTTTCCGAGTCACTGGTCAAGGGCATACACCAGCAGTTGCTTTCTCTCGGCCGCGGCGCGGGGAAGTCGCCGGGACGTTACAAGCGCAATCAGAATTACGTCATTGACCGTGGCACACGCAGTGTCAGCTTCGTCCCAATCGCGCCCGAGCAGCTCTCCGCCGGCATGGAGAATCTGTTCAGGCTGATCGAGGACCAGGAGATTCCCCTGCTCCTGCGGGCCGCGCTGGCCCACGTGGAGTTCGAGGCGCTGCACCCTTTCGAGGACGGTAACGGCCGGGTCGGCAGGATGCTGATCACCCTGATTCTGTGGCGCGGTGGCGAGATTGCTGCGCCGCACTTCTACATCAGCCGCTACTTCGAGGACAACAAGGACGAGTATCTGGCCCGACTGCAGAGTGTCTCGGCCGACGCCGACTGGGAGGGGTGGTGTGGCTTCTTCCTGGTAGCCGTGGCGAGGCAAGCGACTCGCAACCTGGAAGTGGCCAACAGCATCCGAGAGCTTTACGATGAAATGAAGTTGCGTTTCGCCGACCTGCTCGGTTCAAGGTATTCCGTGGCCGCACTGGACTACCTGTTCACCTGGCCGGTGTTTCGCAATAGCGTGTTTGCGCAGAGAGCGGGCATTCCGGCACCAACGGCGCGCCGCTTCACCCGGGTACTGTTCGAGGAGGGGCTGCTCGAAACGGTCCGGGAGGCTTCCGGTCGACGTAGCGCAATCTACCGTTTCGAGCCCCTGATGGAAAGAGTCCGCGTTTAGGGCCGAGGAAAACCCGGGGAAGACATTGCATGGGCTTTCCTGTTGCAGCACGCTCCCCATCACGGTCAGGAATCGATCCACTCTTCCAGGGGACGGGAGAGAAACTCGGCCAGGTCGATGCCGTCAGCGCCAACAAGAAGGCTTCGATCCGGGTCGAAGATCTTTCGAAAGGCAGCCATTCCCGACAGGCCATCGCGCCGAGCCGTACTCTTGACCTCGATGGCATACAGTCGCTGTGCCGCCCGCACGACGAAATCCACTTCCCGGTCACCCTGGCGCCAATAGTAGAGTTCGCAGGCACCACGCGCGGCCTCATTGACCAGGTGGGCACCGATGGCCGACTCCACCAGCCGACCGTAGAACTCGCCGTCGGCGCGGGCCTGCTCCGGGCTCATCCCGGAAAGGGCGGTCATCAGCGCCGTGTTGAATACCTGCAGTTTCGGGCTGGAAGCGCGCTGGCGCACGGCGTTGCCGGCGTACTTCTGAAGGCCGGCCAGCAGGCCGGCGGCCTCAAGGAGTTCCAGGTAGTGGGCCAGTGTCGTGGTGTTTCCGGCGTTGTGAAGCTGCCCCAGCATCTTGGTATAGGACAGTACCTGCCCGGAAAAACGACACCCCAGCTCGAACAGACGACGCAGCAAGGCCGGTTTGTCCACCCGGGTGAGCAGTAAGACGTCGCGGGCGATCGTGGTCTCGACCAACGCATCCAGAATGTAACGGCGCCAGCGTTCCGGCTCACCGACCAGCGGCGCGGCACCGGGATACCCGCCAAAGTACAGGTAGTCTTCGAGGGAGAAATCGAAAGCCTCGCGCATTTCAGAAAAGGACCAGTGAGGAAGATGCAGCGTCTCGAAACGCCCAGCGAGACTCTCGGTGAGCCCCTGTTGAAGCAATAGCGGCGCCGAGCCCAGCAATACGACCTTGAGTGGCCGCTCCTTGCGGCTATCTTCATCCCACAGCCTCTTGACGACCTCGGACCACTGCTCGACCTTCTGAACCTCGTCGACGACCAGGATCCCACCGGATTCCGCCAACTCGAACCGAGCCGCCTCCCACTGCGACACAAGCCAGTCGCGATCTCGCAGCGAGGGTTCGTCGGCACTGGCAAATCGCACCGGCAAGTGGATGGCATCCGTCACCTGCTGAACGAGCGTGGTCTTGCCCACTTGCCGCGCTCCGGTGACGATCTGGATCCAACGCCGTGGCTCCGCCAGGCGCCTGGAAAGCTCCGCGGCCTGGGATCGCCGAAATGTATTTCTTTGCTTACTCATCACGCTGAGTTATTTTACTCAATATGGTGAGTACATCAACTTTACTATATATTCTTTGCATCATAAGCATAGGCCTCATCGAAACAGAAGTTGGCTCGTGTGGCCTAAGCTCTGCTTCTGACGCACAAAATGGGGGGCCACCCAGGCTCCCCTTGCACCACCGAAATCACCAAATTAATTGCCTCGATGCAGTTGCCGTTGGCGTCATAGGCGTACTCAAGCTCCCAGCAGCCGTCGACCCAGATGCGCTCGACCCGGCCGGCGGGGCTGTAGGTATAGACCACCGCCCCGCGGCCCGGGGCGGTGACGCTGCGGACGCGATCGAGAGCGTCGATGCCGTAGATGGTCGTGCCGGTGGCATCCGTGCGCCGGATGCGGTTGCCCCCGGATCAAGTCCGGGGCAAGCTCTTGGCGTCGTAGCCGTGGGTGACCTGCTGGCCGAAGCGGTCGGTCTCGACTTCGGAGCGGTCGAAGGGGACATAGTCGTAGGTGCTTACCTGGGTGCAGCCGCTGGCGAGGGTCACGAGTGCTTCTGTCCGATTGCCGTTGCCGTCGTGCACGAAGCTCTCGGCCGTGTCATCAGGGTAGGTGCGCAGCGTTGGATGATCGAGCGCGTCACACTCGAAGGTCGATGAACTTACTCTCTTGAGCCTGCCGTCGGCCGATTGGGCGTACGTGCAATTGCGTAATGACCGCGAGCCGGCCGCCGCCTAGGATGTCTTCATCCTCGATGACAGACCGAAAGGGAGTCGGAAAGCATGATGAATACTATTTTCGCGGTTCGTAATCGCCTCCAGGGCGCCGGCCTGTGGTTCGCTCCGCTCGGCCTTCGCCTGCTGCTGGCCTATGAGTTTTTCAGTGCCGGCCAGCAGAAGCTGGGCGCCGGCCTGGGTGAAGCGCCCGGCTGGTTTGCCAACCAGAATTTTCCTTTTCCCCTCGGCGTGTTGCCGGCAGACATGAATTGGATGCTGGTGACCCTGGGTGAGTTAATCGCCGGGCTGGCCCTGCTGTTTGGGCTTTTCACGCGCTTCTTTGCGTTTGTCCTTCTGATCATCACGACCGTAGCCATCGCTGCCGTTCACTGGCCGGAAACCTGGGCCAGCCTGGGTCAACTCTGGGAGGGCTACTCGGTTTCGAGGGTCATGGATGACGGCGAGTTTCGGGGCAATTACCGCATCCCGCTGCTGTTCCTGGCCATGCTGTTGCCGCTCCTTTTCCATGGGCCGGGCAAACTGAGCCTCGATCATCTGATCGTGCGCCTGACCGGCCAGGGCGATGCGCTCGAGCCGGTGACCGACACGGCGGCTTTCGGCATGGCGGCGCTGGTCTTCGCGCTGATCACGATCTGGCTGATTCCGTCCTGGGGCATCGTGCTGGCGCTGGTCGCCCTCGCCTTGTTCGTTCGTGCCAGAATGACGCGTCAACGCGGAGCCCAAGGCGAGTACTGATGACGGCAAAGGCACCGACAGCCCAAGAGCGCGCTCGCGCACCCTGCGTCTTCGTCACCGACGATGACGACTCCGTGCGCGAGGCGATCGCCTTCCTGCTCGACTCCGAAGGTCTCGACTACATGCTTTGCGCCTCGGCCGACGAGCTGCTCGATGCGGTCACGGCCGAACACCGCGGCTGCATCCTGCTCGACGTACGAATGCCCGGACTTGACGGGTTGCAGGCGCAGCAGCTGCTCAACGAGCGTGGCATCCGACTGCCGGTGATCTTCATCTCGGGTCACGCCGACGTCAGCACCGCCGTTAGGGCCGTCCAGGCCGGCGCGCTGGACTTCGTCGAAAAACCCTTCGACGACGAGCTGCTGGTCGAGAAGGTCCGCAACGCCACCGATCTCGATCGGGAGGAATGGGAAAACGAAATCGAGCGCGACGAGATCGAGCGGCGAATCCTGTCGCTGACGCCCCGTGAGCGCCAGGTCGTGGAGGGTATTCTCGAGGGCAAGCTCAACAAGATCATCGCCGACGACCTCGATATCAGCGTTCGCACGGTCGAAATTCACCGCGCCAACGCGCTCGAGAAGATCGGCGCGCGCAACAGCTCGGAAATGATCCGCATGGTGCTATCGAGTCACAGCTACCGTAACTGGCTGCTGTAGCAACGAGGCGGCCGGTGAGTCAGCCGCCGGCGTCCGCGGCAACCCGGTGGATCGGCAGGCTGAAGCAGAACGTGGCGCCCGGCCCGGCGTCATCTTCAATCCAGACTTTCCCCTTGTGGCGATCGACCACCGACCGGCAAAGCGACAAGCCGATGCCCAGGCCCTGCTTCCGGGTACTGACGAAGGGATCGAACAGACGCTCACGCAGGTCTTCATCGACGCCCTTGCCGGTGTCTTTAACGCTGACCACCACCTGCTCGCCGTCGGCGAAGACTCGAACCGACAACTCGCGTTCACGGTGGTCGCTATCGTTGATCGACTCGATACCGTTGCGCACCAGATTGAAAATGACCTGCTGGATCAGCACCGAGTCGACCCGTACGGTGGGTAGATCCTCGGCCGCCTCCAGGCGAAGGTGGACATGGTGGTGGCGCGCCTCGGTCTCGAGCAGCACCCGGCATTCCCTGACCAGGTGAGCTGCCGGAATGGGATGCGGCTTCATCTCGCCGCGTTTGATGAAGGTACGCAGCTTGGTCACGATTTCACGGGCGTGCTGCGCGCTTGCCAGCGAACGATCGAGGCCGCGGCGAAGGTCGTCTTCGTCGAGCCGCCCCTGGTTGAGCATCTTCAGCAGGGTCTGCGTGTAAGTAATAATCGCCGTCAGCGGCTGGTTGACCTCGTGGGCCAGTGCAGACGCCAGCTCGCCCATCGACCCCAACCTGGAGACATGCGCCAATTCCGTCAGGTGCTGCCTGGCGCGCGCCTCGCTGTCTCGCAGCGCGCGCTCGGCCTGAAGGCGCTCGATCTCGGCGCCGGCCCGGGCCGCAATGATCCTGAACATCGACTCCGTCACGGCATCCGCTGCCATGGGGTTGGTGGAAAACACAGCAATGTGACCCAGCACGCGACCGTCGCTGGGGGCCAGCACGGGGATGCCGATGTAGCCTTCGAGTCCGCCGGCATCATCGGCATACTGGGGGAAGCACTCCCCCAAGCGCTCGGGATAAAAACAGAATTCCCCGCCTTGCACGACGTCCTCGCAAGGCGTGCCGGTGACGTCGAACTCGAAATCCTCTCCGAAGCTCCCTCCCGCCCAGTAGGCCAGCGTGCGCACGTGATGCTCGGGGTAGTCGAGGCATTCGGTGACGATCGCAGTGGATACTTCCAGGTACACGGAAAGCCGTGAGACAAGCGTCCTGAAATAGTCCCCACCGGTCAGGGGCGCGGTGATTTCGTTGATCACGTGGGTGAGTTCGGAGACGCTACTGTCACCACCGGAAGCAACTTCCTGCCTCATGTGCTTGCTCATTACTCGTCCCTGTGCAATCGCAGCAATTCCACTACCATACTGAATTGCATCATATCGGGAAAGCGACGTCATGGAGTGGTTCAGCTGGGAACTCTTGTACTGGCCGGCTTGGGCGCTGGCCTTTCTGCTGGTACTCGTCGGCCTGGCCGGTACGATTCTGCCGATCCTGCCGGGGGTGCCGATCGTGCTGCTGGGCCTGGTACTGATGGCCTGGCTGGACGGATTCGCGCATGTGGGCTGGTGGACGCTGCTTTGGCTGACGGCACTGACCGCGCTTTCGGTGCTCGTCGACTTTATCGCCACGGCCGAAGGCGCCAGGCGCTTCGGTGCCGGCCGACTGGCCATCCTCGGCGCAACGCTGGGGCTGCTGGTCGGGCTGTTCTTCGGTATCCCGGGTATCCTGCTCGGGCCCTTCGTCGGCGCCGTGCTGGGTCACATGGCCGGCCGGGCGGGCCTGGATGCTTCACTGCGCGCGGGCGTCGGGGCCAGCATCGGTGTCATGGTCGGCACGGTGGCCGGCGCCGCCATCGGCGTCATCATGGTGATCTGGTTCGCCCTGGCTTGGTGGCTGTGACGGGATCCGTGGTCCGTAGTCCGTAGTCCGTAGGACAACCTTTCCGATTTTGATCACACGTGCGCTACGCGTGTACAGACCCTCTACCTCGTCCGTCGGGGATGTAACCCCGACCTACGCCCTGTAGAGAGACAGCAGAGTACCCAGGGTATGACGAAGTCCACCTGACCCCTGAATCCTAACTCCTGAACCCTGCTCCTAGACGAACGAACTCACGCAAAGGCTGATCAGCCCGCCGGAGAAGATCCCAAGCCCGAGCACGGCTACGCCGTTGACGGTCAGGACGGCACGGAAGTCCACCGGCGCGATGACCGGCGCGGTGTCTTCGGGCTCGTCGAAGTACATCAGCTTGACCACGCGCAGGTAGTAGAAGGCGCCGATAACGGCGGTGACGACCGCCAGAACCGACAGCCAGGTGAAGCCGGCCGATAGCGCCGCGGCAATGACCTGCCACTTGGCGAAGAAGCCGACGAACACCGGGACACCCGCCAGCGAGAACATCAGCATCAGCATCATCAGGGCGTGCCAGGGGTTGCGCTTGGCCAGGCCCTTGAGGTCGTCGAGGTTATCGGCTTCCGAGCCCTTGTTCGAAAGCAGGATCAGTACCGCGAAGGGACCGGCCGACATGATGGCGTAGACGATGGCGTAGAACATGGCCGCGGCATAGCCCTGCTGGGTGGCCGGCAGCAGGCCGAGCAGCACAAAGCCCATGTGCGAGATGGTCGAATAGGCCAGCATGCGCTTGATGTTGGTCTGGGCGATCGCGACAACGTTGCCGAGAACCATCGAAAGCGCGGCCAGAACCATCAGCATACCCTGCCAATCGCCGTGCAATTCGATCAGGCCGTTATCGAGCAACCGGATCGCCAGGGCCACGGCCGCCAGCTTGGGCACTGAACTCAGGAACAGGGTGATCGGCAGCGGCGCGCCGTGGTAGACGTCGGGCACCCACATGTGCAGCGGCACCGCGCCCAGTTTGAAGGCAATACCGAGCACGATGAAGACCAGCCCGACGGCCAGCAGCATGCTCTCGCCCATACCGGCGGCCAGTGCCGCGCTCACGGCGGTCAGGTCGAGGCTGCCGGTGGCGCCGAAGATCAGGCTCATGCCGAACAGCAGGAAGCCCGAAGCCATCGAACCCAGCACGAAGTACTTCATGGCCGCCTCAGAGCCCTGCAGCGATTTTCGATCCAGGGCAACCAGCGGATAGCTCGCCAGAGTGAGCAACTCCAGACCCAGATAGACCGTCAGCAACGAGCTGGCGGAAATGAGGACCATGGTGCCAAGCAGCGCGAACAGGCTGAGCGTGTAGAACTCGCCCTTGAACAGATCGAACTGCCGCAGGTAGTGCTTGGCGTAGATGAAAACGCCGATCAGAATGACGTAGCAGAACACCTTCAGCACGTCGCCAAAACGATCGCGGATGAAGGTGTCGCTGAAAGCATAGGCCACCTCGCCGGGCGCCATCATCAGGCGCAGGCTCAGAATTGCGGCAAAAACCAGCGTGATCACCGCGAGCATGTGAGTGAGGCCACGCCGTTCATCGGAAATGAACAGGTCGGCCAGCAACACCACGCAGGCCATGCTGAGCACGAAAATCTCGGGTAGCGCCAGTTGCAGTTCAGCGATCGTCATGATTGAAGTCTGTAGTTAGATTATCGGTTTGCTGCCGGTCCGGACGAGGATTCAGGGATCGGGGGTCAGGATTACGAGGCGCTTTACGCCGACCCTGACCCCTGAATCCTGACTCCTGACCCCTCATCACCTCAACCCAGTTTCGACTGCATGATGTGCTCGACCAGGTTCTGGATCGAGGGCTCCATCAGTTCGATCAGGGGATACGGCCACAGGCCGAGGCCCAGCGTGAAGACGGCCAGGACGGTCAGCATGATCCACTCGCGTGCGTCCAGGTCCTTGAGCGAAGCGACGTTGTCGTTGGCCACTTCTCCGTAGAACACGCGTTTGACCAGCCACAGGCTGTAGGCCGCGCCCAGGATCAAGGTCATGGCTGCGACAAAGGCGAACCAGAAGCTGGCGTGGAAGGCCGCCAGGATGACCATGAACTCGCCGACAAAGCCGGAGGTGCCCGGCAGCCCGGAGTTGGCCATGAAAAACAGCACGGCGAACATTGCGAACCAGGGCATGGTGTTGGCCACACCGCCGTAAGCCGAGATCTCGCGGCTGTGAACCCGATCGTAGAGAACGCCCACGGCCAGGAACATCGCACCGGAAATGAAACCGTGCGAGACCATCTGCACCATGGCGCCGGACATGCCCAGCCCCGCGCCTGTCATTTCGCCGGTGTTGCGGGCGATGGCGAAAGCCAGGAACATGCCGAGCGTCGCAAAGCCCATGTGCGAGATCGAGCTGTAGGCAATGAGCTTTTTCATGTCGCTTTGTGCCAGCGCCACGAAACCGATGTAGACGATGGCGATCAGCGACAGCGCGATCACCAGCCAGTCCAGATGCGCGGCCGCATCCGGCGTAATCGGCAGGGCGAAACGCACCAGCCCGTAGCCACCGATCTTGAGCATCACCGCCGCCAGCACCACCGAACCGCCGGTGGGCGCCTCGACGTGGGCGTCGGGCAGCCAGGTATGTACCGGCCACATCGGCACCTTGACCGCAAATGCGATCAGGAAGGCCAGGAAAACCCAGATCTGCGGCACCAGGCCGAACTCGTGTTGATGCAGATCGGCTACGGCGAAGCTGCCGGAATCCAGATAGAGCCACAGCAGCGCGATGAGCATAAACACCGAGCCGAAGAAGGTGAACAGGAAGAACTTGACCGTGGCGTATATGCGGTTGGGCCCGCCCCAGATCCCGATGATGAGAAACATCGGAATCAGGATCGCTTCGAAGAAGACGTAGAACAGCAGCGCATCGAGCGCGGCGAACATGCCGGTCATTAGCGCATGCAGCATCAAGAATGCCGCCATGTACTGATGCGGCCGGTCGCTGATGCGCCAGCCGCCGATGACCACCAGCACGCAGATGAGCGTATTGAGGAGAATCAGCGGCAGCGACAGCCCGTCGATACCCAGGTGATAGTGAATATTGAACGCCTCGATCCAGACCGCCTTCTCGACGAACTGCATCTGGGCGGTAGAGGTGTCGAATCCGACATAGAGCAGCAGCGACAAGCCGAAGGTCACCAGCGCGACGATCAGCGCCAGCGGACGCACCATCTCGGGCGAGCGCTGACCGAGCGCGGCCACGACGACAGCGCCGGCAATCGGAATCCAGGTCAGCAGACTCAGCAGGGGCCAATCCAACATCGATTCAATCCTTACCGGAGCAGAACGAACGACGCCACGAGCGCGACCAGCGCGACCACCATGACGAAGGCGTAGTGGAACAGGAAGCCCGACTGCAGCTGACGCAGCGCGCCGGACATGCGACCAACCATGCGGGCCGAACCGTTAACCAGCCAGCCATCGATAACGGTGCGGTCACCGCCCTTCGAAAGGCCGGATGCGATACTCAGCCCGGCACCGGCCAGAATTTTTTGCCACAGCTCGTCAAAGCCGTATTTCCGGTCGAGCACGGTCCAGGCCAGGTGGAGCTTCTCTTTCAAGCTGCCCGCCAGGCCTGGATTGAACAGATAGATATAAGTCGAGATTCCGACCCCGAGCATCGCGAGCCAGAAAACCGGCGTCATGAACCCGTGCAGGGCAAAGGCCATCGCACCGTGATCGAACTTGGCGGCCAGATTGTTGGCGACCACGTCGTTGGCTTCGCGCACGAAAATGGCGTCCGACAGCGCACCGCCGAATAGCAGCGGCTCGACCGTAAAGTAGCCGATGGCCAGCGACGGGATGGCGAGCAGGATCAGCGGGATCGTGACCACCCAGGGGCTTTCGTGTGCGTGTGAGCGAGTTTCCTCGTCCATGCGGGTCGGACCGTGGAAGGTCAGGTAGAGCATGCGGAAGGTGTAGAGCGCGGTAATGACCACACCCGCCATGACCGCAAAGTAGGCAAAGCCGGCACCGGGACGATCCGCATAATGTACCGCCTCGATGATCAGGTCCTTGGAGAAGAAGCCCGAGAAGAACGGGAATCCGATCAACGCCAGTGAACCAACCCAGGCCGTCGCGGCCGTGATGGGCATGTACTTGGCGAGACCGCCCATTTCGCGCATGTCCTGCTTGTGGTGCAGCGCGATGATGACCGAGCCTGCGCCCAGGAACAGCAGGGCCTTGAAGAACGCGTGGGTCATCAGGTGGAAAATCGCTACCGAGTAAGCCGAGGCGCCCAGGGCGACGGTCATGTAACCCAGCTGCGACAGGGTCGAATAGGCGACGACGCGCTTGATGTCATTCTGAACGATGCCGACCAGGCCCATGAACAGGGCGGTGACCGCGCCGATCACCAGGATGAAGCTCAGCGCGACATCCGAGGTCTCGAAGATCGGCGACAGGCGGGCAACCATGAAGATACCAGCGGTGACCATGGTGGCGGCATGGATCAGCGCCGAAATCGGGGTGGGGCCTTCCATCGAGTCGGGCAGCCACACGTGCAGCGGCACCTGGGCGGACTTGCCCATCGCGCCAATGAACAGGCAGATACAGATAACGGTCATCAGCGACCACTGGGCGTCGCCGAACAGGTTAATGGTTGTGCCTTCCACGGCGGGTACGGCGGCGAACACCTCAGCGTAGTTGAGCGAACCCATGTAGACGAGGATGGCGCCGATACCCAGCAGGAAGCCGAAATCACCCACGCGATTAACCAGGAAGGCCTTGAGATTGGCCTTTACCGCAGTCTCTTTCTTGAACCAGAAGCCAATCAGCAGATAGGACACCAGACCCACGGCCTCCCAGCCGAAGAACAGCTGCAGGAAGTTGTTGGCCATCACCAGCATCAGCATGGCGAAGGTGAACAGGTTGATGTAGGAGAAAAAGCGCTGGTAGCCGGGATCGTCGTGCATGTAGCCGATGGTGTAGATATGCACCATTAGCGACACGAAGGTCACGACCGTCATCATCAGCGCGGTCAGGCTGTCGACGAGGAAACCGACCTCGAACGTGATGCCGTCGGTCACCGCCCAGGTGTAGACGGTGTAATCCATGGTCGGCAGACCATTGAAAAACACCTGCCAGGCCACGTAGGCCGACAAGGCAGTGGAACCGGCCACAGCGAGGATGGTAATCCAGTGCGCACCGGCCCGGCCCACCTGGTGACGCAACAAGCCGGCCACGGCACTACCGACGAGCGGCAGCAACGGTATCAGCAACAGTACAGTTTCAATACTCACAGCCTGTTATTCCATTCTCTATTTAAAACCGTCCACGGATGAACACGGATGAACACAGATAAAGATCAAAGCCCGCCTCGGCGACCTGGCACCAGGAAACGGAGCCCTCCCGAGGCGCAATTCATCTTTGGTTTTTTCTTCTTTTCCATCTGTGTTCATCTGTGTCCATCTGTGGACAAATAGGTTTTCGAATCAACCCTTGAGGTCGGCAATATCCTCGACGCTGATCGAGCCGCGGTTCCTGAACAGCACTACCAGCAGCGCCAAGCCGATGGCGGCCTCGGCCGCGGCCACGGTCAGGATGAAGAACACGAACACCTGCCCGTCGAGCACGTCGAGAAAGCGCGAGAAGGCAATGAAGTTCATGTTCACCGACAGCAGCATCAGCTCGATGCACATGAGAAGAATCAGCACGTTCTTCCGGTTGAGGAAGATACCGGCGAGCGCGATGCAAAACAGCACCGCCCCAAGGCTGATGAAGTGCGCCAATGTCAGCATCAGGCGTCCTCCCCTTCGCTTTTCATCTTGACCACGCGCAGGCGCTCGTCGCGCTTGACGCGCACCTGGCGGCTTGGATCCTGGTACTTGGTTTCCGGTCGGCGACGATGCGTCAGGGAAATCGCGGCAATGATTGCGACCAGCAAAAGCACCGCCGCGATCTCGAAGGCGTAGAGATACTCGGTGTAGAGCAATTCGCCGATCGCGCTGGTATGGCTGTAGCCCTCGCTCTTGGCGGCCGGCAGGGGCACGGTTTCCATGCCGCGCGTCCAGATCACCAGGAAGAGCTGGGCGGCCATGGCCAGGGCAACGAGCACGCCGGCCGGCAGGTAGCGGGCAAAGCCTTCCTTCACTGATGTGACGTTGACGTCGAGCATCATCACCACGAAGAGGAAAAGAACCATCACGGCGCCCACGTAGACCAGGACCAGGGTGATAGCCAGAAATTCGGCCTGCAGCAGAATCCAGATGCAGGCCGCCGAAAAGAAGCTGAGAATCAGGAACAGCACCGCGTGAATCGGGTTGCCCACCGTAATGACGCTGAGCGCCGAGAGGACCAGCACGGTGCTGAACAGGTAGAAGACGATTTCGATGATTGGCATACCAGTCGGGTCCCTAGCGGTAGCGAGCGTCGCGCGCGCGGTTGGCGGCAATGCTGTCTTCGAACCGGTCGCCGATCGCCAAAAGCTGCTGCTTGTCGACGACGCGTTCGGAGTTGTCTTCCATATGGTACTCACCGATATCGGTCAGCACGATGGAGTCCACCGGGCAAGATTCTTCGCAGAAGCCGCAGTAGATGCACTTGAACAGGTCGATGTCGTAGCGAGTCGTGCGCCGCGTGTTGTCTTCGCGGTTGTGCGACTCGATGGTGATCGCTAGCGCCGGGCAGACCGCTTCGCACAGCTTGCAGGCGATGCAGCGCTCCTCGCCGTTGGGGTAGCGACGCAGAGCATGGAGCCCGCGGTAGCGCGGTGACTTGGGCGTCTTCTCTTCCGGGTAGTTGAGCGTCGACTTGGGCGCCGTACCGAAGCGCCAGGTCACCGCCATGCCGCGGAACAGCTCCAGCAGCATCAGCGATCGAAGATATCGGGTGACAGCTTGCATAAGAACCTCGATCAGCCTCCGAACCAGCCCATTACGCGAAATACGCCCGCGACCATGATCCAGACGATCGTGATCGGGATGAAGACCTTCCAGCCCAGGCGCATGATCTGGTCATAGCGGTAGCGCGGGAAAGTAGCCCGGAACCACAGGAAGAGAAAACAGAAAACGACCGTCTTGAGCAGGAACCAGTGCACACCGCCCTCGCCCAGGATCGTGTCGCCGACGACGGGAATGCCGGCGAACGGCGACAACCAGCCGCCCATGAACAGCAGCGAAGCCAGTGCCGAGATCAGGATCATGTTGGCATATTCAGCCAGAAAGAACACGGCGAAGCCGGCACCGGAATACTCGACATGGAAGCCGGCGACGATTTCCGACTCGCCCTCGGCAACGTCGAAAGGTGCGCGGTTGGTCTCGGCCACGCCGGAGACGAAGTAAATGACGAACAGAGGCAGCAGCGGCAGCCAGTACCAGGTCAGGATACTGCCCGACTGCGCTTCGACGATGGCAGTGAGGTTGAGCGTGCCGGACAGGACGATTACGCCGACCAGCGCAAAGCCCATGGCGATTTCGTACGACACGGTCTGCGCGGCCGCACGCAGGCCACCAAGCAGCGCGTACTTGGAATTCGAAGCCCAACCGCCGAGCAGGATGCCGTAAACGCCCAGGGATGTCAGCATCAGGATCAGCAGCAGCCCGGCGTCGATGTCGGCCAGCACCAGCCAGTCGTCGAAGGGCACCACCGCCCAGGCCGCCAGCGCGGGCGCCAGCGACAGCAGCGGCGCGAGCAGAAACAGGAACTTGCTGGCGTTGGTCGGAACGATCAGTTCCTTGAACAGCATCTTGAACACGTCGGCGAAGGGCTGCAGCAGGCCGAGTGGACCGACGCGATTGGGCCCGCGCCGGCCGTGCATGTAGCCGAGCACCTTGCGTTCGAAGTAGGTGTAGTAGGCCACCCCGATGGTCACTGGCAGAAGGATCATCATGATCTTGGTCATGGTCCACAACAGTGTCAGCAGCTGGTCGATCATGCCAGCACCTCCAGGTGGATCTCGCCGCCACCGGCACCGAGCGTGGAAACCGGACAGGTGGCAACCGGCAGGCCGACCGCACCCGGCGCAACGCGCGCGTCGAGCACCAGGTCAAGCTCGGCGCTCGCATCACCCTGAATCACGCGAACACGCTGGGCACTTTCGAGCCCGTGGCGACGGGCCGTGGCCGGATGCACGCTGCAAACCGTTGCGTCGGCATGCGTGGTCTGCTGCAGGGCCGGCGCGCGCCTGAGGACAGCGTCGCCGGAATAAATCGGCACCTCGCCGGTGCGCCACAGGGTGTCGCCTTCGGCTTCGACTGGATCGAGGGGCTCGTCATGCGACGCTTGCACAAGCTCTTGTGCCAGAACCCGTTCGGTCACGGTATCGAGGGTCGCAAAGTCGAACCCTTCAGCCCCGGCCAGCTCGCCGAGCTTGCGCAGGATCTTCCAGCCCGCGCGCGACTGTTCGGGTGCGCGACCGACGGCCTGAAGCGCTTCGCGATGCCCGTCGGCATTGAACCAGCTACCGTCGACCTCCGGTACGGTAGCGAGCGGCAGCAGAACGTCTGCAGTCTCTCGCAGCAAGGCGCTATCGAAAGTCGTGGCGGCCACCACCGACGCAGCGCCCGCAAGCGCGCGCCGAGCCGCGGCCGGATCGGCCAGGTCGAAGTCGGGCTCGATATCCCACAAGAGGTAGGCCTGCCGGCCCTTCTCGATCATGCCGCGGGCGTGAAGACCGCCTTCGCCCGGCACGCAGCCGGCTTGCCAGGCGCCCGTGCTGTTCGCCGGCCCGGGCAGGACCACAAGGGCGACTTCCAGCGCTTCGGCCAGCCACTCCGCGATGCGGCGCAGCCAGCCGGATTCCGGGTGATTGAGAGCCTGGTCGCCGAGCAAAAGCACGCCGGATTCGGCGTCCTTGAGCATTTTCGCGACCTGCTCGACCTCCTGCTCGGGATGACGTTGACCGATGAACTCGCCCAGCTTGCCATCGGGCAAGCGCTTGCCGGTCAGATCGGCGGCGGCTTTAGCCAGGCGCGCGAAAGTATCGACCATCGCCTGCGGCGGCACGATCATGCGCTCGGCAAGATCGAAGTGGAAGTCCCAGGCCACGCTGTTGAGATCGGCGATTCTGGCGTTGTTGCGGCGCCAGGCGGTGCGCACGCGGTGGCCCAGAATCGGCTGCTCGTGGCGGATGTTACTGCCGACGAGCAGGATGGCATCAGCCTCGGAAATCTTTGCCGTGGGCACATCCAGATGACCGCGGCCGGCCTGCGGATGCGAGAAATCGAGCTGGCGCAAACGATGGTCGATGTTTTCGCTGCCCAGCGCGCGCGCCATCGAAGCCGCGAGATAGTGTTCCTCGGTGGTCGCGCGCGGCGATACCAGCACGCCCAGCTCGTTACCGCCGTGCGTTTCCACGGCACCCTTGATGGACCGGGCGGCGGCCGACAGGGCGTCTGCCCAGCTGGCCTCGCGCCATTCGCCGTCGATTCGGACCTGGGGTGCAGTCAGGCGATCTTCGGCGCGCAGGCCGAAATGGCTGTAGCGGTCGCGGTCGGCCAGCCAGCATTCGTTGACGGCCTCGTTGTCGCGCGGCACGGCGCGCATGATCTGCGGCCCGCGCGTGTGATAGAACAGGTTCGAGCCCAGGCAGTCGTGCGTGCCGATGTACTTCCGGGCGCGCATTTCCCAGGGCCGCGCGGTGTGGCGAAACGGCTTGTTGGTCAGCGCGCCAACCGGGCAAAGGTCGATGATATTGCCCGACAGCTCCGACTCGATGTTGCGCTCGATGAAAGTGCCGATCTCGAGGTGCTCGCCGCGGTTCATACCGCCGAGTTCGCAGCTGCCGGCAATCTCTTCGAGAAAGCGCACACAGCGCGTGCAATGAATGCAGCGCGTCATGTCGGTCTCGATCAACGGGCCGACGTTCTTGTCGCGCACGACGCGCTTGCGCTCGGTAAAGCGCGACACCGATCGGCCGTAACCCATGGCCAGGTCCTGCAGCTCGCACTCACCACCCTGATCGCAGATCGGGCAGTCCAGTGGATGGTTGATCAGCAGGAATTCCATCACGCCACGCTGGGCGTCGACGGCGCGGCGCGATTCGGTGAACACCTTCATGCCGTCGGCCACTGGCGTGGCGCAGGCCGGAAGGGGCTTGGGCGCCTTCTCGACGTCGACCAGGCACATGCGGCAGTTGGCCGCAATCGACAGCTTGTGGTGATAGCAGAAACGCGGAATGTCGATCCCGGCCCGATCAGTGACCTGGATGATCATCTCGCCCTTGCGGGCGGTCAGTTCCTGCCCGTCGACTTCGATGGTGACGGTGTCGGTCTGGTTGTCTTGTGCTGTAGCCATGATCTGTCAGGGGTCAGGATTCAGGATTCAGGGGTCAGGGAGGCAAAGGCCCGGGGGTTCGCTGACCCCTGACCCCTGAATCCTGACTCCTTCAGCGTCGTGACCGTCATGCCGCCTCTCCGATCTTGTCGGCGACCATCGAGCGGCCGTGCTCCACGTAGTATTCGAACTCTTCACGATAGTACTTGAGGAAGCCCTGTACCGGCCAGGCGGCGGCTTCGCCGAAGGCGCAAATGGTATGGCCCTCGATCTGTGTGGTGACCGAAGCGAGGGTGTCGATATCCTCCATTCTGCCCTGTCCGGCCATCATTCGCTTGAGCATGCGATACATCCAGCCGGTTCCCTCGCGGCACGGCGTGCACTGGCCGCAGGACTCGGCGTAGTAAAAGCGCGCGATGCGCGTGCAGGCGGCAACCATGTCGGTCGTCTCATCCATGACGATGACCGCGCCCGAGCCAAGGCCGGAACCGGCCTTCTGGATCGCGTCGTAGTCCATGGTCAGATCCATCATCGTCTCGCCCGGCAGCACCGGCATCGAGGAGCCGCCCGGAATCACGCCCTTGATGCGGTTGCCGTCGCGCATGCCGCCGGCCATCTCCAGCAGTTCGGAAAACGGCGTGCCCAGTGGGATCTCGTAGTTCCCCGGCTTGTTGACGTGACCAGAGACCGAGAAGATCTTCGTGCCGCCGTTGTTCGGTTTTCCAAGCTCCAGGAACCAGTCGGCGCCGTTGCGAAGGATGGCGGGCACGGAGGCAAGAGTCTCCGTGTTGTTGATCGTCGTCGGGCGGCCCCAGATGCCGAAGTTGGCCGGAAACGGCGGCTTGAAGCGCGGCTGACCTTTCTTGCCTTCAACGGATTCCATCAGCGCAGTTTCCTCGCCGCAGATATAGGCGCCGGCCCCGAGCAGATTGTGGATGTCCATATCGATACCCGACCCCTGGACATCCTTGCCCAGGTAGCCCGCTTCGTAGGCTTCGGCCAGCGCGGCCTCGACGCGTTCGAAAGGCTCGTGGTGGAACTCGCCGCGCAGGTAGTTGTAAGCCACAGTCGCGCCCATCGAGTAGGCGGCAATGGCCATGCCCTCGAGCAGGGCGTGCGGGTTGTAGCGCAGGATATCCCGGTCGTGGCAGGTGCCCGGCTCGGACTCGTCGGAATTGCACACCAGGTACTTCTGCACAGGTGCCGAGCGCGGCATGAACGACCACTTGAGGCCGGTCGGAAAACCGGCGCCGCCGCGGCCGCGCAGCGACGACTTCTTGACCGTCTCGATGACGTCTTCCTGGGGCGTCTTGTCCTTGAGGATCTTTTCCCAGGCCTGCCAACCGCCATGCTTGCGATAAGCCTCGAGCGACCAGCAGTCGTCCTCGTCGAGATGCGTGAAACAAACGTTGTGTTCAGCCATGATCAATAGCCCCAAATCTCTTGGCTCACGCAGAGCCACGCGCTAACGTTTTTCTCTGCGTCCTCCGCGTCTCTGTGTCTCTGCGTGATACTCATTGAACGTTCCTTAAGCGCCGCCATGAACCGCTATTCCAGTCCGTCGAGAATCTCGTCGACCTTTTCGGGCGTGAGATGTTCGTGGTAGTGGCCGTCGACGATCATCATCGGGGCCCGCACGCAGGCAGCCAGGCACTCTTCTTCTCGCTTGAGGAATATGCGTCCGTCCGGCGTCGTCTCGCCGATGCGCGTTCCGAGTTTCTTTTCGACATGCTCGACGATCTTGTCCGAGCCGCAGAGCATGCAGGAGATGTTGGTGCAGATCGAAATCGAGTGACGTCCGACCGGCTCGGTTTCGATCATGGAATAGAAGGTGGCAATCTCGTAGGCCCACACCGGCGGGACTTCGAGATAGTCGGCCACGGCGTCCATCAGCTCCGAGCTGACCCAACCACCGTTCTGGTGCTGGACGGCGACCAGGGACTGGATGATGGCCGAACGCCGACCCTCGATGCCCTCGGGAAACTTGGTGCGCCAGTGGTCGATCGCCCGCTTGGTTTCATCGCTGAGCAGCTCGGCCTTGCCGGCAACCGGACTTGTGGTCGCTTGATCCGTCATCGGTCAACCTCTCCGAATACGATGTCTTGCGTCGCGATGAGCGCGGCGATATCGGCCAGCATGTGGCCCTTGGCCATTTCATGCATCGCCGACAGGTGCGCGTAGCCCGGCGCGCGAAGATGCACGCGGAAGGGCTTGTTGGCCCCGTCGGAAATGAGATAGCAGCCGAACTCGCCCTTGGGCGCCTCGACCGAGGCGTAGGTCTCGCCCTCGGGTACGCAGTAGCCCTCGGTGAAGAGCTTGAAGTGATGAATGAGCGCTTCCATGTCGTCTTTCATCTCTTCGCGCGTCGGCGGGGCTACCTTGAAATTTCGAACGATGACGGGACCGGGATTGTCGCGCAGCCAGGCGATGCATTGCTTGATGATCTTCGCTGACTGGCGCATCTCTTCGACGCGAACCAGGTAGCGGTCGTAGCAGTCGCCGTTGGTGCCGACGGGGATATCGAAATCGACCTCGCGATACTTGGCGTAGGGCTGCTTCTTGCGCTGATCCCACTCGACACCGCAGCCGCGCAGCATCGGGCCGGTGAATCCCAACTGAATCGCCCGGTCGGGACTCACCACACCGATTCCGACGGTGCGCTGCTTCCAGATGCGGTTGTCGGTCAACAGGGTCTCGTAGTCGTCGACACGATCGAAGAAGTCGTCGGTGAAAGCCTCGATGAAATCGAGCAGGCTACCCTGGCGCCATTCGTTCATGCGCGCAAGATCCTTGCCCTTGCGCCACGGCGACTCGGCCAGCTTGGGCATTTCCTCCGGGAGGTCGCGGTAGACACCTCCCGGGCGATAATAGTTTGCGTGCATGCGCGTACCCGAGACCGCCTCGTAGACATCCAACAGATTCTCGCGCTCACGGAAAGCATAGAGAAAGACCGCCATGGCGCCAAGGTCGAGCGCGTTCGAGCCGATCCACATCAGATGATTCAGAATGCGGGTGATCTCGTCGAACATCGTGCGGATCCAAAGCGCCCGCTCCGGCGCCTCGATGTCGAGCAGTTTCTCGATGGCCATGACGTAGGCGTGCTCGTTGCACATCATCGACACGTAATCCAGGCGATCCATGTAGCCGATCGAGTGGTTGTAAGGCTTGGACTCGGCCAGCTTCTCGGTGGCGCGATGCAGCAAACCGACATGCGGATCCGCGCGCACGACCGTTTCGCCGTCGAGCTCGAGAATCAGGCGCAACACACCGTGAGCAGCCGGATGCTGTGGCCCGAAGTTTATGGTGAAGTTGCGAATCTCACTCATGACCCTGTGCCTTCCAGCTTCTTATCGATGTAGCGGCTGTCGCGTCGCACAACGCGAGCCACGGTCACGCGTGGTTCGATCTCGACCGGCTCGTAGACCACCCGGCCCTTGTCCTCGTCATAGCGCACGGTGACATTGCCAATCAGCGGAAAATCCTTGCGGAACGGATGGCCGATGAAGCCGTAGTCAGTCATGATGCGCCTGAGGTCCGGGTGGCCCTCGAAAGCGATACCGAAGAGGTCAAAGGCCTCGCGCTCGTACCAGTTGACCGAGTTCCAAACCTCGATCAGCGACGGCAGCACCGGAAACTCGTTGTCCGGCGCATAGCAACGCATACGCAGTCGCCGGTTATGTTTGAGCGAGAGCAGCTGCACCACCACGGCGAAGCGGTTCTGGATCTCGTCGGCCTCGGGCCGTTCTTCCCAGGAGAAACGCCCGGGACCGAGTTCGTCGGCGGCGCGCGAATAGCCTTGGCCGGTTGCTTCAGCCGTCTCCCACTCGTCGTCGCCATAACCCAGGTAGTCGACACCGCACAGGTCGATCAGCTGTTCAAAAGCCAGCTCGGGCTCGTCGCGCAGCAGCCAGGCCGCATCGAGCCAGTGATCACGCGGGATCTCCATGGTCAGCTGACCGCGGTGTTCGCTCAACGTGGCGATGCGCTCGCCCAGAATATCGCCCAACGACTGGGCCAACGCCTGGTTGCGGGATGAAAACTGGCTCATGATCGGGCGATGGTATTGGTGCGACGAATCTTTTTGTAGAGCTGCAGCACGCCATAGATCAGCGCTTCGGCAGTCGGCGGGCAACCCGGCACGTAGATGTCGACAGGCACAATGCGGTCGCAACCGCGGGTGACGGCGTAGGAATAATGGTAGTAGCCTCCGCCGTTTGAGCACGACCCCATGGAAATGACCCATTTCGGGTCGGGCATCTGGTCGTAGACCTTCCTGAGCGCCGGCGCCATCTTGTTGACTAGCGTGCCGGCCACGATCATCACGTCAGACTGACGCGGAGTCGGTCGAAAGATCATGCCGAAGCGGTCGACGTCGTAGCGCGAGGCGGCCGAATGCATCATCTCGATCGCGCAGCAGGCCAAACCGAAGGTGACCGGCCACATGGAACCGGTGCGTGCCCAATTGATCAGCGCATCAGCGCTGGTGGTCACGAAACCCTTCTGGAGCAAGGGGTTGTCGCCACCGGGGCGCAGGATGTCGTCAACCTGGCCCTCGGGGACCGGGTTGTGCATGATTTCGCTTATTCCCATTCCAGCGCTCCCTTCTTCCATTCGTAGATGAAGCCGATAACCAGGATCAGCAGGAACACGCCCATCGCCACCAACCCGGTGACACCGACGGCATCAAGCGCGACGGCCCAGGGAAAGAGGAAGGCGATTTCCAGATCGAAAATAATGAACAGGATCGCCACGAGGTAGAAACGCACGTCGAATTTCATGCGTGAGTCCTCGAAGGCTTCGAACCCGCACTCGTAAGGCGAGAGCTTTTCGCTCGACGGGCGTCGCGGACCGAGAATGCCGCCGACCAGCAGCAGGACCACACCCATCCCGAACGCCATGGTCATGAACAGCAAAATCGAAAAATATTCAGCAAGCATCAGTCTATCCTGCCAGTGCGTTGATTACCGCAGCAATTGTTGCGGCGATTTTGCAGCGATTGCCACGACACTTTTCATCACGGCTGTCGCAGTAAGCGTCGCGGCGACTTGCGTCGCAGCTTTTGCCCCGCCCCCGGTGGCGGGGCGCCGGCACTAGTTAAATGGTGCCGAAGGCCGGACTCGAACCGGCACGGCCGTTAGGCCACTGCCCCCTCAAGACAGCGTGTCTACCAATTCCACCACTTCGGCATTGTCTCTTACCCAGGAAGGCAGCCGTTGACCTCAGTCAAAACCGGGCGGTTCTTCCTGTGACTCTCCTTCGGCCGTCTCTTCTTCGACCGGCACTTCCAGAAACTCATCATCGCCTGACTCGCTTTCGGAGGCAGCCTCGCCGGAGGCGGATTCGCCTTCGGACTGCTGCTCGGCGGAAGGCTGGACCATCTGCCCCGCCACGCCGAGATCCTCGGCCTGCTGGCCGCCGACGTTACCCGAACGCGCGACCATGACGGCCATCGTCAGGCTGATGGCGAAAAAGGCCACGCCCAGCCAGCTGGTGAGCTTGGTCAGGAAGCCGGCCGCGCCGCGCGAACCGAACACCGTGCCGGAGGCGCCGGAGCCGAAGGCGGCACCCATGGTGGCGCCTGGGCCGCGCTGAACCAGCACAACGGCGATCAGGGCCGCAGCCAGCAGGACATGAAGAACGATGAGAACCGTATACATCTAAAATCTCGTCTCGAAAACTGTTGGGTTCAGGCCGCCTGATAGATCGCCATGAACGATTCGGCCTGCAGCGATGCGCCGCCGATCAGACCACCGTCGATATCCTCACAGGCAAACAATTCAGCGGCATTGTCGGGTTTGACGCTGCCGCCATACAGGACCCTGACTCGGCCGGCTATTGTAGCATCCTCAGCGGCGAGCTGCGCTCTGATTGCCGCGTGAACTTCCTGGGCCTGCTCGGGCGAAGCCGTCTGCCCGGTACCGATCGCCCACACCGGCTCATACGCCAGAACCGAGCGCGAAAAGGCCTGGATGCCGGCGGCCTCGATCACAGCGGCCAGCTGCGCCCCGACCACTTCGCGGGTACGCCCGGCCTCGCGCTCTTCGAGCGTCTCCCCGACGCACAGAATGGGCTGCAGGCCGGCGTCCTGGGCGGCAACGAACTTGTCGGCCACCAGCTTGTTGCTTTCGGCATGCAGGGCGCGACGCTCCGAGTGACCGACCAGCACGTGCGAGCAGTTCCAGTCGGCCAGCATGGCGCCGGACACTTCGCCGGTGTAGGCACCGCTGGCATGCGCGCTGAGATCCTGGGCACCCAGCATGACCGGCGTTGCGTCGACCAGCGAATCGACCAGGGGCAGGTAGGGGTGCGGCGGCAGCACCATGACCTCGGCGGCCCGGTTGGCATCGAGCCGGGCGAGAATGCCGCCGATCAGGCTGCGAATCTCGGGCTTGCTGCCGTGCATTTTCCAGTTGCCGGCAATCAGCTTGGTACGCATGGGTTCACCACACAGGCGTCGGAGAGGATGCCGATTTTACTGTTTTTGGGCCTGGAGGTTAAGGCGGATGTATCCGACTGCCCCCAAAATCGGCAAGCCCGCACTACTCGCCTCCGGACGAGCACGCGCGAGGCAGCGCGAGATTCACGGCGTTATGCTTTAGTCCTCAGTCGAACCGAATTCGAAACCCTGCTAAGGAGCATAAGCCATGAGAAAGACAGTATTCGCGTTGATGATCGCCGCAGCCAGCCTGCCGCTACACGCCTCGGAGCGCTACCAGATCGACACCGAAGGCATGCACGCTTTTGTTCAGTTCAAGATTTCGCACCTGGGATACTCCTGGCTGTACGGTCGATTCAACGAGTTCGAAGGCGAGTTCACCTTCGACCCGGAAAACCCCGAGAACTCGGCTGTCCAGGCCACCATCCAGACCGCCAGCGTGGACTCCAACCACGACAGGCGCGACAAGCACCTGCGCAATGAAGACTTTCTGGATGTGGAAGAACACCCCGAGGCCAGTTTCGAGTCGACCGGCTTCGAGCCCCTGGGCGACGACCGCTACCGACTGACCGGCGACTTCACCCTGCTCGGCGTCACCCGCGAGATCGAGATCGACGTGACCCAGATCGGCGCCGGCGAAGATCCCTGGGGCGGCTTCCGCCGCGGTTTCCAGGGCCGTACCGAACTGCCGCTCGAAGCGTTCGGCATCGACTACAACCTGGGCCCGGCGGCCGAGGAAGTCGAGATCATCCTGTCCATCGAAGGTGTCCGGCAGGACGACGACGAAGACTGAGGGGCCGTATTCCGCAGTCCGTAGTCCGTAGTCCGTGGTCCGTGGTCCGTAGTCCGGACCACGGACCACGGACCACGGACTACGGACTACGGACCACGGATCACGGACCACCGACTACCCGGCGTCTTCCTGCCCGGCGACGGTCATCTCTCCGACCAGCAGCGAGCCGGTGCGGATATTGTGGCGGGGATCCATGTCGGTGCCCGCCGCGACCAGCCCCGTGAGCATGTCGCGCAGATTGCCGGCGATGGTGATCTCCTCGACTGGTGCGCCGAGCTTTCCGTTCTCGACCCGGAAACCGGCGGCGCCGCGCGAGTAGTCGCCGGTGACGATATTGACGCCCTGCCCCATCAGTTCGGTGACCACCAGACCCTCGCCCATTTCGGCGAGCAGCTCGTCGAAGGAATGCGTCGCACCCGTGAGCTCCAGGTTGTGGACGCCGCCCGCGTTGGCGGTCGTCTCCAGCCCCAGTCGACGGGCAGAATAGCTGCTCAGCACGTAGCGCGAGAGCACGCCCGACTCGACCAGCGGCGACTCTCGCGTGGCCACGCCGTCGCCATCGAAGCTGGCCGATCGCGCGGCGCGCGGCAAGTGGGGGCGCTCGACCAGCGAAGCCCACTCGGGCAGCACGCGCTCGCCCACGGCGTCGAGCAGAAAGCTGCTGCGCCGGTAGAGATTGCCGCCGGCGACGGCGCCGACGAGATGCCCGATCAGGCCGCGCGCGACTTCCGGCACGAACAGCACCGGCAATCGGCCGGTTCGCATCCGCTTGGAGCCGAGACGACGCACCGTGCGCCGGGCTGCCTCCTTGCCGGTGTGCTCGGGCGTGACCAGGTCGGCCCAGCAGCGCTGCGTGTCGAAATCGTAGTCGCGCTGCATGCCCGACTCGTCGCGCGCGATCAACACGCAGCTCTGCGAGTACGCGCTGCCGCGCAGGCGCCCGACAAAGCCGTGGCTGTTGGCGTAGACGGCCACGTTCGCCTCGCTCGTCACGCTCGCGCCTTCGGAATTGTCGATGCGTTCGTCGGCATCGCGGCCGGCCTGCTCGATGATAAGTGCGCGGGAGACCAACTCGTCGAGGGGAATGTCTCGCGGATGCCACAGATCAAGGTCGGGAAATTCCGTGGCCATCAGGCGGCCCTCTGCCAGACCCGCCGCGCGGTCGGGCTGTGTATTGCGGGCAATGGCCAGGGCACGCTCCACCGTCTCGTCAATGGTCTCGGGCCGCAAGTCGCCGGTGCTCGCACTGCCGCTGCACTGGCGGACGTAGACGGTGACTTCTACGCTGCGATCGCGCGCCTCCTCCAGTGTTTCGACCTCACCCAGCCGCACGGTGGCCTCCCGGCCCAGGCTCGAGCCCAGCGAGACTTCCGCCTGCTCGGCGCCGCCGGCGCGGGCCTGATCGAGTACGCGCTGGGCGATACCGACCAGAAGTTCGGTTTCTCGATCCGGGTCGTGCAAAAAGGCTGCGTTGTCGGTCTCGATCAGGTCCCGGCGGCTCATCCCGTACCCCCGACCGTGAGCCCGTCGATCCTGAGCGTGGGCTGGCCGACGCCGACTGGAACGCCCTGCCCCTCCTTGCCGCACACGCCCACGCCGGAATCGAGCTCGAGGTCATTGCCGACCATGCCCACGCGCGTGAGCACGTCGGGGCCGTTGCCGATCAGGGTCGCGCCCTTGATCGCCGCGCCGATCTTGCCGTTCTTCACGCGGTAGGCCTCGGAGGCGGCAAAGACGAACTTGCCGGAGGTGATGTCGACCTGCCCGCCGTTGAAGCCGACCGCGTAGATGCCGTCGTCGACCGAGGCGAGGATTTCACCGGGATCGTGCTCACCGGGCAGCATGTAGGTATTGGTCATGCGCGGCATGGGCAGGTGGGCGAAGGACTCGCGCCGGCCGTTGCCGGTCGGCTTGCCGCCCATCAGTCGCGCATTCAGCCGATCCTGCATGTAGCCGACCAGGCGGCCGTTCTCGATCAGGGTATTGCAGGCCGAAGGGCGTGCCTTCATCATCGATGCTCAGCGATCCACGCCGATCGGCCAGCGTGCCGTCATCGACGACGGTGCACTGGTCCGTCGCCACCTTCTCGCCCATACGGTCGGCAAAGGCCGAAACGCCCTTGCGATTGAAATCGCCCTCAAGACCGTGCCCGACCGCCTCGTGCAGCAGCACGCCGGGCCAGCCCGACCCGAGCACCACCGTCATGTAGCCGGCCGGCGCCGGCTCGGCTGTGAGGTTGACCGCGGCGACACGCACCGCTTCCCGGGCGTGCTCCTGCCAGAACTCCGGGTCCGTCACCGAATCCAGGCTCCAGCGCCCGCCGCCGCCGGACATGCCCTGTTCGCGACGGTCGCCCTCTTCCATCAGAACGCGGACATCCAGGCGCACCAGCGGCCGGACATCGCCGGCCAGCACGCCGTCGGTGGCCGCGACCAGGATGGATTCGTGACTGGCCGACAGGTTGACGCTGACCTGGCTGACGCGCTGATCGAGAGAGCGCACGTAGGCGTCGATCGTACGGAGCAGTTCCACGCGTTCAGAAGACTGCCCGCTGCCGACCGGATCGTGCGCACCGTATCGAGCCGGGGCGCTGCGCGGCTGACCGACCCGCACCATCCCGTTGCCGCCCGAGCGGGCGATGGCGCGCGCGCTGCCGGCGGCATCGAGCAGGGCCGGAAGAGCCATGGAGTCGGCATAAGCAAAGCCGGTTCCGGCACCCGCCACGGCCCGCACCCCGACGCCCTGGTCGGAATCGAAACTGCCGCTCTTGACTGCCCCGTCTTCGAGCATCCAGCCTTCGCTGATGCGGCGCTGGAAGTAGAGCTCGCCGAAGTCGATGCGTGAAGACACGAGCCGGCCGAGCGCCAGCTCCAGTTCTTTTTCGCCGACGCCGGCGGGCGCCAGCAGGCTGTCCAATACTTGCGTATACATTGTCAAAGAATATCCGGTCGGATGTGTAGGGATTCAATGCGCGGGCGCGAACCGATCACCGCTTGACCGACCCCGGGGGCGGCCCGGATTCGGCTTCGCTCGGAGGCTTCGCATCTGGATCCGGTGACGGTTCGGCAGCACGCGCATCGATAAGTTCGACCGTGGGGTTGTCCCACGGCCCGGTGACCCGGTAGCGGGCCTCGCTGATCCCCTGCAGGGGACGCTCGAGCAGGCTGCGCAGAATGAGCCCTGCGGCGGCGCCCGCCGGCCCGCCGGCCAGGCCACCAAGCACCGGCAGGGTGCCGCTGACACCCGGCTTGACCAGCACGGTCTGGTCATAACTGCGCGCACCCAGGTCGGTGCTGCCTGAAACCGTGATGTCGGCAGCCGGCGCCTCGAGCCTCAGGCCATCGGTTTGCGCCACCCCGCCGGCCAGATCGAAGGCGCCCTCAACCCGGTCGAACTTGAGCCCCTGGCTGAAGACATCGCGAAAATCGAGCATCAGGCGCCTCGGCATGGCGCTGAGGCTGATCAGTCCGACCAGCCGGCCCGCGCCCGGCTGGGCCTCTGGAATTGTGCCGTCGACCATCACGAGCCCGAGCGTGCCGCTGAGCCGGGCCAGGGAGAAATCGAATGGCGCACCGGTCCAGCGCCCGTTGATATCCAGCTGCGTCCGGGCTGCTTCGAACTGCGTTTCGTAGCCCATCGTCGCCAGCAGGGACGGCAAGCGTGTACTGATCAAGCGGCCCTCGAATTCCGTGACGGGACCGCCCTCGGCAAGGATCCAGCGGCCGTAACCGCTCAGTTCCAGGTGCGGCCCCTGGACTTCGATGCGCTCGACTTCGATGCCCTCGCTGCGGGCGTGGCTTTCGATGCGAACGCGCCCCAACGGCACTTCACCGAAATGGAGGGATTCAATCAGCAGGTGAACGGGGGGGAAGTCGGTCGGCACGCGCGTTCGAGTCTGCCCCGGCACCGGGGCCTGCGCGAGATCCTCGCTCGGCGCTGCCGACTGCGTTCGGGACAAATCCAGCCGCCGCAGGTCCACGGCAAGGACGCGCCCGGAATTTATCGGCATGGGCAGGGTGATTTCGCCTTCGATCGAGGGGCCGGACAGCTTCATGCGCCATTCGGCCGGATCGCGATGAGCTTCGAGTTCAACCTCCTCGAGGCTGTAGTTACCGTAGTCAAGCCGATCCAGCCCGACCCGGATGCGCCCCGACCGGGCCGTACGGTCATCGCTTCCAGCGAGGGAAAAATTCGATAGCCACTCGGTCCAGCCAGCCAGATCGAGCCGATCGATGTGCCCGGCCACATCGAATCCGTTTTCCGTCGGCAAGGCCGGCGGCGCCTGCCCCAGGCCGGCTGCCAGGCGCCAGCGCCCGCCGGCATCCTCGGCCGTCAGTTGAATCAGTTCTGCCAACCGGGCGCTGACAGTGACGCCGCCTTCACGTACCCGCAGGCTCAGATCCAGCGGCATGGCTTCCCCGGCATCCTTCGTCAAAGGCTGCGGCATTTCGAGCGCGAGGCCGCGCAGCTGGGAATCGGCCTCCAGCTGCCACCCGCCGTCGGGGTGGCCCTCGAGGCGCACCTGCCATCGACTGCTGCCGTCGATGCGCTCGGCCAGCGCCGGCCAGGGCGCGCGCTCGGGCAACAATAGCGCCGGCGAAAAGTCGCCGGACAGGGCCAGCCAGGCCGGTGAATCGAAGCCGGCCTCGATCTCGAGTTGCGCCGCGTCATCACCGGCCAGCTGCAGCCGCGCCGGGGCGATGCCTTTGCGATCAAACGCGACGCGCCCATGCAAACCAGGAAAATTCAGATTGGCCGCGGGCAGCGCCAGGGTGGTCCCGGCCAGCTCGGCGCTGCCTTCGAGCCGCCAGTCGGCCATGCGCCGAAATGGAAGGAACAGTTCGGTCGTAATCGACACATCACCCGAGGCGGTGACCGGTTCGACAAACCGCGCCAAACCCTCGAAAGGAAAATCGCCGATCAGGCTTCGAACCTCGCCCGCCCGGGCATCCTGCGCAGCAAGAGCGATCGAAAGCGCCGGCTCGACCAGGTTATCGATGGTGATGCGCTCGGCGGTTACCGGCACCGGCCCGAGCGTGCCGCGGTCGACGCGCGCGATCATGCTGCGGCCGATGAAGTCGGCGCGGCCGGCCAGGTCGCGCGCCATCGGCCAGCCTTCCCAGAAATCGATGTCGGCGCCGCGGAAATCAATCCAGGCCTGGAAATCACCCGGGTTCCAGTCGCGAAATTTGTTTCCAAGTCGAAAGTGATAGTTGAGGCCACCGGTCGCACCGGACAGGCCCAGCAGCGCGCGATCGAGCCAGTTCAGCGCCTTCGGCGGGATCTGTCCGGCCGGCAGCCATGGGCGAGGGTCGACGGCATCGATGCGCTCGGCGAAGACGCGTAAATCCAGGAAGGGACGACCGCCGCCCAGCCAGACCCAGCCTTCGGCACGCCCCGTGGCCTCGGGGCGCGTCCCCACGATTCCGTCGAGCTGCACGGCGTTGGGCGAAATCACGACCCGGCCGTCTATCGTCTCCATTGGAACCGGCTGACGCATCTTGGCGGGCCAGTCGACGACCGGGCTGCCAGACAGCGACAGCTCGGCGCGGTCGCCGGCCAAACCGAGTTCCAGGTCCAGGCCAGCCAGGCTTGGCCGGTCTCCGGGCAGGTCAAGCCCCAGGCCTGCCACCGAGCCGGACAGGCGGTGCAGGGATCCCGGGTGCTGATAGAGAAGCTCGAGCTCGCGCACGTCGCCGGACAGGGATCTTGGCCAGTGGCGCCAGCCGCCCAGCCAGCGTTCGAACAATTCGTGCAGGTCGGACAAGGCAAGCGCGGGGATGTCGGCCGCCCAGCGTTGATCCTCGTTGGCAATCACGATATCGCGGGCGAGCGTGCGCCCGGCGCTCTCGAGACGCAGCAGTTGTGCATCGATTCGACGGCCGCGACGTTCCACGCGCAGCGTTCCACCCAGCTCGAAATCGTCACTGCCGACCAGCTCGAACCCCAGGTCGGCCGAACCACCGCGATCAGCCTGCCAATCGAATGCGAGGTCTGCATCGAGGCGATCCGGCGGCACTTTCAGAAAGTCCGGCAGCATGCGATCAAGACCCAGGGCCTCCAGGCGAAGGCGACGGAGATCGACGCGACCGGTCAGCGACTGCAGCCGGCCATCGGCCTGTTCGCCCAGCAGCGAAAGCGACAGCTCCGCCTCCGGCGCGACGGCAAGATGGGCACGGGCCACCAGGACGGAGCGAGATCCGCGCCGCCGCAGTTCGCCTTCGCTGATGACCAGGTCAAGGCGCGGCCCTCGCTGCGGGCTGATGCCGACCTCGAGATCGCGAACCACCAGATCCCCGGCCAGCCCCTGACTGGCGTCGAAGTCCCTGGACATCTGGCCGCCCTCTTCCAGGCGCAGGCCCCACTGCCCGGCTTCATCTTCGGCCAGCACGAGGTCGAGCCCGAGCACGACCAGCCGGAACGGCTTGCGGTCGGCCCGAAACAGATCGGGCAGGTGCAGTTCCAGCCGCGCCTGCGCGACTTCGATCAAGGGCGTCCCGTCCGGGCCTGCGCGCAAGCCTTCCAGGCTGATCCGGGGCGTGAGCCGCGGCCAGCTCGCCTGCACACGCTGTATGGAAACCGGCTGTCCCAGACGCTCGGACAGCTCGTCCTCGAGCCAGGGGCGGAGTTCATCGGCGTAGGGAATGAGCAGGCGGCCGATACCGACGATCACGGCCGTGGCGATAATCACGACCGCCGCGATCGCCGCCAGCCACTGGCGCGTTCGCCTAACGACCCTGCGCAGTGTGGACGCCGGCTTGTCGATGCTGCGCTCGCTCAAAGCAAAACCACGTCGAACTGTTCCTGGTCGTACTGTTCTTCGGGCTGGAAATGAATGCTCGTGCCCAGCTGTTCGGTCAACTCGGCAATGGAGCGGTGATGCTCCTCGAGCATTCGGTCGACCACCGCCGGACAGGCCATGACGCGCATCTGACCCGTCTCGAACTGACGCACTGCCCGCATGATTTCGCGAAAGATTTCCGAGCAGACGGTATCCACGCTCTTGACCCGACCACGCCCGTCACAGGCCGGGCACGATTCGCACAGGCGGTGCTCGAGGCTCTCGGTCGTGCGCTTGCGCGTCATCTCCACCAGGCCCAGGGGCGAAATCTCCGACACGGTCGTTCGCGCATGGTCGCGTGCCAGGGCGCGCTGAAGGGTCCGGATCACCTGACGTTTGTGGTCGTCTTCGGTCATGTCGATGAAATCGATGATGATGATTCCGCCGAGATTGCGCAGCCGCAACTGCCGTGCGATCGCCTGGGCTGCTTCCAGGTTGGTCTTGAAGATGGTCTCTTCGAGATTGCGGTAGCCCAGGTAGGAGCCGGTGTTGACGTCAACGGTGGTCATCGCCTCGGTCTGATCGATGGTCAGGTGGCCGCCAGATTTCAGCGGCGTGCTGCGATTGAGGGCACGCTCGATTTCGGTTTCAATGCCATAGAGATCGAACAAGGGTCCATCGCCGTCGTAGAACTCGATGCGATCGGACCATTCCGGAAAGAACTCCCCGGCGAAACGCACGGCCCGCTGGAAGGTCTCGCGCTCGTCGATGCGCACTTTTTCGATATCGGCGTGCATCAGATCCCTCAGCGAGCGATACGGCAGGGACAGATCCTCGTAGACCAGCTGTCCGGCGGATGCGTGCTCGGCGTCTGCCTCGATGCGCGGCCAAAGCCGCCGCAGGTACTTGAGATCCCGAGCCAGCGCATCGACCGCCACCCCCTCGGCATTGGTGCGGATGATGAAACCGTGCTCGGGCTCTTCTCCGATCAACTCGCGCAAGAGATCCCGAAGCCGCTCGCGTTCGGTCTCCAGCTCGATTCGCACGGAGACACCCAGGCTCATGACGCCAGGCAGCAGCACCAGGTAGCGCGAGGGAATACTCAACTGCGTGGTCAGCCGCGCTCCCTTTGTGCCGAGTGGATCCTTCACCACCTGCACCAGCAGCTTCTGGCCCTGGCTGATCAGTTCGGTAATCGACGGGACGGGCCGCGGCTCGCCGTCGTCATCCAACTCGAGCTGTCGCGGCAGGATATCGGCCGCGTGCAGGAATGCCGTGCGCTCCAGGCCGATGTTGACGAACGCCGCCTGCATACCCGGCAAAACGCGCTCGATACGCCCCATGTAGATGTTGCCGACATAGCTCGCCTCGCCGCTTCGCTCGAGATAGAGCTCCTGGAGCAGGCCGCTCTCGACCACGGCGACGCGGCGCTCGGTGGGCGAGACGTTGATCAGGATTTCGTCACTCAAGGCCGGTATTCCGCTCGGAAAATCATTATCGGCAAGAATAGCACCGGCTCGGGACGCGCAAGCTCACGCGATCGTCCAACTCAGGCAAGCAAACCGCTTTCGCGCAGCAACTCGCCGGTCTCGAACAGGGGCAGGCCGACCACGCCGGTATAGCTACCCGAAAGCGAGCGTACCCAGATGCCGGCGGCCCCCTGGATGCCGTAGGCACCGGCCTTGTCGTGCGGCTCGCCCGATGCGATGTAGCGCTCGATCCAGCCGGCCGTGGGTCGTGCGAAGTCGATGTCCGTCTCGCTCAGGCGTTCGCGCACGCGGCCATCGGGCGCGATCAGGACGACGGCCGAAAGCACGCGGTGATGACGCCCGGACAGGCGTTCAAGCATGGCACGGGCGTCTTCGTCGCCGGCGGGTTTGCCGAGGCTTTCCCCATCGACGACCACTGCGGTATCCGAGCCCAGCACGAAGCGCTGGGCGAATCGCTCGCGAATGGCCAGTGCTTTCTCTCGAGCGACACGCAGTACGTAGTCTTCGGGCGCCTCGCCGTCGCGCACGGTCTCGTCGATATCGGCCGGTTCGACGTCGAACTCGAGCCCGAACAACGACAGGAGTTCGCGGCGGCGGGGGGAGGCGGAGGCCAGAATGAGACGGTTGGGGGTGTTCATGAACAATGCTGGCTGGTTGGCTGGTTGGCTGGTTGGCTGGTTGGCTGGTTGGCTGGTTCGTTGGTTCGTTGGTTCGTTGGTTCGTTGGTTCGTTGGTTCGTTGGTTCGTTGGTTCGCCACAATATCGGTTGCCCACGAACCTTTCGCGGCGAAGCCGCCCCCAATGCCCCGCAGGTGCCGAACCAGCTAACCAGCGAACAAGCCAACCAGCAAACCTCGGGCGTCATGCCCGATGATACGGATGCCCGCTCAAGATCGTCGAAGCCCGATAGAGCTGCTCGGCCACCAGCACCCGAACCAGCATGTGGGGCAGTGTGGCCGGGCCCAGGGACCAGCGTTCGGTCGAGCGCGCAAGCAGTTGTTCGTCGAGGCCGGTGGCGCCGCCGATCAGGAACCAGACCGGGATCGCCATCGAGCTGCCATTGTTCCAGGCGGGTCGGCGAGCTTCTCGGTCGACCAGGGGCGCGCGGTCATCTCCAGGGCGACGATGCGCGCGCGATCAGGCAGCTTCTCGAGCAGACGCTCGGCTTCGAGAGCCGACTCGCGCCCCGCCCCGGCCTTGCCGGCGGAAGCAACCTCGACCAACTGCATCGGCAGGTGCGGCGGCATGCGCCGCGCGTACTCTCGCCAGCCGTCAGCCACCCAGCCGGGCATGCGGGTGCCCACGCCGGCGACGACCAGGTCCATTTCAGGCCTGAGCGCGCGTTGCCGGGGGCGCCGACCAGAGTTTTTCGAGGTTGTAGAACGCGCGCGTCTGGGGCTGCATGACGTGGACGATCACGTCGGCCAGGTCGACCAGTACCCACTCGGCCTCGTCTGATCCTTCCACGCCTAGCGGGCGGATGCCGCTCGCCTTGGCGCGCTGGACCAGTCGATCGGCCATGGCCTTGACCTGGCGGGAAGATGTGCCCGAGGCAATCACCATGTAGTCGGCGAAGCTGCTGCGCTCGGACAGATCGATAACCTGGATGTCCTGCGCCTTGGCGTCCTCCAGGACGGCGACGGCTAGATCCCGCAACGCCTGCGGGTCGGGAGAATCCTTTTCGCTCAACGAATCATCCATTAATGAACATGGCCTCCATTTTACGCCTTGTCCGCGACGCTTTCACCATATCCGTAGAGGGCGTGTTTGCGGATATAGGCCAGCACGGTCGAGGGCAGCAGAAAACGCGGATCGCGCCCGTCGGCAAGCTGCCGCCTGATATCGGTGGAAGAAATGGCCAGCTGGGTCACGCCCAGGTAGCAAACCCGCCCGGCTGCGGTTTCCATCAACTGGCCCGGGCGCCGCACCCGCCGCTCACGCAACACATCGGCCACCTCGCCGGTATACCTGGGCCGGCTGCGCGGGCGCTTCATCACCAGCAAGTGGGCCAGGTCGAGGAGCTCACGCCAGCGATGCCAACCGCTGAGCTGGTTGGCGGCATCCTGCCCAAGGCAGAGGATGATCGACCGTGAACCGGCTTCTTGCCGGATCGTCGCCAGGGTTTCGACCATGTAGGAGGGGCCGTCGCGGCGCACCTCGCGTTCGTCGACGGTCAGGTCGGAATGCGGCGCGAGCGCCAGTTCCAGCATCGCCAGGCGGTGATAGGCTTCGGCGCCGGTGTGATCGCGATGCGGCGGATTGCCCGCCGGCAGCAGCCGGAAATCGTCGGCGGACAACTTCTCGCACACTTCGGCGGCGGCGCGAAGATGACCGTAGTGGACGGGATCGAAGGTCCCGCCGAAGATGACCGTCGCCGGCTTCATGCCGCGCAGTACTCCAGCCGATTGGTGGCCAGGGCCACGCACAGGCGCTCGAGCCGGAGCCAGAACATCTCGCGACCGCTGGACTTCGACAGCTGATCGAGATCGGAAAGCTGGGCCAGGGTCCGGCGTACGACTTTGGCTGAGAGACGGCGGGCGGCATCGGCCACCGGCTGCTGCCGGGCTTTCCAGATACCCAGTTGCGAAAAGGCCTGGCCGGCCGGCACCTTGCGCGTGAGCATCTGGAAACTGCCGATGGTCTGAAGCTCGCGCGCCAGGGCACCGACCACCAGGGGCATCGGCGTATCCGCTTCGCGCAGGCCCCGAATGCAACGCATCGCCGCGCCGGCCTGGCCGGCGAAGACCAGTTCGATCAGGCGGAAGCTGTCGAAACGTGCGCTATCGGCGACAGCGGCGCGCACCTGGTCGAGATCCACCTGGCCGCCGGGATAGAGCAAGGCCAGGCGCTCGATCTCCTGGGCGGCGGCCAGCAGGTTACCCTCCAGGCGCTCGGCCAGGAATCGGCAGGCGGGCTGGTCGGCGCGGATGCCGCGGCTCGACAGGCGCTGGGCGATCCATTGCGGCAGCCGCTGCGGCTTGACCTTCCAGCAGGGTACGTAGACACCGGCCGAGTCCAGGGCCTTGACCCAGGCGGTTTTCTCGCTGCCCATGTCCCAGCCATCGCATTTGACCAGCAGGATGTCATCGCCGCCCTTCCCGACGAATTCGCGCAGCGCCGTACCACCTTCCCGCCCCGGCTTGCCCGACGGCAGGCGCACTTCCACCAGGCGCTGGCTGGCAAACAGGGAGGCGGTTTCGGTGGAACTGTCCAGCTGGCCCCAGTCGAAGCGCCCGTCGGCCTCCAGCACCAGGCGTTCGGCCACACCATGATCACGCGCAGCCGCCCGGACGGCATCGCAGGCTTCTTCGATCAACAGCGGCTCCTGGCCGGCGATCAGGTAGACGCGATCGAGGCCCTGCTTGAGACGCTGCGCGAGCTTTTCGGGGAACAGCTTCACGGCCGGGCACCGGCCAGGGCTTCCAGGCGCCGGATCATCTGGTCGGCCATCGCCCGGCCGAGATCGTCGCGCAGGAACTCCTCCTCGCGCTGGGCGGCCAGTATCTCGTCCTCGTCAAAACTGTAGTCACGCGTGAGCCGCAGCGTGGAGCGCTCCAGCGCGACCTCGCCGTCGGGATCTTCCAGTCGCCAGCTCACCTCGAAGACGATCAGGAACTCGCGCACCCGGGCCTGCCCGGTCACCGACAGCGGCTGGCGCCAGATACTCTGCGAGTCGATCCGAAGCGTGGCGGCCTGCGGCGATGGCTCGTCGACGATTTCGACGCCGTTGGCCTCCAGCAGAAGTCCCAGCTCACGCACGAAAACCGTACTGTCGTCGGCCACCGCAACGTAGGTGCGGTCCATCGAGACCGGCAGGCGGGCATCGCCGCGCAGCTGGAAGCCGCAGGCAGCCAGCAGCGTCGCCATCAGCATGATGCCGATCGAGCGTTGCATCAGCCAACCACGATATTGAGCAGTTTGTCGGGCACCAGGATCACCTTGCGCACGGTCTTGTCCTCGACATGGCGCACGACATTGTCGTCGGCCATGGCCGCAGCCTGCACGCTGTCGCGGTCGGCCCCGGGCGCCACTTCGACACGCCCGCGCACCTTGCCGTTGACCTGGACCACCACGGTGACGGCGGCACGCTCGAGCGCCGACTCGTCGACCCGGGGCCAGCCGCCTTCGAAGACCGACCCGTCCTGACCGAGATCGCGCCACAAGGCCTCGGCGAGATGCGGGGTCACCGGTGCGATCAGTCTGACCACCGACTCCCACGCTTCCTGTATCAGCAGCCGAGCGGCCTCGTCGTCGGCCTCGAAGCGCTGAAGCTCGTTGCAGAATTCCATGATGGCCGCGATCGCGGTGTTGAAGGTCTGGCGCCGGCCCATGTCGTCGCCGACCTTGCCGATGGTCTCGTGCAGACGGGTACGCAACTCGCGCGCGGCCGGGCCGAGTTCGTCGGGCCGGCGGCCAGGCAAGACACCCTCGGCCACGTGCGACTGCACGCCGGCGTGCAGTCGCTTGAGGAAGCGCCAGGCGCCTTCCACCCCGGCTTCCGACCATTCGAGCGACTGCTCGGGCGGTGCCGCGAACATGGAAAACAGCCGCACCGTGTCGGCGCCGTAGGTATCGACTAGCGCCTGCGGGTCGACGCCGTTGTTCTTGGACTTGGCCATCTTCTCGATGCCGCCGGGCTCGACCGGCTGGCCATCGGCCTCGAGGACGGCACTGTTGATCCCGCCCTTGCCGTCGCGCTGCACCGCGACGTCGGCCGGGTTGTACCAGGTCTTGCGGCCCGATTCGTCTTCGCGGTAGTAGGTCTCGGCGAGCACCATGCCCTGGGTCAGCAGGCGCTTGAACGGCTCATCGACCTGCACCAGCCCCTCGTCGCGCATCAGCTTGGTCCAGAAGCGCGCGTAGAGCAGGTGCAGGATCGCGTGCTCGATCCCGCCGATGTATTGGTCGACCGGCATCCACTGATCGGCGCGCTCGTCGACCATGGCCCGGTCGTTGTCCGGGCCGGTATAGCGCAGGAAGTACCACGACGAATCGACGAAGGTATCCATCGTGTCGGTCTCGCGCTTTGCCGCCGCACCGCACTTGGGGCAAGGCGTGTCGAGAAAGTCCGCGCAGTGATTGAGCGGGTTGCCCGAGCCGTCGGGAACGAGTTCCTCCGGCAGGACGACGGGTAAATCCTCGTCGGGCACCGGGACGTCGCCGCAGTCTGGGCAATGGATGATCGGGATCGGGCAGCCCCAGTAGCGCTGGCGAGAAATCCCCCAGTCGCGCAGGCGGAACTGCGTACGCGCATGCCCAGCGCCTCGCTTTTCGAGCTCGGCAACGATGGCGTCGAAGCCCTCCGACCAGCTCAAGCCATCGAAACGACCGGAGTTGACCAGGTGGCCACCCTTGACGGCGTAGTCGTCGTGCCACTGGCGATCGTCGTATTCGCCGCCTTCGGGCAGACTGACGACCTGCCGGATGGGCAGGCCGTACTTGAGCGCGAATTCGAAGTCGCGCTCGTCGTGGCCGGGCACGGCCATGATGGCCCCCTCGCCGTAGGCCATGAGCACATAGTTGGCAACCCACACGGGCAGCTCGTCGCCGGTGATCGGATGGACGGCCTTGAGGCCGGTGTCCATGCCCTTCTTTTCCTGGGTGGCGATATCGGCTTCCGATACCCCGCCGGTCTGGCATTCGGCAATGAATGCGGCCAGTTCGGGGTTGCCTTCGGCCGCTTGCCTGGCCAGCGGATGCTCGGCCGCCACGGCCATGAAAGTCGCCCCCATGAGGGTGTCCGGGCGGGTGGTGAAAACCTTGATCGTGTCCAGGCCGCAGGCGAAAGCGATTTCTGCGCCCTCGCTCTTGCCGATCCAGTTGGCCTGCATCGTGCGTACCCGCTCGGGCCAGCCGTCGAGCGTATCGAGGCTCTCGAGCAGCTCATCGGCGTAGTCGGTAATGCGCAGGTAGTACATCGGGATTTCGCGCTTTTCCACCGGCGCCCCGGTACGCCAGCCCTTTCCGTCGATCACCTGCTCGTTGGCCAGCACGGTCTGGTCGACCGGATCCCAGTTGACGGTACCCGTCTTCTTGTAGGCGATACCGCGCTCGAGAAGCCTCAGGAAAAACCACTGGTTCCAGCGGTAGTAGGAGGGATCGCAGGTGGCGAGCTCACGCTCCCAGTCGATGGCGAACCCGAGCTGCTGGAGCTGACCGCGCATGTGCTCGATGTTGTCGCGCGTCCACTTCGCCGGCGGCACACCGTTGGCCATGGCCGCGTTCTCCGCGGGCAGGCCGAAGGCGTCCCAGCCCATGGGCTGCAGCACGCGATGGCCCTGCATGCGGTGGTAGCGCGATATCACGTCGCTGATGGTGTAGTTGCGCATGTGACCCATGTGCAACTTGCCCGAAGGATAGGGAAACATGCTCAGGCAATAGAAACGCTCGCCACCGCCGGACTCGGCCCGGTCGAGATCGTGCGCTTCCCAGAATTCGCGGATGGCCGGCTCCAGTTCGCCGGGGCGGTAGCTCTCTGTCACCGTTGTGTCGATTCCTGACTGGTCGTGGGCTCAAAATGCGCGCCGCCCCGGTGATCGGGGCGGCGCATGGTCGCTGTGGCTCGAAACGCCTACTGGTTGTCGCCTTCGGAATCGTCTTCGGATTCCTCGCTGAATCGCTCGGTGAAGCGATCCCAGCTTTCGTTGGCCGACTGCCAGGCGTCACGCGCCTCGGCGCTGGCGCCTTCCCAGCTGTCGTCGGCAAATTTGCTGGCTTCTTCCCAGGCCTGCTCGGCACGCTCGCGAGCCTCTTCGGCCGCGGCGCGGGCTTCTTCAAGCGCTTCACCGCCTTCTTCCCCGGCCATTTCAAGCGCTTTTTCGGTCTTCATGCGAGCCTCTTTGGCGAGTTCCTCGGCGCGCGCCCAGACCTTCTCGTGCATGGCCTCTTCACCGGCTTCCGGGCCACCCTCGACGAATTCCTCGATCTCTTTCCGGGCTTCGGCACCTTCTTCCTGGACTTCCTCGTAGGCCTCGGCGGCTTCCTCGGCAGCCTCTTCGCTGGTTTCCTCGACCGCTTCAGCAGCGTCTTCGCCAGTCTCCTCCATGGAGTCGGACTGGTCGGACTGGCAGGCCGCCAGCAGCAATGAGAACAACACGATCAGAATGTAACGCATGGACTGAACCCTCCGCTTGGCCCAAGTGGGCGTGAATGCAGTGTCTGAAGGCGTATCGTAACGCCAAAGAAGGCGGTAGGCACGACATTATCCCGTTGCGCACGAGCTGCAGCGGATGCGAGCTTCTCCGGAGCCGGTTACACTGCCTCTGGGCATTAACGTCAAGGAGATTTCGCGATGCGTCACCGAACTTTCTTGAGCACGGCGTGGCTCGCGGCCACCTTAATCCTGGCGGGCGGCTCCGCCCAGGCGCAAGTGTTCAGTTTTGCCGAACACACGCCCGGCTTCCGGCCCCTGGCCGAGGGCAGCCGGTTCTACGCCAACGGCTGGCACTTCAACGCGCGCCACCGATTCCGGAAGGCCGCGTACTGGGCCGACAAAATGGCGCAGCACAACCTCGGCGTCATCTGGTACCGGGGTGACGGCGTGGACCGCGATCCGGCGCGCGCCTGGGCCTGGTTCGAACTGTCGGCCGAGCGCGACTACCCGGAGTTCGTCGGCATCGCCGACGCCATCCAGGACGAACTGGAACCAGCCCAGCGGCAGCGCGGCCAGCGGATTCTCGAAGAAGAACTGCGCCCGCAATACGGCGACGAGGTTGCCGTACCCCGCACGGCCCGACGCATGGAAAGGGAGCGTCGCGACGTGGTCGGCTCCCGCACGGGGTTCGTCGGCAACGTCACCGTCTACGATCCCATGACCTTCGGCACCCGGAGCGGGGAAGACTACTTCGACCCGGAAAAATGGGATTTTCACCGCGTCATGCAGCGCGAAAAGCAGGTCTTCGAAGCGCTTGCCCGCGGCCGCGTCACCGTCGGTGAGCTCGAGTTCGTCGATGACGGGGAAAACGAGACACACTGACACTGACCCCGACCGGCCATCGCCGACGCCGCGTTATTCGTTGACCCCGTGATTGCGGGTGTAGATCGATTCGAGCCAGCGCCACACGGCCCGCAGGCCCTGAGCCTCGCCTCCGGCGGGTCGGCCGGGCCGGTCGCCGAGATTCCAGGCGTAAACGTCGAGGTGGTACCAGTCGATTCCCTGCTCGACGAAGTGGTCGAGGAACAGGGCCGCCGTGATGCTCCCGGCGAACTTGGATGTCCCGGTGTTGGAAAGATCGGCAATGGCCGGTTCGATCTGGCGGCGATAGCCATCGAACAGCGGCATGTGCCAGAGCGGATCCTCGGTGTCGAAACTCAGATCCTGGATGGTACGCGCCGACGACGTGTCGCGGGCGTAGATCGGTGGCAGGTCCTCACCCAGCGCGACTCTCGCGGCGCCCGTTAGCGTGGCGAAATCGATAATGCGCTCGGCGCCTTCCTCCGAGGCCAGGGTGAGCGCATCGGACAGCACCACGCGCCCTTCGGCGTCGGTATTGCCGATCTCCACGGTGCTGCCCTTGCGCGTGTGGATGATGTCGGATGGCCGGTAGGCGTTGCCGGCAATGGCGTTTTCCACGGCCGGGATGTAGACGCGCAGGTTCACGTCCAGACCCAGGGTCATGATGATCTTCGCCAGGCCCAGCACGTGGGCGGCCCCGCCCATGTCTTTCTTCATCAGGACCATGCCGGCGCCGGGCTTGATGTTGAGCCCGCCGGTGTCGAAGATCACGCCCTTGCCCACCAGGGCCAGCGACGGCGCATCGGCGCGACCCCACTGCATGCGAATCAGGCGCGGGCCGCGGCTGGCCGCCTGACCGACGACATGAATGGCGGGGAACTCGCGCTGCAGGCGCTCACCCTCAATGACTTCGCAGTCGGCACCATGTTCCCCGGCCAGGCTGCATGCGGTCTCGGCCAATTCGGCCGGACCGAGATCGATCGCGGGCGTGTTGACCAGGTCACGCACCAGGGCCGACGATTCGACCAGTGCGCGGATGCGCCGCTCGTCGTCTGCTTTTAGCACCAGGCGCGCGCCCGGCCGCTCCATCGCCTTGTAGCGATCGAAGCGATAGCAGGCCAGACCCCATCCAATGGCCGCTCGTTCCTGCTCGGCCTCGGGCCAGTCACACTCGAGATGATAGTCCCCCTCTGGCAGCGCCTGGGGCAGGTGCGCCAGGGACCACAGCCGGTCTCGCGGCTCGCGTCCGGCCAGGACGCTCGCGAGTCGCCCCTGCGCGTCGGGCACCAGCAGCACGCTACCGGGTTCGGCCCGAAAGCCGCTGGCCTCGATCCAGGAGCGGGTTCCGGCATCGGCCGATTGCTTCCAGGCATCGAGGCTTTCGGTCGCCAGGGAATGGACGGGAATGGACTGTTCGGGTGAAACGCTGAACATGGAGTCTCCGGGTAGGTGCACTAAAGCCCGGTAGTTTACCCCGTCGCGGACCCACCACGCAGTGAAAGCAGGTCGCGGAACGGTTCGGCGCCCCTCAAGAAGCCTTCATCGCGACCAGGTCTTGCGGCGGCGACGCACGACGGCCGCCGGCGACTTGAACAGTTCATAAATCAGCAACGCCGCCAGCACGCCAACGCCGGTCCAGATCAGCGAGGGCGCATCCACCGGCACCGCCGGCGTGAACGCCTCCCACGCCCGCCGGGCAATGTCGGAGTCGGCGTGACGCATCATCAGCACCGGCTGAAGCAGGGGTGAAGCGTCGGCAATGGATGAATAGGTCGCCTCCAGTTCGGCCACCCGATCGGCGAATCCGCGCATCGCCTGCTCGCGCTCGATGTCGGTCAGCTCCGGGACGAGCACGCCGCGCTCGACCAGATCGAGCGTGTGGCGCGCTTCGTCGAGATGGCCGCCGAGGCGCTGCAGGTAAGCCTGGGTGTACGCCGGCGCCTGGGACAGGCCCATCCCGCCGCCGGCTCCGGAGACCGCGCTGCCCAGATTATCGAATTTGCGACCGACCCATCCCATGCATTCAAGTCTCCGGCCGGCCCGCGGGCAAGTCAAGCCGAGGCGATGACCATGACCCATAGCGCCGGCAACTGACCGCGCGCGTCACCCGACCCGCGCACCCCGCCCTTCGCACGAACACCCAAAAGGCGGCCCTGCGCGCGCTTGATAGTGAACCGCAACAAACCCGGAGCGCCTCTGGCGCAAAATTTGCAGTCAAGGGGCATGGATACCCAAACCCGATCCAACAGACTCCGGCCCCGCCTTCTGTTCGTCGACGACAGCCGGCTCATGCGCGCCTGTGCAACCCGCATCCTGGGCGACCGCTTCGATCTGCTGCTGGCCGAGTCGGCCGAGGAGGCCTGGGAGCTGCTGCAGGACGACCCGAGCATTGCGGCGCTCTTCAGCGACTTGCAAATGGACGGCAAGAGCGGTTTCGATCTGCTCGAACAGGTGCGGCAATCGGAACACCCGCACCTGGTGGACCTGCCGGTGGTGCTGATCACCGGCGAGGAAGACGGCGAGACCCGCCGCAAACACGCCCTGATGCTGGGCGCCACGGATTTCATCTCCAAACCGTTCCAGTCGAGTGAGCTGATGGCGCGCGCCAGCGCCTACGCGCAGACGAGCCGATCGGCCAGACGTCTGCGCCTGCTCGAGCAGGAACACCACATCGACCCCGAAACCGGCATCGGCAACCGACGCTACTGCGAGGAGCGGCTGATGCAGGCCATGAGCTTCGCACATCGCCACGGCCAGCCCCTGGTGCTGATGCATCTGCGACTCGAAGGACTGAGCGCGCTGCTGGAGGACCTTGGCGAGCCGCACACATCCCGCGCGCTCAGGCGCATCGGCGAAACCCTCGCCCGGCGCATTCGGCGCGAAGACACGGTTTTTCGCACCGAGGCGGAGACGTTCACTTTTCTGCTGGCGGCGACCGATGCCGAAGGGGCTCGCAAACTGCAGCGCCGTTTCCTGCCCGATCTCGACGAACTGGGGCTGTGCCCGGACGACGAAGCCCTGGCGGTCGAAACCGGCTTCATTGTGCAAACGCCACCGCCCATGAACGGCCACGATGGCGCACAGATTCTCGAAGAAGGCCTGTTGGACCAGCCGGTACCGGTCAGCCTTGAAGACGCCCAGGAATCGGTGCCGGGAATCGAGCAGGCCCTGCGCCTGATCGAGCGCGGCCAGGCCGAACGGGTCAAGCCGCATCTCAAGACCCTGCAGGAGCAGCTTCAGCCGCTACTGGACATGCTCGGCAATGTTCACTTCCTCGAACAACCGGGCTCGAAGGGCGGCTCCGACCACCGGTCTCACTGACCGCGGTCCGACAGAGACAGTTCTTTGGCGTCGGCCAGGCGGGGCGAAAGCCAGTCGGCCAGCGCACTGAACACTTCAGCGATCGTGGCCTCCATCGCCGTGACGGCCGCATCCAGATCATGGCCGTCTGCAGCAGTTTGCCCCTCGACAACGGTGACGCCCAGCAACGTCCCGTCAGCCGCAAAAAGACGCGCGACCAGGATCAGTTCAGCTTGGAGTTCGTCACCGCCTTCGACAAGTTCGAAGCGTCGCAGGACCAGGTCCAGCCGATACTGTGCCGGCAGAGCGCCCAGCCGTCCGACGGTGGCCACCCGGCCGTCGAGATACTCGACCAGCAAGCCCTGCAACAGTTCGGGAGCGCGGTCAATCCAGGCGGCATTCACCCAAGGCAACAACGTACGCCCTCGCCTGACCAGGATGCGACTGGAATCCCGCGTCCGGTCGGCTTCGGGCCGCGCAATCGCCAACTTTTGGCGAATGTCCCCTGCCGCTCGCGCATCGGCCGGTTTCACCGCCGGCGCGATGAGTCGGTAACTTTCTTTCTGGACGCCGAGCGCGCAAGACGCCAGTAGGACGACGGCGACGGTCAGGGTCATTACCTTGATCGGACGGAAGATCATTGTGGTTCGTACTCCTCGGGTCCCTGCCTGCCGAACAGGAATCCGGCCGGGTTGCGCTCGATTTGTTCGGTGACGGCCGAAAGTTCGTCGATCAACTGCCTGAGCTCCTGCACTGCCGGGCCCAGCGGGGTAACGACGCGATCGCCGAAGCCGGCCACGGCGGCCTCGTTGCGGGCGACCATCCGGTCGACCCGCTCGGCGGTCTCGGCCAGCCGGGTCATCGTCTCGCGCAGTGCCTCGGTCGCCTGCGGCAGTGTCTCGCTCAGGACCGGCTCGACCCGCTCGAGCGCCAGTGAGAGGTCGCCGACGGTGCCCCTGAGTTCCTGCACCAGCGGCAGGATCTCTTCGCTGGAGCGATGCAGGTTGCCGACGATCTGTCCGATCCGGTCGCTCTCGCCGCTGACCGCCCGCGTGAACGCGTCGATATTGTCGAGCGTGGTGGCGACGCGCTCGGCATTGTCCTCGTTGAGAAACTCCAGCAGGCGCAACATCACCTCGCTGGCGGTGCTGGCGATATCCTCGGAAGTCTCGATCAGCCGCTGCAGCCCCGATTCCTCGGCAATGATCACGGGCCGGCCGTCATCCGATTGGAGCGGCGGGCTGTCGGAGCTGCCGCCGCGCAACTGGATGGTGGATACGCCCGTCAGGCCCGATGCGGAAAGGCGAGCGGTGGTGTCCTGCCGCAAGGGCGCGTCCGCCTCGAGTCGAATCACGGCAATGACCCGGCCCGGATCATCGGGCGACAGGCGCAGGTCCCGAACGCTGCCCATGTTAATGCCGTTGTACTGAACCGAGGAGCCGACGTTGAGGCCGGTGACCGGCTGCAGAAAGTGCACCTCGATCTCCTGCCAGGCCGCCTCGCTGGCCCAGCGCGCCGACCAGAGCGCGCCCAGCACGAGCAGGGCGGCCCCTGCCAGGGTAAAGGCGCCGATGAGTACGTGGTTGGCCCGCGGTTCCATTTCAGTCCTTTTGTCGGGTCTGCGAGTGCTTTGCCTGGCGCGCCCGCGGGCCGTGGAAGTAGTCCTGGACCCAGGGGTTGTCGAAAGCCTCGATCTCCTCGAGGCGGCCGCAAACCAGTACGCGCCGATCACCGATGACGGCGATGCGGTCACAGATAGCATAGAGCGTATCAAGATCGTGGGTGATCAGGAATACGGTAAGACCGAGCGCGTCGGTGAGTGTACGCAGCAGGTCGTCGAAGGCCGCCGCGCCGATCGGGTCGAGCCCGGCGGTGGGCTCATCCAGAAAAAGCAATTCGGGATCCAGAGCCAGTGCGCGCGCCAGGCCGGCCCGCTTGCGCATGCCGCCCGACAGCTCCGAGGGATACTTGCCGCAGGCGCTCAACGGCAGCCCGACAAGCCGGATCCTCAGCCGGGCCAGTTCGACCCGAAGCGTGTCGTTGATGTCGGGGTGGTGCGTGGCCAACGGCACCTCTACGTTTTCGCGAACGGTCAGGGAGGAAAACAGCGCGCCGTCCTGGAACAGCACGCCCGTGCGCCGCCGCAAAGTCTGCAGAGCCTGTCCACCGCCGTCGACACGCCGGCCCAGCACCTCGATACGGCCTGCCTGTGGTTCGCGCAGGCCCAGGATGGATCGCATCAGCACCGACTTGCCGCTGCCCGAGCCGCCGACCACACCCAGGATCTCGCCGCGCCGGACATCCAGATCCAGCCCCTGATGCACGACATCGGTGCCGAAACGATTGGCCAGGCCGCGAACCCGGATCGCGAGTTCCTGTTTCTCCGCTTCGGTGCTCACCAGCCCAACTCCATGAAGAAAATCGCCGCCATCGCGTCGATGACGATCACCAGCGTGATGCTCTGCACCACCGCCGAGGTCGTGCGCTCACCGACCGACTGGGCCGTGCCGGCCACCTTGAAGCCCTCGAGGCAGCCGATCAGCGCGATCGTGGCGGCAAACAGCGGCGCCTTGATCAGGCCGACGAGGTAATGCTGCAGCGTAACGGCCTCGCGCACGCGGGTCAGGAACAAGTCCGGCTCGATCCCCAGGGACAGCACGGACACGGCCAGGCCGCCGGCAAAGCCGGCCAGCGTGGCCAGAAGCGCCAGGATCGGCAGTACGACCAGCAAGGCGAGCAATCTCGGCAGCACCAGCAGCACGATCGGGTCGAGACCCAGCGTGCGCATGGCGTCGATCTCCTCGCGCGACTTCATGGTGCCGATCTGGGCGGTGAACGCGCTTGCGGTTCGGCCTGCGAGCAGGATGGCGGTCAGCAGCACCCCGAACTCGCGCAGGAAAGCGTAGGTGATCAGATCGACGACCAGCAGCTCGGCGCCGAAATCGCGCAGCACCGTCGCACCCAGGTAGGCCACAACGGCACCGATGAGAAAGGCCAGCAGCGCGGTCAGCGGCAGGGCGTTGAGCCCGGTCTGCTGCATATGGAAGACCATCGGGGTCACGCGCCACTGCGACGGCCGCGGCAGGGTCATCGCCAGCCGCGCCAGCGTCAGGCCCAGGAAGCCCAGAAGCATGCGCAGGTTGCCGCCGGCGCCGGCCATCACTTGCCCGATGGCGGCGAGCCATTCTCGCCACAGCGGTGGCGGTTCGGTTTCGCCCTCGGTTTCGTGATCCAGCGCCTCGACGATCACCTCGAGCAGGGAACGGTGCTCTTCGCGCAACTCGATATCGCGCGGCTCGACCGAAAGCCTGCGGGCCGCACGCAACAGCAGCATGGCGCCGGCCGCATCCATCCTCTCGATCTGGGTGGCATCGACCGCGCGCGCTGCGCCCGGCAGGCCGGAAACATGCTGATGCAGGTCAGCGGCATGATCCAGACGCCAATCGCCGCAAGCCAGCCAGCGCTCGCTGTCTGCCGGGTCCATGACGATCTGTGGCGATTCACTCATGCCGAGGGCCGGTGTTCGTGATTGAGGCGCTACAACTTAGCAGAACCGGCACACCTTCCCCACACCGGATCGCTTCGACAAGACTTCAGTTCTCGAATCGGTCTGCAAAGATGCCCAGATCCCCGGCCAGGCAGGACGGCGTATTGGCATCGACCGCCTGGTTGATGACAGTCTCCACCTCGGGCGCGAACTGCAGCAGGTTCTGACCACTGCTCGGGCCACAACCGTTGATATTGCAATAGCTCATCAGCGTGCCGGCATTGTCACCCCCGCCCGGACAACTGGTGGGTCCGTCGTAGCAGCCCGACTCCTGGGCATAACACTCGTCTACCGGCGGATCGTAGCAGTGCGTGTGCACCGAGCCCAGGTTGTGGCCGATTTCATGCGCGAACAGGCGCGCACTCGCAGAGACCGGAACGCCATCGTTGTAGTAGAGCTGGTTGACGCTATAGCTGCCGCCGGTGGACTGATTCTCGCAGTAGGAATTGACCCAGGCGATTCCCGAAGCCGAAAAGCCCGAGCTCGACTGGCCGGACACCAGCGCAGCGTGCGTACGCGAAACGCCACCGTAATTCGACTGCCAGTAGCTGCCGAATTCCTGCAGGTGGGCGCCGCTGGCCGGCGAATCGGATTCCGAGTAGGGGTCGGAACCCACTCGCAGGAACGTATCACCATGGAGCATACGCAGGCTCAACTGGGCCTCGAACAAAGTGTTGGTCACCAGCAACAACTCCTCGAGCCACTCGGCCGCGGCCGTGGTGTCGTCGTTGAATCGACGATCAAGCCACTCAGCATCGGTGTCGATGGCCAAGACGCCGTAGCGCAGGCCGCCACGTGATTGTTCAAAGAGCCCGGCCATCGGGTCCCGGCGCAATTCGGGCATCCGGTCAGACTGATCCATATCGACATTGCCGCAGCTTTGAACCAGATTGACGCCCTCGGGCAGCGTTGGCGCACGGGCGGTCAGGCGCAAGCCGTCATCGGATGACAGCGCCAGCATGCGCAGACCACCCGGCCCGGCAATCGCCCCAGTCAATTCCTGGGCACGGGCGTCGAACAGAATACCGATACGCAGACTGGGCGTATCGGGCGCCCGACCGACGAATAACCGGCGCTCTGGGTAATGCAAAGGCGCCGGCCGCCCCTCACGGACGATGAAGACGCCGGCACCGGGCGCGCGCAATGCCATTCGTTCGACCAGGACCTCGCCGGTCGAACTGGATTCGAACAAGGCAGGATCCACACGCATCACCTCGCCCACCTTCGCGCGTTCCATCGACGCCATGAAGTCTTGCGCGTTATCGAGCCGCGCACTGTCTGCGGCCGGAATCGAGCACGAGATCAAAAGCAAAAGCACGAAAGCAGACAATCGCATGGCATTCCTCCGCAGGGAGCATGGCTCGACTCTATGCCTGATCGAGCGGACAGGCAAGCCCGCGATCCGGTCAATCGAAAGGCACGCGATAGGCCCCGCCCCGTCGGCGAATGTCGAGCGTGAGCTCCGCCCCATCGTCGAGCGGGAAATGGTCGCGCATCTCGGCCAGGTCGCGCACCCGCTGCCGATTGAGAGCAACGACGAGATCGCCGGCTCGCAAGCCGGCATTCCAGGCCGACGAGCTACGCCGGACATCTTCGACCAGCACGCCCTCAGCCCGGGCCCGTTCCGGGACGCGAATAAGCACGGCACCTTCCAGCCGCGAATCGAGCCTCTGCCCCGAGATACGCTCATCGAGATTCTCGTCGACGGTCACACTGACGGTTTCGCGTTCACCGTCACGCAAATAGCCAAGTCGTACTCGGCTGTCCGCGGCAAGCAGGCTTTCGATGTTGCGCAGGGCTTGTGCATTCTCGACCGGCCGGTCGTCGACCGACACGATCACGTCGCCGGCCTTCAGTCCGGCAGCGCGCAGGGCCGAGTCCTCGTCCAGTCGCGTAACCACCGCACCCCGACCCGAGTCGACGGCCAGCGCCTCACGCAGCTCGTCGTTGAGGTCCTGTACTTCGACGCCGAAAGCAGCGCGCCGGACTTCACCGTATTCGATGAGCTGCCGCATGACATGGCTGGCGGTGCTGACGGGGATAGCGAAACCGATGCCGACGTTGCCGCCCGAAGGCGTGAAAATAGCCGTGTTGATGCCGACCAGTTCTCCGCGGAGATTGATCAATGCGCCGCCGGAATTGCCCGGATTGATCGAGGCATCGGTCTGGATGAAATTCTGGTACTCGAGACCGCGCAGACCGCTTCTGCCGAGCGCTGACACGATACCGGACGTGACCGTTTGCCCGAGGCCGAAAGGATTGCCGACCGCCACCACAAAATCGCCCACGCGCAGGCGATCAGACTCATCGAGCGGCAATTCGGCCAGGTCGTCGGCCTCGATGCGGATCACGGCCAGATCGGTCTCCCGGTCCGAGCCGACGAACTCTGCGGCGAACTCGCGCCCGTCCTTGAGACGAACCGCAATATCGTCGGCATTGTCGATGACGTGATTGTTGGTCAGGACGTAGCCGCCCTCGGCATCGACGATGACACCCGAGCCCAGGCTCTGCTGCACGCGTTCACGCGGCATGCTGGGAAAGTCGAAGAAGCGTCGAAAAAACGGGTCGTCGAAAAACGGACTGGCGCGAACCTGGACACGGGTGCGCGTGTGCACGTTGACCACCGCCGGCATGACCTCCTCGAGCACCGGCGCCAGCGACGGCAGGGGTTCACCGTCGACGGCCGCCGGCAGCGCCGCCGGCGCGGCGCGCAGCGCGAAAACCACAACGAGGGCGAGCGAAATTCGAAATGCGTTCTTCATCATGGGCCTGTAGGCTTTGCAAGTGAACGGAAACGACGCGGCGTTTGACTGGCCAGGCCGGCTACAGGTTCACTCGATCTGACCGGGCCCGGCTATTCGACGACGAGTTATTCGACGCACGGTCACGGGGTTGCATTTACCGGCAAAACCCGGATGATATAAGCGCAGCAAAGGTTTCGCGACCCATCATCTTGGGTTGGTAGAAGCTCGAGAGCACAATATGCTGAACCTGAACCAGCAAGTATTACGAACCGACGTGACCGGCATGCCGCTCGAATGGATCGGCTACCAGCACGCGGTTCGCCTGATCGTACTCGACCAGGTCTGCTACGCGCTGGGCAGCGTTCTCTACCGGCTACACGGCGGCATCAACGCCAGCAGCGGCTGCCGCACCGAGATTCCGGTCAACGCCATCATCGCCACGCACGGCTCCCATCCCGACGCTCATCGCTTCTACGACCGCTACACGCCGCCGCTGTCCAACCGCGCGCTGTTCCGCCGCGACGAGAACCTGTGCCTGTATTGCGGCGTGCAATTCCGCGACCGCGACCTGTCACGCGATCACGTGCACCCGATCTCGCAGGGCGGCGTGGACACCTGGGCGAACGTGGTGACAGCCTGCAAGCGCTGCAACAACCACAAGGGCTCGCGCAAGCCCGAGCAGGCCGGCATGCAGTTGCTGGCCATTCCGTTCACGCCAACGCACGCCGAATACGTCTATCTGCAGGGCCGCCGCATCCTGGCCGACCAGATGGAGTTCCTGCTTGCCCACTTCCCCCGTGACAGCGTGCTGCGCAAGCGCCTGGCCGCAAGCCTCTGATGTACGACCGCACCGAGGACGCGGGCCGCCAGCCGGCCTATCTCGTCGATGCCAGCGTGTACATCTTTCGTGCCTGGTACAGCATGCCCGACCGCTTCGCCGACCCCTCGGGCAACCCGACCAACGCGGTCTACGGCTTTGCCCGTTTCCTGTGCGATCTGATCGAACAGACCCGCGCAGCGCAGGTGGCCGTGGCCTTCGACGAGTCGCTGACGACGTCGTTCCGCAACGAGATCTATCCCGAATACAAGGCCAACCGCGAGCCCGCGCCCGAGGAACTTAAACGGCAGTTCGCGTGGTGCCAGGACCTGGGACGGGCGCTGGGCCTGACCGTTTGCGCCGATGGCTACTACGAGGCCGACGACCTGATCGCCACCCTCGCCAGCCAGTGCCGAACGCGGCGTCAGGCGGTTTGCGTGGTCACCGGCGACAAGGACCTGGCCCAGCTGCTGGTCGAGCGCGATCAGTGGTGGGATTTCTCTCGCCGGCAGCCTCTGGATTCAAGCGGCGTGCGGGACCACTTCGGCGTCCATCCTCACCAGATCGCCGATTTTCTCGCGCTGACCGGGGATCCCGTCGACAATATACGGGGCGTTCCGGGCGTTGGCCCCAAAACGGCCGGCGCGCTGCTGGCGCATTTCGGCAGCCTCGACGCGCTCTACGATCGCCTCGATGAAATTCCCTACCTCAAGATCCGTGGCGCAAAGACCCTCGGTCCGAAGCTGCGCGAACACGAAGCGGCGGCGCGACTGGCGCGCCGCCTCACGGGACTGCATTGCGAAGTGCCGAAACTGGCCGAGATCGGCGATCTGGACCGAACCAGGGGCAACGGCGACGCGCTCGACGCGCTGCTCGACAGCCTGGGCTTCGGCCGCCCGCTACGCGAGCGGCTGCACCGCCTTCGCGCGATCAGCCCTGGTCATCCTGCTGGCGCTCCTGCTGCTGACGCCTGAGCCGCTCAAGCACATCCTGGCCCACGGTCCGGACCGAGGCGTTGTCGACATCGAGCTTCATGATCGGGACTTCCGGCAGGCTGCTTTTCGGATTGCCCTCGGTGTCCACGTGATGCCAATGGCTGGCCGCAAAGAAATAAAGATCTTCGCCGTCCATTGCACCGTAGGTGGGTGAATCAAACCCCTCAAGCGCCGCCGCCAGAGGCGCGACAGCCTTCACGCCCAGGCCGTCATCTCCGAGCTCGAGCCTGACTACGCGTTGCGGCGTAATGACGTTCTGGATGGCGACCAGATGGCCGTCCCACCAGAACAGACCATCGATCCCGCCCGCATTGAACGTCTCGGGCACGGCCAGTTTCCACGCTTGCTTGCCCCCGCTGGCATCGATGACGAAAAGCCCGAACTCGTAGTCGGCGACGTAGAGCAGACTGCCATCGCCATTCAGGGCTATGCCGCGAAGACTGGTGAACTCAGGATGCCCGAAGTAGACTTGAAGCTCATCCGCACCCGGATTCAGGCGATAGATCACCGGCGCCCGGGTGTCTGCCGCGAAGACCGTACCGTCGTCGGCCAGTTCCAGGGACCCCAGAAGATTGCGGCCACCGCGGGCGCTTACCGTGTATTCGCGCTGTAGCTCACCGGTTTCGAGGTCCAGGCGCAGCAGGGAGCTTTTAACGTCGTCCTCGCGTGCTTCGGCACGGGTGTAGGCAATGCGCCCCGTAGCAACCCAGAGATGACCGCGCTCGGCATCGACGGCCAGGTCGAAAATGGACTGGAGTTGCGGCAAATCATCGGGCGAAGCCCAGGTTTCCCACTTATCGCCGTCGGCGCTGGTCAGGATCAAACCGTCTCGGACGGTGCCCACGAACAAGCGGTCGCTTTCTGAATCGTAGGCCATCGCCTCGGGCATCGGGTACGCTTCTCCGAGCGTCGACCAGGTCGATACGTCGCCGAACGGCTCGCCCGCTTCTGCCATCAGGCCGCTGAGGTGGTCATAGAGCTCATGCTCGCGCAGGGGCTCCACTGCCGGAATCGCATCCCAGTCCTCGGACAAACCCTGTTGTTGCATCTTGAGCATGATGTCGTAGGCCTCGCTCAGATTGCCCAGCCGCGCATGGCCCTCGACCAGGTGACGCATGAAGTCCTGGTTGTAGGGACGCAACCGGTGGAGTTCCTCGGTTGCCTCGACCCAGGCTTCAACGTCCTGCCGCTCATAGGCGGCGGCGGCCTTGTCGAACCAGTACGACATCTGCTGGCCCGGGGCCGGCTTTTCAGCTTTGGCGGGTTCGCTCTCGGATGCTGCCCCAGCATCTGCGCTTTCGGACGAGGACTGACCGAATGCGCTCGTGGCGGCCAGTAAACCGGCGATCAAAGCGCTCAAGAGTGCGGAAATGCGCATAATCTCTTCTACCTTTATGATTTGGAATATTTCGCTGGCGTTGGGACTACCGAACGCCGGATTCGTTCAGCCCGACACATCGAAAACCCGCGAGGAGCCTCATGTCCGACGAAACCCGCATATTGTACGACGGCCGCTACCTTCGACTGGTCGAGCGGCGGGGATGGGAACTGGTCGCACGCCGTCACCGGGTCGCCGTAATGGTCGCCTGGACGCCTGACGACGAGCTGCTGCTGGTCGAGCAGTACCGGGTTCCGGTCGCTCGCCGCACCATCGAGCTTCCAGCTGGCCTGGTCGGCGACCAGGCCGGGCTCGAGTCCGAGCCGCTGCTCGATGCCGCGCGACGCGAACTGGAAGAGGAAACCGGTTGGCGGGCCGGCTCAGTGACCGAAATCATGCCCTGCCCGACCTCGGCGGGAATGACCGACGAGATGGCGGTGTTCGTACGCGCCGCCGACCTGGTTCGCGTGGGCGCCGGGGGCGGAGACGCCAGCGAGGACATCCAGGTGCATGTCATCGCCCGTGAACGAATCGACGACTGGCTGGCAGAACGTCATGCCGAAGGCTTCGCCATAGACCCCAAGATCTATACCGCACTGTACTGGTCCCTGCGAAGGTCCTGAACTGCTCAGTTACTGATCAGATCAGCCAGCGGCCGATGGCCGTAGCGATCACGATGACCGCGCCGGCGGCGAATACCAGCCAGGTCAGGCAGGTTCCCCAGAAACGTCCCACCGAGTAGCCGGAGCTGCGATTGAGCCCGATCAAGCCGTGCATCAACCGGCCAACCAGCAAGGTCAAGCCGAGCAGATGGACCAACCAGCCCGGCGCGGCCGTTCCGATCTCGATCAGCGCCAGCAACAGCAGCCCCAGGGGGACGTACTCGGCAAAATTGGCGTGGGCCCGAACCGCGCGGTCGAGCACCTCGTTTCCGCCGCTTCCGAGCCCGACTTGCAGCGTCCGGCGCAGGCGGATGACCTGAAGCGAAAGCGCCAGGTAGAGCAGCACCAGCAAACCGGCGTAGAACATGGTGATCGTCAGGGCCATGTCGGATTTCCCTCAAGGTTGTTCTGGCGCCAGTATAGGGCGCGTTACACTAGCGTTCAGCAAGAAATGACTGAGGAAATGAATCGAAATGCTTCGAATCCTGCTTTTGACGGCGTGCACACTTGCCGCCGGAACGACCGTGGGTGAATCCCGCGACGCGCCCATCGCTATCGCCATCCACGGCGGCGCCGGCACCATCCTGCCGGAAAAGATGACCGACGAACGAGAACGCGCCATTCGAGAGGCGCTGGAAGAGTCGGTTCGCGCCGGACACGCAGTGCTGGCGGCGGGCCGACCATCGCTGGAGGCGGTCGTCGCCGCCATTCGCGTGCTGGAGGACTCTCCGGAATTCAACGCCGGCCGCGGTGCGGTGCTGACCAACGAGGGCACCGTGGAGATGGACGCCTCGATCATGGACGGCTTGAATCTTGACGCCGGTGCCGTCGCCTCGGTCAAGCGCATCCGCCACCCGATCGAGGCGGCGCTTCGGGTCATGCACGACTCGCCCCACGTCATGCTGATCGGCGAAGGCGCGATGAGTTTCGCCGAAGATCACGGCCTGGCGTTCATGGAAGAGGACTGGTTCATTACCGATTCCCGGCGCAGCCAGCTCGAAGCGATCCAGTCGGAGCAGAATGCCGGCGTGCAGCTCTCCGAAAGCTGGCACTCGACCGTCGGCGCCGTGGCGCTCGACGCGAAGGGTAACCTTGCAGCCGCCACCTCAACCGGCGGAATGGCCAACAAGCGCTGGGGCCGCGTCGGCGACTCGCCCATCATCGGCGCCGGCACCTATGCCGACAACCGCGCCTGCGCGGTCTCGGCCACGGGCCACGGCGAGTTCTTCATCCGTCACGTCGCCGCCCACAGCATCTGCAGCCTGGTCCGCGTTGGCGGCATGAACCTGGACGAGGCGGCGGACCAGGTCATCAACGAAACACTCAAGGAAGTCGGCGCCGCCGGCGGTGTGATCACCGTCGACCCGCAAGGCAACATCAGCATGCCTTTCAACACGCCCGGCATGTATCGCGCTGCCATTCACCCCGACGGGCGTTTCGAGATCGGCATCTACGGCGAGAAGGAATGATCGTGGCACAAGGCGACGGCGAGGACTTCGAGTTCGCCTGCCCCTGGTGCAACGAGCCGAACGAGCTTTTTATCGATCCCGGCGAGCGAGGGCAGGTGGTCCTGATGGATTGCCGCGTATGCTGCCGCCCGATCGAGATCTCGCTGCCACTGGACCCGGCGAGCACGCCGGACGTTCGGCCTGAGGATCAATAGTCAGGCGATCTGTCGATCGGCCTTTTCGACGTTGCCGAGCCCCAGGTTGCGGCACAGCGCCGCCGAAGCTTTCCAGCCGTTGAGCGTGTAGAAATGGATGCCCGGCGCGCCGCCCTCTAGCAGGCGCTGGCACAGCCCGGTGACGACTTCTTCGCCGAACGCGCGCAACGAATCGGTATCACCGTCCTTTTCCCAGGCTTCGATACGCTTGGCGATCCACAGCGGGATCTCGGCGCCGCACATGCGCGAGAAACGCGCCAGGCCCGAGTAGTTGGTGATCGGCATGATGCCGGGCACGATGGGGATATCCACACCCGCCGAGCGGGCGTCTTCGACGAACCGGAAATAGCTCTCGGCGCTGAAAAAGTACTGCGTGATCGCGCCGTCGGCGCCGGCATCGACCTTGGCACGGAAGTGCTCGATATCGGTCCTGGGACTCTCGGATTCAGGGTGATGCTCCGGGTAGCAGGCAACTTCGAGATGGAATCGATCGCCGTAGTGCTCCCGGATGAACCGGACCAGGTCCACGGCATGATCGAATACGCCTGAGCCACCGCCCGAGGGGCGATCGCCGCGCAACACCACCAGCCTTTCGACACCACTGTCGCGGTAGTCGTTGAGCAGGTCGCGAATGCTGGCGATATCCTCGGACATGCAGGAAATATGCGGCGCGGCAGACACGCCGGTCACCTCGGCGATGCTGCGCACCGTCTCGAAAGTCCGCGTACGCGTCGAGCCGCCGGCACCAAAGGTCACCGACATGTAGGCCGGCCCAAGCGCTGCCAACCGGTCACGCGTGCGCTCGAACGTTTCCTGCTGTTGCTCGTTCTTCGGCGGGAAGAACTCGAAACTGAGTTGCGGTTCACGACTCGACACGGCCACCTCCGTCGTTGAGGGGTCAGGATTCAGGAGTCAGGGGTCAGGAAAGGCAGAAGCCGGGGCCATCCCTGACCCCTGAATCCTGACCCCTGAGTCCTCGATCAGTAGCGGTAGTGCTCCGGCTTGTAAGGCCCTTCGACCTGCACGCCGATGTAGTCGGCCTGTTCGGGCTTGAGCTCGGTCAGGCGCACACCGATACGATCCAGATGCAGGCGCGCGACCTTCTCGTCGAGGTGCTTGGGCAACACGTAGACCTGGTTCTCGTAGCGGTCGCCGTGCTTGAACAGCTCGATCTGGGCCAGGGTCTGATTGGTGAAGGAGTTCGACATCACGAAGCTCGGATGCCCCGTCGCGCAGCCCAGGTTCACCAGGCGGCCGCGGGCGAGCAGGATGATCTTCTTGCCGTCCGGGAAGGTGATGTGGTCGACCTGCGGCTTGATCTCGTCCCACTCGTACTGATCGAGGCTGGCCACGTCGATCTCGTTGTCGAAGTGACCGATATTGCACACGATCGCCTCATCCTTCATGCGGCGCATATGGTCGTGACCGATCACGTTGTAGTTGCCGGTGGCGCTCACGAAGATATCGGCGGACTCGACCACACCCTCGTCTTCGAGGTTGACGACCTTGTAGCCTTCCATCGCAGCCTGCAGCGCGCAGATGGGATCGACTTCGGTAATCCACACGTTGGCCGACAGCGCCCTCAGCGACTGGGCCGAACCCTTCCCGACGTCGCCGTAGCCGCACACGATCGCGGTCTTGCCGGCGATCATCACGTCGGTGGCGCGCTTGATGGCGTCGACCAGCGATTCGCGGCAGCCGTAAAGATTGTCGAACTTCGACTTGGTGACCGAATCATTGACGTTGATGGCCGGGAATTTCAGCGTACCCTCGCGCTCCATTCGATAGAGGCGGTTGACACCGGTGGTCGTCTCTTCGGTGACACCCTGGATGTTTTCGAGCGCTTCGGTATACCAGCCGTGGCTGGACTCGAGACGCTTCCTGATGGCGGCGAACAAGGCCTTTTCCTCTTCGCTGCCCGGGTTGTCGAGCACGCTCGGATCCTTCTCGGCCTCAGCGCCCAGGTTAAGCAGCATCGTGGCGTCACCGCCGTCGTCGAGAATCATGTTGGCGGTCTGGCCATCGGGCCACTGGAAGATGCGGTGGGTGAATTCCCAATATTCGTCCAGCGACTCGCCCTTGAAGGCAAAGACCGGAATGCCGCGCTCGGCGATGGCGGCCGCGGCGTGGTCCTGCGTGGAGTAGATATTGCACGAGGCCCAGCGAACCTCCGCACCCAGCTCGACCAGGGTCTCGATCAGCACGGCGGTCTGGATCGTCATGTGCAGGGAACCGGCGATGCGCGCGCCGGCAAGCGGCTGGTCGTCGGCATACTCCGCCCGGGTCTGCACCAGGCCGGGCATTTCGGTTTCGGCGATCTTCATTTCCTTGCGGCCGAAATCGGCCAGGCTGGGATCGGCGATAAAGAAGTCCTTGTCGGTCGGGGCATATTGCTCGTCGAAGAGCACGCCCTTTCTTACGTCTTGGGGATTGGCGTTCATTGTTCGTTACCTCTTGGTTTTCTCAATTCAGTGAATTCTTCTCAGCCTCGTCCGTCGGGGATGTAACCCCGACCTACGCGACCAGTCGATGGTTCAGATTCCGGCATCGGCGCGCAGCGCCTCGGCCTTGTCGGTCTTCTCCCAGCTGAAGGTCGTGAAGTGCTCGGTCGTTTCATGTCCGTCGCGGATGACCTTGGCCGAGGTTTCCTGTGCCTGGCGACCGAAATGACCGTGCGTGGCGGTTTCGCGATACATCGGATGCAGCAGGTCGAGCGCCTTCAGGATGCCGTAAGGCCTGAGATCGAAATGTCGACGAATCAACTGCTCGATCTTTTCCTCGGGAACCTTGTTGGTGCCGAAAGTGGTCACCGAAACGGAAGTCGGCTCAGCCACGCCGATGGCATAACTGACCTGCACCTCGCATTTGTCGGCCAGGCCGGCGGCGACCACGTTCTTGGCCACGTAGCGCCCGGCGTAGGTGGCGGAGCGATCGACCTTGGACGGATCCTTGCCGGAAAAGGCGCCGCCGCCGTGGCGCGCCATGCCGCCGTAGGTGTCGACGATGATCTTGCGCCCGGTCAGACCGGCATCCCCCACCGGCCCGCCGATGACGAACTTGCCGGTCGGGTTGATGTGGTAATGGGTGTTGTCATGTAGCCAATCGGCCGGCAGGACGGGTTCGATGATGTGCTTGCGCACGCCTTCGCGCAACTCCTCGAGCCCGACACCCTCGTCGTGCTGGGTGGAGAGCACGACCGCATCGATGGCCACCGGTTGGCCGTCTTCGTAGCGCAGGGTGACCTGGCTCTTTGCGTCGGGGCGCAGCCAGGGCAGCGGGTTATCGCGATGCTTGCGGATGCGCGCCTGCTGCTCGACCAGGCGGTGGGCATAATAGATCGGCGCGGGCATCAGTACTTCGGTTTCGTTCGAGGCGTAGCCGAACATCAGGCCCTGATCGCCGGCGCCCTGGTCCTCCGGGATCTCACGGTCGACGCCCTGGGCGATATCGGGCGACTGCTTGCCGATCATGTTGATGACCGAACAGGTGTGGCCGTCGAATCCGACCTCGGAGGAGTCGTAGCCGATATCGACCACCACCCGGCGGATCAGCTCCTCGAGGTCGATCCAGGCGGTCGTGGTGATCTCGCCGCCGACGATCACCGCACCGGTCTTGAGGAACGTCTCGCAGGCGACGCGCGCATGGGGGTCGTGCGTCAGGATGGCGTCCAGGATGGCGTCGGAAATCTGGTCGGCCATCTTGTCCGGATGACCCTCGGAAACCGATTCGGAAGTAAATAAATAGGATCTCATGGCGAAGCTTTATCTTTTGATCAGGATAGAAAGATACGTAGTCTAACGCAGGAGGCACGAGGATGCATCTGGCGGGAGACACTAGGGTTCAGGATTCAGGATTCAGGGGTCAGGGGTCAGGGGTCAGGCGGCAACCGGCAGAATAGGTGGGCGGACGAGCCGCGATAGGACGTCGCCTGCATGGTGGGGCGGCCTTCCGGGCTGCCTACCCGTTCTCGCGGCTTGTCCGCCCCGCACATCTTCGAGGCTGCCGCCTGAACCCTGAATCCTGACCCTTCTCTTCCTAACCTCGTATCATGGCAGAGACATACCCCCAAGGCCGCCCCTTGAGCCCGGAGACCCTCTTCCTGCTCGTGTTCCACGCCGTACTGGCGCCGGCTACGGCGATTCACGCCCTGCTGTTCAAGCGCGAGCCGCGCGGCGCTTTCGGATGGATCGCCGTGTGCGTGGTCACCCCCGTGGCCGGTCCGCTGCTCTACCTGTTCTTCGGCGTCAACCGCACTCGCAACCGAGCCCAGCGCTTCGCCATGCCGCTGCTGCGCTCCGGCGAACGGGGGCAACGCGTGGCGCACCTGCATCCCCTGCCCGAGGACCTGCCGTCGACCTTTACCGAACTCGCACGCAGCGGGCGTGCACTGAGCCGCCACGCGCTGGTTCGCGGCAATCGGGTCGAGCCGTTGTTCAACGGCGAGCAGGCTTACCCCGCCATGCTCGAAGCCATCGACAGGGCCCGCGATTACGTCTGCCTGACGACGTATATCCTCGACGAGGACGAAACGGGGCAAGCATTCTGTACGGCCTTGGCCGACGCTGTCGGGCGCGGCGTCGACGTACGCGTCCTCATCGACGGCGTCGGCGAGTGGTACTCGTGGCCGCGCGCAAGCAGACGGCTGGCCCGGGCCGGCGTGCGGGCCGCCCGGTTCCTGCCTCCGAGGCTGCTGCCCCCTTCTGTTTCGATCAACCTGCGCAATCACCACAAGATCCTCGTCGTCGACGACCGCATAGGCTTCACCGGCGGCATGAATATCGGCGACCGGCACTGCATCGACAAGCCCGGCAAGGCAACGGCCGATGTCCACTTTCAGCTGGCCGGCCCGGTCGTCGGTCAGCTCGCGCTCGAGTTCTACAGAACCTGGCAATTCGCCACCGGTGCCAGCGTTGACTACCAGCCGAAAGTATCTGCCGGCCCGGGAGAAGTGCTCTGCCGTGCGCTGACCGACGGACCCGACGAAGACCTCGACCGCATGACCATGCTGCTGTCGGTCGCCGTCGCCAGCGCGTGTCGATCGATCCGCATCATGACGCCATACTTCCTGCCGCCGCGCGAGCTGATCGGTGCCCTGCAGGCTGCCGCGGTGCGCGGCATCGACGTGCATGTGGTGCTGCCAGAGAAAAGCAACCTGCGCTATGTCGACTGGGCCTCGCGCAATATGCTCTGGGAACTGCTCTTCCGTGGCGTGCGCGTGAGCCTGCAGCCGGCGCCGTTCAACCACGGCAAGCTGTTCGTCGTCGACGATTTCTACAGCCTGGTCGGCTCGGCCAACTGGGACCCGCGCAGCCTGCGCCTGAATTTCGAGCTGCAGGTAGAAGTCTACGATGCAGCCCTGGCCAAGAGCCTGTCCGAACATATCGATGCAGCCGCGGCCTCAGGCCGGGAATTGAGTTTGCACGAAGTCGACAACCGCTCCCTGCCGGCACGACTGAGGGACGCGGCCTGCTGGCTGTTCAGCCCCTACCTGTAAGCCGGCGTCAGGCCGGAACCGTTCGCTCGCCTGCCCAGCGTCGCAAGGACTCGGTTTTCTCACAGTGCAGGACCAACAGCGATCGCGTGGTTAAAATCGAGCAGAACATTCCCGGCTTTTGGTAGTATTCGCGGTCTTATGCGTTACTTCTTGTCACTCACCTTGATCCTCGCGGCCCTCTGGCTGGGCATTTCGGGCGTGTACAAGCCGGTCGTCCTTGCACTGGGCGCCGCTTCGGTGCTGCTGGTGGTGTGGCTGTCGGCGCGCATGGAAGTCGTCGGAACCGAGCACAACCCGGTGCTCTACTCCTGGCGGCTGCCGGTCTACTGGGCCTGGTTGGTGGGACAGATCGTGACGGCCAACATCAACGTCGCCCGACTGGTGCTCAACCCCAAGGGCATTCGTCCGCGGGTCATTCGTGCCCCGGTGCCGCAGAAAACCTCGGTGGCCAAAGTGACCTACGCCAATTCGATCACGCTCACGCCCGGCACGGTCACGCTACGGCTCGAGTCGGACTTCGTCGAAGCTCACGCCATTGACGACAACTCGGCCGCGGGTGTCGAGGATGGCAGTATGTCGAAGTGGGTGTGCTGGCTCGAGCAGGGTCGAGAGCGCGCCGAATGAACACCGTGCTGATCCTCACTGTGCTGGCGGTTTTCGTCACCATGGCACTCTCCCTGGTCCGCGCATTCAAGGGCCCGACCAATTACGACCGCATTTTGGCGGTCAACGTCTTCGGCACCAAGACCGTATTGGTTGTAGCCCTGATCGTTTTCGTGACCGGCCACCACGATCTCATCGACGTTGCCCTGGTCTACGCCCTGATCAACTTCATCACCGTGGTTGCGGTGCTCAAGCTGGTCAAGATGCGCGACCTTGCTGCCTCCGGCGAGGGAGACATCACCGATGGTTGATCTTCTCATCGATTGGATTTCCTGGGCCATGCTGCTGGCCGGTGGGCTGGTGGCGATCATCGGCGGCCTGGGCCTTTTGCGCTTTCCCGATTTCTACACCCGCCTGCACGCCGGCGGCATGACCGACACCCTGTGCACGCTGCTGATCATCGGCGGGCTAATCCTGCAGGCGGGCCTGAGCATCCTGTCGGTCAAGCTGGCGCTGATCCTGCTGTTTATGCTGTTCACCGCACCGACCGCCAGCCACGCCCTGGCGCGCGCGGCCGTGGTCGACGGGGTCGAGCCGCAGACTGAAGAGGGGGGCTCGACATCGAATTCCTGATCGACATCGTCCTGCTGGCCCTGCTGGTAGTCGTCGCTGTCGCCATCGTGCGCCAGCGCGACCTGTTCGCCTCGGCCATGCTGTTCGCCATCTACTCGCTGCTGTCAGCCGGCCTGTTCGCCGTACTTGACGCCGGCGACGTGGCGCTGACCGAGGCCGCCGTGGGTGCAGGCATCAGCACCTTGCTGGTGCTGGCGGTGCTGACCGTAGCCCGCCGCGACGAAAGACCCGTGGCCAGTCACAACTTGCCGGCACTGATCGTGGTCGTCGTCACCGGCGCCGCGCTGATCTGGGCCACGCTGGACCTGCCCGAGTTCGGCGCACCCGACAACCCCGTGCATACCCATGTCGCGCCCTATTACATCGAGCAGGCCTACCCCGACATGGGCGTGCCCAACATGGTCGCCGCGGTGCTGGCGAGCTATCGTTCCATCGATACCATCGGCGAGACGTTCGTCATCCTGACCGCGGGCCTGGCAGTGTGGGCATTGCTGTCCGTGCGCCCCCGGCGGCGCAAGCCATCGAAGCCGGAAGGGAACAACGCGCCATGAGAGAACACGGCATCCTGCGCATCATCGCCCGTTTGCTGATCCCGCTGATCATGCTCTTCGGGCTCTACATCCAGTTCCACGGCGATTACTCGCCCGGCGGCGGTTTCCAGGCCGGCGTCGTCGTCGCCGCCGCCTGGATTCTGTTCGTGCTGATCTACGGGCTCGACGTCGCGCTCAAGGTCATCCCTGAGCGCGCCATGTTCGTGCTCATGCTGTTCGGTGCGCTGCTGTATGCCGCCGTCGGCGTCGCCGGCGTATTGCTCGGTGGCCACTTCCTCAACTTCTACCCCCTGCTGCCGGGCAAGCATGCCGCCCAGCAGTTCGGCATCATCACCGTCGAGCTGGGCGTGGGCATTACCGTGGCGACCGTCATGATGGTGGTGTTTACCCAGTTCGCCCGCCGCCGGCGCTGGCTGGAAGAAGCCGGGGAGGAGCTGGACTGATGGCGCTGCTCGGTCATTTCAATTACTGGATCGTGGTCGTCTTGATGATGATCGGCTTCTACTGCGTGATCGCGCGCGGCAACATGGCCAAGAAGATGATGGGGCTGAACATCTTCCAGACCTCGGTTTTCATCCTGTTCATCTCGGCCGGCAAGATCATCGGCGGCTCGACGCCGATCCTCAGAAAGGGCGTGGAGGTCTACTCCAATCCACTACCGAGCGTGCTCATCCTTACCGCCATCGTGGTGGGCGTGGCCACGACCGCCGTCGGGCTGGCGCTGGCCATGCGCATCCGGGAGGCTTACGGCACGATCGAGGATGACTTCATCCACGACGACGAGCCTGCGGCCGCCGACGAGGACGATCGATGACGCTGCTCGAACTGATGCCGTTCAGCGTGCTCGTGCCGCTGATCGCCGCACCGGTCTGCGCGCTGCTGCCCGGGCGCTTCCTGCCGTGGCTGCTGACCCTGCTGTCGGCGCTCGCCAGCGCCGTCATCGCGGCGTTCGTGCTGCCACAGGCCATGGACGCACCGCTGTCGTACGCCTTCGGCAACTGGCCGCCGCCGATTGGCATCGAGTACCGCGTCGACGGTGCCAACGCCTTCGTTGCCCTGCTGGTCAGCGGCATGGCCGTACTGGCCACGCTGTGGGGCCGCAAGAGCGTCAACGACGAACTGGGCGAGCGCCAGGGTGTGTTCTACAGTCTGTTCCTGCTGGCACTGGCCGGGCTGATGGGTATCACGCTCACAGGTGACGCCTTCAACGTGTTCGTCTTCCTCGAGATTTCCTCGCTGTCGACCTATGCACTGATTGCCCACGGCGCCGACCGGCGCGCCCTGCTGGCCTCGTTCCGCTACCTGATCATGGGTACCGTGGGTGCAACGTTCTTCCTGATCGGCGTGGGCTTTCTCTACATCATGACCGGCACGCTCAATATGGCCGACCTGGCCGAGCGCCTGCCCGAGGTCGCCGACACGCGCACCGTTCAGGTCGCCCTGGCGTTCATCATCGTCGGCATGAGCCTGAAGCTGGCCATGCTGCCGCTGCACATGTGGCTGCCCAATGCCTACACCTACGCGCCCAATTTCATCACGGTCTTTGTCGCCGGTACCGCTACCAAGGTAGCGCTGTACGTGATGATCCGCATGATCTTCACCGTCTTCGGCGCCGACTACAGCTATGCCGTGTTGCCGCTGACCGCGGTGTTCCTGGCCCTGGCGCTTGCCGGCATGTTCATCGGTGCCTGGACCGCCATTTTCCAGGCCAATCTCAAGCGCATGCTGGCCTGGTCGTCGATTTCGCAGGTCGGCTATATGCTGCTGGGCCTGGGCCTGGGCACGATGGCAGGACTGACCGCCACCTTCCTGCATTTGTTCAACCATGCCTTGATCAAGGCCGCTTTGTTCATGGCCGTCGGCACCGTGGCCTGGCAGGTCGGCTCGGTCAGGATCGAAGCCTTCCGCGGCCTCGGCCGCCAGATGCCCTGGACCATGACCGCCTTTGCCCTGGCCGGCCTGTCGATCATCGGCATTCCGACCACCGCCGGGTTCATCAGCAAGTGGTACCTGATCCTGGCCGCGATGGACGCCGGGCAGGCCTGGCTGGTGGCGCTGATCGTGATCAGCTCGCTGATGGCCGTCGTCTACGTCTGGAAGGTGGTCGAGGCGGCCTGGTTCCAGAACCGCCCTGCCGGTGCCGAGACAGTGAGCGAGGCGCCACTTGCATTGCTCGTCCCCCTTTGGCTGGTCGTTGGTCTCAATTTCTGGTTTGGACTCGACACGCGCCTGCCGGTGGCCGGCGCCACGGCCGCGGCTGAAGCCCTGTTCGGATCGACGGGGGTCGCACCATGAGCCCGTTGACCGTCATCCTGATTCCCTTTGCCGGGGCGATCGCCATTGCCCTTGCGGCCGGACGGCCGCGGCTTCGCGACGCGCTCGGCTGGGTCGCCGCCATCGCCTTTTTCGTCGGCGTCATCCAGCAGATCAGCCCGGTGCTCGACGGCGCCGGCCGACAGCAGGTCTTATGGACCATCCTTCCGGGCCTGGACCTGGCACTGCGCGTCGAGCCCCTGGGCCTGATCTTCGCCCTGGTGGCCTCGTCGCTGTGGCTGGTCGCCACGCTCTACGCCCAGAGCTACATGAAGGCGCTGAACTACCCCCACCTGGGGCGCTTCTTCGCCTGTTACGCACTGGCGCTGGGCGCGGCCGCCGGCGTGGCCTTCGCCGACAACCTGATCACCCTGTTCATTTTCTACGAGATCCTCACGATCTCGACCTACCCGCTGGTGACCCACTCGGGTAACGCCGATGCGCGCCGCGGCGGACGGATCTACCTCGGCGTCCTGTTGAGCACCTCGATCGGCCTGCTGCTGCCGGCCATCCTTTGGACGTACTTCGCCACCGGCACGGTCGAATTCAGGGAGGGCGGCATCCTGGCCGGCCATGTCGACGAGACCTGGTTACCGCTACTGGCCGGACTGTTCTTCTTCGGTATCGGCAAGGCCGCGTTGATGCCCGTGCATCGCTGGCTGCCCGCGGCCATGGTCGCGCCGGCACCGGTCAGCGCCCTGCTGCACGCCGTGGCCGTGGTCAAGGCCGGCGTGTTCACGGTACTCAAGGTGGCCGTCTACGTCTTCGGCATCGACCTGCTCGCCGACACCTCTGCGGCGCTTTGGATCGCCTGGGTGGCCGCGTTCACCATCATCGCCGCCTCGGTGGTGGCTCTGCGCCTGGACGACCTCAAGGCGCGGCTGGCCTATTCGACCGTCGCCCAACTGAGCTACGTCGTGCTCGGTGCACTTGTGGCGACGCCGCTGGCGCTGATCGGCGCGGTCATGCAACTGGCCTTTCACGCGGTGGCCAAGATCACCCTGTTCTTCGCCGCCGGTTCGATCCAGGTGGCACACAACCGCAAGAAGATCAGCCAGCTCAACGGCCTGGGACGCGCCATGCCGCTGACCTTTGCAGCGTTTACCGTAGCGGCGTTGAGCATCATCGGCCTGCCGCTGGTCGCCGGCATGTGGTCGAAATGGTATCTGCTGCTGGGCTCGCTCGAGGCCGAGCAATGGGTCCTGGTGGTGACGCTGCTGGCCAGTTCGCTTCTCAACATCGCCTACCTGCTGACTATCCCGGCGCGCGCCTTCTTCCTGCAACCGGATGCCGACACGCCGACCGACCGTGTGCGCGAAGCGCCCTGGCCCATGGTGGCGGCCATGCTGATCACCTCGGGGCTTTGCATCTTCTTCTTTTTCCGGCCGGACCTGGTCTTCGATCTGGCGGCCATGCTGGTAGACGGAGTCACGTCATGAGCGAGCCGAGCGATCGCGGCAAGGGCTGGGTCGAGCAGCCGAAAAACATCGACCGTATCGTCTACGCCCTCTACGCAGTCTGCGCGGTGGTAGCACTGCTCGATTTCATCGTCCACCGCCACGAATACCTCGACTTCGCCGGGTGGTTCGGCTTCTATGCCTGGTACGGTTTTATCGCCTGCGTTGGCCTTGTGATCGCCGCCAAGGGCCTGCGCAAATTGATCATGCGCTCCGAAGACTACTACGACGAAACGCCCCCCGGGCAGGACAAAACGGAGGACGACCGCTAGATGGCCGCCTGGTTCGCCAATCCCGCCTGGCTGCTGATCATCGGCGGCCTTCTGCTGCCGCTGTTCGGCTACCGCCTGCGCTGCGCCCTGCTCCTTATCGTGCCGGTCCTCGCCGGTATCTGGCTGCTGCAGATGCCGCGCCCGCTGGTGGTCGAGACCGAGCTGCTCGGCTATGCGCTCACGCCCCTGAGACTCGACGGTCTGTCGTTCGTCTTCGCGCTGATCTTTCTGATTGCCGCCTTCCTGACCGGGCTGTTCATGCTGGGCAACCGCAGCCGCCTGGAGCCTTCGGCAACCCTGGTCTACGCCGGCGCGGCGGTGGCCGCGGCCCTGGCCGGCGATCTGCTGACCCTGTTCCTCTACTGGGAAGCCACCGCCCTGGCCTCGGTACTGATCATCCTGGCCAACGGCCCGCAGACCTGGCGGGTGAGTCTGCGTTACCTGATCATGCAGGTGGCGTCGGGTCTGCTGCTGCTGACCGGTGCGCTCATCTACTTCCACTCGACCGGGTCACTCGAATTCGGGTACCTTGGACTGGATGCGCCCGGCGGCTGGCTGATCTTTTTCGCCTTCGGCATCAAGGCCGCTTTCCCCCTGTTGCATAACTGGCTGCAGGACGCCTACCCGGCCGCCAGCCCCACCGGCACGGTGGCGCTGTCGGCCTTCACGACCAAGCTGGCCATTTACGCCCTGGCGCGCGGCTACGCCGGCACCGAGATCCTGATTCCCATCGGCGCGCTGATGACCGCCTTTCCGATCTTCTACGCGGTGATCGAGAACGACCTCCGGCGCGTGCTGGCCTACAGCCTCAACAACCAGCTCGGCTTCATGGTCGTCGGCATCGGCATCGGCACGGAGCTGGCGCTCAACGGCACGGCCGCGCATGCCTTCACGCACATTCTCTACAAGGCACTACTGTTCATGTCCATGGGCGCGGTTCTCTACCGCGCGGGCACCGTCAAGGGCTCGGAACTGGGCGGACTGTACAAGTCGATGCCCTGGACCATGGTCTTCTGCGTGGTCGGCGCGGCATCGATTTCAGCCTTCCCCTTATTCTCCGGCTTCATCAGCAAGTCGCTGATCCTCAGCGCCGCCGGCTACCAGGGCCTGTGGTTCATCTGGCTAGTGCTGGTGTTCGCCTCCGCAGGCGTATTCCATCACTCCGGCATCAAGATTCCCTTCTTCGCCTTCTTCGCGCATGATTCGGGCATCCGCTGCAAGGAGGCGCCCTGGAACATGCTGCTGGCCATGGGCATCACCGCCGCGCTATGCATCGGCATCGGCGTCTTCCCCGGCCCGCTCTACGACATTCTGCCTTACGCGGTCGACTACCAACCGTACACCGCCAGCCACGTGCTCAGCCAGACCCAGCTACTGCTGTTCTCGGCCCTGGCGTTCACCGTACTGATGCGCACCGGCATCTACCCGCCGGAACTGCGCTCGACCAACCTGGACAGCGACTGGGTCTACCGCCGTGCGCTGCCGACCACCATCGACCGCATCGCCGTGGCGATGGAGTTTCTGTTTGAGCGTGCCGGGCGGGCCGGCCGCCGGGCGGGCGCCGTGCTCACCCGTGAGGGCCGCGAAGGCATGCCGGGACGAACCTGGCCGGTGGGTACGATGGCATTGTGGGTGGCCGCGCTACTGGCCGTGCTGCTGCTGTTCAGTGTCGGCTCGGTCTGACTTGACCGGCGCGGCGACAGCGATTTAGTCGTCGTCGCGCTTGCCGCGGTGGACGACCCGGTATTCGACATCGATCATGCCGTCGCCTTCGCGCTTGCGCGAAGCGCCGCCCAACCAGCGCCGGACAGTGAGCACCACGAACCCGATTACGGCTGCCCCCACAGCCACGGCCAGGAACACGAGGCCGAGCAGGAAGCTCAGCGCGAGAATGCCGATTCCGAGGAGTACCATCCCGAAGCGGGCGAGCGGACTGCTCGGCGGCTGGTAAAATCGTTGCCATGGATCTTGCATGTGAAGTCAGACCTCGTGAGTAAGCCAGTGTTCCTGTGTGCCGTCGACGAACTGTCTGAAGGGCAGTACCGCGAATTCCAGATCGAACACGGCGGTGAGCCCGTCTGGCTGATCGTAACCCGGCATCGGGGACAGCCCCGGGCCTGGTTCAACCTTTGCCCGCACCAGGGCCGGCCGCTCAATTTTGCCCCCGATCGCTTCTTGACCGACGACGACAACCACCTGGTCTGCGCGCATCACGGCGCAGTTTTCGAACCGGCCACCGGCGCGTGCATTGCAGGTCCCTGCAAGAACGCCGAACTGCGCAGGATCCCCATCGTTGAATCCGACGGACAACTCCGCGCCTGCCTTTCAGCATAGCAGCTGACCCGTCCGCCCCGGTCCGATTGCCGCAAACCCGTGTTTGGGCTACAGTGAATTCAGGTCACCGCGGAGACCGGATCATGTACAAACTGCTCTCAAGCCTGGCCCTGGCGCTGTTGCTGACGGCATGCCAGGAAGCCGAACCTCCCACCCAGGCGACCAACGCCGAAGACGCTGACGCCACCGTGGAGCAATCCGCAGCCGACGGCGGTGAGACGGCCCGGGCCACCGACACCTGTCGGCTCACGGTCGGGTGGGATCCCTGGGAACCCTACCACTATGCCCCCGTGGGCAACCGTGTACAGGGCCTCGATGTGGACCTGATCGAAGCCATGGCCGAAGCGGCCGACTGCGAACTGGAATGGGAACAGGGTAGCTGGGCCGGCATGCTGCAACTCGTTCGCTCCGGCGACGTCGACTTGCTACCCGGCGCGACCCGTACCGACGAACGCGAGCAATTCGCCCGTTTTTCCGAACCTTACCGGCAGGAGTCGTTTCGCATCCACGTGCGCGCCGACGAGGTCGATCAGTGGTCCGGCATGACTCTGACCGAACTGCTCGAGAACGATTTCCGACTCGGGCTGACCCGCGGCTACATCTACGGCGAGGAGGTCGACGCGGTGCTCGAAAACCCGCGGTGGCGCGACCAGCTCGTCGAAGCCCCGGTCGGTGAGCTCAACTTCCTCAACCTGATGGACTTCCGTATCGACGGCTTTCTCGAGGACCCCTTCGTGGCGACCAGCATCGACCACCGGCGCGACTGGGGCGTGACTTTCGAGGCCCTGCCGACGGAAATCCACAACGGCAACGTGCGCCTGATGTTCAGCCGCGCCAGCGTCGATGCCGAGGTAGTCGAACGCTTCGACAAGGCCCTGGCCGAGCTGCGCGACAGCGGCGAGCACCAGCGCATCCTCGATCGCTATATGCAGCGGGACTGAAGGCGCTCGGTGATTTCGATTGCCGCTTGACGCGGCGGCCCGTGCTGCTGGCTTTCTCTGCCTAGAAGACCAGGTTCAGCCCGGTGATCATGACAACCATGAAGATCACGCTCATGGCGCCGCCGACGCGCACGAAGTCCTTCACCTTGTAGCCGCCCGGACCCATGATCAGGGCATTGACCGGGTGGGTCGGCAGGATAAATGCATTGGAAGTCGCCAGCGCGATCAGTAGCGCGTAGACGGCTGGGTTGCCCCCGGTAGCGAGCGCGATATTGATGGCGATGGGCACCAGCAGCACGGTCGCGCCGACGTTCGACATTACCAGAGTGAATAGAGTAGCCAGTGTCGCGAGCACGATCTGCACCACCAGCTCCGGAACATCGCCGAGCGCATCGAGCACCTGCTGCGCCAGCCAGGCCGCCGTGCCAGTGACCTCCATGGCGATACCGAGCGGAATGAGACCTGCCATGAGGAACACCGTCTTCCAGCTCACCGCCTGGTAGGCCTCGTCCATGCTGAGCACGCCGGTGAGCACCATGCCGATGGCGCCCGCCATCAAGGCGATGGACAGCTCGAAGTCCGTAAACAGGATCAAGAACAGGCTCAGACCGAAGAAACACACGGCGTGTACGACCTTCTGCGGGCGCTGCTCCTCCTTCGGGATATCGGTAGCGACGATAAAGTCCTTGTCGCGGGCCAGGCTGGCCAGGTCGCGCCAGGTCGAGTGCGACACCAGGCAGTCGCCGACCTGCAGGACCTCTTCGCGCAGGTCGTGGGTGATGATCTCGTTGCGGCGATTGATGGCAAGCACCGAGATACCAAAACGCGAGCGCAGACGAGCTTTCCCGATGGTCTGACCAATCAACCTCGAGCCGGGTGGAATGACCACTTCTGAAATACCGGCACGGGTGGGATTAAACAGGTTGCCGAAAGTCCGCAGCCGCGGCTGCAGGCGCAGGTTGTTGGCCAGGGCGAACTCACCGACCTGCTGGCGCGTACCCATCACCCCGAGCACCGTACCGACCCAGATCATCTCATCGGCCGGCGGCGCCAGGCGCGGGCTGTCGGTATTCTGAATGGCGAGCATCAACGGGGCGCCTTCGAGGTTCTCGGCTTCAGCGATGCGCATACCCACCAGCGGCGAATCGACGGTGACCAGCATCTCGTAGATGTCACCCTCGATGCCGTAGACCTCCTTGAAATAACTCTTGGTACGCCCGGGCGCGGCCGCCTTCTTCTCCTCGGTCTTCGGCAGCAGCGACGGTCCGGCGATCAGGAAATACAGCAAGGCGCTCATCAGCAGACCCAGGCCGACCAGGGTGACATCGAACAGTTGAAACGCCTGCATGGCCTCTGCGCCCGGGGGCAGCGAACGGTTGGAAGTTTCGATGAGATCGTTGAGCAGGATCAGCGGCGAGGAGCCGACCATGGTCAGCGTGCCGCCCACGATGGCGCAAAAACCCATCGGCATGAGCAGGCGCGACAACGGCAGATCAAGGCGTGCGGAAATACGGCTGACCACCGGCAGAAACAGCGCCGTCGCGCCAACGTTTTGCATGAAACTCGACGTCACGCCCACGGTCGTGGAGACCATCAGCCGAATTCGCGTCTCAGATGGCCCACCCAGCTTCACGATGGACGACGAGACCACGTTCATCACGCCGGTTCGATCCAGACCAGCGCCCAGGATCATCACGGCAATGACGGCGATGACGGCGTTCGAGGAAAAACCGGAGAAAAGCTGATCACCGGGCACCAGCCCGAGCAGACCGACGAGCACCATGATGCAGATCGCGGCGACATCCAGGCGAACCAACTCGGTGACGAAAAGCGTGACGGTCAGCCCCAGCAGCATCAGCACCAGTATCATGTCGCCGCTGAGATTCAGGCCGCTTTCCATCGCGCGTGTGCTTGGCTTCCGTGCTTGGTTTGAATGATTCCCGTTCGATTACCTTACCCGAAGGCCGAGGAGAATGCTCAGATTTTCAGCAGATCGGGCCGGGTTTTCCACTCGGATCATTCGGCGCCGGCAGCACGAAGTGTCTCGGCCGCTTCGCGCATGTCAGCCGCGAGGTCCGGACTGCCCAGGGCGTCATAGGCATCGGCCAGGAAGTCCATTGCCTCGATTCGCCGCACGAAATCCTCGCCCACCAGTTCACCCAGGCGATCGACGGCGATTTGCAGATGATCACGCGCGACCTCGTAGTGGCCGGCTGCCAGTTCGCTTTGTCCGAGGCCGAAATGAACCAGACCCTGAAACATGTGGGATTCGGGCATGACGCCGCGACGCTCGAGCGCTTCGCGGTGCATCGCCAGCGCCTGGTCGACCTGCCCCGACTCCCGGTAGGCGTTGCCCAGGTTGTAGGTAAAGGCAACGGACTGGGGGTGGTCGGGTCCGTAACGCTCGACGGCCATGCGCCGGGCGCGTTCATAGTAGGGCAATGAAGCCTCGAGCTTGTCGTCTCCGCCCTGCTGCCGGAGCGCGCCGGCCATGTTTCCGTACTGCACGATCAGCCCGGGGTGGTCTTCCCCGTAGAGCCTCACGGACTCGCGCAAACCCTCGCGCAGCACGCGCTCGGCCTCGGCGTAGCGCTGCTGCCGCAGCAGGACCACGCCGCGATCGTTGAACAGCCTGATCCTGATCGAACGGGCCGTGGGGTCGTCCCATTCGCTGGTGGCATCGAGGGCCGCCTCGAACCAGCGCCCGGCTTCCTCCAATTCGAAGATCTCGGAATAGGACTGGCCCATTTGCCGCATGACGGTGATGTAGACCCACCGCAGGGCATCGGGCGGCTCCGGGCCGATTTCATCGAGAATGCGCTCGTAGATCGCAAAGGCCTCGCCATGGCGCGCCTGCTCGGAGCGGATACTGCCCCGGGTGGACAGCAGGTTCAGCCACTGCCGCCGGCTCTCGGGCAGATGGTCCTCCGCCGTCTTCAGCAAGCGATCGACCCGGCTCTCGGCGTCGGCCAGTTTCGACTCCTGAATATCGATCAGGCTCAATTCCGTGCCGGCAGCGAGATAAATCTCGACCGGCGATTGCCCGTCGGGCAAGTCGAGCACGCTTTGCAGATGCTGACGCGCAAGTGCGTGCTGACCCAGGCTGGCGTAGACCTTGCCGATCGTCAATTCGATCTCGGCGCGAATTTCGGGCTGACCGGCAAGCTCACTGTCGACGCGTTCGGCTGCGTCGGCCAGTACCTGATCGAGCACGGGCGTCGGCGCACCCTCGGCCACCTCGGGGTCGATCGACGACAGCATGCGGGTGGCAAAAGCCGCGATCTGTTCGGCCCGATCAGCCTGGGAGCGTGCCTCCACGAGACCATAGACCGCAATCACCAGCCCGACCGACAGCGCCAGCGCAACCGTAGAAGCCGCACCAACGGCAAGCGCGTTTCGTGCCAGGAACTTGCGCCAGCGATACGCACGTGTGGCGGGCACCGCCTCGACCACTTCGTTGGCCAGGTAACGCCGCAGGTCGGCCGCCAGGGCCGCCGCCGACTCATAGCGATCGTCGCGCGCCGGGGCCAGGGCGCGCGCCAGGATCCAGCGCAGTTCGCGCGGCAAGCGCCGGGTATCCGGCGAAGCGCCCTGCGCGGTGGATCCTGTCCTCTCTCCGCTGCGCACCGAGCCGACCAGCATTCGCCGAACCGTCTCCAGCGCCGCGGTTTCGTCGGCCGGCGGCGGGCGGCGATCGGTCAGCAATTCGAACAGCAGCACACCGAGGGAATAGACATCGGTGCGCGTATCCACGTCCTCGGCCGGGCCGGCGAGGAGTTCCGGGCTCATGTAACCGCGTGTCCCCGCCCGGTCGGTCGTGTCCGAACGGCGCTCACCGGCGACCTCGACGATGCCGGTCGCCACCCCGAAATCGATGATCTTGGGCATCGAGAACCCGTCAACGTGATCGACGAGCACATTACCGGGCTTGATATCGCGGTGGATGACACCCTGCTGATGAGCATGCTGGATACCGGCGCACACGCGCACGAACAGATCCAGTCGCTGCCCGATATCGAGAGCATGCCGTTCGACGTGATCGAGAATCGGCTCGCCGCGCACCCACTCCATGGCAAACCACGGCCGGCCATCGTCGGCCGTGCCGGCATCGAACACCTGGGCGATGGCCGGATGGTGCATGCGCGCGAGCATCTGCCGCTCCACCTCGAACATGGCGCCGGCTGATCCGCCGCCTCGCCGCTCGCCGATCAGCTTCAGGGCCACCTTGCGCTGCACCGGCTCGAGTTGCTCGGCGAGGTAGACGGTGCCCATGCCGCCGCGTCCGAGCTGCCGGATCAGGCGATAGGCGCCGATCCGCTCGGAAACGTCGGATTCCGCCTCGACATCGGAATCGGATCCATCTACGACCGTGCGGTCGTCATCGGGTGGCGGGTGTTTGCTCATGGTCAAAAGCCTGCGTCGAAATCCCCTTCAGGCGGATGGCTCGGAACGAGCCCGAGTATCGGCGCTTCCGAAAGTCAGGTGCAAGCGTCACTCAAACGCTGGCTGCATAACGCGTCGGGTCCGCCAGGCCGGCGGCTTCGAAACCCGCCCGACGAAGACGGCACGAATCGCAACGCCCGCAGGCTCGCCCGGACTCGTCGGCCTGGTAGCACGACACGGTCAGGCCGTAATCGACGCCCAGAGCGACACCGCGACGGATGATTTGATCCTTGGAAAGACTGATCAAGGGCGCGTTCACGCGAAAACCCGCGCCCTCGACGCCGGCACGGGTCGCCACCTGGCAGAGCGCTTCGAACGCGGCGATGAACTGTGGCCGACAATCCGGGTAACCGGAATAATCGACGGCGTTGACGCCGACGAACAGCTCGGCGGCCTCGATGACTTCGGCATGTCCCAATGCCAGTGAAAGCAGCAGCGTGTTGCGAGCCGGCACGTAGGTCACCGGGATACCGGCCGATTCGGTCTCGGGTACCTCGATGTCGTCGGTCAGCGCTGAACCGCCGATCGCACGCAGGTCGACGCTCACCACGCGGTGGGAAGCCGCGCCCAGCGCGCGGCTCACCTTCCGAGCCGCCTGCAGTTCAGCGCGGTGACGCTGTCCGTAGTCGACCGCCAGGGAGTGACATTCATGGCCGGCAGCAATCGCCTCGGCCAGCACGGTAGCCGAATCGAGGCCGCCGGAGAGCAGCACGACGGCTCGCCCCGGGCTCGAACTCACGATGCCAGCTCCGCCGTTGAAACCACCCGGTTCTTGCCGCGTGCCTTGCCGGCGTACATGGCGTCGTCGACGCGCTTGACCAGGTCGTTGAAACCGGCGCCGGGTTCGATCTCGGTAAAGCCGAAGGTCATTGTCAGCGATAGCGGGCGCCCACCCACGGTGGGCGGCGACTCCTCGATGGCGCGCCGCAGGTTCTCCGATACGCTGTGCGCGCCGCTTTCGCGGGTCCCGGGCAGAAGGATGAGAAATTCCTCGCCGCCCCAGCGCGCGGCAGCGTCCACACCGCGCACCTGCTTTCTGATCAAGTTCGCAACGTGAACGATCACTTCGTCGCCGACCTGGTGACCGAGCGTATCGTTGATGCGCTTGAAGCTGTCGATATCGGCCATGATCAAGGAGGCTGGCTCGTTGTCCTCGTTGCGGCGCAGGAGGGCCTGGTCGATCTTCTCGCTCATGTCGCGCCGGTTCGACAAACCGGTCAGCGGGTCCGTGCGGGAAGCCACGTCGAGCGTGTGCGACACCCGACGCCCGAGGCGAAGACGACTGTAGAGCAATCCCAGGACCACCAGCAGGAGAACAACGGTGACAATCGAGCCGGCGCTGATCAACTGTTGCCGCCTGATGCGCTGTTCGGACACTTCCGAACGCGCTCGCGCCAGCGCCAGTTCCCGTTCGAGCTGATCGGCGCGGAATGTCTGCTGCAGCTGCTCAACCCGCGCCGCCATGTCTTCGGCCGCCTGCGCGTCATTGAGCGACATGAGGCGCTCGAGCCGGCGAAACGCCGATCGGTATTCGCCACGGGCTTCGAGCGCCGATACCTGCAGCTCTAGAATCTCCCGAAGCAGGTTCCGGTTTTCCTCGGGCAGCAGCCCCTCGGCCTCGGAAAGCAGTGTGAGGGCCTCATCCGCCTGCCCGAGCGCCATATGCGCCTCGGCGCCGGTTTGCAAGGAGTTGATAACGCCGGTGGTGTCACCCACCTGACGTCGCAACTCGAGCGATTGACTGTAGTAGTCGAAGGCCTCCTCGACCCGGCCAAGATGGATGAGGGCTCGCGCGATGTTGTCGGCGGCGTAGGCAATCCCGCGCGGATTCTCGAGCGCTTCGAACAGGCCCAGCGCCCGACGGTTGTACTCGAGGTTCGCCTCATGCTCGGCTCGCGCCGCCTCTGCATTACCCGCTTCGGCATAAGATTCGGCCATGCGTGCAGCCAGCGCTCCGAGGTTGACCAGGGTGCCGGCGATGCCTTCCTGCCACCCTGTCTCCTCGAAACCCTCGAGGGCCTGGCGGTGATAGACACGTGCCTCTTCCCAGTTGCCCAGTGAGTTGTGAAGGTTGCCGATATTGCCGGCCGCGCGCGCGGCGCCGCCAACATCATCGGCCGCCCTGCTCGCCTCAAGTGCCGCGAGGTAATGCTCCAGCGCGCGGTCATGGGCCCCGATTTCCCAGAAGACGACACCCGCTGTGCGTCGCACCGAGGCAATCCGGACCGGATCCTCTACATCCTCGGCCAGAACCAGGGCCTGATCCACGGCCTCGATTGCTGCCTCGTGCTCACCGAGGATGTGCAGGTTCGAGGCCACCGCGCCATGCAGCATCATGACGCCCGCGGTGCATTCCGTAGCCGCGCTGTCAGCCAATTGTTCGAGCAACTCACGCCCCCGCTCGACCCCTTCTGCCGCGTTGCGGTCTCTCATCGAGCGAATCGATTCGGCCTGCTCGAGCAAACCAGCGCAGGAAGGCTGCTGCGCCGAGACCGACTGCGTGGCGAGAACAGCCGTCACCGAAAGAATCATTAAAAACCGAACCATACTGAAGAGTATAGCGGTCCGGGCGGTGCATGAGGACCGATCTGACCAAAGGCCGGCCCCGTTGGGCGCCGGCCGTTTGGTCACTGAAGGATCACAGCTGATGTATCCCGCGGCCCTTAAAGGAGAACTCAGGGCTCTTGCGCCTCGAAAGCGTCTTCGAAAACGCCGTCAATGATCACGTCGAAAATTGCGTCAACGGTGCAGTCACCCTCGATCATGTCGGTCGTGTAGACCTCGTCCGACAATGTGCCGCCGCATGAACCGCCGACCGACTCGATCGCGTATCCCGGCTCGGGCGTGACCGAGAACTGCAGACTATCGCCGTGATCGACGACCTGCGGACTGGACGGCGCGATAACACCACCGCTTCCTGCCGAGGGCGTCACGCTGTATTGGTTGATCTGGAACACGGCCGTGACCGAACAGGCTTCGGTAATGCTCCCGGCTGTCCAGCTGCCGCCGCCGGCATCGACCGGTGTGCAGGTATCGCCGGTGACCGAGCCCACCGACCAGCCCGTATCCGGCGTGACGGTGAAGTTCGCGGTGCCGCCGTCGCTTACCGACTGGCTGGGCGGCGTGATGCTGCCTTGACCGCTGTCCACGGAGGCGGTCACGGTGTAGTCCACCACAACCGGCTGGAAGTTCGCCGTGACCGAACAGGCCTGCGTGACGCCGGCCGCCGTCCAGTTGCCGCCGCCGACTTCGCTTGGCGTACACGTGTCGCCAGAAACCGAGGCCACTTCGTAGCCGGCGTCCGGCTCGACGGCGAAGCTGGCGCTGCCGCCGTCGACGATGGACTGGTCAACCGGCGAAATGCTGCCGTTGCCGGTACCTACCGCGGCCGAGACTGCGTGAGGACCCGGGCCAGCCGCTTCGAGCGTGATCTGCAGGCACCACTCACCCAGGCTGCCGGAATCCTGGCCGACCGAATCGGACGCGTTGAGGGTCCAGTCACCATCGGCGGCCAGGCCGTCGAATGCCGACAGGGGCTCGTTCGGGGTCGGGTTGCCGAACAGGGCCGGGGAGGAACCGCACTGGTTCTCCACGGGGCCGTCGCTGCCTTCGTCATCGACCCACAAGTCGAAATCGTTGGCGCCACAGCCGAAAGTGGAACTCGGCACGCCGGGCCGATCGACGACTGCGACCTGGGTGCTGGCGTCCGGGTGGGTCAGGCTGAAAGCCAGATCGCCCACGTAGGTGTGGGGGCCCTGCAGATAGACGTTGACGTCGAGAATGTTGTCGGAGGCCGCGACGTTCAGGATGTCGTCGACACCGGCCGGCGTGTTGTCGGGAATCGCCAGGCTGGAGGCGCTGCAGATTTCGATCACGTTTGCAGTGGTGAAACTGAACGATTGCGAGACCGACGCCGCTCCACAGGGGTTGAGCGGCTGCACCCGCCAGTAATACGTCGTACCGGGATCCAGCGGCGTGCCGGGCTCGTAGGATGCGCCATCGACGGTTGCGGAATCGACGATATTGACGAAGCCGGCATCGCTGGCGATTTCCACCAGGTAGCCGGTCGCCCCGGCGGCGGCGCTCCAGCTCAGGGCCGGGCGCACCGGCACGTCGACATCGCCGCCGGCGGGCGACGACAGCGTGGTGCCGGACGGCGACTGGTCGAAGAGTTCGAGCACCAGCGGAAATTGCTCGGCGTCGCTGCCGTCGGTGGCGCCGACGGCAATGTTGTAGGTGCCTGCCGCCTCACCGCCCGTGCTATCGATCGTGAGCAAGGAGCTGCCCGGTGCGCTGACCGGATTGGCACTGAACGCCGCCGTGCCGGGATGGCCGGAGGCGGACAGGTTGACCGCCGCATTCCAGGCGCTGCCCAGGTTCACATCGAAGTCCACGGGGTCGCCGGCGCAGGCCATCTGCTCGGACGGCGTCGCCTCGCCGAAGGCGCAGGACGCCGGGATATCAAAGGCTTCGTCATTGTCCGCGTTCGACCCGGAGCTGCCCTGGCTGGCGCTGAAGCCCAGCCCGCGCTTGGCGAAGCCTTCCCAGATCAGGCACTGGTTGGCACCACCGGTCAGCGCCTGGTCGGCCGCGAGTATGGCATCGCGCGCGTCGACGAAACCGGGGCCGCAGGGCTGCATCTTGAGGCCGTCGTTAACCAATTGCATGGCCAGCAGGTTACCGCCCTGGTCCCAGTCAGCATAGAAGTCGGGGTTGAAGCCGTACTCGTCGACCAGATTCCAGTAGACCTCCCAAAGCATAGCGGTCCAGATGGAGCCGACGCCATGCGGCACGGAAGCACTGCTTGTATCGGCGTAGGTGCGCGGATCGACGGTCATGTCGGTGTTATAGGGAGCAGCTCGAATGCCCGGGCCATCGGCTGGCTGACCTGATGCGTAGGTTCCGACGCCCCGATTGGTCGTTCGCGTGTCGCCGGCAACAGCCGTGTAGACGATGGTTTGCCAGTCGCTCCAACCCTCACCGGCCTGTTCCGGATAAAACGTTGTGCTAAGACAACTCGAATTCGCGGGTCCACCCGTCTGGCGGATGGAAATACCGTGTCCGTACTCGTGCAGAACAATACCCGCGTCCAGGTCGCCGTCGCGATCGGGATTGGTGCCGGTGAAAACGTACATCTGCATGCGCGGCGGACTGCCGTCAGCCGGGGTGAAGAAGTTTGCGTTGTCGGTTCCCGAGCCATCCTGGGCTTCGGCACGGACTGCATCTCCACCAGCGCCGCCGTTTCCATAATTGTTGGTCTGGAAGTTGCCAGCCGCTTCGTCGAACCCGCGGACGTAGATCAGGTCGTGGTGCAGATTGTTCCAGTAAAACAGGTTGGTCACTGCCGCGTCCCGGTACTGATTGGGTGCGTCGTTGAGATCCAGCGGAAAATCGAAGGTCAGGGTGGCGCCCCCGTCGGGCTCGTCACCGATGGAGGCGTCGTTGCTGCCACTGTCCTGGTAGGCGTGGGCATTGTTGCCGCGGGTGATGGTGTGCTCCGCTCCGATAGCGCCATCGGTATCGTGCCAGCCGTAAGGCGAGGCGGGCTCGTATGCGGGCTCGGAGACGAGCGTGCGAGGCCCGTCGTTGGGATGCTCCTTGGGCATCTCGTAGACCCGGTAATCGGAGCCGTCGGCCGCGCTCATCGGAGCCGAGCGTCCGACTCCGGCCCGAGCCGTCGCGGCATTGCCTGAATCGGGCTTCCCATGACCGCCATGATCGTCTCCCCACTGATCATGGACGACCAGATCAAGGCGTTCGAGCACATCACCGGATTCGGCGTCGATGAAGGTCTGCCAGTAGTGCTCGGCCGAGCGTTCGTAGATATCCACCTGCCAGGCGAGGCGCAGCCCAAGCTTGCCGCTGTCGATATAGACCAGGCGAGCGCGAATTGGCTCCAGCGCAATGTCGCCCTCCGAGAATACGACCGACCGCTCCGGCCCGCTGAAGTCCTGCAGGACAATGAACGGCTCGGTATTGTTCAGGCCGGCCGCCAGCGCGGCCCGGTCGACGGCGTCGAGCGCCGGAATGCGCGGCTCCACGGCCAGGTCTCGCTGGTCCAGCTGTCCCATGGCCCGGTTACCGGAATGCAGCACCTTGCCGTCTGGCATCACATTGACGTTGATCAGGCCGTTGAAGACGTCGATGTTCTTATAGCGCTGCTGGAAGTAGACGTGTGTAACACCGTTGTGACGACTGGTATAGACGTCACTGACGGTCAGCCCGGCGATATCACCGGGCACGAGCCCCAGCATGTCGAGATGAGTCTCGACATGGCGTCGCGCGATGTCGATGGCCAGCGCGCGTTGCGCCGATCCGTCGGAGGGACCCTCCTGCGCGCTTGCCACGTCGATCGTGGCAACGCCGCAGACTGCGAGGGTGATGATTGCAACGGCCGCAGCGGGCCGCACCAGGCGCTCGAACATCCGATTGATCTCCCAATTTCGATTTAATTCCCGAATCCGGCGCTGCGAACCAGACATCCCGTCCCGATCCGGTCGGGCAAGCCGACCCGTACCCGTGCCCCGGCGAAATCGACGGGAACGCGTATGGTGGAAAGGACGCCGCGCGGAAGGCGAAGGCCGCGAGCCTTAGCCATGACATTACGCTGGATTCCGAAGCGCAACAGCTTCGGCCGCGGCGCCCGCCCTGTCAAGTCGGCTCGTGAAGATGAGGCTCATCGAGCGGCCGGGCGCGCCAGACAGGATTGCTGCGCGACCTGACGGTCGCTTGGCCTGCGGCCTGAAGTGCTGCGCACTTCAGCGAGCTCGCGCCTGACGGCGCTCGGTTCGAACCTGGCAGGTCCTCATCGAGCGGCCGGGCACCCCAGACACGAAAAAACCCCGCTCGCGCGGGGCCTTTTCGTGTCTGGCGCGCCCGACAGGATTCGAACCTGTGACCTTCGGCTTCGGAAACCGACACTCTATCCAACTGAGCTACGGGCGCTTAGCCGGTTATTGTAACGCAATCCTGATCGGCGGCAATCCCGGCCGGGGCTATTCAACCGCGCGGCCACTGCCCGGATAGCGGGCGCTGGAATGCGCGGCAAGCTTCATCATCGGCTGGAAGCGGCAAGCCAGGGAAGGCGTCCCACGAGCATTTCGGAAATTTCTTTGGCCTCGACCGGACGGGCGAACAAAAAGCCTTGCGCGAAGGAGCAGTTGTAGCTCGCCAGCAGCGCGAGCTGTTCGTCACTTTCGACGCCCTCGGCCACGGTCTGCATCCCCAGGTCGGCCGCCAGCGCACAGATCGTTCGGGTAATCGCCTGATCCTCGGGGTCGGAGACGATGTCGCGCACGAAGCCGCGGTCGATCTTGACCACGGATATCGGGAAGTTCTTGAGATAGCTCAGTGATGAATAGCCGACGCCGAAGTCGTCGACGACGATGCGCATCCCAATTTCGTCGAGCTTGTGCAACATCCGCCGGTTGCGGGCGAGGTTCTCGATCAGCACTTCTTCGGTGATCTCGAGATGCAGGCGCTCGGGTTCGATCCGGTACTGGTGCAGCAGCACGCTGAGCTGCTCGGCAAAACCCGCTTCGTAGATCTGCGCGCCCGAAACGTTGACGGCCAGCCAGGGCAGCTCTTTGGAAAGGGTTTTCCAATGGGCCATGTCTGAAAACGAGCGATCGAGCGCGAACTGCCCAAGCCGGCCGATGATGCCCGTTTCTTCGGCCACTCGAATGAACTCCTGCGGGGGAACGGCGTAGCCTTCTCTGTGATCCCAGCGCAGCAGCGCCTCGACACCGCGCATCGACAGGTCGCGCATGTCGACGATCGGTTGATAGACCACTCGAAAATCACCGTCCTCGAGGGCGTGGCGGATATCCCGGCTTAGGTTGAGACGATGCTTTGCCTGGGCGAGCATTTCGCGCGTGAAGATCGCAAACTGGTTTCGACCGGCGTTCTTGGCCTTAAACAGCGCCGTATCGGCATTCTGGATCAATTCGCTCACCGACCGACCCGACTCCGGGTAATAAGCGATACCCATACTGCCGGAGATGAACAGGCGATGGTCTTCGACGGCAAAACCGCCGTCGAGCGAGCGCAGGATGTTGCCGGCCAGCTGCTCGATCTGCTCGCGATCAGCACGCTTGACGGCAATCAGAAACTCGTCGCCGCCATGGCGGCCGATGAAATCGCGGTCGCGTAGCACGCCGGACAGTCGACGGGGGATCTCGCACAACAACTGATCACCCAGCTGGTGCCCGAGCGAGTCGTTGATGTCCTTGAACTGGTCGAGATCCAGGAACAGAACGGCGAGCTGGGTTTCATGGTTGCCATGGTGCTCGATCATCTCGGCCAGTTGCCGTGAAATCCCGGATCGATTGGGCAGGCCGGTCAGGCCGTCATGGTCGACCAGGAAGGCCAACTCGCGCTCAGCCGCTTCGCGCTCGCCAACCTCTTCCTCCAGGCGACGGTTGGCGCGTGAGAGCACCTGCGCCTGACCACTGGCGTTGAGGCCAAGGAAAACAACGGCGGCCAGCAGCACAGAGAGCAGGATTCCGCTCAGCAAAACGACTAGCGGCATCGCGGTGCTCAGCTGGTCGCGGATTTCGTCGCTGACGGCAAACTCGAACAGAAAGCCGGCCTCGTCGTTGTCGAGGTCGACGGTAAATCCCGCGTCCCAGTGATCCGGCAAGGGCCGGGGAGGAAAGGGATAGACATCCCGTCCCCGGGAAACCACGCGCAGATCGAGCGACTCCCGAAAAAGCGCGGGGATCATGGCGTCGATGGCTTCAGGTATATCCATCGTGGCAGCCAGGTAGCCGACGTGGCGGTCATCGGTGCCGATGGGCGAGATAATGCTGATCCCCGGTCTTCCGTCGGACAGGATGCGCGGGCGGGTCACCACGATCTCGCCGGTCGCGCGGGCGCGCGCGACCGTCGGACGGAAATCCTCGTCTACCGGAAATTTCTCCCCGGGGGAAACCAGCTCCGTATCGCGGCTGCGAACCCACAGGACTGAAAGGTCCGGCCCGAGCACGGCCAGGGTTCGATAATAGTCGTAGTGCGAGTGGAACAGCCCCGCATTGATCTCCCAGCCCTCTCGGTCATCGAGGCCATAGTGCGCCAGCCGGGTCGACATCCGCCGGTGCGCATTCATCTGCTCGCGCATGTCGGCAAGAACGTCGGCCTCGATGTAGCCAGCCAGGTTGGCGACATAACGCGCCAGGGAAGCGTCCTCGGCCGACTCCAGTCCGCGGTAGACGAACAGGGTCCCGGCGACGCCCGCCAGCAGCAGCAGGCCTGCCAGCCACGGACTCCAGCGCTGCGGCTGGTCTAACCGACGGTTACTCGCGGGATCGACCGGAGTCACGCGGCCGGCCCGGCATGTGGCATTGCAACTGGAAACAGCATGGGCATGAGAGACAAGGGTAGACCGCCGGCGCTTGCTGGTGTGATTTCAGCGTGAAGGACGCAGTATAGCGCAGGCTCCCTGGGCGGCACAGGCAGCCGTCCGGCTGGTAGACTGTCATCGCGATTCTGCGGAAGTCAGCGTGCATGCTTGTTCTCAAGGCCCTGGCCGCCGGCGTCCTCGTCGGCGTCATCCTGATCGAGGCTGTCCTGGCCGGCCTGCGGTCTCTCGTTCCCGAATCGGCCCTGATCGTCAATGCGGGCGAGGGCTTCGTCGGCCCGCTGATCTGGCCCCTGCTGCCGCTGCCGGCAGTGATCTGGATGCTGGGTGCTGCACTGGGAGGCGCCATGGCCGCCGCCATGGCGCCGAAACCCGGATGGGGGCTGGGCGTCGGCGCGCTTTTGGGGCTTACGGCATTCGTCCTGGTCGGCATGGTCACACCCGGCAACCCGGCGGCGCTCTTCGCCGTCACCATTCCGCTCGCCGGTGCGGCAGCGGGAACCGCCCTGGCTGCGCGGCTGCGTCGTGAAGACGCCACTGTATCCGCAAGCGGGCAAGCGGTATAATTGCGGTTTTAGGCGGCCTGTGATCGGGCCGCGTTCTGTTTTCAGTCCAACGTGAGGTCCGTCCGGCGTGTCCGAGCAACATGATCGTCAATTCATTCAAACGTTCAGCGCGGTGCTGGCCGGGCTGGTCGCCTTTACCGTGGTCATCATCGCGCTGGCCCTGATCATTCACAACCGCGAGTACGACGGCGAACAAAGCGCCGCACGACAGGCTGCCATCGAAGAACGACTGCAGCCAGTCGCCGGTGTCTACGCCGGTGAGACCGGACGCGCCGCCGCCCAGGCGGCAGCCGAAGAGGCAGCGGCCAGCACCGAGCAGCAAGTTGCTTTTGAGGGCTCGACCGACGGTGAGATGATTTACAGCCGCGTCTGCGCTGCCTGCCACGACTCCGGTGCCGCCGGCGCCCCACGCTTGGTCGCCGCCGAAATGGGTCAAAGGCTTTCTGACAAGGGCCGCGAAATGCTCGTCTCCAACGCCATCAACGGCATCAACGCCATGCCCGCACGCGGTGGCCGAAGCGACCTGAGCGACGAGCAGGTCGCCGCCTCGGTCGACTACATGCTCGACCAGGTGGAATGAAGGCGGGCACGCTCCCCGGCAATCCGGGCCTGCAGGTCCGGGAATAGTTCCAGAAACGCCTGCTCGATGGCCGCCTCATGGTCTTCGAGCAGACGCAGTCCGTCCGCAAGCGGCCATTGGCGTCCATGTCGCCGCGCCAGCAAGCCGAAGATCTCCTTGAGCATGGCACGCTCGCCATAGCGGCGCCACAAAGCCCGGCTCTGTGCCCAAAGACTGAACCTCACCAGCCTCGGCGGCAGGCTCGCGCGATGCAGCGCCAGCATCCGGTCGATGTCGTCACCCAGTTGTTCCAGCGGCATCGGTCCGAAGCGCGACCAGTGGCGTGTAAGCATGTAGTCAAACAGCACGTCGAAGATCACGCCGCCGTAGCGCCGCCACGGCGAATCGAGGCGCTCAAGCAGACCGATCACGGCCGGATGGGCGTCACTTAGAGTGTCGATACGCCGATGCAACTCGACCCCGGCAGCCCAGTCGGCGGGAAGGTCTGTAAGCGCCTGACGCCCCTTGACATGATCGCCCAGGAACGCGCCGAGCCGAAACCCTTCCCGGTTGCCGGCGAGCACGACGTGCGCAAGATGATTCATGCCGCTACAGTAGCCGGTTTGAGTGGGTTATGATGATGCCCCCGCAGCAGGCCACGCGGCAAGGTCGGTGGCACTCGAGCGGGGTTGGCAACCGTCAAGGACCCTTCATGGACACCGACCCGGCCCACTACCCGAGCGAATCCACCGAATTTTTCATCTCCGGCCCGGCCGGCCGTATCGAATGCCTGGCCGACTTACCCGAGGCCGATGACGAGCGACCCGCCACGGCCGTGCTCTGCCACCCGCATCCGCAGCACGGCGGCACCCTGCGCAACAAGGTCGTGACCATCATGGAACGCAGTCTGCGGGAACTCGGCCTGCGCACGGTCCGCTTCAACTTTCGCGGAGTGGGCGACAGCGAAGGCGAGTTCGACGACGGCGAGGGCGAGACGGACGACCTGATGGCGGTGATCGACTGGGTGCGAAAAGTCCGGCCCGACGACGATCTCTGGCTGGGGGGCTTTTCCTTCGGTTCCTACATCGTCCTGAGGGCCGCCCAGAACCTGCCGGTGCGCCAGCTCATCTCGATTGCACCGCCGGTCGAGCGCTACGGCTTTGACGACCTGCAGCCACCCAACTGCCCCTGGCTGGTCGTGCAGGGCGACGAGGACGATGTGGTATCCCCGGAAGCCGTCTACGACTGGGCCGAAAAACTGGGTCAGGACGCCAACCTTGTCGTGATGGAGGGCACAGGACACTTTTTCCATCGCCGCCTGATGGACCTGCGCGGCCTGATCAAGAACCACGTCCAGCCCAACCTGCCCTGAGTATTACTAATGAGAACCTTAATCAGCAGACATTCAGCTTGTCTCTCAGCGTGTGTGGCAAGGCGTCGGTGCGCAGGTGTAGCCGGGCGCCTACATCAAGCACCGACAACGCTGTCCACGGACGCTGAGAGCCAAGCCCTTCGGGAGATTCGGAGCCGACCGCCGGCTGCGTTCCGCTCGCTTGAAATAGTTCCGCTATGTCTGCGCTCGCGCGCCTTGCCGGCGGCCGGCTCCGAAACTCTGAATGTCTGCTGATTAAGGTTCTCATTAGTATGGGAGCAAGCGGGCCGCTCGCGCGCTACCAAACCCTGCTCGACGACGGACAACTGCAGCCCGACCCGGCGCAGCAGGTCGTCATGAAGCGACTCGACCGGCGCTATCGGGCCCTGACCGGTCACCCCACCGGGCTGGTCGGCCGCTGGCGCCGTCTACACCCGCCTGTTGAGGGACTCTATATCCACGGCGGTGTCGGTCGCGGCAAGACCCTGCTGATGGACCTGTTCGCCGGCAGCCTCGACGAGGCCAGCATACCGACCTGGCGCACCCACTTTCATCGTTTCATGGATCATGTCCAGGATGCGCTCAAGCACCATCGGCGCCAGCGCGATCCCTTGCCGGCAATGGCCCGGGAAATCGCCGGGCGCTGCCGGGTGCTGTGCTTCGACGAATTCCACGTCAGCGACATTGCCGACGCCATGCTGCTCGGCGGTCTTCTACGGCCGCTGTTCGAACGCGGCCTGTGCCTGGTAGCCACAAGCAATACCGCAGCGCAGGATCTCTACGCGGGCGGCCTGCAGCGCGAGCGATTCATGCCGGCGATCGAGGCCATCGAACGACACTGCGAGGTGACTCGCCTGGATGCAGAAACCGACTACCGCCTGCGCGAACTGACCCGGCACCGCATCTATTACCACCCGATCGATGACGACAGCCGCGAGGAAATGGCCGGGGAATTCGAGTCGCTGACCCGCGGCGAACGAGGCAGCGACACGACCATCGAGGTGCGCGGCCGGCAGCTCCAGCCCCTGCGCCGGGCCGGGCCCGTTGCATGGTTCGATTTCGCAACCCTTTGCCGCGGCCCCCGTTCGAGCGGCGACTACATCGAACTGGCGCGGCGCTTTTCCACCTTGTTTCTCAGCGACCTCCCGGCGATGGACGAAACCGACAACGACGCCGCTCGCCGCTTCATCCACCTGGTCGACGAGTGCTACGACCGGGCGGTCAAGCTAGTGATTTCCGCCGAAGTCGTACCGGAGAAGCTCTACACCGGCAAGCGCCTGGCCGCACCCTTCGAGCGCACCGTCTCGCGCCTGATCGAGATGCAAAGCCACGAGTACTTGGGGCGGGAACATCGGCCATGAGGGTTGGCTGGTTGGCTGGTTGGCTGGTTCGGCAGCATCCGTTCCCCGGATAGCCTTGCAATCCCTTCGCTGCCGCCGGATCAACGCGGCGTAGCCGCCCTCCCAATGCCGGCGGTTACCGAACAAGCCAACCAGCCAACAAGCAAACGAGCCAACGCTCAAACCTCGATCAACGTCTCGATGACGTGCTGGACGTAGGCGTCGAAATCGGGCTCGTCCTTGTCGGGGACCAGGCCCTGGGCCTGGAGCTGGAGATAGCCGACGTATGAGGAGTACATCAGATTGGCGCGATGCCGCGCCTGAATGGTATCGAGGCCCAGTTCTTCCAGCGCGGCTGCCAGGTGCTTGACGCGCCGCTCGGTCACGCGCCTGAGCACCGGCCCGATGCAGGGGTGGTCGGGCGTCGCGCACAGCGCCACATAAATACGGTGAGTCAGAGTCTGCCGGCTGGTCCGCCAGACAAAATCGGCGAGGCGCTCAGCCGGGGCACTGCCGGCGCTTAGCGAGAGCTTGAGATGCTGTCGATCCTGCTGTTCCCAGCGCGTCAGCGCCCGGGCTAGCAACTCGTCGCGGCCGGGGAAATGCCAATAGAAGCTGCCCTTGGTAATTCCCAGGCGCCGCGCCAGCGGCTCGACCCGCAGGGCGGCGATGCCTTTCTCGGCAATCATTGCCAGCGCTTCCTGTTCCCAGTCGGCCGGCGTCAGCGAAGCTTTCTCGCCGCTGACACGATCCGTACTTGATTTGGCCATGATGATCCGCGATGGTATCGATTGGGGTTCGGAACCGTCGCCCGGAGTCTTGTTTGTGGGCCTTACCGAACCAATATGAGAATTCATTGACTAATAAATAGGGTAAACCCATACTCTGCCGTATGGAAGCTGTACGTAAACTCAACGACGATATTCGCCGCCGCCAGATCTGGACCGATGACGGCATCAGGCTGAGCCTGCGCTATTACGGCGACGACCGCGCACCGTGCGTGCTCATGGCTCACGGCTTCGGCCAGACCCAGTATGCCTGGGAAGACACCGGGCGTCGGCTCGCCGCCGCCGGCTGGCAAGCCGTCAGCTACGATGCGCGGGGCCACGGTGAATCCGACCGCGCCCCGAGCGGCGAGTACGATTTCGAGCAGTTCGTCGAGGACTTCCGCCGAGTCTGCGCTTCGCTGCCCAACCACCCGGCGGTCATCGGCGCCTCCATGGGCGGCCTGACCGCCCTGCTCGCTCATTCCGAAAAGCCCAAGGTCGAGCTGAACTCACTCGTCCTGGTCGACATCGCACCGCGCTGGGACGACAGTGGCGTGGAGGCAATGCTGTCGTTCATGCGCCAGAATCCCAAGGGATTCGAGACCCTTGACGACGCCATCGAGGCAGTTCGCGGCTTCCTGCCCCATCGCCGCCGCAACGGTTCGGGCGACGGCCTGACGCGCAACCTGCGCCAGGGCAACGACGGGCGCTGGTACTGGCACTGGGACCCGGCCATGCTGGCCCTGGCGGAGAAAAGTTCCAACCTGCAGTCGAGACTGAAGTCGGCTTCGCGCCGGCTCAAAATCCCGACGCTGCTGATCGCCGGCGGTCAAAGCGAGATGATCGGGCAAGAGCACATCGAAGAGTTTCTCAAGCTCGCGCCCCACGCCGAGCAGGCAACCGTCGAGGATGCCACCCATATGGTGGCCGGCGACCGTAACGACCACTTCATGGGCGCCGTCACGCCGTTCCTCAAGCGGCAGGCTGCGCAAGGAGCCACACAATGATCCTGCTGTTTCTGCTCGCCCTGCTTGTCGCCGGGCTGGCCTGTGCCTATTTTCGTTCATCCGTTGCCATCTGGTCGGGTGCAACCGCCCTCCTCGGGCTCGGCTTCACCATCGCAGGCGAGCCGGGCTGGATCAGCCTGACCCTGTTCTGGCTGCTATTCCTGCCGCTCGCGGCCCTCCTCAACAACCGCAGCTGGCGGCGTGAATTCATCACCCATCGCATCCTGCAAAGCTTCCGCGGCATGGTGCCGACCATTTCGGACACCGAGCAGGTCGCGCTCGACGCCGGAACGGTCGGATTCGAAGGCGAAATCTTCGGCGGCAATCCGCGCTGGAGCCGTTTCGTCAAGAAGCCGCTGCACGATCTCAGCACCGAGGAACAGGCTTTCGTCGACGGCCCCGTCGAAGAGCTGTGCGGCATGATCGACGAGTGGGAGTTCACCCACTACCGGGCCGGAACATCCGACGAGGTCTGGGAGCACCTGAAAAAGCACAAGTACTTCGGCATGATCATCCCGAAGGAGTACGGCGGGCTGGGCTTTTCGGCCGTCGCCCACCGCGCCGTGCTCGAGAAGATCGGCGGCCTGAGTTCCACCGTTGGCTCGATTGTCGCCGTGCCCAACTCGCTCGGTCCGGCCGAGCTGCTGCTTCACTACGGCACCGATGAGCAGAAGAATCACTACCTGCCCAGGTTGGCTGTCGGCGAGGAAATACCCTGCTTCGGCCTGACCAGCACGGTGGCCGGCTCCGACGCCACATCCATCGCCGACTACGGTGTGGTGTGCAAGGGCAAGTTCAACGGCAAGGAAACGCTGGGCATCAAGCTCAATTTCGAAAAGCGCTACATCACGCTGGCGCCACTGGCCACCGTGGTCGGCCTGGCCTTCCGCCTGTACGACCCCGACGGCCTGATCGGCGATACCGAAGATATCGGCATTTCCGTGGCCCTGCTGCCCGCCGACACGCCGGGCATGGACATCGGCCGCCGGCACTTTCCGCTCAACAATCCCTTCCCGAACGGGCCGATCTACGGCAAGGATGTGTTCGTGCCGCTCGACTACCTGCTCGGCGGCACCGACCAAGCCGGCAATGGCTGGCGTATGCTGATCGAGTCGCTGTCGGTCGGCCGCGCCATTTCGCTGCCATCATCGACCACCGGCGGCGCCAAGGCGGCCACCATGGTGACCGGCTCCTATGCGCGCATCCGCAAGCAGTTCGGCCTGCCCATCGGCCGCTTCGAAGGCGTTGAGGAAGCGCTCGCGCGCATGGCCGGCTACACCTATTCCATCAGCGCGCTCAGCCGCCAGACCGCCTCGGCCGTGGACGACGGCGAACGCCCGTCCGTCCCCGGCGCCATCGCCAAGTACCATTGCACGGAAATGAGCCGCGAAGTGCTGCGGGATGCCATGGATATCCACGGCGGCAAAGGCATCATCCTCGGCCCGAAGAATTACCTGGGCCGCGCCTGGGAAGGCGCGCCGATCTGGATCACCGTCGAGGGCGCCAATATCCTGACGCGCTCGCTGATGATCTTCGGCCAGGGGGCGATTCGCTGCCATCCCTACGTGCTCAAGGAACTCGAGGCGCTGCAGATCGAAGACGAGGAAGAGCAACTCGTAGAGTTCGACAAGCTGCTGTTCGCCCACATCGGTCACTCGATATCGAGCGCCGCACGCGCCTTCGTACTGGGCCTGAGCTTCGCCCGATTCGCCGCCGTGCCCGGCGACCGGCGTACGCGCAAGTATTTCCGCAAGCTCAGCCGCTACAGCGCCGCGTTCGCCTATCTGGCCGATATCGCCATGCTGACCTACGGCGGCAAGCTCAAGCAGAAAGAGAAGATCTCCGGCCGCCTCGGCGACGCGCTCAGCCAGCTCTACATCGGCTCGGCCATGCTGCGCCGATTCGAGCACGAAGCACGGCCGGCAGCCGACCAGCCGATCATGGCCTGGGCCTTCCACGACGCCATCTACAAGATCCAGCGCGCGCTCAGCGACACGATCGACAACTACCCGATTGGCTGGGTTCGCCCACTGCTGCGCCTGGTGGTCTTCCCGCTGGGCCAGCGCGAGCGCGCCCCCAACGACCGGCTGGGCCACAAAGTCGCGTCCCTGCTACTGTCGCCGTCGGACACCCGCGACCGCCTAACCCGAGGCTGCTACAAGACGGCGCGCGAAGGCTACTGGCCCGGCATCATGGAAGAATTGCTGCCGGACGTGATCGCCGCCGAGCCGATCGAGCGCAAGATGCTCAAGGCCGAGCGTGCCGGCCAGATCAAGGGCTACACGTTCGAGGAGCGCCTCGAGCAGGCCCGGGAGAAGGATATCCTGACCGAAAGGGAAGCCGACATGCTCGCCGACGTGCGCAAGCGCAGCATGGAAGTCATCGCGACCGACGACTTCGATCTGGCCGAACTGCAGGCCGGCCTGACCGAAAAGGGCGATACGATCCGCGGCACCCGGAAGCAAAAGGCCGCCTGAGCGGCGCAGCCGGCGCTGTCGCCGGCCGGCTCCTTGCGCTACAATCCCCCGCGCCGGTTGGCACTGCCACCGGCGCATTTTTTTAAATCATCGCAACAGGTGTTTCGGGAAACCGGTGCAAGTCCGGTACTGCCCCCGCAACTGTAACCGGCGTCGGCCCTGGGTCGATGCGGCTGGAAGAAACCACTCCGCCCAACGGCGGGGGAAGGTTCCAGCCTGGCCTTCTCCAGGTGGAGAAGGCTGCCGGAAGTCAGGAGACCGGCCTGTTGCACAAGTCGAAACAACCGGGTTGCGGCGGGCGACCGGTGTCGATGACAGTCGGGATCCGTCCCTGTCCTTGGCTCCTTGCATGCCCTCACTTCCCGGTTCAGTGCGCGGGTGAGCGCAAGGAGTACACATCATGCAACGCATCTCGACAGGCATGCTGGCAATCGCCGGCCTGCTCATTTCCAGCGGACATCTCGCCGCCCAGTCCGCCTACGAAGGCGAACCCGTCCAGGTCACGGCCACACGATCGCAACAGCCAGTCAACGATTCCCTGGCCGCCGTGTCGGTCATCACGCGCGAGGACATCGAGCGCGCCCAGGCACGCGACCTGCTGGAACTGCTTCGCCTTGAGGCGGGCATCGATATCGTGCGCAGCGGTGGGCCCGGCGGGCAGACGAGCGTGTTCATGCGCGGAACGAACTCCAACCACGTGCTGGTACTGGTCGACGGCGTTCGGGTCAGTGCCGCCGGTTCGGGCGGATTCACCTGGGAGATCGTCGATCCGGCCATCGTCGAGCGCATCGAGATCGTGCGCGGGCCGCGGGCAGCGCGCTGGGGTTCGGACGCCATCGGCGGGGTCATCCAGATCTTCACCCGCCTGCCCGATGGCGCTGGCGCCCGTGCCGCCTACGGCCGTTACGACGACCGTCAGCTGTCGGCGCACTTCGGTAGCGGCTTCCTCGGGCTCAACGTCGCCGGGCGCAAGGTCGAGGGTTTCTCCTCGCAGAACCCGTCAGGCTTCTCCTACGACCCGGACGACGACGGCTTCGAGAACCTGAGCGTCAGCGCCCGCGGCGATTACCGGCTCGGCGGCGGCGACATGTCCTGGTCGGCGCGCCTGGCCAATGGCGACGTCGAATTCGACCAGGGCGAGTCGGACTTCCTCAACTACGCGCTGCGCGGGGCCTATCGGCGCGAGACGGACGGCCCATGGACCTGGGAAGGCTCCGCCGCCTTCTACCGCGACAACCTGGAGACCGACAACGGGTTCAGTATTTCCGATGCCGCCACGCGCCGCATCCAGGCCGGCCTGCAGGCCGAACGCGACATCGGGCAGGGCACGTCCTGGCTGCTCGGCGCCGACGCCTGGCATGTCGATGGTGATACCAGCAACTCCTTCGACCAGGACCGCGAGAACGTCGGCGTGTGGACCGGCTTCGACGGGCGCCGCGGCGCCTTTTCCTGGGAGGCCAGCGTGCGCGCCGACCACGACAGCCAGTTCGACGAGGCACTGACCGGCAACCTGGCCGGCGGCTGGCGCGTTGACGAGCAGCTGCGCGTGTCGGCCAGCCTCGGCCGGGCTTTCCGAGCGCCGAGTTTCAGCCAGCTCTATTCGCCCGGCTTCGGTGGCCAGTTCGCCGGCAACCCCGACCTCGACCCGGAAACCTCGCTCAGCGGTGAATTGGGCCTGGACTGGTTCGGCCCCGGCGGCCACGGCCTGGGCCTGAGCGTCTACCAGAACGACATCGACGACCTGATCGCCTTTACCGGCACCGACTTCCAGGCCGTCAATATCGAACGGGCTCGCATCCGCGGCGCGGAGCTCAGCTACCGCTTCAACTCGCGCGCCTGGCGCGCCGAATCGAACCTGACCTGGCAGGACGCCGAAAACCGCACCCAGAATACCGACCTGCTCCGGCGCGCCGATATCAAGGGCTCGGTCGCCCTAGACCGCACCTTTGACAACGGCGGCTGGCTGGGCGCTGAAGTCGTGCACATCGGCGAGCGGCCGGATTTCGGCACCGAGCTGCCCAGCTACACCCTGCTCAACCTGCGCGCCGGCTGGCCGGTGGGCGCGGGCCTGAGCCTGGAAGGCCGGGTGGAGAACCTGACCGACAAGGCCTACGAACCGATCGCCGGCTACAACGCCACCCGGCGCGCCGCCTTCGTGGCCCTGCGCTGGCAGTCACCCTGAATCCGCCTGCCCGGGCCGGCGCTGGCCGGCCCGGATAAGGCTCAGAACATCCCGGTCTCGAGCCGGGCTTCCTCGCTCATCATGTGCTGGTTCCAGGGCGGGTCGAAGACCAGGCGCACGTCGACTTTGCCGATGGTGGGAATACGCCCGATTCGATCCTCGACGTCGGCGACCAGGATGTCGCCCATGCCGCAACCCGGGGCGGTGAGCGTCATGTCGATCGACACCTGGCGGGTTTCGTCGTCGATCCTGGTGATATCGCACTCGTAGATCAGGCCCAGGTCGAGGACGTTGATCGGAATTTCGGGGTCGTAGACGGTCTTGAGCTGGCTCATGACCAGTTCCTCGACGTCTTCGTCGGTGGCGTTGTCGGGCAGCCTCGGCGCCGGCGGCGGCTCCTTGCCGATCGCATCGGCCTCGTCGCCGGCCAGGCGGAACAGGCGTCCATCGACGTAGATGGTAAAACTGCCGCCCATCTGCTGGGTGATATAGCCGACCGTGCCCGCCGGCAGCTCGACCGGCGCCCCTTCGGGCACCATCACCACCTCGCAGTCGCGTTCGAATTTTACTGGCGTGTAGGAGTTGCCGAACATCGTCCGCCCGAAACAGGATTGAATTGGTACCTATTATATCGGTCTGGTGGCCGGAGGGTTCAAGGCGAATAAACCTCGGGGCCCCCGAGGGATCAGGATTCAGGGGTCAGGGGTCAGGGGTCAGGGGTCAGGGGTCAGGGGTCAGGGGTCAGGGGTCAGGGCGGCTCCGAAGCGCGAACAAGGTACCGAGGGGTTGTGCGGGTCACACAGCACCACGCCATCCGCCTTCTCCACTAGCTCCTTGAACCCTGAACCCTGAACCCTGAACCCTGAACCCTGAACCCTGAATCCTGAACCCTGAACCCTGAATCCTGAACCCTGAATCCTGAATCCTGAATCCTTCAAGGCTAGTCCGACTCCTCGATCCCCAGCGCGCGCTCGCTGGCCTGGCGGGTCAGCGGGTGATAGCCGGCCTTCGCGCGTTGATAAACCTCGATGGCCCACTCGTGGCCCCAGTCGGTGTCGGCCAGGGCGCTGTAGAGCGGCCGGGTGAACTTGTTGCGCCCGACCTCGATCAGGAATGCCTCAAGGCGCTCGATGCCCGGCTCGTAGCGCGTCTCCACCGAACGCATCAGCCACTGGAAGAGGATCTCGTAGTTGCCCGAATCGGTCAGGCTGAAGGCCTCGTCGAGCACGGCCATGCGTTCGGCGTCGAGCTCATCCTCCAGGCCGATGAGGAAATGCAGCCACTGATAGACCGACCAATCTCCGGCCGGAAGTTCGTCCACCGACACATCCTGTGCCAGCCAGCGCTCGCGCCAGTCGTCGACGCGCTCGAAAGCGTCGGATTCGGGTGCGACCGCGAACTCGGGCAGACCGGGCTGGTAGAGCCACTGATCGACCTCGTCCATGCTGAGTTCATCAGCGTGATTGGCAACCAGGTTGTCCTCGAGATACGCGCGAAACGTGTTGGTCGTGATCGACTCGAAGGCGAAGTGATCGAAGTAGGCGCGCAGGAAGGCGTCGATGGCCTCGCGCCCGACCCGGTGCTCGATCCAGTCGAGAAAAAAGCGCCCCTTGGAATAGGGCACGCCGATGAAGGCCTTGTCGGGATTCTTGTCGTCTACGTCGAGGACCAGGCTCGCCATGCCGTCGTCGGTGTTCTCGAGCTCCTCGACCAGGCTCTGCCATTCCAGCACCGCGAGCTGGCGTTCGACGTCCTCGCCGTAGAGCGCTTCCATGATGCGCGACTCGAAATAGACCGTGAAACCCTCGTTGAGCCACAGGTCGCGCCAGGCGGCGTTGGTGACCAGGTTGCCCGACCAGGAATGCGCCAGCTCGTGGGCGACCAGGGCGAGCAGGCTGCCGTCGCCGGCGATGATGGTGGGTGTGACGAAGCTCAGGCGCGGGTTTTCCATGCCGCCGAAGGGGAAGCTCGGCGGCAGCACCAGCAGGTCGTAGCGGCCCCAGCGGTATTCGCCATAGAGGTCGACGCCGATGTCGATCATCTCTTCGAGCACGTCGAACTCTTCGGCGGCTGCCTCGATCCACTCGGGCTCGGCGTAGACGCCGGAGCGCGGTCCGATTTCGGCGAATTCCAGGTCGCCGACGGCAATTGCCATCAGGTAGGACGGTATCGCCTGGGGCATGTGGAAGCTGTACTCGCCGCGGCCGCTGTTCTCGAAGTCATTACCGGCCGCGCCCATGACCGCCATCAGCTCCTCGGGCACGCGGATCGTGGCGTCGAAGGTATAGCGCACCGCGGGGGTGTCCTGCAGCGGTACCCAGGTCCGCGCGTAGTGCGGCTGGCTCTGCGAGAACATGAACGGCTTGCCAGAGGAGGTCTGCTCGCCGTCGAGCCACTGCAGGCCGAAGGCTTCGGGCGAGCTGGCGTAGTCGATGCGGACGACCTCGACGCCGTCGGGCAGGACAATGACCAGCGGCCGGCCGAGGTCGGCCTCGCCCTGTGCCTCGGCCAGGCGCCAGGACAGCGGGCGGAAGTTGCCGCCGCCTTCCGGCGCGGTCACGTCGCGAATCTCGAGCCCGCGGCTATCGAGCACCAGGCGCGAATGGTCAGGGTCGAGCCGCTCGAGCTCGAGCACCACATGCCCGGACAGGGTATGCGCGTCCATATCGGCATCCAGGTCCAGGCGAAGGTGTTCCACGCGGACCTTCTCGTACTCGGAATAGCTGTGCGGGTCGATACCCGTGCGAACCTGCCACTCTTCAGCGGGCTCGATCGGCTCGCTCGAATCGTCGCCACCGCATGCGGCCAGCATCAGAGTCGAGGCGATGATCGTCATCCATAAACTCATTTTCATGACTCTTTCTTTCCTATTCCATGTGGCACGGCGATGAGGCAGCCCGAACGGTAGCGGGCGGGCGCACTTCGGTGCATTGGTTGTCTTCGGTGGTTCCTGCTTGTTCGGGATCGCTGGCGGAAACCGGCTTCAGAGCGCGTCGTCGCCCTCTTCGCCGGTGCGGATACGCACGGCGCGCTCGACATCGCTGACGAAAATCTTGCCGTCGCCGATACGGCCCGAGGAGGCGGTCTCGACAATCGTCTCGACCACGCGGTCGGCGTCATCGTCAGGCACGGCGATCTCGAGCTTGAGCTTGGGCAGGAAATCGACGACGTACTCGGCCCCGCGGTAGAGCTCCGTGTGGCCTTTCTGGCGGCCGAAACCCTTGACCTCGCTGACGGTCATGCCGGTCACGCCGACCTCACCGAGGGCGTCGCGAACGTCGTCGAGCTTGAACGGCTTGATGATGGCGGTGATCAGTTTCATTTTTCTCTCGCATGCAATGTGGAACCGCAGATAGACGCAGATTAACGCGGATCATACCGGAACAGAAATCAGCGTCCATCTGCGTTAATCTGCAGTCTCTAGATCCATCTCCCTCGAGACACCTCATGCGCCCCGACTTTCAGACCCTAGACGAGATTACCCGCCGACTCAGCGCGGCCGTGCCGCGTGAACTTCGCACCGCCCGCGCCGAACTCGAAGAACAGTTTCGAGCCGTGCTCGAGTCCGCCTTTGATCGCATGGACCTCGTCACCCGAGAGGAGTTCGAGATCCAGAAGAAGGTGCTCGCGCGCACGCGCGAGAAGCTCGAGGCACTGGAGAAGCAACTCGAAGCCGAATCGTAGGTCGGGGTTACATCCCCGACGGACGACATTCCGAATGTCATCACTCCTTTCTCACGCGTATCGCCCTGTCGAGGGGCGTCTCTATTCTCGGGGCGCTTCATGCGTCTGGGCACAGGCGAGGCTGGCATCACCGGTCGGTATGGCGATCTCGACAGGTCAAAGGCATTTCGCCCGGCGCTTCGCGCTCTTTCGGCGAGTAACTTTTTTCCTGCGCGAAAAAAGTCACCAAAAACGCGCTTAAAAGCACGGCGGAGTGGTCTCAGGAACCTCCCTGGCGGAGTGGCTTCACGCCCCTTCGGACTGGGGCTTCGCGAGCGCCCGGCTGAGGGCGCCCGGACTTCGACTGGGGCCGAAAGTGGCCCGGGTCGGGCTCAGAAGCTACCGGAAGACACGATCACGCGCGCTAGGGCGCGCGACGGCTAAAGCCTCGGACAGTAGAAGATCTCGACGCCATAGACGAAGCCGCACCAATCGAGGTCGCGCTATTCAGGTGCGGGCTACGCCCAGGCGCTGACGAGGTTGCCATGTGCCTCGACCGAATTCTGGCGAGGGCACATGCAATATTCCGTTAAGCCCCAGTCCTTACTGGGTGTGCGGACCAACCGCGTGGTTGTAGGAGCACTTTTGGTTCCTTTTGTTGTAACTGACAAAAGGAACTCGCCGAAAGAGCGCGAAGCGCCGGGCGAAACCGCCTTTGACTGGTCGAGACCCGCACATAGAGCGGTATTGCCAAACCGGAAAGGTGCCAAGACCCGAGCAGACAGCACGCGTCAGACAACAGCGACGAGACTGGAGATCTCGTCCGTCGGGGATGTAACCCCGACCTACCCGTCAAACAGCCACTCGAAAATGGCCATTCGCGTGAACACCCCCATTTTCACCTGCTCGAGAATCAGCGAGCGATCGCCGTCGGCCACGGCAGCATCGATTTCCATCCCGCGGTTGATCGGGCCGGGGTGCATGACCAGGCAACCCGGGGCGGCGTCCGCCAGGTGGGATTCGGTCAGCCCCCAGTCGGCAAAATAGCTTTCCCGGTCCGGCCAGCCGGCGCGGTCCATGCGCTCGTGCTGGACGCGCAGCATCATGACCACATCGGCTTCGCGCACGGCCTCGGCGAGTTCGCCGTGCAGGCTCGCCGACGGCACGGGCGGGCGCTCGGGGAGCAGGGATTCGGGGCCGGCCAGGCGGATTTCGGACGCGCCCAGGCGCTGCCACAGGCGCAGGCCGGAGCCTGCCACTCGCGAATGCCGGATATCGCCCACGATCGCCAGCTTCAGCCCGGCTATCTCGACACCGCGGGCGCGAAGCGTCGCGGCATCCAGCAAGGCCTGGCTGGGATGGGCATGCGTGCCGTCGCCGGCGTTGACAAGACGGACGTCCGACACGGTCTCGGCCAGTTGGGCGACGCGATGGCTTTCGGGGTGGCGCAGCACGACGCCGTCGATGCCCATCGCCGCCAGCGTGGCGACCGTGTCCTCGAGTGTTTCGCCCTTGGTGGCCGAGGAACGCTCGAGCTCGATATTGACCACCCGCATGCCCAGGCGGCCGGCGGCGAGCTCGAAGGAAACGCGGGTACGGGTGCTCGGCTCGTAGAAAAGATTGGCCACCGTCGCGTCGACAGCTTCAGGCGCGCCGCCCGCCGCCAGGGCGCAGGCACGGTTGAGGATGCGTTCGATATCCTCGTCGCCAAGCCGGTCGATGTCGAGCAGGTGTCGGTCGTTCACGGGTTCTCCCCCATCCAGGACTCCAGGATAAGGCAGGCGGCCACGCTGTCGAGCCGTTTTGCGTCGCTGCGCTTCGCCCGCCCCTGCTGGCGCCGGCTGGCGTGGCGCTCGGCGGCCGCATGCGAGGTCAGGCGCTCGTCCTGGAACCGTATGTCGATGCCCGGCCGGCGCTCGGACAGGCGGGCGGCGAAATCGCGCACCAGCTGACTCATGCCCGATTCACTGCCGTCGCCGGCGAGCGGAAGGCCGACAACGATCGTCGCGGGACGCCATTGGCGCAGGACTTCGTCGAGCGTGGTCATGAGACTGTCGCTGTCGCGATAGCGAATCGGGTCGAGCGGCCGCGCCGACCCCGTCAGGCGATGCCCGACTGCAAGACCCACCGTGCGCTTTCCAAAATCGATGCCAAGCAGCGCGCCGGCCGCCTCAGGCATGCCCACCGGCCGGCTGCAGGGCGGCCACGTCGATGCCTAAGCGGGCAACAGCCTGTTCCCAGCGGTCGTCGACCGGAAGGTCGAAGATGATTTCGGCGGAGGCCATCACGTTCAGCCAGGCGTTCTCACGCATCTCGTCCTCGAGCTGCCCGGGCTCCCAGCCGGCGTAGCCCAGCGCGACGAGAAAGTGCCGCGGCCCGTCACCGTGGGCGATGGCCTCCAGGACGTCGCGCGAGGTGGTCACACAGATGCCCTCACCGACACCCACGGTCGCTTCCCAGCTTCGATCGTCGCTGTGGAGCACGAAACCGCGCTCGGGGTGAACCGGGCCGCCGACGTAGACCGGCATGTTGGCAATGCCTTCGTCGCCGCATTCCAGGCCCAGCTGCTCGAGTACGTCTTCGAGCACGTACTCGGACTCGCGGTTGATGGTGATCCCCAGCGCGCCTTCCTCGTTGTGCTGGCACAACAGGGTTACGCCGCGCATGAAATTGGGATCTTCCATGCCGGGCATGGCGATGAGGAATTGATGCTCTAGATAGCTCACATGAATATTCTATCAGCCGAACCTCAAGCCAATATGGGCGCTGGCAGCAAGTCCATCAAGCCGCATCCATCCGCAGGAACGCGGGATCAGCGCCCGCGCAGAACACCCGAGCTCGAGAACTGCCAGGTGCGGGTGATCGTGAGCATGTCGACTTCGCGGAGAATTTCCTCGGGCAAGGGCGCGAATGGCGCGGAAAGGCGCACGATACGCACTGCCGCCTCGTCAAGCTCGTCATACCCCGAGGAACGCAGCACGCGGATTCGTCCGATGCTGCCGTCCTCAAACACGTCAACGCTGAGAACCAGGGCGCCGGCCAGGTTCTGGCGACGCGCGCTCTCCGGGTAATTGAGATTGCCGACGCGCTCGACCTTGGAAACCCACGAGCGCATGTAACCAGCGTAGAGGTGCTCGCGCGTGTTGGCCGAAACGAACTTGCGCCGCGGCCGCTCGGGGTAATCGACGGCATCGCTGAACCGCTCGGTCGAGGCGCGGGCCATCGAGCGCGTCTGCTCGATCAACTCGCTGGTCGAGACTTCGACCTGCTCGTCGACCTCGGTCTCCTCGCTCACCGGGCGCTCGGCCTCGCTGCTTTCGACCTGGACGATCTCATCGACCTGTTCAGGCTCTTCCCGGGCGGCGGCATCGGCGGCCTCCTGCTCGACCGGCGCCACCTCGTCTTCCCGGCTGGTCGCGACCGGCTCGGCCGGACGGTCGACCTCTTCGGCCGTGCCACCGCCGCGCTGCGTCGCCTGGGCCAGAAAGTCCGCTTCCTCGGGCGCTTCTTCCGTCGCCCACTCGACCAGCACCACGTCGAGGCTGCTGGGCACGCTATCGGGCTTTTGCCCCAGAAAATCGAAGTGGACCAGGCCAATAACCGCAGCATGCAGCCCAACGGCCACCGCTGCGGCGATGGCCAGAGAATCGCTACTGCGTGCCGCTGGCCCCGCACTACTCATGGATCGATTGCGTCGAAAAGATCACCGATGATGTTGATCCCGAACTGGGCGTCCAGTTCCCTGACACAGGTCGGTGAGGTCACGTTGATCTCGGTCAACCGGTCGCCAATGATGTCGAGCCCGGCGAACTCGATGCCATGCTCGAGCAGCACCGGGGCGACGGTCTCGGCGATGGCACGGTCGGTCTTGCCCAGCGGCCGGCCTTCACCCCGGCCACCGCGCGCCAGGTTGCCGCGAAAGTCGTCCTGGCCGGGGATGCGCGCCAGCAGCTTGTCGACCGGCCTGCCGTGGACGATCAGCACGCGCTTGTCGCCCTCGCTGATGGCCGGCAGGTATTCCTGCGCCATTGCCATGCGCCGGCCGCTGTCGGTCAGCGTTTCGATGACCACGTTGAGATTGCGATCGTCGCGATCGAGCAGAAAGATGCTCTTGCCGCCCATCCCGTCGAGCGGCTTGAGCACGGCCCGTCCAGTGCTGCGGACGAAATCGCGCAGGCTGCCGGCATCGGCGCTGACCAGGGTTGCCGGAATCAGCTCGGGGAAGCGGGCAATGGCCAGCTTTTCATTGAAATCGCGCAAGGCTCGCGGGTGATTGACCACCCTGGCCCCGTCTCGCTCGGCCTGTTCCAGCAGGTAGGTGGCAAACAGATAATTATCGTCCACGGGCGGGTCGGCGCGCATCAGCACCAGGTCGTCGGCGCCAAGGGGCCGGTCGACGCGCTCACCCGCCTCGTACCAGTCCTCGGCATCGTCGCGCACTTCGACCGACTGCATTCTCGCGCAGGTTTGCGCACCGTCGAGATAAAGGTCGGTCTCGTCGAGGTACCACAGGCGATATCCGCGACGCTGGCCCTCGAGCAACATCGCAAAACTGGTGTCCTTGACGACCTTGATGGCGGCAATGTCGTCCATGACCACGACGAGATTCTTGCGCATGCGAGCTCCGTTGCGTCAGACTGGCCGGGACCAGTGGTGTTGAATGCGGTCTGCAAAATCGGGAAACAGCTGTATTCCCATAGACTTCTGTGACACAATTCTACTGGATTGGCAAATTGGGCGGAGATAGACTAACCTAGGCCGTCACAGTCCTTGTGGTGTATCCGCCAGCAGCATCAGGTAGACAATGAGTGCAGACCAGAACACGGACAACGGGGGAGACAAAGTGGCCGATCTGAGCGGTCTCAAGATCATGTTGATCGACGACAGCCGGACCATCCGTCGCTCTGCCGAAACCATGCTCAGCAAGGAAGGCTGCGAGGTGATCACGGCCAACGACGGCTTTGAAGCCCTTGCCCTGATTCACAAGCATGAGCCCGACCTGATTTTCGTCGACATCATGATGCCGCGTCTCGATGGTTACCAAACCTGTGCCATCATCAAGAACAATGCGCGTTTCAAGAATGTGCCGGTGGTGATGTTGACCAGCAAAGACGGTCTGTTCGACAAGGCGAGGGGACGCATTGTCGGGTCGGACCACTACCTGACCAAACCATTTACGCGCGACGAGCTGCTCGCTGCCGTGCGACAGCAACGCGAACGGACCGAAGCGGCCTGACGGTGGCCGCGAGCGGAACTTCGAGAGGGACGATGCAAGGGGACCAGCAACTCGCGACTGCAACGGAATCAGGCCGCCTGTCATTGTTTGCGCGGCTGGCTGATTTCGAGCGGCGCAGTCTCGACCACGATGTCGGCGAAGCCGCGCGTCAGCAACAGATCAGTAACTGGGACGGCGTCGTATTCCGTCTCGGTGACCACTACCTCACCTGCCGAATTGACGAGGTCGAGGAAATCATCGCTTTCCCGCCCTTCACGCCCATCCCGGGCTCCAAGGACTGGCTTCTCGGGCTTGCCAACGTACGCGGCAATCTGGCGCCGGTGTCCGACCTGGGCTGGTTCCTGCTAGGCAGCCGCACGCCGGTGACCAACCGGACACGCTTGATCATCACGCGCATGCAGGGACGACTGGCGGGCCTGGTCGTCGACGAGGTTTTCGGCCAGCGTCATTTCCACACCGACGACCTCAGGGACGAGGCCGATTGGAACGACACGCCGCTTTCGGGACTGGTGGCGCAACAGTTCGAAACGAGCGAACGAAAATGGGGCGTGCTCCGGATGGATCAACTCCAGCGTAACCAGGCATTCATCAACGGCGCCAGGGAAGACTGAATCGCAAGGGACGGAACCAACAGTGCAAGATTATTCCAACAACAACGCATACCCGCGGCGGTGCGCCCGGGTGTCGATCAAAACCGCAGCAGATGGAAAAGGTACCCGGTCGCACGGCCTGGCCGCCGGATGCCCCGAAGTATTCAACAATGAGGTGAAGGCATGAGTAGCGTCGCGTCACAATCATCGCAGCAGCGACTTTCTCCCGCACAGGCACTGCTGTTCATCCTGCTGGTGGCCCTGCTGGGCCTGGTGGCCTACAACTTCTACCTGCTCAACCAGCGCAACCTGCAGGAGACGCAGTACCTTGGGCTGACGACCGAAATCCAGGTGCGCGCCCAGCAGCTGGCCAAGGCATCAGGCGAAGCCGCCGTGGGTAACTTCGAGGCTTTCGATGAACTGGGCCGCACGCGCAACATCATCGACGAGTCGGTCAACACGCTGCGCAACGGCAACCCCGAGACCGGCCTGCCGCCATCGCCCGAAAGGGTCGACGCGCCGCTCTCGACGCTCGAGGAAATCTGGTCCGGCATCGATGCCAACGCAGGCGCCATTCTCGAGCGCTCCGACCTGGTGGTCGAGCTGGCCGAGTCCGCATCGGCATTTTCCAGCAACATCCCGCGACTGCAGGCGCAGGCCGACGAAGTCGTACGCCGCATGATCGAAACCGGTGCACCGTCGGTCCAGGTCTACGTGGCCAGCCGCCAGCTGGCCCTGGCCGACCGAATGCTTCGCCGCGTCAACGACATTCTGGCCGGCGGTCAGGGTGCAATCTCCGCCGCGGATGCCTTCAGCCGCGACGCCAGCCTTTTCAACCGCGTGCTTGAGGGGCTGATCAATGGCGATGAGGAACTCGGCCTGCAGGCGGTGCGCAACAGCAACGTGATGGAGGCCCTGGCCGAAGTGGTCCCGATCTTCGAAGAGGTCCGCTACGACGTCGACACGATCCTGACCGCCTCGACCGACTTGTTCGCAGTGCGCGACGCCGCCGACGAAATCTTCCTCGATGCCGCGGACCTGACCGAGCAGGCGAGCGATCTGGCCGACGACTACGCCAACCTCGGCGAGGACGTGCTGTGGCCTTCGTTGATCGCCGGCCTGGCGATTGCCGCCGCCGCCCTGCTCATCCTGTTCCTGATCGGCGCCGGCGCCTACTTCCAGCAGCGCCGCGCGGCCAAGCAGACCGCCGAGGTCAACCAGAGAAACCAGGAAGCCATTCTGCGCCTGCTCGACGAAATGTCCTCGCTCGCCGATGGTGACCTGACCGTACAGGCCACCGTGACCGAAGACGTCACGGGCGCCATCGCGGACTCGGTCAACTACGCCGTCGAGGCGCTTCGCGACCTGGTCTCCGGCGTCAACACGACCGCGCAACAGGTGGCCGCCCAGGCCCAGGAAACCCGGGCCACGACGACTCAATTGGCCGAGGCCAGCGAACACCAGGCCACAGAGATTCGTTCCGCCACCGAGACGATCAACGAAATGGCCCATTCATTCGACGATATGGCCAAGCGCTCGAGCGAATCAGCCGACGTCGCGCAAAACTCGGTCGAGATCGCCAACCGCGGCGCCGACATGGTGCGCCAGACGATTTCCGGCATGGACAGCATTCGCGACCAGATCCAGGAGACCTCCAAGCGAATCAAGCGGCTGGGCGAGTCCTCGCAGGAAATTGGCGACATCGTCGAGCTGATTAACGGCATTTCCGAACAGACCAACGTGCTCGCCCTCAACGCCGCCATTCAGGCCGCTTCGGCTGGCGGCGCCGGCCGCGGTTTCGCGGTCGTTGCCGACGAAGTTCAGCGACTGGCCGAACGCGCCACCAACGCCACACGTCGAATTGAGGCGCTGGTCCAGACCATTCAGGCCGACACCTCCGAGGCCGTCACCTCCATGGAGCAAACGACTTCCCAGGTGGTCTCCGGTGCGCGACTGGCCGAGGATGCCGGTGAAGCCCTGGAGTCGATCGAGAACGTGTCGAACGACCTCGCCGGCCTGATTGCCGAGATTTCCAAGCAGGCCCAGACGGAGTCGAAGAACGCCACGCGCATCGCCGAAATGATGAACTCGATTCGTGACATTTCCATCCAGACGACGGAAGGTACCGGCCAGACCGCCAAGTCGGTGGCCAACCTCGCCGAACTCGTACGCGACCTGCGCGACTCGGTGGCTGACTTCAAGCTGCCCGAAGACGAGGAATGATCGACTGCCGCGGCGGGCGTCGACGACGCCCGCCTGACGGCTACCGGAGACCGAAATTCATGCTTTGCAGCCCGCGATACAACTTGCCGACATGAGCAGCTCAAGCACCCACCAGTCTCTGCAGTGGACCCGTCCGCTGATCGACGAACTCGGCCAGGAGATTCTCCAGGCGGTCGAGCGCTGGAGCGAGGGCGGCACCGATCGCGATCCTGCTGATCTCGACGGCGCCGTTGAGGCCTGCCGCCGTATTGCCGGTAGCCTGTCGGTTCTCGAGTTCGAAAGCGGCGATCTGCTCGGCGAGGCCATGGCGGATGCCCTGGAAGCGCTTCGCAAGGACGACTTCGGACGCGAGGAAGAAGCGCTCAACGCCCTGATGGAAGCCACTGCGACGCTTCCCGATTACCTCGACTACCTCGAAAGCACCCAGCGCGACGCGCCGCTGGTCCTGCTGCCGACGATCAACAACCTGCGAACGGCCATCGGCGCCAAGCCACTGGACGAGGCAGAATTCTTCAAGCCAGCCGTCGACCATGTCGAACTGCCGGAAGGCGCGGAAACCGCCTCGGCAAGCGAACTCCGCCGCTCCTACCAGCAGGCACTGGGCGGCTTCCTGGTCGATAACGGCAACCAGAAATCGCTCGACGCCCTGACTCGAATCGGCCTGTCGATGCGCGATGCGCCCGACCTGCCCGCTTCTGCCCGTCGCACCGGCTGGTCGGCTGCCGCCGTATCGGCTTCGCTCGCTGCCGGCGACCTCGAAGGCGGGCCGGCAGTCGCACGCCTCTACGCGCGGCTCGACGCCCTGCTCAAACGCCTGGCCGAAGGCGCCGCGGACATCGACGAGACCGCCAACGGCCTGTGCCGGGCTTTCTTGTTCAACCTGGCGATCAACCGGCCCGACAACGATATCGCCACGCAAGCCTGGGCCGCGTTCCGGCTCGACGAACACGCGCCGGAAGCTGCCGGCCAGGCGCGTGCATTCCTCGCCGGCAAGAACCGCGGGCTGTTCGCCGCCGTCACCCAGGCGGCGCGCGAGGACCTGGCCCAGATCAAGGACACCCTCGGCAGCCAGCTCGAGCGCTCGGCCGACCCCGACCTGCTCGAGAAGCAGACCGAATTACTCGGCTCGGTCGGCGAGTCGCTGGCCATGCTCGGACTGGATAAGCTGGCCGAACGCATTCGCGCCCAGGCAAGCCGCCTCTCCGAGATTGGCTCGGATCCGGAAGATCCGGCCCTGCTCGCCGTCGCGCGCGAGCTGCTGGTGGTCGAATCCCAGCTCGAGGAGAACATCGGCACCATCGAGGCCGAAGCCGGTCAGGAAGATGAAGACGTCACGGGCACGCTGCTGCCGCCTTCGGAATGGCGCCGCGTGCTCAGGCAAGTCTTTCACGAAGCCGGGGAGGATCTCTCCCACGCCAAGAGCCTGCTCGACGCGCTCAACCGAGGCAAGGCCGAACCCGATGCTGCTCGCGAAGCGCGCGACATGCTCGATCGCATCGCCCATGTACTCTACATGGCCGACCTCGAAGACGGGGCAGCCATGCTTCAGGCCGCCACGCGTCTCATTGAGGTCCGCCTGATCGAAAGCGACGAGGCGCCCGAGTCCGAACTCGAAACCCTCGCCGAAGCCCTGACGGTCTCGGAGTTCTACTTCGACGCCCAGACGCGACTCGACGAGAAGGGCCGCAACTACTTCGCCAACACGCGTGAACGTCTGCGTGGGTTGGGCTACTGGCCGGCGGACGAGGGCCAGGCCTTCGCCGACTCGGAATCAATCGAGGACCAGGCCGCGCCGGAGGGCGCGGAGGAAACACCCGACGAGACCGGCCTCGACGAGCCGGCATTTGGCGAGGAAGAGACGACCGAAGCCGCTGGTCTCGAGTTCGAGACGGATTTCGAGCTCGATGGCGATTTCGACTTTGCCGACAACCTGGCCGACGATTCGGAGCCGGGCGCGCCCGAGCAAGCAGCAGATGAAGAGCAGGCGCAGCCCGACACGGAAGCGCCGATCGAGGAAGGCAGCGAGGAACTGGCCGAGGAATCAACCGAGGCGGCGGCCGAAACCGAACCGGATGCAGACAAGCCCTCCGAGCCATCCTTCGGTGGCGACTTCGGCATGGACGACTTCGACATTGTCGAGATCTTCCTCGAAGAGTTCGACCAGGAACTCGACACGCTCAAGGAAACGTTGCCCAAATGGCGTGAGGAACCGGACAACAACGATACGCTCACGACAATCCGGCGCTCGTTCCACTCGCTCAAAGGCTCTGGAAGAATGGCAGGCGCCGAGGAAATCGGCGAGTTCTCTTGGCAGATCGAGAACTTGATGAACCGGGTGATCGAGGGGCAACTCGAACCCGAATCCGGCGTTATCGACCTGGTTGCCTCCGCGCTAGACATGTTGCCGAGCATGCGCGCCCGGCTCAGCGGCGAGGGGCAACAACCCTACGACAAGGCTGCCTGCGAGGAACTGGCCGAGAACGCCGAACAGGTTGCCTCGGGCGAAGCCACACCTTCGGCCGCGGCCGCCGCCGCCACCAACCCCGAGCTCGAGGGCCTGGATGCGACCCTCATCGAGCTGATGGTCAAGGAACTCTCCGAGAATCTCGAGACCCTCGACGACTGGGTGGAGCGCACGCAGGAAGCCGACATGCCGCAACCGGTGGACGATCGCCTGGTTCGCGCAGTGCACACCATGAAGGGCACGATGCGACTGGCGCCCATCGGCAATGAGAACGATACCGCCCAGATTTTCGAACAGTACCTCGAGGAACTGGCCCACTCCGGTGACGCGCCCGACGATGCAGGCCTGAAAGCCATGCTCGCCTGTCAGGCGCTGTTCCACAAGCGGCTTGACCGCCTGCAGGGCGAAGCCGTCGACGAATCGGAGTTCGAGACATCGGAGATGTCATCGGAACTGCGACGCCTGCACGGCCTGGCTTATCGCGATCGGACCGAGTCTTCCCAGCCGCCGACCGAACCGCCGGCCAGAACCGAACAGCCCCCGGAAGAGCCCTTGTTCAGCTCCGAGGCTGAAGAGGGCGACGTCGGCGACGGCGATGAGGACTTCTTCGGGCTCGAGGAAACGGCCGAAGAAGCGGCCGCCGATGCCGAGGAAGCCATGGCGCCCGAGGCGACCGAGGGCACGGCTGACGAGGAAGCACCCGAACAGGAAGCTGCCGAGGCCGAGACTGAAGCGCAGGAAGCGGCCGAAGCCGAGGCCGAGTCCGAGTCCGAGTCCGAGTCCGAGTCCGAGTCCGAGTCCGAGTCCGAGTCCGAGTCCGAGTCCGAAGCCGAAGCCGAAGCCGAAGCCGAAGCCGAGACCGAAGCCGAGACTAAGCCGAAGCCGAAGCCGAAGCCGAGACCGAAGCCGAGTCCGAAGCCGAAGCCGAGACCGAAGCCGACGCCGACGCCGAAGCCGAAGCCGACGCCGAAGCCGAGACCGAAGCCGAGACCGAAGCCGAGACCGAAGCCGAGACCGAAGCCGAGACCGAAGCGGAGCCAGAAGCAGAAACCGAGGCGCTCTACGGAGAATTCGACGAGGATCTCCTCGAAGCGTTTCTGGAAGAAGCCGAAGAAGTACTCGAGCACGCCGACGAGGCGCTGCAGCAATGGCGCGAGGCGCCGGAAGACAAGGCGCTGGTCACCAGCCTGCAGCGCGATCTCCATACCATCAAGGGCAGCTCGCGCATGGTCGGGCTCGACCCGGTCGGCTCGGTCGCCCACGTTATGGAAGAGCTGCTCGAGGGCATTGCCGCCGGCCTGCATCGGGCGACCGCCGAACGCATCGACGCGCTCGAGGCCGGCTGCGACCACCTGCACGCCATGGTCGAAGCCGTCGAAAAGCGCGAACCGATGCCTGAACGCCCGAGCGGCGGACTTTTCCCCGAGCAAGAGGAGGCAATCGAGGAAGCCGAAATCCTCCCCGAGTTCGCCGAGGAGGAGGAACCCGCCGCGCCGGAGCAGGTCGAGGAGGCCCAGGCCGCGCGCACCGAGACCCTTCGCGTCCCGGCCAACCTGGTCGATGACCTGGTCAACTTCGCCGGCGAAATCAGCATCTTTAGGTCGCGGCTCGAAGAACAGGTCAATGTCTTTCGCAACAACGTCGCCGAAGTCGACGAGACGGTCATTCGACTGCGCGACCAGCTGCGCAAGCTTGAAATCGAGACCGAGGCGCAGATCCTGGCCCGCTACGAACGCGAGCACGGTCCGGCAGACGAGGCCTTCGATCCGCTCGAGCTCGACCGCTATTCGACCATCCAGCAGCTCTCACGCGGTCTGGGCGAGTCGGTCAATGACCTGACCAGCCTGACGAGCATTCTCGACGATGCCACCCGGCAGTCCGAAACGCTGCTGATGCAGCAGTCGCGCGTCAACACGGAGCTGCAGGAAGGCCTGATGCAGGCGCGCATGGTTGGGTTCAACACCCTGCTGCCCCGCTTCAGGCGAGTCGTGCGCAACGCCGCCCGTGAACTCGACAAGCAGGCGCGCCTGGTCGTCGATATCGAGGGCGACGGCCAGCTGGACCGCTCCGTGCTCGATCGCATCACCGCGCCGCTCGAGCACCTGCTCCGCAATTCCATCTCGCACGGTATCGAGGCGCCGGACAAGCGGCGCACGGACGGCAAGCCCGAGACCGGCTCGATTCATATCGACGTCAGCCGCGAAGCCACGGAACTCGTCTTGCGCGTTCGCGACGACGGGGCGGGCCTCAATCTCGACGCCATCCGCAAGCGGGGCATCGATCAGGGGCTCATCTCCGAGAACCAGAACGCCACCGACCGCGATCTGGCACAGCTCATTTTCCGCCCCGGCTTCACGACCGCCGAGCAGGTCAGCGAGCTGGCCGGCCGCGGTATCGGCATGGACGTCGTCGCCAGCGAAGTGCGCCAGATCGGCGGCAGCGTGCGCGCCGACTCCGAGCCCGGCCGGGGTGCGACTTTCACGATTCGCATTCCGCTGTCGTTGACGGTGATGCAGGCCATCATGGTGCGCGTCGCCGACCGGCAGTTCGCCATTCCGCTACAGGCCGTGCGCGGCGTCACGCGCATGCTCAGCTCCGAGTGGGAACACCAGATCCATTCCAGCGATCCGCATCAGGAATACGCGGGCGAACAATATCCGCTGATCGAGCTCGAAAGCCAGCTCGGATTCGATGTGGAAGAGCTGTCCGAGAGCACGCTCTCGCTGCTAATGATCGAGGCCGGGGAGCATCGCGCCGCACTGCGCGTAAGCGAACTGCAAGGTCATCGCGAGATCGTGATCAAGCCTGTCGGACCGCAGATCAGTTCGATTACAGGCATTCTCGGCGGGACCATTACCGGCGACGGTCAGGTCGTACCCATCCTTGACATGGGCCCGCTGATCCGCCGCGCCTTCGAGAAGAACCTGCTGCCCGGGTTCGAGACCGAGTACGAGCGCGCCGAGCGGGCCGAGGAAGTCAAACGCACACCGCTGGTTCTGGTCGTCGACGACTCCATTACCATGCGCCGGGTCACTGCCCGCGTGCTCGAGTATCGCGGCCTGGAAGTGATGACCGCCCGCGACGGCCTGGACGCTGTCGAGTCGATGTTCGAGCGCGTGCCCGACTTGATCCTTCTCGATATCGAAATGCCCCGCATGGACGGCTACGAATTGGCCACCCACGTGCGCAACGACCCGCGTCTGAAGCACGTGCCGATGGTGATGATCACTTCGCGCGGCGGCGAGAAACACCGCCAGCACGCCAAGGACCTCGGGGTCAACGGCTACCTGACCAAGCCCTACCAGGAAGCCGACCTCGTCGAGGAAGTCTTCGACCAGCTCCGGATGCCGGTGCCGCAAGGATAAGAAGCAGTCATGTCCGACAACGAAATTCGCAGCGTGATGGTTCCGGTCACCGGCGTCGAGCTCTTGCTTCCGAACGCCACGGTGGCCGAGATGATCGGCTATACCGACCCCGACCCGATTCCCGAAGCCGTCGACTGGGTGCTCGGCACAATCCTGTGGCACGGCTGGCAAGTACCGGTCATCAGCTTCTCGAACCTGATCGAGCAATCCGAAGCAGAAGACCTCAAGGGCGCGCGCATCTGCATCCTCAAGACCCTCATCGACACCGACCGAATGCCCTACATGGCGATCGTCACGCAGGGCCATCCAAAGCTGGTGACCGTCACCGAGGCCAATTTCGAGGAAGTGCCCAGCGAGTCCAACCCGATCGCCGTTGCCGGCCGGGCCGAAGTCGACGGCCGCGAAGCGATCCTCCCCGACCTCGACCGACTCGGCCACCTGGTCGCCCACGCCGCCTTTGGTGCATTGCCTCTTACGAGCTAATTGCCGGCAAAGCCGTGCCGATAAGACGGCACGGTGTTCGAAACTCGAAACCCGAAGCACCAAGCCCGAAACAAACCCGAAGCACAAAATTTAGAACCGGGCTGCTGCTGGGAACCGTTTCGTGCTTCGAATTTCGAATTTGTTTCGGGTTTCGAATTTCGGATTTCGTGCTTTCCCCATTCAGAGCTTCAGCAGCTTTTCGAGGTAGTGGATGTTCGCCCCACCCTGGCGGAAGCCCGAGTCGCGCATCAGGCGCTGGTGCAGGGGAATATTGGTCACCACGCCCTTGAGCACGACCTCGTCGAGCGCCACGCGCATGCGCTCGATGGCGGCCTCGCGCGTCTCGCCGTAGGTAATCAGCTTGCCGATCATCGAGTCGTAGTTGGGCGGCACCTTGTAGCCGTCGTAGATATGAGAATCCACGCGCACGCCCGGCCCGCCCGGTGCGTGGAAGGCCTCGATCGTGCCCGGCCGCGGGATGAATTTCTCGGGATCCTCGGCGTTGATGCGGCACTCGATGGCGTGGCCCCGAATCATCACCTCGTCCTGGCTGAACGGCAGCGGCTCGCCGGCAGCCGCCAGGATCTGGGCGCGAATCAGGTCGAGGCCGGTCACGCACTCGGTCACGGGGTGCTCGACCTGGATGCGCGTGTTCATCTCGATGAAGTAGAACTCGCCGTCCTCGTAGAGAAACTCGAACGTCCCGGCGCCCAGATAGCCGATGCGCCTGCAGGCGTCGGTGCAGATCCGGCCGATACGCTCGCGCTGCTCCTCGGTAATACCCGGTGCCGGCGCTTCCTCGATGACCTTCTGGTGACGGCGCTGCATCGAGCAATCCCGCTCGCCGAGGTGGACGGCGTTGCCGTGGGCGTCGGACAGCACCTGGATCTCGACGTGACGCGGATTGGTCAGGAACTTCTCCATGTAGACCGTCGAATCGCCGAAGCCGGATTGCGCCTCCTGGCGCGTCAGGTTAATCGACTTGATCAGGTCTTCGGGGTTCTCGACCACCCGCATGCCGCGGCCACCGCCACCGGCGGCGGCCTTGATCAGCACCGGGTAACCAATTTCGTCGGCCAGCTTGCGCGAACGACGCTCGTCGTCATCGAGCGACCCGTTCGATCCAGGCACGCAGGGCACACCGGCCTGGTGCATCGCATTGATCGCCGAAACCTTGTCACCCATCAGGCGGATGGTTTCCGCTCGCGGGCCGATGAAGGTGAACCCGGACTCTTCCACGCGTTCGGCAAAATCAGCGTTCTCGGCCAGGAAACCGTAGCCGGGATGGACGGCTTCGGCATCGGTGACCTCCATGGCGGCGATGATCGCCGGCACGTTCAGGTAGCTTTGGTTGGCCGGAGCCGGTCCGATGCAGACCGATTCGTCGGCCATGCCGACGTGCTTGAGGTTGCGGTCGACCGTTGAATGAACGGCCACGGTACGGATCCCCATGGCGTGACAGGCGCGCAGGATGCGCAGAGCGATCTCGCCGCGATTGGCGATGAGTACTTTCTTGAATGGCGCCATGTTGCGTCAGGCCTTGCGGATCACGAAAAGAGGCTCGTCGAACTCGACCGGCTGACCGTCTTCGACCAGCACCGCGACGACTTCGCCGCCGAACTCGGCATCGATCTGGTTGAACATCTTCATCGCCTCGATCAGGCAAAGCGTGTCACCCTTGCTCACCTTGCTGCCGACCCGCACGAAGGCATCTGATTCGGGATTGGGGGACGAGTAGAAGGTGCCCACCATGGGCGAACGAACGATCTCGCCGTCGGGCAATGCCTCGCCCAAACCGGCGTCGTCCTCCTCGCCCGCCGGGCGCGGGGCATCCGCCTGCGACGGGGCCGCCTGCTGCTGCGGCGGTGCGGGCACCGGAATCTGCGCAGCCTGAGCCGCCGCCTGCTGTGCGTGGTGGCGAATCAATCGCACCGACTCTTCACCCTCGTGAATCTCGATCTCGGCCAGTTCCGACTCCTCGAGCAGTTCGATCAGTTTCTTGATTTTTCTAAGGTCCATTATGAATTTCTATCCCGAAGCATTGATCTTGTTAATGACAGCCTGCAGCGCCAGAAGGTAGGAATCGGCGCCGAATCCAGCGATCACGCCCTCGGCCAGGTCGCTGAAGTGCGAGTGATGCCGAAACGGCTCACGGCGATGCGGGTTGCTCAGATGAATTTCGATAAACGGCAGGGCCACCGCCGCCAGCGCATCGCGGATGGCAACCGAGGTATGCGTGTAGGCGGCCGGGTTGATGAGAATCCAGTCCGTGCCGTCATCGGCCGCCGCCTGAATGCGCTCGACCAGCTCGTGCTCGGCGTTGGACTGAAAAGTCTGCAGATCGACGTCGTTGCGGGCCGCCAGACGCGCCAGGCGGGCATTGATCGCCGCCAGGGTATCGTCCCCGTAGACCTCGGGCTCGCGCCGCCCGAGCAGGTTCAGATTGGGCCCGTGAACAACGAGAACGGCACTCATGCCGGCTCCTGCCATGAAAGAACCGCGAGTGTGCCGCATGCAGGCGGAAATGTCCACACGTTCGGTGGAGTTCGGCGAAGATACGGTGGCGAATGGTGAGGACCAGGGGACAGGGGTCAGGATTCAGGGGTCAGGGTTGGCGAAGCCCTCCAGACGACGTTGCGGACGCCAACACGAGTAGCGACGCGTGAACTGATCTCGAGTGTCGTCTGGTTGGCTGGTTGGCTGGTTGGCTGGTTGGCTGGTTGGCTGGTTGGCTGGTTGGCTGGTTAGCTGGTTGGCTGGTTGGCTGGTTGGCTGGTTCGTCGCTTTGTCGCGTCAATCGACTCCGCATTCTGTCGTCCCGGCCGGAGCGCCAGCGGAGAGCCGGGACCTCGCACCCTTGGGCAGGCACGGCCGAATTCAGTCGGCGCCTCGACGTGCGAGGTCCCGGATAAACGCTACGCGTTTTCCGGGACGACACTTGAAGTCCCGCAGCAACCTACAAAACGTCGCCCAAGGCTTCGTCCAACTCCTCGGCCGTGACTTCCCCGTAATGCAGCCACCGAACGATGCCCTCGCCGTCCACAAGCACCGTGTACGGCATGGCACCGACGTCATTGCCCCACGCGCTCTGGACATCCAGCACGTCGTCCTGCCCTACCAGGATGGTGTAGTCGATGCCGAGTTCGTCGACGAAGCGCTTGACCGGCTCGGGATCATCGAGCGCAATACCCACGATCGCCAGCGCATCACCGTGGCGTTCGCCGGCGGCTTGCAGTACCGGCATCTCTCGCCGGCACGGTGCGCACCAGGTTGCCCAGAAATTGACCAGCATGGCCCGGCCGGCAAAGCGCTGTGCATCGACCCGCTCTCCGCCGGGGGTTGCGAGATTGAATCCCGGATGAGGGTCGCCGATGGCCAACTCGGATTCCGGCGCGGCATCCGGTTCCGAATCACGGGCCGTGAGCCAGGCCAGGGCGGTGCCGAGCAGGAAGCCGAACACCACCACCGAAGTCCACAGCCGCCAGCCGCTCATCGCGCGACCTCGTCGAGCAGCGGCAGAAAGTCTCCGGGACCGAGGAAGCCGAACATGCGGTAACGCTCGAGTTCCTCGCCGTCGCGGAAGAACAGGTATGCCGGCGGCCCGATCAGGCCGAAATGCTCGAGCATGGCCTTGTGCGCGTCGTTGTAGGCGGTGATATCCGCCTTGAGCAGCGTGAACTCGCCCAGGCGCTCGGCCACGGCGGGGTCGGGAAAGGTCCGGCGCTCCATGCGCACGCAGTCGACGCACCAGTCGGCATAGAAGTCGAGAAAAACCGGCCGGTCGGACGCGGCTACGGCGGCCTGGAGCTGCTCGAGCGTATCGACCTCGCGGAAAGCCGGCGCCTCGGTGGCCGTGCCGGCGCCTCCTTGCCCGACCAGGTGATGCAGCGGCCGGGTCCAGTCACGACCGCCCGACAGCGCCCCGACAAGCTGCGCGGCGCCGACAATGAGCAGCACGACACCCAGCGCCTGCCAGAGCTTGCGCCAGCCACCAGCAGCCGGATCGAGTCGCATCAGCGCGCCGAGATAGACGCCGCAGGCAATGGCCAGTGCACCCCACAGCAGCATGATGACCGCCCCCGGCAACACGCGCTCGAGCATCCAGATGGCCAGCGCCAGCAACCCGACACCGAACACGGCCTTGACCGCGTTCATCCAGCCGCCGGCGCGCGGCAGAAGCTTGCCGGCGGACGTGCCCCAGACGATCAGCGGGATCCCCATTCCGATCGCCATGGCGAACAGCGCCAGCCCCCCGAGAACGGCATCGCCGCTCTGGCCGATGTAAATCAGGGCCCCCATCAGCGCCGGCGCCACGCACGGTCCGACAACCAGCGCCGAGAGCGCGCCCATGATGCCTGCGCCCAGCAGGGTGCCGCCCTCGGCGCGATTGGACCACTCGTTGAGGCGTGTTTGCACCCGAGAGGGCAACTGCAGCTCGTAGAACCCGAACATCGCCAGCGACAGCACGACGAACAGCCCGGCGAAGCCGATCAACACCGCCGGATGCTGGAAGACGGCCTGCAGGTTCTGCCCGAACAATCCGGCAACGATGCCGAACAGGGTATAGACCAGGGCCATGGCAAGGACATAGACCAGCGACAGGCGGAATGCCCGCCCTGTCGTCATACGCTCACCCTCGCCGGCGATCAGACCCGACAGGATCGGCACCATGGGAAAGACGCAGGGCGTGAAGGCCAGCAGCAGCCCGGCAAGCAGGAAAAGCCCCATCGCAACCAGGGGTGTTCCGGTCAGCGCCGCAGCGAGGCGATCCTGCTCGGACTGCGGCAAAACGGTCTCGACCGCCTCCTCGGTCGCACCGCTCGGCCCGCCCGAAACCACGCCTGCGGCCTCCGGCGCTTGCGAAGCGACCTCGGCGGGCGGCAGCGTCACCGGAACGCTGCGCGCCATTGGCGGGTAGCAGATACCCTCGTCCAGGCAGCCCTGAAACTTCGCTTCAAGAACGACTTTGCGCTCACCCCCGGCCGGCCGCTCCAGTCGCAGCGGAATCTCGGCCTCGCCGAAATACACCCTGGTGTCGCCGAAGTACTCGTCGGTTTTGGGTTCGCCCGGTGGCAGTTCGGCGGCAGTCACCGTCACTTCGGGATCGTCGATGCCAAAGGAAAAGGACTCCCGGTATAGGTAGTAGCCGGGCTGAGCGGTCGCACGCACCAGAATCCCCGCCGGGCCGTCGGCGATCGCCTCGATGCGAAAAGCCTGCTCGGCCGGCAGCGCCTGGCGCTGGCCGCCGCCGAGCAGTGCATCGAGCGAACTGCCCGAGCCACCCTGGCCGTCGGCAACGAGTGCCTGCCCGGCACCGGCATCAGGCGCGCTGGGCTGCGCTTCGGGCACACGCACCCTGACTTCCTGTCGATGGGGCGGATAGCAGACCCCGAGGTCGGCGCAACCCTGCGATCCGACGCGCGCGACAATCTCGCCCCCGGGCGGGGCCCGCTCGACCGGCACACGGACAGTCACCCTATCGCGATAGATTTCGGTTTCCCCGAAGAATTCATCGACCGTCGCCTCGCCGGCCGGAATGACCGGCTCGGCCAGCGCCGCTTCCGCGCCGACGGCCTCGACCGAAAAGGCGTGACGGTAAAGGTAATAGCCCTCGGCAATTTCCCAGTCCAGTACCAGCGTCCGACCGTCGGCGCGGGCCTCGAGCGCGAACGCGCGCTCGACCGGCAGAAGGTCGTCAGGGTTGATCTGGGCCTGAGCGGCGAAGGGCAGCAGGCCGGCCAGAAGCAGCAAGGCCCGCGTCAATTGATTGGTCATTGAATCCAGTCCCTAATCCATTGAGTGTATTCGTCCAGTCCGTCGCTGACCGGCACCACCAGCAGCTCGGGCACGTCGTAGGGGTGCTGCGCAACCAGCTCCTGCTTGAGCGCACCCACCCGCGCCCGGGTGGTCTTGATGGTCAGCGGGATCTCGCTTTCGCGCTCCACCCTGCCCTGCCAGGGATAGGTCGAGATCACTTCCGCACCAGCCGACACACAGGCGGCCAGCCGTTGTTCGACCAGCATGGCCGAAAGACGTTCAGCCGTTTCGCGGTCGGGGCAGGTCGTCAGGACCAGACAGATGTCGTCGCTCATGGTCGATCATCCCTCGCTTGAGATCGTCAACAGGCCGCTTATTCTGACAGGCCGCCGTCGCCGGCACAAAAATGTGCCCGCGCGAACGGCCAAAGCCTTGAAATGCCTTTCGCCGGGCTCCATTTCGCAAGCGTGTCGGCGATGTCTCGACGGAATTCGTTTCTGGCGGGACACGCCCCGAGTCAGGCAAAGCCGTTCGGACCGATTGCAATCGCTCCGGGTGGCTTGTCGTTAATTACAAACAACCGTTAGTGAACAAGGGAGAAACACCCATGAAACTGCGTCCTTTGCATGATCGCGTCATCGTCAAGCGCATGGAAGAAGAGCGCACCACCCCGGGCGGGATCGTCATCCCCGACAGCGCCACCGAAAAGCCCATTCGCGGCGAAGTGATGGCCGTCGGCAACGGCAAGATCCTCGAAAATGGTGAACAGCGTGCGCTGGATGTAAAAGTAGGCGACAAGGTGCTGTTCGGCAAGTACTCCGGCACCGAGGTCAAGGTCGACGACGACGAGCTGCTGGTGATGCGCGAAGACGACATCATGGCGGTGGTCGAGTCCTGAAGCGACCGCCTGCGAACCAACCGGATATTCCAAGACTCAAGATTTAAAGGAAAACAATCATGAGCGCCAAAGAAATCAAATTTTCCGAAGATGCCCGTAACAGGATTCTCAAGGGCGTAGACGTACTGGCTCGTGCAGTCAGCGTCACCCTCGGCCCCAAGGGCCGCAACGTCCTGCTCGAGAAGAGCTTCGGTGCCCCCACCATGACCAAGGACGGCGTGTCCGTGGCCAAGGAGATCGAGCTCGAAGACAAGTTCGAGAACATGGGTGCCCAGATGGTCAAGGAGGTCGCTTCCCAGACTTCCGACGAAGCCGGCGACGGCACCACCACAGCGACCGTGCTGGCTCACTCCATGCTGCGAGAAGGCGTCAAGTCGGTCGCCGCCGGCATGAACCCGATGGATCTCAAGCGCGGCATCGACAAGGCCGTCAAGGCCGCCGTCGAAGAGCTCAAGAAGCTGTCCACGCCCTGTGACACCGACAAGGGCATCGCCCAGGTCGGCACCATCTCGGCCAACAGCGACGAGGAAGTCGGCAAGATCATCGCCGAGGCCATGAACAAGGTCGGCAAGGAAGGCGTGATCACGGTCGAGGAAGGCCAGTCGCTCGGCAATGAGCTCGACGTTGTCGAGGGCATGCAGTTCGACCGCGGCTACCTCTCACCGTACTTCGTGACCGACCAGCAGACCATGCAGGTCGACCTCGAAAACCCCTACATCCTGCTGCACGACAAGAAGATCTCGAACGTGCGCGAGCTGCTGCCGATCCTCGAAGGCGTCGCCAAGCAGTCGCGCAGCCTGCTGATCTGTGCCGAAGACATCGAGGGCGAAGCGCTGGCCACCCTGGTGGTCAACAACCTGCGTGGCACCGTCAAGGTCGCGGCCGTCAAGGCGCCGGGCTTCGGTGATCGCCGCAAGGCCATGCTCGAAGACATGGCAGTCCTCACCGGCGGCCAGGTCATCTCCGAGGAAGTCGGCATGAGCCTCGAGAAGACCACGATCGAAGAGCTCGGCTCGGCCAAGAAGGTCCAGATCGACAAGGAAAACACCACCATCATCGACGGTGCCGGCGACGCTGCCGCGATCGAAAGCCGGGTCGGCCAGATCCGCGCCCAGATCGAGGATGCCAGCTCCGACTACGATCGCGAAAAGCTGCAGGAACGCGTGGCCAAGCTGGCCGGCGGCGTGGCCGTGATCAAGGTCGGTGCTGCGACCGAAATCGAGATGAAGGAGAAGAAGGCGCGCGTCGAAGACGCCCTGCACGCCACGCGTGCGGCGGTCGAGGAAGGCGTCGTGCCTGGTGGCGGTACCGCCCTGGTACGTGCCCGCACCGCGATCGAGAAGCTCACCGGCGACAACGACGACCAGACGGTGGGTATCAAGATCGCTCTGCGCGCCATGGAAGAGCCGCTTCGGAAGATCGTGTCCAACTCCGGCGGTGAACCGTCAGTCATCCTCGCCCAAGTCACCGAGGGCAAGGGCAACTACGGCTACAACGCCGCCACCGGTGAGTTCGTCGACATGATCGACGCCGGCATTCTCGACCCGACCAAGGTCACGCGAACTGCCCTGCAGAACGCCTCCTCGGTTGCCGGCATGATGATCACCACCGAGTGCGCGATTGCCGAATTGCCGCAGAAGGATGACGAAGGCGGCGGCGCCCCGGACATGGGTGGTATGGGCGGCATGGGCGGAATGGGCGGCATGATGTAGTCCCCGCGGCTGCACCCGCTCGCTCGTTGCCCATAGCTATCGAGCAGTCCATTCGGAAAACCCCGGCCTCTGTGCCGGGGTTTTTCGTTTGGGGGTAGGTCGGGGTTACATCCCCGACGGACGACCTGTCTTCAACCACCACGGGGCTCATGCGTGTTCCACGTCAGGAACGCGAACACGTATAGTGCCCGATGGCGATGGGCCGAAGCCTCGTCCGTCGGGATGTACCCCTGACCTGCGGCAAACACGTAAGGACCGGCGCTACATGCCCGGTGCTAACCTTGACAGCAGATCGCAAATCCGGGAGCACCGAATCATGAAGCAGCCGCTGCAAATCTCGCTGTTCATCCTGCGTATCACCATTTTCATCGTCATGGCCATGTGGTCGCTCGACAAGCTGATCAATCCCGGTCATGCGGCGGCCGTGTTCGAGAACTTCTACTTCATCGGCGGCATGGGCGGCACGCTGCTGCTGGTCATCGGGCTCGTGCAGCTGGCGATCGAGATCGCCTTCTTGCTGGGCCTGTGGAAATTCTGGACCTACGGCTTCGTGCTGGTCACGCACACGGTATCGGTCGTGTCGTCGTGGCAGCAGTACCTGGACCCGTTCAACAACATGCTGTTCCTGGCGGCCATTCCGATGCTGGGGGCGTGCATCGCGCTGTTTATGCTGCGCGAAGAGGATCAGCACCTGTCACTGGGTTGATGCCTCTGAAGGCAATTCGATTGACGGCGTAGGTCGAGGCCGCGTCCCCGACCTACGGCGCCTTCATCGACCCGAGAATGGCGCCGGTCGGGTATCCTGTCTGCAACAATGACCGACACGCCCGACACGTCCCCGCAAGCCAAACAGTTTGAGCCTCCGCCGCAGCGTGACAACGCCGACGGCGAGCCCCGCCGCGTCGGCCTCGAACTCGAGATGGCCGGGCTCCGCCCGCACCAGGTCGCCGAGGCCGTGCGCGATGCCGTCGGCGGCGAGATCGAAGTCGAAAGCGCTTTCCTGTCGCACGTTCGTCGCACCCGGCTGGGCGACTTCCGGGTCGAGCTGGATGCCGACCTGCTCAAAAGCCGTCAGTACCAGAAGATGCTGGCCGATTTCGGCATCGATATCGGCGAAGGTGACGAGCGCGAACAGATCGAATCCGTGATCTCGCGCGTGGCCGGTCTGATCGTGCCGCTCGAGCTGGTCGGCCCGCCCGTGCCGTGGACCGAGCTGAATGCGCTCGACGACATTCGAGCGAGGCTCCAGCGCGCCGGTGCCCGCGGCACCCATGCTTCACCGCTGTTTGCGTTCGGCATGCAGCTCAACATCGAGGCTGCCCACCTCGAAGCCGACTACCTGCTTTCGATCATCCGCGCCTTCCTGCTCAGCTACGACGAGCTCATCGAAGAGGAAAGCGTGGACCTTTCGCGGCGCATTACGCCCTATGTGCAGCCATTTCCCGAGGAATACCTGGCCCACGTCCTGCACGTCGACTACCGGCCCGACCTGGACGAGCTGATCGGCGATTACCTGAGGCTCACGCCAACCCGGAATCGCCCGCTCGACCTGCTTCCGCTGTTCGCCCATATCGACGAGGAGCGCGTGATGAACGCGCCGGTGGAGAGCCACCTGGTCAAGCCGAGGCCGGCCTTTCATTACCGCCTGCCCAACTGCCTGATCGACGAGGCAGACTGGTCGCTGGCCCACGTCTGGAATCGCTGGATTGCCATCGAACGCCTGGCCGACAGTCCCCGGCGACTCGAGCGCAGACGGGCCCGGCGCCTGTCGAGTTCCAGCCCGCTGCGCCGCTGGGTCTCGCGCGCCTGGCGCAAGCTGCGCGGATGACGGGGCGGCCCGTGATCGGCGTCACCGGCCCCGACCGGGGTGGCCTGGCGGCCTGGTGGTTCTCGGCGCTCGCCGTGCGCCGCGCTGGCGGGCGGCCGCTGCGCATTCGCCCGAAAAGGCCTCACGGCATCGAACGAATCGACGCCCTGATCCTCGGCGGCGGGGCCGACGTCAGCCCCGGTCTTTATGGTCAGCGAACCCGATCCGGACCGCGCGAACTGGCCGATCGGGGCGCACGCGGCTGGCGGCGCTGGCTCGGCCTGGCGCTGTTCCCCCTCGTCGCCGCCCTGCGCCGGCTTTTGACGACCAAGCACGGCGGTGCCGACCGGGATCGGGACAAGCTGGAGTACCGCTTGATCGACGAAGCGCGTGAGCAGGGCCTGCCGATGCTCGGCATCTGTCGAGGCATGCAGCTGATCAACGTGGCATTCGGCGGCAGTCTGCATCAGCACCTGACCGGCTTCTACGACGAGTATCCCGCGATCCGGTCGGTGCTGCCTCGCAAGCGCGTAACGATTCAGGCGGGTACCCGTGTCTCCCGGCTTGTGGGCGCCGGCCCCTGTTTCGTCAACGCGCTCCATTCCCAGGCCATCGACCGTCTCGGCGACGGGCTGGATGTGTGCGCAACCGAGTCCAACGGCATCGTTCAGGCCGTCGAGCGGGCCGGACAAGCCTGGGTCATCGGAGTACAGTGGCACCCGGAATACCTGCCCCAGCGCAGGCGTCAGCAGGCACTCTTCCGGGCCCTGGTGGACATGGCGAGATCAGCGAAACCGAAATGAAGCGCGCAGTGCAAATACCCGACGCCGACTGGTTGCGCGCGCACTGCCGTTTCGTGGCGGAGGCCTGGCGGCGATTCGACGACGCACCCGGGCCGGACGTCGAAGTCAGTCCGCCCGATGAGGCGATGATGAGCAGCGAACCGTCCCGGGCGCTTCGACGTTATCGTCAGCTGCAGTCTGTACACATTCTCTGGCGCGACCTTATCGGCGAGGCGGACATTGCCGAGACCGGACGGGCCCTGTCGGCGCTGGCCCGCAGGTGTATCGAGCTGGCGCTCAAGGCGGCCGAGGAAGAGGTGGCGGAGCGCCACGGCTGGCTCGAAAGCGACGAAGGCGAGCGTCCGCGGCTGATCGTGTTCGGCCTGGGCAAGCTCGGCGGCGACGAGCTCAACTTCAATTCCGACGTCGACCTGGTCTTTGCCCACGACGCGACCGGGCGCAGCAGCGGCCCGAGGCGCATCGACGCCGCCGAGTGGATGAAGCGCGTGGCGCGCCGCCTGATCCAGCTGCTCGATTCGGTCGATGCCCACGGCCGCGTCTGGATCGTCGATACCCGCCTGCGACCCTTCGGCGAATCCGGCGCCCTGGTCTGGTCGGTGCCGGCGATGGAGCAGTATTTTCTCAGCGAGGGGCGCACCTGGGAGCGCTACGCCTGGCTCAAGGCCGCTCCCGTCGCGGGCGATCTCGCCGCCGGCGAGGCGCTCATCGAATCGCTCAGGCCGTTCATCTACCGACGCTACCTCGACTACGGCATTTTCGAGAGCCTGCGCGACCTGCACCGGCGCATCGACGCCAACGCCCGCGCCCGTAGCGACCGCGCCGACATCAAGCGCGGCCGCGGCGGCATACGCGAGCTCGAGTTTCTGGTGCAAAGCCTCCAGATCCTGCGCGGCGGGCGCGAACGCCAGCTGCGCCAGAGCGGCTTTCTGCCGGCGCTCGAGGCCTGCACCGACCTGGGCCTGGTACCGGCCGAAGAGTCGCGCGAACTGCGCGGCGCCTACACCTTCTTGCGCATTCTCGAAAACCGTCTGCAGGCCCTCTCCGCCCGTCAGGGCCACGAGTTACCGCAGGAGGCCGACGAGCGCCAGCGACTGGCCGAGCTGCTCGGCTGCGAAGACTGGGACGATTTGAACGAATCGCTCGAGCAGCACCGGGCCACGGTCAACCGCCACTTCAGCCAACGCTTCCGCGACCCCGAGGCCGACACGGTCGAAGCCGATTCGCTCTGGCCGCCCGACGAGAAAACCGGCGCACGCCTGCAGGAAGCCGGCTTCAGGCAGCCCGAAGACGCCGCCGACAGTCTCAGGCGAAGCCACGCCAGCCTTCAGCGCCGGCCGCTCAGCGCCGAGGGCCGCCAGCGGCTTGAGCGGCTGATGCCGGCCCTGATCGAGGCCGTGAGCCGCCAGCGCCCGCCCGACACCGGCCTGGCCGACCTGCTGCGGTTGATCGACCAGGTCTCGCGCCGCTCGGCCTACCTGGCCCTGTTGCGCGAACGCCCGGAGACCCTCGAACGGCTGGTACGCGTTTTTCACTTGAGCCAGCGCGTGGCCGAGTGGATCATCGCCTCTCCGCAGCTCATCGATGATCTCCTCGACCCGATCAACGGTTTCGAACTGCCCGCCGCGCCCTCGGCCGACCCGCGCGACAAGGAGGCGAGCCTCTGGGCGCTGGCGCGCTGGCGCCAGGCCGGCTTCCTGCGCACCGCGCTGGCCGAGCTCGACGACCGGATGGATGCCGTCGATGCCGGCCGACAGCTCAGTTTCATGGCCGCCACCATCGTCGATCGCGCACTCGCCATTTCGGGCTGCGCTGAATCCGGCCCGGCGGTCATCGGTTACGGCAACCTCGGCGCCGGGCAGCTGCACTTCGAATCAGACCTCGACCTGGTGTTCCTGCATCGCGCCGGCGAGGCGCCGCGGCGGACGGTGCAGCGCCTGGTCAGCGCCCTCGAAATGCCATTGCCGGGCGGCAAGCTGTTCGAGATCGACACCCGGCTTCGTCCCAACGGTCGCGCCGGCATGCTGGTCTCCACCCTCGAGAGTTTCCGCGATTACCAGATCAACAAGGCCTGGACCTGGGAACACCAGGCCCTGATCCGCGCGCGCTGGATCGCCGGTGACCCCGCCATGGAGTCCGAGTTCGAGGCGCTCCGACGCGAGGTGCTGACCCAGGCCCGGAATGCCGATACGGTCGCCAGCGACTTGGGCGAGATGCGGCGCCGGCAGCGCGAGGACCGGCGCGAGTCACCCACCAAGCGGGCACTCACCGACCTGCAGTTTCTGGCCGAGCTGGGTATCCTGACGCAAGCCGCCGAGCATCCCGAACTGGTCGAACTGCGCGAAACGGGCGCCCAGCTGGAAGCACTGGCGCAGACCCGGTGGATCGATACCGGGCGCGCCGAACAGCTGGCGGAGAGCTGGACCAGCCTGCTCGAACGACGTCACCTGGACTGGCTGCGTCGTGAACCGGCGGCCTACGACGAGCAGGCGGTTGGCGAACCGATCGACGACGCCTGGACGGCATTCTTCGGCCCGGAATCCAAGAAGGCGTGAAGATGGACGCGACCGTTGATGCGCGGGCCCTCATGGAACGTCAACGAGCCATGGCGCAACAGGTCATTGATCGCGACGACCTGCACTTGCCGCCGAAGCTGGTCGCCGGGGTAGACGCCGCCTTCCCGGACGGAGGCCGCACCACGCGAGCGGCCGTTGTCGTGATGCGCTATCCCGAGCTGGAAGTCATCGAAGCCGTGTCCCACGAGCAGCCGACGGCACTGCCCTATATTCCCGGCCTGCTGTCTTTCCGTGAGCTTCCGGCCATTGCCGGCGCCCTCGAGCGCCTGTCGATTTCGCCGGAGCTGGTGCTGTGCGACGGCCAGGGGCGCGCGCATCCGCGCCGCTTCGGCATCGCATGCCACCTGGGCGTGACGACGGGATTGGCCACCATCGGCGTCGGCAAGAGCCGCCTGTGCGGCCGAAACGAAACGCCCGGCGCGGAAAAGGGGGAGGTCGCCGACCTGCTCGACGGCGAGGAAGTCATCGGACGCGTACTGCGCTCGCGCAGGCGGGTTCGACCGATCTACGTGTCGGTCGGCCACCGCGTGGGGCTGGACACCGCCGTCGACCTGGTGCTTGCCTGCACGCCGCGTTTTCGCTTGCCCGAGCCCGTCAGGGCAGCCGACCGTCTGGCCGCTCAGCCCTCGTCGAGGTGCTCTCGGTAAGCGTCGGCGTCCATCAGGTCGTCGAGTTCGCCCGGGTCGTCGAGCTTGACCGAAAACAGCCAGCCGTCGCCGTAGGAGTCGTTGTTGACGATCTCGGGCGTATCCGCGAGTGCCTCGTTGACGACGGTAACCTCGCCCGAAACCGGGCAGTAGATATCAGAGGCCGCTTTGACGGACTCGACCACCGCGCAGGCGTCGCCCCGACTGAAGGAAGCGCCCTCCTCGGGCAGTTCGACGAACACAAGATCACCCAGCTGTTCCTGGGCATGGTCGCTGATACCGACCTTGACCACGCCCTCTTCTTCCTGGCTGACCCACTCGTGACTTTCCGCGTAGCGCAGATCGGAAGGAATGTCGCTCATTAACCGTCCCTTGAGAGTTTGCGCAGATTCTATCAGCAATCTTGCAGCCTGCCGAGACGGTAAGGTTTCTCAGCGCATGGGCCGCATACAGACGCTGCGCCGACGGCGCAGGTTGAGCCAGTGACCGGCAATCAGGGTCAGCCCGCCGGCCGAAGTCATCGCCGAGGCCGCCAGGGGCGAGAGCACGCTGGCCTCTAGCACGGCAGCGGCGAGAACCAGGGCGAGTCCGGCCACGCCTGTCAACAGAAGACCGACGCTTCGGTGCACGCGGTAGCCCAGCCAGAAGGCACCCAGGCTCAGCGGCACAATCAGCAGCAGCAGCAGGCGATGAAAAAGATCGCTGCCGAAGATACCCAGTGAAACCACGGGCGCCAGCACCAGCGCCAGGCTGAGCACCAGGCACTGCACCAGGCAGACCGCGGACACGCAAATGCCCGCACGATCCAGGATCGTGCCGCTCGCGACTCGCTCGGGTGAATTGAAGATCACGGCCATGGTGCGTGCTGGTTTACGGATTGCTGCCATAAAAGCGTATGATATAACATATTTAACTGCGCCGCCACCAAGGGGTGCACTAGCCCGATCCGGCGCCTTAGAATGTCGGCTTTTCCCAGTGGCCGTCATGCGCGACTTCACGCTACCTCCGCTACGGACGGCCAGCATCGACTGGCAGGGCGACACGCCTTTCGCCGCGGACTACGGCGACAGCTACTTCATGCCCGGCCGTGGAGTGGCGGAAAGCCGGGCGGTTTTCATCGAAGCCAGCGACCTGCCCCGGCGGTTCTCCCAATTGCCCGACGACGGCCTGTTCGTGCTCGGTGAAACCGGCTTCGGTACCGGCCTCAATGCATTACTGGTGGCCGATTGCTTCGATCGCCATGCACCGGTTTCCGCCCGCCTTCACATCTACTCCGCCGAGCTGCATCCGCTCTCGCGCGGCGATCTCTCGCGCGCCATCGCGAGCTGGCCCGAACTGTCCGGGCCGGGGCAGGCCCTGCTTGCCGCATGGCCACCGCCGGCACCCGGATTCCACCGCGTTCACCTGGGCAAACGAGTTGCGTTAACCCTGATGTTCGGTGACGCGGCCACGCTCTGGTCGGCCGGGCCCGACCGGGTCGATGCGTGGTTCCTGGACGGCTTCGCGCCATCGCGCAACCCCGATCTGTGGACCGAATCATTGTTCCGTACCCTGGCACGGCGCTCTCGCCCGGGCGCCAGCGTGGCCACCTTTACGGCCGCCGGAACGGTGCGCCGGGGTCTGGCGACGGCTGGATTCGCCGTCGAACGCCATAGCGGCTTCGGCCGCAAGCGCCACCGGCTGACGGCAAGACTTCCGGGCAGCTGGACGCCGCAACGCGCCAGCCGGGGCGAGGCCATTGTGGTCGGCGCCGGGCTTGCCGGCTGCACCACGGCCCGGGCGCTGGCCGAGCGCGGCTGGCGCGTGCAAGTCATCGACCCGGCGCTCAACGACGCGGCGCCGTCGAGCCTTGCCGCCGTCCTTTACTCGACGGCCAGCCACAGCCTGAATGCCCAGAACCGATTTTACCTGGGCGCATTGCTGCACGCGCGACGCTGGCTTGCGCGACTGGGCTTTCCGCGCCACGACGCCGACGGTCGGCTCGAAGGCGTAATCCAGCATCTGGTCGACCCGCGCGTGGCCGAAAAAACGCGCCGCGCCCTGGCTAGCGGCACCTGGCCCCCGGGCACGCTCGAGTCAATTGGCGAGGACCGGGTTCGCTTCGAAGGCACCGGTTACCTTCGCCCGGCCAGCTGGTGCCGCTTCCTGCTCGACCACGTCAACATCGCCACAAGGGTCAACCGTGTCGCCACAATTACAAGCGGTGAGTCGACTAGCGTGACGCTGGACTCAGGCGTTGCAATCGAAGTGGATGCCACCGTCCTTTGCACCGCAGGCGCAACGGGCCGGTTCGACGGAATGGGTTGGCTGCCGCTGCGAACCGTACGAGGCCAGGTCACCTTCTGCCGGGCCACGCAGGCCAGCCTCGAGTGGCGACAGGCGCATTGTCATACGGGTTATGTCACGCCGGCCTTCGAGGGCGTACATTGCGTCGGCGCCACCTTTGATCGCCAGCGCCAGACCGCCGTCGTCGACCCCGTCGACAACGAGCGCAACCTGGCCGAGCTGGAACGCCAGCTTCCATCGCGGTGGCGGGCGCTCGGCGGCAGCGGGATCAAGGTCGTAGGTCAGCACGCCGGCCTCCGCTGCCAATCCGGCGATTGGCTGCCGCTGGTGGGCCCCAGCCCGGACCCTTCGAACAACCCCCACACGCTAAACGGGCACATCTGGCTCAATATCGCCCACGGCTCGCGGGGACTGACCCATACCCCGCTGTGCGCCGACCTCATCGCCGATCGACTTTCGGGCGAGCCGGTCGCGGTGGATTCGTCGGTCATGGCTGCACTCGCTCCCGAACGGTTCATCGAACGCCGGCGCCGGCGCGACCCGCACTGGCGCCCGTGATCCCGACCGAACCAATGGGCGCGGGACGGCTCTCCGTTCACTGAAAACCCGGCTGCCCGACCTGTTCGGGGCGCTGGGGCACCTTCTTGAGCTGCGAGGCGTCGAAGCCGCGTGCCTCGAGCAGATTCAGCAGGGACTGGTAACGCTCGTCCGAAAGCTCGGGCTCGCGAGCCATGATCCAGGCGTACTCGCGCGAGGGGTGACCAACGACCGTCCACCGGTAGTCGTCGTCGAGGCCGACGATGTAGTAACCGAAGCGGATCGGCCAGTAGAACTGCACTTTCCATTCGGCGTTGCTGTCCTCGTCAACCACCCAGGCCACGCCGGTCATTTCTTCGACCGGTGCTTCGAAGCTGCCGTCGCGGTAGCGGTAGATGTCGTCCATCCGGCCGTCGTCACGCATGCGATAAATCGCCCGGCCCGCCACGTTACCGCGCTCGCCGAAATAGGGAATATTGGCGATCACGTACCATTCCCCCATGTAGCGCTCGAGATTGACCTCGTCGACCGTCTCCAGCGGCGGGCCACCGCGCATCATGGCGCAGCCGGACAACGCCAGCAGGCCGAGTATGGCAATCATTTGTTTCATTTCGATGCTCCAATTCGCACAGGCCGCGAAAAGTAGCGTCTGATCCGTGAAGGAAGATGCAGGGGAACGGAGAATGGTGCCGGCTGAGGGAGTCGAACCCCCGACCCTCTGATTACAAATCAGATGCTCTACCTACTGAGCTAAGCCGGCAACGAAGCCTGATGAATTGCCACCATAAACCCGGAAATCAATTCTAATCGTTCCGGTGGTGCGGTTTTCAAGCGAAGCTTGAAAGAAGCGCCGCCGGGACTCCGCAGCAGCTCTACCAACTGAGCTAAGCCGGCGCCGACTACTATTCTAACCAAAGCCGAGTATTGAAACTGCCCCTGCAGAATCTCACCATAACAAGTATAATATATGCATGATTAGAGCCCGTGAACACCAGGAGCCTGAGTCGGTGGCAAACCTCCGCTGGCCCTATGTGTTCGCGGCCTATGGCTTTATCGCCATAGGCGCACTCGGTGCGCTGCTCCCGGTGCTGCCGACCACGCCTTTCCTGCTGCTGGCATTGTGGGCCGGGGCGAATGCCTCGCCGCGTCTGCGCTTTCGTCTCTTCCGTCACCCGCGCTACGGGGCGACCTTGCGCGCATGGCATCGTCACCGCGTCGTGCCGCCGGCAGCCAAGTGGGCCGCCTGCAGCCTCATGTCGATCAGCGCGCTGCTGCTGTACCTGGGCTCGGCGCCAGCCTGGCTCCTGAGCGTCGCGTTCACCATCTTCATCCTGGCCGCCGTGTTCATTCTCGGCCGCCCATCCCATCCGCTCGAAAAGCGCCAGGAACGGCAATGACCGCCAACACCCTCGAATCCATCGGCCCATCGGACATCGCGCTGTGGGCCTGTCCGTTCCGTCCCTTCTTCATCGCAGCAGCGGGCTACGCAATTGTCGGCCTGGCCGGATGGCTCGGCATACTGCTGCTGGGCTGGCCCCTGGCCGGCGGACACGCACCAATGCAGTGGCACAGCCACGAAATGCTGTTCGGAATGGTCGCCGCGGCCATCGCCGGGTTCCTGCTGACCGCAATGTGCAACTGGACCGGCGCCAAACCCCTGTCCGGCCGGCCTTTGCAAGCGCTTTTCGGCTTGTGGCTGGCCGGCCGCGCGGCGATGTGGCTGTCGGCCGTGCTGCCGCACGCCCTGGTTGCGATAGTTGACGTGGCCTTCCTCACCGCCGTGGCCATTTATGCCGGCCGGGTGATCATCGGGTCCGGCAACTACCGCAATCTGCCCCTGGTCGCCGTCGTATCGGTTCTCGCGCTGGCCAACCTGCTGTTTCACGCCGGCTGGTGGACGCAGGATCCAGAGATGGTTCGGCGGATCGAGTTCGCCACGATCGGCCTGATCGTACTGCTGATGGTCATCATCGGCGGACGGATCACGCCGGCGTTTACTCGCAACTGGATGCAGCGCAAGCAGATGCAGCCCGAACGGGTGCGCAGCTGGCCCCTGGTCGACATCGTCAGCTTGAGCGCCACCGCGATACTCGTGCCAGTCCTGCTGGTCGGATCGCCGGGTGCCCTGGTGGCGGCGGTGGCCGGCATTGCCGGCATCGCCAACGCGCTGCGCGTCGCAGGCTGGCAGGGCTGGCGAGCACGCTCCGACGCACTGGTGTGGATCCTGCACGCCGGTTACGCCTGGATCCCCCTCGGCCTGATTCTCATGGCCGCCAGCTTCGCCTGGGGCAGCCCCGCCTCGACCGTCTGGCTTCACGCGCTCGGTCCCGGCGCCATGGGTGTGCTGATTGTCGGCGTGATGACCCGCGTCGCCCTCGGACACACCGGGCGAGCGCTGGAACTTCCTCGCGGCGCAGGCCTTGCATACGGGCTGGTCATCGCCTCCGCCCTGGTCCGGCTTTGCACCGCCCTGGGCTGGCTACCCTGGCAAGCCGGCGTGCTGGCCAGCACCGCCGCATGGATCGGCGCTTTCGGCGTGTTCCTTTGGCTCTACCTGCCCATCCTCACCCGCCCGCGCATCGACGGCCGACCGGGATGAAGGCACCGCCATGCGCTTGACCCACCATGCCGACCTGGCCCTTCGCGTGTTGATGTACCTGGCCCTGAGCGGAGAGCGCCGTGCCACGATCAGAGAGATCTCCGAGGCCTTCGGAATCTCGCGCAACCACCTCATGAAAGTCGCCCACAAGCTCGCCGGCTTCGGCTATCTCGAATCGACGCGCGGCAGCGGCGGCGGCATCCGGCTGGCAAGCCCCCCGGGGAACATCGTGATCGGACGCGTCGTGCGCGACATGGAGCCGGACTTCGGCCTGGTCGAGTGCTTCCGCGCGGACAACCAGTGCGTCATCACGCCGGCCTGCGCCCTGCCCCGCATGCTCGACGAGGCGCTCAAGGCCTTCCTTGCGACGCTCGATCGGTACACGCTGGCCGATCTCGTGACACCGAAGGTGGCACCGGAAATGGCGCGCATCCTGGGCATCGCCAGCGATTAGAAAACGGTACAATTCCGCGCCATGGAATTGATCGACATCGGCTGCAACCTGACCCACGACGCTTTCGACCCCGACCGCGAGCACGTCATCGATACAGCCCGCGCAGCGGGCGTCGCCCGAATGGTGGTCACCGGCGCGACGGAAGCCGGCAGCGTACAGGCCCATGAACTGGCCGGCCACTGGCCGGGCGTACTCTACGCCACCGCCGGCGTGCACCCCCACCATGCCGAAGAGGTCAGCGGCGACACGCTGAGCGTCCTCGCCGAGCTGCACAGAGCCCAGCGCGTGGTCGCGGTGGGCGAATGCGGCCTCGACTACTTCCGTGATTTCTCGCCGCGGCCGGCGCAGCGAAAAGCCTTCGAGCGCCAGCTCGAGCTCGCCGTCGACTGCGGCAAGCCGGTCTTCCTGCACCAGCGCGACGCCCACGACGACTTCGTCGCGATATTCAGGGCGTTTCGTCCCCACCTGGCTGGCGCCGTCGTCCACTGCTTTACCGACACCCGCGAAGCCATGCTCGAGTATCTCGAGATGGACTGCCATATCGGCATCACCGGCTGGATCTGCGACGAACGCCGCGGCTACCACCTGAAAGAATTCGTGCACGAGATCCCGCCCGATCGCCTGATGCTCGAGACCGACGCGCCCTACCTCAAGCCGCGCAACATGAAGCCGAAAATCAAGACCCGCCGAAACGAGCCCCAGTGGCTACCGTGGATCGCCGGCACCGTCGCCGCCTGCCGCGGCGTCAGCCCCGACCAACTGGCCAAGGAAACCACCGCAACGGCGGAGCGCTTCTTCGGGTTGGGGGCTTGAACGGTTGTCGTTGCTCGCGGTTGGTAGGTCGTCGATCTCACGCAGAGACGCAGAGCCGCGGAGTTCGCAGAGAGAAGACAAAACTGGATTTAGAAAACAGCAAGTGTGGTGGATCAAGACACACTACTGCGATTGGTCCGTCTCTCGACTCCACCAAAAAAAACGCCGGCATTCAAGGCCGGCGTATTCCGGGTTACTCACAGAAGTCCGGCATAGCCGGAATTCTCGCAACCGATTATTCCGTCCTCTCTTTTTTACTCAGCGAACTCTGCGTCTCAGCGGCTCTGCGTGAGAACCATACCACCCGCAATGCCAGCTACTAAGCCGGAACGGCCACGCGGCGGAGGGTCGCCAGGCGCCGGGCCTGCATCTTGAGGCGGTATTCGAGTTCACGGTATCGCGTAGTCAGGTCCGTTCGACGCCACCGGTCCCTGAGCGCGGCCTTGCCGGCAGCAACGCGTTCGGCCTGCACAGCCTGCCACTGGGCCACGGTTTCCCTGAACTGCTGGTATTCGCGCTCGAGCGTCTCAGACCAGTTCATGGCATCCGGGTTGCCGGCCAGGCGCTCCTGCAGCTCCAGGAACTGCACCTGCAGGCGGGCGCGCCGGATCTTGAAGCGCGGGGTGCGCCGCAGCTCGTAGGCCAGGCCCAGCCAGGACGCGGCTGCAATCAGCCACTTGCCCGGATCGAACTGCCACCAGCTGATGCCGTTTCGATAATCGGCCTGGAAGGCGTGGTGGAAGTTGTGATAACCCTCGCCCCAGGTCAACAGGGCAACCACGCCGCTGTCGCGCGCGGTGTTGTCGAGATTGTGCGTGCGCTTGCCCAGGGTGTGGGCCAGCGAGTTGATGAAGAAGGTGCACTGCTGCGAAAAAGCCAGGCGGAAAGCGCCCGCGAGCAGGACCATGCCGACAATGTCGCCGACCATCCAGCCCAGCAACAGCGGCAGGCCGAGGTTCATGCCCCAGGTCAGCGGCCAGTAGTGACGGTGCTGCCACATCACGATCGGATCGCGCTCGAGATCACGCACCTGGTCGAAATCGATCTCGCTGGTCGGGTAGCGACGCAGCATCCAGCCCATGTGCGCATGCCAGAAGCCGGACTTGATCGAATGCGGATCGCGATCTTCATCGTCGACATGGCGATGGTGCACTCGGTGGCGCGCACACCAAACCAGAACGGAATTCTGCAGCGACTGGGCGCCGAAGATGGCGAAGAACAGCCTCAGCGGCCAGGCCGCTTTGTAGGTGCGATGGGACCACAGGCGGTGGTAGCCCGCAGTGATCGACAGGCCGCTGAGCACCCAGAAGATGCCGGCGAACAGCCAGGTCCAGGCACTGAATCCGTAGGCAAGGCCCCAGACGGGGGCCGCGACGAAGCCCAGCAGAACCACGGCAATGAAGAACGTCAGGTTCTCATAGACCAGGGCGGGCTTTTCTTGTCGAGCGTTCTGGCGAGCGTTTTGTTGATTCATTCGCTGAGTCGTTTCCCTAGCGCCGACACGATACCGCCCGGAACACGGTCGGTCGCCCGGCGCCTGTGAATCACTTGAAGAACTTGATGGAGAGCGGATACGGCCAGACCTCCCCTTCGGATGCCTTGACGCCACCGATGATCGGGAAAATCAGGCTGACCAGCGCCAGGGCGCCCAGCAACAGGATGCCGATACCGACAATCATCAGGATCATGCTGATGATGGCGTAAATGAAGGCACTGATCATCCAGTTGAAGATGACATAACCGTGAGGCTTCAACCCGGGAAGCTGATCCTTCTTGAGGATGTAGATAACGATCGGCACGATCAACCCGGCCATGGGCACAATCAGGCCCGACAGCATCGACAGATGCAGGATCATCGCCCAGGTATTGGTTTCCTTCTCGTCGGCCGTGGCCCCGGACTCCGGGGAATACTCTTCGTTCATCGTGTGCTCCTGGTCATTCGCGTTGGCTCGGGCAGTCTACTGGCTCTCGGTGGCAACCGAAATGTTGTCGATCCCAACGACGTTGGCCGAATCGAGCACCTGCACCAGGGCGTTGGTGTTCGCATCCGGGTGCGCGGCGACGATCAGCGGCGACTGCGGGCTCTGGGCGAACTCGCGCTCGAGATTGGCGCGAATGGCCTCGGGCTCCACGCGGCGCTTGTTGATCGTGATCATGCTGGCCTGGTCGATGCGCACGACGATGGGCAGGTTTTCATCTTCCTGCACGGTTTTCTGTTCGCTTTGCGACGGGCGGGAAATATCCAGGCCCTGCTCACGGACGAAAGAGGTGGTCACGATGAAGAAGATCAACATGATGAACACGATGTCGAGCATCGGCGTGATGTTGATCTCGGCTTCTTCCTCTGGGCGATGGCGTTTACGCATTTTGCAACGGAATCTCTGGCGAAAAATCTGTAAGGCGACGAGAATACCGCAGGCACACCCCCTGCGCCAACTCCGGTTCAGGTTTTTTTGTCGCCTCGCTCGGGTCGCTTCCAGCCCGGCACGCTGCGTTGCCGGGCCCTGGCAAGAGTCAGTTGGCCGTCCGGGGCATCCGTCGAAATCACGCTTCCAGCGCCGATGGTCGCTTCCCTGCCTACTATGACCGGCGCAACCAGTGACGAGTTCGATCCGATGAAGGCTCGCTCGCCGATGACGGTCCGGTGCTTGTTGACGCCGTCGTAGTTGCAGGTGATCGTGCCGGCGCCGATATTGGCGCCCTCGCCCACCTCGGCGTCGCCGATGTAGCTCAGATGCGAGGCCTTGGCGCCGGCCGCCAGGCGCGCTTTCTTGATCTCGACGAAGTTGCCCACCTTCGCGCCTTCGGCGAGCTCGGTGCCGGCGCGCAGCCGCGCGAAGGGCCCGACCGAGCAGGCGCCGGTGGTCCGAACGCCCTCGAGCACGCTCATCGACTCGATGCGAGTACCCGCTGCCAGGTCACAGTCGCGAATCACGCAACCGGGTCCGATCGCCACACCATCACCGAAACGGTTACGACCCTCCAGCACGACGTTGACATCGATGGACACGTCTCGCCCGCTCTCGACGGGCCCGCGTATCTGCACGGCATCGGGATCGAGCAGCGTGACGCCCTGGGCGAGCAGCGTGGTGCGGGCGCGGTGCTGGAATACGCGCTCGAGCCCGGCCAGCTGGGCGCGGTCGTTGGCGCCGAGGAGCTCATCGGCGTTGTCGGCGATAACCGCCTCCACGCTCCGACCAGCTTCGGCCGCGATGCCGATACAGTCGGTCAGGTAGTACTCGCCCTGCGCGTTGTCGTCACCGACCTGCCCGAGCCAGGCCGACAGGTTTTCCGAACTGGCGCACAGGACGCCGCTGTTGACCTCGTCGACCCGCCTTTCCTGGTCGCTGGCGTCCTTCTCTTCCCGGATCGCCGTCACCCGGCCGTCGTCGCGGATGATGCGGCCGTAGCCGGTTGGGTCTTCAGCGATAAAACTGAGCACGGCCAGCTCGGCCTCGCTTTCCAGCAAGCGCGCCAGGGTTCCAGCGCGGATCATGGGCATGTCGCCGGGCAGGACCAGCACGCGCGCGCTTCCATCGACCTGCGGCAACGCCTGCGCCGCGGCGTGACCGGTACCGCGACGCTCGGTCTGCAGCACCCAGTCGATGCCCTGGCCGTCCAGCGCCGCGCGCACCTGCTCCGCCCCGGCGCCGATGACCACGCGGATCGCGGCCGGTTCGAGTTCGCGAGCCGCATCGACCAGGTGTTGCAACATGGGCCGTCCGCCAACCGGCTGCAGCACCTTCGGCCGCGCCGAGTTCATCCGTTTGCCCTCGCCCGCGGCGAGAATGATTACTTCCAGCATGGTGAATACGGCTTCATCGCTTGGAAAGCCGCCAGTATATCGCCGCAGGAAGGATAGGAGTCAGGAGTCAGGAGTCAGGGGTCAGGGGTCAGGGGTCAGGGGTCACGACGGTGCCACCCTGACCCCTGAATCCTGAATCCTGACCCCTCAAAATAAGAAGGCCCCGGGCGAGGGAGGACCCGGGGCCTGTAGTCGGATCCGGTTTGGGGACTGTAACCGAATCCTCTTGGTCCGCTTAGGGAGGGAAGCGAACCAATACCATGCGCATGGTAAATAATCAGACCGGGGCTCATTGCCAAAAGTTCCAGAAATTCCCCCAAATTTCGAAAATTTTTTTCGTATAAAAATCAGCGGTTTAGTGCGCAGTCTCCCAATCGGGCCCGCTATTTGCTTCGACCAGGAGCTCGACATCGAGTTTCACGGCATCCTGCATACGGTCGACGACCCCGTGGCGCACTGATTCGAGCGCCTTTTCATCCACCTCCAGCACCAGTTCGTCATGGACCTGCATGACCAGCTTCGCCGGAACATCCTCGCTCTGAATCCAGGCGTCAACGTCGATCATGGCGCGCTTGATGATGTCGGCGGCCGTGCCCTGCATCGGCGCGTTGATGGCGGCCCGCTCGGCCGCCTGGCGGCGCTGGTTGTTGCGCGAACGGATTTCATCCGCCCACAGGCGCCGTCCGAACAGGGTTTCCACGTAGCCCTGCTTGTGCGCGCGCTTGCGGATGTCGTCCATGAACTCGCGCACGCCCGGGTAGCGATCGAAGTAGCGGTCGATGTAGTCCTGCGCCTCGTTGCGGGGCAGTTCGAGCTGGCGCGAAAGCCCCCAGGCGCTCATGCCGTACATCAGGCCGAAATTGATCGCCTTGGCCGCGCGGCGCTGGTCGTCGCCGACCTCGTCGAGACCCAGCCCGAACACTTCGGCGGCCGTGGCCCGGTGGATGTCCTCACCGTCGGCAAAGGCTTTGAGCAGGCGCTCGTCGCCGGACAGGTGGGCCATGATGCGCAGCTCGATCTGCGAGTAGTCCGCCGCCAGCAGCACGGTCCCTTCCGGCGCGATGAAGGCCTTGCGGATTCGCCGCCCCTCGGGCCGGCGAATCGGAATGTTCTGCAGGTTCGGGTCGGTCGATGACAGGCGCCCGGTCGCCGCCACCGCCTGGTGGTAGTGGGTATGAATGCGGCCGGTGCGCGGATGAATGCGCTCGGGCAGCCGATCGGTGTAGGTGTTCTTGAGCTTGGCCAATCCGCGGTGCTCCAGGATCAGCTTGGGCAGCTCGTGACCGTCCACGGCCAGCTCCTGCAGCACATCCTCGGCCGTCGAAGGCTGACCCTTGGGCGTCTTGCGCTTGACCGGCAGCTCGAGCTTTTCGAACAGGATCTCCTGCAGCTGCTTGGGCGAGCCCAGGTTGAATTCCTGGCCGGCCGTCTCGTAAGCGGCCTCGACCAGTTCGTCGAGACGCTTCTCGATTTCGCGGCTTTGTTGCGCAAGCGCGTCCGCGTCCAGGGCCACGCCGATGCGTTCCATGCGCGCCAGCACGGGAATCAGCGGAATCTCGAGTTCACGGTAGATCCGACTGGGCCCCTCGAGCTTCTCCAACTTCGGCCACAGGTGACGGTGCAGCGCCAGCGTCACCTCCGCGTCCTCCCCGGCGTACTCGGCCGCGGTGGCCACCGGCACCTGGTCGAAGGTCACCTGCTTCTTGCCCTTGCCGGCCACCGCCTCGAAGGACGTCGTCTGTCGCCCCAGATAACGCGACGCCAGCGAATCCATATCGTGGCGCGTACCCGAGGAGTGATAGCTGTAGGACTCGAGCATGGTGTCGTGTTCGATGCCGCCGAGCGCGATGCCGGCGCGCTCGAGCACGTTGAGGTCGTACTTGAGGTGCTGGCCGACCTTGGGCCGCTCGTCGTCCTCGATGAGGCCGCGCAGGGCCTCGACGGCCTCGTCGAGCGTGAACTCGTTGTCCTGGTCGGCGTGCGCAAGCGGCACGTACCAGGCCTTGCCGGGCTCGATCGCGAAAGAGAAGCCAACCAGGTCGGCATCCAGCGGCTCCAGGCTGGTGGTCTCGGTGTCGAAGGCGATCAGTTCGGCCGCTTCCAGCGCCTCGACGAGTGTTTCGAGCTGCCGCTTCGTGGTCACGGTCTCGACTTCGAGCTCGCCGCTCGAGTTCGCCCCCGCGTCCTCGCCGTCGGAATATTGCTTGAGCCAGGTCGAGAAACCGAAGCGCCTGAGCAGCTCGATCATGCGCTCGCGGTCGGGCTCGCCGCGCTCGAGCGCCTCCGGCCCGCCCTCGAGCGCAACCGAGTCGTCGAGCTCGACCAGCTGGCGCGAGAGCCTGAGCTGGTCCAGCCCGTCTCTGAGGTTCTCGCCGATCTTGCCGCCGATCTTGTCGGCATTTTCGATCACGCCGTCGAGGTCGCCGTACTGCTTGAGCCACTTCACCGCCGTCTTCGGCCCGACCTTTTCCACGCCGGGAATATTGTCCGAACTGTCGCCGACCAGCGCCAGCAGGTCGCCGACCAGCGCCGGCCCCACGCCGAACTTCTCCTCGACCGCCTCGGGCGTGTATTGCTTGTCCTGCATGGTGTCTTCGAGCACCACGCCGTCGCCAACGAGCTGGGCGAGATCCTTGTCGCCCGACGAGATCAGCACTTCGCGCCCGTCCTCGCGGGCCTGCCGGACGAGCGTGGCGATCACGTCGTCAGCCTCGACGCCATCGATCACGAGCCGCGGCAGCCCCATGGCGTCGATCAGCTCGTGCAGGGGCTCGATCTGGGTCCGGAGTTCATCGGGCATGGGCGGCCGGTTGGCCTTGTAGTCTTCATAGGTTTCGTGGCGGAAGGTCTTGCCCGGCGCGTCGAAGATCACCGCTACCCGGTCGGGCTGGTAATGCTCGAGCATGCGGCGAACCATGTTGGCGACGCCGAAAATCGCGCCGGTAGGCTGGCCATCGCCGCTGGTCAGGCTGGGCAGGGCGTGAAATGCCCGGTACAGATAGGACGAGCCATCAACGAGGCAGAGACGGGATTTATTGGTCATGACGGGCGGGGCATCGCAGGTTGATCGAGTCTGCACATGGTACTACCCCGAACCACCCCGACTGCGTCCACAAAGCGCTACTCAAGGGCGCCCCAACACCTCGACGATTCGCGCCTCCAGCCCTTGATCGCCTCCGGCGACTTCGCGGGCCATCCGCTCGCGATCCCAGTCAAGCACGATGCGGCCCTCGAGCAGAACCAGGATATGGTCGTTAAGGGACTCGACCACGGCCAGGTCGTGGGTTGCCATAAGCACGCTGCAGGCCCGTTCGGCAGTGAGCGTCTTGAGCCAGCGCTTGAGCGCCAGCGCACTGACGGGATCAAGGGCGTTGAGTGGCTCGTCTAGCACGATCAACGGCGGCGAGCCCAACAGGGCCAGCAATACCGAGAGCTTCTGCCGCGTCCCCAGCGAGCAGGCCATCAGCCACTCGTCCATCCAGGGCGTCAGGCCGAGGTCTTCGGCCTGCTTCCAGGTTATTTCCGGAACAACCCTCAAGCCACGACTTCGGGAAAACAGTTCCAGACACTGGCGCGGCGTGAGCAGGCCGGGCAGCGTTTCCTGGGCGACCATATAGCCGAGGCACTCGCGCGCGGCGCGTGTCTGCTCGTCAAGCCGTCGGCCGCAAATTTGCACGGTCCCGGCCGCCAGGGGCACAAGCCCCGCCACGGCAGCCAACAGCGTACTCTTGCCGCTGCCGTTGGGGCCAATCAGGGCCGTCAACTCCCCCGCAGCCAGGTCCAGGCTGATATCGCTCAGCACTTGGCGCCGGCCCAGGGCGACCGAGGCGCCATCGATCGCGAGAATCCGCTTCAAGGCGCCAACCTTCCGGCGCGGCGCAGCAGCCAGCCGATCAGCCCAAGCCAGCTCAACGGCGCCGCAAACGGAACGGCCTGCGCCAGTGCGAGCCAGGCCAGCAGAATGAACGCCGAGCGAAATCCGGCAAAGCGCCTGTCATGGCGCCAGGCCAGCACGACCGCCAGGTTAAGCGTCAACGCGCCGAACAACGCCAGGCCGGCAACCACGGCGCCCGGGAAAGACAGACCCAGCGCCGCCAGCACCAGACCAACTACCAGCGCAATTGCCGATGCGATCAACAGGGGAAGCACCGAGACCTGCAGCAAGATTCGCCAGGGTTGCAGCGGCAAGGCACCCAACAGCGCGCTGGCCCGAAAGATGACCTGCAGCGCCGAGGACCAGAGCTGAACGAACTGCAGAAAAACCAGGCCGACGGCCAGTCCAATCCCGACCTGCACGGCGGAAGCACCGGCCGGCATCAGCACGATGAGCAACCCGAACGACCAGCGAATGCCGGCCCGCCAGCAGCGGCTGCGGTAGTGCAGCCACTGCCAGTGGTGCAGGATTCGGGCGCCGCTGCGGGTCGCTGCTGCCGTGCGGGCCGGCGGCGGGCGGGGGTGATCATCTCGCCGGCTCGGCCCTGCAAGAACCGGCGCCAGCAATGCTGCCATCGCCGGCACCAAAACGGGCGCGATCCAGGCCGCGGGGGCCGGGGTAACCGCTGTAGCCGCTTCGCGATAGACCGCTGCGACCACGGCCACGAGCCCCAGCGACTGGAGCATGGCAAGCCCCCATCGGCGCCAGCGCGACCAGGCGCGCATGGCCTCAGGCATCTGCGGCAGTGCCGAAAGCCATCCGGAGCGCGCCGCCTCGATCTCACGCCTCACCGCAGGCACCTGGCTTGCCAGGCAGGTCAGGAACACCGCCGACCACAACAAGGGGGCACGCTGCGTCAGCCAAACGAACAAGATGCTCGCGTATTGGTCCAGGGCGGCGCTGACGAGCGTGACAAACAGGGCAATGGCACCCAGGCACGAAACCGCCAGCAGGATCGAAACGAACGGCTGCGAGAAGAGCGCCCCTGCCAGGTTGGCCCAGGCGGCTCGCCGTGACGCGGCCACGGGATTGTCGGCTAAGCTCGGAAAATAGCGCGGTATCGGCATCGTCGAGAGCGTACCCGCTGAAGGCGGTCTTCGCCCGTGCTGATCGTCACGTAAGTGACCTGGTGTGCTCCGCCCGCCTTCCCCGGCCTCTGATAGACTTGAGGCACAACTTGCCAAGAGGCCAGCACCATGCGATACGCCCTGTTGATCTCGAGCCTGATCATGGCCTGGCCGGCCGTGGCGCAGGACGAGCCACCACCGTCCGACGCGCCGCCACCGCCCCCGATTCGCGAGCCGATGCCGCCCAAGGTGCAGGACCCGGACGAGCAGATCGAACCGCAGGTGGTCATCCGGCGCGAAGACGACCGGATTGTGGAAGAGTACTCATCCGGCGGAACCGTCTACATGATTCGGGTCACGCCGCTCGACGGCGGGCCGTCCTACTACCTGGTCGATTCCGACGGCGACGGCGTCATGGACGATCGCCACGACGGCATGGATCCGGTCAAGCCGGCGTACTGGAAAATCGCGGAATGGTAAGCGCTTGGCGCGTTGGCTGGTTAGCTTGTTAGCTGGTTAGCTCGTTGGCGGCTAAACTGATCCGCCAACGCCACAAACCCCTCCAATGAGACCGTCTCGGCACGAGCACCGGGATCGATTTCCGCCGCTTCGATAGCGTTTTCGTCCAGCAGTCCCTTCAGGGCGTTGCGCAGCGTCTTGCGGCGCTGGCCGAATGCGTTGCGGACGACTTCCTCGAGTTGCGGCAGCCTCGCCAGGGTTTCTTCTTCGAGGGCCTTTGGTGCCATGCGAATGATGGCCGAATCGACTTTCGGCGGTGGTCTGAAAGCACCCGGGGGCACGTTGAACAAGCGCTCCATGCGGCAGTGGAAAGCGGCCATCACCGATAGCCGTCCGTACTGCTTCGACCCGGGCTGAGCCACCAGTCGGTCGACGACTTCCTTTTGCAGCATGAAATGCATGTCCGCAACCAGCTCACGCCATTCGAACAGGCGGAACATGATCGGCGTGGAAATGTTGTAGGGCAGGTTCCCGACCACGCGCATACCCGCCCCGCCGATAGCGGCCAGGTCCACCTCGAGCACGTCAGCCTGGATGACTTCCAGTCGTTCGGGAAAGCCCAGCCGTTCGGGTAAGGCCGCGGCCAGGTCGCGGTCGAGCTCGATCGCGGTCACCCGCGCGCCGGCTTCGAGCAGGGGACCGGTCAGGACACCCTCACCGGGCCCGATCTCGACGATGTGATCGCACTCGCCCGGCCGGATAGCCGATACTAGCCGCGCAATAATGCCGGCATCATGGAGAAAGTGCTGGCCGAAGCGCTTGCGCGGCCGGTGCGGTTTCATCATTGACGACGGGACGCACTGACCGGTCGCGACATGCCGCGCGCCAGGTTGATGGCGGCGTTGAGGCTGCCGGAATCGGCCTTGCCGGTACCGGCCAGATCCAGCGCGGTACCGTGATCGACCGAGGTTCGGATAAACGGCAGGCCGAGCGTCACATTGACGGCATGACCGAAGCCGACGTGCTTGAGTACCGGCAGCCCCTGGTCGTGATACATGGCAAGCACGGCATCGAAACCGCGCAGGCGGTCGGGCACGAAGGCGGTGTCGGCCGGCAAGGGGCCGGTCAGCGACATTTTCTTCGACAATCGTTCGATCACCGGCTCGATAATCTCGATTTCCTCACGCCCGAGGTGGCCACCTTCCCCGGCATGCGGGTTGAGCCCGAGCACGGCGATTCGCGGCCGCCGCAACCCGAACTGCCCCTGCAGGCCGGCTTGCAGGATCTCGAGGGTCCGCTCGAGACGCTCGGCCGTGATCGCGTCGGGAACGTCCTTCAGCGGCAGATGCGTGGTCGCCAGGGCAACGCGAACCTGGCCGGCGGCGAGCAGCATCACCACCCGTTCGACTCCGGCCCGTTCGGCCAGAAACTCGGTGTGCCCACTGAACGGCACGCCGGCTTCGTTGATCACGCCCTTGTGCACCGGCCCGGTGACCAGGCCGTGTACCCGGCCTGCAAGGCAGTGATCGGCCGCGACACGCAGAGTCTCGAGCACGTATTCGGCGTTGGCCGGATCGGCCCGGCCGGGTTCGACCGAGCGCGCCAGCTTCACCGGCAGGCAGCGAATGCCGCCGGTGGCGCCGGCTTCGATCGAGTCGAGTTCCCGGATCGACGTATCCAGGCCAAGACGCTCGATTGTCCGCGCGAGCAGATCCGGATCGGCGACCAGGATCAGGCCGGGATCAAGTGCGGCGGCCCGGCAGGCCAGCTCGGGTCCGATGCCGGCCGGCTCCCCCGGCGTCAGGATCAGTTGCTCGAGAGCCATCGAACGCGCGTTCTAAAGCCGGATTTCGACGAACGCTTCGCTGCGCATCTGGCGCATGAACCGGTCCAGCTCTTCCTGGGACTTCTGTTGCGAAAGCATCTCACGTGCCTCGGAGCGGCGCACTTCTTCGGTGCGATCGATCTCGCGGACATCGAGCAATTTGACCAGGTGCCAGCCCTGCTCGCTCTGAAACGGCTCGCTGACCTCGCCGGGCTCGAGTGAATCGATGGCCTGCTGGATAGGCCGGCCATAGCCGCCGGCGGGGAACCACTCCAGCAGGCCGCCAAGGTTGGCGGTCGACTGCTCGCTGGAATACTCGCGCGCCAGTTCGGCGAAATCCTCGCCCTGCTCGATCCGCCGCTTGAGGTTCTGAACCTGCTCGCGCGCTTGTTCAGGCGATACGAGCTCCGACGGGCTGACGACCAGGTGCCGGGCGCGATACTCCTCGACCATCACTTCGCTGCGTTCGCGTGCATCGCGCAACTTGAGAATCACGAACCCGGCGGTGGTACGCATCGGCTCCGTGATCTCACCGGGCTCGAGCTCGGCCAGGGCATCGGCAAAAACGCTCGGCAAAGCGCTGGCGTTGCGCCAGCCGACGTCACCACCCTCGAGCGCATCGGGCCCCTGGGAATAGCTGATCGCGGCCGCCCCGAAAGTCATGCCGTCCTCGATGCGCTGATAGACCTCTTCGACCCGGGACTGCGCCTCGCGCACTTCATCGGGACCGGCCGAGTCAGGTACGGAGATAACGATCTGCGAAAGCAGATACTCCTGGCTGCTGAACCGCTCGGAAGCGAGCAGGATATCGATCTCGGTTTCGCTGATCGGATCCATCGAGTTGACGACGCGCTGCTGCAAGCGCGAGGTCAGGATCTCGTTACGAATCTCGCGCCGGAATTCTTCGAAGTCGATGCCGTCCTGCTCAAGCGCGCGGCGCAGCTGCGGCAGCGACAGATTGTTTTGCTGGGCGACGCGGTTGAGCGCGTTGTCAACGTCGGCATCGGAGACCCGAATACCGGTCTGCTCGGCGCGCTGGACCTGCAGGCGCTGCATGATAAGACGCTCGAGTACCTGTTCTTCCATCACGCTGCGCGGCGGCAGATTTTCTCCGCGGGCGCGCACCTGTTGCTCGATGGCGTCGATGGCCTGGTCGAGCTCGCTCTGGAGAATCACGCCCTCCTCGACAAGCGCGACGATGCTGTCGATGGGCTCGCCCTCGGTCTGGGCGAAAGCGAAAAGCGGCAGCAGCATAACGGCCGCCAGGATTTGAATCTTTGCCTGTTTCATTGCGAATCAGTGTCCTCGAAAATAATGTTGGTGCCTGTCACCGCCAGGACGGGCCGGTGAACAATTCGTAGGGCGCTCGGCCAAAGCTGCCCAGCCCCTTGAGTTCCAGCTCGACGAAGAACGCGGTGCGCTTGTCGGATTCACGGTCGCGGATCCATTCCCGGGCCGTAAAGCGAAGCGACCAGCAGCAGCTGTCGTACTCGATACCGCCGAGCACTTCCAGTGTCTCATTTTCCTCGAACGAATACGTTACGCGGCCGATAAGGTTGAGCTGGTCGTTGACCGGGTAACGGAAACGCATGTCGGCCTGATCGACGCGGTCACGACGAAAGCGATAGCCCAGCGCGAGCTGGCGGGCGTCCCGCCCCTGCCAGTTGAGACCGAATCGCGCAACTTCGGTTTCATCGGCCTCGTCGTCCCACTGCAGGCCGGCATTGAGCGCCAGCTGCCGGGCCGGCCGCCAGGTCATTTCGGCCACCGTGGCCGAACGGGCGCGTTGATCGGGCACCGCCTCGTCGAGCTGCACGCGCAGATCCTGGAAGTAGACGATCTGCCCGACGCTTGCTTCGAGCCGGCTGAACCCGTCCTCGGCCTCGAGCAGCCGCGAGGTAAGCGCCAGCGTTAGCTGATTGGCATCACCCTGGCGATCGGGACCGCTGAAGCGGTTGTAGTGGAAAAGCTGGCTGAAGCCGAACGTCAGCTCACGCGTGTCGAAATCGGGATACGCCGCCTGATCACGGTAGGGGACGTAGAGGTAGTACAGCCTCGGCTCGAGGGTCTGAATGCGGCCGCTTGAGAGCCTTCGCTCGAAGGCCAGCCCGGCGTCGACGGTAGCGATTGGCGTGGTGCGGGTCAGGCTCGACTCGGCAGCGCCGTCGAGTTCGTAGGCGGTCGAGCGCAGGCCAACGGACGGCCGGATGTGCCAGGCCGGCGCCACCAGATCGTAGTGCAGGCGCGGAAACAGATCGACGCGTGCGCCGGTCGCGCCAAGGTCGCGATCGAAGTAGACCGCTTCGGCGTCGAGCGAAAAGCGGAATCGTCCCGGCAGCGGCCGGTCGACGTCGAGCAACGCGCGCGGCAGGCGTCGATAGGGCTCACTAGTGGGCCCCACGCTGTCGTCGAGCACCTGGAAGGTGTCGGCCAGCACTTCCAGCGACCAGTAGCGCCCGGACCCGCGCAGACTGGCCGAGGATCGCAGGAACTGGATGGCGGAATCGCGCAGGTCACTGCCGAGATCGATGAAGTAGTCGTCATCGCTGGCCCGCTGCAGGTCGAGCGCCGCCAGCCATCCCGGCGCGGGCTTGAAGCGGTAGTCGAATTCCCCGAAGTAGCGGCCTTCGTTGGTGCGCTTGTCCTCGGGCAACCAGTCGATACGGAACTCGCCGGCCTGCCGCGGCGTGAGAAACCGATGCTCCAGGCCGAGCAGCGCGCCGCGCTTCTCGATCCAGCGGGCGGTGATCGTGGCGTCCTGGTTGGGCGCGATGTTCCAGTACCAGGGCACGGAAATGTCGAAGCCGTCGTCGGCCGAGTAACCGAAACCCGGGTAGAGAAAGCCGCTCTTTCGCCGATCGTCGAGCGGGAAGCTCAGCCAGGGCGAGTACAGCAGCGGAAAACCCTTGAACGTCAGCCGCGCATTGCGGGCCGTGCCGACACCCTTCTCCAGGTCCATGTCGACGCTGGAGGCCTTGAGTTGCCAGTCGGTCTGCTCCGGCGGGCAGGTGGTGAAATCGAAGCGCTCCAGTCGGGCATGCTCGGGATCGCTAAGGGCCACCGAAGCCGCCGAGCCGCGCGCCGTGGTGCCGGGAATCGTGTAACTGACGGCCTCGAAACGCCCGCTCTGGCCGCGCGTGTCGTAGGTGGCGTTGGCCGCATCGACGTTGAGCCTTGGCCCGCTGTAGAGCAGCCAGCCGGGAATTCGCACGCGCCCGCTCTGGGGGTCGTAGATCAGCTCATCGGTTTCGAGCTGCTGCTGGCCCTGCTGCAGGCGCACGTCGTCGCGAAAGCGCGTGTCCTCACCCGGGCGCGCCTCGAAGCTGGCGGCCTGGATTTCGGTCGCGCCCGCTTCAGCCTCGGGCGACGCTTCGGGAATGCGCAGCGGCGCCGGCGGCGGGCAGACCATGGGCGCTTGCTCCTCGACGTTGGCCGAGAGGGGAGCCTGGACCAACGCCAGCGCGATCGCGGCAGACAGCAGATGATGCGGAGACAATTCAGGTTCCGTCGAGGATAGCCGGGTAAGTTTGCATATCCCTCGCCATTGTTCAATGGCCACCCTGCAGAAATTGCGCGCGATCTTCGGGATCGGCGTCGGCCAGCGCCTGTGCTCGGGCATACAGGCAGGGCATCCTTGCATTGCATTCGTCCCGGAAAAGCGACTCGAATGCGGCCACGCCCGACTCGTAGGTCGCCACCAAAGCGAGGTGAGCGTTGTTGATCTCGCGGTCGATCCAGGCCTCGATTCGTCGACTGTCGTGCGCGTCGGCGAGTGCTCGCAGTTCGACCCGGAGTCGCTTGAACTCACGCTGCTTGACCGCCTCCAGCAAGGCTGGATCGGTGTGCTTGTCATAGGCGCCGGCCAGACGCTTGCGTGCTCCCAGCAACACCTCGGTCAGGCGCCGGTCGAGCGCCTGGAAGGCCTGCCATCGCCCCAGCGCCTGCGGCTCGCGTCGCTCCGCCAGCCAGCGCCGGGTGCCCAGGCGACCCACGAAGGTCGCGAAAGCCTCGTTGAAGGCCGTGTCGCCCCGCACGTAGAGCATCTCGTGGGTCAGCTCGTGAAAGATCAATTCGGCCAGGCTCGCTTCGGGCAGGTCAAGCATACTGTCGAGCACCGGGTCGGCAAACCAGCCCAGGGTGGAATAGGCCGTGGCCGGGAACAGCGCAACGTCGTGCCCGTCGGCGACCAGCTCTGCGGCCAGGGCCTCGGCCCGCTCGCGCCGGAAAAATCCGCGGTAGGCGAGACAACCAACCAGCGGGTAACACCAGGTTTCTGGCTGGATCGAGTAGGCCGGTGTGGCCACGACGTTCCACAGCGGGGCCTCCCGCCCGAGATCCGCGTAGAGGGTGTAGCTGCGACTGTCGGGCAGGCCGAGCACGTCCGTGGCGAATTCACGAATCTCGAGCACCGTCCCCAGGCGCTCGCGCAGATCGGGCGCGGTGGCCGGATCCGCCATCAGATCTGCGATATCCTCGCGCTTGGCCAAAATCTCGACCTGGCCGCGGGCGGCCTGTCCGTACCAGGCCACGGTGGCACAGCCGGCCAGCCCCAGCAGCAACGCAGAAAGGAGCAGACACTTGAGCAACGACTGGTACCTGGACGACGAATTCTGGCGCAACTTCGGCTCGCTGATGTTCAACGCCGACACTTTCGCGCGCGGCTCGCAAGAAGTCCAGCAGTTGCTCGAGCTACTGGGCGGGAACCCGAAGACCGCGCTCGACCTGGGTTGCGGCCCAGGCCGGCATGCCCTGCCCCTGGCGGATGCCGGCCTCGAAGTAACCGCCGTCGACACCAGCCCCAGCCTGCTGGTGCAGCTGGCGGACCAACGCGGCGATCGCGCCATCGAGATTGTCGAGGCCGACATGCGGGAGTTCTCGCGTCCGCAAGCCTTCGACCTGATCGTGGTCATGTGGACCAGCTTCGGCTATTTCGAAGACGAGTCCGATCACGAGCGCGTGCTGGCCAACATACGTGACAGCCTCAAGCCAGGCGGGCGCCTGGTGCTCGACCTGGTCGGACTGGAATACCTGTGCCGCAACCTCCAGCCCGTGCACCTGACCGAATACGACGATGGCCGCATCCTCGTCGAGCGCCCCGACCTGACCGAAAACATGACGCGCCTGGAAAACGAATGGATGCTGATCGACGGCGACCAGGTGCACTACCACGAGTTCTCACACAGGGTCTGGTCAGCCGGCGAGATTCGATCGCTCATCGAAGCGACCGGTCTCGGCGTGGAATCGATCCACGGCTCCTATGACGGCGATGCGTATGACCTGGACGCCGAGCGAATGATCGTCATCGCGGGGTGATGGCCGATTGTCGTTTGGTCGTTTGGTCGTTTGGTCGCTTTGACGAAACGACGAAGCGACAAAACGACAAAACGACATCAACCTACGAGAATTCCCGCCCAGCTGGCATTGAGCAGCGAAACAAGCGTGCCGCCCAGGACCGCCTTCAGGCCGAGCTGCGCCAGGTCGGCCCGGCGCGAGGGCGAAATGCCGCCGATGCCGCCGATCTGGATGGCGATGGAGGCGAAGTTGGCAAAACCGCACAGCGCGTAGGTGGCAATCAGCGTGGATCGCTCCGACAGCTCGCCCTGCATCTCGGTCAGGGCGACGTAGGCGACGAATTCGTTGGCGACGATCTTCTGGCCGATCAGTCCGCCCACGGCCACCGCCTCTTCCAGCGGTACGCCGGCGAGCATGGCCAGCGGGGCGCACACCCATCCGAGAATCAGCGCCAGATCGATGGGCTGACCCACCAGGGCCTGCAGACCGCTGACCTCGCCCAGCCAGCCCAGCGGGCCGTTGATCAGGGCGATCAGGGCCAGGAAGGCGAGCAGCATGGCGCCAACGTTGAGCGCCAGCTTCAGGCCTTCGCCGGCGCCGCCGGCGGCGGCCTCGATCAGGTTGGTATGCGGCCGGTCGATGGCCGTGCGCACCGTGCCCGCCGTCTCGGACTCCTGGGTCTCGGGCATCAGCAGCTTGGCCACGACCAGCGCGGCGGGGGCGGCCATGATCGAGGCCGAGATCAGGTGCTTGGCGAAGAAGGCCTGCTCGGCCGGGTCGGTACCCCCGAGCAGCATCACGTAGGCGGCCAGCACGCCGCCGGCGATGGTCGACATGCCGCCGGTCATCAGCGCGAACAACTCCGAGCGGGTCATGCCGGCAATGAACGGGCGCACCACGAGCGGCGCCTCGGTCTGGCCGACGAAAACGTTGGCGGCCGTGGCCAGCGACTCGCTGCCGGAGACCTTCATGAACCGCGTCATGACCCAGGCCATCAACTCGACGAGCTTCTGCATGATGCCGATGTGATAAAGGCAGGCCATCAGCGAGGCGAAGAAGATGATGGTCGGCAACACCTGGAAGGCAAAGATGAAGCCGAACTCGTCGGCGTCGGCCAGCGGACCGAATATGAACTCCGCGCCGGCACTGGTATAGCCGATCATGGTGACGAACAGCTGGCCGAGCTGGTCGAACAACAGCTTGCCGAGCGGCACCCACAACACGAGAATGGCCAGCAGCAGCTGCAGCACCAGGCCGACGAGAACCGTTTGCCAGGAAATCTGCCAGCGCGCCGATGACAGGGCCCAGGCAATGCCCAGCAGGACGGCGATGCCCGCCAGTCCGAGAATACTCTGAATCAAACCGCTCGACTCCCTGAAAGTGGCGTCGGTACTTTTAACATAAACATCGCAGCCCGCGCGCGCTGGCTTATTCCCGGCAACGCGGACTAAAATGGGAAAGAGGCTCACTGGCGCGCTTTCGAAAAGCACGACGCCTGGCCGAATTCGCGCGGGGAATCCGTTATTGGGGTACACGCTTCATGCAGCCTGCCGATCCAGCAAGGATTTGCAGTGCGGCAACAACCAGGATCGTTCAGGAGGACAAAACAAATGAAGTTGAGATTGATCGCCGGCCTGTGCGCACTCGGCATGCTGACCGGCTGCCCGGCAGCCGGAACAACCACCCAGGTTCGAGACAGCGGCTCCGGCCCGAGCATGGACGAAGCCCGTTCGGCCGCCTACGACGGCCCACAGGCGCGCATCGCCGTGGCCCGTTTCGAGAACAAGGCCGGTAACACCGGTCGCTGGTACAACCAGTCCATTGGCGACGGCATGGCCGACATGCTGACCACCGCCCTGTTCAATTCAGGCCGCTTCATCGTGCTCGAGCGCCAGGCCATCGACGACGTCATGGCCGAGCAGGACCTGGGCGCGAGCGGACGGGTCAAGGAAGAGACCGCAGCCGCCATCGGCGAAATCGAGGGAGCCGAACTGATGGTCGTCGCCGCGGTCACCGAATTCTCCGAGAACGCCAGCGGCACGCGTGGCTCCTTTGGCGGCAGCCGCATCGGCAGGGTTATCGGCGGCATCGCCGGCGGCTCGAGCAGCGCCCATATGGCCATCGACCTGCGCATCATCGACACCAACACCAGCCGCGTGCTGGCCGCGACCAGCGTCGAGGGCGAGGCCAAGGACTTCGACATCGGCGGCGCGCTTGCCGGCTACACCGGCAGCCACGCCCTGGGCGGCTCGCTGTCCACCTGGGAGAACACGCCGCGCGAAAAAGCGCTGCGCCAGGTCATCGGCAAGGCAGTCCAGGAAGTCGTCAGCCGCACGCCACAGCGCTATTACCGCCACGGCGGCGGTCAGTCATCGGCCGGCTACCAGGCAAGCAGCTCGGGCGGCGGCGGTGGTGGTGGCACGGGCGAACGGGTGGTCATTACGGCCAACTCGCTCAACGTGCGCTCCGGCCCCAACGGCGACAGCGCGGTCCAGTACAGCTTGAGCTCCGGCGCCATGGCCGACGTGCTGGTGCGTGCCGGCGACTGGCTCCAGATCCGCGACAGCCAGGGCCGCACCGGCTGGGTTGCCGCCGAGTACACGCTCGACGTGCAGTAAACCGACGCGGACCACGTCGCCTGCTCGACAAGAGGCCTCGCTCGACTTCGGGCGGGGCCTTTTTGTGTTTTGGTACTTTGGTGTTTTGGTGTTTTGGTGTGGTGGCCTGCCTGACAGGGGTGCGGGGCGGCTTCGCCGTGAGGGGCCGTGCGTTGGGGTGGTGACACTCTTTGGATCTGGCGCCACCGGACGCTGTGCGGGTTTCGACAAGTCAAAGGCTGTTTCGCCCGGCGCTTCGCGCTCTTGCGGCGAGTAACTTTTTTCCTGCGCGAAAAAAGTAACCAAAAAACGCGCTTAAAAGATGCCGGAGGGGTCTCAGGAGTCTCATGCGTCAAGGGCTCCAGAATGCCGATTACGGCTTCGCGAGGGCCCGGCCGAGGGCGCCCGGACTTCGACTAGGGCCGCATATGGCCCGGGTCGGGATCAGAGGCTTTCGGAAGATACGATCACGCGCGCTGTCGCGCGCGACGGCTAAAGCCTCGGGCAGTAGAAGATCTGATGCCGCGGACGAAGCCGGCCCTATCGAGGTCGCGCTGTTCAGGTGCGGGCTACGCCCCAGCTCTGACGAGGTTGCCATGTGCCTCGACCGAATCATGGCGAGGGCAGAAACAATATTCCGTTAAGCCCCAGTCCTTACTGGGTGTGCGGACCAACCGCGTGGTTGTAGGAGCATTTTTGGTTCCTTTTGTTGTAATTGACAAAAGGAACTCGCCGCAAGAGCGCGAAGCGCCGGGCGAAACCGCAGTTGACTTGTCGAGACCCGCACAGCGGGCAGTGGTGCCAAACCAGAAGGAGCGTCCATAGCTTCGCAGGCGGCACACATGAAAACACCGGTGACAACACCGGATATGTCGTCCGTCGGGGATGTAACCCCGACCTACTGGAATTGCTTGCGAATCCCCGCCAGCCAAGGCTTGACGGAATCCTCCGCCCGCCGCGTGGCGTTGAGCGCGGTAAACTCGATCTGCTCGACCGGAGACGAACCCATCTGCCGCATGTCGTGCAGGTCGTAGGTGACGGCTTCGAGTTGCGCGATATAGGCTGTTTCAACGCGGTTGTAATACTGCAGTTCACGCTCACCAGCGGGCAGCGCGCGGGCCAGCACGACGTAACGGGCGCCGGCATCGCGGGCCGGCTCGGCCAGGCCGGCGAGGTCGAGTTCTTCGCCCTCGATGTAGTCACGGTAGCCGCGCACGAAGCTGCGCTGGACGAGCGGATGCGAACCGCCGCGCAGGGCCGCCTCGATCTCGCGCACCATCGGGTCGGCGATCACCGGATCACCCACCCCGATGACCACGACGCCGCGCGGCGGCGGCGCAGCCCGGGCAGGCGACTCGGAGGCCGCCGCGGGCGCGGGCGCGGCGAGTGCTTCGCTTTCCGCCATCGCGATCCGGCGATCATCCTCAACGGCCGCGGACGCAGGATCGGTTTGGCTGTCGGCTTCAGCGGCTTCGGTACCTTCTGCCGGATCGACCAGCGCCGGCGATTCGTCGCCGGCAGCGGCAGCGGCAGCCAGGCTGCCGGTATCGGACTCGGGGTCAGGCAGCTCATCCGCGTCGCTACCTTGCGCGGCATCCGCTTGGCCCGGAGTCGCCTCCGGCTCGGCGCTGCCGGAACCACCGCCCGATCCGTCGGCAAGGGCCTGGCCGGCGCGCAGCGAACCGGCGGCATCGGCGGGTGCACCTTGACCTTCGCGGGAAGTGCCGGCCGCCGGCGAGCTGGTTTCCTTATCACCGGCATCGGCATGGGCTTCGACGGCGGCGTCTTCGCCGCCGGGCAGCCAGGCCGTCACCCGATTCCAGGTGGACGAATCCAGTCGGGACAGCCCGAAACCGGCCGCACTCAGGGCCAGCACGAGCACCACCAACACAGCGAGTGCCGCGGCCAACCGGCCCCGACGCTTGGGCGCCTTCGTGTGCACCGGTACGGGATGATGGCCTTCGGGTTCGGTCTGCAGGACGGCGGTGGCCTCGGGCGCACTGGCGACGGTCGCGGAGTTGGCGCCCATCCGCCCGGTGGCCAGGGCTTCGGTGACTTCTCGTTCGGCGGTCGACGGCCCGGTGTCACCGCGGTGAACCGGCCCCGTTCGCCCGGTCTTGAGCGGCGCCATTTCGCCCAGCAGCGCGGACCAGTCCGAATACCGATTTTCCGGCTGAACCGCCAGCAGCTTGCGCAGGATATCGATTACGCGCTCGTCGACCTTGCCTTCGAGCGCCGACAGATCGGGGAATCCGCCCCCGGCCAGCTGCCGGAACGTGTCCTTGAGGTCGCGCCCGGGCATCAGGCGCTCGCCGGTCAGCATCTCGTACCACACCGCACCGAGCGCGAACATGTCGCTTCTCGAATCCACCGGCCCGCCGCTGAGCGCCTCGGGCGCCAGATAGCCCGGCGTGCCCATGATCGATTGACTGTCCTTGCCGGACTGCTCGGTGGCGACGCAGGCGATCCCGAAGTCGGTGAGCACGGCGCGGCCGCGCCGGTCGATCATGATGTTCCCGGGCTTGACGTCGCGGTGGACGATGCCTTCCCCGGCCGCGGCCGACAGCGCGTTGGCCGCCTGCTCGGTGACCCGCCGCGCCATTTCGGGCGAGCACTGGCCTTCCCGATCGATGAAATCGGCCAGCGACTCGCCGTCGACGTATTCCATGACGAAGTAAGGCTTGCCGTCGTGCTCGTCGGCGACGTAGATCTGGGCAATATTGGGATGGTTGAGCGAGGCGACGCTGCGCGCCTCGCGCAGGAAGCGGGCCACCACGATCTCGTCGGCGCTCAGCTCTTCGCTGAGGCACTTGATGGCAATGAAGCGCTCGAGCTTGGGATCGAGTGCCTTGTAGACGACGCCCATGCCGCCGCGGCCGAGCTCGCTGATGATGTGATAGCGTCCGAGAACTTCGCCCATGTCCGTCACCTCCCGGCTGGATGGGTCATCGCGGCCGGCACAGTCGCCGCCCCTTTTGGTCGAATATATCAAACCTAACGGTGAATCCACCCTGAACCGGCCACCGGCGAGGTCAATCGCTTCTCAATAACGCGAAGCAAGTCAGTCCACGTCAACGTAGACGCTGACCTCGCGGGTCGCCCGGAAGGTGATTTCCGGGTGGCGCTCCTCGGCCAGCTGCAGGTTGACGCGAGTCGGCGCCAGGTACACGAGCCGGCCGCCGCCGTCCTCGGCCAGGTGCCGCTCGTTCTTGTTGCGGAATTTCTCGAGCGCTTTGTCGTCATCGCAACCGACCCAGCGACAGGTCGCCACGTTGACCTGTTCGAAAACGGCCTCGACGTTGTACTCGGCCTTGAGGCGATAGGCGACCACGTCGAACTGCAGCACGCCGACCGCGCCCAGCACCAGGTCGTTGCCGAACAGCGGCTTGAAGAACTGCGTCGCGCCCTCTTCCGACAGCTGCGTCAGGCCCTTGGTCAGGGCCTTGAGCTTGAGCGGGTCCTTGAGTTGCACGCGGCGGAACAGCTCGGGCGCAAAACTCGGAATCCCGGCGAACTGCAGCTTCTCGCCCTCGGTGAAGGTGTCACCGATGCCGATCGTGCCGTGGTTGTGCAGGCCGACGATGTCGCCGGGGTAGGCGTACTCAGCCGCGGCGCGTTCGGCGGCCATGAAAGTCAGGGCCCCGTGCGTGCGCTGCTCCTTGCCCATTCGAACGTGGTGCAGCTTCATGCCTTTCTCGAAGCGGCCCGAACAAACGCGCATGAAGGCCATGCGGTCGCGGTGGGCCGGATCCATGTTCGCCTGCACCTTGAATACGAAGCCGGTGCACTTGTCCTCGGCGGGCTCGACCGGGCGGCCCAGCGTGGCGCGCGCCTGCGGTTGCGGCGCACGGTCGACGAATTCGTCCAGCAGCGGAATCACGCCGAAATTGTTCAGCGCCGAACCGAAGAAGACCGGGGTTTGCTCGCCTTTCAGATACCGTTCGACGTCGAAGTCGTGGCTGGCGCCGGCGACAAGCTCGATTTCTTCCCTGAGCTCGTCCGCCATGTCGCCGAGGGCCTCGTCGGCTTCGGCTGAGTCAATGCCGGAGATGATCCTCGGCTCCTGGCGCATGTAGTTCTTGCCCGACTCGTAGAGATGAATTTCATCCTTGAGCAGGTGGTAAATACCCCGCAGCCGCCGGCCCATACCGATCGGCCAGGTCACCGGCGCGCACTCGATGCCCAGCACCTCCTCGACCTCGTCGAGCAGTTCGACCGGCTCGCGACCTTCGCGGTCAAGCTTGTTGATGAAAGTAAAGATCGGCGTGTCGCGCATGCGGCACACCTCCATCAACTTGATCGTGCGGTCCTCGACGCCCTTGGCGCAGTCGATCACCATCAGCGCCGAGTCCACCGCCGTGAGCACGCGGTAGGTGTCCTCGGAGAAGTCAGCGTGGCCCGGGGTGTCGAGCAGGTTGACGATGCGCTCCTTGTACGGGAACTGCATCACTGAAGAGGTGATCGAGATGCCGCGCTCCTTTTCCATCTCCATCCAGTCGGAGGTGGCGTGGCGTTCGGCCTTGCGCGACTTCACCGAACCGGCAAGCTGGATCGCGCCACCGAAGAGCAGGAATTTCTCGGTCAGCGTGGTCTTGCCGGCGTCGGGGTGCGAGATGATCGCAAAAGTGCGCCGGCGCTCGATTTCGTCGGTCAGTCGGGTCATGGCAAAGCCATCGAAGGAAAACACACCATTATACCGGGGCACGCTGGTTCGGCGCATTCTTGACTGACAAGAATGTCAGCGGGAAAGGTGGATTTTGTGCTAGGGGGGGGGTGGTAGCATTGTTGCTTGGGGAAATAAATTGGCAACGGCAAGGAGCACCATATGAACACCCGTCTTCACCTGATTCGAGCCGTCCTGGCGGCTGTGGCGCTCGCGCTCAGCCCGACTCTTGCGGCGCTGTCGCCACCGCCGCCTCTGCCCGTCGAGGTTCTAGAGGATTTCTACGAGGCCATGAACGGTGACGACTGGCATCGCAACGACGGCTGGCTCGATTCCGAGGTCGACGTCTGCGACTGGTACGGCATCTCCTGCGTGACCGAAGGCGAGGAATTCGGCGGCTACGAGTGGATCGGCCGCATCGAGCTGCAGGACAACAACCTGCAGGGACAACTCACCGCCGAACTGCAGGAACGCATGTGGACCTACGGCCCGACGTCCACGCCGAGCATCGAACTCGATCTCAGCGGTAATGCAATCCGCGGGGAGTTCACGTATTTTCCCTGGGGCACCGAGGACGTGAACCTGAACGGCAACCTGCTCAGCGGCACCTTGCCCGAGGTGCCGGAAGAATTGCCCGAGAACGGACTTGTGCGGCTCCGCCTGGCCCGAAACAACTTCGAAGGGGCCGTACCGGCCAGCTGGGAGCACCTGCAGCTTCGCCGGCTCGAGCTCTCCGACAACCGCCTCGACACCGGGGTCGACAACGCCATTGCCGCGATTCACGGCTTCGATCACAGCTACCTCTACCTCAACGGCAACCGCTTCAGCGCCGAACTGGGGCAGGCCATCACCCAAGCGAGAGGCCTGGTGGAGCGCGGTCAGTCCAACGTCGGCGCCGGCATCGACCTCTGCTACAACGATTTCATCGTCGACGACCCCGACGTGCGCGACTGGATCGCCGCGCGCCACGTCGGCTCGAGCGACTTCGAGGCCTGCCTGGGCCGTGAACGTGTGGCCATCGACGCCACAGTCAGCGGCAGCTGGTATCACCCCGCCCGCGCCGGCGAAGGCGTATCCGTTACGCTGCTCGACAATGGGGCACCGCTGATTTACAGCTTCGGCTTCGACACCGCAGGCCGACAGCAGTGGCTGTTCGAGTTGGGCACAGCCGGCGATCGCTGGATGCGCTGGGATCCCATGCGCTTGACCAACGGCTATTTCGGCGAAGGTATCGCCACCGACGGGGACGATCGCGCCATTGGGATCACCGGCCGGTTCCGGGCCGACCGGCTCGGGCCCGACGCGCTGAGCCTGCACCGGCACTACCTCGACATTCTGGCCTGCGGCTTCGGTTCGGACCCTGATTCAGGACCCAGCCTGTGTCCGCCGCCGCTGATCGACGATCGCCTCGACTACCAGCGCCTGTCGCGGCTGGCCGGAACGACTTGCGACAACGGCAGCGACTACCAGCAGTATTCCGGCGCCTGGTATAACCCCGAGCAGTCGGGGGAAGGATTCCTGATCGAAGTGATGCCCGATGATCGGGTCGTGGTCTACTGGTTTACCTACAAACCCGACGATTCGGGCGAACAAGCCTGGATGGTTGGCAGCGGAACGATGGCGAGCGTTCAACCGGTGATACCGACTCTGCCACAGCCCAACAAGGACCAGGTGACCGTGACGCTTTTCCAGCCGCAGAGCGCGACCTACGGCCCGGACTTCGATCCGGCCGATGTCGAACTCGCCGAATGGGGTGAACTGACAATCGACTTCGGCGAACCCGGCGTGGCTGAAGCGCGCTTCGAAAGCCACTTGGATGACTACGGCTCAGGCGCGTTTCCCATCGAGCGCCTGGCCCGGCCGATGCTGGCCGACTGCGATACCGGCAACAGTCAGAACTGATAAGGGATCAGAACGTCGAGCCGTTCACCTGGCCGGAAGTCGCGCGTGTTGCGCGTAACCAACGTCAAGTCATGACCGATGGCGATGGCTGCCTGGATGGCGTCCGGCAGTTTCCAGCGTTCCGTGCGCCGCAGCCGGGCGGCGCGATCAGCGGTTGACACGTCGATCGGCAATGTCGGGAACTGATCAAGCAGCGCGATGACCGGCCGCTCGTTGTGCTCATCGCAACCGGCCAGGACTTCAGCACGGGTGATGACCGAAAGCGCCGACCGCGAGGCGCTGTCGGCCAGAAAACGCGTGGCTTCGACCCGCCCGTTGAGGTGGTCGATAACGATGACCGAGTCAACCAGATACTTCAAGAACGCTCGTCCCACTCGCCGCGCAAGCGCTCCTGCCAGGCCAGGCCGTCACCGCCTTGCCACAGCCCCGCAGAGTCCTTCAGCGCCGACTGCAAATCGGGCCGGCCACTAGCCTCAGCGCGCATCCGGTAGGACGACACGGCTTCGCTGACAAGGCTGGTCATGGACACATGCCGCTCACGCGCTTCTCGATCGAGCCAGCGCTTGTTCTCTTCGCTCAGGTTGACAATCGTTCTCGGCATGCCTGGATGATATCACATGGGCGGAGAATTGATATCGCCCGAACATCCCTGATTCAGCGTGCCTCGATGGCCATCCCGGGCTCCGGCTTCAACGGTTCAGCATCAGCCCCCTCGAACTCGAACGGCACCGAGGTCAGTTCCATATCGCGGTTGACCTGTACGGCGAAATGCAGGTGCGGGCCGGTGCTGTAGCCGGTGTTGCCGGACCGGGCGATGAACTGGCCGCGTTCGACGCGCTGGCCCTCGCGCACGTGCACACCCTGGTAGTCGAGATGGGCGTAGAGCGCCATGGAGCCGTCGTCGTGGAGAATGCGCACGTAGTTGGCGCGCGGGCCGTGGCGCTCGCGATCCTCGCCGGCCCGGTGGAAATACCGGGCCACGCTCATCACCACGCCAGCGCGGGCGGCGTGCACAGGCGTACCGATCGGCATCTGGATGTCCACGGCGTGGAATCCGGAGGCGCTGTTGTGGCTGTACTCGCCGCCGAAAGCCTGGCCGATACGAAAACGGCTGCCCGCCGCCAGCGGCGGCCGATAGGGTAGATCGGGTTCGTGGCGCGCGCCGAGTCGACCCGGAACCCCGGACGTCTCGAAGCGGTAGGACCACGACCGGCCCTTATCCAGCGGCCCGATCGTCACCAGCTCCCGCTCCTCGAGCCCGTCGAGCACGAAGCTGGCCGGCAGCCGGGGTTCGCTGACCACGTTGCTCGCCTCGACCAGCGAGACCCGCACGGAAACGGGACCGTGAATGCGGTTACGAAACAGCCAGACCGGATCGTCCTGCGTGCCGGTCTTGACCACGTCGACCAGCTTCTGCGGCTCGGCCCGGGCACGCTGCACCGTCACCTCGCGATCGGTGACCGGCTTGCGGTCGGTGAAATGCTGAATGCCGTCCTCGTCTTCCCAGATGTAGATCGTCTGCGCCGCCACCGGCAAGGCCAGCACCAGCCCGAGGCACAGGGCCATGAGCCGCCCGCCAGCCAAGACAGCAGCCGCGCCGCCCTTCCCTGAACCCTGACCCCTGAATCCTGACTCCTGCAAGGTCAGCATTCGATGACGTTGACCGCCAACCCGCCGCGCGAAGTCTCCTTGTACTTCGACTTCATGTCGCGCCCGGTGTCGCGCATCGTCTTGATCACCTTGTCGAGACTGACGCGGTGCTTGCCGTCGCCGGCCATCGCCATGCGCATGGCGTTGACCGCCTTGACCGAGCCCATGGCGTTGCGCTCGATGCAGGGAATCTGAACCAGCCCGCCGACGGGATCGCAGGTCAGGCCCAGGTTGTGCTCCATGCCGATTTCGGCGGCGTTCTCGACCTGGCCCATGCTGCCGCCGAGCGCGGCGGTCAGGCCGCCGGCGGCCATCGAACAGGCCACGCCGACCTCGCCCTGACAGCCGACTTCCGCACCGGAGATCGAGGCGTTTTCCTTGTAGAGAATGCCAATCGCGCCGGCGGTGAGCAGGAACTCGATCACGCCGTCCTCGCTGGCGTTGTCGACGAAGCGCCGGTAGTAGTGCAGCACGGCCGGAATGATGCCCGCCGCGCCGTTGGTCGGCGCGGTGACGACCCGCCCGCCGGCGGCGTTTTCCTCGTTGACCGCCAGGGCGTAGAGGTTGATCCAGTCGAGCTGATCGAGGTTGTCCTCCTTCGCCCGCGCGCAGAGCTTCTTGTAGAGCGTCGGCGCCCGGCGCGCGACCTTCAGGCCGCCCGGCAGCGTGCCTTCCATGCCGATGCCGCGGTCGACGCATTCGCGCATCGCCTGCCAGATGGTCAGCAGGCCCTCGCGAATCTCGTCCTCGCTGCGCCAGGCCGTCTCGTTGGCCAGCATCACGTCGCTGATGCGCAGGCCGTGGTCGGCGCAGGTGGCCAGCAGTTCATCGCCGGTTGAGAACGGATACTTCATCGGCGTCTCGTCGGCGACGATGCGGTCTGCGGCCGCCTCGTCGGCATTGACCACGAAGCCGCCACCCACCGAGTAGTACTCGCGCACCATCAGTTCCTCGTCCTCGGCGTCGAGCGCGGTAAAGCGCATGCCGTTGGGGTGGTACGGCAAGGTCTGGCGCTTGTGGAAGATCAGGTCGGCGCGCAGGTCGACGGCAATCTCGCGCTCGCCGCCCAGGCGCATGCGCCCGGTCTCGGCAATTTCATCCATGCGCACGGGAATGTGATCGGGGTCGACCCGGTCGGGCATTTCGCCCTCCAGGCCAAGAATCACGGCCCGGTCCGAGCCGTGGCCGCGACCGGTGTGCCCGAGGGAGCCGAACAGGTCCGTGCGCACGCGCGCGACTCGATCGAGATGACCGGCTTCGCGCAAGCGCGAGACAAAAGTCGCCGCCGCCCGCATGGGGCCGACGGTGTGCGAACTCGACGGCCCGATGCCGATTTTAAACAGGTCGAATATGCTGACAGCCATGGTTCAGAGTGTATCGTCTTTCCCTTTGTGACAACATCGGGACCGTTTAGGGTGCTGTCTGGTATTCGTTTCAGCTATCAGTACCAGACAGGACACTAGAATTCACACCCGATAAAATGCAACACTTTGCGACCACGCATCTCGCCGAGCGAATGATGAAACTCAAGTTCTACACGCGCCCGGATTGCGGCCTGTGCGACAAGGCCGAGACCCTGCTTGCCGAGGGCGGCTTCGGAAGCGCCTACGAAAAGGTCGACATCGAATCCGACCTCGATCTGATCGAGCGCTACGGCGACAAGGTTCCGGTGCTGCACAACACCGAAACCGGCGAGAAACTGTCCTGGCCGTTCACCGCCTCGCAGGTGCGTGAACTTGTCGCCGACTGACGTGACGCAGGCTATTTCCCACGTCGACGCCGCCCGGCTCGAGCAGGCCCTGCTGGCCGGCATCGCCAACGTCTTTCGCCGTCGCGATCACATCAACGCGATCAACGTCTTTCCGGTGGCCGACAGCGACACCGGCACCAACCTGGTTTTTACGCTGGCGAGCGTGCGGCGCGCCCTCGAAGAGCGCTCGCCCGGCAGCCTGCCCGAGCTGCTGCGCGGCGTGGCCGACGCCGCACTCGACGGCGCCCGCGGCAACTCCGGCGCCATCATGGCGCAGTACTTCCAGGGCCTGAGCGAATCGAGCCGCAACTTCCAGGTGCTCGACGGCAAACGCCTGGCCGAAGTCTCGAGCGCCGGGGCACGCTCGGCCTGGTCGGCCATGTCCGAGCCCGTGCCCGGCACCCTGCCGACGGTACTGGAGGATTTCGCCGACGAGCTCACGCGCGTGACCCGCGACGGCGTCGATGACATCCGCGAACTGTTCCGGCGCGGCCTCGAGCGAGCGCGCAAGTCACTGGCCGGCACGCCCGACCAACTCGCCGTCCTGCGCGACGCCGGCGTGGTCGATGCCGGGGCCCAGGGCTTCGTCGACCTGCTCGAGGGGATCTGGCAGTACATGCGCAGCGGCCGGATGCCGCGCTTTGCCGCCAGTGCGGCCGCGCCACCGCTCGCCGGCGCCACAGAACACGCTGCACCGGACCATCACCGCTTCTGCACCGAGTGCCTGATCGAGGGCGAGCACCTCGACGTCGCCGAGCTGCGCGCGCGCCTGGAAGGGCTCGACGCCAGCTCCCTGGTGGTCGCCGGCAGCGAGCGCCGCGCCCGCGTGCACATCCACACCGACAGCCCCGGGGCCATCTTCGGCCTGTGCGGGGAGTTCGGCGACCTCAAGCAGCAGAAAGCCGACGACATGACGCGTCAGCACGGGCTGATGAACCACGTCGGCAAGGTCGCCATCGTGACCGATTCGGCCGCCGACCTGCCGGCCGAGGAAATCGAGCGCCTGGGCATCCACGTGGTCTCGGTGCGGCTGAACTTCGGCGACGAGGAATTCCTCGACAAGCTCACCATGACGCCATCGCAGTTCTACGCCCGCCTGGCCGATTCGCCGGTCCACCCGCAGACCTCGCAGCCCCCGCCGGCCGACTTCCGCCGCCAGTACGAGCTGCTGACTTCGCACGGTCTCGACGTTCTCGGCGTGCAGCTCTCCGGCGCGCTCAGCGGCACGCTGCAGGCCGCCCGCCAGACCGCCGAGCGCGTTGACCCCGACCGCATCGAGGTCATGGACACCCGCAACGCCGCCTGCGGCCAGGGCCTGATGGTGCTGTGGGCCGCGGAGGCGGCCGCAAAGGGCTGGGAACGCACCGCCATCCGCACGCGCTTGACCGAGATGCGCGAATCGTTCAAGACCTACGCCCTGGCGCGCGATCTCAGTTGGGGCGTGCGCGGCGGCCGCATCAAGCCCCGGATGGAAAAGCTGGCGCGAACCCTGCGGCTCAACCCCATCCTGACCGCCTCGCCGGAAGGCGTACTGGTCGCCCGCGGCGTGATCGCCGGCCGACAGAAGACGGTCGAGAAATTTGCCCGCTACCTGCTGCGGCGCATGGATGCCGGCGCCACCTATCGCGTCATCATCAGCCACACCGACGCCGAGGCCGATGCAAAGGACTTGCGCAGGCGCATTCTCGCGGGCCACCCGCAGGTCGACGCCTGCTGGGTGGTGGAAGCCAGCCCCGCTGTCGGTGCCCACGCCGGGCCGGGCACCCTGATCGCCGGCATGCACGTGTGGGAGCCGCCGGAGCCGCGCCATGATTGAACTGCTGCTGGTGCTTGTCGGCGGCTACCTGCTGGGCTCGGTCTCCGGCGCCCTGCTGCTCGGGCGCCTGCGCGGCGTGGATATCCGCACCATGGGCTCGGGCAATGCCGGCGGCACCAACGCCTTGCGCACGGTCGGCTGGCGCTTCGCCTTGGCTGTCGTGCTCATCGACATCGGCAAGGGGGCGGCCGCCGCCGGGCTGCTGCCTCTGGTCGCAACGCTTCTGACCGCCGATGGGCCCGACGTCATCACCCTGGCTGCTGTCGGCGGCTTCATGTCCGTCGTCGGCCATGTCTGGCCGGTGTTCTTCAGGTTCCACGGCGGCAAGGGCGCGGGCACGGCCGTTGGCGCCATCGCCGTGGTCGCCCCCTGGTGCCTGGCGCCGCTGCTGCTGGTCTGGCTGGTTACGATCATCGGCACCGGCTACGTCGGCCTGGCGACGATCCTGGCGGGCCTGAGCCTGGTGCCTTCGATGTGGATGCTCGGCCCCGCCCCGCTGCCGGCACCGCTGGCGGTTCTGGCCATCGGCCTGGCCGTGCTGCTGGTCTTCACCCACCGGGCCAACCTGGCCCGCATGCGCGCCGGCGACGAGAACCGCTTCGACAAGGCGCGCCTGATCAAGCGACGCTGAGTCGGGCCTGCCCGCCATGAAACCCGGTCTCCACGAGCTCTACGCGCGCCTGGCCGACGGCCGGCTGCACAACGGCGCCGCACTCGCCGGGGAACTGGGTATTACCCGCGCGGCCGTCTGGAAGCGGATGCAGGCCTTGCGCGAGATGGGCCTGGACATCTCGGGCACGGCCGGGGACGGCTACCGCCTGCCGCACGCGGTCGAACTGCTCGATGCTGAAGCCATCGCTGCAAAACTCGCCACGCCCGGCATCGAAGTGGCCGTCGCCGGCGCCGTCGATTCCACCAATGCCCGCCTGACGGCCGACGGTAGCCCGCACGCCCATGCCGTTGTGGCCGAGGCACAAACGGCCGGCCGTGGGCGGCGCGGGCGCGCCTGGCGTTCACCGCCCGGCAGCGGCCTCTATCTTTCCCTGGCCTGGCACTTCGAGTCCGGCCTGGCCGGGCTGGCACCGCTTAGCCTGGTGGTGGGGCTGACGGCCGCCGAGACCTTGCGAACCACCAGCCAACGCGGCCGTGAAAGTGAAGTGGCCCAACGACCTGTTCATCGACGACGCCAAGCTCGGCGGCTGCCTGGTCGAACTGGGGGGCGCCGCCGAAGGCCCCTGCAGGGCAGTCATCGGCATCGGCATCAACCTGTTTCGCACGCCGGCCATGGACGACGTCGACCAGGCCTGGACGGCGCTGGAAGACCACGGTCGGGCGGTCGGACGCAACGCCCTGGCCGCCCGACTGATCGACGCGCTCGCCAACGCGCTGGCGCGCTTCGACGAGCAAGGCTTCGACGGCTTTCTGGAACGCTGGCCGGCCTTCGACATGCTTTGCGACCGACCCGTCAGGCTGATTCGCGCCGAACAATCGAACAGCGTTGGAACCGCGCGCGGCATCGACCGCCAGGGCAGACTGATGCTCGAGGCAGACGGCGCGACCCGACCGATCGCCAGCGGCGAGGTAAGCGTTCGTGTCCGCTGAACTGATCATCGACGTCGGCCACTCCCGCATCAAGTGGGCGCGGCTGGTCGAGGGCGCGGTCGATCCCCGCAGCATCGGGCGCGCGGCGACCGACGAGCCCGACGCACTTTACGCCGCGTTAAGGCTCTCGCCGTGCAAACGCGCCTTGCTTTCAGGACAATCGAGGCCCGACTCGGTGGCGCGAATTGGCGAGAGACTCAGGCAGGTCGGCACGCAAGTCGATATCATCACCACCGGTGATCGTGCGATGCCGGTCGCGCCCGCCTACAAATCGCTGGGTTGCGATCGCTGGCTGGCTCTGCAAAAACCCCGGCTGGAGACGCCCGGCGCATTCGTGGTGGTCGACTGCGGCACGGCCATCACGGTCGACCTGGTCGACGTTGGGGGGCGCCATCGCGGCGGCTGGATCATGGCCGGCATCGAGGCTGCGCGCGGCGGCCTGTTTGTTCGCGCGCCCGGTCTCAACCGGTCGCTGGCGGAAGCCGGAGATATCGACCGGCCGGCCCGCGACACGGGCGCGGCGCTCGCCCGCGGCGGCCTGATGCTGGCCGCCGGCGGCATCGAGCGGGCAATCGGGGCGGCCGAGCGGGCCGTCGATGACCAAGTCAGCCTGTGGCTGACCGGGGGGGACGCCGCCGTGCTGGTCTCGCATCTGGAGCGAGCAGCCCGGCACGATCAGCACCTGGTGCTTCACGGACTGGCCATGGCAACGCAATCGACATGAATCACATCAACTGGCGCTGGGCCGCTGTCGCCCTGATGACCGTCAACGCCGCCGTCTTCATTCTCGGACGCCTCGCTGAGGCCCCGCCGCCCGTGCGCGAGGGCGAGCTGCCGCCGCTCGACCCGAACCTGCCCCGCGTCGAGCTGGTACAGGCACCGGACGCGGGTGAAGACGCTTCCACAGCGGCCTGCTACACGATCGGCCCGCTGCCCACGCTGCTGGCGCAGCAGCGCGCGCGCGAGCGCCTTTCGCCCTTTGCAAGCCAGCTTCAAGCCCGGCAGACCGAGGCCGACCGCGATCGCGGCTGGTGGGTCTACCTGCCCGCCACCGACCGCAACCAGGCGCTGGCACTCACCCGCCAGCTCGGCGAGCGCGGCGTGGAAGACTACTACGTGGTTGCCGGCGGCACGCTGGAGAACGCCGTATCGGTGGGTCTGTACGAAAACATCGGGAACGCGCGCGAGCGCCAGCGGCGGATTCGCGCCATGGGCTTCGACGCACAGCTCGAAGTGCGACGAGAAGCCGTCCCGCAGTTCTGGGTCGACTACCGAGTCGAGCCCGGCGAATCACCACCCTGGCGCTTCATCGTGCGCGCCTCGCCCGGCGCCCAGCGAATCCGCGTGCCCTGCAGCGACTACAACCTCAGCGACGGCAACGGAGGCTGAACCATGGAATTCCGACTGCGCGCCCGGATCTTCTCGAGCCCGGCCGGACCGTGGCTGCGCCTGATGCGTTTCGATCGCCCCATCGGCATCGCACTGCTGCTGTGGCCGACCTGGTGGGGGCTGTGGTTCGCCGCCGGCGGCGTGCCCAGCGTCGAGAACCTGGTGATCTTCACGCTCGGCGTGATCGTGATGCGCGCGGCCGGCTGCGTCATCAACGACTACGCCGACCGCGAGCTCGACCCGCACGTCGCGCGCACGGTCGACCGCCCGATCGCCGCTGGCGAGATCACGCCGCGGCAGGCGCTGTTCGTGTTCTTCTGCCTGCTGCTGGTCGCCTTCGTGCTGGTGCTACTGACCAATCGCCTGACGATCCTGATGGCCTTTTTCGGCGCCCTGCTGGCGGCCACCTATCCCTTCTTCAAGCGCTTCACCCACTTCCCGCAGCTGGTACTGGGCGCTTCGTTCAGCTGGGCCATCCCCATGGCCTTCGCCGCCGAGACCGGCCAGGTGCCGGAGCTGGCCTGGTGGCTGTTCGCCGCCAATTTCGTCTGGACGGTCATCTTCGACACCGAGTACGCCATGGCCGACCGCGAAGACGATCTCAAGGTCGGCGTGAAGTCGACCGCCATCGCCTTCGGCCGCGCCGATGTCCCGATTCTCGGCGCGCTGATGGGCATCATGACTGCCCTGCTGCTGATGATCGGCCTGCGCTACCTGCCCGAACCGGCCTGGTTCACCGCCGTGGCCCTGGTGTTCATCCACTTCCAGGTCCAGCTATGGCGAATCCGCGACCGCGACCCGGCAGCGTGCTTCAAGACCTTCCTGAGCAATCACTGGGTGGGGATGTTCATCTTCGCCGGCGCAGCGGTTTCGTTGGCGATGCGCGCGGGCTGAGACGCACTCGACCAACGTAGCGGATCGCCCACGTAGGTCGCGGTTACATCCGCGACGGACGACCTTTAAATCCTGGACACACGTAGCTCACGCGTGTTGCAGGTCGGACACGTCGTCCGTCGGCGATGTAACGCCGACCTACGCAGGCCTCCATCCGACGACGCGGCGAAGCCGCCCCCCGCAACCCTGCAGCTGCCGACCTGAACCCTGAACCCTGAAACCTGAATCCTCTCTTTCAAGCCCTCGCGACAACCCAGACCTCGACCCGCGCGACACCGGCTTTCTTCAGCGCACGGGCACAGGCATCGAGGGTCGTGCCCGTGGTCATCACGTCGTCGACCAGCGCCACATGCCGCAGGCGACACCCCGGCCGGTGCGCCCGGAACGCGCCGCGCACGTTGGCGCCGCGCCTGGCCGCGGGCAGGCCGGACTGGGCCGGGGTGGCGCGCGAGCGCCGCAGCATCGGCGCGACGGGAATGCCGCCGAGCTGCCGGGATAAATCATCGGCCAGCATGCGTGACTGGTTGAATCCGCGCCAGAGCTGGCGCCGCCAGTGCAGCGGCACGGGCACCAGGGCCTGTGGCCGATGCGCGCCCATCGCCGCCAGCCTGCGAGCGGTCAGGCCCGCCAGCACGCGCCCGGCGGCCAGGTCGCGGTGGAACTTGAAGCGATGCACCAGGCGCTCGAGCGCCCCGGCGTAGACAAAGGCCGGCCAGGTCCGATCGAAGCCCGGTGCCCGGCGGGTGCAGCGACCACAGGCGCGGGCCGCCGCCGGCAAAGGCAGGCCGCAACGCAGGCACAGGCTGTCGATAACCGGCAGGTCGGCCTCGCAACCGCTGCAGCAATCGAGCCCGATGCGCGCGTGCTGCCCGCAGATCAGGCATACTGGCGGCAGCAGCCAGCGACCGATTCTGGAAGAAAGACTCTCGACGTACACGACCGCCCGCCCCCGGATGGTTTCACACCGTCTGCAAGACTATCACCCATGCACCCCGACCCGAACAACCGCCGAATCCGACAGCGTTTCGACGCCGCCGCGGCAGACTACGACAGGCACGCCGCGCTGTTCGACGAAGTCGGCCGGCGCCTGCTCGAGCGACTCGACGGCCTGCGTTTCGAACCCGGGCATATCGTCGATCTCGGCTGCGGTACCGCCAAGCACAGCCTGGCGCTGCGGGAACGCTACCCGGCGTCGCGCCTGCTGGCCCTCGACAGCGCCCCGGCCATGCTCGCCCGGGCACGCAAAAGGCGCGGGCGCTGGCGCCCGCGCTTCGACATCGCCTGCGCGGATGCCGGAGCGCCGCCCCTGGCCGAGGCCAGCATCGACCTGGCATTCGCCAACCTGTCGCTGCAGTGGAGCGACGACCTGGCCGCGACCCTGGCGGGCCTTCGCCGCATCATGCGCCCCCGCGGCCTGCTGCTGATGACCCTGCCCGGCCCCGACACCCTGGTCGAGCTGCAGCGCGCCGGCGCGACCGTGGAGCGGGGAATCTGCGCGCACGCCCAGGAGCTCGGCGATCTGCTCACTCGCGCCGGCTTCCAGGAACCGGTGCTCGACACCGACTGGCTGACCACCACCCACGGCGACCTCGGTGGACTGCTCGGCGATCTCGATCACCTGGGCGTGGGCTACAGCCTGCCCGGCGGCAGCGAAGCGATCGTGCGTGAGCTGTCAAGAATGGACGACGGATCGATTCCCATGACCTGGGAGGTGCTCTACGCCACTGCCTGGTCGCCCGACGAAGGCCAGCCCATCCGCACCGGGCAGGGCGAGGAAGCGAGCATTTCCGCCGCCAGCCTGGGCATCCGGAAACGCCGCAGTTGAAGGCCCCCGGCCGGGTGATCATGGTATTCTTTCGCTTCTGTCGGCAGCCCCGCCTGCCGAAGGCCAACACACACGATTTTTCGAGCGACGCATGTCCGAACAGCAAAAGCAGATCGACGCCCACAACCAGGCAACCAACGAACTCATCGAACTGGCCAACAAGATGGTCAACGAGCGCGGCTTCGACCGTAACGTGGTCTCCGCTGCCCTGATGGCCGCCTCCGGCGTCTATGCCACCTTCGTGGCCGCCGGCAACCAGGGATTCCTGGCCGACAACGGCGTGGAAAAGGTCGCGAGCATGTACAAGAACAACCTCAACTACATCCAGAAGCGCAAGAAGGAAGACCTCGAAGCCCAGGGCCTCGAACCCAAGCCCCTGGCCGAAATCCAGGGCGACGCGGAAAACCCCACCGACACTAAAGACAAGACCTGAAGCAAGACGGGCCCTTAGCTCAGCTGGTTAGAGCAGCCGACTCATAATCGGTAGGTCGCAGGTTCAAGTCCTGCAGGGCCCACCATCTTTCTAGATTTCTATGGGTTTTTAGGTCCGAAACCATAGCTTGTCCGTTTCGGACAAGTTATGTTGAAAGCATGGCATAACCTGTCCGGCTCACCCCGGGTAGGCTTGTTTAGGATCGACGGCCGCGAGCGCCACTGTGATTGACCCGGCATGGTGGCATGCACTTTGGGGCCACCAGCGCCGGTGACCGTATCCCAGAAACCCGGCCCGCGCCCAACGCGGGGGACCGCTCATATTCTCAAATTCCCACATTGATCGTGGCCCAAATCAAGGGGTGCGGTCAGATGAGCTATGCAGAGATCACAAGGAACTCGGTTCACTGCTTTCGCGGAGTGATAGCGATTCAATGATCCGGCACTCGTCGATCACGCCACCCTCGCAACAATCGCTGAGGTGCTCGAGCTCTGTCTCGAGGGCCTGCAGGTCGCGCAGTCGCGTTCTGACCCGCACAAGTTGCTCTTCGACTTTCGCGTCCACGGCCGCGCAGGACGACGCTTTCTGGTCGGCGAGATCGAGCAGCTCCCGTATGTCATCCAGGCTGAATCCCAGCGCGCGGCTTCGCCGAATGAACAAGAGGCGGTCGCGTTCCGTTGTCGTGTACAGGCGATATCCGGATTCCGTACGCCCCGCGGACGGTAGCAGTCCCAAGCGGTCGTAGTAGCGGATCGTGACCGCCTTGGTCCCAGTGGCCTTGGCCAGTCGGCCCACGGTGAAATGCTTTTGGCGGTTGATATTCATCCTGACGCTCGCTTGACCTTATAGTCGCTATAACCTTTATTGTACCCCCCATTGATCCGTGTAGAGCGCCGAACGATGGATAGCTGCTGCGAAGACAAGGCGGGGGAACTGAGGTCGCTGCGCGCCCGGCAGGGCCGGGTTCTCTACGTCGTGCTCGCAATCAACGCCGTCATGTTCCTGTTCGAATTCGTCAGCGGCTGGCTGGCGCGCTCGACCGCGCTTCTGGGCGATTCTCTGGACATGTTCGGCGACGCTTCGGTTTACGCGCTCACGCTCTATGCGCTGCACCGCAGCGAGCGCATGCGTGCCGGCGCCGCACTCGCCAAGGGTGCGCTGATGCTCGTGTTCGGACTGGTCGTGATCGGGGATGCAGTGCGCAAGAGTGTGCTGGGCGTGCTGCCGGATGCCGGATGGATGGGTGCAGTCGGCCTGATTGCCCTGGCCGCCAACACCGTGTGCTTCCTGCTGCTCTACCGTCATCGAGGCGACGATCTGAACATGCGTTCGACCTGGCTGTGCTCGCGTAACGATCTCATCGCCAACACCAGTGTGATTGGCGCCGCCGTCCTGGTGAGCGTGACCGGCTCGCTTTGGCCCGACGTGGCCATTGGCGTCGCAATCGCCGCGCTGTTCCTTCACTCTGCCTGGCAGGTGCTTACTGACGCGTGGGAGCAGTGGCGAGCGCATGGACCAGCACGAAACTTAGTTCACCGCGCCGATCCATGAACCCTCTCAATGCCTACGACAGGAAGCGACAGCTGCTGGCTCTCCTGGCAGCGGCCATCCTGTTGCAGACCCTTCTGGGCATTCCCGAACTCGGCGCTGGGACACGCGGCGAGATGGCAGTAGATGTGGCCGATCCGCACCATGCCAACCTGTTCATCGACGTCGAGCCGCTGCTCGGAGCCGATTGCGAGAAAGTCGAGCCCGACGATTGCGGGAGCGCTCCAGAAGCGGGCCAATGCGATCATTGCTGCTGCTGCCAGGGCACGCATCTCAGCGTCCTGCCTGATCTGTTCTTGTTTCACGAACGACCGCTATCGGTCTGGCTGGTGGCGCGATTCAATCGATCCCCTTCCCACTTGGACGCCGCGATTCACAGACCACCAATCGCCTGATCCTGCCTTGTTTTCGCGCGCGGGTTCACTCGCGCGATCGTTCCACCCCAGCAGGATCTGCACAACCATGATCGATCAGGATTTCGCCCCGTCGCGGGGCACTCAACGCCGGCGCATGCGCTGGCCAACTGCAATCATTTTTGCCGCGGCACTCGTATACGGGCTCGCCCCGGCGGCATGGGCCGACAATGCCCTGACGCTGCCCGAGGCACTTGAGCGAACGCTCGAACACAACCCGGAGCTGCGCGTTTTCGATTGGCGCGAGGAGGTGCTTGCCGGACGCCGGCAGCTGGCCGATCGGGCGCCGGGCTTCGCACTCGGCGTGGAGGCGGAGAATCTCCTCGGCACGGGCGATTTTTCGGGTCTCGACGAACTGGAACTGGCCGTTTCGCTGTCTTCGGTCATCGAGCTCGGTGACAAGCGGCGCAATCGCACGCGGGTGGTCGACTCACGTTTGGAACAGCTCGACGCGGAAGAACAGGCCCGTGCGCTGGATGTCCTCGGCGAGGTCACGCAGCGCTTCATCAGCACCCTGGCGCTGCAGGAAAAGCTCACAATCGAGCTCGATGCCGTGGCACTGGCCGAAACCAATCTCGCGTTGGTTACCGAGCGCGTCGATCGCGGTGCCGCCCCAAGCGCCGAGCGACTGCGAGCCGAGGCCGCGCTGGCCCGCTCGCGGCTTGGGGTTGCGGCCATCCGGGCCGAACATGCCGGTCGCCTGGCCGAGATCTCGGCGTTCTGGGGCGAGCCCCGGCCGGCCTTCGGGCGCCTCGCCGGGGACCTCTATCGAAGCGCCCCCGTCGGTGACTTCGAGGCCCTCGATCGCCGCATCGAGTCCACCCCGGCCATCGAGCGATTCGCCAGCACGGCGCGCGTACGCGATGCCGAACTTGCCCTGGCTCAGAGCCGCTCGAGCGCCGACATTCGTTGGCATGTGGGTGCCCGCCACCACCGCGCGCGGGGTGACACGGCCCTGACAGCCGGTTTTTCAATTCCGCTTTTCGCCGGCTCGCGCAATCGCGGCAATCTGGCCTCGGCTCGTGCGGCGCGAGAGATGGTCACAGCGGAAGAGCGCTCGGCCGTCACCCGCCTGCGCGCTCGTGTTCACGGTGCCTGGCAAGCACACGCCCAGGCGAGAGAAGCGGTCGATACGCTTCAGTCAGAGGTCATACCGGCCCTGACCGAGGCGCTGGAGCAGACGCGACTGGCCTACGAGCGTGGGCGCTACAGCTACCTGGACTGGACTGCGGCCCAGCGCGAACTGCTCGAGGCCCGGCGGGCCCTGGCGGATGCGGCCGCAGAGGCGCTGCTCAACCAGGCGCTCATCGAACGGCTCACCGCCCAGTCCCTGGCCGAGGGCCGGGAACGGGTCCAACCCTGAACCATCCGGATTCCGACATCATGAACAAGCATTTTCTATTCACCCTTTGTATCGCTACAGCCTTCGTGCTGCCCGTGGCTGTCTTCGCCCAAGGTGAACCGCATGACGACCACGATGCACACGAGGAAGAAGCGGCCCACGTCCGTATCTCGCCCGAGATGGCCGAGGCCTCGGGGATTTCCGTGCGCCCGGCCGGCAGCGCCACGATCGAACGGCGGGTTCGCGTGTTCGGCGAGCTCGTCGCATCTCCCGAGGGGCAGGCCGAGGTTCGTGCGCGCTTCCCCGGCGTGGTGACGACCGTAGCCGTCACCGTTGGCGATGTCGTCGAGCGCGGGCAGACACTCGCCACGATCGAATCCAACGAGAGCCTGCAGGACTATCCATTGCGAGCACCCATCGACGGCGTCGTGCAACACCGTCACGCCAACCCGGGTGAAGTGGCCGGCGACCAGCCGTTGTTCGTGATCGTCGATAGCCGGTCGCTTTGGGCTGAACTGAAGGTCTTTCCCGGCCAGCGCGGGGAGCTTGCAGCCGATCAGCCCGTGCGCATCGAAAGCGGGATACGAGCGACCGAGACCGCCATCGAGCACATTCTGGCGGCCCGCAACGGCGAACCTTTCGCGATCGCCAGGGCTCGCGTAGACAACGTCGATCAGGCCTGGCTGCCGGGCGACCGGATCGGTGCCCGGGTGCTCGTCGAGCGTGTCGAGGTGCCGCTGGCCATCGACAATCGCGCGCTTCAGCAAATGGACGGCCGCAGCGTGGTGTTCGTCCGGCACGACGACCGCTTCGAGCCGCGCCCGGTCGAGCTGGGCCGTCGGGACGATCGTCATTCCGAGGTGCTTTCCGGCCTGTCGGCCGGCGACGACTACGCGGTCGAGAACAGCTATCTGATCAAGGCCGATCTCGAGAAGTCGGGCGCGGGTCACCACCACTGAGGAGACGGTCATGATCGATTCCATCGTGCGTTTCTCGATCGAGCGACGCGTTCTGATCCTCTGCCTGGTGCTGGGCGTTATCGGCCTGGGCGTGTGGAGCTATCGGCACCTGCCGATCGACGCAGTGCCGGACATCACCAATGTCCAGGTGCAGATCAATACCGAGGCGCCGGGCTACTCACCGCTGGAGGCCGAACAGCGCATCACCTTCCCGGTCGAGACCGCGCTTTACGGCCTGCCCAACCTGGCCTACACGCGCTCGCTGTCGCGTTACGGCCTCTCGCAGGTCACCGTGGTCTTCGAGGAAGGCACCGACATCTACTTCGCGCGCAACCTGATCGACGAGCGGCTGAGTGGGATCAAGGGTGTCCTGCCGGCCGGCCTGGAGCCGGTGATGGGGCCCATCGCCACAGGGCTCGGCGAGATCTTCATGTACACGGTCGAAGCCGAACCGGGCGCGACCAGGTCGGACGGCTCGCCCTGGGATGCCATGGCGTTACGGGAGGTACAGGACTGGATCATCCGTCCGCAGCTCGCCCAGGTGCCCGGCGTGGTCGAGGTCAACACCATCGGCGGCTTCGACAAGCAGTATCACGTCACCCCGGATCCGGAGCGCCTGCTGCAACACGGCGTCACGCTCGACCAGGTGGTCTCCGCCCTGGAGCGCAACAATAGCAATCGCGGCGCCGGCTTTATCGAGCGCAACGGCCAACGTCTACTCGTCCGCTCACCCGGCCAGCTCAAGACCATCAGAGAGATCGGGCAGGTGGTCGTGGCTCGCCATGGCAGTGTTCCGATTCGCGTCACGGACGTAGCCGATGTGGCCATCGGCCGGGAATTGCGGACCGGCGCGGCCACGCGCGACGGCAAGGAGACCGTGCTGGGCAACGTGATGATGCTCAAGGGCGAGAACTCCCGGGTCGTCGCCCGCGATGTCGCCGAGCGGCTCGAATCGGTCAAGCCTTCGCTGCCGGACGGGATCAGGGTCGAAGCCGTCTATGACCGGACGACTCTGGTCGACAAGACCATCGCCACGGTGCGCACGAACCTGCTCGAAGGCGCCCTGCTGGTCGTCGTCGTGCTGTTCCTGCTGCTGGGCAACGTTCGCGCGGCCCTGATCACCGCCGCGGTCATCCCCCTGGCAATGCTGGCCACCCTGACCGGAATGGTGCAGGCCGGCGTGTCGGCCAATCTGATGAGCCTGGGTGCGCTCGACTTCGGCTTGATCGTCGACGGCGCGGTGATCATCGTTGAAAACTGCGTGCGGCGGCTGAGCCATGCGCAGCGTGATGTGGGCGCAACCTTGCCGCTGCGCGAACGCCTGCAGGTCGTCTACGAGGCGACGACCGAGGTCATTCGCCCGAGCCTGTTCGGCGTGGCCATCATCACGCTGGTCTATATCCCGATCTTCACGCTGACCGGGGTCGAAGGCAAGATGTTCCACCCCATGGCGGCCACCGTGGTCATGGCCCTGATCGCGGCCATGGTGTTGTGCCTGACCTTTGTCCCGGCGGCCGTGGCCGTGTTCATGCGCAGGCCGGTGAAGGAAAGGGAGAACCCCCTGATCCACGGCCTGAAGTCCGTCTACCGCCCCGTGCTCGGATGGGCCCTGCGCTGGCGCGCGGTCGTGCTCGCTGCGGCGGTCGGCCTGGTGCTGTCCTCAATCTGGCTGGCCTCCGGCATGGGTCGGGAGTTCATCCCCCAGCTCGACGAGGGCGACATCGCGCTTCACTCGTTGCGTATTCCGGGTACCGGCCTGGAGCAGGCCATCGAGATGCAAAAGCAAATCGAAGCGCGGCTGCAGGCCTTTCCCGAGGTCGACAAGGTGTTCGCGCGCAGCGGCACGCCCGAGGTCGCCACCGACCCCATGCCGCCGGGGGTGGCCGACAATTTCGTCATGCTCAGGCCGCGAGCGCAGTGGCCGGACCCGAACAAATCCAAGGCCGAACTCGTCGCCGAACTCGAAGCGGCGATCACACAGCTGCCGGGAAACAACTACGAGTTTACCCAGCCCATCGAGATGCGATTCAACTCGCTCATTTCCGGCGTGCGCGCCGACCTGGCAATCAAGGTTTTCGGCGACGATCTCGACCAGCTACTGGCGACGGCCAACGACATTCTGGCCGAGGTGCGGCAGATCGAAGGTGCCGCCGACGGCCGGGTCGAGCAGGTCAGCGGCCTGCCCATGCTGGCCGTGGTGCCCGATCGCGAGGCGCTCTCGCGCTACGGTCTGAATGTCGAGAATCTCCAGGACCTGGTGGCGACAGGTATCGGCGGCAGGCAGGCCGGCCTGATCTACGAGGGTGACCGGCGCTTCAAGCTGATGGTGCGCCTGCCTGAGGACTGGCGGCGTGATCCCGACGGCCTGGGGGATCTCCCGGTGCCGCTGCCCGACGGCGGCTACGTACCGCTCGGCGAGGTCGCGCGGGTCGAACTCAGTCCGGCGCCGGCTCAGATCAGCCGCGAAAACGGCAAGCGTCGCGTCGTCGTCATGGCCAATGTTCGTGGCCGGGATCTCGGCGGCTTCGTCGAAGATGCGCGCCAGCGGATCGCCGACGAGGTCGACCTGCCGGCCGGCTACTGGCTCGATTACGGCGGAACGTTCGAGCAGATGGAATCTGCCGGACAGCGCCTGGCCGTGGTGGTGCCGGTGACCCTGGCGATCATCGTCGGCATGCTGCTCCTGGCCCTGGGCTCGATGCGCGACGCCTTGATCATTTTCACCGGGGTGCCGCTGGCGCTGACCGGCGGCGTGGTATCGCTGTGGCTTCGCGGCATGCCGCTGTCGATCTCTGCGGCGGTAGGCTTCATTGCCCTGTCCGGCATTGCCGTGCTCAACGGCTTGGTGATGGTCGCGTTCATCCGAGACCTGTGGCAGCGCACCGGCGATCTGTTCGAAGCCGTGGTGGAAGGCGCCATGACGCGCTTGCGCCCAGTGTTGATGACAGCCCTGGTCGCCAGTCTCGGCTTTGTGCCCATGGCCCTCAACACCGGCACCGGCGCGGAAGTGCAGCGACCGCTCGCCACGGTCGTCATCGGCGGGATCGTGTCATCGACCCTGCTGACGTTGCTGGTGTTGCCTATCCTTTACCTGTGGACACATCAAGGAAGCAAGTCGTGGAATAACGAGCCATCCTGATACTCTGCAAAACTTCCGCGCCCCCGGCATGCGGGGGCGCGGGCTTGCCGCCTGCCGCAGTATCCCGAACTCACGCTCCCTCGATTGCGCCAGATCACCTTTCGGACAAATTATGCTAGAAACGCCGGACAGGTTATGGTTTGGGACCTACTTTTGGTTGGGGAACCATAAATTGGCCGTTTTGGCCACTTTATGGTCACCAGGCTCAGCCGGCGGCATTCAGGGGTGGAGCGATCAGCTCGGCGCAGGTTTCGGCTTCGTTGAGCGCGCGCAATCATGAATCCCCGGAAAGCTTCAGAAGTTGCTCGCTACGCCATACGCGCACGATGCGCACACAGTCGCTTTCACGCTTGTAAACAATCCGGAAGGGCGGGTGAATCAACTCACGTAGCCAAATCTGGTCGAACTCGGGCACCACGCGTCCCATGTCCGGATGGATGGCCAGCGACTCGGCTTGGTCGAGGATTTCCCTTACCAGGCGTTCGCCGACTTCTGGCGCATGCTCCTCGGCAAACCAGTCCCGAATCCCCTCAAGATCCCTGACCGCAGACTCGGCTAACTCAACTGCGACTTTCGGCACGCAGCTACAACCCCAGACGCTCTCGAGCTTCGCTCAGCGATACGCTGCGGCCGGATTCCAGATCGCTCAGACCGGCAACCACGGCCCGCATGAATTGCTGCTCTTCCTGGCCGGATTCGAAGTCCCGCAGGCTCTGCATTACGGCCACGCCTCGGCCACGGCTGGTAAGCAGGGCCGGACGATGGGCCTGGCTGACCTGCTTGATGACCCGGCCCGGATTGATCTTGAGATCGGACAGCGGGATGACGTCTTCGGAAAATTTCGTGTTCATGGGGCAAATGGACGATGGCTGACGCAGCCGAGTATAGCACCTGTTGACAGACCAACCTATCGGTACTGTTTGTGGTACCCGGACGGAGTCATTGTTGCCGACTGGAAAGTGATTGCCTTCTAATTAGACGGCGTTGATCAGCCCAGACTGACCGGCTCGAATACGTCGAATACGGCAAAGTCGCGCCAGTTAGTGCTGGCAATCCGCACGACACCTGCGCAGTGGTAGCTGGCCGCAAGCAGGGTATCGAGCACGCGTTTTCGGCCCAGATGATACTGCCCCATCCAGTCGAGAAAGACAGCAACGGCCCGTTCGGATGAGGCCACGGGCATGCACTCGGCCGCGTGCCACCACTGCTGGGTGATCTCCAGGGCCTCCTCCATGGACAAGGGCCGCTCGAAACGACGCGGGTCGGTCACCACATGAACGAACTCGGCCAGAACTTGCGAGCACAAGGCCGCGCTGCCCTCCCGTCCGCGTATCTCGTCTTCGAACAGGCTCCAGCACGCCGGATGTGCGGGATGCTCGCGGATGCTCAGACCAACCAGAAAGCTGGTGTCCAGCCCGATCACGCGCGATCTTCCAGCATTTCTTCGAGCAGATCGTCTTCAGCCGTCAGATCGGACAGCACGCGGCCCGCCGAGCGCGGCCGGAAGCGCTCGAGGCTGCGTTTCGGCCGGAGCCGTTCCTCTCGATAAAGCTCCATGGCTTCGCGAATCAGCTCGGAAGTAGGCCGACCAAGTGACTTCGAAGCGGAACGGAACTCCGCGTAAACCGGCTCGGATACATTGATAGTGATGGTTTTCATACATTTAATGATATGTATACTGGATCGTGATTGCAATGGTATTGACAACGCCGACCAAACCTGTCTAAATGCGAAACATGAGTTCTAAACCCGCCAACCACTTCAACTGCGCGATGTGCATGTGCATGTGTCTGCCAGCTTCTGCTGCGGACTCGTGTACGGCTGTGTTCTGACCTAGCAAGACCACCGAATCACGAGAAACCCGCAGCGGCCTGGCCGGTGCGGGTTTTTCTTTGTCCAACCCCCACCTGTCTTCCGCTGCGGCAACCCGGATCCACCGCAAACCCTAAGGAGACAGGCCATGAGCAACGACAAGCAACACCACTTCGAAACCCTGCAGGTCCACGCCGGGCAGGAACCCGCGCCGGGCACCAACGCCCGCGCCGTGCCGATCTACCAGACCAGCTCGTACACCTTCGACGATGCCGACCACGGCGCGCGCCTGTTCGGCCTCGAAGAGTTCGGCAACATCTACTCGCGCATCATGAACCCGACCAACGACGTGTTCGAGCAGCGCATCGCCGCGCTCGAGGGCGGGGTTGCGGCCGTCGCCACGGGCTCGGGCCAGGCGGCCCAACTGATCGCCATCACCACGCTGGCGCAGGCGGGCGACAACATCGTGGCCGCCTCGTCGCTCTACGGCGGCACCTGGAACCAGTTCAAGGTCACCCTGCCGCGGCTGGGCATCGAGGTTCGCTTCGTCGACGACGACGACCCGGCCGCCTTCGCCGCGCAGATCGACGACAAGACCCGGGCGATCTACGCCGAGACCATCGGCAATCCCGGCTTCCGGATTCCCGACTTCGAAGGGCTCTCGGCGCTGGCCAAGCGCGAGGGCCTGCCGTTGATCATCGACAACACATTCGGCGCCGGCGGCTACCTGTGCCGGCCGATTGAGCACGGCGCCGACATCGTCGTCGAGTCGGCGACCAAGTGGATTGGCGGCCACGGCACCTCCATCGGGGGCGTGATCGTCGATGCCGGTACCTTCGACTGGGGCAACGGCCGCTTCCCGCTGTTCACCGACCCGGCGCCGGGCTACCACGGCCTCAACTTCTGGGAGGCCTTCGGGCCCGACAGCCCCTTCGGCAATATCGCCTTTGCCATCCGCGCGCGCGTCGAGGGCCTGCGCGATCTCGGCCCGGCCCTGAGCCCGTTCAACAGCTTCCTGTTCCTGCAGGGGCTCGAAACGCTCTCGCTGCGGGTCCAGCGCCACGTCGACAACACCCAGGCCCTGGCCGAATGGCTCCAGCAGCAGCCGGCCGTCGAGTGGGTCAACTACCCGGGCCTGGCCGATCACCCGAGCCACGAACGCGCCAGACGCTACCTGACCCACGGCTTCGGGGCGGTACTGACCTTCGGCATCCGCGGCGGCGAGCAGGCCGGGCGGCGCTTTATCGACAGCGTCGAGCTGGCCAGCCACGTGGCCAATGTAGGCGATGCCAAGACCCTGGTGATCCACCCGGCCAGCACGACACACCAGCAATTGAGCGAGGACGAACGCCGCGCGGCGGGGGTCAGCAACGAGCTGATCCGGGTGTCGGTCGGCATCGAGCATATCGACGACATCATCGACGACTTCGCCGGTGCCTTCCAACGGGCCGGACTGGCAGCCGCGGCATGACCGGTGTCGACCGCGTCATCACCATCGACGACCCGCCGCCGCTGACCGGCGGCGGGCGGCTGGATCGTCTCGAGATCGCTTACCGGACCTGGGGCCGGCTCGACGCCGGAGCGAGCAATGCGGTACTGGTCTGCCCGGCCCTGACCGGCGATCGACACGTCGACCGCTGGTGGCCGGGCCTGCTCGGGCCCGGGCGCAGCCTGGACCCCAACACCGACTTCATCGTTGCCGCCGACGTGCTGGGCGGCAGCGGCGGCACCACGGGCCCGCGACCGTCGTCGCGGCATCCGCCCGTGGGGACAGCGCTTTCCAGAGGTGTCGGTGCGCGACACGGTGATGGTGCAGCGCCTGCTGATCGACGCGCTCGGCATCCGGCGCCTCAAACTCGTAATCGGCGGATCCCTGGGCGGCATGCAGGTGCTGGAGTGGGCCGTCGGTCATCCCGAGCGGGTCGACTCTGCCGTGGCCATCGCCGCGCCGGCACGCCAGACAGCCTGGGCCTGCGCGCTCAATCACGCCCAGCGGCGAGCCCTGTCCGAACACGGCGACATGGACCTGGCGCGCATGATCGCCATGCTCAGCTACCGGCACTGGGACAACCTCGACGATCGCTTCGGCCCGGAGTCCGGCAGCGACCGGACGGCGCAGGGCTGGCTGGATCATCACGGCCGCGCGCTGCGCGAACGCTTCGATCCGGTCAGTTACCGGCGGCTGATGGGTGCCATGGATGGCCACGATATCGGTCGGGGTCGCTGGGGCTGGCGCAAGGCGCTCAGGAGCGTCGATATTCGCACCCTGATCGTCGGCATCCACTCCGACCTGCTCTATCCGCCACGCGACCAGCAGGCCCTGGCCAGGGCCATGCCCCGGGCATCGACAGCCTGGCTGGAAGCACCCCAGGGACACGACGCCTTTTTGATCGAACAGGACAGGCTCGATCACATCGTCAGCAAATTTCGGCGCGAGACCACGACTCACCACAATTTTCTGGAGGCACGGGCATGACCACCACGCGCATACACAGCACACGCGAACCGGCTTTCACGCAGTTCCAGGGCAGTCTTGGGCACCGCCGTCCCGTAGCACCGGCACGGACCGTGGAAGTTGTCGTCATCGGGCATACCGGACAGGTGGGTTCAGCCCTGCTCTCGCGCCTGGCCGACACCGGCCGGTCTGCGGATCAGCCGGCGCTTGCGTTCCGCGAGGGTATCAATCGAAGCGCCCACGTGATCATGGACGAGCGCCGGGCGCAACAGCACCCCCGCAGCCCGGAAACCCTGGATCGGCTCGGCGCATCAATCGTTGCCCACGGCAAACCGACGGTGATTGTCGACTGCACCGCCGATCCCGAGCTGCCGGGGCACTACCCCGGGTGGCTGCGCGCAGGCATCGGCGTGGTCACACCCAACAAGCACGGCTTCTCCAGCAACCTGGCGCTCTACCGCTCGATTCTGCAGGCCGCGAAAACCGGACGCGCACCGCTGGGCTATTCCGCCACCGTGGGCGCCGGGCTGCCGATCCTGTCCACGCTCCGACGCCTGCGGCGCGCCGGCGCCATTCCGACCGGCCTGACTGCAGTCGTCTCGGGCACCCTGGTCCATGTCTTCTCGCAGATGGCCGCCGGTAAGCCGCTTTCTGCCGCCGTCGACGATGCCCGTGTTCGCGGTTTTACCGAACCCGATCCGCTCGAAGATCTTTCCGGCCGCGACGTCGCGCGCAAGCTTGCGATCATGCTGCGCGAGGCTGGGCTGGAGGACACCCCCGTCGGGCGCGAGCCGGTGGTTGCCGACCAGTGGGCCGAGTCAATACGCCCCGGCACCGACGTGATCCAGGCGCTCAAGAGTCAGAATCGGGTCTGGTCGCGGCGGCTTCAGGCCGCCCGGGCCGGCGGCGAAACCTGGGTGTACCTGGCGCAGTTCGGCCCGGCAGGCGCCAGCGTCGGTCCGGCTCGTGTGGACCGCAGTTCGCCATGGGCTCGGCTCAGCGGCAGCGGCAACCTGGCCACGATCCAGTTGGCGGACGATCCGGCAACGCCGCTGGAAATTCATGGGCCCGGAGCCGGGGTGGCGGTCACAGCAAGCGCCGTAATGGCCGATCTCGTTGAAGCGGCATCCGAGCTCTCTTCTCGTCCTTCCTGATGGGGTACTTCGAGCGTGCACAGAGTTTGCTGCTATCTTCAAAGCCTGCTACTTTCCGATCAAGCATAGAGAGGGAGAACACCCGATGCCGTCGAATTCCGTCGAGTACGTTTCACGGCAACTGCCCGGTAAAGGCGAAATCCACAGTGTGGCGGCAGCCGCGCTGGAAGCCAGCTACGACTCCATCCTGATCACCGACAACAATCTCGACCATCCACGGATTGTCTACGTCAATCCGGCCTTCTGCGATATGACCGGGTGGAGCCGGGACGAAGTCATCGGCCGCACGCCCGCCATCCTCCAGGGTGAGGAGACCGACCGCAGCGTCACGGATCGGCTGCGACTTGCGCTGGAGGCCGGGCAGGATTTCGAAGGCCGCACCATCAACTATCGCAAGGACGGGCGCCGCTTCCACATCGAGTGGCGAACCTCACCGGTGACAAACGAAAAGGGCGAGGTAACGCATTACCTGGCCATCCAGCGCGATGTCACCGCCCATGTACGCCTGATGCGCCGGCTTCGCGAGCAAGCCGAATCGGACGGCCTGACCGAGTTGCTGAACCACAAATCGGGCGAGAAAGAGATGAACGCGGCGATTGCCAGAGCGCAGGAAGAAAAAAGCCCCCTGAGCGTTGCGCTGCTCGATATCGATCACTTCAAGGCCATCAACGATGACCACGGCCACGCCATGGGCGACCTCGTGATTGAGCGCATTGGCCACCTGATTACGCAGCACCTCAACCGGCAGGACATCGGAATACGCTGGGGCGGCGAAGAGTTCCTTCTGGTGCTTCTTGATACCGTTCTGGATGCCGCACGCATGGCCGCAGAAGCCTTCCGCAAACTGATCGCCAACACGCGTTTTCACGATGGGATCAGCGTGACGGGCAGTTTCGGCGTCGCGCAGTGCCGGCCGGGCGAAGACGGTGCGGCATTGTTCCAACGCGCCGACGAAGCCCTATACCAGGCCAAGGCCGACGGCCGCAATCGGGTGTGTGTATCTACGTAGGGTTCGGGTCACTCTCGAGCGACCGCCGCGAGTCGATCCACCACCGTCTCGATGGCAGCGTCCAGCCGCCAGTCGCCAAAATCCGCGGCCCATCTCCTGGCAGCCTGTCGGGGCGCTTCATCCGCCAACACGCGTCGCATCACGCGCGCCATGCGTGCCGAACCCAGGCTGCCGGTGTAGAGGTGTCCGCAGCCCAGGCGATGCAGCCGCCAGGCGGTGACTTCCTGCTCGGCATGCAGGGGCAGCAGCCACTGCGGCAGACCGGCCAGAAGCGCCTGGCAGGTCAGCGTGTGCCCGCCGTGACTGACGATGAAGTCCGCCTGTTCGAGCACCTGCTCGACATCCAGCGGCTCGGCCGATACACGCACATTGGACGGCGCCACGTAGCTTTGCTCGCGTTCGCGGTCGATGTGGACCAGCACCCGCACGGGCAGATGCGCGAAACCCGAAATGAGGGAATGTAGCCCCCGCCAGTGGCCCTTGAGGTAGCAGAACACGCGCTGCCCTTCGCCTTCGGGCCATTCCGGCGCCGGGCCGGGGTGACGGTGCCAGATCGGCCCGACGTAGTTCGCGCTCTCGCGCGCACCGTAGTGGTCCAGCTCGGGCCAGGTTTTCAGTATCGCGCAATCCACATCCAGCCAATCGGCGGCTGCCTCGAGCGGTGCGCCACCCCTTTCCGAAAGCAGCGGATTGACGGCATCGACCAGCGGCGTCTCGCGCCGCCGCAATTCGGCCTCTTCGATCTGCAGCGTGGGCCGATAGGCTGGCATCGGCTCGAACGCCGGGGGAAGCGTCCAGCCGGTACCGATGGCCATGACCGGCACGCGGGCGATCCGTGCGGCCAGCAACGCAGTCGGAGCATGCTCGCAAACCAGGGCATCGGGCGAGCGGCGTTCGATCTCGGCCAGGAACCAGTCGATTCGCGGCCCCATCTGTTGCGGGTCGCCAAATCCCAGCCCCAGGAGCATCTCCGGCCAGGCGTCCGGGCGCGAGCGCAGATCTTGCGGCGCAAGAAACTCCGGTATGACCGAAGACGGCGTGGACAGGTCGGCGGCCAGGGCATCGGCGTATCGGGCTTCCGGCACCAGGGCCGAGACCGAGCCGCCACGACGCCGGATGGCCGCGGCCAGCGCCCGCATCGGCTGCAGATGACCATAGCCCGCGCCCAGTTCCCAGCAGAAAAGAATGTTCATGTGATAGACGTCACGCTCAAGGCGATGGTAACCTTATGTTGGTACCCGGCAATCGGGCTATCCAGAAAAAGGGGAAACGCCGCTCGGCGAAGCATCCCCCATGTTCACACACCATACAACGCAAGAAGAGGGGATAAGCCCATCATGTCGACACCCAAGCGTCATCCTTTGACCCTGGCCGTTGCCGTCGCGCTCGGTCTTGGAAGCAGCCAGATCGTTTCCGCGGCGGAATTCACCGTCACCAACACCGACGACAGCGGCGCCGGCAGCCTGCGCCAGGCGATCGACGACGCCAATACCAGCGGTGACGCCAGCAACACGATCGTATTCGATGCGGGCCTGACCGGAGAGACGATCACGCTGGCAAGCGTTATTTTCGTCGAGAACAACAGCCTGACCATCCAGGGTCCCGGACCGCAAGAACTCATCATCGAGCAGGAGGGGCACGTTCTTTCCCTGCGCTCGTCGGCCGCCAGCGTCGCAATCTCGGGCCTGACATTGCGACATACGGACGGCTCGACCAGTATCGAGTCGCCGCTGTTCAGCCACAGCCCCTCTTTGGACATCGACAACGTACACTTTCGTGGCGAAAGCGCCGGCGTGACCAATTTCGGCTACGGCGGCGGCTGCCTGATCAGCAGCCAGTGGACGACTCAAGCGGGTGGTGTTCAGGCGTTGAACATCAGCAACAGTGAGTTCGACAACTGCCGCACCTCAGCGACCTACCCCGGCGGCGCGATCTTTGCACAACAGTCCTCCAGCTACGGCGGCGACCTGAGCGTCACCATCGAGAATACGGTTTTCCAGAACGGTTCCGCCGGCGGCGGTGCCGGTGCCCTGATTCGGCAGTCGACCTTCGACGGATCGAACGAGACCAGCCACGCGGTCACGATCGACGGGCTGACCGCGACCAATAACTCGAACGACAGCGTTTACGGCGGCTACGGCGTGCTTGCGATCCTGCAGGATCGCGACAGCAGCCTGGACATCGACAATCTCGACATGAGCGGCAACATCGGTGGCAGCGGGGGCAGCGCACTGGAATACAGCACTGGTCGCAGCAGTACCGCAAGTATCCGCAACGCTTCGTTCCTGAATAACGACGCTGGATCTGATCCGATCCTCCTGGTCGATGGATTCGGCAGCGACCTGGACTTCGAACTAGTCGGTTCGCGTTTCTCCAACGCGATGACGGGCAGCGCAGCATTGGCGGTGGCATTGGACCTGTCGGGTGGCGACCAGAGCGTCAGCATCCGGGACAGCCTGATTCACGGCAGCGAGTTCGATTTCGGAGCGATCGGCTCCGGGCATTTCAACAACGGCTACGGCGGCGATTCGTTCGAGCTCGTCAACACCACCATCACCGACAACCTCGTCGGTAGTTTCGCGCTAGCCATCGATCCGCCTTTCGGCACCGTCGATGCCGAACTGCGGCATGTAACCATCACAGACAACACCTTGATGGGCGGTGAGCAGCCGCAAGGCGAACGCGGTGAAGGTCCGATAGCGCCCGCAATGGTCAGACTGGGTGCCGGTGGTACCCGGCGAATCACCAACAGCATCCTTCACGGCGTGTCGGGGGGCGGCCCCCTCCCGCCACCGCCGCAGAATAGGGGTGTGGGTGCCTTCGACCTAACCAGCAGCGGTGAAGTCGATATCGATCACAGTCTGATCGGTCTCGTCGATCCGAATGTCACCGTCAATGACCTCGGTGGTAGCTTCATCGACGACGGCACTGATCCGAGTCTTCTGGCACTGGCCGACAACGGCGGCCAGTCGCAGACGCGTGCCTTCACCGTCGACAGCCCGGTCTTCGACGCGGGCAACCCGGCCGCCGCCGACCTGCCGGCTTTCGACCAGCGCGGCGACGGCTTCAGCCGCGTCGCGGGCAATGCCCCCGACATGGGCGCCTTCGAGCTGCAGGTCGCGCCGGAAGTCAGTCTCGATTCCGAAGGACTGGACTTTCCGGATACGCGGGTTCAGACCACATCCGATCCGCTCGATCTCGAAGTCAGCAATACGGGTGACTTCGAGCTCAATATCAGCGAGGTTGCCACGGTTATGGGCGTGCGGGGAACCGCGACGTTCATCGCCGACGGCAGCGACTGCACAGGCGCACCAATCCCGCCGGGCGAGAGCTGCAGCATTGGCGTGACCTTCACCCCGGGCAGCCGCGACAACTTCACCGGCAGCCTCGAAATCGCCACCGACGCCGACCCCGAAAACTACAGCGTGGCGCTCACCGGTACGGGCGTCGCACCGATCATCGACGTCGCCCCGAACGTGAACTTCGGTACGGTGGTGACGGACACGACCAGCGGCGCGCAGACTATCACCATCGACAACACGGGCGACGACGCTCTCGAGGTCACCGGTTTCGATCCGGCCGTCACCGCGCCGTTTTCGCTCGACTTTTCCGGATGCGGCGCCAGCCTGCCGTTCAGCGTGCCCGCCGGCGCCTCCTGTGACCTTTCGGCGACATTCTCGCCAACGAGTACGGGCAGCGCCGACACGACGGTCACCGTTCAGTCCGACAGCCTGAACAGTGACAACAATCAATTCAGCCTGACCGGCGAAGGCGTGAGCGGCCAGCTAAGCGTCAGCCCGGGCGACATCGACTTCGGCGAAGTCGCACCCGGCGAGTCGGGCGAAGCCCAGGTGACCCTGAGCAACGACGGTTCGGCGCCGGTGACGGTAGACGACTGGACCAGCCTGCCTGAGCCTTTCAGCATTTCGGGTGACTGCCCCGAGCCGCCGTTCACGCTCGACCCCGGCGAGTCCTGCACGCTTACCATCACCTTCTCGCCGGAAAGCCCGGGCGACTACGAGCAAGGCCTGGTGCTTGGCTTCGACGACGGCAGCGGTGCCGGCAGCACGCAAGTCAACGTCGCTGGCCGTGGCACGGCGCCGGAAATGCCGGCCACACCGGTCCCGACGCTCGATCGCATCGGGCTGATCATCGGATCGGGATTGCTGGCCCTGATGGGCCTGCTGGGCCTTAGGCGCCAACGCGACTCGGGCCGCTTGTTCGACTGATCAACTGGCGCGTTGGTGGTCCACCACCAGAAAGGCCCGGATCGCGCTGCGGTCCGGGCCTTTTTAATGGCCGGGGGTTCGGTCGGTGCGCGGTGGGCGCCTGCTTGCCCGATCACACTTGCGCTCGTTTCGGGGTATCCTGACTGAGAGTGAGCGCACGCTTAGACGCGGCTCGATCGGGAGAAGAACCATGAACATATC